>CAJJBU010000001.1 GCA_905182495.1 Flavobacteriales bacterium UBA952
TAATTTCATTGTAATTGTAGACCTCACCATTAAAACAAATCCAGTATTTCTTGTACAACATGGGCTGTGTCCCTGTTTTACTTAAATCAATGATTGACAAGCGTCTATGGCCAAGACCTAGCTGGTATTTATTTTTTTCGATAATTTCATAACCTGAACCATCAGGACCTCTATGGATCACATCCGTCATTTGACGTAGTGCGTGCATCGTTGTGTTCCTCTTAAAATCAATAAAGCCTGTTATTCCACACATATATTACTCTTTTTCTTTTTCCAACTGCTTATTTTCAAAGACATTGGTCGTCAAAACCAAAAATATAAATGGCATTAATGGGGCTCTAATACGAACCAAAACGCCAAATAAAACGGATGTAAACCCAGCCATAAAAGCAATAAACAACGAGAAAATCAAGGCAAATACCAAAATCTCTTGTTTACGGATTTTCTTTATTTTAGAAAACACATTTCTCTTAAATAGGAAACCAAGAGTAAACCACATTAAAAGCAAACTTTCCAGTCCATTCATAATTAATGTTACAGAAAATGACTCCGTAATAAAAGGCCTATAAATGCCATAAAAAACAGCCAATGGGACCGCTTGAAGAAGACCGCCTGGAGAAGCATCCGTATTGGAAATATCATACCTCTTTCCTGTATAGGTAGGGTTTTGAAGAAAATCCTGTTGTACAACTTGAGCTTCTTTCACCATTTCTTCTGCAAAACTAGATTGAAAAAAGTACAGAAATAAGAAAATACCGCCAAATAAGATAACCCCCCTTAGCGCCAATTTTGCAATGAAATTTCGTTCGTATTTTTTGGTTAGCCGTGCACCGAACGACATAAATAACGGCGCAGCAATTGCGGCTAGAATAAATGAACGAATATGATAAATCAGGAAAATTGAAATACAAATCACTATAACATGACGGATTCCAAGGCTATTTCTAAGAATTAGAAAATCAAAAGAAAAATAGATTAAATTAAGAATCGAGAAATAAATTACCGTATCCTTAGATATACCTGTACACCAAAAACTGACCGAGGGAATAAACAAAATACAGACAGCGGCTATTGGTATAGTATGTGTCTTTAGTTTTACGACCAGCTCAAAAACACGCCATGAGGCTCGCGCAGTTAGGTAAGCGAAAATGAGCGTTCCCGCAAAATAGGAGCGAAACGTAAAAAAAGAAACTAAAGAAGCCAATTTGCAGATAAACCAAGCTTCAGGCTCTCTATAAATCCACCCTGGAGGATAACCAGTATCTATATTAAAATGCAATGATTTCAATGCCGCTGTTGGCTCACTCAATAAATGCTGAAAGTAATCACTAGGAGAATGAAAGAAAAGTTTATTTAAAGAAATGGCACCGTCCCAATAGGCTGTCGTATCTCCTCCTCCGTAATATATAAGATAAACCAATGAAAACGCAAGGGCGAAACCGAACTTAAAAAGGATATTTCTAAAATAATACTTTCGGATCTCGTCATTGTCAATTTTTTTGGCTTTCGAGGATGAAATAACCATAAGAATAACGAACCAAACAAGGGCTATGGCAATATCTGAAAAAGAAATATAACTACTACCCAAACTTATTTATTATTGATGGTGATACTTTTCTCCTTTCAAGATTGAAGAAATCCTATACAGCTGTTCTAAGAAGAACAACCGTACCATTTGATGCGAAAAGGTCAAATTTGATAAACTAATTTTCTCATTGGCACGATCATAAACCGCATTGTCAAAACCAAAAGCACCACCAATGACAAAAACAACATTTCTCGCACCAGAAATGGTTTTTTTCTCAAACCACTTTGCTAATTGTATTGAATTCATTTGGGTTCCTTTTTCATCGAGTAAAACCACTATATCATTAGGAGTCAACTTACTCAAAAGTAAATCACCTTCTTTTTTTCTTATCTCTTTTTGAGATGTTTTTTGAGATGTTTTGAGATCGTTTAAATCGATTCTTTCAAATCGCATGTAATGCTTGAGTCTTTTTTGATATTCAGCCTCTCCCTCAATCAAAAATGAAACTGACGTTTTTCCAATTGTGATGAGCTTCACATTCATGCCTCGATCGCTTCAACTTTTAACACCTCTGGAGCCGCGGCCTTCAATGCTTCTTCAAGGCCTGCTTTGAGCGTCATATGACTCATTGAGCAATCACTACAAGAGCCAAGCAAACGAACTTTTGCAACCCCCGCATCAGTTAATTCAATAAACTCAATATCTCCGCCATCTGCATGCATAAAAGGACGGAGCTCGTCAATTGCTTGTTCGATTTTAAATAGGGTTTTTTCCTTATTTTCCATTAGACACTAAGTTAGTAAGTAATTTAACTTGAACCTCAAATTTATTAACGACATCATGAATTGCATTTGAACCTGAACTATTCTCTTGTAAAACGGCAGGTCTTCCCGAGTCTCCTGACTCACAAACACTCTGAATAAGTGGTATTTGTCCTAAAAATGGAATCCCCATACCCGTTGCTAAATTCTTAGCGCCATCCCTTCCAAAAATATGATATTTATGATCTGGAAGCTCTGCAGGGGTAAACCAAGACATGTTTTCAATCATCCCAAGGATTGGTACATTGACATTTTCCATTTTAAACATATTAACCCCGCGTCTTGCATCAGCTAAAGCAACCTCTTGAGGTGTACTAACAATTACAACGCCGTCAAGTGGAATCGTTTGAATTAATGAAAGATGAATATCTCCCGTTCCTGGAGGTAAATCAACCAATAAATAATCTAATTCTCCCCAATAAGCATCATTAAACATTTGCAGCAAAGCCTTAGAGGCCATCGGGCCACGCCAAACGACAGCATTTTCTTTATCCGTAAAAAACCCTATAGATAAAACTTTAACTCCATGGGATAAAATAGGTTCAATTTTCGATTCCCCATCAATTTCAATCATTTTTGGTCGCTCTCCCACCAAATCAAACATGGTTGGCATAGATGGTCCATAAATATCAGCATCAACAATACCTACTTTAAAACCTTTTTTAGCCAAACCACCTGCAAGGTTAGCCGTTACCGTTGATTTTCCAACGCCACCTTTTCCGGATGCAATAGCAATTATTTTAGAAACATCAGGTAATATTTTTCGATGCACGTCATTTAGCTCGGATGTCTTTTGTTTTACTGTACAGTAAATTTCAGTTCTTTTATCCAATCTAGACTTCAGGTTAAAAACGACAGCTTCCTTCATGCGATTCCTAGCATGCATAGCGGGATTAGTGACATAGACCGTTAAGTGGATTTCATTATCCATGATTTTTAAATCTTCAACGAGATTAAGGGAGACAATATCCTTTTTTAAATCAGGTTCGATAATTTTTGATAGAATTTCTATTACACTATCCCTTTGAATCATATGGCACTATTTAAATTTTTAAAAGACAAAAATGACTTCAAAATAAATTCAATCACTTTTTCTGAATCGCCCTCTTCCTGATTTGTGAATTCATAATATACGCCATTCAAATACCTCACTCCGTACAAATGATAGGTCGTCAACTGAGTTGGAGAGACATTCAATTCACGTTTATATAATATGTAATCATCTGTTTTTTCAATAATCTCAATATTGAAAATGTCTTTCGTATTAATTCTCCGAAGAAATTCAGGCATTAAATATTGATAATCCCCATAATCTTCAATGAGAATATTAAAATGCCTCCCTACATTGATCTGCCATTTAAACCCACCATTGTCATGGTAAATTTCTGGAGCAAAAGACGCTCCTATGCCTGCTGTTTCATTGGGGATCATAATAACAGCCTGAATCCCTAAAGAATCAAGATGCATCTCACGAAATTGATAATAATCAATTTGAGCCTTTTCTTTTTTGTTTTCTACAGCTCTTTCCGAACAAGAAATAGTTAAAAGAAGCACCACTATAAAAGAGAATTTTAGTTTCATAAAATCGCTGCTCAAAGATACCATTTCCATTGGTTTTTTACATCTTTGAGTTATGAATAAAGCGTATATAGTAACCGGGGCGGTTTTTATTTGTTTGGGAATATTATTAGGGGCATTTGGGGCGCATAGCTTAAAGGCGATTTTAACGCCTCATGAATTGCTCTCATTCGAGGTTGGAGTACGGTACCAAATGTATCAAGGTCTTGCATTATTAGCTTTGGGACTCAATCAGCAAACGATCTTAAAAAATAAATGGCCCTATGGTGGATTCACTCTAGGTATTATACTTTTTTCCGGCTCAATTTACGCATTGTCAATAGATCGGGTTTTCAGCTTGAACTTGTCATTCCTAGGACCAATAACACCAATCGGAGGCGCCATATTAATAGCAACTTGGATTTACTTTATTGTTAGAGTCCTTAAACCAGTAAACTAAACGATTTGATTCAAGTAGCGCTGTATGTATTTACCAAATATATCAAATTCAAGATTAACTATTGAACCTACGCTGAACTCATGAAAATTCGTATGCTGATAGGTATATGGAATAATACAGACTGAAAAACTGTTTTCTGCGCTTTCAACAACAGTAAGACTCGTACCATTTATGGTCACAGATCCTTTTTCTACAGTTCGATGCGGAGCTTCATAAGTAAAAGAAAATTTCCAACTCCCATTTAAATCCTGAACGTTTACACACTGAGCTACACAATCGACATGTCCTTGAACGATATGTCCATCAAATCTACCATCAGCTTTCATGCAACGTTCTAAATTAATCTGACTACCGACCTTCCAATCATTAAGATTGGTTTTATCTAAAGTTTCTTGAATTGCCGTCACGGTATATTTAGTGTCACTTCTACTCACAACAGTAAGGCAGCAGCCATTATGGGAAAGACTTTGATCTACTTTTAAATCTTGAGACATTTCTGCTTTAAGAGTAAAATGAATGTTACTCTTCTCTTTCTCAATGGAGACTAACTCCCCGATTTCTTCTATGATACCCGTGAACATATGATATTTTTTATTACGTTAACTCCGTAAACTTAAGCAAAACACCTTTAAACATCATGAATTCATAAGGTATTCAATATGTAAGTGACTTTGTCTTTTAGATAAGGGACCTCAACCTTATAGTAACGCTCGTAATCAGGATGCATGATAACTAAATACATTTTTGAAATCACTAAACCGTAGTTTTTTTCAAGGATATATCTATACAAGCTTTGCTGCAAGCAATAGCGATTGTAACTCGTATCGTCAATACTACTCAGCTTGCCAACCCCAACCTTTCCCCATCTGTCATTTTTAATGGGCTCACCATTATGAGCATTAATTATTTTTTTACTTCTCTTCCAATCATACAGCTCAAAAACGCCCTGATTTTTAGCAACCAGATCAATTGTACCCGCTATGTGATACTGCTCATCAAAAACACGCCACTCACATCTAAAAGGCTCAAGGCTCGAATGCATGTTTGCAAATTGTTCGAAGAGATGAAAGTCTTCCGTTTTATGATAAGCTTGTTCTAAATAATAATTCTCGATTTGTTCATGTAAAACCGTTCCTTTATCAGCTGCTTCTTCCCTTTTCAAACCAAATGGCGACAATTTCATCCGGTGAAAGCCCATACAAAGGATTGCTCGGTCTTAATCTAGCCGCGGCTCCATATGAATCAAATTCAGGAAAGAATTTTCCAATTACTGTACTGGCTGATGGCGCAGGAATACCATCGATAAAATACTTGTGATTTTCAGAATTGAATTCAATTCTTTGGTCTCTTGAATGACTGTTTTCAACCTGTATATTCGGCTCCATTTCACCAATAAAGGTTCTCAATACTAACTTTTCTTCAGCGATTTCCTTTTCACTCAGACCACGTTCAATATCACTCTTGACTTCCTCAACCACATCGAAAATATAATCTAGATACTTTTCTCTATAGCCTTCTTTTTCCCATTTTTGAGCCTGAACAAGATCCCATGTATTTACGTTTTCAACAATGGTGTAATCTTTTAATTCTTTGGGAATATAGTAACTACTATCCAAGGAACTCAGGATTTCAGCTAGATAACGTAAGCATCCGTTTTCATCTAGATGAACCTGTCTTTCAGAAAAACGAATAACAACCCAACCCCGATCAACAAAATAATCGTCTCTTAGTTTGTCGTCGGCTTTACAATGAGTAGCTTGTCTCGAAGTAGCAGCATATGGCTCATCAATTTCAATGTCAATACGAATTCCTTTTTTATTTTTGTCAACAAGGGAGATGTCGATATCAAATGGTCTATTAGTTATGCCTGTGTTTAACCTATGCAAATTAGAAACCTCATATTCATCACCAAAATAATGTTGAATCACACGCTGGAAATCAGCTTTTTTATGGCCGCCTGTTTGATGAGACCCTATCCTATAGGATCGTATAACAGCCCCCATTTTTGGGAGTCTGATAATGGGGTAAAAAGCTACTTGGTCCTGTAGTAAAGTGTCGTAATTAACCATGTACTTAGTCAACATGACTAAGCTTAAGCATGTTAGAGCTTCCCAAATCTTCTAAAGGAATGGATGCAATATTTATAATCAGATCCCCCTTCACTAAGTGCCCACTTGATTTCATGATATACTTAATGTCAGCAATAGTGTGGTCAGTACTAATTTGCTTATTGTAATAAAATGCTTTTACGCCCCAAACCAAATTCAACTGGGTTAATATCTTTCTATTGCTTGTGAAAATATAAATACATGCACTTGGCCTTTGAGAAGCTATTTTATAAGCTGTATATCCAGAAAATGACATGGTAATGATTGCGTTTACCTCTACTCTTTGAGCGAGTCTACACGCATTATAACATATTGAATCGGATATAAAACGTTCTTGATTTTTTTCAGGAGGCTCTTCCTTGTAATATATAGTTTTATCAGATTCCATTTCTTTAATAATCTTAGCCATCGCATTAATGACCTCAACGGGATAGTTCCCCACAGAAGTTTCTCCTGACAACATCACGGCATCAGCTCCATCTAAAACAGCATTCGCCACATCGTTTACCTCAGCTCGTGTTGGAGACATTTGTGTGATCATAGACTCCATCATTTGCGTCGCAACAATTACAGGTTTTGCATATTGAATCCCCTTATTAATAAGCATCTTTTGAGTTAAGGGCACCTTTTGATAAGGAATCTCGACACCTAAATCTCCACGAGCGACCATAAGACCATCAGTTTCGCTAATAATATCGTCTATACATTCTAAAGCTTCGGGCTTTTCAATCTTAGCAATTACCTTAGCTTTTCCTCCTGCCTTAGAAATACGTTGTTTCAAGTCAATAATATCCCTTGCGGAGCGCACAAAAGAGAGCCCAATCCAATCCACATCCTGATCAATTGCAAATTGTAGATCAAGAATATCTTTTTCTGTTAAGCTAGGCATAGAAATACGTGTGTTCGGAAAGTTTACGCCCTTTCTGGATGAGAGAATACCGCCTTGAATTACTTTACAAGTAATTTGCTTCTTTCCATCCGTATGCTCAACTTCTAGCATTAGTTTGCCATCATCAAGTAAAATAAATTCTCCTTTTTTAACATCTGCAGGTAGCCTATTATAGTTTATTGAAAACATGCCTTCCTTTCCTAGTATGTCATCAGTCTGAACCAAAACTTTGGCACCTACTTCAAGATGTACGCCGCCCTCCTGCATAAGCCCTGTGCGTATTTTAGGGCCTTGTAAATCAGCTAAAATCGCCACATTGGTATTCAGTTCATCATTCAATTCCCTTATGACCTTCACTACTTTCTCATGGTCCTCATATGCGCCGTGAGAAAAATTGACCCGACACACATTCATGCCCGAATTAATCATATTCCTTAACACTTCCTTAGAGGAAGAAGAAGGTCCAATGGTTGCAACTATTTTTGTTCTTTTCATTTTAATCATTTAAATATTCTGAAAATTCAAACTCAGCACTAGAGAAAGAAAAAACGGCTATAATACCTTCTATTTTTCTTAAGTCTGTTATTAAATCTTCAATCTCGTAAATAAAATTATCACGCAATACCAGGAAGAAATCTAATCGATCTCGGTCATTAAAAAGGGTTGATCCCTTTTGTTTATTCTTAACTAAAAAGAACTTAGACATCTCTTCCTCATTGACATATGAATAATATTCATAATCAATGACTTTTTTGCTTTTATCAGGTATAGAAAAAAAAGTACTGCCATCCAATTTACGGAAGCCTAAATTAAGTTTAGAATTCAGTTCCCAAGCAAGCCGATAATCACCGAGGGCTGTGGACAATCCTAAAATTGGGAATTCGAGTTCATCATCAATTTCTAACTTTATTTTTTTTACCCGAGACATAGAAACAAAATTACGCATTAATAGGTTATGGCTTCCAAAGCAGTTATGAACAATACATAAAGATTACATATAGTGCGACCGTAATAAAACTCAAGAAATATTTAGATCAAGTTAAAATCAGAAATATCATTTGGTTTATATAAGCCTAACCTCTATTATTTCTTACTTTTGCCCATCTAATTTGAGATAGCAATGAAATGTTTCAGTTTAATTTGTCTTTCCCTAATTTTAAGCACGGTTGTTATAGGACAGCCTGCAAAGGCCATTGATAACAAAGATAGCTACAGCTGGATGTTTGGTACGTCATGGATATTAACAGATGATGATGGAGAGTCATTTAACCCTTTTCTGATTGAAAACATGCATTCGCATCTTTTCCCTTCAAGGTTTTTTGTAGATAAATTTATCTACAATGGTTGGAGCGCAGAGGCTGTATTGACTTATTCTGTTTATAATCCAAATAAACTCACGAATGGCCAAGAAAATATTTCAGGAAGTCTTTTTTCAATGGATCTACATTCCAAATATTCTTTTTATAAATTATTAAACAGCGGAGCGATTGACCCTTTTGCTTTTGCTGGTTTGGGGATAAGTGTTCGAGACAATCAAGACACCCTTGCTCGTGCTTTAAGTCCAACACTAAACGTGGGTGTCGGAGTTAATTTTTGGCTTTCTAAACATATTGGATTGCAAATAAGTAGCACGGCAAAGGTTGGAGTTATTGACCTCTTTAAATCATCCAATTATATGCAACATAGCCTTGGGCTTGTTGTTCGTTTTGAATCACTGAAAAGAACAGATAACAGCTTCAATAAATCAAAATACAAAATTGATAAAAGAAGAAAGAAAATAAAAATAGACGGCAAGAAAAAAGGGCGAAAAGATACCTAGTTTTTTACGCCGAACTTTTTAATCGTTTTCTGCTTTTCTGTTACAATCCCAAAGGTATAACCTCCATTTTGCAGCTGCGTTGAATCATATCTTAATATATGACCACCCTTTTCAAATTTTCTGGAAGCAAGCTGGACGATAATTTCTTCATTAGACCAAATACAAAATTGAACCTCGATAGGCGCTGGGCACTGAAAATAAAATTCAATCTCCCCATTAACCTCATACGATTCAGTATTATACAGCGTGCAATACTCTTCAGTACGGACCCGATTACGACTCAATCTCTTGATTAATATGCGATAGGTAATAATGATCAATAGAATGACCAAGGTGATCGAAAGTATATCTAATAAATTCATTTACAATGATATTATGCCTTCAATAGTTGAGGCCTTGTTATAAATATGAATCACCTCATCGGCAGAAAGCATAACCTGCTTTGCACTTACAGATATAAATTTCCCGCTTGAAGAAGTTTTCATTTGAATTTGAGTGTCTGCAGCATATAAAGCATTGACTTTAGCCACATTATCACTCTTGTTCGGCACTATGAATTTGAAGAAATAAACCTGCGGAAAACCCGTGGTTTCTAGCTGGGCTTTTAAACTATCAAAATCGCGCATGCACAAAATTAATTCTTATTTGTTCATCATCTACATTCTTCTTAAAGAACATTAAAACCGAAAGCCTATTTTTGCACTATGAAATTGCTCTTGACCATACTTTCTATAGGAATAGCCAATATGACATTTGGTCAAAAAAGTCTAACTGCCCTTAAGACGAATGAAGCGATCCTACTAAATGGAGAATTCAATGAGGTGTCATGGGAGGAAGCAAGATGGACATCACAGTTTACACAACTCAAACCCTTTCCTGGAGAATCACCGTCAAAACACACTGAAGTAGCTCTACTTTATGATGATGAGGCTCTGTATTTTGGTGTAAAATGCTTCGATAATGGAGACTCTGTATCAAAAGTACTTTCTGCTCGAGACGATTTTAATCCCAATCTAGACCTGTTTGCCATTTTTCTTGACACTTATAATGACAAACAAAATGGCTTCTTTTTTGGCTTAACAAGTCTAGGCGTTCAATTGGACGCAAAAATATTTAATGGGGATTTTAATGATCTTCTTAATTTGGTTTGGAATAGCAAAACTATAATCAAAGAAAATGGATGGTTTGCCGAAATAAAAATACCCTACTCTGCAATAAGATTCCCCAAAGAAGACATTCAAAATTGGAATATTAACTTCGGAAGGCAAATAAGTAGGTATAGAGAAGAGAGTACATGGAATCCTGTCAATCCAGACCTTGAGAATTACCTCCTTGAAAGTGGAAAAGTTGAAGGGATACAGGGAGTAGAACCACCTTTGAGACTTGCATTTATACCATTTCTATCAAGCTATGTTAACTTCTCAAAGGACACAGAAACACTTTCCTCATTTAATGGTGGAATGGATATTAAATATGGGATTAACGAGGCGTTTACCCTTGATGTGACTTTATTACCGGACTTTGGTCAAGTTGTTTTTGATAATCAGGTTTTAAACATCAGTCCTTTTGAAATACAGTTTAATGAAAATAGGCAGTTTTTTACCGAGGGTACTGAACTATTTACAAAATCAGAGCTTTTCTACAGTAGGCGAATTGGCGTACAAACCCCGTCAAGGGTTTATCAAAGTCAACTGAATGAAAATGAATATTTAGAAGAAATCCCTAATTCTGTCCCATTAATTAACGCGAGTAAAGTTTCGGGAAGACTAAATAATGGTTTAGGTATTGCCGTATTCAATGGTATTACTGCCGAGCAAACCGGAAAAGCAATAGATAGTGAAACAAACATTGAACGCAATGTCATAATTAGCCCCCTAAGTAACTACAATGTTTTGGTATTGGATCAAAACCTAAAAAACAATAGCTTCCTAACATTCACAAACACCAATGTTTGGCGTTCTGGAGACTTTTACGATGCCAATGTCTCAGGCATCAAGGCTAAACTCAACACAAAAAATAACGACTATTATGTGACTGGCGAAGGGGTTTTGTCGACAATTATAGAAAGCTCAGAATCTTCGTTAGGACACTCATGGGGTGTTGAGAACAGGAAAGCAAAGAGGAAACTTCACCTTTTGGACCGAATATTATGAAGAATCTGATACCTACGATCCAAATGACTTAGGCTTCTTAAGAGCAAATAACAGTCGTGTTGCAGAGGTGAATGTCGGTTATCGAAACTTTCGACCAAGCTTTTGGAACTTAAATAAGTTCCAAAGTAACCTTTCAGTCAATTATGAACGATTATATGCACCAAACCTATTTGGTGGAGCCTATTGGCAATCTAGCCTTGTCATGGTCTCGAAATCATTCAATGCAGGAGGCTTGAGCTTCAATGGGGCACTGTTTGAAAACAATGATTACTTTGAACCTAGAGCAGAGAACATTGGTGAATATAAATTCGTGCGTCCCATTTGGACGAATATGTCTACTTGGTTTTCTTCTAATTATCAAAAAAGAATAGCCGTCGATGCCCGCTTGGGCTATGTTGATGTGCAACGTGGAGATTGGTGGGAATGGAATTACAGTCTAGAATTCAGATTTAGGCTCAGCAATCAACTTTTCCTATTACATGAATGGAAACAAAGCTTTCAATACAATAGTGAGGGCTTTGCAGTTGGGTTTGGATCTCCTATAAATGAGTTCGATGGCATCTTGTTTGGTAATAGAGACCGGCTCACAAATGAGCAATCTCTTGGGCTTGACTATACGATTACCAACAGGTTAGGCATGACATTTCGCTTAAGGCATTACAATGCTCAAATCAAATACAACAGCTTCTATGAATTATTAGACAATGGAAGGCTTAATCCTTTAGCTGATTATTCAGGAAATGACGTTAACGGATTTTCTGCATATGACATAAATTATAATGCGTTCACAATAGACATGCTGTTACGTTGGGTATTTCTACCTGGAAGTGAGCTGAATTTCGTTTGGAAGAACTCTATATTTACTTCAGACTCTGATGTAGATAATCGGTATTGGGAAACCCTAAACAACACCCTTCAAAACGGGCCCATAAACACCATATCATTAAAAGTTATTTATTGGCTAGACAGTCAGTATCTAAAGAAAAAACCTACCGAAGGCATTTAAAGTAATCAAAAGGTTCTCGACACTCTTGACACTGGTAATGGGCTTTACAGGCAGTGCTTCCAAACTGACTTACCAAACGGGTATTTGGAGCATCACATTTAGGACAGGGTACGACTATCGGATCTGAAAAAAGCACAGACTTATCGACCTCATCTTGAGGGGGAGCAATTCCATATTCTTTAAGCTTTAGTTTTCCTGACTCCGACATCCAATCTGTTGTCCAAGCGGGAGAAATTGCAGTCTCTATTTTGTATGAAGAAATCCCTTCTGCAGCTAATTTCACGGTAATGTCTTGCTCGATCGTTTGCATGGCAGGACATCCCGTATAGGTAGGGGTAATTGTAATGTTTACATGATTATTTTTGACGTGAACAGATCTAACTATTCCAAGGTCAATAATTGATAAAACAGGGACTTCAGGATCATAAACATCCTCTAAATACGCCCATATTATTTTTTCATTTACCATTCCATATTTGGATAGGTGCGTTGCATATATTGCATATCGGCAAGAAGATACCCCATATGCTCAGAATGCCTTCCTTCACGCCCACCCTGAAACTTCCAGTTGTTTTTCGGTAAGGATAGTGTGGCGGCTTCAAGGACATCGTTCACTGTTTTTTCCCAAACTGGATAAATTCCTTGTGCTGAGGGAACAATACCTTCTTTAATTAGAAGGTTATCTACTTCATTCTCATAAAACAATTCATGTGCATATCGGAATAGCTTATCCAAAGAGTTTTGAATTCTTAAGTGCGACTCCTCTGTTCCGTCTCCCAACCTAATGACCCACTCAGAAGAGTGTTTAAGGTGGTATTTAGTCTCTTTAAGAGACTTCTCAGCGATGCCCGCGAGTCTTTTGTCTTTCGAGGTAGACAGTCGCTCTAGGAGCGCCGTGCGGTATGCGTCAAAAAGGAATTGACGTAAAATAGTATCTCCAAAATGTCCATTTGGTTGTTCAACTAGTAATATATTTACATATTGCTTTTCAATTCTTAAAAAAGCCAATTGATCCTTGTTTCTAGAATCCTTATCAAGTTCACCTGCATAATCTAAAAGTAAGGTCGCTTGCCCAATAAGGTCCAAAGAAATATTCGTTAAAGCGATATCCTCCTCTAAAATAGGGCCATGGCCACACAATTCCGATAATCGTTGTCCTAGAATAAGACTATCATCTCCCATTCTGAGGGTATAATTATAAAGTGCTTCTTTTGTTGTCATTTGTTACATGTGTGAAATACCATCTGGAACATCATAAAAGGTAGGATGTCTATACACCTTTGAATTTGCTGGTTCAAAAAGAGAATCCTCATCACTCGGATCAGAGGCCGTTATATTATTGGAGGGTACGACCCAAATCGAAATACCTTCGGATCTTCTCGTATAAACGTCTCTTGCATTGTCTATTGCCATTGTGGCATCTGAAGCTCGTAAACTACCAACATGCTTATGGTTTAGTCCTTGTTTACTTCTTATAAAAACCTCCCATAGAGGCCATTCTTTTGATTTTTCCATCTTAAGCAGATTTCTTTGAATTTCTTTTATTAGTAAATGCCATGGCTGCTTCAACAACCCATTTACCATCTTCTTTTGCCTTTCTTCGTGCATCTACGCGTTCTTTATTACAAGGTCCGTTACCGCCTACAACTTGCCAAAACTCATCCCAATCAATTGGGCCATAATCGTAACGCCCTTTTACTTCGTTCCATTTTACATCCGGGTCAGGAACCGTCAAGCCAAGAGTCTCGATTTGAGGTACTGTAACATCGACAAACATTTGTCTCAGCTCATCATTGGTATGTCGTTTAATCTTCCACTTCATAGATTGTTCCGTGTGACTTGAGTCTGCATCACTCGGCCCAAACATCATAAGAGCAGGCCACCAAAATCTATTTAATGCATCTTGAGCCATCTCTTTTTGCTCTATTGCTCCACCAGCCAATTTCGTCATGATTTCAAAACCTTGACGTTGGTGAAAAGACTCCTCTTTACATACCCGAATCATAGCGCGAGCATATGGGCCATAAGAGCACCTGCACAAAGGGACTTGGTTCATGATAGCAGCACCATCGACGAGCCAACCAACGGCACCCATGTCTGCCCAAGTTAATGTAGGATAATTGAAAATAGATGAATACTTCGCCTTACCCGAATGCAAATCATCAATAGTCTGCTCTCGATCTGCACCAAGCGTTTCAGCAGCACTATACAAGTATAACCCGTGTCCAGCTTCGTCCTGGACCTTAGCCAATAAAACTGCTTTTCTACGCAGATTAGGAGCTCTCGTAATCCAATTGCCTTCAGGCAGCATTCCAACAACTTCAGAATGTGCATGCTGTGAAATCTGACGTATCAAAGTCGTACGATAGGCGTCAGGCATCCAATCATTGGGCTCAATTTTAATGTCTCTATCAATCTTCTGCTGAAATTTATTTTCTAATTCTTTGTTGTCGATTTCCATCATATTCATGAATTTACTTTACAAATATACTTAATACTACCTCTGATTAAAAACAAAAGAAATTGAACAATGTTTCGTTCGCCTTGTCTTGAAAAATAGATTGCTTACATTTGAGGCAAATTTACGGTCGAAATGAAATCGAATTTTTTTAAAATTAGCGTCAAAGAAATCATCAAGGAAACTGATGATTGTGTCTCAATATCCTTTGACATCCCTAAAGAACACCTAAAATCATTTGACTTTAAAGCTGGTCAATACTTGACACTGAAATCCTACGTTAAAGATCAAGAACTTAGACGATCATATTCCCTATGTTCTGAACCTTCCTCAAAAGAGCATAAAATTGCAATTAAGAGGATAGAAAATGGTTTGTTTTCGTCTTATGCCCATGAAAAAATAAAAAAAGGAGATTCCCTTGAGGTTATGGCTCCAGCCGGTAACTTCCAGCACCTTCCCGATACCAAGGCTAGTAAAAACTATGCACTATTTGCAGCAGGCAGTGGTATTACTCCTATTCTATCTATTTTGAAAAGTATTTTAAGACATGAGCCAAATAGTACGGTAAACCTTATTTATGGAAACAAGGGGATTAACTCCGTTATTTTTAAAGAAGAAATTGAAGCTTTAAAGAACACCTACATAAATCGACTAAGCGTTGTTCATATATTTTCGAGAGAAAACCTTGGGAATAAATTACAACAGGGAAGGATTGACAAAGAAAAATGCCAAACTCTTTTTAAGACCTACTTTGGAGGGGTTTCTATCGATGATGTATTCATCTGTGGTCCCGAACAGATGACCTTAGAAATAAGAGAAGTTTGCCTTGAAAAAGGACTTGATTCAAAACAGATCCATCTCGAATTATTTGGAACGGGATTCAAACAAAAAACAGAAGAAGATACGCCCGTTGTGAACGAAGAAGATAGCCAAATACAACTGCACATTGACGGGGATGAATATGAATTTGATTTAAATACAAATGGCATCTCGCTTCTTGATGCCGCACACAAATCGGGATTAGATGTGCCCTACGCATGTAAAGGTGGGGTCTGCTGTACTTGCAAAGCAAAAATACTTGAAGGCTCAGTAAAAATGGATGTGAATTATTCACTTGAACAAGATGAGCTTGATCAGGGTTATATACTCACATGCCAATCGCATCCGACATCTAAAAAAGTAATCGTAACATTTGACGAATAAATTATGGGTTTATTAGGAGGTATATTCAAGAAAGATAAAAAGCACAAAGGGTACTTTGAAGTTGAAATTTCAAAAATAGAAAAGCTTAATGAAACATCCGTGAAGGCTGTATTTAATATTCCTGAAAAACTCAAATCTAAATTTAAATTTGAGCCCGGGCAGTATCTAAATATTCTTGTTGAAATCAAGGGTGAAGAACAGAGAAGGTCTTATTCTATTTGTAGTTCGGGTGATGAACACCTAGCAATAGGCGTCAAAATCGTTGACAAAGGAATTGTTTCTAATTGGTTCAATCAAGAGGCAAAAGAGGGAACAAAGATTCACATTGCAGTTCCTCAAGGGAGCTTTAAAATTCCTAAAAAAGCCAAAAACGTGGCAGCAATTGCCGCGGGAAGTGGAATCACACCAATCCTTTCCATTTTGAAATCTAAAGAACAAGCGCAAAGCATTCACTTACTTTATGGGAATAAATCTCCGGAAGAGGCTATGTTTATTAATGAAATAGATTCCATGACTTCAATTAATACCTCACTGTTTTATAGTAGAGCAGACGTGTCAAACGCGACCAAAGGTAGAATTGACAAAACAACTTTAACGGCCCTAATTAAAGAGGATTTAAGCTTTCTTCAAAAAGATGCTTTTCTAATTTGTGGACCTGAAGAAATGATTTTAGGTTGTATTGAAGCTTTAGCGTTTTTTGGTGTTTCAAAGGATAAAATTATTTATGAATTATTTACAACACCAGTTAACTTAGGTGTTGAGAAAGAAAAAAATAAATTCATTGGCACTTCAGAAATCACTGTAACCCTTGATGATGATGAATTTAATATCACATTAGAAAATGATGCGAAATCTATTTTAGATGCCGTGGAAGAGGAGGGCATGGATGCCCCCTACTCATGTCGTGGTGGTGTTTGTTGTTCTTGTAAAGCCAAAGTAACTGAAGGCAGCGCTGGCATGAAACTTAATTATTCCTTGACAGATGAGGAAGTTGAGGAGGGCTATATTTTGACATGTCAAGCCTATCCAACAAGCCCTATCGTCAAAATTACCTATGATGAGTAAAACAATTGTTGTTATTGGGGCCAGTACAGGCATAGGCAAGGCAATAGTACAAGAAGCAGCTAAAAATCCTGAGAATGAAATTTTTGCATTTGCAAGGCAGCAAGCAGTGATGCAGTCTAATTTCAAAGAATTGCGTAATGTCACCACTTCATTTTTAGATTTAGAGCAATGGGATCAAAACCTATTTTTAGAGGCCCTCAAAAATATTTCTCATATTGATGTGCTTATCAACAATGCCGGTTTCTTGGTGAAAAATGATTTTGACAAGCTGAGCCACCAGGACTTCATTAAATCGTATCAAATCAATGTTATTGGAATTATGCAAGTTGTACAGGCTTGTATTCCCAAAATGACATCTTCAACTTCCCATATTGTGAATATTAGCTCCATGGGTGGATTCCAA
Organism: Flavobacteriales bacterium UBA952; assembly: GCA_905182495.1. GTDB lineage: Bacteria > Bacteroidota > Bacteroidia > Flavobacteriales_D > Crocinitomicaceae > UBA952. The sequence continues at coordinate 17,471 of CAJJBU010000001.1, forward strand.
GGTTCCGTAAAATTCCCAGGACTTGCCGCTTATAGCACGTCCAAAGCTGCTTTGTGTTCATTTACAGAATTGTTTGCAGAAGAATACAAAGATTCTAACATTCATATGAATTGCCTTTGTCTTGGAGCGGTGCAAACCGAAATGTTAGAAGAGGCCTTCCCGGGATTCAAAGCACCTCATTCTGCCGCTAAAATGGCCGCTTATATCTATAACTTTTCTTTAACTCAAGGGGATTTCATGAATGGGAAAATAATTCCTGTTTCACTCTCTACTCCTTGATTTAATTATCATTGGTTTTTATTGTATCTTAGACTGTCGAATCCTAAAAACATATGAAGACTTTTTTCTTATGTGTTCTATTTTACTTATATGTTGGAAGTCATTCTTTCGGGCAGGATATTCATTGGTCTCAATTTAATGACAATCAACTCTATCAGAACCCGGCCCATGCAGGACATTTTGATGGTGACGTAAGATTTATTGGGAATTATAGAGACCAATGGAGAAGTGTAACCGTACCCTTTAGCACAACAGCGATCTCTGTGGATACGAAATTTAAAAAAATTGGACTGGGACTAAATTTATTCAATGACCAGGCTGGCGATGGTAAATTCAGAACGGTTGAGGTTCAAGGGAATATTTCATATGCATTTAATTTAGGTAAGGATTCAACGCATGTGATTAGGCCGGGCATTAATTTTGGAATGAACCATCGGCAAATCAATTGGGATGCTTTGTATTTTGACACGCAATACAACGGGTATGTCTTCAACCCTGCAGCACCTACCTTTGAAAATTATCAAAGTGACAGAAAAACAAATGCAACTTTAGGTGCAGGTTTTATATATGAATGGAGAAAAAGTAATCGTTTTAAAGTACTACTCGGCTCAAGTGTATTTAATTTAAACACTCCGAATCAAGGCTTTTATAACGCAGAAGTAAAAAGGGCAATCAGAAGCAATTCCTTTATAAAGGGAACTTTTACCCTCAATGAGAAATGGGATCTTATACCTAGTGTTCAATATAGTGCACAGGATGTATATAAAGAATTGATCTTTGGGGGTTCTGGAAAATACTATCTGAACCATCCGAAAAAAGTTTATGCCGCTATATATGGTGGGTTATGGTATAGAAATAGTGATGCTGCTTACATTAGCGTAGGCTATGACTATGCTGACTTATTTGTTGGTATTAGCTATGACATCAACTTCTCTAAATTAGTCCCTGCAAGTAGGGCCAGAGGAGGAATAGAATTCGCCGTTCGCTATATCATTAAAAAATTCAAACCTAAAAGAATCATACACAGAGTATGCCCAGACTATATATAGTTTCCTTGTTGTTTGTCTGCCTTACCTTTTCCGGATTGGCGCAAAAAAAACTCAAACAAATCATTGCATTTGCAGATGAGCAATATGTTAAGGGCGATTTCTACTACGCACTAGAATATTACAAGCAAGCTTTAAAAAAAGACTCTAACTCAATTAAGCTCCTTTGGAAGTATGCGGAAACCTTACGGTCATATAAAGACTATGCTAACGCAGAAACCTACTATGCCAAAGTATACGCGAGAGAGCAGACAAAAACTTATCCAAATAGTCTTTTGAATCTCGCACTCATGCAAAAGCAAAATGGCCGCTACACGCAAGCCATCAAAACATTAGAATTAAGTGCTGAAAAACTAGAAAGAATTAAAATCAGCCCTTTTTATATAAAGACTATCAGAGAAATAGAATCGTGTAAATGGGCGCTTAAAAACTCACTAGATTCTTCTGAATTCACCCCCCTCGTTCACCTTCCTGAAACCGTAAATTCTTATGACGCTGAATTTGGACATACCATCAAAGACAACAGATTGGTTTTTTCTGCTTTAAAAGCGGACTCTTCTAACCAGCAAGAAGAAGTCTATGACCAAGCCTATCGCACCAGGCTTTATTATAGCGTAAGAGATAGTCTAGGAAATTTCCAGCCTTCTAAAATAAATGAAGACCTATTTCATGAAAAATTAAATTATGGAAATGGTAGTTTTTCCATCGATGGTCATTATTATTATTTCAGTATCTGTGAAGACGACGGCTTTAGCTATAGCTGCAATATTGTAGTCGCAGAATGGGAGGATAGTTTATTTCAAATCAGAGACACCCTCGGTATCGAAATTAATCAGAACGGTGCCAACAGTACAATGCCATATTACACTCGATTTAGAGATAAAGAAGTATTGGTTTTTTCTTCTGATAGAAAGGGTGGAATTGGAGGAATGGACATTTGGTATGCCGAGAGTATTGATGGAATCTCATTTATGCCCGCTATTAATATTAAAGGAATAAACTCCTCGGAAAATGAGCTAACCCCATGGTATGATACGATAAGTAATCAGCTCTTTTTCTCATCTACATGGCATAATGGATTTGGCGGACATGACATTCATTCAAGCACTTATATTGGAGGTGTATTCTCGAGTCCAGAAAATGCTGGACAGCCCATTAATAGTCCCGCAAATGATCTTTATTACTTTGAGCATAGAGATAGTTCTTACATTTCTTCAAATAGGGTGGGTGGGTTTTATACTAAAAACCCCACCTGCTGTAGTGACATATATGCATCCTATCCAATCATTGAATTAATTACGGAAGAAAGCATTACAGACACAATCCTAATAGAAGATCGCTTAAAACAAATGTTTCCGATTACACTTTATTTCAGGAATGATGAACCCGATGCATCCACCTATCGCGCAACTACAAAACAAACTTACATAGAGACTTACCAAAAATATGTCGATCATTACGATTACTACAAGGCGGAGGTCTCCAAAGGCATAAGTATAGATAAAGCACAAGTCTATGTGAATGAGTTAGATGGTTTCTTCAAAAACAAAGTTGACTTTGGTTCATCCATGTTAGATACAATAACATCGATACTACTAAAAGAATTAATAGCAGGTTCACGAATCGAGGTCAGTATCAAAGGCTTTGCAAGCCCCGTTGCCAACACCGCATACAATGTTAATCTCACCAAACGGAGAATTTCATCACTTATCAATTATTTTAAATCAACAGACGGTGGTGCATTTGCCAGTTATATAGAAAATGAAACCCTTTCCTTTACCTTCATTCCTTTTGGAGAATACGCGGCTGATCAAACAATAAGCGACGATGTTGTAGTACAAAACGAGTCTGTATATTCAAGAGCGGCTGGATTGGAAAGAAAAATACAAGTAGCACATGTAACTATTGAACGAGACAAATCAATTTTCCCTTTAATGGCCCAAAATCTCGTTCAAAATTTAGAGAACAAAAAAAGTGGATCTGTTATCACTAGCACGTTTATTGTTAAAAACAAATCGAGTGAGAAAATAGAAATCATCCTTCCAAGCAATACCGAATTTCAAAAATACAATATGGATAAGCTTGAGGTTCTCCCTAATGAAAGCCAAAAGATAACCTATCTGTATGATACAAAAGATTTAAAAGGACATCAATCATTGTCCTTTGAAATCATGGTTCATGGCTACGAAGGAAGTATGACTCTTTATACCAATATAGAACTTGAATAATCTATTCTGAAACAGAATTAATCTTAGACTGAATAACTTCTAATTGTGATGAAGACAACGCTAATTTAGCATTACTAAAATTCATGTCTTTCATACTTTGCATCGGCACCAAGTGGATATGTGCATGAGGCACCTCTAAACCGATAACCGACAACCCAATACGTTTACAAGGGATCGCCTTTTGTATACGTTTGGCCACCTTCTTTGAAAAGATAACCATGTCCTTTAATAGGGAATCATCAATATCAAATAAATAATCGATCTCTTGTTTAGGAATAACAAGCACGTGACCTTCCACTAAAGGGTTAATGTCCAAAAAAGCCAAAAACGAATCATCTTCTGCTATTTTATAGCAAGGCAATTCCTCTGAAATAATTTTAGAAAAAATACTAGACACTAACGGCTAATTTCAATGATTTCAAATTGCATAGTTCCACCCGGCGTAACAACATCTGCAATATCTCCTTTAGATTTACCGAGCAAACCTTTTCCAATAGGTGATTCAATCGATATCTTCTTCAATTTTAAATCTGCCTCATTCTCAGCCACAAGGGTGTACTGAATCTCCATTCCGGTTGAAACATTCTTGATTTTAACAATAGAAAGAATATAAACCTTTGAATTATCAATATTGGTGTCGTCTATTAAGCGTGCATTGGAGATGACCTCACCTAGTTTAGAGATTTTCATTTCTAAAATACCTTGTGCTTCCTTTGCCGCATCATATTCAGCGTTCTCAGAAAGATCACCCTTATCACGAGCCTCACCTATTTGTTGAGAAATAGACGGCCGTTGGACAGTTTTTAACTCATAGAGCTGGTCCTTAAGCTTTTTAAGGCCCTCTGGGGTGTAATAATTAATCTTCGACATTTTATGTATAAGTATAGAAACAAGCCCATAACGGGCTATCATCAAGAGAGGTTTATTGTTGTTTTATTTTAGGCTTATTGTTGCACCTATTGTATGAATTGTACCAAAGACACCCGCAAACCTTGCACAGTACTCAATTCCCAATGCACTCTTATTCTCCCCTACTAAGGCATCAATAGAGAATCCAGCCGTTGGACCAATCAAAGCATTTGAACGGCTTTCAACAGAAAATAAACCCTTTTCGTAAACAAATCCTCCACGTAGGTTAAATGCCATTCTTTCATTAGTCATTCCATAATCTAAACCTATTCTGTACTGATCGTACGAAAAGGAATTAGCTGTAAAACCTAAAGCTAAATTGAGCTTGTTACTTTCATTGAAAATAAAATCATAAGACCCACCAATACAAAGTAAAGACGGCATTTCAAATCCCGAAGATCGTTCTTCAAGAGATGCAATATAACCTGTCGTAACATACTCGGCTTGCTGCGCCAATCCATCACCTTTGTACTTCATCACTGGACCTACATTCTTTAAAGTAATTCCAAACTTGATTTGCTCTTGTTCACCCGTTACATAACGTATCCCTGCATCAATTGCCAGACCTGAGGCCTTTAGGTTCGAAATGCTCTCAGAAATCACTTTAAAATTAATTCCACCAGAAATACTAGAAGAAAACTTTCTGGCATAACCAACATTGAAGACATTTGTTCGTGGTGAAAAGAAGCCAATTGAGCCTTCCGGATTTTCAACAGTCGTGATCGCTATATCACCATAATTCATTGATTGGATACTAATTGCTATGACACTTGATTCCGATATTCTTTGAGCTATACCTGCTGAATTAAAAGAAATTCCTGCACTCCCCATCCAATTGCTATAGTTGAATTTCATTTGTGTTTGGTCTGTAAAAGCCAAACCCGCAATATTCATAAAACTCGCCTCTAATCCGTTAACACTTGAGATTCCAGCATCACCGATTGCGGAGCTACGGGCCCAAGGGTTAATCAAAAGATGTGATGCTCCTGCAGATCCAACACGGTCTTCATTTCCTGCAAAGACCATAGGAGATAAACATAAAAGAACAAATGCAATTTTTAAACTATTCTTCATAACTAATTCTTTCTAATTTCAATTCTAATTATATACCCTGTAAGTCAACTTGTCTCATGCCACCGAAAAACTTCAGCACCTTTTCTCCTACGTCAGGAACCGAAACGTGTATCAAGTATATACCTGAGGCAACAGGTATCGCTTTAAAGTTTGTCAAATCCCAATCTAAAGAAGTAATTGGACTGTCCTTTTGAAATCTTCTAATAAGCTTTCCATTAACCGAGTAAATACTTACGGTACATTGTTCAGGGAGATTTGTGATTTTAACTTTAGTTTCCAATCTATTTCTTTCATACTCAGAGAAAGCATAATAAGGATTCGGAACCACATTGATCAAATCTAAGGCTTCCTTCAATTGGTCTTTCGATGCTGTTACGGTTGCAATAGCATCCATATTCCAAGAGTACATTGGTTTTCCACCATTCGCGCCTGTTGCAACATAATCTTTATATTCTTTATTGACACGAAGCTTCATCGTAACATCTGTTGAAAGTAAATCCTGACCTTCTTTCAGCATTGGATAACACACCCATGTTAATGAAGCATATAACGGACGACTATTTGATGTTGTTGGATTTGCTTCTGCTACATTATATTGGATACGAAGCTGGTTCAAGCTTTCAAATACGGCTTCCACTGGATTGTACGCTGGGAAATCAAATGATTGATTATATCCATTAATACTTTTCAAATCCTTACTGAAAATATAAATTGGATGTACACCGCCCATTACTGGGGTCCCTACATTACTTACCAAATTAGAAGTAGGGTTCCATATCATATCCGCACCATTCTCACCACCCAAGAATGAATTCTCTCCAAAGGCCATATATAATCTAGCTCCTGTTTCTAAGTCTATTGCATAGCCTGGGAACCAACCCATTCCATAGCTCTGTGCAACTCCTTCGCCTGGGATTATTTGATCCCCATTTTTATCAACACTTGGGCTTCGACGGACCTCTCCTGCACTAGCACCTCCGATATTCAATCCAGAATCTCTACCTGTTTCAATAACAGGGCAACGCGTCCAAAGACTTTCATCGCTCGTAAACACGATATCTACACTCGGCGCAAAGCTAATGGCCGCATTCTTACGAACATTCGTTGCTACACTTCCCATATATGCCATAGGTGCATAGTCCGCTTTATACCCAACCAGTTGATGTGGTGCTATAATTCCTTCAAGAATACCCTCCCATGCTGGGCTTTGGTCTGAAGTAATCTCATCTTTGTAATTACAAGGATTGAAGTAACTAGGTCCATCAGGCTGACATTCATAACCAGCGTCTGTTTCATCAATTACTGGGTCATATTCACCACAAACAATCCAATTTGTTGGAAAGTATGCGTCATTGTCATTTACTCCTGTTAACCATTGTTTAGAAGAATCTGCAAAGTTAATACTTGAAGAAATCATCGTAGTCGTTTTGGTCTCTGGACCTCCTGAACTACCACTTGCAGGTACAAAATATTTCTCTTGATTAATTTGAACCGAAATACCCCATTCAGGAATAATCTGCTCGTTATCAAAAGCAATGCTTCTTTGAGATGTCGCGGAATCTAATGGCGTCACATCCCCCTCGTTAGCGTAGCGATAAATTACCCAACTCGCTGTATCTGCTGCATTACCAGAGTTTTGTACGGTATAATCTCTGAACTTACACTCAAAGTAACCGTTCGCTAAATTCAATGGGTCTACAACCTTTACATTGATAGGACCTTTGCCATAATCATAAGTTGGCGTTTCCATAAAGCCAGTTGCTAAGATCTCATCTATACTTTCTTGAGTCAATTCTAGTTCTCTGTTCCCGTTACCATAACCATCTAATCGTGTGATACGTGGAGACGAACCATACGCAATTAACTGAGCAGTACCACCTGATTCAGGAATAGGACTGTGGGGAACCGCAGCTGTGCTTGTAATCGCGGTGCCATCAAAATTCAATCGAGAAGAAATATAAGGTTTTCGCTGCCCATCTAAGGCAGTAGGGTCTTCAGGATTATAGGTCTTGAAGTTATTATAAGCATAAGCCACTGCAACGTAGTAATAAGACTTGTGATTAACTAGTGTTTTACTTCCTTGCGCAAATTTATCCTCGGTTAGATTGAAGGAATGCTTTATTCCTTTATTTGATCCATCAACCATTTCTGTTGGAATTGAAAAACCTAAAGCCTCATCAAATTGAAAATTTATAATTCTTTCAATTCCATTCTCGACATCACATTGCGCGACCAAACGTGCTTTTTCAGGGTCTGAGATATCTGCAACTGAAGTCTCTACATCTTTCAATTGATAAATTTGATATCCTTCAAACCTATAATATCTATCCACTGTTGGATCTGCAATATTAATTTCATCTAATTCCTCATACCCTTCCTCATAATTATTTGAAGATGACGGATTATCTATCATAAGAACCAATTCGTTTTCAAGCTCCTGAATGGTTAAACGAGGTGCGTCAGGCGGAGAAAGAATTTTAAAACAAGCATCAAATAAAGCCTGTGCCTTAGTATCAGCTTGTTTCATTGCTTCAACTGAAGCATAAAGATCTCCGTCTGTGCTACGTCCAAATACGATACCGACCGTAATATTATTAATAGCTCCCGGCCTTAATGTAAATGGGCCTGCAGACTGAACAAATCTCCGGTCACCACTTGGGTTATTATTAGTACTTTCAAACCATCCATCAGGAAAAGCTCCTGACATATCAACACCACCTGTGGCCCAATTTAAAGGATCAGAATCCCCTGGGAACATATAGTCAGACAAAACAGTCGTTGCACCTGTTGAACCGGTATATCCAAGGCCACCATAGAACATTTCAGAACCATTTGACCAATTACCTTGCATAAAATTATAATACTCAGCAGCATTTTGTGGATCATTGTATGGAGGCTGAGAAGTTGACGTATAATAGGTAAACCTTCTCATGCCAAAACGTTCATTATCGATAATACTATCAGAGTATCCAATACCGACACCTTTATATACAATACCATTATTTGCTAAAGCATCTGTTACAGATGGCACAACGTCCAAACCTGTTTCTTCATCAAAATATGGACCGGGGTTGTCTAAGTCATCTGCATCTTGATATGGGCCTTCAAAGAAATCACATCCAATCGCAGGAGGGTTTGCTCCGTATCCTGGTCTACCACCATCTGCTTCGTCAATTAAATCTCCATTTAAAGTATACCCTAAGCCTCTGGAAACATCACAACCCACATAATCATCTGTATAATTACCTACATCAGCATCTAAGTATTGAGAGAAATAAGTCTCGTACAAGGTCTGGGTCCCTCTATTGATCAACTCATAATTATAAAACGTCATTCTGTTCACTTCGTCATTGGTCGCAAAAGCAAATGCTTGCGCTCTAATCTCCATACCAATAGGATCACCATTCGTTTCCGTATGAATATTCCCTTTGTCATTAAATACCCACCAATGTGTTTCATCTCCAAATAACGAGATACGTCTATCGATACCGCATTCAATGTCGTCTCGACCTAGGATGTCATCATACCATGGGTGATCACCTGCATCAGGGTTGTAATTTCCATCTTCATCACGGTCATAAAAAGGTGCTAAGAAGTAATCTTGACCCCTTGAAACATCTCCATGTGCTGGCCAACCATAAATACGCTGTAATTCATCATTTGATGGTTCCGTTATATCGTCGCAACCTTCAGTAACTTCACCTGAGTTACAAGCCCACCAGATATTAAAACGAATCACTTCCGCTTTGCGAATTGTATAAATTTTATCATAGGCTTGGCACTGATCAGGATCAATATTTGCTTCTCCAAAATCACGAACAGCATCATCACCAACAGGGTAAAGGGGATTATAATTACCCGAACCTGGAGTAACAGTTAATGGTCCTGGCCAAAAGTCATTTCCTGTTCGGTAACGTAAGGCCGCCAATTTAAGCTGACCATTGACATCGGTTCCTCCCATCCAGAGTGCTCCAGCATAAATAGCATTAAGACCACTTCCTTTGGGGACTTCGTATGCTGCTGTACCATCTTGACGATTTTGAAACATACTTCCACCTTGTTCAATGAGTGCTGCCACATCGTTAAATTCCAATGTGAGTTTGGCTGTCGCAGGACTACAGTTTGCACCTTTTGCTGTGTTATCTGTAGATCCCTTTTTGTCATGCGGACCGAGATAAGACCAACCTGGAATCGTAATACTTAATCCTATTAATGTAGCGAATAACTGCTTTTTCATATACGTAACGTTTATTCTTGTGTTGTTGAAATAATTCTATTAAAAGTCAAATTTAATCCCCAAACGAATCTGTCTAGGGGCACTAATGTTGAACGGATTTTGAACCTTCATCATATAGTAGTCTCTAAAAGCCTGCTCATCAATTTGATTTTGAATGGATGTTTGACTTGCTGCCGCGGCTAAATACCCATCGTCATCCCAGTTACCAGTTGCCCGATAAACGCCTAAAACATTAAATTGATTCAGTAAATTAGTGACTCTAAGGTAAACATTGAAATAGGCCGTTTTTTTCTTGTCTTTATCACCACCATAACTCAATTCCATAGTTTTGTCAATTTGCATATCTAAACGATATGACCATGGCAATCTAGAACCATTTAAAGTACCATTCAAACCAGCATTCAATGCTCCTGACTGAGCGTCATTAGTAATAAAGGTTTGAGAAGAATAAGGTGATCCCGAATAAACATTAGAGATCAGATTCAATCCTGTATTTTCAAATAAGTTTAATTTACCGATACTTGGTCCGTTGTAATCTGCTCCATCTTTATACCTAAAATCAAACACAACATTAATTGCGTGACGTTGGTCATAAGAATAAGGGAATATATTTCGAAGGTTCGGGAGACCTGCATTAATTAATGCGCTCGCAGATGTTGCATCTGAACCAGTACCTTCAGCAAATTGAAGTGTGTAGTTTGCTGTCATTCTGATATTTCCTGTTCTTCGAAGATCATAAGCTACAGTTAAACCTTTAATTGTTCCAAAGTCTCTATTGCCATAAGTTTTATAAGTGGACGGATATGCTTGGAAAACATTGATTAACTGAACGTTATTTCTTTGTTCACGATAGAACGCTGAAACTTTTATTGAAGATGACTTAGAAAGCACTTGTTGAAAGCCAATTTCATAATCAACTGTTGTCTCCGGTTTTAAGTTCGAGTTACTTATGATCGCACTTCTAGATTGAATAAATTGATATTCAAAAGGGTCAAATCGAAATCCAGAAGTTGGACGCTTTGTTAAGATGTCATAATGTGCTGTAAAGGATGCCTCATCCGAAATAGGGAAGGAAAATGCAATTCTAGGCATGAAATTAACTTGAGCCTTGTAGTCTTCAAAGGCACTAGCGTCAGGTGTTTCTTGACCTGGGTTTAATAACCAAGGCGCTATACCAGCTGCTCCCTGAAGAACCGAAGGGTCTTCAATTGGAGTTCCATCAGCATTGTACCAATTTTGGCCTGTTCTAAATCCATTGATTGATGATGGACTATTCACATCATTTACATAAACGACATAGTCGTCACCCATTCCTGAAGGCAGATTAACCCAAGCATATTGGTCAGGATCAGCCTCTTTTAAAGCTTGTGCCTCACCAACAGTTCTCGCATTATAAAACAAATAAGGGTCTTTTAGGATAGGTTGGTTTGCGTCGAATACATCAACCCGAACACCAACCGTAAACCAAATGTCTTTAAAGGCAAACTTATCCATAATATAACCAGCCATATAGATTGGTTGGAAAGCACCTACAAATCTTTTGTAATTTCCATTTTCGTCGAACTCGTTGAAGTACTTATTGATGTCTGTATTTCCTTTGACTTTTTCACCGGTATGGTCAAATCCCCAATAGGATACAAATGAATTACCACTATTTAAAAGTTCGTCTGGCGAGAACATATCAAACTGAAATAAATTAGGGTCGTAATTGTCAATGTCAATAAAATCATCTCCATCTACTGCTAGGTTCAGGTTTGAACGAAGATTATAATCAAAGAACGATTGGTTGTCATCATTTAACTGTCCGCCATATTCACCCGTTCCCGATGATGAAGCATAACCAGAATTCAATCGGTCATATGTAATGGCCTTAAATGATCCTGAATCAGATAGAACTCCAGAATTCAAATCAAGCTCTGTAATATGAAAATTTGCTAATTGACGGGCAATCGTCCAAATGCCAAGTGGCCCTTGCGTTCCACCACCTGTAGTTGTTCCTGATGTCCATCCTCTATCCAAACGCTGCTCGTATTCAAATCCCAAGGAAATTGAATGTTCACCGATCTGAACAGCACCTGAACCCGTAACACGAAACTGGTCGTTTTCCGTTTTACCAAAGTAATTATACGGAGCTCCGATATTACTCCAAATAGCATAAACATCCCCAGGAGCATCTCCATTCCTCAATGCATTACCTTGTTGAATCTGAAATAAGTTTTCATAATGCCCCTCGGTTTCTCCACTATAGATATCATAGTATTGACTCGTTATAGCAGCTAAGGAAGCATTGGTTTCTGAAGGTGTAAAAGAAACTTCTAAATCTCTAAATCCATTATGGATATATGTATTAGTAACTTGGTCAAACTCATAAGATGGAATTCTTGAGGTTTCAAACGTACCTACGTGACCATAATTAAACATGTTGTATTTATGCTTTGGGTCATAGACATCCCTCTTTGTCTTGGTGTAATCAACCATTAAGCTATAGTTGGCAGATTTGATTTTTGAGCTACTTTCTTTTGTACTGGTAAAACGTTGGGTAAATCGACCAAAAACACGGTAGTCTAAAGCTTCAGAAACTCCAAAGTTCCCAAAGTTCAATAAAGAACCTGTGTATGAGTAATTATTTCCATTGCTGTAATTCAGGGATCCACCAAACTGCAGGTTGACACTTGGTCCTGTATTTACATCTATTTTCCCTTGGGCAGAAATTGAAGTTGATCGCGCATTCATTCTCCACGCCGTTTTTTCGAAATCAGACTCATTTAGGAATAGTGCATTATGAAAAGTTCCAAAACCAGTTGACGTTGGACGTAATGGATTAGTCAATAGGTCATCTCGCACATCTTGTTTGATACGATATGTACCGCCAGAAAGAGGTCTAGAATCCAATCTGTCCGAATAATTTGCAGAGATTAAAAAACCTAAAATTGGATTGGTTTTGTTACCGACCGAATCTCTTCTCATTAAAAGCGGACCTGAAAGCATCCCTTCAAAAAGGTTGTATCCAAACTGATCTAAACCATAAACTTTACCATCGTATCCATCAGGGTCTTCACCATTGATGTAGATTCCAGAAGAAACTGCCTCAATACTTCCAAAGTACGTTTTTGATGGACCTCTAGTTGTAATTGATATAATACCACCTGTAACATCCCCATAATTGGCAGGGACCCCACCCGTAATAACAGAAACTTCTTGTAATGCAGATTTTGGTAGATTGGCAGACCCACGAACCTTTATACCATCTATATAATAATAAGTAGCATCAGATCGCGACCCTCTAACCGATATGGCACCAGAGCCTTCATTCGTTTGAACACCACCTACCGTACCGGCAACAGCAGCGGCAGACCTTACAGGTAAGCGTGCAATATCCTCACGAGTAACTGTACTTCCTGAAGAACCATTTGGATCGATAAGCGGTTGTACATATACGGTGACGATAACCTCGCCGAGCTGCTGAACACTTTCAGCAATTCCCAATTCAAGATTTTTAAGATCTGTAGTTTTATCAGAGGAAACAATAACTCCAGACCTCTTTATAGGCTGATAACCTGCATTAACGTTGCTGATTTCAACATCATAAGAACCTGGCTGAAGCGCATTAATCTGAAATTTACCATCCAAATCAGAGTATGCACCTCCTTTAACGCTTCCGTTTACCCTAAGTTTAATGGAGCAATCAGGTATAGGCTTCCCGCTCTTAGCATCCTTAACCATACCTTTAAGAGACTGGGAAAACCCATAAGTACTTAAAAACAAAGTACTTAAGAAGATAAAAAATAAATTACGAACCATAGTGATATAATCGTTTGTTTAAAATTCTGTAGTTTTAAGAGGTAAATATAGAAAAAAACATGGTCTTTAAAAAATTGTTAAAAACATTTAAGGTGAAAGCAAACCTTTCTACATTTGACTTAAATTTACGACTATTATTTCAGAATTAAAAATTGAATTAGGTGATTGTATTTGAACGCTTCGGAGCTCAATTCGGTATGCTATCTAAAGACCTCATAGAACACAATACTTTTTTGTATCCTAATGAAATTCTAGAGCTCCAAAAAATCAAAAATCAAGCAAGAAAGAATGAATTTATTGGCGTTCGACAATTGCGAAATACCGTAGCTGAAAATCAAGAAATATCTTATGGTATAAATAGAAAGCCACTGCTGGAGAAAGGAGGTCATGAGATTTCTATTTCGCATTCGGCACAAAGCATTTGCATTGGCGTTTCAAACACCAATATTGGTATTGACATAGAAGTGCCGAGCGAACGTGTTTTGCGAATAAGGTCAAAATTCTGTCATAAGGATGAATTCAATTTATTCGATCAAAACTCAATCAGTGACATGACACTATTGTGGACCATTAAAGAAGCTGCCTATAAATACGCTTCACAAGCTGGGTTAGACTTTAAAAACAACATTCGAGTTCTACAAAAAAATGGCAATAAACATATTTGTAGAATCACTAAATCAAATCGTGTTATTGAAGTCGCCATGGCTCACGAAATTGTCGATGGACAAATATTAACATACACAACTTCATAGTATGAATATACTCAGCTACTTTCAAAAAATAGAAAAAGGTATTGCCGTATTAATCGACCCAGATAAATTCAATGATATCAGCTCATTATCATTTTTTTTAGATAACATTCAAATAGCACAACCTCACATGGTATTTATAGGGGGTAGTTCCGTTTCCAAGGTAGACTTCACGCGTTGTGTTGAATTGGCAAGGCAGAAACTTGACATACCGGTTGTTCTTTTTCCTGGAGCATCTCATCATATATCGAATCAAGCAGATGCCCTTTTGTTTCTTTCATTGATCTCTGGTAGAAACCCTGACTTCTTAATTGGACATCACGTGGACGCAATTGATGACCTAGAGGAAATAGATCTCGAAGTCATCCCTACGTCTTATCTACTTATAAATGGCGGAAAAATGACCTCCGTAGAATATGTTTCAAGAACAGTTCCTATTCCTCAGAATGAGATAACCATTGCAAGAAAAACCGCAATGGCCGGTAAGTACTTAGGCCATCAACTCATTTATGCAGATGCAGGAAGCGGGGCATTAAATCCTATTAACAGTAAAATGATTTCGGCATTGGCTAAAATAGGATCGCCGTTAATAATTGGAGGTGGAATAAGATCGATTGAAGCCATTGATCGAGCACATAAGCATGGCGCGAACATCGTTGTGATCGGCAATAAGCTAGAGGAAAATATTGATTTTCTCCTCGATTTAAAACACTACTTAAAAACGAGCCTTTAGACTTAAATCCAAACTCTTTACAGAATGCGTTAAAGCGCCCATGGAAATATAATCAACTCCTGTTTCGGCAAATGCAACAATCGTTTCTTCTGTAATACCTCCAGAAGCTTCAGACTCAATGAACTCTGGAATCAAACCAACTAAACTAGAAAGTTCCTCAGGTGTGAAATTGTCTAATAATATTCTTTGCATCCCTGCGATCTCTATGGCCTCGATTAACTCGGCTTTAGTTCTAACCTCAATCTCAATTCCTATAGCGTTTTCGAGCCCCGCTACATAGCTCAATGTTTTTTTCATTGCATTTTGGATACCTCCGGCGTAATCAATATGATTGTCTTTGAGCATGATCATATCATACAATCCAAAACGATGGTTGCACCCCCCCCCAATTACCACCGCCATTTTCTCTAGGAGCCGAATTCCAGGTGTCGTTTTTCTAGTGTCTAGTATTTTTGCATTCGTATGGGCAATCTGACGAACAATTTTATTGGTTTTTGTAGCGATACCACTCATCCTTTGCATGATGTTTAGCACTAATCTCTCCGTACTTAATATTGATCTTGCCAGACCCGACACTTCCAGGACAATATCTCCAACGCTTATCCGGCTGCCATCTTCTATCAAAACATGAACTTCTAAGGATGGGTCATAAAGCTGGAAAACGCGTCTAGCCACTTCAACTCCCGCCAAAACTCCAGATTCTTTAACTAATAATTTAGCCGAACCTTTATCGGCATCTGAAAGACAAGAAAGAGAAGTGTGATCCCCATCTCCAATATCTTCTTTCAGGGCATTTAAAATTATATCATCTAACATAACTACAAATATATAGGAATGCTTTATTCTACGGATTAGTTTTTAAATTTATAGCATGAAGTTTTTATCGACCGATCTTCAAAATTCATTGCAGGTTCTGCCTTCATCTCCCGGTGTCTACAAGTTTTTAAATGATCTCGATGTAATTATATATATTGGAAAAGCAAAAAACCTAAAAAAACGAGTTCAATCCTACTTTTTGAAGAACAATTCAAGTTTTAAAACCAAGGTTCTTGTTAAATCAATTTACCGTATTGAACACGTTGTAGTCGCCTCTGAAACAGATGCTTTGTTGTTAGAAAACAACCTTATAAAATCTCATCAGCCGAAATATAATGTTCTGCTCAAAGATGACAAAACTTACCCATGGATTGTGGTGAAAAAAGAGCCCTTTCCACGAATTTTTTCAACACGAAATAAAATCAAAGATGGCTCCACTTATTATGGCCCCTATACAAGTGTCCGTCAAATGAACATTCTTTTGGAACTTATTAAAGAGCTGTACCCGATCAGAAGCTGTAAACTAGATCTGGCACAAGTGAAAATTAATGAAAAGAAATATTCTGTTTGCTTAGATTACCACATAGGGAAATGTGCTGGCCCATGCGAACAAAAACAAAATGAGGAAGCGTATAACACCCTGATCGATGAAGCGAAACTATTACTAGCCGGAAAGACAAACTCGCTAATACGTTTGCTTAAAGAGAGGATGGCTTTACATGCCGATCGTTATGAATTTGAAAACGCTGAAAAATTGAAACGTAGTATTTTGAGTATCCAAAAATACAATGCAAAATCAATTATTGTTTCGGATTTGAAAAACCTAGACGTGTTTACCATACTCAAAAAGGAAAAAGAATTTTACCTCAACTTCTTAGTGATTGTAGAAGGAGCAATTGTATATGCTTATAGCAATAAAATAAAAGACCCTTTGGAGAGTACGGCCGAAGAGATAAGCACCGTTCAAATCGATCTTCTTAAAGAAAAATTCAATAGCAAGAATACCTTAGTGCTAGTAAATACAAAACTTGAACTTCAGCACCCGAGTTATACATTCGAATATCCACAAAGGGGTAGTAAGAAGCAGCTTATAGACTTGTCTATACAAAACGTGCACGCTTTCTTATTGAACCAGCGAAAAAAGGCAATTCTTCAGACAAAAAATAGCAATGAACAAAGAATACTAGAAACGATTCAAAAGGAATTCAGGCTCAAGGAGCTTCCAAAACACATGGAGTGTTTTGACAATTCAAATCTCCAAGGGACCCACGCCGTTTCTGCTTGCGTTGTCTTTAAAAACGGCAAACCCTCAAAAAAAGACTACCGGCATTTTAATGTTAAAACAGTAGAGGGGCCTGATGACTTTGCAACAATGAAAGAAGTTGTTTATCGCAGATACAAAAGACTTCTCGATGAACAAAGTTCTTTGCCGCAACTTGTAATTGTAGATGGAGGCAAAGGGCAACTAAGCTCAGCTGTAGAGGCGTTAGAACAACTTAATCTAAGAGGTAAGGTCCCCATTGTTGGAATTGCAAAAAGACTTGAGGAAATTTTCTTTCCAGGTGACTCCTACCCCATCTATTTAGACAAAAGAAGTGAAAGCTTAAAACTCATTCAGTTTATGAGAAACGAATCGCATCGATTTGGAATTCAGCACCACAGAAACAAACGCAGTACACATGCACTTCAAACACAAATGGACTCCATCGAGGGCATTGGCCCCAAGACAATAGAGGCTCTCTTTCAAAACTTTAAAACCATTGAAGGAATAAAAAATGCAAATGAAGTTCAGCTGCAGAAAATAGCAGGGATTAAAAAGTCAAAACTCATTAAAGAGTATTTTAAGAAGCAGAACTTATAGCTTCACAAATGGAAGCGAAGATGAAACAGTTTTACCATTCATATGAACGCGATAAGCCCCTTTTGCAAAAGATTGCGTATCAATAAATACACTATTATCCCCTTCGTTAGCATTGACATTCAACGAACGAATTGTTTTTCCTAAAACATCTACTATTTCAATCTGAATTTTTTCGTTTGACTTTAAATTAAAATCAATAGAAAGCTCTGATTCTGTTGGATTAGGATATAGGCTCATTCCTATCTCTTGATGATTTTCATAAAGGCCAAGAACCAAGTCATCAGATGGACCACCTTCGTATAAATTAATATCATCTAAATAGAAATTGTTTCCGCCTTCCCCCTCAAACCTAAATCTCATTCTAAAGTTTGGTGTATAAAAGGATTCATTAATATTCGTAACATGAACGGTCTTCCAATCCGCCACTGAACTTGGATACCATGAGGAGTTTGATGCTTCTGAACCTAATTGGCTACCGCCCAGTGTCTTTTTCTGCGACCAACTTTCACCACAGTCCTTAGAAACAAAAACCTTTAAGAGCTCATAGTCTGAAGAAGTTCTTTTTCGATAAGCATAACGGAAACTCAAAGTGATATCACTTGTTTCAGAAACACCTGACACATCAATGGACTGAGAAACCAGTTCGTCAATATTAGATCCTTGCTGACCAAAATTTGGGAGTCGTGCACATTTATTTCCGGAATATCCAAATCCTGACTCAATAGTGAATTCGCTATTATCATTTAAGTTAATTACTTCCCAATTTGTCAAGTTTTGCAATGTTGTATAAATTTCAAAACCTTCCCAATAAGGTAAGCTAGCAGAAACAGGTAACACGCGGATGTAATTGCTTTTCGTTTCAACATCCGTACTTGATCCATCAGAGGCACTCAAAGAAATGGTATAAAGACCTCCTTGCGTAAAAATAATACTTGGGTCTTGAGAACTGTTATCGGTCGCATTTGAAAACGCCCATCCCGTAGCAGGGGTAATCGTCCAATCCCAGGTCGAA
Organism: Flavobacteriales bacterium UBA952; assembly: GCA_905182495.1. GTDB lineage: Bacteria > Bacteroidota > Bacteroidia > Flavobacteriales_D > Crocinitomicaceae > UBA952. The sequence continues at coordinate 36,216 of CAJJBU010000001.1, forward strand.
ACGGCATTGTACGAATCATCCGTTAATTGAACCACATCTCCTGAGCAAATCGTGGTTCTATTTGCATCAAATTGCGCTTTACACAAAACCATAACACCTGTTGCACCAGTTGCATTTAAATTACTTGTTTGCCATAAGTTTTTACGCCCCGTATTTTGAACCTGAAGTGCTGCGCGCATCCTTGTTTTTTGCCCCTCAGTATACATCTTTGAGCAGTAAGAATAATCCATATAGTTCTCAACATTGTCTCTAATATCAAAACCCCAATAAGAATTATCGCCGTCGCATCCGTTTGAATTCATATTACATGAAGTAACGCCCTTACAAAGTGGTGTGTCTTGCACTTGATCATCTTGACTACAACTTGAAGCTTGATTCGGATTGTTATCCCCACCCCAAGTATGGGATAAATTTAACCAGTGGCCGACCTCATGGGTCAGCGTTCGGCTCGTTCCTACAGAACTGGTTCCTATAGAACCTGTATAGCTATGTAATAACCAAATACCATTGGTCATGCTTGTAGCATTCCATCCACCCGGATTAAAGGTATAACCCGCGGCGCCCCCTATGTCACCACAGACAAATATATTTAAGTACTTATTTCCGGCCCATGTCCCATTATAAACATCATTTCCTGATACGATAGCATTAACTTGACTTGATCCATCATCTCCTTGAACACTTAGCACTGAAGATGTGCGAGTAATGCCCTTGAAACATTGACCATTAGGTGATTTTGTTGCTAACACAAATTCAATTTCAATATCGGAAGGCATATCTTGAAAATCAGCGTGAACCGATGCGGTATCTGGATTTTGTTTACGGAAATCACGATTCAATAGAGAAATAGCATCATAAATTTGTTCATCAGAAATGTTTTCAGCGCCTTCGTTATGCAGTATATGAAATACAACTGGAATTTTATAAATCACTCCCTTTGGAGAAGGTTCTTTAAGTTTCTCTTGAAATTCAGCCTCTGAAACAGCATTCAAAGCAATGAAATTAGGATCTTTATAAAGCTCTTTCATTTTAACATGCTGGTGACAATATTCCACGGACTCACCGTCTCTGGCATTTGAGGAATCAAAAACTCTATGTTTTTGAGCACTCACTGAACTAAAAAGTAATATCGAAAATGTAAGGAGAACGTATGTAATTTTCATTGTGTTATTTTTATAGTAACGTATAAGTTGGTTTAAGGTTTGCTAAAATAACCAATTATTTAATCTTACCGAAAAGAAATAGTATGGTTTTGACACAGCACATCTCATCAAGGACGCTTGTGAGATATTAAAACTAACATTCCGTAATTGCACTAGTAACTTATGATTAATTTTATACCATGAAATCTAAAAAAGCAATTGAAACTTTTTCCGTAGCGACCAAGGTCGTTTTACCAAATGACACCAATACTCTAGGCAACCTATTTGGCGGGGAACTTCTAGCTTGGATGGATGTGATTGCTAGCGTCGCTGCCCAAAGACATTGCCGTAGAGTTGTTGTCACGGCTTCCGTCAACCATGTTTCATTTAAAAAACCAATTAGACAATCCTCTATTGTAACCTTGGAGGCAAAAGTATCAAGATCATTCTACTCATCTATGGAAGTCATTATTGACGTATTTGTGGAGGATCAAGTTACCGGTGAAAGAGAAATGTGCAATGATGCTATATATACCTTTGTAGCCGTTGACCAACATGGACGTCCTATTCAGGTACCTGAACTCGTTCCCGAATCCAAACAAGAGATTGAACGCTATGACGCCGCCTTGCGAAGAAAACAGCTTTCATTAATCCTCGCAGGCAAAATGAAGCCTTCTGAAGCCAGTGAATTAAAGCGCATTTTCGCGTAAATGGGATTATTTGCAAGATTCATTTTATATTAGGGCATGAATAAAATAAACTCTCTGCTCAATGCGTATGGCGAAAGCCATAAAAACGCAACCAATAAACTCATTCATTGGATTTGTGTACCCGCCATCTTTTTTAGTATCGTAGGGCTTGTTTCTATGATCCCTTTTCCATCGGAACTAATTATTTATAAAGAAATCAATTTGAGTTGGGCATTGATTGCCTTGTTACTCGTATTGATTTATTATGTTTCACTGTCAATTCCATTAGCAGTAGGGATGTTTCTTTTTTCTATAGGATGCCTATTTCTTTGTTCAAAGATCAATGAATTGACTTACCCTTTTTGGATTTACCTTGCCCTATTTGGTGTAAGTTGGGTCTTCCAATTTATTGGTCACAATATTGAAGGTAAGAAACCCTCTTTTTTAAAAGACGTTCAATTCCTGCTCATTGGTCCTGCATGGTTAATGCATTTCATCTTGAAAAAAATAAACATCTCATTATAATGAAGCTTTCAATACTTTTCTTCTTTATTTCTATGTTTTGCTTTTCCCAATCCCCATCTGGCGATTGGTATGCAACCCTAAAGGCTGCCGATTTACCACTCGTATTTCATATCCAAAAAGATAAAAAGCATCAAAAAGTAACCGTGGATTCACCAAAACAAAAAGCTTTTGATATGCCCGCGGAAATCAACTTATTAAAGAACAGTGGCATCCAAATTTTCATGAAAAATATTGGGGTGACGTACGAAGGAACGTATTATCCAGATTCAATTGTTGGCGTGTTCAGACAAGGCGCGATTGCCGAAAAAATGATATTCTATAAGGAAGCAGCAATTACTCAGGAACTGAGACGTCCTCAAAATCCCAAAGAACCAATCACTTATAAAATTGAAGAAGTCAAATTCTTAAACAAATTGGACTCTTTTTATCTGGCAGGCACCTTTACTAAACCAGAATCTCTGGGACCTTTTCCCGCTATTATTTTAGTCTCTGGAAGTGGGCCACAAAACCGTAATGAAGAGGTTTCTTCACACAAACCATTTTGGGTCATCGCTGATTACCTTACAAATTTAGGATATGCCGTTTTGCGATATGATGACCGCGGCACGCATGAATCTGAAGGTGATTTCAATGGCGCAACAACAATGGATTTTGCCGATGATGCCGAAGCAGCCGTAAACTATTTAATGGAGAGAAAAGATGTAAATGCTGATCAAGTTGTTGTTATGGGGCATAGTGAGGGGGGGCTCATTGCAAATATTTTAGCCGCTAGAATCAAGGATTTATCAGGTATTGTTTCATTAGCAGGAACATCAATTCGAGGGGACTCAATTATCACCATTCAGTCAGCACTCATTAGTGAAAGCCTAACAGATGACAAGGAAGAATTAGAGCTTTCATTAGCATTTAACAAAGCCATTTATGCTGCGGTTATTGAATCAAAAAGCACACCTGAATTAGAAAAGACACTTGAGGTCATTTCTAAAAAATACTCGAAAATCATGATTAAAAAAGGCGCTCTTAAAAAGAAGGAGAGAAAGGACCTTATTGCCCAAATAAAACGAACAGTTTTAAATCCATGGATGGATGAATTCATTAAGTATAGTCCATCTCAAGACATTAAATACATCGGTTGTCATATCCTAGTCCTTATTGGATCTAAAGACATTCAAGTCACTAGCAAAGAAAATATCAGCGGGTATATAAACCTATTGCCGAAAAATGATAAAATTCAGGTGGTTAAAGAATTGGAAGGACTGAATCACTTTTTTCAAAAATGCACAAGCTGTACCATTAGTGAATACGGTATCTTAGAAGAAACGTTTTCGACCATCGCTCTAGAAGAAATACGGAGTTTTCTTAAATCTATTTGGGGGCAGTAGACAAAAAAGAATGCAGAAAATATTAATCATTCGATTTAGCTCAATAGGTGACCTTGTACTTACCTCACCTATAGTACGCGCTTTAAAACAACAAGGCGGATATTGCATTCATTATTTGGTCAAAAAGAAGTTTAAAAATGCAATCGAAAACAACCCGTACATTGACCAATTATTTTATCTAGAAGACTCTAACACAAAGAGTGATTTAACACAGCAAAAATACGACATCGTTGTTGATCTTCAGAACAATCTAAAATCGCTTAAAATACGCCGAGGGCTTGCTAAAAAAACACTTGTTGTAAACAAAGAGAATATTAAAAAGTTACTACTTGTTCGTACGGGTATAGATCTTTTGAAAGGAGAGCATATTGTAGGTCGTTATTTCAAAACCGTCAAAGAAATTGGTATAAAGGACGACGGTAAAGGTTTGGATTTTTTCATACCTGAAGATTTTAAAATTACCAGTTTCAAGATACCAATTGACCTATCACAACCATATCTGGCTTGGGTTATTGGTGCTTCCTACACAAAAAAGATGTTGCCTCTTAATCATATCGTTGAGGTGTGTAAGGGTATCAGCCTTCCTATTCTATTGCTTGGGGGGCCAATGGACAGAAGTAATGGTGATGATATCATAGCGTCAAGCAACGCGGCAAATCTTTATAACCTATGTGGGGAATTAAGCCTTGAAGAGTCCTCATATGTTTTAAAACAAAGTTCAATTGTACTTTCTAATGACACGGGGCTCATGCATATTGCTGCAGCATTTCAGAAAAAAATAATCTCTTTTTGGGGCTGCACGAAACCTAGTCTAGGAATGTCGCCATTTATGGCTAATGAGCACTCTGCGATGCTGTTGAGCGACACAAATAAGGCACCCTGTTCAAAACTTGGGAATAGATGTAAATCGAGTAAAAACGGTTGTATTAAAGACCTAAGTACAAATAGAATTATTTCAAACGTAAATAATTTGCTTCAAAGATGATGATTATTCATTCTGAATCCGCATAATTACAGAGGTCCCATTATCTTTTGATGACTCAAATTCTCCGTCAATACCGGCCATATTGATCCTGTACTGAATGTTCTCTATACCTAGACCTTTTTGAACATCTTTGATATCAAATCCAATACCATTATCACTTGCCTTTAGTCTTATACCTTTTTCATATTTACGGATCTCTATGGAGAACTCAGTTGCTTTAGCATGCTTTAATGAATTATTAAACAACTCTTGAATAATTCTGTATAAGTTGAATTTATCCGTTTGGTTTAAATCAGATTCTTGAAGGCCCTCCTCGACATCAACGATAAATTGAATATCCCCAATTGAACGAATTCTATTCGCAAAACGATCAATGGCATTCAAAAATCCTTTCTCCAATTCTGGGGGCAATAAATTGTAAGCGATATCCTTTACCTCACGGATACAACTTTGCAGGAGATTTCCTAAATCATCGAATTTTTCTTTTTGATCATCTGCAGGGCTTAAATTTTGAAAAAGTAGATTAAGCAAAACCATCTGTTGCCCCAGGCCGTCGTGAAGTTCTCTCGCTATTTTTTTCTTTTCGGATTCTTCCGCTTGTGATATAATATTAAATTTCTGCTTTTCAAATTCAAGTTCTTTTGTCTTATCGATAATGAGTGCGATATACTCTGACTCACTGGTATCTGAAGAAATCTCATTAATAACGATATCGACAATGACCTCATTTCCTTTTCCTGTAATCTGAGTATACCGCCCTCCTTTGCTATCTATTTTAATGTCTTTATTAGCGTTAAAACTACTGAAGCTACGATTGCTTAACTCCTGATGAGTGCACTCATATAATCTTTGTGCTGCATCATTTATCAAACCTGTTCTCAATTCCGCTCCGATCAACTGTACAATCGGCAATGGAGACTTATTAAATACGTCTTTAAATTTTCTTTCAGATTTACGGACTTCATTAGAAAGCTCTCTCCTTAGCAGCCCATACTTTATAGTTCTATTAAGAACCTGTGCATTTAGGTTACTCTTAAGCACATAATCTTGCCCACCTTTGGATACGATCTCAAGCGCGATAGCCTCATCATCCATCCCTGAAAGAACAATCACAGAAGCCAAAGGAAATAAATCAAAGATCTTCTCATAGGTTTCTACACCATTAGAATCCTTTATGTTTAGATCTAACAATATAACATCGGGCTCTAGATACGACCTAGTCTCTTTAGCTTCTGAAATAGAATCAACCGAAATGATATTTTCGCTCTGAATCTCAGTAGTAGTCAATTGAAACTTCACCATCTCAGCAAATGCAAAGTCATCTTCAACAATTAGAATTTGGGCACTCAACATCGTTAGTCTATATTTCTGATTAGAACTTTATCCCTATCAATCATTTGCTGTATGCCTATTTTGAATGAAGCCAATTCTTCTTTTTCAAGACAATCTGTAGGAAACAAAAGCTGCAATTCTTTAATGTAATCAAAATAAATAGAATCCTTTCCTAAGGTGATTTTTTGCAAGCCCGTAAAATAAACGATGACGACCTCGCGATCAGCGGCAATTATTGCTTTCGAAGAAATTCCAACACGAAATCTATTTTTCATGCCAACGAAAAGAAAGACAAAACTCTCAATTGAGAAAAAGGCTAAAACCGCTGATGGTAAAGTCCAAATATTCATAAGAATGTATAGAGAAAAAGCCAGACTCGTCATCACCAATATTTCAAGTAAAGTATAGGTTATTACTCTCTGCTTTCTTTTTTTACTCACGGACATATTCCATGAAAATCGCTTCTTTTTATTGACGATGTATAAGCCCATCCATCTTCTTACACTTCTCCAACCTAGAAGACCAAAAAACAAAATACCAAAAGACAAATAGATATAACTCTGAAATGGCAGCTCGCGTCCTGAAGCATGTAAAAAATCAATTTGCACATCAAGTCCGACATAGATACAAAAACCAATCAGGGGAATGCTGAAGAAAAGAAGAACACTATTGGTGAAACTATTCATTAGGAATCAATTTTAATTTTCGTTTGAGCAAAGCAATCTCTTGCTTTATCATTTCATTCTTCTCATTAACTTGAGCGAATAATTTTTCTGCTCCTTTGGAAACTGAAAAATATCCTAGATTCGTTTCTGCCTTTATTAGTTCATTTTCAAGGCTCGTGATTTTTACACGAAGCGAAGATTTCTCGCGCTGATATTGACTTGAAGCTCCGCCTGAATCTGCAAGGCCATCTATGCGAGCCTTAAAGAGAATTAGGTCAACGTCTTCATTACTCATGTCTGTTGACTTTAGTTGCGCCCTTAATGCTTTGTTAAACTGCTTGTGTAGTTCATTGCCTTCTTTTGCAGCAACAGCACCAATCTGCTGAAATGCTAGAACTAGCTTCTTAACATCATCAGAAGAGGCTAGAGTAGTTGACGAAATACCCTTAATAAATTCGTTTTTAGCTGCTAAATTTGAATCTAAAATTTTATCTTGAGCCTTACCACGCTCTTCTTTTTTATTGAAAAAATAATCACATGTACTTCTAAAATCTTCCCAAAGCTTTTTTTCATAACGCCCCGCTCCCTTAAGCGTTTTCCAGGTTTTCTGGAGTTGAATGATCGCATGGGTTGCCTCTTTCCAATCCTCAGAATCTTTCAGTTCATTGGCTTTAGTAATCAGCGCCTGCTTCGCTTCTTTGGCGTCCTTATCGTTGTTGTCTCTGGATTTATAGAACTCCTTCTTTCGACCAAAAAAAGAATCACACAAGCCCCTAAATTGTTTCCAGATCGCATCATTCTCTTTACGCGGAGCAAAACCAATTTTCTTCCATGACTCTTGAAATTTGAGAACCTCATCTGTCAATTTATTCCATTCCTTTTGACCATTAACATCGGTATGGGCCTCTAAAAACGCATTTAAATCATTGAGAATAGTCTTCTTCTTCTTTAAGTTTTCCTGTTGAGAAGCACGATGTTGCTCATAATGCTTATTAATCTTATCATAGATGGAACGGACCGCTTCCCAATAACTTGTTTTTAAACCATCCCATTCCTCTTTTTGAACAGGGCCAATATCTTCCCATTCATCCTGATACAAACGAAGCGTATTTTCTAAATCTTTGATGTTATCACTTTTGTTTCTCAAAGTTTGAATACGCATAATAACACCTTCTTTTAGTTGGGCATTTCGTTTATAGTCGTAATCTTTAATTTCCTTGTAAATCTTTATATTGTAGGAAAACAATTCCCTTAGTTTTGAGTATTCTTTTTGAATATTCGCTCTTTTGTCTCTCGGAATATCTCCTATCTTCTTCCAAGTGTCTTGAATAGAATTATATCCATTAAAAGCCGTGCCAATATTCTCCTCATTTTCCACAAGGTTTTTCAAATCAGCAATAAGACTCATTTTCAACTTCAGATTCTCTAATTCGAGTTTGTTCTTTAATTCTATCTGTTGTTTTTTGGTCTCTTTATACTTTGAAAAAAGAGTATTAAACTCTTCTTTTATAATTAAAAAGTCAATTTGCTCAATCTCTTTGCCTTCTTCTTTAGCCTTTAAGGTTTCGACTTGCTGTTTTCCTTCACTATGAAGTAGCCAGTCATCAAAATCATTTTTTAGCTGTCCCATTTCTCTAGAAACAGAAAGAGCATCTTCTTCAAGAAGAAAGTTTTTTAGTTTCGAAATAAATTCATTTTCCATACCTATTTTTTTAAATCAAAAGAAGATAAATCATTAAACTTCTTTACGCGCAAATCAATATCAATTTGTGTAACTTCTAAAAGGCGTTCTGTACCGAATTTCTCAACACAAAATGAAGCCATTGCTGAACCGTAAATCACCGCTCGTTTTAAATTATCAAATGTAATATCATCTGTTGCCGCTAAATACCCCATAAATCCGCCAGCAAATGTATCACCAGCACCTGTTGGATCAAAGACCTCTGCTAGAGGTAAAGCAGGAGCGAAAAACATCTGACTTTCGGAAAACAACAAAGCCCCGTGCTCGCCTTTCTTAATAATCACATACTTCGGGCCCATTGCTAATATATTTTTAGCTGCTGTTACCAACGCGTACTCTCCAGTTAACTGTCGTGCCTCTTCATCATTTACAATGAGGACATCAACCATGGAAATCGTCTTTTTCAGGTCATCCATCGCGATGTCCATCCAGAAATTCATCGTATCCATCGCTATAAGCTTCGGTCGCTTCGTGATCCGTTCTATGACCGTGCTTTGAACAGAAGGACTGAGGTTACCTAGCATTATGTATTCTGAAGTTTGATAAGGCTTTGGGACAATTGGATCAAAGTGCTCCAAAACATTAAGCTCCGTGACCAAAGTGTCACGATTATTCATGTCATTATGGTATTTTCCAGACCAAAAAAATGTCTTTTCTCCTTCTTTTATTTGTAATCCATCCGTATTGATTCCTCTAGAATTCATTTCAGAAAGGGTTGCTGCAGGAAAGTCGGAACCTACTACAGAAATTATATTTTGATTTTCTACAAAAAAAGAAGAAGCAAGGGAGATATATGTTCCCGCACCACCTACAATTTTATCTGTTTTACCAAATGGCGTTTCAATCGCATCAAAGGCGACACTTCCAACTGTTAATAGACTCATTTTTATTTTTTTTTCAAAGATAAGTTCATTTTGCTCTGTCTTCCTAATTATCTCAAACCTTGTTATCAAATCAACGCGTATTATTCCATGTGAATTTGTATTTTTAATGCAATGAAAATGTCTCTCCTAATCTTTGTGCTGATATTCAGCCTTCTTCCCTGTGGTATAAGCCAAACAAAGTTGTTGAGCACTGGAGATGATGTTTTCAAAGACTTTACTGAAAACCCGTTGGATTCCAATGAAGAATTATATAAACGATATATAGAAACCATTACTTCTAAAAAATATCTAAGGAGAACCAAAGCTGAATTAACGTCACGTCTACTTGCTTTTCATCTTAACAATGGAAATTACCTTCAGTTTCATGAGATTTACAACAAACACAATGAAGTTTTAGAGGAGAATTCTATTTTATTTCAATATTGGAATTCTATTTCCCTTGAGCGAAATGAAAAATTCATCGCGATGCTCTCAAAATCTGAAAAGCTACTTTATACAGCAGAGGAGTACGGCAATAATCAAGACATAAGTGATGCATACCGTTTACTTTCCAGGTCCAAAATGCACTTAAATGAAAAGGACTCTGCGCTCTTTTATTCTAATTTGGCTTTGAACTTCGCTAAACGATCTAATTCTAAGACCGCAGTAGCCCAAACTTTTAAAGATTTATCTGAAGTATATATTCACTTTAACATGATCGGCCAGAGTACTTCCACATTGTTAAAACTTACTACGGAAGCGGAACGAATCAAGGAGAAGGAACTGTATTGCTGGTCTACTATGAAGATTGCCGAACGATCGGCCCAGGTCAAATCATATAATGAAGCCCGAGCATATTACCGCAAGGCATTGGATATTTCTAATAAGAATGATCTGACCTTGTTTAAAATTAGAATTCACCGAGGCCTTGCTGAAGTAGCACTGTCTTTAAATGATTTAAATAAGGCGAAAGCGAATTTAATGATTGGTTCCAAGCTAATCAAAGACAAACACGAAAGCATTTACGTACTTGATTTTAAATTAACCCTGGCCAACTTTTTAATAGAAGAAAAAAAATATGAGGAAGCCGAACAAGTTTTACAATTTACCTTAAAGCGATTCGAAACCCATCATTTCTCTAATGGAACCGGAAGAGCATATCATGTATTAGGAAAATTACATTTTTACAAAAACGAATGGGGAAAAGCAGAAGAAGCCTTTAAAAATTCCAAGAAAATATTAGAGAAATACCCATTTTCAACATCACGTATGGGTAATTTAAAATACCTATCTGACTTATTTGCGCAAAAAAAAAAATATGGAGAAGCTTATAGAAACTTAAGAGATTATCAAAAAAACATAGATGAAAATTCATCGTTAAGTAGCATCAAAGCAATCAATGAGCTTACGCAAATGTATTCACGTGAGCTAAGAGAGTATAGAATAAAAGAACAGGAACAAGTCATAAAAGACCAGATTAAGGAAAAAGAATTCCTTGCCTTGAAAGGGGAGAAACAAATGTCTACGGTCGTTTTAATGATTATCGTTTTGATATCCACCATTGTGATCATTCTATTCTATCTAAGACAAATTAAAATAAAGCAAACAACTAAGGAAGTCGAAATGTCACAAACCTTATTGCGAACTCAAATGAATCCGCATTTCATTTTCAATGCCATGTCTGTCATACAGAGTTCATTATATGAAAACAATCCCGCTAAATCCTCTAAATTTCTTGTTAGTTTTTCAAGACTTATTCGACTCATTCTCGAAAATTCCCCTAAAGAATTCATCACCCTTGAAACTGAAATTGAAATTTTAGAGAAATACCTAAACACTCAGAAATTAAGATTTGAAAACAGATTCAATTATCAAATAAACGCTCCTGAAGAATTGATTTTCAAAAAAGTGCTTATCCCTCCCATGATCACCCAACCTTTTGTTGAAAATTCGATTGAACATGGGCAATTAAACATCATTGAGGATGGTAATATATCGATTGACTTTAAGGAAGTGGATAATATGCTCTTTGTGGAGATAAGAGACAATGGGGTCGGAAGGGAACAGTCTAGAAAAACGAAAAAATCCATGAAAGACCACAAGAGTATGGCTATAGACATCACCAATAGAAGGGTGGATATTATCAATAAAAAACACAAGTCAAAAGCGAGTATTGAAATCAGTAATTTAACTCAAGGAAAGCACTCTGGAACACGCGTTCAAATATTCTTACCATTACTAACCGAAAACATTAACTTTGATACTGAATGAAAAAAGTACTTATAATTGATGACGAAAATAAGACCAAGGAATTCATAAAGAGACTCCTGATCTCTTTTGGTCATGATTTCGAAATTTATACCGACGGTTCGAATGTTGAAACCGGTATTAAAGCGATTAACAAAATACAACCTGACCTGGTATTTTTAGATATTCAAATGCCTGATGGAAATGGATTTGACGTCCTTAAAGGGGTTAAGTATAAAGAATTTGAAATTGTCTTTATAACAGCCTACCAAGAGTATGCGATCCAAGCCATTAAATTTAGTGCCCTTGCTTACATTTTAAAACCAATTGACGTCGAAGAGCTTGACGAAGCTGTAAAAAAGGCGCTAAGCACCTTGGAGAAGAAGAAAAACGAGGTTCAATTCAATGCATTGGTGAGCAATATAGACCGAAGCCAAAAGAAAAAACTTGTTTTAAAAACTCAGGAAAGTGTCTATGTCCTTGAACTAAAGGAAATCATTCGCTGCGAAGCAGACAAGAACTATACCTCGTTTTATTTGGAGTCAGGTAAAAGAATTTTAGTTTCTAAAACACTAAAAGAATACGATCTACTACTTTCTGGTCATTCGTTTTTTCGTGTCCAACAATCTCACCTCGTTAACTTAGACCATATTGACCGTTACGATAAAGGCGACGGTGGAGCCGTAATAATGAAAGACGGAAGCTCAGTCCCCCTATCGCCTGCAAAAAAAGAACAATTTTTCCAGATACTGGAAAACCTATAGTGCTCCTTTAAGGTCCGCTATTAAATCCTCCACGTCTTCTACTCCTACACTTAATCGAATTAAGCTATCAACAACACCGCTTCTCTCCCGGTCTGCTTTTGGTATGGCAGCATGAGTCATTGTTGCAGGGTGACCAATAAGCGATTCAACACCGCCTAATGATTCCGCTAATGCAAACAGCTTCACTCTTTTCACAAACTCAAGGGCATCTTCTAGACGATCACGCTTCAGCGTAAAGGAAATCATACCCCCAAATCCTCGCATCTGTTGAGCCGCTACATGGTGGTTTTTATGTGTTTCTAAACCCGGCCAATAAACTTGATCAACACCAGGATGACCCACTAGAAAAGAAACGATTTTTGCTGCATTTTCACAGTGTCTTTGCACCCTTAAATGCAAGGTCTTTATCCCTCTTAAAACTAAGAAACAATCCATTGGAGAAGTTATAGCACCCGATGAATTTTGAATTCTATACATTTCCTCTGCAATAGTCTCATTTGAAGTCACTAATGCCCCCATAATAACATCAGAATGACCTCCTAAATACTTGGTAACCGAATGCATAACAAGATCCGCCCCTAAATCTAAAGGGTTCTGAAGATAAGGAGTTGCAAACGTATTATCCACACAAAGCCAAGCATTACATGATTTGGCGATCGAGGATAAAGCCTTAATGTCGGCCACGTTCATCATTGGGTTAGAGGGTGTTTCTGCCCATATCAGCTTCGTATTATCATTGACAACCTCCTTAACACGAGATAAGTCCTGCATATCTACGAAATGAAATATGATTCCGAACTTCTCAAATATGGTTGTAAAAAGACGATAGGACCCTCCATATAAATCGTTCGTTGAAACCACCTCGTCACCTGGATTCAACATTTTAATCACGCAATCAATAGCAGCGATCCCGGAGCCGAAGCAAGCACCATACTTGGCGTTTTCGAGCGCTGCTAAATTGTTCTCTAGAGTTTCTCGCGTCGGGTTTTGAGTTCGTGAATATTGATATCCTTTATGATTTCCAACACCATCCTGAACATAAGTAGATGTTTGATAAATAGGTGTCATGATTGCACCTGTTGTCGGATCAGGATTTATACCTGCGTGAATTGCCTTGGTTCCAAATTTCATAATCTAAATTTAGACACTAAAATAAGAGAAACCCTCAAGGTATTTTCAATTCTATAGAAGGATCCCAAAAATAATCTCGGAAATGCTGAACTTCGTTATTTATTACTACCAATCCTTCTCCCTCAAGAAGCTGCTGCATCCGATCAGGAGCATCAAAGTGATCTTTTCCTGTTAGCATTCCATTCCGGTTTACTACGCGATGTGCAGGGACCTCTTTTAGCCTGTGTGAGGCGTTCATCGCCCAGCCAACCATCCTTGAGGATTGTTTAGATCCTAGATAAGCTGCTATCGCGCCATATGAGGTTACACGTCCCTTCGGAATGAGCTTGACAACATCATAGACATATAAAAAGAAATCAGAATGATTCAGGGGTCAAGTATTTAGAATACCCTAAAATTAAGGAAATTAGCGAAATTAAAAAGCAAAAAAAAAGCCATCAAAAGATGGCTTTCATTATATCTTGAAAATTGAACTAGTCTTCTTTAGAACCTTTCCAATTTCCGTCAGCATCATAATTTGACAAGCACATTGCTTTCTCTTCAGGACTGCATCCTTTTTCATCACACATTTTAGAACATTCTTCCATGGTCATTTTAGAACACTCAGACATATCGCACTTAGCTTCATCTTTACAACAAGCTCCCTTTTCTTCTTTTCCGGCACAGCATGCCTTCTTCTCAGAAGAACATGTCTTTTCTGATTTGCATGAAGTACTTTCTTTTGAACAAGACTTAGCATCAGAGGAGCATTTTCCATCTACCATACAACATGAAGATTTTGGACTTAAACCGTTGTTTGAATCCCCATGACCATTTCCTAAAATCGGTGCTATTACCAAACCAATTAAACACGTAAGTTTGATTAGGATATTCATTGATGGTCCAGAAGTATCTTTAAACGGATCTCCAACTGTATCTCCTGTTACAGCAGCCTTATGTGCTTCGGAACCTTTATAAGTCATTTCTCCATTAATCATAACACCAGCTTCAAAAGATTTTTTAGCGTTGTCCCAAGCTCCACCGGCATTGTTTTGAAAGATTGCCCAAAGAACACCCGAAACGGTAACACCAGCCATATAACCACCGAGCATTTCAGCAACCATTAAGTTATTCATTCCTAATAAAAGAGGAACAAAAGCAATAACCAAAGGGAAACCTATCGTTAATAAGCCCGGTAACATCATTTGCTTCAATGAAGCTTTCGTTGAGATATCAACACATTTATCGTATTCTGGCTTGCCAGTACCTTCCATAATTCCAGGAATCTCTCTGAACTGACGCCTAACTTCTTGTACCATTTCCATTGCAGCACGTCCAACCGCATTCATTGCTAAAGCAGAAAAGACAACCGGAACCATCGCTCCAACAAATAACATTGCCAATACTGGCGCTTTAAAGATGTTAATTCCATCAATCTCAGTAAATGTAACGTATGCTGCAAATAAAGCTAAAGAGGTTAATGCAGCAGATGCAATAGCAAATCCTTTTCCTGTTGCCGCAGTCGTGTTACCAACTGAATCTAAAATATCTGTTCTTTCACGAACGATTGGATCTTGCTCACTCATCTCAGCGATTCCACCTGCGTTATCTGCAATAGGTCCAAATGCGTCAATTGCCAATTGCATAGCGGTTGTAGCCATCATTGCAGAAGCAGCCATCGCAACTCCGTAGAATCCTGCAAATGCATAAGAACCCCAGATCGCACCGGCAAAAAGAATAACGGTAGGGAACGTAGAAATCATTCCAGTAGCTAAACCAGCAATGATGTTTGTTCCTGCTCCAGTACTAGATTGTTGTACAATTTTTAAAATTGGTTTTTTACCTAACCCTGTGTAGTACTCAGTAACAGATGAAATAACAGCGCCAACTATCAAACCAATGATAGTAGCACCAAATACACGAAGAGAAGGAAATATCTTTATTATCCTCACCAAAGAAAGTCATGCTCATTGATTCAGGAAGCATCCATTTAACCAACACATAACAAGAGACCGCAACCAGTGCAATAGAAACCCAGTTTCCGACATTTAATGCGCCCATTACTTGCCTTTCTTTTGCGTCATTGGATTTAATCTTCACCAACATCGACCCAATCATTGAAATGATGATTCCAACACCAGCAATAGCCATTGGTAACAAAATTGGTCCCATACCATTAAACGCTTCAACAGCGCCGTTGTCTCTAATAACATAGTTCCCTAAAACCATAGCTGCTAAAACAGTTGCAACATAAGAACCAAATAAATCAGCTCCCATTCCAGCAACATCACCAACATTATCACCAACATTATCAGCAATAGTAGCTGGATTACGTGGGTCATCTTCTGGAATACCCGCTTCAACTTTACCTACAAGGTCAGCACCAACATCAGCTGCTTTTGTATAGATACCCCCACCCACTCTTGCAAACAATGCAATTGATTCAGCACCTAAAGAGAAACCAGCCAATGTTTCTAATACGATCGTCATTTTATCTGTTGAGAAAGCATCGCCACTGTTCATGAACATGTTATAGAAAAGAATAAAAAATGCAGTTAATCCTAAAACAGCAAGACTGGCAACACCGAGACCCATAACAGTTCCACCACCAAAAGAAACCTTTAAAGCCTGCGGTAAACTTGTACGAGCAGCTTGTGTCGTTCTCACATTTGTTTTAGTTGCGATTTTCATACCCATATTTCCTGCAAATGCAGAAAACAGAGCACCGAAAACAAAAGCCACTACAATCATCCAATGCGTAGAGGGAACAATCACAGAAACAATTGCAAGAGCAATACTGACTACAAAAACAAATATTGCTAAAAGTCGATATTCGGCCTTCAAAAACGCCAAAGCTCCTTCATATATATGATCAGAAATTTCTTTCATTTTCCCATCGCCTGCATCTTGCTTCATTACCCAAGACTTCTTAACCAACATATACAACAGTCCTATAATGGCAGCTGCAATCGGCATATAAATTATCATTGATTCCATAATTCTTTTTTATTGTATTTTAAGGCGTCAAAAGTAGGTTATTCTAATAACCTTTGCAAACCTCAGGCATAAAAAAAAGGAGCGTTTCCACTCCTTTAGTCATTCGTAAAGAATTCTTTACTTGCTGTAGGTTGCTTGACAAGTTCCTGACCCCCCTGTAATAGGTGTCGTATTTTGCCAAGTGTAAGTTATTGTAAAACTAAGACCATTGCTATTCATCTCACCAAAGCCTGAATAATTGATATCTCCAAGACCTCCCGGAGCACCATCTGATGCCGGCGCTATTATAATTTCATCACCAACAATTTGACATATGGCAGTTCCATAGGTTCCGGTAAGACCTGTTAAAAACTCAGTAATTAAAATTTGTTCACCGTTACCTCCTGCAATGACTATAGGAGCTGAATTCAAAGCAAGTCCTGTACCTCCACCACAATTATCACTTACACCCCAGTCTCCTAACCAAGTGTCTTGGTTTACAATGACGTGTACCGTGCGAATAACAGTTGTGGTACCGTTATTATTAGTCGCAGTATATGTAACCGTATAATCACCTACCTGATTTGCATTTACATCACTCACGTCAGAGACGGCTACAATTGCGCCATCTAAATTGGCGGCCGTAGCGTAAGGATCTACCCATGAAGAAGCTACACTTATTGTCGTGTCCGTTGCTCCAATTATAGAAATAGAAGGGGTGAATACGCATGACCCATCATCTTTTTTAGCCTCATCATTATAATTAGCAGCTCCAAAATCTGTACATCCCTTTTTCTTACATGAAATAGAGAATGTCATAACCATAAGCAATGCTATAATTGAATAAAATTTAGTTGATTTCATAATATATGTTTTTTTCAAATGTATTTATTTTATGAATAAAAAAAAACGGCACCGAAGTGCCGTTTCAACCAAACGATTTGCTCTTAAGCTTGAGCTACAGGCGCCGTAACATCCGTAGACACAAGAGCGTCTTTAATTTTCTTTTCTAATTCTTCCGATAATTCAGGGTTGTCGAGTAAAAGCGTCTTGATCGCATCCCTTCCCTGACCTAAACGAGTCTCACCATAGGAAAACCAAGATCCACTTTTTTTCAAAATATTTAACTCAACACCTAAATCTATAATTTCACCGACTTTCGAGATTCCCTGACCATACATCACATCGAATTCAGCCCTTCTAAATGGAGGGGCTACCTTGTTCTTTACAACCTTAACCTTTACCCGGTTTCCTTTTACGACATCGCCGTCTTTGAGTTGTGTCGAACGACGAATATCTATTCTAATTGAAGAATAAAACTTTAATGCATTTCCCCCTGTAGTCGTTTCAGGATTCCCGAACATTACGCCAATCTTTTCTCTCAATTGGTTAATGAAGATACAACAACAGCCCGCTTTATTAATAGATCCCGTCAGTTTTCGTAGTGCCTTAGACATCAATCTTGCTTGCAGTCCCATTTGTGAATCCCCCATCTCCCCTTCAATTTCTGCTTTTGGAGTTAATGCCGCAACAGAATCAATCACTATTAAATCAATTGCTCCTGAACGAATTAAGTTATCCGTGATCTCTAATGCTTGTTCACCATTATCTGGTTGAGATATCAACAAATTTGCAACATCAACACCTAAGTTTTTAGCGTAAAATTGATCGAAAGCATGTTCCGCGTCAATAAATGCAGCAATTCCTCCTTGTTTCTGTACTTCAGCTATAGCGTGTATTGCCAAAGTCGTCTTTCCCGAAGATTCAGGACCATAGATTTCAACCACACGTCCTTTTGGATACCCCTGTACACCTAAGGCAACATCTAAGGTCAATGAGCCCGTTGGAATAACATCAATTTTTTCAACAGGAGCATCGCCCAATTTCATTACAGCCCCTTTTCCATAGGTCTTATCTAACTTTTCCATTGTAAGCTGCAAAGCTTTTAATTTTTCTGTGTTCACTTCTTTTTTTGACATCTCGTTTGTTTTTGGTTTAGGCCTATGACCCGAATTATTTATAAATCAAAAGTATACGCACTAGTACGTAAACGATTTACGGTCTACTTTAAATTTAACAATTGAAGAATTTCATTCGCATGGTCCTTGGTTTTCGGTTTTTTAATGACATGTAACACTTTACTTTTTTCATCCATGACAAAAGTAACTCGGTGAATTCCCTCATACTCGCGCCCCATGAATTTCTTTGGACCCCATACACCAAAAATATTAATGACTTCTTTAGATTCATCAGAAAGAAGGGGGAACGGCAAGGTAAACTTCGTTGAAAACTTATCGTGACTTTTAACAGAATCAGCACTCACACCTAAAACTTTTATACCATTTTTTAGAAGTTCAGCATTTCCATCACGCAAACTGCAAGCCTGAGCAGTACAACCTGGTGTATTGTCCTTTGGATAAAAATACACGGCCCATTTAGAACCGATGAAATCTAAGGACGCTATTTTTTGATCGTGTTGGTTTACACCTATAAATGCAGGAACCTGATCACCAATTTCCAATGTCTTCATTTGTTTATATATTAATCTTTATGTTTGATGTAATTTTAATCAAATATAATTATAAATCTGATCAGAATACCATTTGAACAAAAAAAACAAAAGAAAGTTTGAAAATATTCTAGATCATTATTCCTTTAAAAGTTGTTGCACTTCGTTAATTAACGAAGTCGTTCGTTTAGAAAGGCCATTGGCTTGACCATCATTGATTTCAAGAATCTCTTCTAACTGTTCGTCAAGACTGGTCAAACAATATTCCACCGCCCTTGTAAAATACATTTTCACATAAGAACCTCCATTATCTTGAAAATGAGATAAGGCCTTCGGAAGCAACTCCATCAAGTCAATCTCTTGACCTAATAAATAAGACATGTAGGAAAACATAATTCGAATCTCGTCCTCACTTCCCCAGGAGTTTGTATAAACCAAGTCCTCAAAAAATGAATTTTCACCGGCTTCTCCCACCTGACTATAAACCTCTGCGATAGAAACCTTAACCTCTGACGAGGCCTCTTTCTGAATTTGTCTAGCAACAGATAAGGCAGCCGATGCATCAAGCTCTACAAGACTTGAAAAAGCATTTGATTGAACAAGTTTTGATGGGTCACCAATAATCATCTTTTGCAAACGACTTACTTTTAAATCCATAGCAAGCGGGAGGCTAATAAAAACACTAGACATGGCAGCTCTTACTTTAGAGACCGAGTCCTTTTCGATCAAAGAAATGATTTTATCCTGTAATTCACTGTTGGCTCCTAAAAGATGATACCTCCCTGCCAATTCAGAAGCTAAGACGCGTATATTCCAAAATGAGTCCATTAATGCATCTGCCAACAAACCACTAGGGTTTGAACAATGGAGACGCATTGCCATTTCAAGTGCAATTCGGCGAGATTTGAATTTTTTAGAATGATAATATTGATGAACAAAATAAGAGGCTGGCTTTTCTTCATATATTTTAGCCAAAAGAACCTGGTCATGATCAATTTGAATATTTGAAACCGTTCCAGAATAATCAAAACTAAATTCTTGTTCCACCTTGTCAATTGTGATTTTATGCTTTACAAGCTTATCACCATTCCATATAGCAACTTGGGTAGGGATTTTATAAACCGGGAAATCTGTTTGGTTTTGTCTTTGTTTAATTTTCAGAGTAATGCGACCATTTTCCTTATCAATTTTATACTCTGTAAACAAGATCAAATGTCCTTTCCCGAGAAACCATTGGTTGAAAAACCAATTCAAATCTTCGCCACAAACCTCCTCAAAGGCCAATCGCAAATGATGAACCTCTGCTGCCTGAAATTCATTTTTTGTTAAGTAATAATTTAAGCCCTGAAAAAAGGCATCGTCGCCCAAATAATTACGCAGCATGTGAAGTATACGTCCCCCTTTATTATAAGAATGACCATCAAACATATCTTCTTTATCAAAATGATCAAACCAAATCAAATCATGATACCCCTGATAGGAGGCAGCGCCATAATAGCCATCAGCTTCAAGCTCTGCTTGGTAATCTGCTTCATCTAATCCATATCGGTATTCGTCCCATAAATATTGAGAATAGTTCGCAAAGGATTCATTTAACGGAAGATTTGCCCAAGATTCACAGGTAACCAAATCACCAAACCAATGATGAAAAAGCTCGTGTGCAATAGTAGATTGGTCATTTTCATCCAATAAATCCTTACTGTCCTTATACACATAATCACCGAAAATAACGGCGCCTGTATTCTCCATTGCACCAGAAACATAATCACGGACAACAATTTGATTGTATTTATCCCAAGGGTATTCAACTCCCAGAAGCTCTGAGAAATAAGCAATCATTTTTGGTGTTTCTCCGAAAATACCTCGTGCGTCTTTTTCGTATTGTGGCTCAACATAATAATTAACATCTATTTTGCTGCCATCTTTTTTGGTATAGGAATCATGAACGATACTGTATTCTCCAACAGCCATCATAAACAAATAAGGCGCGTGAGGCAAATTCTGCATCCAATGATCAGTCCTAAAACCATCCTTATCTTTTTTAGAATCGATTAAATTCCCATTAGACAAGGTAACATACTTGTCTTCAACTGTGATAAGCATCTCTTGTGTTGTCTTACTGTTAGGAGCATCAATTGTCGGAAACCAAACCGAATTCGATTCAGTTTCACCTTGCGTCCATATTTGAGGCATTTTATCCGTTTCTTCTCCCTTAGGATTAATAAAATACAGTCCCTTATCGGATGAAATTGCCGAGCTCCCGCTCGTTTCTCTTTCATCTGGTTTGGACACATAATCAATCGAAACCGTATAACGCTCACTTTTAGAATAGACACGATCTAATTGAATTTTTAATTTTAAGCCATCATTATAAGCATACTGTAAGTCCTTTCCATTTAAAGTCACCTTAAGAATTTCCATTCCTTTTGCATCTAGTATGAGTGAGTCAGTATCATAAAAATGTGGTTTTGCAGTCAGGGTTTCTTTACCTATCAAATAGGACTTATTCCAATCAAATGAAACTTCAAGTTTGGTATGAATCAAATCTGTAAGCAGGGTTCGAGAAGAATTATAGATTTCTCGCACCGTATATTCTAAGTCCTCTAAAACTGGAGACTCTGACTGTTGAGACTGAACATTCGAAGCCGTTGTCAAAAAGAAAAAAAAGGCGATTACTGGTAGGTATTTCATAAGAAAAGAGTTTTAATTATACAAATCTGCCCAAATTATTTTAATTCGCACTTAGATTCAATAATAATTCACGCGTGTTTCAATTCTACTTCTTAATTTTGTAAGAAAGAATCGCAAATGACTTCATTCAAAACATATAATTTCAAAGGAAAAAAAGCAATAGTTAGAGTTGACTTTAATGTCCCTCTAGCCAAAGAGAATTTTGAAATAACGGATGATAAAAGAATGCAAGCCGCATTACCGACTATCAATAAAATCCTTTCTGATGGTGGTTCGATTATTCTTTTATCCCATTTAGGGAGACCAAAAAATGGTCCAGACGATTCTTATTCTCTTTCTCATCTGACCGAACATTTACAAAAAATAACAAATACCAAAGTCCTTTTTGCTGATGACTGTATAGGTGCGAAAGCTGAGAAAATGGCTTCAAATCTCTCAGCAGGTGAAATATTATTACTTGAAAATGTTAGGTTCTACGCAGAGGAAACAAAAGGGGATGATTCCTTCGCTGAAAAACTAGCCAACCTAGGAGACTGCTTTGTTAATGACGCATTTGGAACAGCCCATCGCGCCCACGCAAGCACTACTCAAATCGCCAAGTTTTTCCCGAATAATAAAATGTGCGGACTATTAATGGAAGCTGAAATTAATAGTGCTAAAAAGGTCATGGAAGAATCAATTAGACCATTCACCGCTATTGTTGGTGGGGCAAAAGTTTCAGACAAGGTGTTAATTGTAGAAAACTTAATGAGTAAAGCAGACCATATCATCATCGGTGGTGGAATGGCGTATACCTTTAAAAAGGCATTAGGGGGGGATATAGGGAAATCTCTTTGCGAAAATGATCGTATCTCAACCTGCCGAAAAATACTTTCTAATGCCGAAAAAATGGGCGTAAAAATTCACCTACCTCAAGATTCAATAGTTGCTGATAGCTTCAGCGCCACCGCCGCAACCAGAGTGTCCGAAAGTGATCAAATTGATTCGGGTTGGATGGGATTAGATATTGGCCCGAAAGCCTCTGAAAAATTCTCGCGTGTTATCGCTGATTCAAAAACGATATTATGGAATGGGCCAATGGGTGTTTTTGAAATGCCTCCCTTTGAAGAAGGAACAAAAACAGTTGCAAATGCCGTTGCTGAAGCGACTAAGAATGGAGCTTATAGCCTAATCGGAGGAGGTGATAGCGCTGCTGCGGCAAAAAAATTCAATGTCGATCTGCAAATCAGTCATGTAAGTACCGGCGGTGGAGCATTGCTTGAATTCTTCGAAGGAAAAATATTACCCGGAATCGCAGCCATTGAGAGGTAAAAAAAAAGAGAGCCGAAGCTCTCTTTCTTGTTTGTGTGTGCACTCAATCACCTTTGCACTGTAATTTCTTTCGAATAAAGAGTTTTTCCATTCGCTTTAAAATGAATCAAATAAGTTCCATCTATCAAATCATGTAAATACAATGCTGTTGCATCTAATACAGGAATTGATGGCATAAATTGCCCATTATTTGAAACTATTTCTATAAACTCTATTTCTTGATCAAACCATTTGATCGTTGCATCTCCTTGTTGAATGCTTGAGGTAATTACCTTAACCCCTTCCTTTCTTATTGGTTCATCTCTGTTATCAGCAAATAAATTAGTTGATACGAATAGAAGAGATAATGAGAATAATATTGTAAAAATTTTGTGTGAATTCATTTCGTCTTGTTTTTGTTATAAGCCAAAGATGACACATACATACATAGCTGAAAAGCAATTACTTATCTCAGGAAATAAAATAGAAATGAATACCTAAAGACGTCTACGTGTATACCTAATGACCATCAGTAAAAACACTTAGGGGCGTATTAGTTTACTCTTTTGGCTAATTCAAGTAAGCGGTTAGAATAGCCAGATTCATTATCATACCAAGCTATAATTCTCAACATCTTATTAAATGAACTTGAAAGCCCTGAATCAAAGGCTGAGCTCAATGGTGATCCAATAATGTCAACAGAAACTATAGGTTCATTAATGACACCTAGAATTCCTTTTAAATCATTTTGTGAAAAATGTTCCATTGCTTCATTTATGTTTTGCATCTCAATAGATGAAGAAAGAATAAAAGTGATTTCAGTCATGGAGCCATCAGAAACGGGCACTCGAATGGCACCACCGTCTATTTTACCTTGGAGACTCGGAAATATTTTAACCATTGCATTTGCTGCGCCAGTCGTTGTCGGAATAATAGAATGCGCGGCAGCGCGAGCCCTACGAAGATCCTTGTGAGGGGCATCATGCAAATTTTGATCTGAAGTGTAGCTATGAATCGTAGAAATATAACAGAGTTCAATTTCAGCGAGCGACATGACTACCTTAACAATAGGAGCAACATTGTTCGTGGTACAAGAAGCATTTGAGACAACAACATCGTTGTCAGAAAGCAAATGATCATTGACTCCTAGCACGATCATCTTAATATCGTCATCTTTAGCCGGTGCGGAAAGCACGACTTTTTTTGCACCACCCTCTAAATGCTTAGATGCAGTTTGATTGGTTAAAAACAAACCCGTGCATTCTACGACAGTGTTCACTTGATAGTCACTCCAAGGAATCAGAGAAGGATCTCGTTCTTGAGAAAAAGTAACTTTTTTACCATTCGAAAAAAGGACATCATTACCGGAAACTTCAAAGTCAAGTTCAAATTTCCCATGTACACTATCATACTTGAATAGATGCATTAAAGTATCTATACCCGCAAGATCATTGATTAAACCAATTTCAACAGCAGGGTCAAGGATTGCCAATCGTGTAACATAACGACCTATTCTACCAAAGCCGTTTATTCCAATTTTTTTTTCTTCGCTCATTAAGTGCAAATTTAATCAAGTAATTTGACAATTATAACAATTTCTTAAAGAAAGTGTTCGAACGACACTAAGGTGGCTTTGAGCATTAACTAAAATAGTATAATCAATTAATTAAAGTCCAATTACTGAACCTAACTTATCCCCTATAGCTTCCTTATGAAGATATATATTGATGGTTTTCAATTTGAAATAGGACTCAGACACGTATAAATACCCTTCAGGATAATTCGACGTTCCCCAAGAATTTTTCACTAAAAAGAAAAACCTTCCTTTGGAATCTACATTGTAGCCAATTATATGCATGCCATGATCGTCTGTTGTTTCCTTTTCGTCGTATCCCTTTTGACGCATTTCTTGTGTTACGACGACTTCTTTAACAGGATTTAAAAATGCTTCAGAAAACTTATCTGCTCCCGCATCAGAAAAGTTCTTGTTATCCTCTCCTTCTACCTTTATTTGAGCATTGGCATCAGGAACAATCGCTATGCCGTTACGGAAACTAAAACCTTCTTCAGAAACGTCAGCACCCCAAGCAACGGTATAACCGCTCTTCAGCGCATTAAGTGTGCTTGTAAACAATTCATCTATAGTGACATTATAACTCTCCTCCCACAACCAATTATCAGGTATTTGCAACATACATTTTTCATGCAATGGATGGTTGGTAAAAGAGGTTAAGGAAATATAATCGCTCATATTGATACCCAACATTTTATAAAAAGATTCCGCCGTATACCTTTCGCCTTTATACTTAAATGACTCAGGTAACTCGCCCAATCCCTCGTCTAAAGCCTTGCCGTAAGCTTCAATCCATTCGCTTCGCAACCCTTCTCCAGAAGTATTTGCTTGTTGTACTATTGAGTCCATATTCTTGAACATCTCGGCATGATTATACGTATCGGACTTTTTCTTTAATCCTGAGTATACCGACCTTGGAACAATACCAAAATTCTTAATCACATAAGGAATATCATGAAAAGCGCCACCTTCCCCAAAATTTGTTTTGCCATCCATTCTAACATATTTTCTTGCTTTTTCTTCATAAGCCTTTCGTACAATGAACATCTCTGAAAGAACAATAGGTTCATCAGATTTATTAATTCGCATCACTTCTGATTCCAAAAAAGACAATGCCGAAAAGCTCCAGCAAGTACCCGTTCGCCCCTGACTTTCAACAGGAGAAGCAGAATGACGAACAACCTCTTTGAATTTGTAATTACTCTCTTTCGTGTTTCTTTTAACTTGAGAGTAGGTGCCCAAAGCATAGCTCAGGCATAAGGTAATAGTAAAAATTAATTTCATAAAAGTTATTGTTTTAATGTCCAGCCGGTATACCCTCTTTGCTTTGCAAGCCCAAGAAGCACTTCAAACTCTTCTTTTGAGTAGGTTAGGCCCAACGATACACGTTGTAATTTACCTCCGTCTATAAGTAATGGAGAAAATCCATCTTCTTGGAGTTTTAAAAGAAAATTAACTGCGTTTTCTTCAACAGAAAAACAGCCAACTATAAATTGCTTGCTATAGGCTTTTCGTGCTAATGGCGCTGCATCCACTACAACATTTGAATTAACCGGCACTACTGACTTCTCGAGACTTACCGTCGCATCTGCTATTGACTCAGCCGATACTTTGGTCACCTGAGAACTTTTAATAACGACTTGTTTTTCAATCGTTTCAGATTTGGGCGCATATAATCCAACTTCTTTTTTATAAAAAGGATTAAAATCACGAATCGAAATTAAACCAGAGGTGAAAAAGTCAGATTTGAATGGAATCCAAAACGTGTATAGCATAAAGGGTAGTAAACATGCCGCAGCAGCATATCTCAATATTTTTTTTCTACGAAGAGATTTACTGTCTATCTCAGCGATTGGAACATCAACGACTGACTCCTTTTGTTCGGGAATAACTTTGCGTTCTGCCTTAACGGACACAAATTCAAGCTCTTTCAAGCCAAATGCATCTGCTAATAAATTAAATTCTTTGTCTTGACGAAATGTAAAGGTGCCTTCCGATGACCTTTTCAAGGTGCCTATTCTAGGAAAAATAACTTCTTTCCCCTCATTTAAATCTTTCTGAAACCCTTCAACTAATGCATTAAGTTGTTCCTCTGCTTCAATGTAACTTATCGAATTTCTCTCCGCATAATCTGCAAGTAATAGTCCATCATTAGTCGTTAAGTGCCTGTTAAAAAGAAGGTGCTTTGATGGGGGGATGACGATCCCTTTATTAAAATCTATTTTGCTAGAGACTCTTTTGGAAACAAAACCTCCAAAACGCGGAACGATTACACAATTGTGTTTTACAAGTAAATCAAAAAGAATAAATTCAAATTGGGCCATGAATCAAAGTTAAAAAGAAAATTGATTCATTCGTCACTCTATCTACAGGAGTCGAAGAACTTTCTCGACATCTGCTGGGCTATCAATATTAGGGGTCTCAATAGTCGTTTCTACCACTCTTATTTTCTTACCGAAATACATCCACCTCAACTGCTCCAGGGATTCCGAGATTTCAAGGGAGCAAGCTTTCATTTTCCGGGTCTCTAATAAAGCATTCCTGCGAAAGGCATATATACCGATGTGTTTGAACGAGCTCACAGATTCACTTGTTTTTTCGGTATTTGGAATGGGGCTACGGCTAAAATATAGCGCGTCATTATTACAATCTAATACGACCTTAACCCTGTTGGGATTCGCAATGTCATCAGAAGAAATATTAGGCATTGCCAAGGTCGCGATTTCGACATCTGGATCTTCAAATGCATGAATCAAAATATCTAGTTGTTTTGGTTGAATCAATGGCTCATCCCCTTGAACATTAATAACCAAGTCGTAGTTTTCTAATTGTTGACAAACTTCAACACATCTTCCTGTTCCGTTGACATGCTCAGGGGATGTCATCATTACTTGTCCCTTAAAGGAGATGACCTCATCAACAATCCGTTGGTCATCTGTAGCTACAACGATTTTAGAAATCAGGTTAGACTTACTCACGCCTTCATAAACACGCTGAATCATACTTTTTCCCGCTAAATCGATTAATGGCTTGCCCGGGAATCTGGACGATTCATACCTAGATGGAATGACAGCTAAAACACGCATTTAAAACTTCATTTGAACTTGAATGGAAAAACTCCGCGGAGGCTGAATATCACCTGGGCGACTTGTATACTCTGAGTTGAGTAAATTATTGACCATAAATCCAAGTCTGTATTGATCATTCAACTTATAGCCGAGACGTGCATCAAATACTAAATTACCTTTATTATAAACCTGTCTATACGCTTTTAGACCCGGTAATATATATGTGGTTCCGCCTATGGCCTCCTCAAATACTTTGTCAATATTCCTCATGAACCCCCCATAACGCATAGATACGCCAGCACTATATTTCTTGTAAGTCACCTCGACATCTAACTTAGCCAAATGGTTGAATCTATATTTTAGCATATTGCCAGTAGTATCTGAAAAGGTAGCCTCATAATCAGGATCCGTATTTAAACTTATTGGATTCATGTATGTATACCCAATCAAGGATACAATTTCAAATTCACCTATACTCCCCATGCTGTTGAATGAAAAGTCAATCCCCGTAATCCGAGCTGACTCCGCATTTTGCGCACGAAAACCAATCCATTTATAGATATATCCTTCATCATCAGGATCTTGTGTGTTTAAGATTATATTATCCGGATTATAGATACCGAAAGTAAATTCAATCATGTTTTTATATTCATTAATGAACGCTGAAATGTCTAGCATTCCCTTCCAATCTCCGATTTTCACACCTTGCTTTATTCCAACCTCTCCGGCCCAGCCTATTTCAGGAGTGAGATCAGCATTAGGAAAAATATTCAGCGCACCAACACTCGTTTTAATGAATCGCTCTCCTACTGCAGGGTAGCGAATTCCTTGACCTAAGGAAGCACGAAGGTGGGTGTACTCTGCTATCTTATAATGAAAACCCGATCGTGCTACAGGGTAGAATGGTAAAACTGTCGAATCTTTTTTAGCAATTAAAAAATCACTATCGCCACGCTCACCATCCATTTCAAAATATTCTAAACGTAGGCCAGCAGTGAAATCAAACTTTCCAATATGGTGCTCTATTTGAGTGAAAATTGCTGAATTCCAAGAAGTATGGTCTCCGAAAAGCTCAGAATTTACAACATTATACAAACTCGAAGCGCCTGACGTTAATGTCAAACCATTTGCATAAGATTTCTGGAATTGGTAATCATTGTTATAAATAGTAGCAATGCTATTTTGAGATTCATTTCCTAAAATAATATTTTTAACATAATACATTCTATTCTTGAAAGAGTGCCGGTTATTATGCTTATCTATAATCTTTATATAGGGGTCAATAAACAAACGATGGCCTAGAGTATAAGTCAATGTCGATGCCGCATTGCTTGTGTCAGTTCCTCCTTGAGGTGTATAGCCAAGTGAATCACTCTCCCAAATCAAAAAATTACCTGTCTTTTGAATCTGATAATTATAGCCTATACCTGCTTTAACTTTACTCCACTTTTTTGGACGGTAATAAAAAGTCCCGCTAACGCGAGCTCGATACTCAAACTCACTGTCTTTATATCCATCGTCATGAAATAAAGTTGAGGATATTGTATATCCAACATTCTTAAACATCTGACTCCGATAAAATTCAACCTGTTGCGTCATAGGGTTGCGATCCCACCATTTTAGTGATGCTCTTCTTGGATTGTCATAAACTCCATATTGCACTTTTAATTTTGTTACAGGTGTTGTGCCTGGTTCACGCTCTCTAATGGCAATTATACCGTTCAAAGCACCACTGCCATACAAGACAGATGATGCTCCCTTCATGACTTCAATTTGAGCTGCTTGCTCCATTGGAATTGCATTCCATTGCGTATCTCCTGCGTAACCTGAGAGTAAAGGCATTCCATTCCACAACAATAAAACCCTGCTTCCTGCTCCATAAGAGAACCCACTTCCACCGCGAATACTAACTTGCCCATCGAAGGTAGACACCCCTGGGGTTTGTTCAACAGCTTGATCCAAGCTCGTGATTCCTTTATTGTCAATTAATTCGGGCCGAATGATCTCCATAGAAACCGTAACATCTTCGATTGCTTGTTTCCTTCGTCCCGCAGAAACCACAACCGTTTGTAAATCCGTTATGGGTTCACTTAGTTTTATCGTCACTTCCCCACTGCTACTTATAACAAGCGTGTCATTATTATATTGCAGCATTTTTGTGATTATCGTAACTGGAAATGACTCACATTTTAAAACAAATTTACCGTCGTAATCGGTAATCGCTTTATTGCCATCTGAGGCAAAAACTTTGGCGCCAATTATGGACTCCTTCGAATTTAAATCCTGAACGACCCCTGATACCTGAGCCAAAAAAAACAATGGGCTAAAACTTAAAAAAACAATAGAAAGAATTTTTATCATATACAATGTTACTTAAAATTGAAACTGTAGCTGTAAAATAAAACTCCTTGGGGGCTGAACGTCTCCTGGTCTTGAAACATATTCAGCATTCAAGAAATTATTCGCGATGAAATTTATTTTTATAGATTCATTTATTGTGTAGCCCATTCGTGCATCCATAACAAAAGCTCCTTTATTGTACAATGATCTATAATTATCTAATCCGGGTAAAATAAAGATCTCCGAGTCTGAAGGATCCACATCTTGCTCAAATACTCTATCTATATTTCTCATATAACTATTGTATCTACAACTAAATCCAACAAAAAAGTTTTTGTATGTGGCTTGAACATCCACTTTGGCCAAATGCTTAAATCTGTACTTTAATAAATTCACACTCGTATCAGAGAATGTCATTCTATAAACTGAATCTTGATTTAAGCTAATCGGATTCATATAGGTATATCCCAGAAGCGAGGTCAGCTCTACATCTCCGATTTTACCCATACTGTTAAAAGAAAACTCCAAGCCCGTAATTCTTGCTCTCTCCGCGTTTTGGGCCTGAAAACCAACCCAGTTAAGAATATAATCAATTTCATCTGGATTTTGAGCCTGAAGGACAATTGTATCAGGATTATATATTCCAAATGTAAACTCCACCATATTGCTGTACTGGTTGATAAAACCGGCTACATCAAAATAACCTTTCCAATCGCCCATTTTAAGGATTTGTTTATAACCAATTTCACCTGCCCAACCTTTTTCGGGTTTTAAATCGGGGTTTTTAAAAATCACCAAACCACCAACAGATGTGGACACAAATCGCTCGGCCACTGAAGGGAAACGAATTCCTTGACCTAAAGAAGCACGAAGGTGAGAGGAAGGATTAAGTTCATAATGCCAACCTGCCCGAAAAACTGGATAAACAGGTATGCCCAAAGAGTCAAGAGCTTCATTTCTATCTAAATATTTGAAATAAATATTGGAGTCAAAATCTAAGGTGTCAATCTTATAACATTCAAGGCGCATCCCAATAGAGAAATCCATTTTATTAAACTTACGATCTAACTGAGCATACGCCGATGCGTTTTCTGACAAATGATCACCAAACACCCAACTCACAATTCTATTGTTTGCATTAGAGAAACCTGCCGTCAAGGTACTTCCAATACCCATGTTTCGTTGGAATTGATAATCAAAATAATACAATTCAGCTAAGGAATTCGCATAGAGGTTCTCCGTATTCCCTGTTGTAACCAAATAATAACGCGATTTAAAAAAGTGTTTGTTCTTGTATTTGTCATAAAGCTTAACATAGGGGTCAACACTTATTCTCAATGACTTTTGCCGGTCAATTGTATTGTCTTGCGGTTCGTATCCCATGGAATCGTTCTTCCACAATACAAAAACACCAACATCTTGGTATTGAAGATTATAGCTCAATCCCGCTTTTAACGATTTGTTCTTTTCGGGCTTAAAATAAAAGGAGCCGTTTAGGCGATAGCGCTCTTCGTTTTCTTCTTTTCTAAAACCCGAATCGATAAATACATTTGCACCTATTGTATATCCGATATTCTTTTTTGATTTACCATAATACAAATCTGCCAAATGAAAAGTCGGGTTCTTGTTCCACCACTTCATGGATGAACGCCTAGGATCATTATAGAATCCTGATTGTATCTTTGCTTTAAATGCCCCTTTAGGCCCGGGTTCTTTCTCTGTTAATGAAATCACTCCATTTAATGCCCCGCTTCCATAAAGGACAGATGACGCCCCTTTCATAATCTCTATTTGAGAAGCTTGTTCCATAGGAATTGCATTCCATTTTGCGTCCCCGATATCCGGAGACATCATAGGAATCCCATTCCACAACAATAAAACGCGGCTGCCTGCCCCATAGGCAAAGCCTCCACCACCTCTGATACTCACCTGACCATCCATCGCATAAACACCGGGACTCTGATCAACTGCCTGCTCAAGGTTTGAATATCCTTTGTTGTTAATTAATTCAGGGGTTAATATCTCCATCGATACAGAGATATCCTCTATATTCTGTTGTCTTCGTCCCGCAGAAACAACTACAGTGCGGATTTCTAAGACCTGTTCAAACAACTCAAACAAAATCTCTTTTGGTGATTCCAACTTGATAGAGTCTTGCATATATCCAGCAATCGAAACTTTAATCCAAGCGGGATAAGTATCTACAGTCAGTTT
Organism: Flavobacteriales bacterium UBA952; assembly: GCA_905182495.1. Taxonomy (GTDB): domain Bacteria; phylum Bacteroidota; class Bacteroidia; order Flavobacteriales_D; family Crocinitomicaceae; genus UBA952. Next base: position 68,322 of record CAJJBU010000001.1, read on the forward strand.
AAATTCGCCATTAAAATCACTCGCGGTTCTTTGACCCCCTGCAATCTCGATTCTTGCGCCGACCAATAGCTCATGGCTATTGACGTCTTTGACAACACCACGCACTTGCGAATGAGAATAAGAATAGGTGAAACAAAGAGAAAATAAAAGAAGGAATTGAAAGTAAAATCTCATCTAAATTTTTATTATCTTAATAATAACGAAACTAATAAAATTTTGGATAAACAAATACAAGTATATAAAATCGCCTCGGGCCTACTCCATGGAATCGGCAAAAAAAAACTAGAGCTCCTACTAAAAAAAACAAATAATATCCGTTCTATTTTCGAAAGTTCCTTTTCTAATTTAGAAAGAGACGTTGGTGTCCCAATAAAAACAATAAAAAAATTAAACAGAGGGGAAGCTTTGAGACTCGCAAATCTCAACTATGAATTTAATGTCTCGCACAACATCCGTTCTTTATTTTTTAAAGATGAAAGTTATCCTTATCAACTCAAGGAATGTAAAGATGCCCCAATCCAGCTAAATTTATTAGGAGGTATCTCGCTAGAAAACAGAAAAATAGTTGCTATTGTTGGGACAAGAAAATGCGCCCCCAATAGCAGACATCTAGTTGATGAATTAATCACCCAACTTCATGGGCACAACATTGTTGTAGTTAGTGGTTTGGCTTTTGGCATAGACACACACGTTCACCAAAGCTGTTTGGATCACAAAGTAGAAACACTTGCTGTTTTGGGTCATGGACTGCAAATGATTTATCCCCGTCAGAATAGGTTGCTTGCAAAAAACATACTTAAAGCGGGAGGGGGGCTTCTTTCTGAATACCATTGCAAGCAAACTCCAAATAAATACAGTTTTCCTCAAAGAAATAGAATCATCGCTGGTTTGGCTGATGTAACCATAGTCATCGAGTCTCCTTTAAAGGGGGGAGCCATGATCACTGCTGAACTTGCTAATAGTTATTCCAGAGAGGTAATGGCCATTCCAAACTCAATTATGAATGAATCATTACAAGGTGGAAATCATTTGATTAAAAAAAATGAAGCACATATGCTTACAAATGCGATGGATTTATTTGAGCTTATGAATTGGACTAAGACACCTACGTCACAAAAGCCTTGTTTCCTATCTAACGACGAAAAATCACTTATGGAAACCATTCAAAAGTCAAGTGAGATTCATATTGATGACCTATACGATAAAACAGGAATTGCACTCTCGAAAATTCAGGCTCTACTAACGCAGCTTGAATTAAAGAATCACATTTTCAGTTCCCCCGGCATGTATTATACAGTAAAAGCCTAATCGCATCAAAAATATCTTAACATTTTTTGTCTTTCGCGTATCATTCAAAAGTAAATTGCATTAATTTTATAACGCGTTCTTTTTATAGACTTATGAAGAAAGGAGGAGGGTTTGGCCCTTTGATTCCTTGGCAACCTGTTCCATTTAAATAAGGTGCCAATTCCAACGGTGTAAAAACCGAAAGATAAGTATGAGTAAAAACTCTCCCCCTCCTTCAATTTATTTAAAACATGAAAAACAGAATAGAATCCATATTGGGTGAGAGAATACTAGTGCTCGATGGCGCCATGGGGACTATGATACAGCGTCACCAACTTGAAGAATTCGATTTCCGAAAGGGTGCCTTTGAAAAACATACGAATCCCTTAAAAGGGAATAACGATTTACTTTCAATTACGAGACCTGAAATCATTAAAGACATTCACAGAGCCTATTTTGATGCCGGTGCTGACATTATTGAAACCAACACTTTTTCTGGAACCAGTATTGCCCAAGCTGATTATGGTCTTGAACATGCCGTATTTGATATCAACTACCAAAGCGCAAAAATTGCCAAAGAAGTTGCAGATGAATATACAGATAAGCCTCGATTTGTAGCTGGTTCAATTGGACCAACAAATAGAACGGCATCTATGTCACCTGATGTAAATGATCCCGGATATAGAGCGGTAACCTTTGATGACTTACGGATTGCATACAGAGAACAAGTCAGTGCACTTATAGAGGGGGGGGTGGATTTATTACTTGTTGAAACCGTTTTTGATACATTAAACGCAAAAGCAGCTCTATTCGCTATTCAGGAAATATTCCGTGAAGAGAACATCGTACTTCCGATTATGGTATCCGGTACGATTACCGATCAAAGTGGAAGAACCTTAACAGGTCAAACTACAGAAGCATTCCTTATCTCACTATCCCATATACCTCTTTTAAGTATCGGATTAAACTGTGCGTTGGGGGCGAATATGATGCGACCCTACCTACAGATATTGAATGCTAAAACATCATTTGCAGTAAGTGCACATCCAAACGCGGGACTTCCGAATGAATTCGGGGAATATGAAGAATCCCCGCAGCTTATGGCAGAACAAATTAAGATGTTTTTAGAAGAAGGGCTCATTAACATCATTGGGGGATGTTGTGGAACGACTCCAGAGCACATAAAGGAAATCGCCGAATTGGCGAAGAAATATAAACCTAGAGCATTTTAAATATGTCAAAACCAACCCTTAAACTATCTGGTTTAGAGCCATTAATTGTAACTGCCGAAAGTAACTTTATTAATATCGGCGAGCGAACAAATGTAACAGGCTCCCAGGGCGTTCCTTAGAATGATTCAAGACGAAGATTATGAAGCTGCTATCGCCGTAGCTCTTGAGCAGGTCAATGGGGGGGCTCAAATCATAGACATTAATATGGATGAAGGTATGATTGATGGAAAGGAGGCAATGGTAACCTTCTTAAATCTAATTGCATCAGAGCCAGATATTGCTAGAGTTCCGGTTATGATCGATAGCTCGAAATGGGAAATCATTGAAGCCGGATTAAAATGTATCCAGGGAAAGGGAATTGTCAATTCAATTTCTTTAAAGGAAGGGGAAGACAAATTTAAAGAGCAAGCAAACATCATTAAAACCTTTGGAGCCGCCGTTATAATTATGGCTTTCGATGAAAATGGGCAAGCCGATTCTTATGAAAGGCGCATTGAAATATGTAGCCGCTCATATGACATACTTGTAAAGGAAGTTGGATTCATTAAAGAGGATATTATTTTCGATCCGAATATTTTTCCAGTGGCAACAGGTATGGAAGAACATAACGGAAATGCGCTAGACTTCTTTCGTGCGACAAAGTGGATAAAAGAGAACCTTCCCGGTGCGCATGTCAGTGGAGGTGTTTCGAATGTCTCTTTTTCTTTTAGAGGAAACACAAAGGTGAGAGAGGCGATGCATTCTGCTTTCCTATATCACGCAATAAAAAACGGCATGGATATGGGGATTGTCAACCCAACCATGCTAGAGATTTACTCAGATATTGATGCTGACTTACTCACTTATGTTGAGGATGTACTCTTAAATCGACGAGCAGATGCCACCGAACGTTTGTTGGAATGTGCAGAAACAGTTAAAGGAGCCGGTAAGAAAAAAACGATTGATTTATCATGGCGAGAAAAAACCATTGAAGACCGCCTCTCCTACTCGCTAACTAAAGGAATTGTTGAATTTATATTAGAGGATGTTGAAGAATGCCGAAAAAGCTTCAAAAGACCAATAGAAGTTATTGAGGGTCCATTAATGGATGGAATGAATATTGTTGGAGATCTTTTTGGAAGTGGTAAAATGTTCCTTCCGCAGGTTGTTAAATCTGCAAGAGTGATGAAAAAAGCGGTCGCTTATTTACTGCCTTTTATTGAAGCCGAAAAAGGAGGGAAAATTGAATCATCTGGGAAGATATTAATGGCAACAGTTAAAGGTGATGTTCACGACATCGGTAAGAATATAGTTGGGGTTGTACTTAGCTGTAACAATTACGAAATCATTGATCTAGGCGTGATGGTTCCTGCCGAAAAAATAATTGAAGTTGCTATAAAAGAAAACGTAGACATTATTGGTCTTAGTGGATTGATAACCCCGTCACTAGACGAAATGGTTCATGTGGCCAAAGAACTCGAACACGCAAAGTTAAAGATTCCTTTATTAATAGGTGGCGCCACAACATCTAAGGTTCATACTGCTGTGAAAATAGATGAGTATTATAACTTAGGACAAACGGTGCATGTACTAGATGCTTCTCGTTCAGTTACTGTTGCAGAAAGTCTACTAGGGCATAAGAAAAAAGGCTTTATTGATGATTTGACAAGGGAGTATGACCGGGTAAGAACGCATCATAAAAATCATATGAAAGCCAAACAGTTGCTTTCCATTGAAGATGCTAGATTTAATCGTCTTCAACTAGATTTTAATGAGAAGACCATATACCAACCAAAACAACTTGGAGTGACTGCATGTGACAATGTTAAACTCGAAGAAATCATCCCTTATATTGACTGGACTCCATTTTTCCAGACCTGGGAACTACATGGAAGATATCCAAATATTCTCGAAGATGAAATCGTTGGTGTTGAGGCCAAAAAATTATTTGCAGATGCACAAGAGATGCTGGAACGAATTGTGCACAAAAATTGGCTAAAAGCCAAAGGAGTCATTGGACTGTTTCCAGCGAATTCTGTAGGAGATGATATTGAAATCTATTCGGATGAAAAGAGAACTGAAATTCTATATGTTCAAAGAACTTTAAGACAGCAGACAAAAAAAGCGAAGGGTCAATCTAATTTGGCGCTATCTGATTTTATTGCACCTAAAGAACATGGAAAGATAGATTATATAGGAGCATTTGCGGTCACCAGTGGACTTGGTATTGAAAAATATATTGAAGAATTTGAAGCTGATCTCGATGACTACAATTCAATCCTCTTAAAAGCCCTTGCAGATCGCTTAGCGGAAGCATTTGCAGAGTACTTACACAAAGCCGTCCGCACAACATATTGGGGGTATGCCGCCCACGAAAAACATTCTAAAGAAGAGCTAATCAAAGAGAAATACCAAGGAATTCGGCCTGCACCCGGTTATCCTGCCTGCCCAGATCACACAGAAAAAATAGGTTTGTTTTCACTTTTAGACGTTCCTTCTCTTGCAGGAATTACCCTAACTGAGAGTCTCGCCATGATGCCCACTTCATCCGTAAGTGGCTGGTATTTCGCTCACCCAGATTCAAAGTATTTTGGTTTAGGAAAAATAAACGATCAGCAAATAGCTGACCTTTCAAAAAGGAAAGGAAAAGATTTTTCAGAAATAAAAAAATGGTACTCGTCGATTTTAATTTAAGGCAAATGCGTCTTATTGTATAAAACACACGTCAATTTCATATCTTTATAGGACTAAACACTATATGGCTATAAAACTTACTCTCCTTATATTAAGTTTGATTATTTCATTTTCAAACCTTGCTCAGGCGCCTATCGCAGACTTTTCGGCCAGCCCTTTAGTCGCATGCGTTGGTGAAGCTATCTTATTCACGAATACTTCGAGCTCGAATGGTGGTTCTGAAATACAGGAACTTGTTTGGGACTTTGGAGATGGAAATTCCTCTTCGGAAGAATCTTTATCACACGCATATTCCTTGCCAGGAACCTATACCGTTTCACTAGTAGTTACAAACGCTAATGGAGATGCAGACCCTGAAGTAAAAGACAGCTACCTTACCATACTCCCTACTCCAAATGCAGATTTCAGCCCATTGGGATTGGGTTGTACTATTCCTTTGACGCTTTCTTTTCAAATAAATTCGAGTACGGAACCAAATTATAATTATGCTTGGGATTTTGGTAATGGAAGTATGGGAACCGATTCAAATCCAGCAGACCAAGTATATACATCAATTGGTGCTTATGATATCTCCTTAATTGTAACAGATACGGATAATGGATGTGCAGATACGGTTATTGAAACGATAAACGTCTCTAATTATCAAGCAGACTTTATTTTTCCTGAAACTGTATGTGTCGGTGAAACCATTGACTTTCAGGATAATTCTACCGCCGGAGCCAATCAATGGGAATGGAATTTTGGTGGTTTGGGCGTCAGTAATGAGCAGAACCCGTCTTTCACTTTTGCAGGAGCAGGAACATACAATATACAATTGGCGACAAATAATACGACTTCAGGTTGCTCTGGGAGTATTGTAGCAGAGATTAATGTTGAAGCATCGCCTATCCCGTCCTTTATTGCAGATATAACCACAGACTGTGCTCCTGCCAATATAAATTTCGTTAATACGTCTCCATTGGGTGAGACTTTTAATTGGGTTTTTGGTAACGGAGAAACGTTTAGTGGTCAAAACCCTCCAAGTCAAACCTATAACACCCCTGGGTCATATAATGTAAGCTTAAGTATGACGACTGCGAATGGATGTACAGGCTCTTTTACAGAATTGGATTATATCATCATAGAAGACCTACTCGTCGGATTTGAGGGTGATCCAACAGGAGGCTGTGACCCATTAACGGTAAGCTTCACAGATACATCTTCTTCTCCAAATCCTGCTAATCCGATTGATAGTTGGGAATGGGATTTTGGAAATGGCAACACCTTTTCTGGACAAAACCCACCTGAACAGATTTATAACATTGGACTATATGATGTAAGTCTTACCGTTGGCACAATCACTGGATGTTCTGGCACTATCAATTTTCCAGAATATATATCAGTTGGAGAGCTGTTATCGATTGATTTCAGCGTTGACACTACTGAAAATTGTGTGAAACAAGACTTTGAATTCTCCTCGTTTGTAGAAACCAATCCGAGCAACCCTGATTCTTCAGAGATCTCGTATTTCTGGGATTTTACAGATGGGACTTCGACAGATGCAAATCCTATTTATCAATTTACAAGTGATACCGGCTTCTTCGACGTTCTATTGATTGTCAATTATCGGGGATGTTTAGATTCAATACAAGTTGATTCTCTCATTTATATTTACGCTCCTATTTCCAAATTCGATCCTGACAATAGTTTATTTTGTAATCCCAACTCATTTCCGGTAACCGTTGACGTAATTGATAATGCCACCCACGGAGAAAATTCCGATGATATCCTAATGGTGTGGAAATGGGGAGATGGGACTCCAAATACTGTAATGGATGACCCTGAATTAGATGATCTGGATGCAGGTAACAATTCTCATGACTACAATGAATATGGCACCTATACCATCGAACAAGTAATCTATAATTATGAAACAGGATGTAGTGACAGTACGACGATGAATATTGACATTTCAAGCTTAGAACCCATATTTAGCCTTTCAAGTGATTCCGTCTGCGCAGGAGATTCTGTATTTTTGATTGACGCAAGCTTGACTTGGGATACCCCCCCGACCCCTCATCCCTTGGAACAATGGTCCTATGACATGGGGAATGGCGATGTGATTGAAGATGGTCCAGAGATTGGCTATGCATATACGAACCCAGGAAACTATAATATTACATTGACAGCAACCAATAGTGTTGATTGCGCTGCATCTACTGTGCTTCCAATAACCGTACTTGCAAATCCCTTTGCCGTAATCTCACCAGATAACAATGTGGGCTGCGCTCCTTTTCTCGTGAACTTTGATAACAATTCTATTTCTTTAAATGGGCTTCCTCTAACATCGTTCGACTATAGCTTTACTGATGATGGTAGCTCTATAACAGTCGACAATTCCGACCCTGTTGATCACGTCTTCAACGGACAGGGAACTTTTTATGCACAATTAATCGCCACGGATGCTTTTGGCTGTCAATCAACACCAGCTTTAACACCAATTTCCATCACAAAACCCAACGCTTTTTTCTCAGTACAAAATGTGATTTGTAATGGCGGTGACATTATCACAACCAATTCCTCGAACGGTCTAAACCCCATTACATACGAATGGCTTATTGATGGTGCTTTATTTTCATCGAACCCAAATTTAAACACTGTTTTCAACGAATCAAATGTTCCTGAAAACACGACGAGTATTTTACATGACTTAAGCTTAATTGCTACCGACGGTAATGGCTGTACGGATACCCTTAGTAATCTAATTACCGTTGCAATCCCCACTGCAATTCCATCTTTTTCTTTTACTGGTGCGGCCATCAATGCTGATGGAGAATATATTTGCCCCCCAATATTTGGAGCCTATGAAGACTCCTCTTATTCATATGGCCCAATTCAGTCGTGGGTTTGGAATTTTGGCAATGGGAATCAGTCTGTTCTAGAAAACCCGAACAACACATACGCTTTACCTGGAACATTCTCATTAAACCTTACGATAACCGACACTTATGGATGTACAGACGATACGCTTCTGACAGATTATTTAACGATTGGCGGTCCAAGTGCGACGGCAAACTGGTTTCAAATTGATGGAGAATGCTCTCAAGGCGCGAATTTTGTATTAAACGACACGATTAATGTGAGCAGCATCACTTGGAACCTTGGAGATGGGAATTCAATAAATGACACCTTGAGTTTCTTCTACAATTACCCTGAAAGTAGCACCTATGTGCCTGAGGTTGTTATTGCAGATGACGAAGGTTGCGAGGTCATCATTCCTCTAAATGAATTAACTGTTGGTGATGACGGGCTCACTGCTTTTTTTACAGCTAGCCCTAATCCGGCAGACCAAAATAATATTATTAATATACAGGATGGTTCGGGTGCAGAAACCACTACTATAATTAGTTGGGACTGGGACTTCGGAAATGGCACAAGTGCCTTTAGTGGTAGTAATGAGGACCAAACAACCTCCTATAGTGTTTCAGGCCAATATCCTGTTATACTAACCGTTATTGATGATATAGGGTGCACAGATAGTTATGAGGTTATCATAAGCATTAATGACCCCCTAATTTGGATTCCTAATGTATTTACGCCTAACGGCGATGGAGCAAACGACCTATTTAACCTGCCTTATGAAGGGTTTAAAACTTTCAATATTCTTATTTTAAATAGGTGGGGTAATGTGATGTGGAATAAAACAGATCAAAATGGTATTCTTCTTTGGGACGGAACCGATAACGGACGTGAAAAATGCACGGACGGTATTTATTTCTACAAATTATCAGGTACAATGTTTGGAGGAACGCAGCAAGAACTTCATGGTTTTGTAACTGTGATTGATTCAGAATAATCCTTTACGCTCCTCATTGGCTTCAAATACATGATCAATAAGTAATGGTTTCTGCTTTGAAGATTCTACAGCCAAGACATCACAACGCTCATTTTTGGGATTTCCAGCATGGCCTTTAACCCACTCGAAAGTTATTTTATAACCTTTGGCGGCCTCATGATAACGCATC
>CAJJBU010000002.1 GCA_905182495.1 Flavobacteriales bacterium UBA952
CCCTTTTCGAAGGTCGTATTGATGTCAAACAAAATTTGATCATCTCCAAAAGATTTATTTACGTTTTTAATTTCTATCATTAAAGAAGAAGTAAATAAGTAAGAAGGAAATTCATAACCAATATTGCAATTGTACTGCTCACAACAGCTTGGGTGGAAGCTTTACCAACATCTAATGAACCACCTTTCACATAATATCCATAATAGGAAGAAATCGAGACGATCAGGAATCCAAAACAAACGGTCTTAATGAGTGCATAAGTAATGTGGAATGGGTTGAAAAATGATCTTATTCCCAAAACATAAGTTTCTGTCGTTACAAGATCTGAAAACATCAAGGCCAACCAGCCTCCTATCATAGAAAGTGCCATTGAAAAAATAATTAAAATCGGGAAGAAGATAACGGCTCCAATTATTTTGGGTAAGACTAAAAAGTTTAAAGAGTTTACGCCCATGATTTCCAGCGCATCAATCTGCTCAGTGACTCTCATTGTACCTATTTCAGAAGCTATATTTGAACCAACTTTTCCTGCCAAAATCAAAGAGATGATCGTTGGTGAAAACTCTAATATAGTGCTGGATTGGGTAATATAACCTATTGTATAGTCAGGGAGTAATGGGGTCGTCATGTTTGAGGCAGTCTGTAGCGCGATCACTCCCCCCATAAACGCCGACATGAGTGCTACAATTGGTAAAGAATTAATACCAATCACATGAAGCTCCGTCACGATTCTTTTCCATAAGATATGCCACTTAGAGGGTACCGAAAAAAGAACCTTTAGCATGAGAAAATAACGGCCTAAATGAAACAAAAACTTCATGACACTAAATTAAACAATATTTCCATGGAAGATTATTGGATTCGAACAGAATGTTACTTTTGAAATAGAATAAATGAACTCAGCACACAAAGACATCGAATTTCAAAATAACTTGAACAAATACTTGCCCAAAGAATTTGTGTCATATACATGGGACTTGTTAAAAGATTCTGGTGTTCATTTTAGAATTGTAGCACCTAGAAAAACAAAGCTTGGCGATTTCCGAGCTCCAAGACCGAACAAAAACAAGCCGGAAATAACCATAAACGGCAATCTCAATCCTTATGCATTCCTTATTACGACATTGCATGAAATAGCGCACCTTAATACCTTTAAACTCTACAGGGGCAGCGTTAAGCCACACGGTCTAGAATGGAAACATGAATTTCAACAATTGTTAAAACCTCTCATTAGCGAAAAGGAATTCCCCGACAATTTAAAACGCTGTTTAATTAATTCCGTAAAAAAAACAAAAGCCTCTTCTTGCTCAGATATCGATTTGAGTCGAGAATTACGAAAGTTTGATTTGTCAGTAAAAACAGTTCCATTAGAAAACATTTTAATCGGTGAAAGCTTCACATTAAACAATAAATCATTCAAAAAAGGAAAATTAAGAAGAACAAGGTATCTTTGCAGAGAATTAAATTCTGGCCGGAACTATCTCATTCATGCTTTAGCCGAAGTAAATTCTTTATGAAATGGAAAACAAATCTTTATATTGTCTCATAATGGCTGGTGGTGTCGGTAGTCGCTTTTGGCCACTATCAACAGAAGAAAACCCAAAACAATTTCTTGACTTCTTAGGAACTGGCCAAAGTCTTCTACAAATGACTTTTGACCGATTTCAAAATATTATCCCTCGAGAAAACATCTTCATACTGACCAATGCATCCTACGAGGGGAAAGTAATTGAGCAATTGAAGGTTCCTAATAAGCAAGTGATTTGCGAGCCCCTACGGAAAAACACCGCACCATGCATCGCATTTGCAACGGCTAAAATATTGAATCAAGATCCAGAGGCCGTTATGGTTGTATCGCCTTCTGACCACCTCATCACAAATGAGCTGCAGTTCAACCAGGACATTGCATTAGGAATTAATACGGCTAGGGAAAAAGACAGCCTAATAACCTTTGGGATACCACCTCATCGCCCTGATATAGGCTACGGATATATTGAATTTGACGATTCTAAAAAGGAAGAAAGCGTTCAAAGTGTAAAACAGTTTAGAGAAAAACCAAATTTACAAAGCGCAGAAGCGTTTTTAAACGCAGGTAATTTCTATTGGAATTCTGGCATGTTTATCTGGAGAGGTCGTGTTTTAAGAGATAGCTTTAAAAGAAATTGTAAATCCCTGTATGATTTGTTTTTTAAAACCGAAAACAATTACAATTCGGATCAAGAAATTGCATTCTGTCAAATTGCATTTGAAAAAAGCGAAAGTATTTCTATTGATTACGCCATATTAGAAAAAGAACCAAATGTAGAGGTCGTATTATCTAAATTTGGCTGGAGTGACCTTGGAACCTGGGGAAGTATTAAGGAAATCACCTCAAAAGATGAGAACGGAAGTTCTGTAAACCACAACAACATCCACTTATTTAATAGTAAGAATTGCTTTGTTCATTCAGAAAAAGAAAAGACGATTCTTATCGATGGGCTTCATAATTATATTGTAGTTGACACGAAGGACAAACTTATGATATTGAAGGATGAAAATGAGCAAAAGCTAAAAGAATACTTAAAAACTACAAGCCATAAATCATCCTAAGATGGTGAAAATACGAGATATCGATCTTGGGGAATTTCCTCTATTACTTGCGCCCATGGAGGATGTGAGTGACCCTCCATTTAGAACACTTTGTAAAAGACATGGAGCGGATTTAATGTATACCGAATTCATATCTTCCGAAGGACTCATAAGGGATGCGCTTAAAAGCAGAATGAAACTAGACATCTTCGAAAAGGAAAGACCTATTGGAATTCAGATTTTTGGCTCGAACATCGAAAGTATGCGCTTGGCCACTGAAATAACGGCCCAATCCAATCCAGACATTATCGATATTAATTATGGCTGTCCTGTAAAAAAAGTAGCTTGTAAAGGTGCTGGCGCTGGTATTCTTCAAGATATACCCAAAATGGTTCGCATGACCGCTGAAATTGTCAAATCAACAAACCTTCCCGTAACCGTAAAAACACGTTTGGGTTGGGATGATCAATCAAAATACATCGTAGAAGTAGCCGAGCGACTTCAAGACGTTGGTATTGAAGCTATCTCAATACATGGAAGAACAAGAAAGCAAATGTATAAAGGCGAAGCCGATTGGTCTTTGATTGCAGACGTCAAAAACAATTCAAGGATGAATATTCCCGTGTTTGGAAACGGTGACATTAACACCCCCGAAAAGGCTCTAGCGTATAAAAACAAATATGGTGTTGACGGTGTAATGATTGGCAGAGCAAGCATTGGTAATCCATGGATATTTCGAGAGATCAAACACTTTTTAAAACATGGTACCCATCATGCTCCACCCAATTTCCTAGAGAAAGTAGAAGCGGTAATTGAACATCTTGAAACCAGTATTGCATGGAAAGGCGAAAAACTTGGGATTGCAGAAATGAAGCGTCACTATTCAAACTATTTCAGGGGAATCGTAAACTTCAAGGATATCAAAACCAATCTAGTCACCTCAAACGAATTGGATGAACTAAATAGCATATTAAAAATGCTAATAGAAAAAGCCGATATGTATGAGTTTTCAAGCTCCTATTGAACCATTTTCGTTTTTATGTGTTTATCGATTATGCCTATTTGGTTACCCATTTCTGGATTTCAAGATTACTTAGTTTCTAATGAAGGAAATATCAAGTCATTAACGCGCGTCAAAACATTTAAAAATGGCCGTACAATGAAATTTGAATCCAAAAACAAGAAATTAAGAAGACACCCAAGAAATGGTTTCTTAATGACAGACCTTATTAGTGATAAAGGAATTAGAAAAACTGTTTATCCACACAAAGTCGTTGCGGGTGCATTTATAGAAAATGACAAGCCTAGAAAGAAAAAAGTCGTCATTCATATCAATGGTGACCTTGGTAATAACCATTCCGATAATCTACGATGGTGCACATTTAGCGACTCCATAAAAATGGGCTTTGCTTCAGGGAAAAGAGACAATAGCAAGCTCTGGGAAAAAAGAAGAATTAAATATGGGCCAAGCGGTGGGAATTCATCAATGGGAAGACCTGATCCTTTGTCTGATGCTCAAAAACAGGAAATACTGATCCTAAGAAAAAATAAAAGCCTAATGTATCTTGCCGAACAGTTCAACTGTAGCGCTTCTCACATACACAAAACCCTGCGCCGATTAGAAAAAGAGTCTATCACAAAAACGATATAGATTCCAGTATTTTTCTCATGGGTATCTCCAAAGACCCATAAACCTTTTTGTTTTTAAGACTATCTACTTTAAAGTTCAATTCCGTACCATTAACCGACCACTGAATACTGTTGTTATGTGATATATAGGCCTTTGGGGGGCTCTTAGTAGAATAGAAAACCACCCTGCTATCATCTATTTTAAGCTTTAATTGCGGGGAAAATAAAAATCTAAATTGGTCGTCTTCTCGTGTTAAAATACCTTTTTCGAGGAGCTTTTGAATCAGCTTCTCAGCGGGTTCCTTGACCGTAAACATCAAAGAATATCGAGGTACGTTTTTATAGCGGGTTTTTTCAATTTGAGTGGGCTCAAAATTATCGTCGAGTTCCGTTTCAATATACTTTTCCTGAACCATGTAATAACCGCCCTCTTCAAAGCAAAAATCTCCATCCCAAATTTCAACAAAATCAGAAATAGGAAAGCTAATTTTGGAAGTCAAAGCAGATAGTTTTTGTATAAATAAGTCTTTGGTTGCGGCTGAAAAACCTTTTGAATTAAGGTGCAAGTCAATCGTTCTTTTAGAACGATCGGAAAACTTTATAGCTTGTCCCGAATCATTTACAAAAAATGGAATGGAATCATTTATAGATAAATAGCTCTTTAATTGAAATCCAGACGAATCACTATCATGCGCTACAAAGGCATGATCGATTCCAATACTTTTTAAAGATTTACATTCTGAATAAAGCACAAGGTTTTCATCTGGGTAAATATCATTTGCAAATAGGCCTTTCCACATGGTACCGATAGATCTATTCTTTGTAGCGATAAAATCGTTGTAAATCTCATAAAAAAAATCGCCATAATAAATAAACAAGAAGTTGTCTCTATGAAAAATATGTAAGCGAAAATCGCTTAAATGGTAAACTCTATCTTGTCCGATAATCGTATCAGTAACATGGTTTTCCAAAGATATTCTATCGAGAGCACTCTTTAATTTTTCAGAAGTATATAAAGGAATTACGCTACCTAAATCCCCCCTTTCATTAGCAAAAACATAGAGAGAGCTTTGAACGTCTAGTCCATATTGCTTTGCCATTGAAAGCACAAATTCAGAAGTTAAAAACTGCCTTTGCGCTATTTGATTAAAAAGCATCAAATCTGTTGACTCCGTCAATAACTCTAGAAGAGACACCGACCCTACTATATCGGCATCAGGAAGAAAGGTTTCAATAATTGAAATTGCTTGTACAGGAGCCTTAAAAGGTTTTAGATAAAGCAATACACCCAGTAAAAAGCCGAGCAATACAATAAAAGCTAACTTCTTATACACCGCGATTTATTTTGATAGAATGAAAAGAGCATTAATCATATCAAGAAATTGAGAAGCCTTACCAGAGGAGCTTTCAAAATTATAATGCAAGGAATAATCTGTTTTATTCAACTCAGATAATTCAGATTTCAGCACAATACTTCCTGACTTTGTCTTTAGGTTATTTAAAACATTTTTTTGACGTTCATCTAAAAAGGCTCTCGGGAATTCATTTAAGGATTGATTCAAATCAAGATTTGCATATAATACGCCTGATTTTTTAATCTTCTTGACTGATTTTTTAGATATTGCTCCCTTACCATATCCATCTAAATGGTCAACAACTAAACTCAAGTCGTTAGACAATAACAGCACTTTAGGAGTACAAACAACATACATTGGCGCGGCATCCAATATCACATCTTTCAGAATCCAATATCCCTCTTTTTTCTCTATTCGCGAGGTTAATCTAGATAAATCAGAAAGTACCATTTCGCATAAATCTGTTCGTTCAGAGGCAAATCCGATTGTGAATACAGGTATTTCTTCCTGAGCAAAGGTTTCTATTTCAGTATATTCGAAGTCATCCTCATTGTATTCATATTCTATGCGCTTTGTTGTAATTTCTTTAACGCCATTAAACGTTGCAAATAACCCTCCTTTATAGGCCCCGAAAAAGGCCTTTTTATCTACTAATTTATCTAGGAGTTGAATCGCTAACAAATTCATCACCATATTATTGTCTTTTTTATCTTTTAAAATGGGCAATAAGATCTCATATGCCTTTTCATAAGCTTTTCTTAAATCTACATTGTAAATAAAATATGCCGGTGCATCCGCAGGAATATATTTGATGAAATCTTTATTGAGCGGATTATTATTCATATCCGAATAAATCGCCCCTAGTTTATCACCATAATTTGCCTGAACATCAAAATGCACCTCATTGGAATCCAAGTAAAGATCGCCAGTCATATAATTTTCCGAGTAAAGTTCTTTCAAGTCTTCATTGACTATAGGGTACATCGTCTGAAAATACCACAAACCACCTTGGTTTGAAAAATTCCTTGAATTGTCAATGAAAAACACACCTTCAGATTCTTTTTCAATTTGAGTTTTAAATCGTTGATCGATAGATTTTAAACTAATCTTATTCAGAATCAGTTCATCAATAATTCCTTGCATTCCTTTAACTTGCATACTGACGTCTATACTGTCTCGAACTTCCCAATAGGTCTTAAATACACCCGTTTCTTCCGTGAGAATCTCTTCCAGATCTTCCATGGGTTCCTGAACCGCTTCAGCCACTGCTGCCTCAGTCGCATCGTCAACGATCCATTCAGAAGTCTCCCCTGCCCATTGTGTTTCCTCCGATTCATAATAATTCAATGAATCCGTCATGTGCACAAGGTAAGTGTCCGTGGGTTGAACACGTAGTAAAACACCTGAATTACCAAAAATTATTAATGAATTAAACAAGGAGCTGTAGCGTTTTGCCCCATTCGAAAGTGTTTCAACAAATTCAAAATCATCAAAAACTTTAAAAAGTTGATCTTTGTTTTTTACACCAAAAGAAAACCCTGTTACTTCGTAAACATTGTCTTTGCCATAAAATATATTTAAGCGCTGGTCAAAGTCTAATCCGGCATCCTTTAGGGTCTTACCCGCAGTGGATCCATCAAAAAGCTCTTGATGCAGCTCTTCCATAAAATCATACTGAACCAATTCATCTATAGAGATTTTCTGAAGAAGATTGATGTTATTAATACTAAAAACCGTAGAAGCATTTCTAGGAATCAAGTCTTCACTCTTCTGGCTAAATAATGAAGATTGTATTAATACAAAAACAAATAAAACACCTTTTTTTAAGATCAACATAAAACATAGATTGTAGCGTCGAAATTACAAATAAATCTCTAGTTTTCAGTAGGTAAAACCGAGATTGTATTCTCCATGATAGCAGGGTTACCAAAAACATCAAAGAGAGAATTTCTCAGCATCACCGCTCTTTTGTTTTTAGATAAAACCGCTGCGGGATTATTTATGTTTTCAACGGGATTATTAAACCTACTTATAGAGGTGTACATCCCACTTTTCATAAGCTGCTGATCATCTTGTTGAATCATACCAAATTTAAACGTGTTTAAATCGGGCACTTCTCTAACCAAAACTCTACCATCCCATGAAATCCAATCAAATGAGGCGCCATCGGCAACATCACCTGTGCTTTCAATAGTCGCTTGCATCGCCGTGAGAAAAAAATCAACATTTTCAAAATGGAGCATTATTTTAAAAATATAATGTTCGTAATCTTCAGATATAATGACGTCACTTATTCCCTCTTGACAATTTAAAATCTTAATAAGTTCTCCGATTTTATTTTCGATCTCGAATTTAGAAGGAACTTTTTTTCCATCCAGGCTGTCTAATGCTAAAATAGAATTAATCTTTAATTTACTAGAACTTAAATTAATTGTATACTTGAAATCTCCGCTCCCATCAGTATTAAAGGAAATGTCATCTAATATCTCTATACATGAGTTTAAAGAGAAAATCAACAGGCCCAAAAGGAAAAAATGTCTCATTAAAGTTCTAGAACCAAAGTTTAGGCCAAACTAATCAAAAATAAAAAGCCATCCTAAGATGGCTTTAAATTATTAAACTTTTTGTTTTCTGATTCCTTGAAAATCAAACAGAATACTACATCATACCCGGCATCCCACCACCCATAGGAGGCATTCCGGCTGCAGAAGCTTCTTCTGGTTGATCAGCGATAACGCATTCCGTAGTTAATAGCATTGCCGCAATCGATGCCGCATTTTCTATTGCGATACGAGTCACTTTCGTTGGGTCAACGACGCCAGCTTTCACTAGGTTTTCAAATTTCTCAGTACGCGCATTGTAACCATAATCAGCTTTTCCAGCTTTTACTTCCTGAACAATTACCGCTCCTTCTTGACCAGAATTCGCAATAATTTGTCTTAAAGGCTCTTCTGCAGCACGTTTTACAATAGCTATACCCGTCATTTCATCTTCATTCAAACCCTTCACTTTATCAAGTGTTTCAATTGATCTCAATAGAGCAACGCCACCACCGGCAACGATACCTTCTTCAACCGCAGCGCGTGTAGCAGCCAAAGCATCGTCAACACGGTCCTTTTTCTCCTTCATTTCAACTTCAGTAGGTGCTCCAACATAAAGTACGGCAACGCCACCAGACAATTTTGCCAAACGTTCTTGTAACTTTTCTTTATCGTAATCTGAAGTCGTTGATTCTATTTGAGCTTTGATTTGCCCAATGCGCGCTTTGATATCAGCTTTCTTGCCTTTTCCATTCACGATCGTTGTATTATCCTTGTTAATCTCAATCTTCTCTGCGGTACCAAGCATATCGATTGTTGTGCCTTCCAATGTCATACCTCTCTCCTCTGAAATGACTTGACCTCCTGTAAGGATGGCTATATCTTCTAACATTTCCTTTCTGCGATCACCAAACCCCGGTGCTTTTACTGCAGCAACTTTTAGTGAGCCACGAATTCTGTTCACAACCAAAGTGCCTAAGGCTTCACCATCAACATCCTCTGCAATAATGATTAAACCCTTACTAGATTGTGCTACAGGCTCTAAAATCGGAAGCAATTCCTTCATGGAAGAAATTTTCTTTTCGCAAATCAGAATCATCGGATTTTCCATTTCCGTAATCATCTTCTCCGTATTTGTAACGAAGTATGGAGACAAATAACCACGGTCGAACTGCATCCCCTCTACGGTGACCACTTCAGTTTCAATTCCTTTTGCCTCTTCAACAGTTATAACGCCATCCTTTCCAACGTCTCTCATGGCCTTTGCAATTAATGCACCGATTTTCTCGTCATTGTTTGCTGAAATAGTCGCTATTTGCTCAATCTTGGAATTATCGCTACCTATTTCTTTTGACATTTTACGAAGATTGCTTACAACTTCAGTTACTGCTTTATCAATCCCTCTTTTGAGATCCATTGGATTTGCACCAGCCGCAACATTTTTCAATCCTGCGCTAATAATGGCTTGCGCAAGTACAGTTGCAGTTGTCGTTCCGTCCCCAGCAATGTCCGCTGTTTTTGATGCGACCTCTTTCACCATCTGTGCCCCCATGTTCTCAACCTCATCCTCTAACTCGATTTCCTTAGCAACCGTCACACCATCTTTTGTGATTTGAGGTGCACCAAATTTCTTTCCGATAACCACGTTTCGTCCTTTAGGACCAAGGGTTACCTTTACAGCATTCGCTAGGGCATCAACGCCCTTTTTAAGCTTCTCTCTAGCTTCTACATCAAAAAATATATCTTTTGCCATCTTATAAATTCTTAATTATTAATAATTCCATAAATGTCTGATTCCTTCATAATCAGATAATCTCCGTTCTCAATTTTAATCTCTGTCCCCGAATATTGGCCATATAAAACTGAATCCCCGACCTTTACGGTCATCTTTTCATCACTCTTACCAGGTCCAACAGCAACTACAATCCCTTTCAAAGGTTTTTCTTTTGCCGTGTCTGGAATGATAATTCCACTCGTAGTCTTTTGCTCTGCAGGTGCTGCTTCAACCAACACACGATCCGCTAACGGTTTAAATTTTATCGCCATTTTAATATTTTTAATTTAAAAGGAACTAGACCAATTTTATGCCAAAGGCCAAATCAAGACAATATTTCGCCTTTTGATTTTATTTCAGATAAAATTGTCAGAATATGTGCCAACCTGACACGAAGAAATTTTTATTTAGAAGATTCCTGTCCTGGTGATGCAGGTTGTTCGGTATTCGCTTTTTGAGCTTCAGGGCTCTTTGGTTTTGGTTGACGCACTGTAATCACAATACTAACCAGGACGATAATACCCGCTAGAGACCAAGTCAATCGATCAATGAATTCATTGGTTTTCTTAACGCCACCAAGCTGTCCAGGAGATGCGAAATCAGAACTTAAGCCTCCACCTTTAGGATTCTGTACATATACAACGAGTATCAACAAGATACTTGACAAAAGAACGATGATTGAAAGAATGATATCCATTATGTAGTTTTATTTTTTAAATTCTGAATTTGGTCTGCAAAGAAACTCTTTTTTTCGGGAAAAATCAAAATTAATTGCTCATAAGTTGATTTAGCCATTGTATAATTACCTTGGCTCTCAAATACTTTGGCCAGCGTCTCACTCACAGGCAAGTTCGCCATCTCAAGACTCTCCTTCGCTTTCTTAACCGGTGAGAAAAAAGGAACCTTTGGTTTTTCAAATGTTAAGAACTCTTTTTTATTTTCTGTATCAATCTGCACAGCCCCCACACTAAGCCAATCATTAAAAGATCTTGATGCACTAATATCTATTGTCTCAGGCTTATTAATCTTGAATGTGTCTTGGCTTTTTTTTCTTCTCAAGTCTAGGGCTTCGACCGTTTCATTAGATGACTTTTCAGGAGCCTCTTTAAGCTCTTTTAAAACCTTGGCCGCTAATGCTTCAGACTCAATCAACTTGTCCAAAGGGTCGGTCTTAACAGGCTCTTCGCTCAATGTCTCAAAAACTTCTTCGCCAGGATCAATCTCCGTGATATCATTTGAAGTATCAATTTCAAATGATCTAGTTAGATTGTAAATAACTTCTCTTGAATTAAGCCCAACCGCATATTCCTCTAATTCAGAAGTGAATCGGAGATCGTTCTGTGTTTTTAATGACTTTAAATAGGCCACTGTGAAACTAGAGCACCAAGGATAAAGTGCCATAAGCTCCTTAAACACCTTTGAATCTTCAAAGGATAATTCTGAAGAGAACAATTTTAATTCAATATTTGACTTGTCAAGTTCTACCAATTAGAAAGTAATTTGTTAATGATATCTTGAGAAATTTGCTCATTAATCTCCTCAATCAATAATGATTCTACGGATGCTAAGTTAACACTTGAATTAAAATCAGCAAATCGTGAAACAGATAAAGGAATACTTTCCACTGAAGGCGCATTAATGTTGATTACAAATTTGACACGTATCGTTAACCTGTTTTGTGTTGCATTATCATCTTGTTGGATTGCTATAGGTGCGACATCATACCTCGTTATGTTTCCTGAGATTTCAACTTCGCCCGCGCCATCTGTATTTAAAACAAGTCTTGTATTATTCTGCACAGCATCTTTTAGTTGCTCTGAAAGCTGGGGCCCATAGTTTAAGGGACAGTTTGGAGCCGAATTTTCAATCATTTCAACAGAAAAAGATTTCCACTCTTCCGGCATGGACCCTGCATCCTTAAAACTCACACTTGAAGGCCAGCATCCCATTAATAAAACGGGGAATATTAAGAAGAATATACGGCAGATTCTCATTTATTTACCAAATTATATTCTTTTATTTTTCTGTAAAGCGTTCGTTCAGAGATCCCTAATTCTTGGGCAGCATACTTTCTTTTACCTCGATGCTTTTCAAGCGCCTTTTTAATCAAATCTTGTTCGCGATCTTCAAGCGATAGAGATTCTTCTACTTCATGATGCGTTTCAAATGGAGGGCGATTTACGTCAATAGTATGACTAGACTCGGGTAAACTTCTGTTGGAAGGCACTAACTCATTTTCGACCTCATTATATATTTCATTAACAAAAGCCGATTGCCGATCAGAAAGGGAAACATTTCCATCCTTTGAGAGGAGGTCTACAACTAGCTTTTTCACCTCGCTCAAATCCTTTTTCATGTCAAAAAGAAATTTGTACATTAAATCACGTTCTGAAAATTCATTTTGAGGAGAGCTTTTCCTTAAAACTAATGCTGTACTTTTCTTTTTATCACTTAAGTAAGTTGCTAAAACCAATGCGTCAATCTCACGCTTTGTTTCTATGACAGAAACCTGTTCAACAAGGTTTTTTAATTGACGTATGTTTCCTGGCCAATCATTAGATTCTAGTAATAAGACACTGTCATTCATTAGTTTGATTGCAGGCATGCGATACTTTTCCGCGAAATCATGAGCGAATTTTCTAAACAAAAGATGAATATCATCCTTTCGGTCCCTGAGCGCAGGAAGTTGTATAGGCACCGTACTCAATCGATAATAAAGATCCTCACGGAATTTACCTGATGAGATGGCGTCCATCATGTTTTCATTCGTTGCAGCGACTACACGGACATTCGTCTTAATGACCTTAGAAGCACCCACACGCATAAATTCTCCGGTTTCTAATACCCTTAACAGTCTAACCTGTGTCTGCATGGGCAGCTCGGCGACCTCATCAAGAAAGATTGTACCTCCATTCGCAACCTCAAAATAACCTAGCCTACTGCCAGAAGCGCCTGTAAAAGAACCTTTTTCGTGACCAAAAAGCTCTGAATCAATAGTACCCTCTGGTATTGCACCACAGTTAACCGCAATATATTCTCCATGCTTACGTCCACTTAGTTGGTGAATAACTTGTGGGATTATTTCTTTTCCAGTACCACTTTCTCCTGCAACTAATACGGAGATATCAGTAGGAGCCACCTGGGCAGCAACTTCTAGGGCCCTATTAAGTAAGGGAGCATCGCCTATAATTCCAAAACGTTGTTTAATTTGCTGTACGTTCATTCTAATTAATTTTCTATAACCTCACCTAAAAGTGTCGCAGAAGTACAATTAAGAATTTTAACCTGTATGTAATCTCCTTTTTGAAAATCCCCAACTGGAAAAACCACCATGGAATTACGCCCTGTTCGACCCGACATATGTTCTTCAGACCTTTTAGAGACTCCCTCCACTAAAACTTTTTCTACTTTTCCTATTCTTTTCTTATTTGAAGCTAATGAATAAGTCAATTGATTTTCGATGATTTCAGTGAGTCTTTTCGATTTCACCTCTTCAGGAACGTCATCCTTAAATTTCCTTTCAGCTAAGGTTTTGGGTCGCTCCGAATATTTGAACATGTATGCAAAATCGTATGCAACTAATCTCATAAGGGTCACCGTATCGTCGTGTTCATGATCAGACTCACCGCAAAAACCTGAAATAATATCTGTAGAGATTGCGCAATCAGGAATAATCTGATGAATTGCCTCGATGCGATTGAGGTACCATTCTCGAGAATATCCACGGTTCATTCTTTTTAACACTTCCGTATTTCCGGATTGAACTGGCAAATGAATATAATTACAAATATTTTCATAAGCAGCCATTGCATGAAGAACATCATCAGTCATATCTTTAGGATGCGACGTAGAGAATCGGACACGTAAATCAGGTGACACTTTTGCTACTTTTTCAAGTAGTTGAGCAAAGTTAACCGTTGGAAGTTCCTTATCTTTAATTTCTCCCTTATTGGAAACATTCCATCGATAAGAGTCAACATTTTGTCCCAATAGGGTTACTTCTCGATAACCTGAGGAAAGTAAATCTATACACTCTTGTACAATAGTTTCTGGGTCTCGGCTCCTTTCTCGTCCTCTTGTAAACGGCACGACACAAAAGGAACACATATTATCGCATCCTCTCATAATCGTAACGAACGCAGAAACACCCCCCTTGTCCAAACGTACAGGCGAGATATCTGCATATGTTTCATCACGAGAAAGCAATACATTTACCGCCCTTTGCCCCGTTCCAACTTCTTCAATTAAATTAGGTAAATCTCTATAGGCATCGGGACCCGCGACCAAGTCAACAAGCTTTTCTTGTTCCAAAAGCGACTTCTTCAATCGCTCGGCCATACAACCTAGAATTCCCACTACCATTTCCGGGTTTTTTTCTTTTTTCTTTTTGAATTCTGTTAATCGTTTTCGGACTCTTTTCTCAGCGTTGTCACGAATAGAACATGTATTGATCAATACAACATCTGCTTCATCCACATCGCGCGTAGTTGAAAATCCATTTTTAGTCATTATAGAAGCAACAACTTCGCTATCAGAAAAATTCATTTGACAACCGTAGCTCTCAATATATAGCTTCTTTGAAGCCCTAGCAAAGGAAGAATCCTCTCGCGCTAGTACTTCACCCTGACGGCCTTCAAGAATTTCGTTTTCTTCTAATGACATGAATTGTATTTTTGAACTACAAATTTACGCAAATCGATAAGTGTGACAAAATGTCAGAGTGCTTTTTTTAAGTATTTCATGACTGCCGATAGCTCTGATAAATTTATCGTCTTGTTTTTTTCAGAACAAACATTTGATAGTTAACGTTAAGATAAGTTACATTTGCACACAAACAAAAACAAAATATGTCAAAAAATTTAGTAATTGTTGAGTCACCTGCTAAGGCAAAAACCATAGAAGGGTATTTAGGGAAAGACTTTGTTGTGAGGTCTAGTTTTGGTCATGTTCGAGATTTAGCCAAGAAAAACGCTATTGATATCGAGAATGGATTTACACCAAATTATGAGGTTTCAACAGATAAGAAACAAATAGTTGCTGAATTAAAAAAACTGGCGAAGGCTGCTGAGATTGTTTGGCTAGCTACTGATGAGGATCGCGAGGGAGAAGCCATTTCTTGGCACCTTCAAGAGACCTTGAAATTGAATGAAAAAGAAACCAGACGAATTACATTTAATGAGATCACCCAAAAGGCGATTTTAAAAGCCATCACAAATTACAGAACTGTAAATAAAAAACTCGTTGATGCACAACAAGCAAGACGTATATTAGATCGTATTGTAGGTTTTGAATTGTCTCCAGTGCTATGGAGAAAAGTCCGCCCGAGTTTATCTGCCGGTCGTGTGCAATCCGTTGCCGTAAAACTCATTGTCGAAAGAGAAAAACAAATTATAGCCCACGAATCATCATCATTTTAT
Organism: Flavobacteriales bacterium UBA952; assembly: GCA_905182495.1. GTDB lineage: Bacteria > Bacteroidota > Bacteroidia > Flavobacteriales_D > Crocinitomicaceae > UBA952. Next base: position 15,284 of record CAJJBU010000002.1, read on the forward strand.
AAAACCAGCGGGACTTTCGCAGTCAAAAATGGTAAGGTCAAGGGGGACGTTTCAAGTCAATTTGAAAGCCGTGAAGAAACAGAAGCCTTTCTTAAATCATGTGTTCATGCAAATTTCACTGTAGAAGATGTTCAGAAGAAACCTGCAACGAAGAAGCCTACTGCTCCTTTTACTACCTCAACACTTCAGCAAGAAGCCAGTTTGAAATTAGGATTTTCCGTTTCTAGGACAATGTCAGTAGCACAAAGACTCTATGAATCAGGTCATATAACCTACATGAGGACTGATTCTGTAAACCTTTCTGAGACTGCTCGAAATGCGGCAAAAGATGCGATTATTCAGAAATACGGAGGTTCCTATTCTAATCCGCAGCAATATAGAACAAAATCAAGCGGTGCTCAAGAGGCTCACGAAGCTATTCGCCCATCGGAATTTGGCGTATCAGAAGTACAGATGGAAAATGATGAAAGCAGACTTTATGAGCTAATATGGAAGAGAGCAATCTCCAGCCAAATGAGTGATGCAAAGCTTGAAAGAACGACCATTAAGAATTGGCGCTCCTCAAGTTGAAAAGACGTTTGTTTGCAAAGGTGAAGTAATTGTATTTGATGGCTTTCTATCTGTCTATATTGAAAGCAACCTATCTGATCAGGATGACGATGATACACAAGGTTTACTTCCTAAAGTAGAAAAAGGAGAAGATGCAACAAGACTAGAAATAAACGCAAATGAACGCTTTAGCAGAGCACCTGCGAGATATGTGGAAGCTTCTTTAGTTAAGAAGTTAGAAGAACTCGGTATTGGAAGGCCGTCAACATACGCACCAACAATTTCAACAATTCAAAAGCGAGGTTACGTTGAAAAGAAAATTAATGACGGAACTGAACGAAAATACATTTCAATGTCTCTTTTGGAGGATAATGTTGAAATAACAACAAAAACGGAGATTACAGGAAGAGAAAAAAACAAATTATCGCCTACTGATATTGGTGTTGTTGTCACGGATTTCCTTCAAGACAACTTCAAAGACATTATGGATTATCAATTCACCGCAATTATTGAAAGTCAATTTGATGAAATTGCACAAGGAGAATTGGACTGGAAGAAAATGCTTGAATCGTTTTACAAACCATTTCATTCTGGCGTTGAAAATACAATTGAGAACTCTGAAAGGGCAACTGGAGAAAGGTCACTTGGAAACCACCCTGAGAGTGGTAGGAAAATAATAACTAGAATCGGGAAATTTGGCCCAATGGTCCAGGTTGGTGATGAAAAAGAAGACGGTATTAAGGCAGAATTTGCGTCCCTATTGAGTTCTCAGTCAATTTCGTCAATCACCTTAGAAGAAGCCCTTGAACTCTTTAAACTACCAAGGATTCTAGGGAAACATGAAGACAAGGATGTAAAAGTGAATATCGGACGTTTTGGTCCTTATGTTCAAGTGGAAAAAACTTATGCTTCTATTCCCAAGGAGCTTGATCCAATGGAAATTGATTTCGATACTGCACTAGAAATTTATTTAGAGAAAGTAAAACAGGCTGAAGCCAATAAAATAAAATCTTTTGAGGAACAGCCAGATTTGTTTGTTCTCAACGGGAAATATGGACCTTACATTAAACAGGGGAAAGCAAATTTCAAAATCCCAAAAGACCTTGTCGCTGAGGATTTAGAGTTAAAAGATTGCCTGGATATCATTAAAAATCAGCCTAAAAAAACACGTGGTAAAAAGAAAGCTAAAAAGTAAAACCATCTCTAATTCTGTTTTTTTTATATTTACTATATGAATGGTACCATCAATAAGGTAATTCTTGTTGGAAATCTTGGCAAAGATCCTGAAGTCAGAAAGTCAGAATCAGGTGCCTTGTTGGTGAGGTTTTCCATGGCCACATCTGAACAATATATTGATAAAAACTCAGGTAAACGCATTGAAAATACCGACTGGCATGACGTAGTCGTCTGGGGTAATCTTGCTGAAATAGCAGAAAAAATTCTTCTCAAAGGAATGAAAGTATATGTTGAAGGGAAAATTAAAAAAAGATCCTGGAACGACAAAGAAGGAAACAAGCGCTATAGTGTTGATGTTGTGGCTAATGAACTTACTGTTCTATCCAAAATGGACCCAAAAGAAAAGCCAAAGCACTCCTATACTGAAGAAAACAACCGAAAAATCAATTCAAGACTTGAAGATATTGAAAGTGAAACCGACGACATCCTCCCTTTTTAATGATTAATACTGAACCTTTCCCCTTATTCTTTACGGCTATTTCGATAGATACAACGTCGCTTGTTTTATGTCTTGTGATTCTTCTGCTCTTAATACTATCCGCTCTATTTTCTAGCGCAGAAACAGCTTATTTCTCCCTGTCACCTAAAGACAATGAAACGATCGAGCAGGAAAAGAGCCAAAAAGGAAATACGATTTTAAATCTATTAAAAGAACCCAAAGAATTACTAGCAACTTTGCTCATCGCAAATAATTTTGTCAATGTAGGCATCGTTATATTGTCTAGTTACCTCATTAGTTACTTTTTCCCGCATGCAGATAATTATTTACGCTTTTTCCTAGAGGTCATTGGCATAACTCTTTTGATTTTAATTTGGGGAGAGGTCATTCCTAAGATCTTTGCAGTTAAGAACGCGCCTTTGGTGTCCAAAATGATGGCAAAGCCCCTGACATTGATCAAATTAACACCTCCTTTCTCGTGGCTGGTGCGCTCGCTGGTTAGAAGTTCTAGGATTTTTGACCAAACGAAAAAAGGGAAGGTTAATATAACCCCCTCTGATTTAGAGCAAGCTGTGGCTATAACTAAAGAAGAATCTCCGAAAGACGAGCATAAGATTTTAGAGGGTATCGTCATGTTTGGTAAGACAGAGGCTTCGCAAATAATGAAACCTAGAATTGAGGTTTCTGCCGTTGATTCTCAAATGAAATTCAGTGAAATAAAATCCTTTATTTTAGACTGCGGTTTTTCCAGAATCCCTGTTTATAAAGAAACAGCAGACCAAGTAATCGGGATTTTATACATTAAAGACTTGTTGCCATTCCTTAATCAAAATGATCAATTCAATTGGTTAAGTACCTTGAGGAAGCCTTTTTTCATTCCTGAAAACAAGAAAATAAATGACCTTCTTCAGGAATTTAAAACAAAAAAAATGCACCTATCTATCGTCGTTGACGAATATGGAGGAGCATCAGGTATCGTTACACTTGAGGATATCTTAGAAGAAATAGTAGGTGATATTACAGATGAATTTGATGAAGAGGAACTGGTCTATTCTAAAATTGATGATGGCGTTTATATCTTTGAGGGAAGAACCTCGCTTATGGATTTTTATAAAGCCGCCAAAGTTGATTCAGAACCCTTTGAAAAGTTAAAAGGGGAAACTGAAACAATAGGGGGATTTGTTGTTGAGCAAGCCGGTAGAATATTAAAAAACCAAGAATTTATTGAAATTGAAAAATGTAAATTAATTGTGGAGTCCTCGGACAAAAGACGGATCATATCTTTAAAAATAATAACCAAAACACCAGATGAATAGTAGAATAGTTTTCTCCTTATTAATCTCTTTTTTTATTCTTGGCGCCTGCAAAGAAGATTCACCCATTCCCAAACCCCCTACCTATTTAAAAGCTAATCTGCCTGCACATAACTATCACAAAGAAGTTGTTGAAGATCTATTTTCTTTCGATGTATCAGATTTGTACACTCTAAAAAGCTCAAACAACTGCAATTATAATTATTGTGAGCAAGAGATTGATTTAGGTAGAGAAATCAACGGCGTAATTAATCTTTTCTATAAAAGAGTCGCACATAAAGACTCTTTACCCTCACTCATTAATTTTTCTAATAAAGAAGTTTGCATACATCGTACATACAAAATCTTTATTACCTTTAAATTGAAACGTGTTTTTGGTACTTTATTTGAGCTTAAGGGAAATGTTGCCACAAATTATCAGTTCTACCTCACTGATTCCACTGAAAACTTTTTACGAGGTGAAGTTCTATTGAACTGTGTGCCTAATTATGACTCCTTGAGAAATGTATTGGCCTATATTAAAGAGGACCTTGAAGTGATGATGAATACTTTTGAATGGAAGAAAAAATAACAAACAAAGTACTATTGTCCCTCGGGTCTAATCTGGGTGACCGTATACAAAATATCAACGCTGCAATACAAGCCATAGGTGATTTGATAGGCCTTGTGAGTGAAAAATCAAATTTTCATTATACCTCACCCCTTGATTTTGATTCAGATAATGAATTTGTAAATTGTTGTATTGTCCTTCAAACTAGCAAGTCCTGTTTAGAAGTCTTAAATTGCAATCAGGAGATTGAGAGCAATATGGGGCGTGTGAGATCAGGTAGCGTTTACCAGGATAGAATAATAGATATTGACATTATTTTTTTCAATGACCTGATATACAATTCTGATGAACTTATTATACCCCATCCAAAATATCACTTAAGAGACTTTGTACTTCTGCCCATGAAGGAGCTAAGTACGTTTATAGATCCGCGAGAAAAAAAGAACATTTTGGTGACCGATTTATAAAGATTTACATAAAAATATTGAACATCATAAATTGCCCCTTCATTTAATCTTATTAACTTTGCAACATATTTTACAATTATAAACTATTATGAAAAGAAATTTTATCAAATATTTTATTGGACTAAGCGTCACATTTTTGATTTTCTCGAGTTGTACACTTCTAAAAGATTTAGATTATACAGTAACACCTAGCCCACTTGAAATGCATGGTGATAGTATTAAATTTTCTGTAGTTGTAACTGTTCCAGAAAAAGGAATTAAGAAAAAAGTCAAAGCTGAAATCACGCCAAAACTTGGAAACAAAGCTCTAGGCGTATGGACAATTCAGGGTACTAAAATTACGGGTAATGGTAAAACCATCGACTTCAAACCTGGAGGAACAGCAACATTTGAATCCTCTTTAGCTTATGATCCTTCCATGGAGGCTGCTGATTTAGTTTTAACTGGGAAAATATTTAAAGGAGACAAGGAAAAAGCGGAATTGCCTTCTGCTAAAATAGCGGACGCAACTATTATAACGCCTTTTTTAGCAAGAATGACCTGTACGATGTTAACTCAAAGTGACGAATTAGTTCGCGTAGTTGACAAAAGCGTCTCTGGAATCATTAATTACAATAAAGGAAAGTCTCTTGTGAAATCTTCTGAATTAAAGGATGATGATATCATTGGCTTGGTTTCATGGATGGTAGCCGCTCAAACTAATGAGAAAATCGAAATAGAATCCATCTCAATTAGAGGATACGCTTCTCCGGATGGTGAATTTGCCAAAAATGGTGACTTATCTACCGAACGTGTTGAAAGCGCTGCAAATGCGTTCTCTAAATTGTTAAAGAAAGAAAAGCTTGATGCTTATGCTGACGCTGCGACTTATGATCAAAAAGGTTTAGGTGAAGATTTTGAGGAATTCAAGAAGCAACTCGCCGCTACGGAGTCAATTTCAGAGGGAGATAAAAATCTTTTTATTCGCGTTCTTGAAATGGAAAAAGACCCTGAGAAGAGAGAAGCTGAGATGGTTAGATTAGGTAAATCCTATAAGCAATTGGAAAAAGATGTTTTCCCAAATATCAGAAGGTCTGTTATTACCATCTCTTATAAAGAAAGTGGCTTAACAGATGATGAAATGATTTCGTTTGCAACCAACAAAACGGACACACTTACAGTGGAAGAAGTCTTGTTTACAGGTGAGACGCTATTAAAGGACATGACTTCAAGAATAGCATTGTACGCTGCTGTTTCTGAGAAAATGAATGATAGTAGAATCTACAACAACATTGGTTCTTTGTACTATAATCAAAATGACATTCCAAATGCAAAAGCAAACTTCGAAGCTTCAGCTGAACTCAATGAGTCAGGAGAGGTAATGAACAATCTTGCAGCTATTGCTATGCTTGATGGTGATAGAGAAAAAAGTAGAGCTCTTTTTACCGCAGCTAAAGGTATGGATGCGGATAAAATGAGTGCGGTAAAAGCGAACGGTGCAGGTTTAGACATTCTAGATGGGTCCTACTCGGCAGCTTCAGGTAATATCGCTGGAAACACTTTCAATAAGGCTTTAGCTGAAATGCTTCAAGGGAATCTTTCTGACGCTGAAGCTACTCTTGCCTCAAGTGATGATAAGAATGATGCAGATGGACTTTACTTAGCCGCTATAATGGCTGCAAGAGGAGGTTCTGGCGCAAGCGATGTCGTTGCAAAGTTGAAACTAGCCATTGAAGAAGATACAAATTTTAAAGTAAAAGCTTCTAAAGACAGAGAGTTTGTTAAATTCTTTGGAGATGATACCTTTAAAGCTCTTGTGAAGTAAACTTAACATCAATCATATTTCAGAAAGCCTCTTTTTTAGAGGCTTTTTTTATGCCTTTTAGCCAGGTACTGTTGTTCATCCTGACCAGGAGTTGGAATCAATTGGTAATCACAACGTAATTCGAGACAATCCATAAGCGTTGTATATCCAAAAAAACCAAATATTTTTGAACTTGATAATAGCACCGCATCCACCTTTGACATCTCTTGATTTGAAACAAAGGAAGTCTGTATGTTTCTTTCTCTCAAAATCTCTTGAACAAATACAGGTCCTACAATTGATTGGATCTCACCACATAGTATCTGCTCCGAAAATGAATCGATAAGAGATGAAGCATAGGTACTAGGTCCGTTAATGACCAAAACCCCTTTTATCGTTTTTACATTTATTTTTTCGCGCAATTCAAATCGGGAATGACAGCCTATATAAATTGCATTTTTATTATGCTTTTTACTAGAGAGCTTACCAGCATGCATATGTTTTGGATCATCCATAATCCAAATTGTTTTAAACTTTGACAAATGATAGCTATTCAATAAATTAACCAGTTTATACAGACCCATTAATGGAAACTTCAACTGATGGGTTATAAACACAGATGGAAGTTTTGCTGTATAAAAACCATAGCGCTGATCTGAAATAAGGGACTGTAATTCATATTTCACGATATATTCATCAACGAGACCTTGCTCCATTTTTAAAAAAGCAATAAGTTTTGTGGATCCTAAAATTAAGTCTGATTTAAACCGGCCCTTACCCCGAAAATTAAATGGATAACCTTTGTGCCGAACATACAAAGCGCCCTCTATGTATTGACTAAAGATACTTTGCTGGTCTTCATCGCAGAAAATAATCAATTCATTACTTTGCTGCTGTAAACGGACTATTAATGGGATGCATCTTGTCACATGACCTAGCCCCCAGTTCAAGACTGAAAACCCAATACGCTTGTTTCTTATATCATCTGGATGAATCACTTTTTAAAATTAGAAAAATAGCGCCTATTTAAGTCTATATTCATTAATTTAGGCGAATATATTACAAAACACGAAATGAAAGAGGGATTAGAATTTAAAAAATATGCAACCAAGCATATGGGTATCAATAGTACGTTTGTAGATCATTACATTGACTCATCCGTAACACCTTATATAATAGAAGAACGTTCTTTGAACATGACTCAAATGGATGTCTTTTCCAGACTAATGATGGATAGAATTATTTTTTTAGGCACGGGTATTAATGACCAAGTAGCTAATATTATCAATGCTCAGCTTCTTTTCCTTGAGTCCGTGGATGCGAAAAAAGACATTCAAATATACCTAAACTCGCCAGGAGGCTCTGTATATGCCGGCCTTGGTATTTATGACACGATGCAATACATCAGACCAGATGTAGCTACAATTTGCACGGGTATGGCTGCTTCTATGGGAGCCGTATTACTTTGTGCGGGTGCAGAGGGTAAAAGGAGTGCATTACGACATTCACGCGTTATGATTCACCAGCCACTTGGAGGAGCACAAGGCCAAGCGAGTGACATAGAGATTACTGCAAGAGAAATTCAAAAGTTAAAAAAAGAACTTTATGACATCATCGCTACGCATTCAAAACAGAGCTACGATAAAGTATGGACTGATTCAGATAGAGATTATTGGATGACATCTAGTGAAGCTAAAGATTATGGGATGGTAGATGAAATTCTATTGCGTAATCCAAAATAAATGACCTCGAAGAAATCAAAATGTTCGTTTTGTGGACTTTCTCGTGAAGAAGTTCAAATATTGATTGCTGGTGTTACTGGTCATATTTGTGAAAACTGCGCTAAACAAGCCAACCAAATAGTTGCAGAAGAATTCTCTGTAAAACCACAAGAAAGTAACTCTAAAAATAAACTAGAGCTTAAATTCCCCAAAGAAATCAAGGAAAAGCTTGACGAATATGTTATTGGTCAAGAAGAAGCAAAAAAAGTATTATCCGTTGCCGTTTACAATCATTATAAGCGATTGAATTCTGAATCAAATGATGATATTGAAATTGAAAAATCAAATGTTGTCCTAATTGGACGGACAGGGACAGGGAAAACGCTTTTAGCAAAAACAATCGCAAAACTTTTAAAAGTTCCATTCTGCATAGCAGATGCTACAGTATTAACCCAAGCTGGTTATGTGGGAGAGGATGTGGAGAGTGTTCTCTCCAGGCTTCTTCAAGTTGCCGATTATGATGTTGAAGCAGCTGAACGTGGGATTGTTTTCATTGACGAGATTGACAAAATTGCGCGGAAGGATGATAATCCATCAATTACTAGAGATGTTTCTGGCGAAGGTGTTCAGCAAGCATTGCTTAAATTACTTGAAGGCTCAGAGGTAAACGTACCGCCCCAAGGCGGCAGAAAGCATCCTGAGCAAAAAATGATACAAGTTAATACGAAAAATATTTTATTTATCTGCGGAGGCGCCTTCGACGGAATTGAAAAACTAATTGCTCAGAGAGTAAACCGACAAACCATTGGATTTTCGACGACCGATCAAATCGATATAGATTCTGATTCTCTTTTGCAATACATAAACGCAACAGATATTAAAAACTTTGGATTAATCCCTGAACTAGTTGGTCGCTTTCCGGTCCTCAGCTATCTTGATCCGCTTGACCCATTGGCATTAAAACGTATTCTTACAGAGCCTAAAAACTCCCTTGTCAAACAATACGAAAAGATTTTTAATATAGACGGTATTAAACTCAGCTTTGATCAAAAAGCCCTCGATTTTATAGTAACCAAGGCAATCGAATATAAACTAGGTGCTCGAGGCTTGCGCTCTATATGTGAAGCCGTGCTGACAGATGCAATGTTTGAGCTACCTTCATCCAATGTTAAATCCTTAAAAGTAACTGAAGCGTATGCTAAAGGACGTTTCAACAAATCAAAAATGGCTAAACTAAAAGTGGCTTAAATTACAATCATCTTTTTATTTTTGTATCCCTAAATACACGAACAAATGAAAACATTACAATATAGAGAGGCTTTAAGAGAAGCTATGAACGAGGAAATGCGTAAAGATGAAAACGTTTTTCTTTTAGGTGAAGAAGTAGCAGAATACAACGGTGCTTATAAAGTCTCTCAAGGTATGTTAGATGAGTTTGGGCCAAGACGTGTTATTGACACACCTATTGCGGAATTGGGATTTGCAGGGATAGCTGTTGGCGCTTCGATGAATGGACTAAGACCGATCGTGGAGTTCATGACTTGGAACTTTGCAATCCTGGCTGCCGATCAAATTATTAATAGTGCAGCAAAAATGTTACAAATGTCCGGTGGACAATACCATTGCCCTATCGTTTTTAGAGGAGGTAATGGAACGGCTGGACAGCTTGGCGCTACGCATTCTCAGAGTTTTGAAGCCTTTTACGCGCATGTTCCTGGGCTAAAAGTAATCACACCTTCCAACCCGGCAGACGCCAAGGGCTTATTAAAATCAGCAATTCGAGACGAAGACCCCGTTGTTTTTCTTGAGTCTGAAAAAATGTACGGTGATAAAGGAGAAGTACCTGAAGGAGAATACTTGATTCCTATTGGTACTGCGAATATTAAAAGAAAAGGCAAGCATGTGACTATCGTATCTTTTGGGAAAATCATCAAAATAGCCGAAGAAGTGGCAGATATTTTAGCCAAAGAAAATATTGAACTAGAAATCATTGACCTAAGAACCATAAGACCTATTGATTACGGTACTGTAGTTGAATCCATTAAAAAAACCAATAGATGCGTTGTCGTAGAAGAATCCTGGCCGTTAGCGTCTATTTCTTCTGAAATCGCTTACCACGTTCAACGTTATGCTTTTGATCACCTTGACGCACCCGTTTTGAGATTAACTCAAACAGACACCCCATTCGCTTTTTCCCCGACCTTAATTGAAGAAGCACTTCCCAACAAAGAAAAGTTAATCGCTGCGATTAAACATGTTCTTTACACCTAATTTAAAGTCATATATGCTGATTTCCAGGTTCTCAAGAAATTACCATGAAAAAAAACTCTTTTTTTTAGCTTTTGCCTTGTGTAATAAATAAAATTAAGTAACTTTGCACCCCTCAAAGCACGTTTGAGGTAATTTATTTTATTTACAATTAAGAGTATTTTATGCCAACTATACAACAATTAGTTCGCAAAGGAAGAACTGCGGTAGTGAAGAAATCTAAATCTGCTGCACTTGATTCATGTCCGCAGCGTAAAGGTGTATGTGTAAGAGTTTACACAACCACACCGAAGAAACCAAATTCAGCTATGCGGAAAGTAGCAAGAGTTCGCCTTACGAACGGTAAAGAAGTTAACGCTTACATCGGAGGTGAAGGCCACAATCTTCAAGAACATTCCTTAGTATTAGTTAGAGGTGGAAGAGTTAAAGATCTTCCTGGAGTCCGATATCACATCGTCCGTGGTGCTGAAGATACAGCTGGTGTTGAAGGTAGAACACAAAGAAGATCTAAGTACGGAACGAAACGTCCTAAGCAGAAATAAATACATTAACCTTTATTATAATATATAATGAGAAGAAGAAAGGCCAAAAAAATAACGATTCTGCCAGATCCAAAGTTCAACGAAGTTGTAGTAACAAAGTTTGTTAACAACCTCATGTTCTCTGGTAAGAAAAGTTTAGCATTCAAAATCTTTTATGATGCCATTGATATGATCAATGAAAAAGTAGAAGACCAAGAAGGTTTAGATGTCTGGAAAAAGGCAATTGAGAATATAACTCCTAGTGTGGAAGTTCGTAGTAGAAGAGTTGGAGGTGCAACTTTCCAAATCCCTACTCCTGTTCGTGAGGGCAGAAAAGCATCGTTAGCTATGAAATGGTTAATTGGATATGCGCGTAAAAGAAATGAAAAAACCATGGCTCAAAAATTAGCTTCAGAAATTATCGCTGCTGCTAAGGAAGAAGGTGCTGCTTTCAAAAAGAAAGAAGATACTTTGAGAATGGCGGAAGCAAACAAAGCATTTTCACATTTTAGATTTTAATCATGGCTAGAGATCTTAAATACACAAGAAACATTGGTATTGCTGCGCACATTGATGCCGGTAAAACAACAACTACGGAGAGAATACTTTATTATGGTGGCGTAAGTCACAAAATTGGTGAAGTTCATGATGGAGCTGCTACGATGGACTGGATGGAGCAAGAGCAAGAACGTGGTATTACCATTACTTCTGCCGCTACTACCTTAAACTGGGATTATAGAGGTCAAGAGTATCACATGAATATCATTGATACCCCAGGACACGTTGATTTCACGGTTGAAGTAAACAGGTCTTTACGAGTTTTAGATGGTTTGGTGTTTTTGTTTTCAGCAGTTGATGGTGTTGAACCTCAGTCAGAAACAAATTGGAGATTAGCGGATAACTATAATGTTCCTAGAATTGGTTTCGTGAACAAAATGGACCGTCAAGGAGCTGACTTTTTAAACGTTTGTAAGCAAGTTAAAGAGATGCTTGGTAGCCATGCGCTTCCACTTCAAATTAACATCGGTGCTGAAGATGATTTCAAAGGTGTTGTTGACTTAATCAATTTCAAAGGTATTGTTTGGAACGAAGAAGATAAAGGAATGACTTTCGAAGAAGTTGAAATTCCTGAAGATATCATTGAAGAGGCGCGTACATTAAGAGGTCAATTGCTTGAGGCAGTTGCTGAATTTGATGATACGCTGATGGAAAAGTATTTTGAAGATGAAAATTCTTTAACTGAAAGAGAAATCCTAGATGCCTTAAGAGCAGCAACAATTTCTGGAAAAGTAGTTCCTATGATGTGTGGTTCTGCATTTAAAAACAAAGGTGTTCAAGCAATGCTTGATATGGTAATGGAAATTCTTCCTTCACCATTGGATATTGAAGGCATTACAGGTATCAACCCTAAAACTGATGAAGAAGTCGTGAGACAACCTTCAGTTAACGAACCATTCGCAGGACTAGCCTTCAAAATTGCAACTGATCCTTTTGTAGGTCGTTTATGTTTTGTTAGAGCTTATTCCGGGAAATTAGATGCAGGTTCTTACATTTACAATACGCGTTCTAATAATAAAGAACGAATTTCAAGAATATTCCAAATGCATGCTAAGGAGCAAAAACAAGTACCCGTTCTAGAGGCAGGTGACATTGCTGCTGTAGTTGGGTTTAAAGACATTCGGACTGGGGATACTTTATGTGACGAAAAATCACATATCATCCTAGAATCAATGGACTTTCCAGACCCTGTTATTGGTGTAGCAATTGAGCCTAAAACTCAAGCTGACACGGATCGTTTATCTGTTGGTCTTCAAAAGCTTGCAGAAGAGGATCCTACATTCCAAGTTAAAACTGATGAAGAATCAGGTCAAACTATTATATCTGGTATGGGCGAGCTTCACTTGGAAATCATTGTTGATCGATTAAAAAGAGAATTCAAAGTTGAAGTAAATCAAGGCGCTCCACAGGTAACCTATCGTGAAGACATTACTGCTGAAACTACGCATAGAGAAGTTTACAAAAAACAAAGTGGTGGTCGTGGTAAATTTGCGGACATTCTTGTGAAAATTGAGCCGCAATCAGATGTTGAAAAATCAGGTCTGGAGTTTGTCAACTCGATAAAAGGTGGTAACATACCAAAAGAATTTATCCCTTCTGTTGAAAAAGGATTTAAAGCATCTATGAAAACCGGTATTTTAGCAGGTTTTCCAGTTGAAGCGATGAAAATCACTTTGATGGATGGATCTTTCCATGCGGTAGATTCGGATTCATTATCCTTTGAATTGTGTGCAAAAATGGCATATAGAGATGCAATGAAATCTTGCGCTCCAATTTTGTTAGAACCAATTATGAAAATTGAAATCATTACTCCTGAAGAAAACATGGGTGATGTTGTTGGGGATTTGAACAGAAGAAGAGGAATGATGAAAGGTATGGATGATAAAAATGGAGCAAAGGTGCTTAAAGCAGATGTTCCTTTATCAGAGATGTTTGGATACGTAACACAATTAAGAACGATTACTTCAGGTCGCGCAACTTCCTCTATGGAATTTTCTCACTACTCCGAGGCTCCTAAAAGTGTAGCTCAAGATGTAGTTGATAAAGCGAATGGAAAAGTTATTGCATAATATTTAAGAAGAAGAAAATGAGTCAAAAAATTCGAATTAAATTAAAATCTTACGATCACAACTTGGTTGACAAGTCAGCTGAAAAAATCGTAAAAACTGTAAAATCTACTGGAGCAATAGTTAGTGGGCCTATTCCGCTACCAACGCACAAAAGAATTTACACAGTATTAAAATCTCCACACGTCAATAAAAAAGCAAGAGAGCAATTTGAATTGTGCGCTTACAAAAGATTGATGGATATCTACAGTAGTTCTTCAAAAACGGTTGATGCGTTGATGAAATTAGAATTACCTAGTGGAGTTGATGTAGAAATAAAAGTTTAATAACAATAAAACGAAAAACATGCCAGGAATAATTGGTCGAAAAATCGGGATGACTAGCATCTACAGTGTCGAGGGTAAGGCATTACCATGCACGATGATAGAAGCTGGTCCTTGTGTTGTCACTCAGGTGAAAACGCAAGACAGAGATGGTTACGAAGCTGTTCAGCTTGGATTTGGTAGTAAGAAAGAAAAAAATACGCCAAATGCTTTAATGGGACATTTCAAAAAAGCCAACACCTCACCTAAATCAGAACTTGTTGAATTCTCAAACTTTGAAAACCTCAATTTAGGAGATACAGTGAACGTTGATATTTTCTCTGAAGGAGAATTTGTTGACATTGCAGGAACCTCAAAAGGTAAAGGTTTTCAAGGGGTTGTAAAAAGACACAACTTCGCCGGTGTAGGTCAAGCAACTCATGGTCAACATAACAGACTAAGAGCTCCAGGTTCTATTGGTGCCGCATCCTACCCTGCTAAAGTTTTCAAAGGTATGAGAATGGCTGGTCAGATGGGTAATAAGAGAGTTACATCTCCAAACCTTCAAGTTTTAAAAGTGATCGCTGAGAAAAACATTCTTATCGTTAAAGGTTCTGTACCGGGAGCCAATGGTTCAACCCTAACAATTGTAAGATAATGAAACTAAAAATACACGACGCGAAAGGTTCTGCTACTGATAAATCGGTAGATCTATCTAAAGATGTTTTTGGTATAGAGCCAAATAATCATGCAATTTACTTAGATGTAAAGCAACATCTTGCCAACAAAAGACAAGGGACGCACAAAGCTAAAGAGAGAGCAGAGATTCAAGGTTCTACTAAGAAAATAAAGAAGCAAAAAGGTACTGGTGGTGCCCGAGCTGGTAACATCAAGTCTGGAACGCGAGTTGGTGGTGGACGAATTTTTGGCCCACGCCCAAGAAACTACCATTTCAAATTAAACATCAAGCTTAAGCGACTTGCAAGAAAATCCGCTTTTTCTGTCCAAGCAAAGAAAAAATCAATTATCGTATTGAATGACCTTAGCTCGGTAACTGAAAAAACTAAAGATTTCAAAACGCTTTTATCTACGTTAAAACTTGAAAACGAAAAGGTTTTATTTATACTCAGTGAAAAAAATGACAACGCTTATTTAAGTTCTAGAAACCTTAAAAAGGTAAAAGTTGTCACTACTGATTCTTTCAACACATACGATGTTTTAAATGCATCTAGAGTTGTCGTTTCTTCTGAGAGTATTAAACAAATTGAAAAGATTCTTAACTAAGAGTTATGCAAAATACACAAGGAATTATAAAAAGACCGATTATTACTGAGAAAGCGACTATGGCTTCCGAGACTATGAATCGATTTACATTCGAAGTAATGTTGTCTGCAAATAAAATTGAAATCAAGAATGCTGTAGAGAGAATGTACAATGTTCATGTAACAAAAGTTCGAACCGCAAACTTCGGTGGTGGTAAAGCTTCACTAAAATACACGAACAGAGGTATTGTTCGTGAGAAAGCAAAAAAATGGAAAAAAGCCATTGTTAGTGTTGCTGAAGGAGAAACAATCGATTTATTTAATAACTATTAACGACTAAAAAAATGAGTCTTAAAAAGTTTAAACCAACCACGCCTGGGCAAAGACATAAAGTTGCATTGCAATTTGATGAAGTAACAAAGTCTACACCCGAAAAGTCGTTGGTTGCTAGTAAGAAAAAATCTGGTGGTCGTAATAACGACGGTAAAATGACTATGCGTCACATCGGTGGTGGTCATAAGCAGAAATATAGAATTGTTGATTTTAAAAGAAACAAATTTGATATTCCTGCTACTGTAAACGCTATTGAATACGATCCAAACAGAACCGCTAATATTGCACTTTTGTTTTATGCTGATGGTGAAAAGCGTTACATCATTGCTCCAAGTGGTTTGAAAGTTGGAGACACAGTGCTATCAGGAAAAACTGCTACACCAGTAGTAGGTCATGCAATGTATCTATCCGATATTCCATTAGGAACGATGATTCATAACATTGAAATGCAACCTGGAAAAGGTGGTTCAATATCAAGAGGTGCCGGAACTTACGCGCAGTTAAATGCTCGAGATGGAAAATATGCAACTATCAAAATGCCATCTGGAGAAACAAGAATGATTTTGATCACTTGTTTGGCAACAATAGGATCTGTTTCTAACGCGGAGCATAATCTTACTGTTTCTGGAAAAGCTGGTCGTTCAAGATGGTTAGGAAGAAGACCTAGAGTTAGACCAACAGTAATGAATCCAGTTGATCACCCAATGGGTGGTGGTGAAGGAAAGAATTCTGGAGGTCACCCAAGATCTAGAAATGGAATTCCTGCCAAAGGATACAAAACAAGAGCTAAGAGTAAATACTCTGACAAGTTTATTATTGAAAGAAGAAAAAAATAGATATTAGAATATGAGTCGTTCATTAAAAAAACCGCCTTTCGTCCATTACAAGCTCATGAAAAGAGTTGATGATTCGAAAACAGCAAACAGCAAGTCCGTGATAAAAACATGGTCAAGAGCCTCTACAATTACTCCAGAGTTTGTAGGGATGACATTTGCAGTTCACAATGGTAATAAATTTATCCCCGTGTTTGTCACTGAGAATATGGTAGGTCACAAATTAGGAGAATTTGCGCCAACCAGAACCTTTAGAGGACATGGTGGTAAAAACAAAAAACGCTAAGAAAATTAGTTATGGGAGCAAGAAAACGTTTACGAGCAGAAGCACTTAAAGCTGAAAAAAACACGATTGCAATTGCGCAATTAAGAAAGTCGCCTATTTCACCTAGAAAGATGAGATTGGCTGCAGATTTGATTCGTGGGATTGAAGTGAATAAGGCTTTAAATATTTTACAATTCAGTAGTAAAGATGCTGCTAAAAGTCTTGAAAAACTTTTAAGATCAGCTATTGCTAACTGGGAACAAAAAAATGAAGAATCAGATATCACTGAGGAAACATTATTAGTAACTAAAATTGAAGTTGGTGGTGGCGCTATGCTAAAGAGAATTAGACCTGCAC
Source organism: Flavobacteriales bacterium UBA952 (assembly GCA_905182495.1). Classification (GTDB taxonomy): domain Bacteria; phylum Bacteroidota; class Bacteroidia; order Flavobacteriales_D; family Crocinitomicaceae; genus UBA952. Next base: position 32,107 of record CAJJBU010000002.1, read on the forward strand.
CTCAGGGAAGAGCGCATAGAATTAGAAAGAGATCAAATCATGTTACCATCGTTGTTGGTGGGTCAAAATAATTATAGAAATGGGACAAAAAACAAATCCAATTGGTAATAGACTAGGTTACATCCAAGGGTGGGAATCTAACTGGTTTGGTGGTTCTAAATACGGTGATAAACTCGTAGAAGATGACAAAATCAGAAAATACTTAAAAGCACGTTTAGTGAAAGCAAGTATCTCAAAGATTATCATTGAAAGAACTTTAAAACTGGTTACTGTTACAATAAATACTGCGCGTCCAGGAGTCATTATTGGTAAGGGTGGTCAGGAAGTTGATAAGCTTAAAGAGGAACTTAAAAAATTAACTCAAAAAGAAATCCAAATCAACATTTTTGAGGTTAAAAGACCTGAGCTTGATGCACGTCTTGTTGCCGATGCTGTTGCACGTCAATTAGAAGCACGTATTTCTTTCAGAAGAGCTATTAAAATGGCAATTGCAGGAACCATGCGTATGGGAGCTGAAGGAATTAAGATCAAAATCTCTGGTCGATTGAACGGAGCTGAGATGGCAAGATCTGAAATGTACAAAGATGGTAGAACGCCTCTTCATACTTTTAGAGCAGACATCGATTATGCTTTAGCAGAAGCACATACTACCTATGGAAGATTAGGAATTAAGGTATGGATTTGTAAAGGTGAAGTTTACGGTAAACGAGATCTATCTCCTAATATTGGAATGGGTTCACAATCTAAATCTGGAGGAATGAGAAAGCCAGGTATGCCAAATAGAAAGAAAAAATAATTTAGAATAAAGAACAATGTTACAGCCTAAGAAAACAAAATTTAGAAAAGCGCAAAAAGGTAGAAACCGAGGTTTAGCGCACAGAGGTTCTACTATTGCATTTGGTTCTTTTGGTCTTAAGACCTTAGAGCCAGGCTGGATTACTTCACGTCAAATCGAGGCATCCAGGATTGCTGTCACTAGACATATGAAACGTCAAGGACAAGTTTGGATTCGCGTATTTCCAGACAAGCCAGTAACGTCTAAGCCAGCTGAGGTCAGGATGGGTAAAGGTAAAGGAGCACCGAGTCATTGGGTAGCAGTAGTTCGACCAGGTAGAATTCTTTTTGAAACTGATGGTGTACCTTATGAAGATGCAAAGGAAGCCTTAAGACTAGCTGCGCAAAAGTTGCCTGTTAAATGTAAATTCATTGTCCGCAATGATTATGTGGTACCAGTAAAATAAGATCATGACACAACAAGAAATAATAAAATTGTCTGACGAAGATTTAAATAATCGTTTGACTGACTTCCAGTCTCAAATGGAAACTTTGAAATTAACTCACAAAATGGCTCCCATTGAAAATCCTTTGAGAATCAGAAGTATGAGAAAGTTGATCGCTAGATTGAATACGGAAGTAACTAATAGAAAAGTGAAAGCTTAATAATATTGCAAATGGAAAAGCGAAATTTAAGAAAAGAAAGAATTGGGATCGTTACTAGCGATAAAATGGACAAGTCCGTTGTCGTAGCTGTAGAGCGAAAAGTAAAGCACCCGAAGTATGGGAAATTTGTGAAGATGACTTCCAAATTTGTTGCTCATGACGAAACAAACGATTGTAATATCGGTGATACTGTGAAAATTATGGAATCACGTCCTTTGAGTAAAAACAAGAATTGGAGATTAGTAGAAATCCTCGAAAGAGCTAAATAAACTTGTATAATGATACAAACAGAATCAAGACTAGGAGTAGCAGATAATTCAGGAGCCAAAGAGGTATTATGTATCCGCGTATTAGGTGGTACTAAAAGAAGATATGCTTCAATTGGTGACAAGATTGTTGTGACTGTAAAAAGCGCTATGCCAAATGGTCAAATAAAGAAAGGAACTGTTCAGAAAGCAGTTGTCGTTCGAACAAAAAAAGAAATTAGAAGACCAGATGGTTCTTATATTCGATTCGATGACAATGCCTGTGTAATTCTTAACCAAACTGGTGAGATGAGAGGGACACGTATCTTCGGCCCTGTGGCCAGAGAGCTTAGAGATAGCAACTTTATGAAAATTGTTTCACTAGCACCAGAAGTGCTTTAAAAAGTTTAAAATGCAAAAGAAACTACATATAAAAATAGGTGATACTGTTAAGGCAATCACAGGTGAATCCAAAGGTCAAGAAGGAAAAGTTCTTGGGGTCGACCGAAATAAGCTTAGAGCTACGGTAGAAGGATTAAACATGATTAAAAAACACGTTAAGCCAAGTGCTACTAATCCTCAAGGAAGTATTGAGGAACTAGAAGGGACGATTCATATTTCTAACTTAATGTTAGTTGCGAATGGTGAAGCTACTCGAACGGGTAAGCGTCTCGATGAAAAAGGAAAATTAACTAGATATTCAAAAAAATCAGGGGAGGTGATTAAGTAATGAGCTACAGACCAAGATTAAAAGAAAAGTACAATTCAGAAATTGTAAAGACATTAACAGACAAGTTTGGTTATACGTCGTTAATGAGTGTGCCTAAGTTGACTAAAATTGTTTTGAGTCAAGGAATGGGAGATGCCGTTGCAGACAAAAAGCTAATTGATAGCGCCGCAGCAGATCTTTCAAAAATTGCTGGTCAAAAAGCGATTACGACCTTATCCAAAAAAGATATTTCAAATTTCAAATTGAGAAAGGGAATGCCAATTGGTACGAAAGTAACGCTAAGAGGAGATAAAATGTATGACTTTTTAGATCGTTTACTTGCCGTTTCACTTCCAAGAACTAGAGACTTTAGAGGAATCAATCCAAAAGGTTTTGACGGTAGAGGGAATTTCAACCTCGGTGTTAAAGAACATATTATTTTCCCAGAAATCGATATAGACAAAGTAAACCGAATCCTTGGAATGGATATCACGTTTGTTACGACTGCTGAGAACGATGAAGAAGCAAAGGCTTTATTAGACGAGTTTGGATTTCCATTTATTAAAAATTAGAAAATGGCAAAAGAATCAATGAAAGCGCGTGAGCGCAAAAGAGAAAGGTTAGCTGCTCGATACGCATCAAAACGTGAAGAGCTTACTAAAATTTTAAAATCAACCGATGCATCTGAAGAAATTCAAAATGCAAAATGGGATGCTATGATGAAGATTCAAAAGCTCCCTGCTAATTCCTCTAAAGTTAGACTTCACAATAGATGTGGCTTAACTGGAAGACCAAGAGGATATATGCGTCAGTTTGGTATTTCAAGAGTAACCTTTAGAGAAATGGCTTTATCTGGTAAAATACCAGGTGTTAAAAAAGCAAGTTGGTAATTAATAAAATTTAGAAAGAAATGAATACAGATCCAATAGCTGACTTTTTAACTCGAATTAGAAATGCGAGTGCAGCAGGTTTGAAAATTGTTGAAATACCAGGTTCAAACGTTAAGAGAGCAATGACTGAAATATTGTTTGATCAAGGATTTATCTTAAACTTCAAATTTGAAGAAGATGATAAACAAGGAATTATCAAAGTTGCACTTAAGTACAATGATTCAACCAAGGTTCCAGCAATCACAAATATTCAAAGAGCTTCTCGCCCAGGTTTAAGAAAATATTCTGGATCAACATCGATGCCAAGAGTTTTAAATGGCTTAGGCATTTCAATTATATCGACTTCAAAGGGAGTAATTACAGGAAAGCAAGCTACTAAATTGAATATCGGTGGTGAAGTACTTTGCTACGTATATTAAAAAATAGAAAAATGTCAAGAATAGGAAATGCACCCATTACAATACCTGAAGGAGTTGAAATATCTCACTCTAATGGCGTTGTAACTGTAAAAGGTAAAAAAGGAGAATTATCTCAAGAAATGGATGACGTTGTTTCAATGAAAATAGAAGACAATGTAATCTCATTCTCTAGAACATCTGATGATCCAGCTGTTAGATCCAAACATGGCCTTTACAGGTCTTTAATGAACAACATGATTATTGGTGTTTCTGAAGGATTTAAAAAGCAAATGCAAGTTATTGGTGTTGGTTACAGAGCTGTAGCTAAAGGCCAATTATTAGAATTAGCACTTGGATATTCACATGCGATTATATTAGAAATTCCATCTGAGATTAAAATTACTACTGTATCTGAAAAAGGTAAAGCACCAGTTGTTAGCCTTGAGTCACATGACAAACAACTTTTAGGTCAAGTAGCTTCTAAAATCAGATCATTACGAAAGCCTGAGCCATACAAAGGAAAAGGTATTCGCTACATGGGAGAAGAAGTAAGAAGAAAAGCTGGTAAAGCTGCCGCTAAGAAATAATTATTAAGATAAAGAAATGGCAAATAGAAAAGTTCTAAGAAGAGCAAAAATTAAAAGAAGAATTCGGAAGAAAGTTTTCGGAACTTCAACTATTCCAAGGTTATCCGTATTCAGAAGCAACAAGCAAATTTATGCGCAACTGATTGATGACTTAACGGGTAAAACACTAGCATCTTCCGGTTCATTAAAGAATGAAGATGCACAAAATGGAAACAAAACAAGTCAGGCGACCATTGTCGGTAAATCAATAGCTGAAAGAGCTAAAGAGTCTGGAATTGAAACTGTAGTTTTCGATAGAAACGGATATTTATATCACGGTAGAGTTAAATCATTAGCTGAATCAGCTAGAGAAGGAGGATTAAAATTTTAAATTATGGCAACTCAAATTTTAAATCGCGTTAAAGCCGCGGATATTGAACTTAAAGACAAACTTGTTGCAATCAACAGGGTGACTAAAGTAACTAAGGGTGGTAGAACATTCAGCTTTTCAGCAATTGTTGTTGTCGGAGACGAAAACGGAATTGTAGGTCATGGCCTTGGTAAAGCAAAAGAAGTTGTAGAAGCCATTACAAAAGGTATTGATGATGCAAAAAAGAACTTAATTAAAGTTCCTATTGCAAGAGGTACTGTTCCTCATACCCAAAAAGGAAAGTATGGCGGAGCTAAAGTTCTTTTAAAGCCTGCTTCTGATGGTACGGGAGTTATTGCGGGTGGTGCAATGCGTGCAGTTTTAGAGAGTGTAGGCGTATCAAATGTACTTGCCAAATCGCAAGGCTCATCGAACCCTCACAACGTTGTTAAAGCAACAATAGATGCTTTATCTCAAATGAGAGATGCTGTGGCAGTTGCTAAACAAAGAGGAATCAATTTAGACAAGATTTTTAACGGTTAATTCAATAGAAAATGAGTACGATTAAAATAAAGCAAACCAGAAGTGCCATCAATAGACCGGCAAATCAGAAAGCAACAATCAAGGCCTTAGGTTTTAGAAAATTAAACCAAGAAATTGAAAAAGAGGCGACACCTCAAATATTAGGAATGATTAATAAGGTAAAACACCTTATTGAAATAATAGAAAAATAATTAGAAAATGAGTTTACATAATCTAACACCAGCAAAAGGATCTGTTAAAAAAGTGAAGCGAATTGCTCGTGGACAAGGAAGCGGATATGGCGGTACCTCAACTAGAGGACATAAAGGCGCAAAATCAAGATCAGGTTACAAAACTAAGATTGGTTTTGAAGGTGGTCAAATGCCATTGCAACGTAGAGTTCCTAAATTCGGATTCAAGAACATTAATCGCGTAGAGTATAAAGCGGTGAATCTCGCGAGCCTAGAAATGCTTGCAAGTGAAAAAGGCATAACAGAATTTACTATAGACACGTTCATGGATAATGGGTTAACCTCTAGTAATGACCTAGTGAAAGTTTTAGGAAGAGGTGATTTAAAATCTAAAATAACAGTAAGTGCACATGGGTTTTCTAAAGCAGCAATTACTGCAATTGAAGCTCAAGGTGGTGTATGTACAAAAATCTAACTATCTTTGCCAACTTTTGAACCATGAAAAGATTTATACAAAATATTAAAAACATATGGAAAGTCGAGGAGTTACGTTCTCGTATCCTCCTTACGTTAGGTTTAATTCTAATTTATAGAATTGGATCTTTTGTTGTGCTGCCGGGTGTAAATTATGCTGCTTTGGTTCAGACTTCAGGTGATCAAAATAATACTTTAGAAAACCTATTGTCTCTGTTCTCAGGAGGTGGTTTTACAAATGCTTCTATTATGGCATTGGGTATCATGCCTTATATTAGTGCTTCGATTATCATGCAACTTCTTGGAATGGCTGTACCTGCTGTTCAGAAAATGCAAAACGAAGGAGAATCTGGAAGAAAACAAATTAACAATTATACAAGAATACTTACGATTGCAATTTGTGCACTTCAAGCACCTAGTTATTTAAATCTTTATTTAAGTGGTAAAGGAGCTATCCCAGCTGACGCAACTCAATATTGGTGGGTTCAAACAACTATTATCCTAATTGCCGGAGCAATGTTTGCTGTTTGGTTGGGAGAACGTATTACTGAAAAAGGAATTGGAAATGGTATCTCTTTATTGATTACAGTTGGTATCTTATCTAGACTTCCTGGTTCGTTTTTCGCTGAATTTGGCGCATCCGTTGGACAAGGAAACCTCATTAAATTAGTTGTAGAAATGGTAGCCTTCATGGTTGTCGTACTTGCAACTATACTGGTCGTCCAAGGTGTAAGAAGAATCCCACTTAACACAGCTAAAAGAGTTGTAGGAGCAAGAGCTGCTAGCGACCAAGGTTCGAGAAATTATTTACCTATTAAGGTCAACGCTAGTGGTGTAATGCCAATAATTTTTGCCCAGGCAATAATGACCGTTCCCGTAATGCTTTTTGCTTCTGCCGATGGCACTGGTAATTGGTTCACAAGAACACTAGGTGATATATATGGTTTAAGTTATAACCTACTTTTAGCATTGCTGATCGTTGTCTTCACATATTTCTACACGGCTATTATGATCAACCCGAGTAAAATCGCAGATGATCTAAAGAAAAGTGGTGGTTTCATACCCGGTGTTCGTCCTGGTGAAGAAACTTCAAATCATATTGATAGTGTCGTATCGAGAATTACTTTTCCCGGTTCATTGTTTTTAGCCATCATCGCTATAGTGCCTGCTATCGCAAAGTTATCAGGCGTAAATGACGGCTTTGCTATGTTCTTTGGGGGAACTTCTCTTCTAATTATGGTTGGTGTCGTTCTTGATACACTACAACAAATTGAAACATACCAATTAAACCGTCACATGGATACCTTAATGGAAGGTACTCGTGTTCGCGGTAGAAAAGGTGCAAATGAACTATCTGGATTTTAATATATGGCAAAACAAGCATCAATAGAACAAGACGGAATCATTGAGGAAGCACTTCCCAATGCAATGTTTAGAGTGAAACTTGAAAACGAGCATGTTATTACCGCTCACATATCAGGGAAAATGAGAATGTATTATATTAAAATATTGCCAGGAGATAAGGTGAAAGTGGAGATGTCTCCGTATGATTTAAGTAAAGGAAGAATAACATTTCGTTATAAATAAAAATAACAAGGGTAATGAAAGTAAGAGCATCAGTAAAGAAAAGAAGCGCGGATTGTAAAATCGTAAAACGAAAGGGTCGTGTTTACGTTATTAATAAGAAGAATCCGAAATTTAAACAAAGACAAGGTTAATAGTAAGAATTATGGCACGTATTGCAGGAATAGATTTGCCCAAAAATAAAAGAGGTGTTGTTGGATTAACATACATCTTTGGAATTGGGAGAAGTACTTCACAAAAAATATTGAAGGAGAATTCAATTGATGAAAACATCAAAGTCCAAGATTGGGATGATGATCAATTATCAGCGATTCGAAATTCAATTAACGAAGTAAAGACAGAAGGTCAGCTTAGATCAGAAGTACAATTGAATATAAAAAGACTTATGGATATCGGTTGTGTAAGAGGAATTCGTCACAGAGCTGGACTTCCACTTAGAGGTCAACGAACCAAAAACAATTCTAGAACCAGAAAAGGGAAAAGAAAAACAGTTGCTAACAAGAAAAAAGTAACTAAATAATAAATAGTTCATATCATGGCGAAAACGAATCAAAAAAATAAAAAGAATGTCAAGATAGATGCTTTGGGTGAAGCGCACATTCAAGCAAGCTTCAACAACATCATTATCTCTTTGACAAATAATTCTGGACAGGTGATCTCATGGTCCTCTGCTGGTAAAATGGGCTTTAAAGGATCCAAAAAAAATACACCTTACGCGGCACAAATTGCTGCTGAGGATTGTTCTAAAGAAGCACATGACTACGGTTTGCGTAAAGTTAAAGTTTACGTTAAAGGACCTGGAGCAGGTCGAGAATCAGCAATCAGAGCCATCCATAATTCGGGTATCGAAGTTACTGAGATCGTTGACGTAACTCCAATGCCTCATAATGGATGTAGACCTCCTAAAAGAAGAAGAGTATAAAATTAACCGGGAATTCAATCATCGAAGGACAATGCCTTAATTCATGATTCCCATCTAAAACTAAATATAATGGCAAGATACACAGGTCCCAAATCAAAAATAGCCAGAAGGTTCAAAGATCCAATCTTTGGCCCTGATAAGGCTTTAGAAAAAAGAAGCTATGGTCCCGGACAGCACGGACCTTCAAAAAGACGTGGAAAGCAATCAGAATATGCGATCCAACTTGGTGAAAAGCAAAAAGCAAAATACACTTATGGTATTTTAGAGCGACAATTCTCAAATATGTTTAAAAAAGCATCGAGAATGAAAGGAATTACCGGAGAAAACTTATTACAATTGTGTGAAGCACGTTTGGATAATATGGTTTTTAGATTAGGTATCTCCCCTACCCGTCGTGGAGCTAGACAATTGGTCTCACACAAGCACATTACGGTAAACGGAGAAATCGTAAATATTCCTTCTTACCAGATTAAAGCTGGTGATATCGTTAGTGTTCGTGAAAAATCTAAATCTCTCGAAGCCATTACAGACGCTTTAAGTACTAATTCCAAAACCTACGAATGGTTAACTTGGGATAACGCAACTTATAACGGAACAGTAATGCATATTCCTTCAAGAGAATTGATTCCTGAAACTATCAAAGAACAATTAATCGTTGAATTATACTCTAAATAATCTTAATCAAATATGGCAATTTTAGATTTTCAAAAACCAGATAAAGTAATTATGAATCACTCTGACGAGTTCAGTGGTGAATTCGAATTCAGACCTCTAGAACCAGGATACGGAATAACTATCGGTAACTCGCTTAGAAGAATTTTACTATCCTCTTTAGAAGGTTTTGCAATTACTTCTATTAAGATTCAAGGGGTTGATCATGAATTCACAACAATTAAAGGTGTTGTAGAAGATGTGACTGAAATCATTTTGAACCTTAAGCAAGTTCGTTTCAAAAGACAGATTGAAGGTACCGATTCGGAAACTGTTACACTTACAGTTGCAGGACAAGATAAATTTACGGCCGGAGATATTGGTAAATACACAAGTGCATTTCAAGTATTGAATCCAGACCAAGTGATTTGTCACATGGAAAGTTCAGTTAAAATTGAAATGGAACTAACCATCAATAAAGGACGTGGATATGCTCCAGCAGAAGAAAACAAAACATCTTCAGCATCTTTCGGGACTGTATTTATTGACTCTATTTTCACTCCTATTGTTAATGTACAATATGAGATAGACAACTTTCGTGTTGAGCAAAAAACGGATTACGAGAAACTTCTTTTCGCTATTAAAACTGATGGATCAATTCATCCTAAAGAAGCGTTAAAAGAAGCAGCTAAAATCTTAATTCATCACTTCATGTTATTCTCTGATGAACGTATTACACTAGAAAGTGATGCGAAATCCGAAACAGAAGAATTTGATGAGACTTCTCTACACATGAGACAATTACTTAAAACGAAACTAGTTGATATGGATTTATCAGTTCGTGCACTTAATTGTTTAAAAGCAGCTGATGTAGAAACGTTAGGGGATCTAGTTTCTTATGCTAAATCAGATTTGTTGAAGTTCAGAAACTTCGGTAAGAAATCTCTTACTGAACTTGAGGATCTTGTTGACAACAAAGGTTTAACATTTGGAATGAATGTTTCTAAATACAAACTTGACAAAGAATAGGAATAATGAGACACGGAAAGAAAGGAAATCATTTAAGTAGAAAGAAAGGCCACAGAAGAAGTCTTCTTTCAAATATGGCGTGTTCTTTAATCGAGCACAAAAGTATAAATACTACAATTGCTAAAGCTAAAGCGCTAAGAGTATATGTAGAGCCATTACTTACGAAATCAAAAACAGATTCAACGCACTCAAGAAGAACCGTTTTTTCGTATTTGCAAGACAAAGATGTTGTTACAGAATTATTTAGAGATGTAGCACCGAAGATTGCAACTAGAAATGGAGGTTATACACGAATCATTAGAACTGGTTATAGACTAGGAGACAATGCAGAAATGTGTATGATTGAATTGGTTGACTTCAATGAAGTCTATACTAAAGAAGTGGATACTAAAACGACAAGAAGATCTCGTCGTGGTGGTAAAAAAGCGACTGCAACTACTGAAAATGTTGAAGAACCATCTGTAACTGAAGTTACAGATTCTATTGAAGAAGCCGTTGTTGAAGAAGTAGCTGAAGAACCTACGACTGAAACGAATAATGATGAAGCTTCATCAACTGACGAGGACTCTACTGAAGAAAAAAAGAAAGAGGACTAAGAATGAAATTTCGAAAGGAATAAACATAAGATTAAAAAAAGGCGATGATATCATCGCCTTTTTTTATGTTTTAGCGCATTGATTTGTGTTAAGTTTCTAATTTTACATAAAACAAAATTGAATGAACGAGAAAGGAAGCGCAATTCTAGTTTTAGAAGACGGTACTGTTTTTAAAGGCAAAGCCATTGGAAAAACTGGTACAACCGGTGGGGAAATTGCTTTCAATACAGGCATGACAGGATACCAAGAAGTCTTTACTGACCCCTCTTATTACGGCCAGCTTCTTATCATGACTACGTCACACATCGGAAATTATGGTACACAAACCAATGAACAGGAATCCGATAAAATCAATATATCTGGTTTAATAACCAAAAAGTTTTCGGATGGATATTCGAGGACGTCGGCTGACCAATCACTTCAAGATTTTATGGTTCATCAAGGTACTGTTGGGATTTCAGATATAGATACACGTTCTCTTGTTAGGCATATTAGGGATAAAGGGGCGATGAATGCTATCATATCTTCAGATAATTTAAATATCGAAGAACTTAAAAAAGAGGTATTTAAGCTCCCGAAAATGAATGGGCTTGAATTGTCCTCAAAGGTAAGTACTACAGATGCTTATGAAGTCCTACCGGAAAGCCCCTTATTTAAGGTTTCATTATTAGACTTAGGTGTAAAAAGAAATATAGTACAGTGCCTCGTTGATAGAGGTTGTCACGTAAAAGTATTCCCTCTGAATTCAAGCAGAGCAGATATGGATGCTTTCGATCCTGACGGATACATGTTATCGAATGGCCCAGGAGATCCCTCAGCCATGCCTGAAACCGTTAAACTTGTAAAAGAATTAGTTGACAGCGATAAACCTATCTTCGGTATCTGTTTAGGTCATCAAGTTTTTGGATTAAGCCAGGGACTGAAAACAGAAAAAATGTTTAATGGTCATAGAGGAATAAATCACCCTATCAAAAATCTCAAAACCGGTAAGGGAGAAATTACTTCACAAAATCATGGTTTCGTTATATCGAAGGATAGTATTGATTCTCAAACTGCGGTTGAAATCACACATATCCATTTAAATGATCATTCGGTTGCAGGAATAGCTTTAAAAAACAAACCTGTGTTTTCAGTTCAATACCATCCAGAAGCTTCAGCCGGCCCGCATGATTCACGATATCTTTTCGACACATTTATTGAAAATATGAAAACATTTAAAAAAATAAGAAAATGAGCTATATTAATAGAATTCATGCCCGTCAAATTTTAGACTCTAGAGGGAATCCTACGATTGAAGTTGACGTAGTAAGTGATTACGGGTATATGGGGCGCGCAGCAGTGCCTTCAGGTGCATCAACAGGTATTCATGAAGCTGTTGAGCTAAGAGATGGTGATAAAGCCGTTTACATGGGTAAAGGTGTGCTTAAAGCAGTTTCAAATGTAAATACTATAATCAACGAGGCGCTTAACGGAATGGATATCTATGATCAAAAAGCAATTGATTACAAGCTTATTGAAATAGATGGAACAGAAAACAAATCTAACTTAGGTGCGAATGCTATTTTAGGTACCTCCCTCGCCGTTGCAAAACTAGCTGCACAACATGCCGATCTAAGTCTATACCGGTATGTAGGAGGTGTCGGAGCGGTTACTATGCCCGTGCCAATGATGAATATATTAAATGGCGGTTCCCATGCAGATAACCTCATTGATATTCAGGAATTTATGGTAATGCCCTTCGGAGCAGCTTCTTTTTCAGAAGGACTTAGGTGGGGAACTGAAATTTTTCATCATTTAAAAGCCGTATTGCAATCGAAAGGTATGTCAACGAATGTTGGTGATGAGGGTGGATTTGCGCCAGAACCTTGGTTCTAATGAGGAAGCTATTAACGTTGTTTTAGAGGCGATCGAAAAAGCAGGCTTCAAGCCTGGAGAAGATGTTCATATAGCAATAGATGCAGCTTCATCTGAATTTTTCAAAGATGACAAGTATCATTTTCAATCCACTGGAGATGTAATGACTTCCTCTGAAATGGTTTCATTCTGGGAAGACTGGTGCAAAAAATACCCAATAGCCTCAATTGAGGATGGATTAGCAGAAGACGACTGGAATGGATGGAAATTAGCCACGGAAAGACTAGGTGATCGTGTACAATTGGTCGGAGATGACTTATTTGTAACCAATACGAAAAGACTTTCTCGGGGAATAGAGGAAGGAATAGCCAACTCTATTTTAGTCAAAGTGAATCAAATTGGTACATTAACAGAAACCATCGAAGCCGTGCAAATGGCGACGAAAAGCGGATACACCTCAGTTATGAGCCATAGAAGTGGTGAAACTGAAGACCACACGATTTCTGATTTAGCCGTTGCACTCAATACAGGTCAAATTAAAACGGGTTCTGCTTCAAGAAGTGACCGTATGGCTAAATACAATCAATTACTTCGAATAGAAGAGCAGTTAGGAGAGAGTGCTTTTTATCCAGGGAAAAATTTCCGATATTTATAAAAAACTCAATCATGCGTAACTCAATTATCTTATCTTTTTTTATATTATTTTCTGCTTTTTCATTCGGCCAAGATTTAAATAAATATTTTGCGCAAGCACACTTTAAAACTGATGACACATCTTTAATTAAGGAAGTTGAGCAATCAATAAGAGCACAAGCAGGTATCTGGATGGTACGAATTGACCCCACCAATGGGAATGTCTTAATTTTTACTGGAGAATTACCATTTTGGACAGAAGAAGAATTGCTAGCGCTTTTTGGTGATTACGCGAATTTAATTGCCTGTCCCTACATAGGTGTTGTGCGTGCAGATGAAATCAAAACTTTTCCATTCGAAGGTTGTGAATGATTCGTTTCAATCAACGTGCATACGGACTTCTAATCAATGAATCTCAAGATATCTTAATTTCTGATGAATTCCGATTTGACACCTATTTCAGAAAGTTTCCTGGAGGTGGCGTAGAATACGGAGAAGGAATTATTGATGCTTTAAAAAGAGAATTTCATGAAGAATTAGGTTTACACATTGAATCCTATGAATTCCTTTATTTCAATGACTACTTTCAAGAGTCAACATTTCATGTCCAAACCCAGGTCACCTGTTTTTATTATATCGTAAAGTGCCAGGATATAGGTGATCTAGGAAAGACTAGCTATGACCTACCTCTTATTGAGGAAGGTGAATATCAAAAATGGATGCCACTCAGAGAATTGACCCCTGATATGCTCACCTTCAAAATTGATCGAGATGCACTAAGCGTACTCAAAATAAAATTAGCGCTTACTTCTTAAATTTATCTGCTAGTATCAAATCCTTAGTTCCATGTCCCCAGCTATAGAAACCTTCACCTGATTTGACTCCTTTTTTACCGGCAGTAACCATATTCACAAGCAAGGGACAGGGCGCATACTTTGGATTCCCAAAACCATCGTATAATACTTCCAATATTGCTAAACAAACATCTAAACCAATAAAATCTGCCAATTGAAGTGGCCCCATAGGATGGGCCATTCCTAGTTTCATAACTGTGTCAATTTCCTCAACACCGGCAACCCCTTCATGCAAGGTACAAATGGCCTCATTAATCATGGGCATTAATATACGATTTGCCACAAAACCAGGATAGTCATTTACCTCAACAGGCGATTTACCCAAACTTTTTGACAAATCCATAATGGAATCAGTCACCTTATCTGAGGTGGAATAACCTCTTATAATTTCAACCAATTTCATAATAGGAACAGGATTCATAAAGTGCATTCCAATAACCTTATCAGCCCGGTTTGTGACCGCAGCAATCTGCGTTATTGAAATTGAAGATGTATTGGTCGCTAGGATCGTTCCTTCATCAGCTAGTTCATCCAACTGCTTAAATATTTTTAACTTCAGATTTGTATTCTCAGTCGCAGCTTCTATAATCAGGTCAGCTCCAGTTATTCCAGATTCCAAAGAGGAATTGAGTGTGATTCTGGAAAGCGTAGCATCCTTATCTTCCTGTGCTATTTTTTCTTTTGCGAGCTGGCGGTCTAAGTTTTTTGTAATTGTACCTAATGCACGGTCAAGCGCTTCTTTAGACAAGTCAATCAAAGTTACCGAATAGCCGGATTGAGCAAAAACATGCGCGATTCCGTTTCCCATAGTACCTGCGCCAATAACTGCAATGTTCTTCATGATTTTTTTTATACAAATATAAGAAATCAATGAGTTTACTCGTTTTTTAACTAGAAATCAATCCATTCCAATTTCTTATCTTTGGCCTGAATGCTGAATCGTCTAATAAAAAAATTTCTCGGTAATGATTTTTTGAAATCGATTGCGGTTCTTATGACAGGCACACTGATTGCTCAAATAATCGGATATCTTTTAGCACCAATCATCACAAGGCTCTATACACCCGCAGAAATGGGAGAGTTTGGAATGTTTCAGCGAATCACGGTCTTAGTGGCTACAATTGCAACAGCAAGATACGAGTACGCCCTTCCATTACCCCAAAAAGAAAGACATGCATTCTATCTTTTTCGATTTGCCTTAAAAATCTCATTGATCACCTTGTTATTAACGCTGCTATTGGGTTTCATTTATGGACTATTTCAAAAAGAAGGAGCGAATTACTTTTTTCTCTTACTGTTTCTCATAGGCTCTGTTTTTTCATTAGTTTTCTTCAATCTAGGTACAAATTGGTCCGTTCGAAAAAAATATTTCCATAAAATATCGATGGCCAAAATGTCGCATTCTATAAGTCTAAATGTTCTAAGAGTCCTTTTTGGTCTTTTTAATGCAGGTAGCTTAGGTCTGATTTTAGCTTATGGTTTGAGTCTATTCGTCGGAGCCTTATACTTTTTAAAAGATTTTCTTTTATTGAACAATAGAATAAAGTCTAGAATCTCCTCTCTGAAGACAAAAGTAATTGCAAAACAATATAAAGACTTCCCAAAAGCAAACCTTCCATTGGCCTTAAGTGATTACATCCGAGACGTATTGGTAGCATTAATTTTAATTGAATATTTCTCTGAAAGTTTGTTTGGTGCTTTTGACCATTCATATAGAATGTTAAGGATTCCTGTCATGCTAATCGGCGCTGCTCTTGCTCATGTTTTCTTTAGCCGAATTTCAGCATATAAAACTGAAAAGAAATTGATTTTTCCGCTTTTCAAAAAGGTAATCACCATTTTATCCCTTTTATCTATTGCTCCGTTTCTAATTATTTATTTTTATGGCGCACCCCTTTTTGATTTTGTATTTGGAAGCGATTGGCGTTTCGCTGGAGAGCTTTCAGAAATAATGGCTCCATGGCTCATGCTTAATTTTATTGTCTCTCCCCTATCCACAATACCCTTGGTCTTTGGGAAGCAAAAGTCCTATTTAATTATTGGCGTTATCGCCTCTGCTTTACAGTTAATTGGATTTATAGTCATCCCTAAGTTCATAGGGGGGACCGATACAAATGTGAATTTCATGTTTCATTGCGTTTCATGGGCCCAGGTTCTCATGGGTATGATAACACTTTATTTCCTGTATAGCATTGTGAAAAATCATGATTTAGAAGTAGTGAGAAATTCAAAAATATAAATTTGAACATACGAATACCATATCTATTAAAAACGGAAAGTAAAGCTGACTTAGAATCTTGCCTGTATGCTTTTTTACTATTTTTCGCGACTCTTTATTTCTCTAACGAGTATTATTACTTGACCATTCCCATATCGGTTCTCTTCTTCAATACCCAGTATGTACTTAAAAACAAAAGGGCTATTCTGGACCATGGGAATGTCAAAAAGATTGTGATCTTAACAATAGTATATCTCCTAGTATCCTATCTAAATAAATTAATAAATGGACACCCTGTGACCTCTTTAAGAGATCTTTACGCTTCGTTTCTTTTATTTCCGGTTTTGTTGTTTTCATCTGCATTTCTTAATTTAAGAAAGGTTTTTAAGTTCTTTTTGTATTTTGTTGTCTTTGAGATCTTGATTGGATTAGTAGAATACTATTATGGTGTGCGGTCCTTCTTTCTTGAAAATGTTGCGGATGTGAATTTGGCTAGTGACTTTTTATATGACCACAGAGTCAACGGCTTAAGTCTTAGCTCCTCAATATTCTCACTCAAATTACTAGTCGCGATTATTGCGATTGAATTCGCGAATATAAAGCAAGGCCTAAAAATCATTCTTAAAGGACTGCTTATGATGGGTGTCCTTATATCATTCAACCGAGCATTGATTGTTTCGATACTGCTTTTTTGGATCATCCTTTTTATGTACAATTTGATTACATGCAAGAAGTACAACCTTAGAAACAGCCTTTTTATGGCTAAAAACTTATTACTCTTCACCGGTATCTTTTTACTCTTTTCAGATCACAATATTTTGACAGAGATGAAAAAGAAAAATCCTGAAAAACAGCAACTGGAATTGAAATTTAAAAGCATTGAGGAAAAATTAACTTTTAATGACTTCAAAGAATCAGAATACACAATGTTCTTCCCTAAAATCAAGGAGGGAAACATATTAGATACAAATTTATTAGCGAACAAAATATTTTACAATTCGGCTAAAGGATTCAATACTTCGGGACGTACCTTGATTTGGATGAACTACATCGCCTATATTGATCAGCATAAGTGGTTTGGGTTTGGTTCTGACAAGCTTCTTTTCAAGTCCATAGATCAAGACAACAAGAAAATAAAGCTCATCCACGCCCATAATTCATTCTTGCAATTAATCGCAACTAACGGTCTATTCATCAGCTTGCTTTTCCTTTGTATTATTTGGATGATTTGGACCAAAAAGAACTTCTTGTTTTTGATTCCTATTCTAGTATTCTCAACTTTTCAATATGGTATTTTTTGGGGGTTTTCTCTTTTAGACCTTTTCTTTTTTAGTATCCTAATGTATAATTCAAATCTATTAGATGAAAAATAGTATTGCGGAATTAGTAGCTGAAATTGAGACTAAATATGATGTGAGAGGTATTCAGACCTCAAGATTTAATCGCTCATTTGAAATTTACCCATGGATAAAGGCAAAACTCTTTCATAAATTGGTTCTTGGTAAAGAAAGCCTTGCTAATAAATCAAGTAAAAGTCTGTTGTTACAATTTAAATCACTTTTCTATGGCACGTGGAATTTGTTTATTCATAAATATGAGATCTGGGCATTTACCAATAGTGTTGAACGGATAGAAATTAATGGTCGCTATTCTGATAAATTATTTGATAAAATATCGAGCGCTACCAAAGGGAAGATATTACTTATCGAATTTCAATATTTTAAAAAGTTCCCGTTGCGAAAGGTTGCGAGTAAGTATGTTTCTTCAAAAGCCCTTTTTTTACTTTCAGAAGAAATATATGGACGCCTATTCTTAAGGAAATTTAAGGTAAACAACCATGAAATTATTACCGAAATTCAAAATGAATTAAAGTGCCAGGTCAACCTAAATTCAATTCTAAGAAAAAATTTGGCCCAATATAGGATGATGAAGTTTTGGCTTAAAATCTTGCCTAACCCAAAATATGTATTCATGTCTGTGGCCTATAACCACTACGGTTATATCAGAGCTTTTAAAGAGGCCAGCATTCCCCTTATTGAATTCCAACATGGAGTTATTAGTGAAAATCACCAAGCTTATAATTACAAAGCAAAATTATCCCCTTATCAGTTCCCCGATTATTTAGCTGTTTTTGGTGAAAACGAAAGGCGTTTTTTGACTCAAAAATCACAAATACCCATTCAAGGGGTTTCTATAATTGGGCGATCAATCATTGATCATTATCTTAATGAAAATAAGGAGAAGGCTAACAAAAAAAACATATGTGTAGCTCTGCAAGACGGTCCTATTGGAGATAAAGCCATCGCATTTTTATTAGACTTTAATAAGGCTTCTGAAATAAAATACAACTTCATATTAGTCCCTAGAAGGACATCAGAAATGACCTATAAGAATTTATTCGAGTTCCCAGTTAATTTCAGCTTTTCAAAAAAGAATATTTATGAAGCATTAGCTCTTTGTGATGTAAATATCACAGCTTATTCGACAGTTGCTTCCGAAGCGCTCTCTATGGGTAAAGTCAGTATTCTTATTAATATCGAAAACAAGGCCAAGGAGGTCTTTGAAGAAAGCTTAGGAGAAAACCCCTATGTTCATTTTATTGATCAACCAAATGACCTTGTGCGTATCCTGCAAAAAGAAATACCTAGTAAATATGAAATTGCCGGGTCTAACAATTTGAATATTAAATCAGATTATCAGAACAACTGTACCATAATGATGAATCTATTACCAAATATAAAATCGCAGTTCTGATGATAATTAAGTTTCAGAATATATTTAAAGCGTGGAATTCAAATGATTGGTGCTTGGCATATATCCTGTTTTTTTCGATTATATATATGCCCCTTGTACCCATTGGGTTTGCATTTTGGATTCTTACATTTTGGAAGTATTTTGAAAAGAAAGAATACAAAATATCAACCGGTATAGAAATCTATTTTTTGAGCTACTATCTACTTTTAGCCATTGGTTTACTTTGGACATCCGACCTAGATACTGGTTTATTTAAAATGGAGAACAAGCTGACCTTCCTACTTTTCCCTATTCTTTTTTATTTTTCAAGGTTTACGCTTTCAAAAACAAAAATATTAAACATCCTCTTGTTTAGCCTCTGCTTTAGTCTTATTCTATATGAAGTAATTGCCATTTTTAGATCAATTTATCACATTGAAAACAACCATTGGGGCTATTTTAAAGATTCCTTATTTACGCTATTCATGCACCGAGGATATTACGCCCTATACCTTGTGATAGGATCTTTGATTTGTCATTCCAAAATCTATGATAAAAAGAATAAAGCCATGTATATCATACTTTTCATTTTCTTGTCTGTTGGAGTTATACAAACCTATTCAAAAGCAGGGGTCTTGAGTTTATTAATCTTCAACCTGATACTACTCCTATTTACAGTAGGTAGAAAAAAAATATGGAAAACTGGCCTGTTCATTTCATTTGGTTTCATTAGCCTATTTATCATCTTAATGTCATTTGATTCGAACCTTATAAATAGGTTCAAGCAAATCCCTATTTCAACCAGCCAAATAAAACTCGAAAATAACAACAGTTCAGAAAGTAACCAAGCGAGAATTCTCATGTGGAGCGCTTCAATTAAAAGCATGAAAAAAGGCAGTATTTTAGGTTACGGAACTGGAGATGACATTGCTATACTTAAAGAACAAAACGAATCGAACTTTAATCGAAAAATGGCCGATAAAGAAATGAATTCACATAATCAATTCTTTACAACAGCACTTCAACTTGGTATCCCAGGACTCATCATTTTACTCGCGGCGTTTCTTTCTTCATGGATTAAATTTTTCAGAGAAAAAGATATACTTGCTCTTCTCATTAGCTTTTGTTTTTTCAGTAACTTCCTCATAGAATCTATGTTGGAAAGGCAGGCAGGAGTGGTTTTGTTTTGTGTGCTTACACTTTGTTTAAGCCTAAATAAAAATCATCTATTGATCAAAAAAAATAACAATACTGACCCGATGCGAGCCTCATGAAAATTCTCTTTCTTACCCAATACTACCCTCCAGAAATTGGTGCTCCTCAAAACAGGCTCCATGAGCTTGCAGTACGACTTAAATCAAAAGGAATTGATATTGAAGTATTAACTGCATTTCCGAATTATCCAAAAATGGAAATCTTTGAAGCTTATAAAAAAAATAAGATTCCTAAAGAAGAAATCGATGGCATCACCGTGTATCGATCTTGGATCTACGTTTCTAAATCAAAAAGCATAATTTCAAGATTATTGAATTATTTCAGCTTTGTATGGTCTAGTTATTGGAAAGGCCGTAAGCTAGGGAATTTTGATTATCTACTCGTTGAGAGTCCCCCGCTGTTCTTGGGTTATTCTGCGATTGCATTAAGTAAAAAACTCAATTCAAAATTAATTTTTAATGTCTCTGATTTATGGCCTGAAAGCGCGGAAAAGCTTGGTTTGGTTACCAATAAATCACTCTTAAATCTTGCCTATAAATTAGAAAAAAAATGCTATCAACATGCAGCATTAATAACAGGGCAAACACAAGGAATAGTAGATGATATTAAAAATAGATTTCCTAATAAAAAAGTAGCTTGGTTGCCTAACGGTGTAGATGTTTCATTTTATGACCCACAAAAAATAGAGGACTCAAGCTTTAGAAATACGCATGGCTTCAAAGCCGATGACCTTATTTTCTTTTACGGAGGCATATTGGGGTATGCACAAGGGCTTGAAATTATTATGGAGGTAGCCAAGCAAGTGGAGGAATACCCCACCGTGCAATTTGTCATTCAGGGATCTGGCCCCGAGAAGGATAAACTTGTGGCATTGAATCATGAGTACAAATTAAAAAATGTTCATTTTCATGAACCTGTTCCAAAAGTCGAGATGCCAGGCATACTAAAAGCAATAGATGTAGCACTTGTTCCCTTAAAAAAACTAGATCTCTTCAAAGGAGCAATACCTTCAAAAATTTTTGAGGCTCTTGCGATGAAGAAGCCCTTACTACTAGGTGTTGATGGCGAAGCCCGAAAACATTTCATTGACAAGGCTAAATCCGGTCTATATTATACACCAGAGGACCTTTCAAGCCTAAAACAACAAGTTCTTTATTTTCTAAACGAGCCCGAAGAAAGAAAAAAAATGGGTGAAAATGCAAGAGAATATGTTGCTGACAATTTTGACCGCAATAAAATAGCACAAGGCTTATACGATGAACTTCAAAATATGTAATTTCAAACCATGATCCCATTTTCACCACCACGTATTGATCAAAAAATCGTTGATGAAGTAAGCGCTACTTTATTGAGCGGTTGGATTACAACAGGTCCAAGGACAAAACTTTTTGAGAAAAAAATTACCGAATATTGCGGATGTAAAACTACAGTAGCCGTAAACTCATGGACCATGGGAATGGAGGTGTTTCTTCGATGGTGGGGAATTGGTCCAGAAGACGAGGTTATTATTCCCGTTTATACTTATTGTGCGAGTGCTAATGTGGTACTCCATACGGGAGCAACTTTAGTCATGGTAGACATTGGTGTCGACGATTTTAATATCTCCTTAGAAAAAATTGAAGCAGCCATTACACCAAGGACTAAAGTAATCATGCCAGTAGACATTTCGGGATACCCTTGCGACTATGATGAAATATTAACTCTTGTGGAAAGGTGTCAACATAGCTTTATGCCTTCAAATGAAAAACAAAAAAAGTTAGGGCGGATATTAATAGCCGCAGATGCTGCACATAGCTTTGGGGCTTTATACAAAGGAATACGTTCAGGAAGTTGCGCTGATGTGTCTTGTTTTTCATTTCATGCCGTTAAAAATCTAACTACCGCAGAAGGTGGTGCTGTTTGTTTCAATTTACCGGATAATTTTAACCATGAAGAAATCTATAAAGATTTTGCAGCGATCACTTTACATGGTCAGTCAAAAGATGCATTGGCAAAATCCCAAAAAGGGGCATGGAAGTACGATGTAGTAATTCCTGGTTACAAATGTAACATGACGGATATTCAGGCAGCAATAGGACTCATTGAGTTAGGGCGTTACGACGAAACTTTAGCTCGTAGAGAAGTGATATTTTCTTCCTATGACGAAGTCTTCTCGAAGAAATCATGGGCTATTCTACCCCCCCATAAAAACAAGGATAAACAATCTAGCTACCATCTATACTTGCTGAGAATAAACGATATCACAGAGGAACAAAGAGATGCGATTATCCACGATATTTTTGAAAAAGAGGTTTCTGTCAATGTACATTTTCAGCCCTTGCCGTTGCTAACTGCATATAAGAACCTTGGGTTTTCTATTGATGCATACCCCGAGGCATATCAAAAATATAAAGCTGAAATATCTTTGCCTGTTTATTATGACTTATCTGATGGAAACCTACAGAAAGTGATTCAATCGGTTATATCGAGTGTTGAAAAGGTGATCTTAAACTAAGATATGAAAAGACTATTTGATCTTTCATTCTCAATCCCTATGTTATTACTGTTTCTGCCGTTTGGAATAATCATTGCGCTTCTAATTGCCATCACTTCGACTGGTGGAGTCTTTTATAGACAAGAGCGTATTGGTTTAAATGGAAAAGTATTTAAACTCTTGAAATTTAGATCGATGTCTGTTCATGCAGAAAAACGCGGCTCTTTAACCGTAGGCATGAATGATTCACGAATCACCAAAATTGGTTATATTATTCGTAAATTTAAGATAGATGAGTTTCCTCAATTTTTAAATGTCATCATTGGAGACATGAGTGTTGTTGGACCGAGACCAGAGGTAAGGGAATTCGTTGAATTATATACGCAAGAACAAGCAAAGGTTCTCAATGTAAAACCTGGGATCACGGACTATGCGTCAATTGAATATTTTAATGAAAATGAAATATTGGCCCAATCAAGTGACCCAAAAAAAACATATATAGATGAAGTAATGCCCAATAAAATTTTGATAAATCAGAAGTATTTAAAAAATCCTGGACTGACACAGGACCTAAAAATTATATGGCTGACTATAAAGAGACTCTTTAAATAATTGATAAAAAAATGAAATTAAAAAATACATTTTCTATACTCTTTGTCATCATTTTCACCACCTCATGTGGAAATCTAAAAACAATAAAAACAAGTCAAATACATTCTATGTATTTCGAATATAGTCCTAACCAAAACATCAATGTCGGATCAACAATTAATGGCGAGGTGATCATCGAGACCTATGACGGGAAGTTACATTCTGTGGAAGGTAGAAATCGCTTTTCAATTATCTCAAGTGATTTAAAGCAAGTAAATAATTCCAATGACTTTATCATTACAAAACGTCCTCAGTTTTTTTCCGATGACTTATGTAAAATGACTCTTTATTTTAGTGACAAGAAAGATACATATAGCTCTAAAGACTCAATAAGACTTAACTATATGGGCCCATTGAACGTTTTATTGGGTGGGACCAACGGGGGAAATGGTGTCGACCAAAAGAACAGACGTACCCCCTTATTATTTAGAGACGGGAAAAATGGAGCTGACGGTACACACGGTATAAATGGTGAATCAGCTAGAGATTTTACAGCTCATATATGGAAAGATAGTGCCCTGTATTATATCAGAATGACAAGTAAAGAAGAAGGCCTTACTTATTCTTATAAAATGTCTGAAAAGAATATAATCCACTTTAATTTATCAGGCGGGAATGGCGGAAATGGTGGTGACGGCGGTAATGGAGGTAATGGAAAAAATGGTGAAATTAAAAATGACAAAGTAAAGTCTCCTGGAAATGCGGGAAATGGTGGAAATGGTGGAAATGGCGGAAATGGTGGAAATGGTGGTCGTCTGATACTTTATATTCATACAAATTGCACCGATATAGAACATTCGATAACAACGAATGTCAAAGGTGGAAAGTATGGCAGTCATGGTACTGCTGGTAAAACAGGGTTAGAAGGGACTCCGCTACCTGGCCAGCAGTCTGGTCGAAAAGGGTATAGTGGGGCAGGTGGGGCAATGGGATATAAAGGAATAGATGGCACAGTTCATCGCAAGATTGAAACTTTTGATTTTTCTATATTTAAATTTTATGATATGAAAAGGTATCTCATTATCTATTTTGTTATGATTACGCTAGTTCTCCTCTTTGCGCCTTACACCCTAAAAGGAAATTCCGACTTTGTTTTCACCTTTAAAAACATTATTACTTCTGTTGTAGGAGGTGCAATAGCAACCGCCCTATTTCATTTTCTTTCAAAGAAAAAAAACAGTCAAGGAAGTTAAATAAAGTCTTAAATTAAAAACTCTTTCTCGGCCTCGCTGAATGAACTTATTTTTTCAAGGGTCTTAGATCGAGAATTGATCAAGAGGAATTTAAAAGCATACTTAAATGCCAATTCAATATCGTGGGTAGTTAAAATGATTCCCTTTTTATATTCCGATGCTTGACGAAGAAGCAAATCGTAAATCTTTCTTTTATTTGAATAATCTAAGGCTGAGGTTGGTTCGTCGAGCAAGATCATATCGGAACCTTGAATAAAAGCCTTGGCTATTGCACATAGTTGAAGCTCCCCTGTACTTAATTGATTGGTATACTTCATGCCGAGATGCTCGATTTGAAAAAGCATTTTAGTGTGTGCCAAAATATCCAAGTCATCTTTCGAATAAGCACCCCAAATTGAGGTGAAATTAGACCTTCCAAGCAATAAAAACTCATCCACAGGCAAGTGAGAAACACCCAACGGGTTCGAGTTAACAAATGCTATTTTTTGAGCAACCGCCTTTCCGGACATGTTTACTATGTCATTGTTTTCAATTAAAACCGATCCCTTTAAAGGGCTATTAAGTCCTGCTATAGCTCTTAACAAAGTGGACTTTCCAATTCCATTTCTACCCAGAATACTATAAACACGTCCTATTTCAAAATTAAAGTCATGCACTGAGAATAATTCATGACCAAATCCAATAGTTAAGTTTTTAAGCGCTATCATTTCAATTTTTTAATGAGAATGAATATCACAAAAGGGGCTCCAATTAATGAGGTCAACCCATTAATTGGAATTAGCATACTATTACTAAATAGTTGAATTAAAGCATCACAAGCAACTAAAAATAGAGCACCGAATAAGAGGTTCGCAAACAACAGGACACCATGTCGCTGTGTTTTTAAAAGAATTCTAGATAAGTTAGGTATCGCTAAGCCAACGAAGGCTATCGGACCGCAGTAAGCCGTAACAAGCCCCGTGAATAGTGCTGTAATAAGAACAATCATCCATCGCAATCGTTTGACTCGATACCCCATGAGCTTGACGGCTTCTTCACCTAAGACTAAAATATTCAATGGCTTTATTATTAAAAAGGAAAGGACAATGGCAATAACAAAAACAACTAATATCAACGGGATTTGACGAAGCTCAACGGCTTGTAGAGAACCCATTGACCATAACGTAAATGCCTTTAAGGATTGTGCATGTGCCGTTACTTGCAATATTGTGATGATCGCCGACACGAAGCTTCCAAGCATTATACCAAATAACAATAAACTGATCTGGTTGCGCAAGTAGACAGAGCTTAACAAAATGAAAACACCAAAAATGAAAGCACCTAACAGAGCTGACCCTATTACCCCTACTTCGGTGGAAAAAAATGAAATCCCGGATAAGGTCCCTAGTGCCACTAGAAGGCTGGACCCAGAATTTATCCCTAAAACATAAGGACCTGCTAAAGGATTTTGAAAAAGGGTTTGCATGAGCATTCCCGCTGCCGATAGCGACGCCCCGGCAATAATTGCCATTGCAACCCGCGGTAATCTAAACTCTTGAATCACTATATGGCGCAAATCTGAATCTGAATAATGAAAAAAGGCCTCTTGCACATCCGACAAAGAGGTTTGCACCTCTCCCCTCACTAAACCAAGACATGACAGTATCAGAAGAAATACTCCCGATATCACAAATAGTGTTTTATGAGACGCTGACATTTTCATTCCACTAATTTGTAAAAAAATAAGCTGTCCATATTATTTTTACTGGCTTTTTTCATTTTAGTATAATCGGACAGCACCAAATCTGGCCTGCATGCTGAGAGTTCCCAAAATTTATTAGGATCGTGAGAATAACAGAAGATTTTGCCTTTTTTTAAAATATTTAAAAATTTTGCTTTTGGGTTTGAGCGTAAAATTTCCTTTTTACTAGAAAAACCGGGATTCAACCATAACGAGACTTCAGAGGTCCGATTCAATATGGTTTCAAATGCCAAAGATGTGCTACCTGTTCCTTTATGGTTTAAAAAGACATAATTTAATCCTGCATCCTTAAATAACTTAGCTTGAAAGCTATTGCCGCCAGGTACATACCAAAAATCACCCATAAGATTCCCTGAAAACATCAAAGTAGAATCAATTTGACCAGCTGCAGAATGTTCACTACGCTTATAATTCGAACAAATCTCAACGAATTTCTCCTTTGCTTGTTTTCCATTTCCGGTCAAATAGCCAAAAAGTAATAACCATTCTGCCTTACCCAAAGGATGCTTCTCTCTCCAGTCAAAATTCGGAATACAGCTCACTCCTGCCTTTCTTAATGCAAATTCATTTGGAAACTCCTTTGAAAAACTACTGTAAATTACAATTTCTGCACCTGTGGCTAATACAGCCTCGGGACTTATTCCTTGTTCATTATTTAATGACCGAACCTTTCCCTTATTGAAGTTGTCTCTTACTTGGGCGTTACTCACATATTTAATATCAGATACGGCAACAACGTTTTTTTCCAACCCCAAAATACTGAGCATCCCTATGTGTGTGCTCGAAAGACAGGCGAATTTAGTGATTGGTTTTAGAAAAAAAAACTCTTTTGAACTACTAATCCTATCGAATTTACCGGTTTTCGGCAGAGAAATAACAAGAACATCCTTCGGTAAATCTGGATTAACGATCTCGATCGTTACAAGACTATCTGATTCAAATATTCTCAGCCATTCACTGTACTGACAAATATTATCCGCTAATTTTAAGGGAGATGTATTTGGTCTATTTGAGCAGGAAACTGCAAACAATAATAAAGCCAAATAAAAGACTCTCATTTAGTATTGTTCCGATGCATTTGGAAAATCTCCGCTACGAACATCCTTAATGTAATCTTCAAAAGCCGTGCGCATTTGTTCATGAAGATTGTTGTATTTCCTCAAGAATCTCGGATTAAATTCATTATTAATTCCAAGCATATCATGAACTACAAGAACTTGGCCATCAACATCACCACCAGCACCTATTCCAATAATCGGTATAGAAACGGTTTCCGCAACTTTCTTTGCAAGGGTTGAAGGTATCTTTTCCAAAACAATAGCAAAGCATCCTGCCGCCTCTAAGGCCTTGGCGTCTTCAATTAAACTCAACGCTTCTTGCTCTTCTTTTGCACGAACAATATAGGTCCCAAACTTATAAATTGACTGAGGCGTTAAACCTAGATGGCCCATTACTGGAATTCCGGCGGTTAAAATTCTTTGAATAGATTCTAAAATTTCTTTTCCCCCCTCCATTTTAACAGCATGACCACCTGACTCCTTCATGATTCGAATTGCACTAGACAAAGCCTCTATAGAATTCCCCTGATAAGAACCAAAGGGCATGTCGACAACCACCAAAGACCTTTTAACAGCACGAACAACAGATGAGGCATGATAAATCATCTGATCCAGTGTAATAGGCAATGTCGTTTCATGTCCTGCCATGACATTAGATGCAGAATCTCCAACCAAAATAATATCTTTACCCGATTCATCTATAATTTTTGCCATAGAGAAATCATAGCCGGTTAGCATTGATATTTTTTCGCCCGAATTCTTATGTGTCTCAAGCGTATGGGTGGTTACTTTCTTAACATTTTTATGTACTGACATTCGATAAATTTAGGTATTTGATTCGAGGTATTGTGTGATGTTTAGATCGATCCTCATTGGAATATCTTGGTTATCAGGCTTTTGAAATGATTTCCCTGTTATTTTTTCAAAAAGTTCTATGTATCGATTGGAAACAACCTGAACAAACTCATCAGGCATAATCGGCATCTCCTGGCCCTCTAGACCTTGAAATCCATTTTCAATCAACCATTGCCTTACAAACTCTTTGGAAAGTTGTTTCTGTGTAATGTTCTCGGCTTGTCTTTGCTCATAACCATCTTCATAAAAATACCGAGAAGAATCAGGGGTATGTATTTCATCGATTAAAATGATATCTCCATTTAGGAGTCCAAATTCATATTTCGTGTCGACAAGAATCAATCCTTGTTTGGCTGCAATTTCCGTCCCCCTCTCAAATAATTGTCTCGTATACAATTCTAACTTCTCATAGATTGTCAATAGGAACAATCTTATTTGCGATGATCGCTTCCCTAGAAATATCTTCATCATGTCCCTCATCTGCTTTAGTTGCCGGTGTAATTATGGGATGAGGAAATTTGTCATTCTCCTTCATTCCCTCTGGCATAGTAACACCGCATAAGGTTCTTTTACCCGCTTTATATTCTCTTGCGGCATGACCTGCAAGATATCCGCGAATCACCATCTCAACACGTATAGGATCACATGCTTTACCTACTGCTACATTCGGATCTGGTGTTGCAATCAACCAGTTAGGAACGATATCAGATGTCGCCTCTAAAAACAAGGCCGCTACCTGATTTAGTACTTGTCCTTTAAATGGGATTCCTTTAGGTAAGACATGATCAAATGCAGAAATACGATCTGACGCGACCATGACCAAGACATCATTTTCAAGATGATAAACATCACGTACTTTTCCGTTGTAAACGGATTTTTGCCCCTTAAAATTAAAACTGGAATTCGTTAACGCTTTCATTTATTACTTATTTAATGCTGAATCATGTTTTTCATAAGCCTCAATAATCTTTGTTACTAATTTATTTCGGACAACATCATTTTTGTCAAGCCTTATCACCCCGATTTCTTTTACATCCTTCAAAGTATCAAGAGCAAAAGACAAGCCTGATTTTTGACGCGAAGGTAAATCAATTTGAGACATATCCCCAGTAATGATAAACTTGGCTGTCGTACCCATTCGCGTAAGAAACATTTTCATTTGCATCATTGTTGTGTTTTGTCCCTCATCAAGAATTACAAATGCTTTATCTAGTGTTCTTCCTCGCATAAATGCCAAAGGGGCAATTTCGATGACGCCATACTGAAGCATTTCTTCAAGTTTTTCAGCTGGAATCATATCTCTTAACGCATCATAAAGTGGCATTAAATATGGATCTAGCTTTTCTTTTAAATCCCCTGGCAGAAAACCTAAATTCTCTCCAGCCTCTACAGCTGGACGTGTCAAAACAATTCGCTTGACTTCTTTTGCTTTTAACGCTTTTACTGCCAATGCAACTGCCGTATAAGTTTTCCCTGTGCCTGCTGGACCTACAGCAAAAACCATGTCGTGTTTCTCAATTGCACTAACCAGTTTCTTTTGATTAATTGTTCTTGCTCTTATTTTAGAGCCCCCATTTCCATGTAATATTACATCTGAGTTTTTTTCTTCCCCAACTAAACTCGCACCATCGTCCAACATTAAATTGTCAATGTTATTCTCGGAAAGGGTTTTATATTTTTCTAGATGCTTCAAAAGCAATCCAATTTTATATTCAAATTGGTCAATTATAATATTATCACCTGAAAGGGTAAGGGTATTTCCACGAGAAGCTATAATAAGCTGAGGAAAACACTTTCTTAAGTACTTTAAATTCGTGTTATTTACACCAAAAAATTCTACAGGATTTGTCGATTTAACGAGTATCTTTCGTGAGCCTTCCATCAACTTATTTTATTTGCTTTTAGCCGGTTTTTTTTTATATTCCATTACTTTTGGTAAAATTATCAATTTAATTAGAATAATGAATCTACAATCCTGATGCAAATCCTTACATTAACATCAGATACAGGTCTACAAGATTACTATGTAGCAGCTTTAAAAGGAGCGATCCTTAAAGCAATGGTCGGAATTCAAATTGTTGATGTCTCTCATTCAATCAAACCTTTTGATATTGCTAGTGCTGCATTTCAATTGCAATGTTGCTATAAGGATTTTCCTGACGGAACCATACATTTGATTGGAGTTGATAGCGAACCGTTGATTGAACCCCCTAAATATTCAGATGCAACTAGCTTTGTATCAAGCTATCCGACCGTTATGAAATTCAATAATCAATATTTCATATCAAATGATAATGGATTTTTCGGCGCATTTCTTGACGACAATGAACCACAAGAGCTCTGGAGATATATGGTCGATAAGAAAAACTTGTTAGAACTCAAGTATCCTATGAAGAACTGCTTTGTGCCTCTTGCAAAAAAGATAATGAACAAAGAACGATTCAGTTCATTTGCTGAGGCCGTAAATAAATATAAAAAAGCACTCATTCCTAGAGCTGTGATTGAAGAGTTTATGATTAGAGGCATCGTAATTCACATCGATTCATTTGGGAATTTAATTACCAATATTTCGAAAGCAGATTTTGACAGACTACCCCCTGATGCACCCTACTCTATTAAGTTTGCGAATGAAAAATATTATATCGACCACATAAGTGATACCTATAATGCCGTTCAACAGGGAGAACGCGTTGCGCTTTTCAATGAAAACAACCTTCTAGAAATCGCAATAAATCGTGGTGCTCGTCAAAGTACCGGTGGTGCGGACAATCTTTTTGGCGTTAAGCAGGGGGACCGACTTCGTATAGAATCAACGCCAGCGGGCTCGCGAACAGAAATCCTATTTTAATGCTCGTACGTATTGTAAAGCTCACTATTTCTCCATCGCATTTAGATATCTTCTTTAAATATTTTGACGAGCACAAATTGAAAATTGCCGCATTCCCAGGCTGTAAAGGAATGAAGTTGTTAAAAGGTATTTCAAATTCTAATTTGATAATGACCTATAGCCACTGGGAGAATGAAGAGGCTTTAAACACCTATCGGGAATCAGAAATATTCACAGAATTATGGTCAAAAATAAAACCCCTTTTTTGTGAGAAACCAGAAGCTTGGAGTCAAGAAGTTTATTTTGATGGATTTTTAAAAAAACTTAGCTAGCAAAAAAACCTGAAGCTGAATCAACAATTCATTCTTGAAAAAAATATTGAAGTGAGTGCACTGAAATTTGTTACTTTTAGGAAATTAAAATAGGACATGCGCGCTTTGTATTTCAGAGAATTAAGTAGTTTTTTAAGTTCAACCATAGGATACGTATTTGTCTTAATCTATTTAATCGCTTCATGGTTATTTCATTGGATTCTGGCGTATAACACTAATCTTCTGGAGGGATCTGAGGCTGACCTGATTCCATTCTTTAATTTATCTCCCGTTATTTTTCTTGTCCTGATCCCCGCCATTACCATGAAATCTTTTGCAGAAGAAAGAAGAACGGGAACCATTGAGTTATTGTTCACACGACCGATTTCCGACTTTGGGATTCTTATGGCAAAATATTTAGCTGGGGTTACTTTACTTTTAATTGCCCTATTACCAACAATAAGCTACTACATCACAATGTTTTATTTGGGAAAACCCATTGGGATCATTGATGGGGGAGCAACCTTAACCTCATACATCGGCCTCTTGCTTTTGGGGAGTACATTTGTTGCTATCGGAGTCTTTGCATCGGCATTAACGAGCAGCCAAATCATTGCCTTCATTGTATCCATGTTTTTATGTTGGTTTCTTTTTGATGGATTAAATTTATTAGGTGACTTTGGTCAACTTGGCGCACTGGATTATGTAATCAAGTATTTAAGCTTAGCATTTCACTATGATTCAATTAAAAAAGGTGTCTTGGTGAGCGAGGATATTTTGTTTTTTCTTTCCGTAATATTTTTGTTTCTCTTTGCGGCCCATGCTGCCATTAAAACACTAAAAAGATGAACCCTAATTTAAAGAAATTCAACTTTTACCAATGGATGATTTTTTCTATCATCTTGATTGGAATTGTTTTCATCAATATCATTGGGCATTATACCTCTTTTAGAATTGATATGACTGCTGACAAAAGATACTCACTCGCAGATGGAACAATCACATATCTCGAAAAGATTAAAAACTTAGAAAACCGAATCAGTATTAAAATCTATTTAGATGGTGAATTGCCTTCAGAACTAAGATCCTATCGGAATTCCCTAGAAGAGAAGCTAAAGGACTTTAAGAGCTATACTGGAGACCGAATAGAATACACCTTCATTAATCCAAATGAAGGCTCTGAGGAAGACAAACAATTACTTTTTGAGCAGATTTATAATAAAGGTGGAGGTATCTTACCAATGGAAATCAAATTTGCTAAAAACTCAAAAGAAACCAAGCTCATGTTGTGGCCTGGAGCTGTATTGTCATTTACTTTAAATGGTATTCCACAAGAAACAGTAGTGCAGCTTTTGCCGGGGACATCTATTGATCGCCCTTTCGCTTTAAGTCAAATGACTGAGGTTGTTGAAAAGGGACTGAACGACTTAGAATACAATTTAATTTCTGCATTAAGAAGACTTTCCACTATAAAGAAGAAGAAAATTGCATTTTTACAAGGACACGGTGAACTCAATCAATATGAGACTAAAATTGCCCGACTTCTTATCGCTCCCTATTACAACCTAAAAGAGCTTGAACTAGAAAACAACATTCATGCACTTGATGACTTCGATGGTCTTATTATTGCCGATCCTCAGCGTCCATTTTCAGATAAAGACTTGTACCTCATCGACCAATTTGTAATGCGCGGAGGAGAACTCATGTGCTTTATGAATACATTAGAAATAAATAGAGATACCTTAATTAGGCAGGGATTTACACATTCAGAAAGAAAAAACATCCGTCTCAACGATCTTTTATTCGATTATGGCTTTAAAATAAAGGATAATCTAATCATGGATGTAAATTCAATTCCAAAGTTCGATAGACGGTTTAAAGAAAGTAAGATAGATTGGTTTTATCAAATCATGTCTACAAACTCGAAACACCCTACGGTTAAAAACATTGAACCTGTAGCACTTGAGTTTGCAAACCAAATTGTGCCTATAAAAGAAAATGTCACCCCTGTTTTAATAAGCTCTAAAAACGCCAACTATACAGGACTTGCTCCTATTGTTGAATTAAATATGGCGTCAAATTTTGACCCAATAAATCCAGTATTAAATACTAAAGAAAAGAATACAAGTTCCCTCTGTTTTGCAGCAACATCCAATGGAAAGTACAGTTCTTATTTTAATAATAGAATCGTAGCTGACTTTATTAATAATCCAAATTCAAAATTTTTAAGTGAAAGCAAGGAAGATTCCAAGATATTTGTGGTTAGTAATGGAACTTTTCTGGCCAATTCTTATCGAATGACACAAACAAGAAATGGCCCTAAACCCGATTTCAAAGGATTCAATGAGTTAAAAACCAATTCGGACGACATATCTCTGAATACCAATCGAGCGATTGGCAATCAAGATTTCTTTTTAAACATTGTAGATTTTATGATGGGAGATAATTACATGTTAGATATTCGTAGCAGACAAATTGATGTTCGAGAAATTGATAAAGTTAAAGTACAGGTCAATGCAAATTATTATAAAACCATGAATTTATTGGTTCCCATTTCTCTAATTATTTTCCTGGGCTTGCTCATGAATTATAGAAGGAAGAGGAAATATACAACGAATTAATTTACACCTATGAACGTAAAAAAAATACTGACAGTGGCTTTTGGATTAATCTGTGTCTTGGGCCTCGCCTATTACACTTATAATATCCTAAATGAGGATAAAAACTCGAGCAGTGAATTAATTGACTTCGCAATTAAAGATACTGCGATGGTCACTAAAATTAGAATTACGGATCCTTTTCAAGAATCCTTTGAAATTCAAAAAAAATACGGTGTTTGGCAGGACAAGAATGGAGGATGTGTAACACAAGAATACGCTTACAATATCCTTAATGTCGCAAAAAACATAGAATTCAAGGGCTACTTATCTAAAAACTCTCATCAGAATTTTACGAATAAAATGGCTTCGTCGCATACGAAGGTTGAGTTCTATGTAAATAAAGAATGGTCTAAGACTTGGTATATCGGTCCATCTGCACCTGATCATTATGGACAAATCATGCTGCTAGACTCTAAACAAAGTGGAAAAAGTGCAGAGCCTGTTATGATGAAAATAAAAGGTTTAAACGGTATTATAGAGCCTAACTTTTTTGCAGATTCAAGAAAATGGGTCTGTACAAATATTTTCAAAGTCCCTCTTGAAGAAATCACCTCTGTTACGGTCATTAATCATGAAGATAGTACCCGAAGTTTTAAAGTTAAAAGCATTGCTAATGGATTTGAGGTTTTGCAACATGGAGTAGCGCTTCCCTATGTTGACACTGCAAATATCTATAGGTACTTGCACAATTACAAAAAAATTCATTATGATATAGCCAATTATATCTTGAGTGAATCAGAGTGTGATTCTGTGAGAAACAGTAAACCCTTTGCAGAGATTATTTTAAAAGAAAATACAGGCAAGAAAACACAATTAAAACTGCATAGAATTAAAGTGGAAGAGGCACAAAGTAACGAGTTCGGTGAACTTGTTAATATGGATATGAATAAATTTTGGTGTGTGCTTCCTAGTGGTATTATCGTGAAATGTCAATACCATGTATTTAACCCACTTTTATTCGGGCATATCTACTTTTCAGCAATGGTCCCAAAACCCATAGCTAGATAAAAACACTTAGCCGCCTAGTACTTTATACTTAGTGACTAATGCGTATAAAAACCTACTGTAGAAAACTTTTAAAAAAAAAAGACCTTTTACTTCAACTTTTGATTTATCTTTAGAGTGAGTTAATAGATTAGTAGTTTAGCGTAGTGGGAAGTATTTTAATCAATAAGCGATTAGAAAAAACATTATCTCTTTCTTATTTCCACTAGTACTGTCTAACCAGGGGGCCTTCGGGCCCCCTTTCTATTTAATCAATATTTTAAAGGTGCTCCCAACTGTTTCATTGATTAGTAAAGTAAATTTGTAACTTTGGTTAATGATCAAATTTTCAATGGTAATATTGATGATAGGGACCTTTTTTATTGGTCATTCCCAATTGATTACCACAACATCAAAAAAAGTATCCAAACTGTCTTTTGACTCAACGACAAATATTTTTTTTAATGTTGATGTTGTTTCCTGTTTTAGAGAATTAGCGCCTAATGCTTCCCACCTCAATACGCCATTGGGTAAGAGGGCGGATGAAACGCCTCTAACACTACCAAGTTACACCTTAGGAATTTCAATCCCTCTTACTAAATGGCTAAAAATAAATACCGGATTGTCTATGCTTCAAAATGGGGAGGCCTATAATTGGTATTCAAGTGTAGATGATAGCAGCTATTCTTATACATCCGTATTCAGGTACGTGTCTATGCCTATAGCTTTAAGTGCCGCCTACGGTAAAAAACTAAAGTTGCATGTAGGCTTAGGAATTATACCGGGGATATTCACCTCCTATAAAAAAAGTGAAGCTTGGACAGATGAAGATGGAACTAATTCCTCAGAAGAAACGACAATTCAAGATGACCTCAATAGCTTTAGTATTGCAGCGCAAGCAACAATGGGGTTCGAATATTTTTTTAAATCTTTTTCCATCCGAGTATCCTATATATACAGACGTCAATTAAACAATACCTATAATGAGTTTGAAGATTATATACATCGATCAATTGCTTCTGGGGGACAAATAGCATTCACTTACTTTCTATAAAATGAAGATTAAAAATTTAACGGACTTTTTAGAGAATCGTTTTCCACTAACGCTTCAAGAATCCTATGATAACTGCGGATTGATTTATGGTCATGAAAAAGAAGAAATAAAGGCGGTTTTAATAGCATTAGACGTCACAGAAGAAATCGTTAATGAAGCCATTACTAAAAAATGTAACCTCATCATTTCGCATCACCCTGTTATTTTTAGAGGACTAAAAAAATTAAATGGTTCATCAATGACGGAAAGAGTTATTGAAAAATGTATCCAAAATAAAATTGCTCTTTACGCGATTCATACCAATTTGGACAATCATAAAATGGGCGTAAACAAAGAAATATCTGATAGAATTGGCCTAAAACAGGTTGAAATCCTATCCCCCAAGAAGAGTACTTTAATCAAGTTAGCTGTATATGTGCCTGTCGACTCAATTAAAAAAATAGATCAGGCGATCTTCGAGGCCGGCGCAGGGAACATCGGGAATTACTCTGAATGTAGTTTCAAAAGTATAGGGAAAGGGTCTTTTAAACCGAATGAGCATGCAAAACCACATATAGGAAAGATAAATAATATAACAAATACGGAAGAAATTAAAGCAGAATACATTCTTCCTTTAACACGATTGGGTCAAGTTCTGAAGGTCATGAATGAAAACCATCCGTATGAAGAGGTTGCCTATGACATCATACCTCTTTTAAATGAACAACAAGATATAGGCTCTGGTATGATTGGTAAATTAGATACTGCACTCAAAACAGAAGACTTTCTTAATAAAATCAAAGATATCTTTGGCTTAAAGGTCTTAAAACATACTGCTCTAGTTAAAAAAGACATTAAAACGGTTGCTGTATGCGGTGGTTCTGGTAGCTTTCTTATTGAGGAAGCCAAAAGAAAAAATGCTGACATATTTATCTCGTCAGACATCAAGTATCATGAGTTTTTTGATGCTGATCAGCAATTAATTATTGCAGATATTGGCCATTGGGAAAGCGAACAATATACTATCAACCTCATCTATGAAAATCTTAAAGAAAAATTTAGTAACTTTGCCCTCCATTTAACTGAAGAAAATACTAATCCAGTAAAATATTTTTAATATATGCCAGCAACCTCGACAAAAGCTAAAAAAGAAACCGCACCGAAAAAAACAGCTAAGGTTTCAAAAGCTACAGCTAAAAAAGATGTCTCCATCTCAGACAAATTGGATTCATTATTTAATTTACAAAAAATTGATTCTGAAATCGATAGAATTCGAATCATACGAGGTGAATTACCTTTAGAAGTTGAAGATTTAGAAAACGAGATAATTGGTCTGGAAACTAGGACAGGAAAGATTCAAGATGAAATCGATGAACTTCAGCTAGATATTACGAATAGAAAAAACTCTTCTAAAGAAGCCGATGCTGCTATTCTAAAGTATAAAGACAGACAGAATAATGTCCGTAACAATAGAGAGTTTGAATCTCTTTCAAAAGAAATTGAATTTCAAGAGCTTGAAATAAAATTGAACGAAAAGAGAACGAAAGAAGGACTCATAAAGATTGAAAGTAAGAAAGAAGTGTTAACCGAAGCTACTGAGCGATTTGACATGAAGAAAGCTGAGTTAGAGACTAAGAAGTCAGAACTAGACACAATAATTAGTTCAACTCAGAAAGACGAAAACAAGTTGATCAAAGCCTCAACTGAAGCTAAAAAGAATATTGAGGAAAGACTTGTTATCGCTTATCAAAGACTAAGAGGTAATTCTAAAAATGGTCTTTCTGTTGTGGAATTGGTTTACGGTGAAAAGTCCAAGTCTGGCCATCAAGATGCTTCATGCGGAGGTTGTTTTAACAAAATACCCCCCCAAAGAGAATTAGACATTGTAACAAAGAAAAAAATAATTATTTGCGAACACTGCGGAAGGATTTTAATCCCAACGGAAGTCGAAGAAGAAGCATAATCAAATTTAAAAGCGCCAATGGCGCTTTTTTTTGTCTTTTACTTTAAGGCAAAAGCAACATTTAAGCCCTCTATTTTCTTTAACAACTCATTTGTTGGGTTGATCATTATACTTCTTGAAGGTAAGGTGACTTGAATTTTCTCCAAGGGGTCATATACTAAAAACTTAACGCGACAATTGCCTTGCTCATCGTTATCCATAAGTATATTTTGTAACTCTTTGATCATTACTTCATTTACACTTGATGCTGGAAGTTTAATTTCAATAGCTTTCGCTTTTTTCTCTCTTAAGCCTTGAAGCAGCTCCATACCATGGACCACAAATTCAAGTTCTTTTCTCCATCTCGTCGTTTCGATGCGCCCCTTAATAATAATAAACGTACCCGGCTCCATAAAATGTTTAAACCTCAGATAATTCTCCTGAAACAAATTCAAGCGAAAGCTCTCGTAATAGTCTTCTATGATTAAGGTGCCAAAGCCATCCCCTTTTCTTGTGATTCGATGCTCACTTGAAGTAACAACAGCTGCAATCATCAAGTCTTTCCCCTCATGTTCCTGCAGTTCTGAAAGAATTCTAACATCTCCTTTACAGAAGGATTCTATTTCAATACGAAAATCATCTAGTGGGTGCCCCGATAAGAATACACCTACGACCTCTTTTTCTTTATTGAGACGAAATACGCTAGACCAAGGCTCGGAAAAGGGAATTGATGGCTCAGGGGTCGACACATCATCAGACATGTCAAAAATGACCATTTGTCTTTTACCCACTTGATCCTGATAGTCTCTACCATAAGAAATCACCTGTTCTACAAATGGCCTTGAAGCACCGGTCTGCACAAAATACTGACTGCGATGCACCTGAGTATTCAAAGAATCCATTCCTCCTGCATACAAAAGGCTTTCAAAAACTCTTTTATTGCATAACCTCAAATTAACGCGTTTAGCAAAATCAAATACCGACGTAAATGCCTGTTCTTTTCTTACTTCAACGATCTCGTCAATGGGTCCGCTACCAAGCCCTCTAACGGCTCCTAAGCCAAATCTAATGGCACCCGCTTTATTAATAGTAAAGGTGTAATTGGACTCATTGACATCAGGCCCAAAAATGGGAATCCCCATTCGCTTACTTTCCTCCATGAAAAAAGTAACCTGCTTGATATCGTTCATGTTATTACTCAGCACTGAGGCCATGTACTCAGTTGGATAATTCGCTTTTAAATATGCCGTTTGATAGGCAACCCATGCATAACATGTTGAGTGGGATTTGTTAAAGGCATAAGAGGCAAATTTCTCCCAATCTTTCCAGATCTTCTCTAAAGTGTCCTTACTATGGCCCTTCGCTCCGGCTCCTTTAAGAAAAGAAGGCTTCATTTTATCAAGAACCTTTCTGTCTTTCTTTCCCATTGCCTTTCTTAGCGTATCAGCTTCACCTTTGGTGAAATCAGCAAGTTTCTGAGAAAGAAGCATTACTTGCTCCTGATAAACGGTGATTCCATAGGTCTCCTTCAGGAATTCCTCACAATCGTCAAGATCATACTCTATATCCTCATCACCATGCTTGCGTTTCACATAGGAAGGGATATATTCCATTGGACCTGGACGATACAATGCATTCATCGCAATCAAATCGGGAAATTCTGTCGGTTTCAATTCTTTAAGATACTTCTGCATCCCTGTAGATTCATATTGAAATATGCCTATCGTATCCCCTCTTTGAAATAGCTCATAAGTCGCCAAATCATCAATAGGGATTTCATCTGGATTAATTTTAATACCCTTGGTTTGCTCAATATATTTAATCGCATCCTTAATTAATGTCAGCGTTTTTAAACCAAGGAAATCCATTTTCAACAGCCCAGCATCCTCAGCTACTGAGTTATCGTATTGTGTACAAACAAGATCAGAATCTTTAGCCAAAGCAACAGGAACATAATTTGTAAGGTCATCAGGGGTTATAATTACTCCGCACGCGTGGATTCCTGTGTTTCGGACTGAACCTTCTATCTCTTTTGCCTTTTGCAAAACCTTAGCAGATAAGTCATTGCCTTTATAAATCTTTCTCAGGTCGCGTGCTCTAGAAATTTCTTCTTGATTTCTTAAGGCATCAATCAGATTAGCCTCCTCCATGTCAAAAAGCTTGTTCAACGAAATATCTGGGGGGAGCATTTTTGCTAAACGATCAGCATCTGGGAGTGGAAGATTCATTACACGAGCCGTATCTCTAACCGCAGATTTCGCCGCCATCTTTCCATAGGTAATGATTTGAGCAACCTGATTCGCGCCATATTTTTCGATGACATAATTAATAACCCTACCACGTCCTTCATCATCAAAATCAATATCAATATCGGGCATTGATACCCTATCTGGATTTAAAAATCGCTCAAAAAGTAAATCATACTTAATTGGGTCTATATTGGTTATCCCAATACAATAAGCCACAACAGAACCGGCCGCTGATCCACGACCTGGCCCTACACTCACGCCCATGTCGCGTGCAGCATGACAAAAATCCTGAACAATTAAGAAATACCCTGGATAGCCAGTGTTTTCTATGGTTTTAAGCTCAAAATCAATTCGATGGATCAATTCATCATCTAAGGTTCCGTATCTACCCTTAGCTCCCTCATAAACTAGATGTCTTAAAAAAGCATTTTCTCCACGCTTTCCGCCATCTTTCTTATCATCGGGTGCAATAAATTTGGTTGGAATATCAAATTCAGGTAATAATACATCTCTCGCCAAATCATAGGGCTCACATTTATCGACAATTTCTTGAGTGTGCAAAAGAGCCTTAGGCAAATCCTTGAACAAATCGATCATTTGCGCTGTGGACTTCAGGTAATACTCATCATTTTCAAGACCAAAACGAAATCCTCTACCCCTGCCCTTTGGAGTCTCTACGAGCTGATTGTCCTTAACACAAAGAAGCACATCGTGGGCATGTGAATCCTCTTTTTCGATATAGAACGAATTATTTGTTGCTATAATTTTTGCGTTGTGTTTTCTGGCAAGCCTGACCAATGACGAATTCAATCTAGCTTCTGCCTCTATACCATGCCGGGTGATTTCCACGTAAAAATCCCCTTTAAATTCAGATTGCCACCACTCCAAAGCTCTTTCAGCTTGAACCTCACCTACATTTAAAATTAGATTCGAAATTTCACCTTGTATACCACCTGACAACACAATTAATTCCTCTTTATATTTAGAAATAATCTCCTTATCTATTCTAGGCACATAATACATCCCCTCAGTATAGGCTATAGAGGCTAGCTTAATTAAATTCTGATAACCAGCTTTGTTTTTGGCTAGAAAAACGACCTTACTGCCATTGTCCTTTTGCGTTTTATCATTGCGGTCAATACAAACGTTGAATTCACAGCCGATAATAGGAAGAATCTCTTTTTTAGAATAGGGGATACCCGCCTCCTCAGCATTTTTTCTTTCCTTTCGTATAACCTTGTTTAATTTATTCGCAGCTGCCTCAAATCGAAATGCAGCCATCATATTGCCTGAATCAGTTAAAGCAACGGCATGCATTCCTTCACTAATTGCTTTTTCAACAATTCCTGAAACTTTTGCCGTAGACTGTAAAATGGAAAATTGAGAATGATTGTGTAAATGTGTAAATGTGTAATCAACAAGTTTATCTAAATCCTTGTCTATACCAAAATCCTCCGAGTCTGACTTTTCAGCCGCGATACGTAGTTTATTACTTTCTTCTTTTAAATCAATATGCTTTAAGCCTTCCAATTCAATTGGATCCCGATTGAAGGAGCCATAATCAATGAAATAACTTTCACTTTTAAGAAGTTCTGCTGCCGTATAGAC
Source organism: Flavobacteriales bacterium UBA952 (assembly GCA_905182495.1). Taxonomy (GTDB): domain Bacteria; phylum Bacteroidota; class Bacteroidia; order Flavobacteriales_D; family Crocinitomicaceae; genus UBA952. The sequence continues at coordinate 73,786 of CAJJBU010000002.1, forward strand.
TTTTAGCCGAATTAACTCAAGAAAGCACCGCGTAGTTGCCTCAACATCAGCACTTGCATTATGGGCATCTTTAAATTTCGCTTCAAATAAATGTTCATGTAATTCCGATAAGGTAGGTAATTTAAACCGGCCTCCTCGACCCCCTAACAATTTACATAAATTAGCTGTTTTCTCAGTACAAGTATCTAAAACAGTTTTATCCGTCCATTCGGTAGACTTTTTCTCTCTGAAGAATTCACAGCCCAGCACATTAATATCAAAACTTACGTTATGACCTATAATAAACGTGGCTTTCTCAAGAGCTTCTTCAAAAAGCACAAGACCATCAGCTAGATCTATACCTTTTTTTAAGGCTAGCTCAGTGGAAATACCATGAATTTTCTCAGAACCATAGGGGATATCAAAACCCTCTGGTTTAATTAAAAAATCTTTGTGCTCAATGAGCTTTCCATTATCATCATGAAGCTGCCATGCAAGCTGAACAACCCTAGGCCAATTTTCCACATCGCTAATAGGTGCTTTATAGCTCCTAGGAAGGCCCGTAGTTTCAGTATCAAATATTAAGTACATTGAAAATTTCTTTGTGAGAATAAAGATATAGAAATCAAGGCCTGAGATCTCGTGTGTTGAAAAGTATTTTTTGTACTTTTTAAGTGCAAATTTTGACCGAGCTAAACTATGAGGAAATTTATATTATCTATAGATGCAGGAACGACGAGTTCTAGAGCACTAATCTTTGATCATCTGGGCCAGGAAATCGCAAAAGTCCAGCACGAATTCACACAATATTTTCCAAAAGAATCATGGGTTGAACACGATGCATCAGAAATTTGGAATAGCCAAAAATTGGCCATTATGCAGGTCCTTTCTCAGTATAAAATTTCGCCAAAAGAAATTGCAGCCCTCGGAATAACAAATCAACGCGAAACAACCGTTGTATGGGAAAAGGCTACAGGGAAACCCATCTGCAATGCCATAGTTTGGCAAGACCGTAGAACTTCTCAATATTGTAAGATACTCAAAGAAAAGGGCTTAGAAAAAATAATAAAAGAAAAAACAGGATTACTACTAGACCCCTATTTCAGCGGCACAAAACTAAACTGGATATTGAACGAACACAGGGGTGCTAGAGAAAAAGCAGAAAAAGGCGAAATTCTATTCGGAACAATTGACAGTTGGTTGATTTGGAATTTAACGAACGGGGAATTACACGTCACAGATCCAAGTAATGCGAGTCGTACTTTATTATTTAATATACATGAAAAGCAATGGGATCAGGAACTTCTTGATTTATTTGAAATCCCTCTTGCCATGCTTCCCAAAGTTGTTTCAACTTCAGCCAATATTGGAGATGTAAAACTCGCAGGGTGGGATTCTAGTATTCCCATATGTGCAATCGCCGGAGATCAACAAGCAGCGCTATTTGGTCAACTTTGTTTTGATTCGGGAGATGTGAAAAACACGTACGGAACAGGATGTTTCTGCATGATGAACACCGGGGAAAACCCTGTCCAATCGCAAAACAATATGTTAACAACTATTGCTTGGGAACTGAATGGTAAAACTCATTATGCATTAGAAGGAAGTGTTTTTATCGGTGGGGCATTAATTCAATGGTTGAGAGACGGTCTAGAGATTATTGAAAAGACAGATGATGTGGAATTTTTGGCAGAAACAGTTAATGATAATGGCGGAATCACTTTTATTTCAGCGTTAACCGGAATTGGTGCGCCATATTGGGACCCAATAGCCACAGGAGCCATCTTTGGAATCACAAGAGGCACAAAGCAAGGTCATATCGCGAGAGCTGCTCTAGAAGCCATCGCAATGAGATCAAGAGAAATAATTATTGAGATGCAAAAAGATTCTGGGATCAAATTCTCAAACCTCAAAGCAGATGGAGGGGCAAGTATGAATAATTTACTGATGCAAATCCAGGCAAACCTACTAAACACCAATGTTATACGGCCAAAAACGACCGAAACCACTGCAATTGGTATAGCGTTTTTAGCAGGATTGGCCTGTGGATTCTGGAAAGATCAAGAGGAATTAAAATCTTTATGGCAAATCGATCGAGAATTCAAAGCCCAACCATTACCCGAAAACAAGAAGATTATCGCACTTTGGAACGAACGAATCACAAAGATTGTAAATCATGAATCGTGATAAAAACCTTATAAAACTTTGTAAAACAGACGTTTGGGACTTACTGGTCATTGGAGGTGGTGCGACGGGTCTAGGAGCTGCGCTCGAAGGGGCTAGTCGTGGTATGAAAGTTCTGCTTATTGACAAATTCGATTTTGCAAAAGGCACCTCATCAAGAAGTACCAAATTAGTTCATGGCGGAGTTAGATATCTTCGAAATGGAGATTTTAAACTTGTTAGAAAAGCATTAAAAGAGCGTCATACACTAAAAAAAATAGCGCCTCACATCGTGAGAAATAGAGATTTCATTATACCAATCTATAGCTGGTTGGACTTCTTTATTTATGGGATTGGCTTGAAATTGTATGACCTTATTGCAGGAAAATGGAGCTTTGGACCTACGCTATTTTTAAATCAAAAAAAGACTTCCCTTGCACTACCAGGAATTATCCAAAAAGGTCTTAAAGGGGGTATTCAATACCAAGATGGCCAATTCGATGATGCACGATTTGCAATTAGTCTTGCCAAAACTATAGAAGAACAAGGTGGTGTCTGTATAAATTACATGGAATTCTTGTCCTTATTAGGAGGTGCTAATAAAGCAGAAGGTATCATTGCAAAAGACACATTAAATGATCAATCTTTTAGTATTCGATCCACACACATCATAAATGCTACAGGTGTTTTTGGCAATCCTATTTTAGAAGAGGTCAAGAGCCACATTAAGATTAGAACGAGCCGTGGAACCCATATTGTTTTAGACAGGGCTTTCCTTCCTTCAAATACGGCATTAATGGTTCCTAAAACAACAGATGGCAGAGTTCTATTTGTTATTCCATGGAGAAATCATGTCATTATTGGAACCACTGACATAGAGACCGAAAATATTTCATTCGAGCCCGGGAAATCACAAAGTGATATTGACTTTTTATTAGCAAATGCTCGGGATTACTTGACAAAACAACCCACGTTAAAAGATATTAAAAGCATCTTCTCTGGATTACGCCCGCTAGTCTCAACATCAAATAAAAATACAAAACACCTTTCTCGAGATCATATTTTACTGCAATCAGAAAATGGTTTGCTGCATATACTAGGTGGGAAATGGACTACCTATAGACTCATGGGTGAAGAAGCTATCGACAAAATACTTGCCCATAAACCTCATGACTTCTCTAAAAGTAAAACACGACAACTACGTTTGAATGGTTATCATGAAAGTCCCAACGTTGATGACCCATTACATATGTACGGAAATCAAAATAAAATCATCGAATCACTCGGGACTAACATATCACTATCACAGGACATTTTTCTTTCCGAGGGTATGATTATTTATGCGATTCAATACGAGATGGCATTAACTTTGGAAGATATACTTGCTCGACGTTCGAGGGTTTTATTTTTAAATGCAAAAGAAGCAGTGAGGTTGGCTCCGATAGTCGTCGAAATAATGGGTAAGCATTTACAAAAGGATAAGAAATGGGAGAAAGAACAACGTGATTTTTTCATACTTTTGGCATCAAACTATTATCTATGACACCATTTTTAGCAGAACTTATTGGTACCTGTATCTTAATTGTTCTAGGCGCTGGTGTTGTATCCAATGTCACACTCAAAAATACGGCAGGTGAAAATGACCCTAAATGGATTCTAATCACTGCTGCATGGGGTTTTGCGGTTTTCATTGCCGTATTTATTACCGCAGAATTTAGTGGTGCACACTTGAACCCGGCGGTAAGTATAGGATTGGCTGTAGCGGGTAAATTTAATTGGAGTTTGGTTCCAATGTATGTATTGGCACAAATCCTAGGCGCTATGCTCGGTAGTTTCCTGAATTATCAATTGTATTATGATCATTTTCAGCGTACTAAAGACGAGAATACAATCAGGTCAAGCTTTTGCACAGCACCTATGATTGATAATAAGCCAAGAAATCTATTTAGTGAGGCATATGGTACTTTCTTCTTGGTTTTCGCCATCTTCTATATTGCCAAGCCGACACTTCAAATTGACGGTTTAAATGAGATACAATATGGAATAGGCGCATTAGATGCATTGCCTGTAGGAATCGTAGTATGGGCAATCGGAATGTCTTTAGGAGGCACTACCGGTTATGCTATAAACCCAGCAAGAGATTTAGGACCTAGAATCGTCTATTCTTTGCTCAGAATGAAAAAAGGAAAACCCAATTGGAATTATGCTTGGATCCCTGTCGCAGGTCCTGTTATCGGTGCTATTGCAGCCGGGCTTCTGTACAATGTCCTTTAAAAGATTATAAATCGACACCCTCAACAGACTCTTCCTCTATAGGCTCAAAATCAAAGTCGCCTTTTTTGCTTTTATCACTTCCAGAATAATGCCAATTCCAAGTTATCCCAACCCTTAAAGGACGAATTGCGACTGTTTTATCGGCTTTGAACATGGTCGATAAACTGTAAGAGCCAAACAATCCAAAGGCTCCATAACCTATCCTGAAAGAAGCATCTAGAAAAACTGGATTCAAATTGTATTTTGCACGACGAACATTAGTGAATTTGTCTCCATTTTCGTACTTCCCTTTTAGGGTTGTACTAGATCCTATCCGAACACCTCCGACAACACCTGCATTAAAATAAAAGCTCTTTTTCCCCTCCACCTTTGAAGCAAATTCAAGAAGTAAAGGAGCAGTTAAATAATGTGCGGCTAGCCAATTTCGTTTATACTCTTGATTAGGGTCTTTAACTGCAAATACTGAGCTTTCGTCATAGTTTAACACGTAATTTTCTCGAAAAGAAATGTTTGTATTCTGATATCCCAGGCCTGTAACCAGTCCCAAATATTGCTTTGCAATTGGTAGTTTGAATTCTAATAGATTGATAGCAGTTGTGGTAGAATTTGCAATGTCATTTTCCCAATAGGGATTGTTTGAGAAATCAGTTCCAAAATCATTATTCATTAGAATTACAGTACCTACGTCCATACCAGCCCAATGCGCCTCATAACTAGAGGGTTTAACAGTGACGCTACCGGAATCGACCTTAACGGTTTGAGCATGAATCAACACAGTGAAACAAAGAAAGGTAATTGTTAAATTAATAGATTTTAAAAAATTCATTTTAAGTTTTTAGGTTTACTAAATCAAAAATATTATTTAGTTGAGGATAAGATTAGTCATTATACTTGAATCTCTTTCAAAACTGTTTTAGAAATTCAAAATGAAATATAAAGAGGGATATTGTTTCCATTTACAGATTAATCAATAAGCGAAGCATGTAGTTTCTTCCAGCCTGAGGGGAGTAGAAATTCTCTACCGTTCTTTGTCCTCCTGCTATATAGCCCCAAGTATATCCATTATTCTGGTATTTAGCATCTAAAATATTATTGCACTGCACTCCAAAAGTCATAGACTTAAAAATCACATTTTCAAGGGTGTAATTCAGACTAACATTTGAATAGGTGAAGGCATCAATTTTTCGATCTTGATTAGAGGTGTTGTCCAAAAACTGATCTCCGACATATTTGGTCATCCAATTCAATGCAAGACCATCTACTGGCCTGAAAGTAAAACCTAAATTACCAATCACATTGGGTGAAAAGGCCATATCTGTATCCTCATGCTGAATCTGGGTTTGCTCATAGTTTGGGTCGTCATAATTGTCAACATATTCAGTGAAAGAAGCAATCTTATTTTGACTGTAGGTAAACCCTGCAGTGATGTCTATATCCTGAACAGGACTTACAATGATTGCAAGCTCAATGCCCAATCTATAGCTATCCTCTACATTTATTCGTGTATAGGCACCCACATCATTTATTCGGCCTGTATTGATCAACTGATTGTTGTAATTCATGTAATAAATATTGGTTCGAATCTGAAATCTTGAAACTTCATAAGAATGCCCTAATTCCAAATCTCTTAAGGTCTCATGTTCGGGCCTACTTTGGGTTGAGCTTTCTCTAAAGTCCTTGCGTACGGGCTCTCTATTTCCAATTCCTGCACTTATGAATAGTCTATTTTTTGCATTAAAAGCAAAAGAACCTCCTGCTTTAGGATTGATGAAGTGATACACCTCTTTTTGATCAATATCAATAAGATTTCCTGAAACATCGTCAAACCCACCAAAATTATAATCCACATATCGATATTGAACATCTGCATACAAGCTCCATTTGTTTTTTACGTAGTCCGTCTTAAAATAAGAGCTCAACTCAGATTTCTGTGCATTGTTATCATAGTAACGGTCATATATTTCACTTTCTGACGCGTATCTTGCCCAAACAAGCTCACCATAATGCTGTCCTATATACGTGTTTGCCGCACCACCAAGCTGAAAGCTTAAATCTGAATTCACTTTATGTGAGAGCGAATACACGGCGCCCACGAAATCATTATCTAACCATCTGCGACGAATCAAATCCGAACTAGTAACAGTATCAGCACCTACAATTACTTGGTTTATCCCATAATCAGAGAGGTTCTGACCGTATTTGTATTGTTCGTAATAACCTCTTCCTTTCGTATAGTGACCAGCAATATTAAGGGTCGTTTTGGGAGAGAAGGTATGTGTAAAATGTAGTTGGTAATTGTCTTGCTGGTAGTTGTCTACCTCATCTTGATACGTATAATAGTTATAGGTTCTTCCAGCATTAAGAAGGTTCGTTCGTTCTGCATCTGAAAGATAGTTTCTGTCCGCATAAGCATTCATCTCCGCCTCATCTTCATTAATGACACTTTCAGGGGTTCCATACCAAGACTGATAGGTGCGTTCTTTTCCACTAAATGCAACTGCCTTTATCAATGATCTTTTACCGACATAAGCCCCCGACAAATAAAAAGATTTAAGATTCGAGTTCGCTCGATCTATGAAACCATCACTTAAAACACGTGAAAGACGCACATCCATTGCAAATTTACCATCGATCAATCCGGTGCCAGCGCGTACCGAACTCTTCCATGTATTGAAGCTTCCCACTACATTATCTATCGTTCCATAGGCATTCTCAGCAATATTATCTGTCTTAATATTTACACTCGCACCAAAAGAAGCAGCTCCATTTGTAGAGGTCCCCACCCCTCTTTGAACCTGAATATTGTCAACAGATCCAACCAAGTCAGGCATGTTAACCCACCAAACCCCGTGTGACTCTGGGTCATTTACAGGAATCCCATTGATGGTTACATTTATGCGCTCTGCATCTACGCCGCGAATTCGCATCCCCGTATATCCAATTCCTGCTCCAGCATCTGAGGTTGTCACAACAGAAGGCATGGTATTTAATAAAACAGGAAGGTCTTGACCGAAGTTTTTTTGCTCTAAATCATCTTTTTTACTGATTTCAGTGGCAGAGGTAGGACATATTTGAGGCCTCGTAGCATCGACATGTACCGTTTCTAGATTTTGAACCTGTTTATACAATTGAATTTTCAAGTCGGTTAAAGATCCATCCTTCTTAAGACCCACTTGCTGCTCAGCATAACCTATGGCGCGCACAATTAAGGACCGTGTTTGCGCAGGAATTTTTTCAATCATAAATTGCCCATACCGATTACTAACGGTTCCGATTTGAGATTGATCCACACGGATTTTAGCATAAGGAATAGCTTTTCCATCCTCCGATATCACAACACCAGAAAGGGTTTTTTGGGAAAAAAGAAATTGAAAAAAGATAGAAAAAGTTAATGTTAAAAATACGCCTGTTTTCATTTTTTAAAAAAATTAAACAAGAACAAGGGGCCAATTCCTATTGATGATCTATTAATTAGCTCAGTCATCTTCCCTGCGCAGGCATTATCCTAATCAGGTTCAATGGGTATAATCTCAGCCTTTCGGCACCCCTTAGAGACGTGACAAAATTAATTATTTTTTAGTATGGAAATGACAAATTCTAAAAATATCCTTAAATTAAGGTTTATGGAATGGGAACAAAAAGACGGAAAGCTTAGCAAAGAATTTGAATGTCACGACTTTAACCAGGCTGTCATAAGACTAAAACAAATTGCACAAATTGCTGAACACATGAATCATCATCCCGATTTAAAAATACATGCTTATAAAAAATTGTTGGTGGAAATATACACACACGAAAGCCAGACCATAACGGAAAAGGACTTTGACCTATCAAGACGAATAGATCAACTATTTTGAATTTTTATAAGCCTTAACCCCCATCCAGTGTAAAAGAATCGTGAAAAGCAGCAACAAATGTGAAATATCATTTCTATCAAACCATGGAACGATTCCAATCTTCAGAGATTGAACAACTGCGCCCGGGATTAGAATAAAGATACTTAAGAAGAAATAATTAAATGAAGGGCTAATCTTATTGATAAAGACTCTAGCCAAATACCCCAAACAAAAAGTAAATCCAATAGCAGTACCAATAGATGGAATAGCAAGTCCTATTTGTGGGTTTGTCTCCAGGTCTAGAAATGAAAAGACCAAAATTTCTAAAGCCAAAAGCAAGAACAATTTAAGTTTCGTAAGCAGAATGAAAAAGGACTGCATGCGACTTTCATAAAGACTGAGCATAGCACGTTCCATAAAATAGATGGAAACAATGGAGAAACACCAACCCGCATACTTTCCCGTTATTCCCCAATAATTAAAGAAAACGTGGCCCAATCCTCCAAGACCAAAACTAAAACCAAAGATGATAAAAAAGAGCATCCAATACTTGAAGAATGGCTCCGACTGATTTAGGCGATGAACTTTTAGCGCAAGACCAATTCCGAATAAAAATAAGATTGAATTTCCGATCAAACTATTTGGTTCCAAAAGGTCTAGGCCAAATAAAGTAAAGTCTATTTTTTCAAAGTCCGTACCAATTCTCATTTGCTTCTTTCTTTAAACTTACTACTTGCTCTGATGATCAATCGTTCTACCAAGTACGGGAATCTGGGTTGTAGAAAAGCATTCAGCACACCTACTGTAGAAAGGGTAGTGATAAATTTTCTTTTTTTAATATTACGCAAAACTTTGCCCGCTACATAGGCTATTGATTGTGCTTTTTTACCAGACCGGTCATCTAAAACAATTGGAGAGCCATCGGCAGATATAGACTCCTTATTATGTTCTATCTCTGTAATGCCAACATAGATCAGACCAACATGTATTTTTGATTTATACTCTTCAATCCTTATCGATTCAGCCAAAGAACGTAAAGCCATTTTTGAGGCACAGTATGGGGCTAATCCGGGCAATCCGCGAATCCCAGCAACACTCGATATAAAGACAACACTACCTTGCGTTTCCCTAAGATATTTTAAGGCATAAATGGTTGGGATAACAGATCCTATAAAATTACTTTTCATGACATTTTCAAATACCAAGGGCTCGCAATCGGATACATTCCCCCGACTTGATACACCCACGTTATTTATCAAAATATCGAGACGTCCATATTGCTTAATCGCAAAATCTACTAGCTTTTTAGAATCAATGGAATTCGTCACATCGCAACAATAATAGTCAACACAATTCGAGACTTCCATTAAATCCGCTTTCGCTTTTTTAAGCCGCGTCTCGTCTCTTCCATTTAAAATAACTTTAGCTCCAGCCTCCAGTAGTTCTTTAGCAATTCCTTTACCTATTCCTCTACTCGATCCTGTTATAATAGCTACTTTCCCATTCATGATTTATGATAATTGGTCTCCGGGTTATGTTTTAAAGCCGTAAAAGTATTTGTCCATGCCATCGCTACATGAACGAAAAATGCAATCCAAATTGTCCCTGAAGAAAGAGTCAATAAACACAATACCAACCCTAAAGGGATAGCTCCAATCGTTTCATCTAATCCTTTTGGAATATGTGTTGCAGAATACAATGCGATATTCACCGCTATTGCTGGCCAAACTCCTAAAGGCTCAATTAAAGGGAATAAGAGGACTCCTCTAAATAAAAACTCATATCCAAATAAGTACAAGAACCAACCTAAAGCGTTCATATAGACCATTTTTCTTGTCCAAACTTTTGAACGAATCTGCGGGTAATTCACCAAATTCTTAGCCTTTTTAGCACTAAAATTGACTAAGGGAATCAGGAGCGCAGAAAGGCCTATTATCCATGCTAATGAATACATTGTAGTCTCTGGAATATAGGTCAATCCATACTCGGTAAGAGAAAAATCCTCAAGAAAAATCAAGCAGATGCATATGGGAAGAACTCCCATGCTTACAAAACCAAAAATCTTCGTAAAAAAGATATGCTTAAAAGACGCCTGGTCAAAAGAATACTTATTATAGAATCGTGTTTTAATCGTTGGTGAACTTGCGGTAAACCAATAAATAATAAAAAAAACTAAAGCAAGTATAATTGGCAAAAAAGAAACTAAGTCTCCGCTTTTCCAAGAAAGGTCAACATCTAATGAATGAAACATGTAAGTTATTTTTTGGTTAAATAATTATTCTCGATAAACCAATCATAACAATCAATAATGGCATGTTCAATGGGGGTTTGTGGCATATCCAATTCTTCAATTGCCTTTTTGCAGGAGTAAAAATGATTTTCAGTTGACAAAATAGCCAATTCATGTGTGATTTTCGGGTAAAACTTAAAGATACCTGCGAAAATAGAAGAGCCCTTACCATATGTTCGAATGACGTTTTTTGAAAGCTTCAATTTTGGAGGCTTAACATCCATACATTTTGCGATTTTGACAAATGCTTCTTTATAGGATAGGTTCTCGTTTCCTAGAATATAGCAATTTCCTTTTTCTCCTTTCGTGATTGCATTTGAAATTGCAACCGCAACATCCTTTACAGAAACGAAGTTTTTTCCTCCAGGGGAATAACCAGGTACTTTTTGATTATAGACCGCACGAATCATTTCTCCAGAAGAGGGTCGAGAATCATAAGGTCCAATCATAAATGTTGGGTTTACAACCACCGCATTTAATCCTTCCTTTTCAACTTTCTCTAGGACCAAAAGCTGCGCTTTGTATTTTGAGTCCATATAATCCAAACCATAATGTCCTGCAGCATACTCATTCATTTCATTGCCAGGGACTTCTTTATCTCCAGAACGAAACGAATTTGCTGTACCGACATATATTAATCGTTTAACCTTGTTTTTTTGACAGGCTACGATTACATTTTCTGTGCCACCAATATTGACTCTATTCACCATCTCCGTCCTTGGAGGGTACATGTTCGTGCTTGCAGCACAATGGATCACAACATCAATTCCTATTGTTGCATGAATAAGATCTTCTGCATTAAGAATATTCCCAGCAACCCTATTAATTTTTAAGTCAGAAATCGTTGGGGATTTTTGTCCATTCTCAGTGAAAGCAAACACTTCATATTCGCGATGAATGAGTTCTCGCACTAAATTACTTCCCAATAGACCATCTGGTCCAGTAACCAGTATTTTCATAAATAATCATCTTGCTATCTACTTTGACATCTATTGAAATCCAAGTAAATTATTCAATCGCAAAATTAATCACTTATTTTAGATTAGATTATAGAGTTCGGGTCAATGTTGTTTTCTTTTTAGTAACATTAAAACCTACATTGATTCCAGCTAATCCACCCTTCCCTCTTGAAGAATAAAAAACATTTACTGGAATATTCAGGGAACCTGCTCTAAAAGTACGTCCGAAAGCCATGACAAACATGAAGGCGCCTTTGACCTCCTCCGCTCTAAAGTCAAGAGTCTCCTCCATAGCATCGACCACATCTGTATACTCTTGGGCCTCCATGTGAGCCTGAATAGATTCATTATATGAGATTGTTGAAGTCTCAGAATCCCATTCATGCTGAGAAATCCAATCCCCTTCCCACTCACTATTGGTTGTATAAACATCATCAATAAATGTTCCCGTAGATGTCTTGCTCAATGTAAATCCTGGTCCAAAAGCAAATTCCCATCCCGCTTTACCAAATCGAAAACCATTTAGAATGGATAACGTAGGTATAAACTTCCCTTGTTCTAAGCCATTTACATTAAGTATAAACTCAGCCAAAGCAGAAAAATTATCTGTTCCTACGTATTGTGCCTCTAACTGGTAACCGATCATACTCACGGCAGGAAAAATATCTAATCCACCCTGTTTGCTTGAACGATTTGCATATTCATAGAAAGAACCTGTCATTATGCCCACTCCAACACGCGGTCCTGAATTACTTACTTTTCCTACATTGGATTTAGTAATAATCTCATTATCGAATTTCAAACGATCTACCAGCTCTTTGTCAACAACAACACCCATCATGTCTTTTAAAACAAGCTCTGTCATGCGCTGAAGTTCCTTCTCTTGATTCATGAACTCACCCAATCCTGATTTATAAATAGCGTTGTTTTTAACATCTATCATTTTCAATGAGATGACTATTTTATTGGCGAGTAAATCAAAACTACCCGTAATCATATAATTGGTTCCTAATTTTGTTCCAAATTCCACTAGGCATGATTTGCTCAAGCATTTATTGCGATAAGACGAATCTTGGCTGTAAACTTCCTCCATATCAAAAGCATCATAAATAGAGTATTGTTTGAGCTTACTTAGCTCTAATCGCAATATTTTAGCACAAATAGATGGTGTCGCATACAATCCTTCGACATTTGGATTTGCAACAGCAATGGAAGTATTCCCTTGAGCATTCACAACATGAACACTGGCAAGCATTAAGATAATAAGAAGCGTTTTTTTCATTTTATTTAGTTTTAATTTAATTAGTTAAAAATAATCGCAAGGGCAACAATCTGACCGAGAAGACCAATACCCATACCAACACCAGTATTGCGCCATCTTTTACGATTCATCCCCTTTCTAACACCGTTCAATTCTTGTGGATTGGCATCAGGATATTTCTTTAAATATTTTTTCTTTAACTGCTCCTCTTTTTTAAATAGGGGTGCAGCGGTAAATAATGGCATGAGTGGAATGGTTATTATTCCCAAAGCAGGTATCGCACCAATAATTGCAGGGGCAACGACTCCCCCCGGAGCAATGTACGCGTCAAAACCAAATTGAATAGGATTTCTAACTTGTATATTTGATGGCGAGTTTTGAACATTCGGCGAATCATTAGTCTCGGCAGATGCGTTTGTAGTAACTGGCGTAACAGTGCCCCACGGGTTCTCAGTTGTTCTAGATTGATTCCACGGGTTTACCTGTTCCATGGAACTAAAGCCAAGTAAAAAGGTTGAAAGAAATAAAAAGAGCAGTTTCATACAAAACAAAGATAGAGATATTAAAGTGAACCAAGATATATAACTTAACATTAAAAAGGACTTTAAATATCACCTTTATATTTAATAAACCATTGTTATATAACATATTATAATATAAATAACAGATATTTAAAACGAATATTAAAGCACCCTATTTCAGACCATATTATTACCTTTATACTAATTTACACAGCGGCTAATCAAACGAATTATGGACTTAATTAAAGAAATTGTTTTGACCTTTTCCGAATCGGACAAGAAAGAATTTGAACAGTTTTTAACAAGAAAACGACCTGGAGCAAAGCGGAAGGATGTTGAAGTTTTTCGTTACTTATATTTAGTCTATAACGGGATAAAAACAAGTAAAAATGAGCTTAGCGGAGATCAGAATTATCATGCCGTTCGAAAAAGGATAAGTAAAGAACTAACCCACTTCTTAATTTTAAAAAAATCCATTTCTGAGCAAAATGTCCATAAAAGAGAGGCTATGGTTCTCATGATATTATACTTTATTGAACGGAATAAATATAACGTAGCATGGGAATTACTAAATAAAGAAGAGAGAAATGCTGAGCGCGTAAAAAACATTGACTTAAATTTAAAAATCCAACGCCTTAAGCTGACGATTCTCCCCTATTTCAATCAAGAAAAATTTCCAGCCATCAAAAAGAAAATGATGGAGCTACAGCTTCGTATTTCGAAAATAGATGAATTTCAATTGTATTTTATCCAGGTTAAAAATGATTTAAAGCTGAAAATTGCTCAAGGAAGCGTTGCGTCTCCATCTGAAATAATCAAAAATGCACTTGCCCAATACAATAACATCAAGAGTGAATATAACAACCCTGTTATTCACTTAAAGGTTATTGAAATAATTCGAGCAGAGTATATTTTGAATAGGAAATTCAAGGTTTTCGCCGAGGTCGCTCAGAAATACTACAATGACTTTTTACCTGAAATATTTAAAAGTGACTCGCATATAAACACCTTTGCACAGATTGAATACATTATGTCGTATACATTTCTTAATGCTCGGGAATTCAAGAAATCACTTCATCACTTATCAAAATTGGAGGGTCTGATGTCTCAAAGTCAAATAGTCAAAGACAATTTCCAGGGTAAACATGTAGCTATCGCTAGCTTCATTAAAGTTTTTGACCATCAAATTCATGACGCAATTCAATCTATAGAATCCTTTTTACTCAATGAAGTCAAAAAGATTTCCGTTCAGGAATATTTAAATTTATCCTTAAATCTAGCAGGTTATTTAATCATCGTAAGGGATTATTCAAAAGCCGCTAAGATTTTTAATTTCATGTCAGAGCCAAACAGCTATTACCAAAAAGAAATGGGGAGAGAATGGCTCATTCGTAAAGAAATGATTCTATGTATTGTTCAAACCTCATTAGGGAACACAGAATTCAGCCTAAAAATATTGAGTTCCATTGAGAAAAAACACACTGAGATGTTAAAAATAGAGCAATATAGTATGGTAAATCATTTTATTCGATTGATAAGAAACTTCATCCATAAACCTCACGAAGCAAACCTCAATGATTTGATTCAATTTGAGAAGAGCATAGAACTAAACAAGGAAAAAGTCTTTAGGGATCCACGTCTTATCATTTTTTACGCTTGGCTAAGGTCGCAATACGTGAACAAAGATGCCTATGAAATCCTAATTGAAGAGTATCAGCAAATTTCGTAAAACACCAAAAGGTTTAATAGACTAAAAACAATTATAAGGAAGTGACCAACTTGGCAATTTGCACCGCATTTGTGGCGGCTCCCTTGCGTAAATTATCGGCTACAATCCACATGTTTAAAGTATTTTCTTGCGATTCATCACGGCGTATTCTTCCAACAAAAACAGCATCCTTACCTTGAGAAAGAATAGGCATAGGGTATTCTAATTCATTGGGATTGTCCAGAACTTCGATACCTGACATGTTTTGCAAAAGCGCTCTTACTTTTATTAACTCAAAATCGTTTTTAAATTCAATATTCACAGATTCAGAATGTCCCCCAACAACGGGTACTCGAACAGCAGTAGCTGTAACATGAATTGATGCATCGAGTATTTTCTTCGTCTCGTTGGTGAGTTTCATCTCTTCTTTGGTGTAGCCATTTTCCATAAAAACATCACATTGAGGAATGCAGTTTTTATCAATCGCATAAGGATAAGACATTTCTCCTTCTATATGGTTTCTTTCGTTTTCCATTTGACGGACCGCTTTAACTCCGGTACCTGTTATCGATTGATAGGTTGAAACAACAACCCGTTTTATTGAATAAAAATCATGTAGGGGCTTTAAAGCCAAAACCAATTGTATCGTACTACAATTTGGATTGGGAATGATTTTATCATCAGAATTTAAAATATGACCATTGACTTCAGGAATGATTAATTTTTTTAAAGGATCCATTCTCCATGCCGATGAGTTGTCAATTACAACTGTTCCTACAGCGGCAAATTGAGGAGCCCATTCAAGTGAAACAGACCCCCCCGCTGAAAAAATAGCAATATCTGGTTTTTGTAAAAGGGCCTCCTCTATAGCGATCAAATCATAGGCCTCTCCTTTGAAATTTATGGTTTTACCTACAGAGTTTTTAGAGGCAACAGGTAAGAATTCAGAAATAGCAAAGTTTTGCTCCTCAAGAACCTCTAACATTACTTGACCAACCATACCAGTGGCACCGACAATTGCTAACTTCATCTATATATTAATTCTTTCTTTTATTATTTAACCCTGGACGTAAAATTAATATATTTGAATACAATCTAGATATGCATTTAAAAATAGTATTTATCCTCGTATTATACTGTAATTCAGCTTCTTCCCAAATAAGCGAGAGTTTTTCAGATGGTGACTTCAGCAACAACCCTAGTTGGAATGGCACGAATGCAGACTTTATAATTAACACAGATCAGAATTTGCAGCTGAATAATACGATTGCATCTTCATCATATCTAAGTACAGCCCATAACCTATTATCCCTAGACGACAAGGAATGGCGCATTTGGACAAAGCAGAGTTTTTCCTCTTCGTCATCAAATAATGGCCGTATCTATCTTTCAGCAGACAATGGGGATCTAAATCTTGTGCAAAATGGTTATTATCTTCAATTAGGGGAAGCTGGTGCTAATGATGCCATTCGTTTGTTCAAAATGGAAGCGGGATCATCCAGTGTTATTTGTTCAGGGAGTGACGGACAAATCGCAACAAGTTTTGATGTCAATATTAAGGTGACACTGAATTCTGGCGTTTGGACCTTATATTCAGACTTTGACGGCGGAACCAATTTTAATTTTGAATCAAGTAATACAGACCCAAGTGTTTTAACTGGATCCCATTTTGGCTTCTTGGACGCATACACCTCGAGCAACGCCACTAAATTTTATTACGACGATATTTATGTTGGAGATTTAATCATAGACACCGAGCCTCCACAACTGATACAGGTCAATATTCTCAATGTGACCGAAATTGACCTTTTATATAATGAACCCCTAGATATCACAAATAGCTCAATCGCATCAAATTATGGGATTCAGCCCAACCTGGGTATAACAATAGCCTCCTTAGACAACTTAAACTCCTCCCTAGCCCACCTCACATTAACAAGCCCGCTTCAAAATGGAATTACATATAGTGTAAGTTCGAATGGAATTACTGATGTTTCAGGTAACATATCGGGGATTCAGTCACTTGAATTTGAATATCTAGTGGGAGAAGATGCAATTAAAGGTGACCTAATTATTACAGAACTATTTGTTGACCCAACCCCTGTAATTGGACTGCCCGAAGTTGAGTATGTTGAAATCTACAATAAGAGCGACAAAATATTTGACCTAAGCGATTGGAAACTGGCAGACGCATCCTCCAACGGTACAATTACAGAAGGCTGGATATTGCCTGGTGCTTATTTAATCCTAGTCTCTACATCAAGTATTGACTCATTTAATGTGTCAAACATAGCCGCTGTAGTTAGTTTTCCTAGCTTAAATAATTCAGGTGACGATGTCAAACTAATAAACCCCGAAGGTATTGAAGTGGACCTTATTTCGTACACAGACGATTGGTATCAGGATGAAATTAAAAAATCTGGGGGCTATTCACTTGAGAGAATAAATCTGGATGACCCTTGCTCGGATGTTTCGAATTGGAGTGCTTCTATTTCATCTAATGGAGGAAGCCCGGGGGTAGAAAACTCAATATACGATAGTAACCCAGATAATCTCTCACCACACATCACAAGCACACTTGCACTGGCTCCAAATTACTTAGCTATTGAATATAATGAGGGCATGGACTCGGTTTCATTCGACAATGCATCTTTTGAATTTAATCCACTTTTGACAATATCAAACATCTATATAGAGGCACAGTTTTCTAAAAACATTATGCTGTCATTTAATGAGGAATTGATCAGCAGTCAAACTTACACTTATTCCATTCAAGGCACAAAGGACTGTTGGTTAAATGACGGGCAGTCCATTGGGGAATTTGCTCTTCCTGAGACCGCCGATATCGGAGACGTGGTCATCAATGAAATTCTAAGTAATCCATATTCTGGAGGAGAGGATTGGATTGAGGTTTATAATACTTCTTCTAAATATATAGATCTATTTCAATGGCAATTTGCCAATTTTGAATTTGATACGATTAGCAACCTCAAGAGCATTGAAAAGCATTACATTTTACAACCGGATTCCTATGCCCTAATTGGAGAGGATTCATTATTCGTTTTGGAAAACTACATGAATAATGAATCTGCGAATTTCATTCAAAGCGACCTTCCCTCCTATGGAAATGACTCCAGTACAGTCATCTTATTGCAAGGTAATGACGTCCTTGATTTTGTCTCTTATAATGAAGACTGGCACCTAAGCGTAATTGATAACCTTGATGGTGTGTCCCTAGAGCGCATTGACCCTAATGGTGATTCTAACGATGGTTTCAATTGGCATTCTGCAGCACAAGATATTGGGTTTGGTACTCCCGGCCTAAAAAACTCTCAATATATTGCTGCGCTTTATTCGGGAGATTTTTCATTTACAAATTCAACTTTCTCTCCAGACAATGACGGATTTGAAGATGTTTTGCAAATAAACTATGAATTACAAAAGGAAGGCTTGCTTGGGCACGTTGAAATTTATGATGATAAAGGACGAGCCATCAAAACGCTATTCCATAATATGCTCTTAGGATCATCTGGTACATTTACGTGGGATGGCGTAAAAAATAATGATCAAAAAGGATCTATAGGCGTGTATGTCATGGTTTTTGAGGCCTTTTCAACAGACGGAAGTGTATTCTTTACAAAAGTAAAAGCCTTTACCCTCGCTGGGAAAATCTAACTTTGATTAAAATTGAATTATGAAATCAATAGCTGTCCTTTTCTTCATTTGCATAATAACAAATTCATTCGCTCAAGATTACAAAACAGCGATTGGAATCAAAGGTGGATATCCAGGATACGGAACTATAAACGTGAAACATTTTTTAACAAGTGCTACCGCTATCGAAGGCTCACTTGGCGGATTTTCCCGTTCAAATTATGGAAACGGGGCAATGGGTTTAGAATACACATTTGATGAGGTCCCCATTAATTGTTCTTTAAATACAGGGCCAATTTTATTCTTTTCACCAAACGTTACGTTTAACTGGGGCGGTGGTCTTGCTATTCGATATGCAATTAGATAAAAACAGAATCTCAACTGGGTCCAAAAATTGGATCCGTTATTTTTTTCATTTACATCAGGAAGGAAAGCTTTCTATTGGATTTAAATTCAAGTCGGATTCATTTGCTGATTCATTGCACTATATTTTCAATAGAACAGGTATTCTTTACGGTGCAGCACTTACAAATTTATATTGCTCTCCAAAACTATATCCCACCTCACGAAAGAAGAAAAATTAAAACTTCTTTTGTTTGAAAACTTGTTCTTTGTATACGGATGTCATCACAACGGAGAAAAAGACATCTATGATGAATTCCTGCAATCAATAGATACGTTCTATAAAAAATTTAGAACCAAAATTCCATTATGGGATTTTGATTTTGACAACAAGGTAGAACACATACTCGAAAAAACATTAAGTGAACGTGTCAAAATAAAATCAAATATTTCCAAGGGAAACTACTGGCTTAATCAAAGTACAAACGGACTTGTCTTTGTAGATGTTTTACTTTATATCTCATTTCTTACTGATCAGGAGATTGATCCAGTAAAAAGTTATGATGAACTAGTTATTACTTTGTTATTGTTTTTAACTAAGGCAGCATATGGTGATGGGAAAATTGAAGATAAAGAAAAGAGACTCTTGCAATACCTCCTTTCATCCAGTCACCTCGATGACTTACAAAAAAAAGAGATCACAAAGGGGATTGTTTCACCTATCCCAAACCATGTAATCGGATCCTTCAACAGCAATGCTCTAAATAACAAGTTCATATTCGAACTATGTGTTTTTGTTGCATGTGGAACACACACGGTACACCCCAACGAAGAACGAAATTTAAAGAAGATAGGAAGAGAACTGAACTTATCAAGCCCTGAGACGGATGAAGGTTTTATTGTAGGAAGGACCTTTGTTTTTAAAAACAAAGAACAACTTGCTATTTTAAACGAAGAGAAATCGTCGGGGATTCTATTCAAGGCAATACAAAAAAAGTGGTTGCTTATATTGGGCCGTAATAAAGAAAAACTGTTTAGTGAAATCAAACAAAGCAAGGGGCTGATGGATCTAGTTGGCAAATCTTCAATACGAGAGCTAAGCACAGATGAAAAAAAGCAATTCAAAAACCAACTTTACGATATACTGAAGTCAATGCCATCTCTAGCCATTTTCATGCTCCCTGGAGGAGCCATTTTACTCCCCTTAGTCATTAAGCTATTCCCAGACCTTTTGCCCTCAGCCTTTAAAGAAAACACAATAGATAAAAATCCCACCTAAAAACCTAGATTATGCTAGAAATAAAGAATGTTTTTGTTGACTTTGACCGACCTATACTAAACGACATTAACTTCAATGCAAAAAAAGGACAAATCATTGGCTTGGTTGGGAAATCTGGCGCAGGGAAATCAACCTTATTAAATGTGATTGCAGGTCAATTGGGCCCTAAAAGTGGCGCGCTTATCTTAAACGGGGAATTGCTTCCTGATGCCAAGAGCATGCTTATTCCAGGTTTTGAAAAAATAAAATTGGTCTCACAGGATTACAATCTTGATCCATACCACACCGTGGAAGAAAACATTCGTGAAGCGGCAATATCTTTACCGAAACATCTAAAAATTCGAAGAACGGAACAACTACTTAAACTTTTGAAATTAAATGAGATTAGGAATGTAAAAGCGAATGAGACCTCTGGCGGTGAGCAGCAAAGACTTTCAATTGCAAGAGCTATTGCTTTAAAACCAGAAGTGTTACTATTAGATGAGCCTTTTTCAAACTTAGACTCTCAACTAAGAGCCTTGTTATTTAAGCACATACTGAAACTTAGAAGGGAAGAGAACCTTACAATCATCCTTGTCTCTCATGAAGGTCAAGATGTTTTAGGTCTATCAGATGTGATTTATTTCTTGAATAAAGGAAAAATGAGTTCAAAAAAAACACCTTTCAACGCTTATTATCAGCTCAATCATTTACGAAATGCCTTACTATTAGGAATTGTTAATCAAATTAGTGTAGACAAAAGAAAAATTAGATTTAGACCTGATGAATATGAGATTTCTGCTAAGGGGGAGCATATGCTTGAATTCGAATCTTCACTATTCTTAGGCCATTATTACCTAAACTATTTCATGGGGGCTGGTGATGAAACAATAATCTTATCTAGTACAGAACCCTTTCGTGAGAGCTTCAAAATTAACATCGTAAACAAGTACCCTAAAAAACCTATTTGACTTGATTCACATTGCACTATGGATAAAATTTAACAATAGGCCAAGATTATACGGTTGATTTAGATAATTTTACATAAACCGATCATATGAACATCTTTATACGTCAAATATTATTTCTTTCGATAATTCTACTCGTATCAAGTTGCGCAACGAACAATAGTTTAAGAAAACCAATCTTTAACACCACAACCTATAAGGGTCAGACAGGAGAGAAAGAAGTTACCAATATAAATAAAAGCCGCGCTGAAAGGGAAAAGGATTTATACCTAGCAATGGAAAAAGCCGATGCGACAAAGCGAATCTTAGAGCAACAACAGGGTGAAATGGAAAAGATCGACACAACAGAAAGAGTTGATGATATCGAACTGGCATTGCTAAAAATATACGAAAGAACCGAAATCATAATTGCCGAACTCAACAGTACGTCACCTTATTCCATGAGTGGTCATGAAAGAACATTAGAGCTTGCGGCAGAGCTTAATGACCTTTTACAAAACTACATTGAACCTCTTAAAAAAATGATTGAATCTAATAAACAGGTTCGCAAAATTGGCGGAGACATTAGCTTTGATCCTGGGAGTGCAGATTTAAACAAATCCGGCCGGAAAGAAATCGAAAAACTTGCGAACTCTATCGATAAGGATTTAAAAATGTGGGAAGACTACCTAATGAACCATAACGCAAATGTTTTTAATGATTCGCTTTACCGTCTTATGATTATCGTTAACGGTTATGCAGACGAACAAGGTCGAGGAAACGACAATGATCGAAAAGAAAAAAACAAAATATTATCGGAAAAAAGGGCACAATCAGTTGCGGATGAATTAATGAAACAAATTCAATCTAAAGAGATAAAACCTGAGTTAATTATTGACATCGAAATTAATGGAAGAGGTGAATTATTACCACCAAACATAACAGAATCCACCGCTAAAAAGAACAGTCCTGATAGGAGAATAAGCCGTGTAAGCATGGTTCTTGGGCCCAAGATATTGTTATACAATAATTAACCAGCCCATCTATTCTTTAAAAAAAACCTCCTTTGTCAAGTCAGACTATAGGAATGCAGGTGGTTTTCGAAATTCGATTTTAGCATCTCGAAAGATTGAAGACGTATTTCTTAAACTTACTAAAAAACTTTTATTTCCGCCAATAGGCGTCCAGTAAATTGAAAGTGCCCAACAGTGCATATTTCGATTCAATGATAGATTTGCATTTGTGAGCGATTTATCAACGATATTCAAATTAACATTTCCGGATAGATTCCAACGCTTTGTAAAGCTAATATCACCCCGCATACTCAATGACTGGATAAATAGTAGGGCATCCGGACTACTCTCAGTAACATTTTGATTTGCCCGAATGCTATATATATGGGAAATCGTCATTTTCCATGGTATATCAAAAAACACCATGTGCTCTGGGTGCAAAGCAAAATAATTAAAATCTGCATTCCATTGGTCATTCAAATGTGCGGTTTCTTCTTTAATTTTCACCCGATCCTTTTTAGGCGCCATAACAAGGGTGGTAGAGAAATTAACATTTAAGAAACGCCCAAGGCCCTGGCTACTATTAAGGGCATACCTACTACCCGTTATTCCGGTTATACTATCCCATTCATAAGGACTAAAGCTTGCATTAGTAACTACATTTAGCCAAGTCCTCGGACTAATTCGCATGTTTAAGTTAATATTTGACAAATTCATAGAATCCTTTAAAAAGTCATAATTTCCAGCTAAGGAAAGCTGATCGATCAATCTGACTTTCTTAAACCCTGTTACCGTATCCTCATCCGATTTATATTTTAATTCAAATGTATTATTCACTGAAAAACTTAAAAATGAGGCCTCACTTGTGTTTCCTACAGAGTATAGGCTTCGTTCATATTGGGAATAGCTAATTGAAGATTGATCTACCCCAAAATCTCCTGTAGTTAATGGGTTAATCAATGGCACATATCGATAACTCAACTTAGGCGTCATAATATGGCGCATTTTAGCCTTCTTTTTTCCGATAAATTGAAAATAAGAATACAACATCGTAGTCGCACTTACATTCAAATTAAATTCATGAGCTAGGTCTGCACTCTTAATTGTATCCACCTGAGTCAGGTTGTTTATAGGATCATAAGACTTATCAACCTGTTGAAAATTCAGCTTGGTGGCATAATTTGCACTTGGTGTTACTTTTATAATGTTCTTAAATAAACCTCCTGTGGTTTGCAGGCTCATGGATTGCTTTGCCCCAAACATGAACTGATCACTAATTCGATTAAAATCTCCTTGACTTAACAAAGAATCTGAAAACGTTGACTTGTTTTGACCATCAAAATTGTAAGCGAAACCTATTCTCTCGATAATTTTTTTCCATTCTTTATTTGAACGATTAATGAACTTTTTAAAAGGGAATACCCTAGTCATATTCGCCGTTATTATCGGGCTCGTTAAGGATATAGATTCGGACAAAGAATTTTGTCTGAGAGAAATTTTCATGCCTATATTCAATGGTTTCCCAGGAAAGCTCTTATTTAAGTTAATATCCGAATTAAATGAATTATTAAAGTAGTTTGGATTAATTGGGTCTAGATTGTTTTTCGTTTGGTTGTCCGATATGAAATTCACGTTTGAAGAAAAAGACCAATTTGGATTTGATTTTCTAGCTTTTCGATGCGACCAAACTATGGTTGCCTTATTGTTGGTTTCATTAGAGGGGAACCCTGAACGAAACTGTTGAAAACCAAGGGATAATCTACCAGAAAACGCATACCGTTTGGCATAGTCTAAATCATTTCTCAAGCCCCAACTACCACGGCTATATAAATTGGCATAGATAGAGGTTTGAAACTTTTCATTAATCGGAATATAATACCCTAGATTTTGAAAACCAAAACCAAAAGAAGAGCTCGGTACCAACTCAGGAAATAAAATACCATGGGTTCTCTCTTTTTGATTCGGTATGAGGGCAAATGGTAATCCAAATGGTGTTGGTATCCCATTAATCCATAAATTCATTGGCCCTGCAACAATACGTTTTTCAGGAACAATTACACCTTTTGAGAGCTGAAAATGGTAATGGGGATTTTTTTCGTCACAAGTCGTCAACCTACCCTTCAAAAGATGAATTTCTTCAGAAGGATGGCGTTTTGCCGTACCCATTTTGAAATAAAACTCATCTTGCTGAAGCCCTAGTTCGATAATAAACCCTTTTTTGGTTTTCATATTATAGCGCATTTCTTCGCACATCATTTTTTCAGCCCCATCCTGAAATTCAGGATACTCCATTGGCTTACCAATAGAATCCAGAATATACTTAGCAGTGACTTCATTCAAAGCAAGGTCCACTTCAATGTAGCCTGCAGTTAACGAGATTTCTCCCATATCTACCCTAGCCCCACCATACAAGAATACCAACTTGTTTTTTAAATCACTATAAATGGAATCTCGAGCGCTATAGGTAATAACTTCTTGTAAATCAGATTCATTGACATATACTGTGTCCCTAGCTTCGGACTGCGCGGTAACCCAATTGCCATTTTGCATTATTAACAAAGCGAAGGGTATAAAATGTAGTATGGAATGAAGTTTGCTCAATAGGAGTATACTAAATTTGTTTATATGCAAATCAATAGCACAAAATTACCAATTTTACCAATGTATAGCAGTAACGCAACGAGAAGCATTTTATTTGTATTAATAAGTCTATCTATCCTTATTCCGGTTCATAGTCAAAATTCAATAGAAACAATTGTAATTGATGCAGGTCATGGCGGGAAGGACCCAGGCTGTCATGGCAAGTTTTCAAAAGAGAAACACGTCTGTCTATCCATGGCTTTAAAACTTGGGGCCCTTATTAAAAAGAAATATCCTGAACTCAAGGTAATATACACTAGGGACAAAGATGTTTTTGTGGAATTAGGTGAACGGGCAAATATTGCCAATAAGGCAAAAGCCGATTTATTCATTTGTATTCATGCCAATGCGGCCTCGCCTGCTGCCTATGGAACAGAAACATATGTTTTAGGCCTGCACAGGTCCGAATCGCAACAAAAAGTAGCGTCTCGAGAGAATTCCATTATAGAGCTAGAAGAAGATGGCGGAGCCCAATATAAGGACTTCGATTTATCGCCAGATGCTATCATTGCCAAACGACTTCAGCTATCTGTTTTCCTCGACCACGCCATTAAGTTTGCACAATATATTCAGGCTGAATTCAAAAAATTAGGTAGAAAGGACCGAGGGGTAAAGCAAGCAGGCTTCATGGTTTTGTATAGAACTACCATGCCCAGCGTGTTAATAGAAACAGGGTTTTTAACCCACCCAAACGAAGAGAATTTTCTTGGAAAAGAAGCTGGTCAAAAGACAATGGCGAATGCTATGTTTGTTGCATTTGAAAATTATAAAGGGTCAATTGAAGGTACCGATTCAGAAAACACACCCACTACTTTAAAACCATCAAAAACAACAATCCTTGTTGAAAAACCTAGCGAGAATGACAAGGTGAATGAGCAAGAACAAAAAACCAAAGGTCTGCAATTTCGAGTTCAAATTTTGAGTTCAAATTCAAAAATAGCGCATGCTTCATCACGGTTTAAAGGGGAAAAAGACATCTACTTATACCAGCAGGGAGGCTTATTTAAATACTGCACAAAAAGTTTTAAGCAAGATATTAACGCTGCTTCAAAATACAAGACTGAAATGCGTGAAAAAGGGTTTAATGGTGCCTTTGTTGTAGCCTTCTTAAACGGAGAACGTATTGGTATTGAAAAAGGTATTAAATTAGTAGAAAATTAAGGTTTGAAGTTTCAAAAAGAAATAAAGGCAGGTGTTGTAGCTGTAATCGCAATTGTAATATTGGTATTCGGTATTAACTTTTTAAAAGGTTATAGTTTTTTTGGTGGAGATGATCTTTATCATTCCTATTTCGAAAACTCAAACCAACTCATGGTTTCGAGTGATGTTATTTTAAATGGTGTGGTCATTGGAAAAGTCATCAGCGTTGACATATTTCCTGAAAACAATCCAAACAGACGCGTGAAAATTGGATTTAATGTTCAGAATAGTAATGTGAAACTCACCAAAGGAAGTACTGTTGAAATAGGCTCACCAGATTTTTTTACTAAAGGATTAATTTTAAAAACCAATCCTTCCAATAAAAATGAATATCCGAAAGGATCTGAAATACCTGGAATAAAATCAAGCTTAGACATTGCCTATCAAGTAAAGGAATATGCAGATCCGATTACTCAAAAACTACAAAGCATGATGATTTCTGTAGATAACATGGTAAACTCTCTTTCTGCTTTTTGGGATTCCACTGCGACTTCCGAATTAGAGGGAAGCTTCAACCGTATCAAAACAACCATTGATAAGCTAGGTAATGCAGCTGAAGAAATCGAGCTTTTTGTTGCGCAAGAAAGACTACAATTCTCGAGGATCATGTCCAATGTAGAGAGTATCACCGTAAACTTGAAAAAGAGCAACGACGAGGTGAGTCAAATCATAGGGAATGCTAAAAAAATATCTGACGATTTGGTTTCCGCAGATTTCAAGGGCGTGATATTGGATGCCTCTACATCAATTCAAAAAATCAATGCCCTTTTAACCGAAGTAGAAAACGGAACTGGAACAATGAGTAAACTGCTCTATGACGAGGAATTGTATTTAGAATTAGTTGACTCCAACAAGAAACTTCAAGACTTGGTTGAGGACCTCACCTTGCATCCTGAGAGATATATTCATTTCTCATTACTAGGTTCAAAAACGAAGGGAACAACTTTAAGTCCAAAGGAAGAGAGGAAGTTGAGAAAACTTTTAGACACCATCCAAGAATAAGCATCTGTGAATATGAGCATTCTTTTTTTTGCATTAATTGCCCTAATTGGGTTAGGTTTTTTTTCATACAATGTTTGGAAAATCAGATACAATATCAATCTAGGTTTACCAACAGATCGATCAGGCCAAATAGGGAAACGATTAAAAACAATGATTCTTGTTGCATTTGGGCAGCAAAAAATGTTTAGCCGTCCCATCCCTGCCCTTCTGCATCTTTGCTTGTATGTGGCATTTGTAATTACACAGGTTGAACTCTTTGAGATTTTCGCTGACGGATTAACGGGTGAGCACAGGTTGTTTTCAAGTGGTCTTGGTGGATTTTACACCTTTGCAATTAGTTTTATTGAAATATTATCTGTTGCCGCTTTTTTTGCTACTATTATATTTTTAGCCAGAAGAAACTTATTAAAACTCCCAAGGTTAAATATGAAAGAAATGATAGGTTGGCCGACCAAAGACGCCAATCTCATTCTCATTTTCGAGCTTATACTATTGGCCTGTATTTTTACGATGAACGGGGCTGACGAAGTTCTTTTTCAACGAGGCGAGTCTCATGCAAGCATGGGTACTGGAGACAGCTTTGGCTTTAGTGTTTCCTCCTTTTTAGGACCTCTTTTATTTGATGGTTTAAGTACTGGAAACTTGCATATTGTTGAACGAATAGGTTGGTGGGGACATTTATTTATGGTTCTCGGTTTTTTAAACTACCTGCCCTACTCCAAACATTTTCACATATTACTGGCTTTCCCTAACACCTATTATTCCAATCTTGAAAAGAAAGGCAAGTTCAATAATATGCCCAGCGTGACCCAAGAAGTCAAATTAATGATGGACCCAAATGCAGACCCTTATGCAACTGCTCCTGAAACAACTCCTCCTTCTAGATTTGGCGCAAAAGACGTAACGGATTTATCCTGGAAGAATTTAATGGATGCCTATACTTGTACTGAATGTGGACGATGCACATCATCTTGCCCTGCGAATATAACAGGTAAGCTTTTGTCGCCACGAAAAATAATGATGGATACAAGGGACCGCTTGGCAGAAGTTGGCGAAAGCAAAAGAAAAAACGGTATAGATCATGAGGATGGAAAATCACTTTTAGGTGATTATATCACAGAAGAAGAATTATGGGCCTGCACTTCATGTAACGCATGTGTTGACGAATGCCCTGTTAATATAGATCCTTTATCAATCATCATTGACCTTAGAAGATTTCTAGTTATGGAGGAATCGAAAATACCAAACGAACTCGCTGGTATGCTCACGAACATAGAAAATAATGGAGCACCATGGCAATTTTCACAAAACGACAGATTAAATTGGGCAAATGAAGAATGAGAAAATAGATTTTAAATTAATCGATGTAATTGAAGATGGAAAAGCAATTTCTCCTATTCTGCCTGAAGAAGTTAAAAATTACATGATTGATATCGATGGTACCATCTGTGATGATATTCCTAATGAGGAACCAGAAAGAATGTCAACGGCAAAATTATTTGATGATGCACTCGATACAATTAATGCTTGGTTTGAAGAAGGACACAAAATTACTTTTTTCACATCCCGAGTTGAAGATCACCGAAACGTAACTGAAAAATGGTTAGATGAAAATGGATTCAAGTATCATGGATTACTAATGGGTAAGCCAAGGGGCGGGAATTATCATTGGATTGATAACCATATTGTACGCGCAACAAGGTACGAAGGTAAATTCACCAATCTTGTGGAAAAAAGTGCTAATATTCAAGTCTTTAAAGAATAGCCTATGAATCTTCATGTACCTACAATGGCTGAAATGAAAGCTAAAGGAGAAAACCCCGAGATTCTATTTTGGGTTGGTTGCTCTGGAAGCTTTGATGACCGTGCAAAAAAAATCACGAAAGCAGTGGTTAAAATTTTAAATAGCTGTAAGGTTTCATTTGCAGTTCTAGGGACAGAAGAAAGCTGTTCTGGAGACCCTGCGAAAAGAGCAGGAAATGAATTCACTTATCAAATGCAGGCTATGATGAACATTGAAGTTCTTAATGGCTATGATGTTAAAAAAATAGTAACGGCTTGTCCACATTGCTTCAATACATTAAAAAATGAATATCCTGAGCTCGGAGGGGACTATGAAGTTGTTCATCACACGCAACTGATTCAAGACCTCATCAATACAGGTAAGCTTGTTTTAGAAAACTCACAATCCTTTAAAGGCAAGAAGATCACCTTTCATGATCCGTGCTATTTAGGACGTGCAAATGATGTTTACGAAGCACCCAGGAAGCTTATTGAAAAACTTGATGCCGAGCTTGTTGAAATGAAAAGATGCAAATCAAAAGGATTATGTTGTGGTGCAGGTGGTGCACAAATGTTTAAAGAAGCTGAAAAAGGAAATAAAGAAATCAATATAGAAAGAACGGAAGATGCTATTGAAACTGCGGCTGAAATTATTGCTACAGGATGTCCATTCTGTAATACGATGATGACAGACGGAATCAAAAATGCGGAAAAAGAAGGACAAGTAAAAGTATTGGATGTTGCTGAATTAATAGCAAATGCAGCAGAGCTTTAGTCATTTATTTGAAGACATGCCTGCGAGCAGCAGGGTATGGACATATCTATGTAATCGGATATTAAACCCTATCGAAACAGAAGCTTTACAATCGGAAATCGATGGGTTCACGTCGAGCTGGAAAGCACATCAAAAGCCACTGTCCGCTCAGGGCGGAATCCTTTTTAATCGATACATTATTTTAGTGGTTGATGAGTCCCGTGAAGCTATTTCAGGATGCTCAATTGACTCCTCTGTTCATTTTGTGAAAATGATTGAATCCAAATTGGGAGTTGACTTTTTTAATCGTTTGAACGTCCTGGTTTCTGAAGGAGACCAACAAAAAATAGTCTCTTACCATGACTTAGAGCTATTGAAGGGTGCCTTTGTATTCAACCCTAGAGTAGGATCACTAAAGGAACTCAGAGAGAGCTGGTTGCTTGAAATTAAGGAAGCTCCTTTCTTTTAGTACGAGCTAGACGAACCACCAATATTTTCAATAGGATGCCAGGTAGTTTTCAATTCTTGAAAATCAGTGATGTATTGAATTCCTTGTCCACCCTGTACGTCCCATTCGTCATCATATGTTCTCACACGTTTTAAATTGTCTGCCGAAGCGATCTGAATATCTTTTATATACGCTGAGCGAGAACAAATAGAGATCG
Source organism: Flavobacteriales bacterium UBA952 (assembly GCA_905182495.1). Classification (GTDB taxonomy): domain Bacteria; phylum Bacteroidota; class Bacteroidia; order Flavobacteriales_D; family Crocinitomicaceae; genus UBA952. The sequence continues at coordinate 104,034 of CAJJBU010000002.1, forward strand.
CATTGACATCCATATGACTAGATAGCGGAGACCATAATTCGGAAACTTGACCCGTTAGTATATTAACGACCCCAGGAGGAACATCTGATGTGTTTAAAACTTCCGCGAGTGTAACAGCGCATAGTGGTTTAGACTCCGAGGCAATCAAGACGCATGAATTACCCCCTGAAATCACTGGCAATAGCATTGATACCAATCCAAATAATGATGAAGATTCTGGAGAAATAATACCTACGAGACCTGTAGGCTCATAACTTGAGAAATTAAAATGAGATGAACTCACCGGATTTACGGAGCTAGCAACTTGATTGAATTTATCGCACCAACCTGCGTAATAGACAATCCGATCTATGCAATCATTGACCTCAATTTGAGCCGCTTTTTTAGTAGAATCTTGAAGCATCAATTCTTCAATAAACTGAGACTTGCGTCCCTCCAATATTTCGGCAATTCTATAAAGTATTTGCCCTCGGTTAAAAGCAGTTCGTTCTTGCCATGCCCCTTGGGCTTTTCGTGCAGCCACAACCGCATTTCTTATGTCCTTACGAGAACTTTTACACATATTGGCAATGGATCTTCCACTCGCGTTAGTCGCTTCGTAAAACCTTCCAGATTCCGTTCTTGGGAATTTACCGCCAATATAGATTTTATATGTTTTTAGAACTTCAATACGTTTCATTGCTTAATTATTTAAGATAGGCTGCCAAACCATGTAATCCACCTTCTCGTCCATACCCACTTTCTTTATATCCCCCAAATGGAGAAGAAGGATCAAATTTATTATAAGTGTTTGCCCAAACAACACCTGCTTTTAATTTTGATGTAAGGTTAAATATCTTGGAACCTTTATCCGTCCATACGCCTGCCGCTAATCCGTAAGGAGAGTTGTTCGCTTTTTGAATTACTTCGTCTACAGTTCTAAGATTGATAAGACTGGGCCAAAAATCTCTTCTTGCGTTAAAACACTTGACTGAGCAACATTTATAAAAAGTGTAGGCGCACAGTAATACCCCTTTTTCGGAAGTACACATTTCGACTGAAAGAATTCAGAACCTTCTTTGATACCAATCTTGATATATTTGTTGATTATGGAAAGCTGTTCTGCTGAATTAATCGCCCCAATATCTGTGTTTTTATCTAATGGATTCCCAATTTGCAAAGATTGCATTCTGTGTTTAAGCTTGCGAATCACTTTTTCGGCAACATTCTCTTGTACAAATAATCGAGACCCAGCGCAGCATACATGACCTTGGTTAAAAAAGATGCCATTAATGATACCCTCAACGGCTTGATCTATAGGTGCATCATCAAAAATAATGTTTGCTGATTTACCACCGAGTTCTAGTGTCGCTTTCTTAGTTGTGCCAGCGATACTACGTTGGATGAGCTTACCGACAGCTGTGGAACCCGTAAAAGCAATTTTGGCAACCTTAGGGTGAGAAACAATTGCCGCTCCAGTATGTCCATAACCTGTGACAATATTAACAACTCCTGGAGGCAGACCTGATGCATGAATGATTTCAGCTAATTTCAATGCCGTAAGTGATGTCGTTTCGGCAGGTTTAAGGACAACTGTGTTCCCGGTAGCTAACGCAGGAGCTA
>CAJJBU010000003.1 GCA_905182495.1 Flavobacteriales bacterium UBA952
GCACATCAAAAGCCACTGTCCGCTCAGGGCGGAATCCTTTTTAATCGATACATTATTTTAGTGGTTGATGAGTCCCGTGAAGCTATTTCAGGATGCTCAATTGACTCCTCTGTTCATTTTGTGAAAATGATTGAATCCAAATTGGGAGTTGACTTTTTTAATCGTTTGAACGTCCTGGTTTCTGAAGGAGACCAACAAAAAATAGTCTCTTACCATGACTTAGAGCTATTGAAGGGTGCCTTTGTATTCAACCCTAGAGTAGGATCACTAAAGGAACTCAGAGAGAGCTGGTTGCTTGAAATTAAGGAAGCTCCTTTCTTTTAGTACGAGCTAGACGAACCACCAATATTTTCAATAGGATGCCAGGTAGTTTTCAATTCTTGAAAATCAGTGATGTATTGAATTCCTTGTCCACCCTGTACGTCCCATTCGTCATCATATGTTCTCACACGTTTTAAATTGTCTGCCGAAGCGATCTGAATATCTTTTATATACGCTGAGCGCGAACAAATAGAGATCGCATTGACATCCATATGACTAGATAGCGGAGACCATAATTCGGAAACTTGACCCGTTAGTATATTAACGACCCCAGGAGGAACATCTGATGTGTTTAAAACTTCCGCGAGTGTAACAGCGCATAGTGGTTTAGACTCCGAGGCAATCAAGACGCATGAATTACCCCCTGAAATCACTGGCAATAGCATTGATACCAATCCAAATAATGATGAAGATTCTGGAGAAATAATACCTACGAGACCTGTAGGCTCATAACTTGAGAAATTAAAATGAGATGAACTCACCGGATTTACGGAGCTAGCAACTTGATTGAATTTATCGCACCAACCTGCGTAATAGACAATCCGATCTATGCAATCATTGACCTCAATTTGAGCCGCTTTTTTAGTAGAATCTTGAAGCATCAATTCTTCAATAAACTGAGACTTGCGTCCCTCCAATATTTCGGCAATTCTATAAAGTATTTGCCCTCGGTTAAAAGCAGTTCGTTCTTGCCATGCCCCTTGGGCTTTTCGTGCAGCCACAACCGCATTTCTTATGTCCTTACGAGAACTTTTACACATATTGGCAATGGATCTTCCACTCGCGTTAGTCGCTTCGTAAAACCTTCCAGATTCCGTTCTTGGGAATTTACCGCCAATATAGATTTTATATGTTTTTAGAACTTCAATACGTTTCATTGCTTAATTATTTAAGATAGGCTGCCAAACCATGTAATCCACCTTCTCGTCCATACCCACTTTCTTTATATCCCCCAAATGGAGAAGAAGGATCAAATTTATTATAAGTGTTTGCCCAAACAACACCTGCTTTTAATTTTGATGTAAGGTTAAATATCTTGGAACCTTTATCCGTCCATACGCCTGCCGCTAATCCGTAAGGAGAGTTGTTCGCTTTTTGAATCACTTCGTCTACAGTTCTAAAAGTCTGTATTGATAAGACTGGGCCAAAAATCTCTTCTTGCGTTAAAACACTTGACTGAGCAACATTTATAAAAAGTGTAGGCGCACAGTAATACCCCTTTTTCGGAAGTACACATTTCGACTGAAAGAATTCAGAACCTTCTTTGATACCAATCTTGATATATTTGTTGATTATGGAAAGCTGTTCTGCTGAATTAATCGCCCCAATATCTGTGTTTTTATCTAATGGATTCCCAATTTGCAAAGATTGCATTCTGTGTTTAAGCTTGCGAATCACTTTTTCGGCAACATTCTCTTGTACAAATAATCGAGACCCAGCGCAGCATACATGACCTTGGTTAAAAAAGATGCCATTAATGATACCCTCAACGGCTTGATCTATAGGTGCATCATCAAAAATAATGTTTGCTGATTTACCACCGAGTTCTAGTGTCGCTTTCTTAGTTGTGCCAGCGATACTACGTTGGATGAGCTTACCGACAGCTGTGGAACCCGTAAAAGCAATTTTGGCAACCTTAGGGTGAGAAACAATTGCCGCTCCAGTATGTCCATAACCTGTGACAATATTAACAACTCCTGGAGGCAGACCTGATGCATGAATGATTTCAGCTAATTTCAATGCCGTAAGTGATGTCGTTTCGGCAGGTTTAAGGACAACTGTGTTCCCGGTAGCTAACGCAGGAGCTATCTTCCATGCAGCCATAAGTAACGGGAAGTTCCAAGGAATAATTTGACCGGCAACACCTAAGGCCTCCTTTTTTTGATTTGGAAAAGCATATTCTAACTTATCTGCCCATCCGGCATAATAGAAAAAATGATTACAGGCTAATGGAATATCGATGTCACGAGATTCTCTTATGGGCTTGCCTGAATCTAGGGATTCAATAACAGCTAACTCCCTGGCATGTTCTTGCATCAATCTAGCAATTCTAAAAATATACTTACCTCTTTCAGAGGCGCTAATTTTGGACCATACTTCCTTATATGCACGATCGGCTGCTTTTACCGCTAAATCAACATCATGATCATTAGCATCTGCGATCTCTGCAATTCGTTCTTCGTTATGCGGATTATGGGTAGTAAAATATTTTTTCGATGAGGGTTCTACCCATTTTCCATCTATATAAAGCGCATATTTCTTATTGAGTTTAATGTGCGCTGTGCTCTCCACGGATGCAGCATAATCCCAATTGTTATTTTTTGTCGTCATAGTTAGTCTATTGTAAAATAATCAGCAGATTGATAAGCGCCAGTATCCGTTTTTAAAATTTGCATAAGCACGTCATTTGCCAAGCTACTTGCTCCGAATCGGAACCATTGATTCGTAAGCCATTCCTGACCAAGAACCTCCTTCACCATTACCAAATTATGCAAAGCCAGCTTTGCGTTCGAAATACCTCCTGCAGGTTTCATTCCAACCATTACTCCGGTTTCATCATAGAAATCGCGAATAGCCTGAAGCATCGTATAGGTAACTTGCATAGTCGCCGCAGGTTGGATCTTACCTGTGGACGTTTTAATAAAATCAGCTCCGGCATACATTGCGATATCACTTGCTTTTCTAACATTATCAAGCGTTGAAAGCTCCCCTGTTTCAAGAATAACCTTAAGCCTTGCATCACCGCAAACCTCTTTAATAGCTGAGATTTCATCAAATACAAAGGAAAATTCCCCAGAAAGAAATTTACCTCTAGAAATCACCATGTCGATCTCGTCCGCCCCATGCTCTACGGCATACTTGGTGTCGGAAATCTTAACATTCATAGGAGCCTGTCCTGATGGAAATGCGGTCGAAACCGAAGCCACCTTAATTCCAAAATCACCGACAATAGATTTGGCCAATCGGACCATCGAAGGATAAACGCAAACGGCAGCTACTGTGGGTAAATCGGGATAGCTATCATGCAAATGAGCAGCTTTAAAACACATCTGACGAACCTTACCAGGAGTGTCCTTGCCTTCCAAGGTCGTCAAGTCTATCATGTTAAGAACCATATGTAGCCCCTGCATTTTTGAATCATTTTTAATGCTTCTCGATTGAAATCTAGCAACTCGTTCCTCTACTCCTACCTTATCAATAGATGGAGATCTTGGAACAGCATTAAAATCGTTTGTTTTAGTCATAATAAATTATCAAATCAAAGATACAGAAAAGAAATAGTATCATTTTTAAATATTTCTCGTAGAATAAAAAGATTATCAATTATGATTGCGAATTCAAATCAAAACTGAGTACCTTTAAGGGTAGAATAAAATGATGAAACTGCAAATATTTTCTTTAGTCTGTCTTCTTAGTCTTTTGACTTTGAATGATACGCATGCACAGCAGAATGAGTCACAAAAACACATTATAAAGTTCAACCTCGCTCCCATTTTCGTTGGAGAATTCATGCCTTCCTATGAATATGTATTTCATAAAAAGCTCTCTGGCGAAATAGGCATAGGATTTGTGACTAAAAATTATCTGAATGATTTTGTGCAAGAATCAAACTTATCAAATTCCAGACTGTTAAAGGCCGGACCGGCATTTTCTTTAGCCCTAAGATACTACCCTTACAGAAGCGCTGAGCTAATCTACTGCACCGCCGAAATTCGCTACAGGAGATATAGAGAAGCATACCAGCAGTTGAATGCTGAGGGGCTTACAGAGGAAACTATCGAGTACAACCAAAGGGTCATTCCCCGGTTAGGATTAGGCTACATTATTTATATGGATTCTCATCTACTCATTGATTTATCAGCTAATTTAGGATTGGGAATTGAAAAGAAATTACTACTGTTCAATGAATCGCCAATGTCAAATTATTTTTTACACTTTGGTATCGGATTTAAACTAGCCTATACCCTATAAATACAAGCACTTAAGAATAATGTCTAAAAATAAATCAGCCTTTTTTTGTCAAAGTTGCGGACACGAAACTCCTAAATGGTTGGGGAAATGCCCTGGGTGCTCTAGCTGGAACTCATTTGTTGAAGAAATCAAGCAAAAGAAAGGAAGCATAGCGCCGTTTTCAAAAAGTGCTACGGATGCAAAGCCAATAGTCTTGCAAGATATTAAAGAGCAGGGAAAACAAAAAAGAGTACTCCAAGACACAGAACTCAATCGTGTTTTAGGTGGTGGTGTTGTGTTAGGCTCTCTTATTCTTGTGGGGGGCGATCCTGGGATTGGAAAATCCACTTTAATGTTGCAACTTGCTATTAAAGAGAACTTCAAAGTCCTTTACGTTTCAGGCGAAGAGAGTGAAAATCAAATCAAAATGCGCGCAGAAAGAATTGGTATCTCCAATGAAAACTGCCACATTTTAACCGAAACAAATTTAGAGTCTATACTCACACATGCTTCACAATTACAACCTGAGATTCTTGTCATCGACTCCATACAAACCCTTCACAGCTCTCAGGTAGAAAGTGCAGCAGGAAGTGTGTCTCAAGTAAGAGAAAGTGCAGCATGTTTGCTACGGTATGCTAAAGAATCTCACGTGCCGACCTTTTTAATTGGTCACATCACAAAAGATGGTTCTATTGCTGGACCTAAAGTACTTGAGCATATGGTTGATACCGTATTGCAATTTGAAGGTGATCGGAATTATGTTTACCGTTTACTGCGTACGATAAAAAATCGTTTCGGCTCGACAAATGAAATTGGCATCTATGAAATGTCAGGAACAGGGTTGCGCATTGTAGAGAATCCATCAGAAATACTTGTGACAAATACAGATTCTGAATTGAGCGGTATTTCAATTTCTTCAACTCTAGAAGGTTTAAGGCCTTTTCTTATTGAGATTCAAGCGCTCGTCAGTTCTGCAGCATATGGCACACCACAAAGAAGCTCAACAGGTTTCGATGCAAAAAGATTGAATATGCTTCTTGCCGTACTTGAAAAGAGGTGTGGCTTCAAATTAGGAGCTAAAGATGTCTTTTTAAATATCGCAGGAGGAATCAAGGTAGATGATCCTGGGGTCGACTTAGCGGTTACTATGGCTGTACTATCCTCCAACGCCAACCTACCTATCCCTCCCGGAATTGCTTTTTCAGCGGAGGTGGGACTGTCTGGAGAAATCCGCCCCGTTAATAGAATTGATCAGCGAATTGCAGAAGTTGAAAAGCTAGGTTATAATAAAATTATTATCTCCGAAAATATTAAAGGATTTGACCCCTCAAATTACAAAATCGATATTGTACAATGTACTAAAATCGATCAAGTTGTAAAAGCAGTATTTTCATAAAAAAGATTATATAAAATGGGAAAACTTATTATTGTTCCTACCCCCATTGGAAACCTTGAGGATATTACCTTAAGAGCAATCAGATACCTCAAAGAATGTGACCTGATTTATGCAGAAGACACTAGAGTCACTAGAAGGCTTCTATCTCATTTAAATATTGACAAAAGGACTGTTGCTTTTCATTCTCACAATGAACATAGAATCCTTGATAAATGCATTGAAACTATAGAAGAAAATGAATTTACTGTATTGGTTTCTGATGCAGGGACTCCAGGGATTTCGGACCCAGGTTATTTATTGGTTCACGCCTGTGTATCTCATGGAATTGAAGTTGAATGCCTTCCGGGGCCAACAGCGATAATACCAGCTTTGGTTGCTTCTGGATTTACATGCGAACGCTTCCATTTTGAAGGCTTCCTTCCACACAAAAAAGGAAGAGAAACAAGAATTAAAAGTATTTCAGAGCTAACATGCACAGTGGTTTATTATGAATCTCCGCATAGAATCGTAAAAACCTTAACGCAATTACAAAAAGTTCTAGAGGAAGACAGAAAAGCCTGTGTTGTTCGCGAGATATCCAAGATTTATGAAACATATCATCATGGAACTCTCTCTGAACTTATGACATACTTTACGGAAAACAAACCAAAAGGTGAATTGGTTTTGATCATGGAAGGAAAATCTTAGCGCAGTTCCTTTAATCTTTTCTCAACGCTTTCAACACGTTTTTTCTGAGTTTCTATTTCAATCTTCTTACCCGATTGATCCTCTAGGTTTTTCTTTATCTCTTCTTCGTTTTGGGAAATTTTTTTCTCAAAATCTTTGATTTCTTTTTCTAAATTCTCTTTTCTTTTGACAAGTTCCTTTTGTTCCTTTTCAAGACCATCTAAAAGCTTATTTTCTTCACTTTCAATTTGCTCAACCCAATTTTTGACTGAGGAAAAAGCGAACGCTTCTAAAATGACTTTAATGACTTTAAATTTTTCAGGATGGTCTTTACTATTGAGGTATGCTCCGCCAAGATCAAAACCAAAAAGAACAGAAACCTCCCCATTATTGGACACCATGCTTTTTGCATAAGCATTGAAAGGCATTTCCCCCATGTCTTTTAATTCAACCATCAAAGCACTATGCTCATTTTTAGATTCTTTATGCTTGCTAAACCCCTTAAACAATTTTTTGATTTTAGATTCTATAAAATCTTGACTCACATAAGGAATGTCTAGAACCAATACATTCACATTTTGAGCATCAGAAAAATCTGCATTTTGCTCCTGAACTTTGATCGCCTGAGCCATTACTGCAGGTCCCATCAATAAAAATAATAGGGTATAAAGTGTCTTCATTTTTTTTAGCACTAATTTAAACTTCTTTTTGAATAGAGAACTGAAAACATTCGTAATTTTGAATCATGCTTTTCCAAAACGTTATTGGGCAAAATGATTTGAAACAAAAACTTCTAAAAGAAGTTAAAGATCAAAAAGTAAGTCATGCCCAATTATTTACTGGCGACTCTGGTTTTGGAACTCTCCCATTGGCATTGGCATTCGCGCAATTGTTATTCTGTGAAGAACCAAAGGAAAACGATAGTTGCGGTGTATGTTCTTCCTGCATACAAGTTAAAGATTTGCAGCATCCAGATTTACATTTCAGTTTTCCGACCGTACAAGGAATCAGTAAGATCTCTGATGGACTGATTTCTGAATGGCGGGAGCAGATTAAAGAGATGCCCTATTTTTCGAGCTTCGATTGGATCAAACGAATTGACCCCAAAGAAGGTAATCCCATTATATCTGTTTTTGAGAGTAAAGAAATACAGCGAAAACTCCGATTAAAATCATATCAAGGCGGATATAAAGTCCTGATTATTTGGATGCCTGAAAAAATGAATTCAGAATGCTCCAATAAGATTCTTAAAATACTAGAGGAGCCTCCCAAAAAAACCGTCTTTATTCTTGTCTCAGCGAATGCAGACCTACTAATAGAGACGATAAGATCAAGGTGCCAAGTTGTTCAATTGCCACGCATCAAAAATGACACGCTTTCAAGTCACCTAATGAAGGTGTTTAAGATCAGTGAAGAAAAGTGCAAATCAATCACCGCTTTTTCTGAAGGTAATTTAATTAGGGCTATGGAGGTTGCAGAGACCCAGGATGGTGAAGAAGCACTAAAAGATGCCTTTATTACTCTTATGAGATCTAGCTATAAAAAGAATGTTATTGAAATGATGAATTGGGCGGATTCAATGGCAAAAGAAGGGAAAGAACGTCAAAAAATATTCTTAAAATACACCTTGCATATGCTCCGCCAATGTCTTGTAAAAAATTATATGGGGGATGAACTTGTCCAAGTTTCAACTGAAGAAGCTGATTTTATATCCAAGTTCTCACCGTTCATCTCGGGCAACAATATTCGAGAATTTATGAAGGCATTTGATGAAGCATTTTACCAATTAGAAAGGAATGCAAATTCTAAAATCCTATTTACCTTGCTTTGTTTTCAATCAATGCGTTATCTTCACAAACAATGATTAATCAAAAATTTCTACTTTTAACAAATAAAATATGAGTTGTAAATCCTGCAGTAGTGGTGGTGGAAAACCAAATGGTTGCCGTACAAATGGAACCTGTAGCACCAGTGGTTGCAATAAACTAGAGGTTTACGATTGGCTTGCCAATATTGATCTTCCTGGTGGCCAGCAGCCTTATGATATTCTTGAAGTACGCTTCAAAAATTCAAGAAAAGAATTTTTTCGGAATGCCGAAAAGTTAAACATACAAGTAGGGGATATCGTCGTTGTTAATGCCTCATCAGGTGTTGATGTTGGTCTGGTTTCAATTGTAGGCGAGTTGGCTAGGATTCAAGTCAGTAAAAAAACAAAAGACTTCAAACCCTTAGAATCCCGGAAAATTGTTCGAATCGCCAATCAAAAAGATATAGACCTTTGGATTAAAGCACGATCACAGGAAAAAGAGCTGATGTACAAAGCACGGACTCTAGCCATTAATCTTGGTCTTCAAATGAAAATTTCAGACGTAGAATATCAAGGCGACATGTCTAAGGCGACCTTCTATTATACAGCTGAAGGTCGTGTTGATTTTAGACAGCTTATTAAGGATATGGCCGGTGAATTCCGCATGCGCATAGAGATGAAACAAATCGGGTCACGACAGGAATCAGCAAGACTAGGGGGCATTGGCTCATGCGGGCGTGAATTATGTTGCTCCACATGGCTAACGGATTTCAGAAGCGTCTCTACATCAGCAGCTCGATACCAGCAATTATCCTTAAACCCTCAAAAACTAGCAGGGCAATGTGGGAAATTGAAATGCTGTCTTAACTTCGAATTGGATGCTTATCTTGAAGGTCTAAAAAACTTCCCAAAAACAGAAACTCGATTAAAAACGCAGAAGGGTGATGCCTATCACGTGAAGACGGATGTATTTAAGCATACCATGTGGTACGCATATAGAGGAGAAAATGAATTATACCCTCTAAAGCCCGAACGCGTAAAAGAAATAATTGAAGCAAACAAAACCGGCGAAAAACCAAGTGATCTTAAAGATTATCAAATTCGTGAAGAAGTGATAGAAGAAGTGGTTGGTTATTCAAATGTGGTTGGTCAGGATAGCGTTAATCGTTTTGAAAAATCATTCAAAAAAGGGAAAAATAAAAACCAACGCAGAAAAAAGAAACCTACCCAGAGTAAATAAATGAAATCACTGAAAATATCTTCATTACTATTGGGCCTTTTGATTCTATCTTCATGCGGTAAAAAGCCATTTTTCATGGATACGATTACATTTGAAGGTCAAAAATGGAAAGAGGAATTCACTCCGGTTTTCAAGGTTGATTTCGATGGGGACACAAGTGCTTATGATGTCGTTTTCACCTTTCGGACATCTACAAATTACGAGTACAACAATCTATGGATTTACCTCTCGACAAAAGGACCAGAATGCGAAGCCCTAGGTAATAAAAATAATTTTTTAGGCAGGAACGCAAAAGAGCTAAAAATCGCAAAAGCAAGTGGCGATTGGCTCGGGAATAAATCAGGAACATTCGTAGAAAACAAATTGTATTACATACGCAGTAAGTTCTGTAAAGGGACCTATGAATTCAAATTAGAGCAAGGTGTAACCATGAATGAGCTTAATGAAGTTCATGATGTCACTATTGAGATTAATCCAACCGTTTGGGAGAAATAAGATTTAGATTATTGACGAATACGGAGCTTGAATCGCTCTCCGAAGAATTTATTCAATTTCTGGTTGTTCAAGGAATTGATGATCAAATGTGGCGTGACATCAATACAAAAACCCCGGAAAAAGCGAATGACCTTGTGTCTGTTTTTAGTGACACGGTCTTAAAAAAAGTGTATTCCAAGGTAAAGTTCATGAGCTTTGTTTCTGAGCAAGTATTCTCAATCTTTAAAATCGAAGCGCATACGATGCATGTCGTTGTTATCAAAAACCTTTCTATAGACCTAGGGTTTAAAGATATAGAAGATGTTATAACCCGCTTAAAAAAAGACTTGAACGACTGCGAGGCATTCACTGCCACCAGGGAATTAGGCTCAGGTATTTTAGATGAAATTCACTCTTTAACAGAAAAAGGGTGCCTGATTGCCGAGCAAGATTTATGGAAACAGTTTGAACATTATCAGAAAAAAACCTCCAATTAAGCATCTTTTTAGGAGAATTTTCGTTTTTAAAGTATATTTATAGACCATTTGAAAAATTAGATTAATGAAAACTCTTTATATTTTTAGCCTTATCACGGCAATAACCTTGCTTCTACCTTCATGTATAGAGCACGAAGTAATTCCAGCCCCCGTAAATACCGTGGATTTAAACGCTGCTTTTATTGGCTTTGTGAATGGAACTCAAGTGGAGTTCACACAGAATGTATTGGGTTATGGTGCTGAATCTTTAAACGCAGAGGACATTAACCCAGCCCCGACACCTTCACACATGACCTACGGAACAAAAATAAAGTCTATATACCAAAATCAGGCGATTCGACTTAAATTTGGTACTTTAGATTGGGATGTATCACAGAACTCTTATCCAACAGTAAGCATGTTTAATGATTGGTTAAATACATGGGCAAACACACCGGTTTCTTTCTCAGATCAAGGACTTAGTGGTATGGAAATTGAGTATATCGATATCAATGGTGTTTCTTGGTTTTCAAGACAATCGGACCCAGGACAAGACGGTACTTTTATAATATTAGGGCAAGAGTCCGACAATACTGGGGATTACTCCTTGTTTGAATGTAGATTCAATTGTTTGGTTTGGAGGATCAACCCTCAAACCAATCTTGATGAGTCTTTAAATATTCAAAATGGGAAAATCACTTCTTGGTTCAGGAAATAGAAAACACATATTGGTTTCATGAGTGACATACTCAAAATAGCAATTATCGGTGACTACAATTTCACGTATAATTCTCACCATGCGACAAACTTATCCCTTGACCACTCCGCAAATTTTTTAGATTTAGAGCTTAATTATTATTGGATTAAAATCAGTGATGCTTTAAAACACAAAGCTGGCTATTTTGATCAATATGATGGGATTTGGATTGCACCAGGGCCCATTGGAAATCCATTTTTCTTGAATGGAATTTTTAAAAAATTAATGGAGCGGAAAATCCCAGTATTAATTACAGGCGAGGGGTTTAAACTCTTTTTAGAATACTTAATTACGTTCCATCAGCTTACGTCATACCGGGAAAAACTTATTTCTGAAAATCTAATTGCCGGAAGTAGTTTTGAACGTCTAACTGTCCAGCCCCAAAGCAAAGCCTTTCAAAAGCTTTATGAGAATTTTTCTACGGTCGAGCTAAGCTCTTCCAGATATAGTGTTTATCCTCAGCTTATAGACCAACTTAAAGCAAAGCATATTGATATTGAAGCTCTTAATCAATTTGATGATCCAGAAATCATAAGTCTAAAAAATCATCTTTTTTTCATAAGCTGTGCATTTTGCCCTCAAATCTCATCAACACGAGATATCCCCCATCCCATAATCTATACTTTCGTGAAAATGTCGGTAGAGAAAAAATCAAATTTGAATAAGCTCATTTGATTGCGTATAATACAACATAGGGATTACTTTTTTACCAAAAATCTCTTCCAAATTACGTTTGTAATTCCATACCTGTTCTTGATGTTTTTTAGAGCTCACGCCTGTCTTGAAATCTAGAACGATAATATCTGAGTTCCGGACCAGAACTTTATCTGGCCTCAGTATTTTTCCAGTTGGTACCAAGATCGCATGTTCATTTAGCACTTTTTGCACACCAACCAAAAGATCTTTTTCTTCAGCAACTGTAAAATACATTTCAGCTGCAGCTTTAATATCCCCGCGCATTGACACATCTATTTGTCCAGAAACTATAAATATATCAAGTGCCTTATCAAGTTCATTCGCTGCTTCAATGACACCCATCAATAAATGAAAATAAATACCAAACAAACGTTCCTCCTGAGAATCAAAACTTTCCTTAAGGACTTCTTTGTATGCGATCTGCAATTTAGAATCATCTGTAACGACTTCTACAGGCACATAAAACGAGCTATCGTCGATAGAAATTGATTGATTTGCATCAAATTTTGAACGCTGTTCGCCAGACTGATAATTTAGTTGTCCATCCGTCGGGGCTAATGAAAACGTTTGGGCGATATTGTCATGAAACAATTTGCCTAAATTACTTTCTCTATTAAATCGATTAAAAATATAAAGTCGACGCTCTGGCCTTGTTAAACCAACATAAAGAAGATTTAATTTATCTAAAAGAATGAGGCTTTCTTCTTCAAGTGCTTTGTTGTGAATTTCATCTAAAACATTATTTTTAGACAGAGAAGTATAAAGAACTTTCCCATCGGCTTCGACAAAAAACTTAGCCTCCCCATGAATAGATAAACTAAAATCTATCTTCGGAATAATGACAATTGGAAATTCTAACCCTTTAGACTTGTGGATGGTCATGATCTGGACCGACTCTTTACTTTCAGGCATTTTCAAAGCAAATTTCGCTTTATTTTCGTCAAAATATTCTAGAAATTTCGATAAATCGGATTGCCTATTGCTTTGAAATTGAAACACTAAGTCAGAAAATTGATGCAAATATGGATTAGACGTTTCCTTCCACCCCATTAATCGTATAAACTGCTGGGCCAGCTGCACAAGATTCTCGAAGGGCTTAAAAAAGGATTGAGGACTCCCAAAATATGTATTTAGAAATCGATCATCATCGAAAACCTTCATCGATTTTCCTTTACTCGTTTTAATTTCTACAATAAAATCAAAATAAGGGTCATTCAAAGATTCGTTCATTCTAAAATACAACTCCGCAAATTGCCGCTTCATTAAATCTAAACTAGGGCGCATTCTCCATTTTAGATAGGCAATTAATAACCGAACCTCCATGTTTCTTGAAATCAAAAGTGACTCCTGAGAGAAAACTGAAATCCCCCTTTTAGTCAGCTTATTTGCAATCTGAACACCTAGGTCATTTTTATCAGTCAGAATACAAATGTCACCAAGGTCAAAGTTATCACTCACTGATTGGAGAATAATCGATTCGATTTCATCAATCATTTCTTCTGTATCCGGTTTTTTCTTTTCCGACAATATCTGAACAAATCCTTTTTTTGACGATGCTGGAGTTTGACTCACGGAGTCATAAAACTTTTCAAATTTAGGCGAAAGAGAGCTGCTAAATTGCTGGAAAAAATCATTGTTAAAATTCACGATTTCCGGAGCCGAACGGTAATTCATTCCAAGTGGTTTCTTGATCCCCATTTTCTCGAAATAAGCGGATGTTTCTTCAATTTTTGGATCTCTTTCTGGATTATAAATCGAGGGAAGTGCCACAAATTGCTCAGCAAGTCCATTATTAAATCTATAGATAGACTGTTTAGGGTCTCCCACGATTAAATTTTGTTTTCCATAAGACAATGATTCTCTCAAAAGAGGCAGTAGATTTAACCATTGCAATCTAGAAGTGTCCTGAAATTCATCTAAAAGAAAATGTTCGTAACGTGTTCCAAATCTTTCATAAATATATGGGGCCTCTTCCTTTTGCACCAATGTTCCGATCAACTCATTAAACTCAGATATACGAATGACTTTTGTTTTAATGCGCAATTCTTTCAATGCCTCTGAAACATACTTCAAGAGGGCCATATTGAAAAAATTAGACTTGTATTTGCTTAATAACATATTGCGCTGTGCTTTTTGCGCATAGAAATCATTTAATTCCAACAACTTATATTTTAATTCTTGGGTAAAAGCCTTACTATCTCCTGGTTCTGCACAATACTTTAAAAATGTTTTTGTAAGCAATGAATCGCCTCTATTAAAAGAAGGAAAGCGCTGATAATTGATGATTTTATTTAAGGACTTTAGCGTATTGGTTTTGCCCGGCAGATCATCAGAATTAATAGCCAGGCTATCAAAATAATTTTTTAAACCTTGATTTATTAATACAAATTCTTCGTCGATTGTAGTCAGCTCTTTAGAGATTAAACCATACTCCTTTTCATCGAAGGAAAACGACTGTAATAAATCAATAAAAGATCTATTCTTCTCATTATTCAGTGAGGATGCGAAGGACAAAAGATGTCTCTTAAAATTCCATTGACCCCCATCCTGAAAGTTAGATTTAGCATAGTTTTTCACAAGTTTTGTTAGCTCAACATTATCGGACGCACCTACATTACTTAACAACAATTCTAGTACCTCATCTAATACTTCTTTCTCATTTAAAGAAATCTCAAAATCAGAAGGTAAATTCAAATCATTTGAAAAAGATTTAATTAGTCTTAAATTAAATTTATCAATGGTGGACACATTAAAATTTTCGTATCCGTGTAAAATTGCTTTTATCGATTCTGCTGCTCTTTTCGTGATTTGAGATTTATCCAACTTGAGGATTCCTTGAAGTTCACTAATAATTGAGGCCGTTTTGGAGTCTACGCCGCTTGATTTATATTTTGAAATATTAAACAAGGCGTCAATAATCCGTGTTTTCATCTCCAGAGAAGCCTTGTTTGTGAAAGTAATAGCAACTATTCCTTTATACTTTTGAGGGGATTGAGGCGCTAGTAGAATTGACAAGTACTCTAAAACAAGCTGATAGGTTTTTCCGCTTCCTGCAGAAGCATTCAGGACACAAAGAGGGTGGACTTTTCTATCAATTGTAGATAACATAACTATAGGAGATTTCTGAGGCTTAAAAATAGGAAAATACAATAATTTTAGCTTAATTTTGATAAGTATGTATCGGATTCTTTTTTTATTTATTTGTTTTAGTATATGCGCTTCTTCATGTAAAAAGAAAGGGTGTACAGACACAGCAGCGGAAAACTATAACACAAATGCAACGGACGATAACGGAAGTTGTAGCTATACACAAGTATTAAAGATAAATATCAATCCCCTTTATGGGAGTGACAAACTTTTTTTAGATTCAATTTATACCAGTCAGGAAGGTTATCAGGTAAAATTTTCACAACTCAGTTTTTATCTTACCTCATTAAACAATGATCAGGACACACTTAAAACTGCAGCACTATATGATTACCGAATCAAGGGTGTTGAGCTTCTAGAAACTACAGGTGATTATACTAAGTTCTCTAATTTAAACGGAATAATTGGGCTTGATTCAATTAGCAACCATAGCGATCCATCGGGGTTTGACAACTCAAGTGATTTAAACATAAGTAATGCGGGACTGATGCATTGGAGTTGGAATACAGGATACATATTCCTCAATATAGAAGGGAAAGTGGACACATTGGGCACCGGGGTATTTGACCATAATTTCAGCTTTCATATTGGGACAGACGCTTTTAGAGGCAATTTCAATTTCTCAAATTTAAATTGGACTTTATCCCATGAAAACGAGCATTCTCTAAACTGGTCACTGGATCTTTTTGAATTTTTAAATGGTGATTCAAACCCAATCGATTTAAAAGATGAGTTTATTACGCATACCTCGAGTAACCAATTAGTACTTGCTGGAAAAGTAGCCGTGAATTTCAAGAATGCACTCATTCCCTAACATGAAAGCAGTTTTATTTTTTTTATTGGGTTCCTTTATTTTTTTTTCTTGTAGAAAAGAACAAGTGGAATATATCACTACCCCTTACAACCTTGCGATTCCATCACATTTCTCTCAAATGAATATACCATTGGATAACCCGATGACTAAAGAAGGGGTAGAATTAGGCAGGTATCTTTTTTACGACACGAAATTAAGTGGCGACAACACCATGAGCTGTGCGAGCTGTCACCAACTTAATAGTGCCTTCGCTGATAATGTAGCGAAGCCTTTTGGGATTGACGGCATTGCCGGAACGAGGAACACAATGCCCCTATTTAATCTCGGGTGGGATGATTTCTTCACCTGGGATGGGAGAAAATCGAGTCTAGAAGAACAAATTTTAGAACCTGTTCCAAACCCGATTGAAATGCATATTGAATGGAAAGATGCTGTCGAAAAGCTACAGCTAGATGTCTATTACCGAAATGAATTCTTTAAAGCTTTTGGAGAGGAAGGGATTGACTCAAGCAAAGTAGCAAAAGCTATTGCTCAATTTATAAGAACCATAATCTCCTCATCTTCAACATTTGATGTGATGTATAAATTTGAAAACGGATTAAGTTTATCTAATCTAGAAAACCAAACATTGCAAAATATAGAACCCGAAACTTGGGCCGGATATGACCTATTTAAGAGTTTAAACGGGGCAGATTGCTTTCATTGCCACAATGGTCCATTAATGCGTGTGAAAAAATTTAGTAACAATGGCTTGGACCTTTCCTTTGCGGACAGCGGCCGAGCGCTTGCTTCTATGAACCCCGAAGATATAGGCAAGTTTAAGGTTCCCTCCCTGCGAAATCTATCCGCGACAGGCCCATACATGCACGATGGTCGATTCAATACTTTAGACGAGGTTATAGAGCACTATTCAAGCGGTGTTCAGCAGAGTTCAACTATAGACCCATTAATCGAATACGCGAATCAAGGCGGAGTGCAGTTAGACACTGAAGAAAAGCAATGGCTAAAGAAATTCTTACTTTCTTTGAACGATACCATTTTCATTAATAATCCTAATTTTGAGGATCCATTCAACTAATCATGGAAGCTACAATAAGACATTTAACCACAGAGGAAAAAGCCCTTAAAATAAATCTCCAAACTGACATTTATGGTTGCTTTGCTGAAATAGGTGCAGGCCAAGAGGTTGCAGCAAACTTTTTTAAGGCAGGGGGTAGCTCAGGAACGATAGCATTCACGCATTCCGCTTATGACATGAAGGTATCGGATGCCATGTATGGAAAAGCCAAAAGATATGTTTGCGAAGAACGCCTTCAGACCATGCTTAATACAGAGTTTTCAAGTCTAAAAAACACATTACCCAATAAATATAAAGAATCTAAATTTTTTGCTTTTTGCAATACGGTTGAATCTCTGAACTATCATAAAACGAACCAAGGTAAAGGTTGGGTTGGCTTACGTTTTCAGCTCAATAAGCAGCGTGAGCCAAACAATGCGATTTTACATGTCAAGATGCATGACAATAGTCATAAGGGACAGCAAGAGGCTCTTGGTATTCTTGGGGTGAATTTAATTCACTCATGTTACCATAGATATAATGATATTGATGAATTCCTCGACAACTTAATGCATAGAATTCCACGTGACCGTATTGAAATAGACATGCTTAGTTTAACAGGGCCTGACTTTAGTACAATCGACAATAGGGTTATTGCACTTAACCTTGTCAAGAGAGGGATCACGGACGCAACCATGTTTGACCTTGCTCGAAATGTTTTGCAACCCACTACAGCATTGTATAAAAAGAATATTCTTTTGACCAGAGGAAGATTTAGACCTGTAACTAAGGTTCATATCGATATGATTGAAAATGGTCGAAAAGCTTTTTCCAAAGAAAAAGAAGTTCAAGAAGATAATGTTTCAGTAATATTCGAATTGACCTTGAAAGACCTTACTGCTGATGGGAAAATTTCAGTTCAAGATTTCTTGGATAGAGCGGATTTATTAAGCTCATTGGGATATACAGTTATGGTTTCAAATTACTTGAAACATTACAAGATGGTTGAGTACCTTGCGCCGATTGCAAAAGGTAATCTTATCGGTGTTATTCTGGGAGTATACAACCTAAATACAATTTTCGATGAGCGCTACTACGACAATCTCTCTGGGGGACTGCTAGAGGCATTCGGACGAGGTTTTGGTCCAAACATGAAGCTATACGTATACCCTGCCTTAAATGTTGAGGATGGAGAGATTTATGACCTAGACAACATTGAAATCGCACCTAATCTTATGGGCCTATTGCAATACATGAGGGAGAACGATAAAATAAAACCTATTCTTGAATTTGACCCAAAGCTTTTACATATCATGTCTGACGATGTTCTTTCTAAGATTAAAGCAGGT
The DNA here is from genome assembly GCA_905182495.1 of Flavobacteriales bacterium UBA952. Taxonomy (GTDB): domain Bacteria; phylum Bacteroidota; class Bacteroidia; order Flavobacteriales_D; family Crocinitomicaceae; genus UBA952. The sequence goes on from CAJJBU010000003.1 coordinate 18,152, forward strand.
GCCTCAAGCTGGGAAGAAGATGTGCCAGAATCCGTTGCTAAAGCGATTAAAGCATTTGAACTATTCGGTTACCACAAAAAAGCTGTTAAAGCATAATGCCTCATATTAAAAACGCCCTAATCCGGTTTAGAATCATTGATAAAATGATTCGTAATAAGTACAAAGCATATCCCTCTAAAGAAGAACTTAGAGAGGCTTGTGAAGAGTCCTTATACGGTTCGGTTCATGGAGCCCATATCTGTGATAGTACCATTGAGAAAGATTTATTTAATATGAAAATGGAGAATGACGCTCCTATTAAATATAGTAAAAAGAATGGCGGTTATTATTATGAAGACCCCGATTATAGTATTAACGACATACCTTTAACAGAAGACGAAATCAGTTCTATTAAATATGCTGTAGATACCTTGCATCAATTTAAGGAGGCTCCTTTTTTCAAAGATTTTGGTAATGCAATCGACAAAATTGTGGACCGAGTATCCGTTGCTGGTGACGAAAATAAAATGTCAAAATATATTCAATTTGAATCCGCTACATCAATAGGAGGTAATGAGTTTTTACCCTTATTACTTGAAGCAATTCAAAGTAAAAAGAAGCTTTGGTTTGTTTATACAAGTTTTATTAAAGATGCTGGTAAACCAAGAAAGGTATCCCCTCTTTTTTTAAAAGAATACAGAAATCGATGGTACTTAATTTCATACGACCCAAGTCAAAAAGACATTAGAACCTATGCCTTAGACCGTATGGGGGATTTGAAAATCTTAGAAGATGAGCAGGAAGTTCCTGAAGGCTTTGACCCCGAAGCGTATTTTCAAAATGCAATGGGGATTACTAGCTACAAAGGTGATGCCTATAAAATTATTTTAAAAGCAGGAGAGGTCGCTTCAAAATATATAAAAAGTCAGCCCATTCACCATTCTCAATTCATTTTGAAAGAAGAAGAAGAGGCTACTTACTTTGAATTGAAGCTGTTATTATCTGAAGAGCTAATCCGCACCCTACTCAGTTATGGAGGTGAAATACAAGTCATTGAGCCACAGGAATTAAAGTCATTATTAATTGACCGTATTCTTTCTATGAGAAAGGTCTACAGTCTATAGAATTAGAATCTAAGGATTTGTTAATTTTGAATTAGAATTATAACTTAAATGGAACTTAAAATAACGCAGAATGATGGCATCTGTCATCTTACATTTAACCGACCTGAGGTCTACAATTCATTCAATAGAAGCATGGCATTAGCCTTACAAAAGGCTTTGGATGAATGCGAGAATAACGATGCAGTTCGTGTTATTGTTTTAAGTGGAGAAGGCAAAGCATTTTGTGCAGGACAAGACCTTGCCGAGGTTACCGATCCTCAAGGCCCTGAATTGAAGACCATTATCGGAGAACATTATAACCCCATCATTACAAGGATTCGAAACATTGAGAAACCTATAATTGCTGTTGTAAATGGTGTCGCCGCGGGCGCGGGTGCAAACATAGCACTAGCTTGCGATATTATTTTCGCAAAAAAGAGTGCCTCTTTTATTCAAGCGTTTTCAAAAATTGGATTAATTCCAGATTCCGGTGGAACCTATTTTTTACCCCGTATCATCGGAATGCAAAAGGCAATGGCATTAATGATGACAGGAGACAAGGTTTCTGCAGAAGAAGCGGAAGCGTTAAAAATGATTTATAAAGCGGTCAATGATGACGAATTTGATGAAGTTGTTTCAACCTTCTCGTTAAAGCTAGCCCAAATGCCGACTAGAGCACTAGGTTTGACAAAAAAAGCCATCAATCATAGCTTTATGAATACTTTAGCGGAACAATTACAACTTGAAGAAGAATTACAAAACGAAGCAGGACAAACTACAGATTTTCATGAAGGTGTACAAGCCTTTTTAGAAAAAAGACCTGCAAAATTTATAGGAAAATGATTGAAACAATTGGCGTTGTTGGCTCCGGGACAATGGGCATTGGAATTGCTCAAATCGCAGCTCAAAATGGGCATCAAGTTATATTACATGACCACAGCGAGGAACAACTGAAGAAATCCAAATTTAATTTGGAAAAAGTACTCATCAGACTTGTTGAAAAACAAAAAATTACTGATTCCGAGAGGAAAGATATTTTAAGTCGAATCTTATTTACCCCTAAAATAAGTGAATTATGGCCTTGTGGATTAGTTATCGAAGCTATTATTGAAAACATTGACATTAAACATCAAATTTTTAAAGCTTTAGAAGATATTGTATCAGAGCATTGTATTTTGGCCTCAAACACCTCTTCATTATCAATTGCATCGATTGGCGCATCATTAAAAAATTCAAACCGAATTCTAGGTGTTCACTTTTTCAATCCAGCACCACTTATGCCTTTGGTTGAAATCATACCCTCGATACAAACATCTAATAAAACGACTGATTCCGCAAAAAAAATAATAGAAAGCTGGGGTAAAACAGTTGTATTATGTAAAGATACTCCTGGGTTCATCGTCAATAGAGTCGCTCGACCTTTTTATGGTGAGGCACTTCGAATTTATGAAGAAGGGATTGCTGACTTTGCAACGATAGATTGGGCTCTTAAGGATTTAGGTGGATTTCGAATGGGGCCTTTTACACTCATGGATTACATCGGAAACGATGTCAACTTTGCTGTTACGGAATCTGTTTTCAAGGCATTCTTTTATGACCCCCGGTTTAAACCTTCTTTTACTCAAAAACGCTATGCTGAAGCCGGTTATTTGGGACGAAAATCAGGAAGAGGATATTACGATTACAACAAGATCAATAACAACTCAGAACCTATAAAAGACAAAGTACTTGGTACATTGATTTTAAATCGAGTACTATGTTTACTTATTAATGAAGCTGTGGATGCCGTCTTTATGAGTGTCGCTACGGCAAAAGATGTGGACCTAGCTATGACCAAAGGGGTGAATTACCCTAAAGGCTTGCTGAAGTGGGGAGATGAGATTGGTTTAGAAGTTGTTCTCAATCAGCTGCAGAAACTATTTGATTTCTACGGAGAAGACCGCTACAGACCCAATCCACTACTTAGAAAAATGGTCCATGAAAACAAGACGTTTTTCATTTAAATTTTCCATCTGAAATTACTACATTTGCGAACTAATATTTTGTAAAAATGGCTTATTTATTTACTTCTGAATCCGTTTCTGAAGGACATCCTGATAAAGTAGCAGATCAAATTTCTGATGCTTTAATTGATAATTTTCTTGCTTTTGACCCAGAATCAAAGGTAGCGTGCGAAACACTTGTAACCACAGGTCAAGTTGTTCTTGCAGGCGAGGTGAAATCCAACACATACCTTGATGTGCAAAAAATTGCCAGAGACGTCATCAATAAAATTGGTTACACGAAAAGTGAATACATGTTTGACGGTAATTCTTGCGGGGTTTTTTCTGCCATACACGAACAGTCTTCAGACATCAATCAGGGCGTAGAAAGAGCTGTAAAAGAAGAGCAAGGTGCAGGCGACCAAGGAATGATGTTTGGCTACGCAACAAATGAGACAGAAAGCTATATGCCGCTTCCTCTAGAGATTTCTCATATCCTTTTAAAAGAACTTGCAGCGCTTCGAAGAGAAAACAACGAAATAACTTATTTGAGACCTGATTCAAAATCTCAGGTTACCATTGAATATTCAGATGACAATAGACCCATTAGAATAGATGCTATTGTTTTATCAACCCAGCATGATGACTTTGCTAGCGAATCTATCATGCTCGACAAAATAAAGAGGGACGTTATCCAAATCCTTATTCCAAGAGTAAAAGCTTTACTTCCATTGGAAACACAAAAGCTTTTCACCGATGAGATCACCTATCATGTAAATCCAACTGGCGTTTTTGTTATTGGTGGGCCCCATGGAGATACGGGTTTAACAGGAAGAAAAATCATCGTTGACACCTATGGTGGAAAAGGAGCTCATGGTGGTGGTGCTTTTTCAGGAAAGGACCCTTCAAAAGTCGATCGATCTGGTGCATATGCAACAAGACACATTGCTAAAAATGCAGTAGCTGCAGGATTAAGTGATGAAATCCTAGTACAAGTGGCTTATGCGATAGGGGTCGCAAAACCAATGGGCTTGTTTGTTGATACCTACGGGACTTCGAAAGTAGACATGACCGATGGTGAAATCGCTCGAAAACTAGAAGAACTTTTTGACATGCGTCCTTTTGCAATAGAAACAAGATTTAACCTAAGAACACCTATCTATTCAGAGACGGCAGCTTACGGTCATATGGGGCGGGAATGTGTTACCGTTGAAAAAACATTCAAAGATGCATCTGGAAAGGTTCAAAAAATGAATGTCACATTATTCCCATGGGAGGCACTGGACTATGTTGATAAAGTAAAAAAAGTATTCCATCTGTAAAAGACTAAAGATTGATAAAAGGACCCAAAGCGGTCCTTTTTTTTTGTCTTATAAATTTTACAGCCTATCATATAACATGCTAAATACGCGACTTAGGTAAGGAAAAAATAATATTTTTACAATACCTCTATGGCTTTGTAAAAATTCTAAAAGATACACTATGCAAAAATTGTTTTCGATCATTCTCATCCTATCCTTACACTTTGGCTGTATGGGGCAAAAAGTAACATTCATGGATAAGATGATGAGTAAAAAACTGATTGGTGAAGGGAAGGAACTGTTTTATGCAGGAAGTATAAGTGAGGCCATGCTTACATTCAGAAGAGCAAAATTAAAAAATCCTTTATCAGGAGATGCTTGCTATCAGTTATGTATAGCCGAATTTCATTTGCGGAGTTATTACGATGCTTACAACCATGCTATTGCCGCAGAACGTATGATCACCAAGAAAAAAGATGGTGAGTACTATTATTATTTAGGTCGTATTTTCCAAACCTTAAACAAAGTCGATTCTGCAAAAATATTTTACAATCTTTCAAGAGAAAAACTAGGGCCCCGTATATCAAAGGATTATGAACTTGATATTTTAATTGACCAATGCGATTTTGTCAAAAATGAAGCTGAAAAAGGCGTGAAGTATCTCTGTAAACCATTTTCAAGAGCCGTAAACTCTAAATATGACGAATACGGTGCCGTTCTAATTTATAATAAAAAACGATTATTCTTCACTGCACGACAACCCGAAACCACAGGGAGTAATATAAATTATGACGACCAAAAGTTTTTTGAAGATATCTACAGAGCGGATTGGGATGAACAACTGCAAGATTGGAAAATAAATATCGAATCCATGGAAGAATACAATACTGAAGGCTTCGATGCCTTGAATTTTGTTTCTAGGAATGGCAAATATGGACTACTGACCATTAATACATCCGCATCCATAGAAAAAACAACCGCAAGCTCGGAGATTTATGAATTCGAAGTGGATGAAGAGGATAGCTCATGGTACATGGATCCTATTAAATCAGAAAGCATTAATACAAGCTACTTTGAAGGAGCTGCTACCATTTCAGACACAAGTTTTGATGAGGATGAAACTGCCACTCAAACGATGGTATTTGTCAGCGACCGTAAATCGGATAAAAGTTTAACTGATTTATACACCGTTCAACGCATTGATGATAAATGGGGTGAAGCCAAAGCTTTAGATTCATTGAACACCTTAGGCAGAGAAACTACGCCTTTTTTAACTGAAGACGGTAAATTTCTTTTTTTTAGCAGTGATGCTTTACCCGGAATGGGTGGGTACGATGTTTATTATAGTGAATGGCTAAACGATAGATGGGGTGCACCTATAAATCTGGGTGCAGCCATTAATACAGTTCACGATGACACACACTTTCAGTATTTCCCAGAATACAACATGGGTACTATTTCAAGTGTCAATGATTATGACGGATACTTTAGTTATGATTTATTTAAGATAGACCTGTCCAATTCGAATTTTCCATTTTTAAAAAAATAAAGCGTCTTTAACTTCTTTATGCATCAAAACCCTGATTTATATTATGCCTCGTTATTTTTTTGAAATATCATATGAGGGCACGAATTTCTTCGGTTGGCAAAAACAACCTCAAGACCTTTCTGTACAAGGCTGTATAGAGGAAGAACTTAGCAAATTATTTTCCTTGAAAAAAATTTCTATTATGGGTTGTGGAAGAACGGACACAGGCGTTCACGCAAAAAAATATTATTTCCACACAGATTTTAATACGAAAATTGATACAAATCAATTTATATTCAAACTAAACCATATGCTCCCTAAGAGCATCTCAATTCATAAAATATTTGAGGTCGACAAGGACCTTCATGCTAGATTTAACGCGCAATTAAGAACGTATAAGTATTTTATTCACGGAAAAAAAGACCCTTTTAAAGCAGTTTCGTCATGGTGGATTACGCAATCTCTAGATATTGAACTAATGAATTTAGCAGGGGAAATGTTAATAGGGACTCATGATTTTGAGTCATTTTCAAAAACAAATACGGAGGTGAAAACACATATTTGCTCCGTAAAAAAAGCGCAATTCACGACAAATGGAAACAACCTTATTTTTGAAATTTCTGCGAATCGATTTTTAAGAAACATGGTCCGAGCCATCGTTGGAACACTTATAGAGGTTGGCTTAAAAAAAATAAACCTTGAAGATTTTAAGAACATAATAGATTCTAAATCAAGACAACGAGCGGCGGCATCTGCACCGGCCGAGGGATTATTTCTTTGGGATATTTCCTACCCTGATGGTTTAATCTGATAATGTAGCTCCTTCCGTAAGAACCTCTCTATTTACTTTTTTAAACAAGCCTTGCAACACCCTTCCTGGCCCCACTTCAATGATATGACTTGCTCCATCCTTAAGCATTCTCTCCATTATTTGAGTCCACTTTACAGCCCCTGTGAGCTGTAAAACTAGGTTCTTTTTTATTTCATTTGGGTCAGAAACTGGGTTTGCATTAACATTTTGATATACCGGACAAATCGGGGTGCTAAAATGAGTGGATTCGATTGCAGAGGCCAATTCCTCTCGCGCAGGCTCCATCAGTGGAGAATGAAAAGCGCCGCCAACAGGCAAGACCATAGCACGTCTAGCGCCAGCCTCACTTAGCTTTGAACAAGCAAGCTCCACAGCGGGAATCGCACCAGAAATCACTAACTGCCCAGGACAATTATAATTCGCAGGAACAACAACACCATCAATAGAAGCGCAAATATCCTCAACTATATGATCTTCTAGACCGAGAATTGCAGCCATAGTAGAGGGCTCTTTTTCACAAGCACCTTGCATAGCCAAAGCACGTTTTGAAACCAGTTTCAATCCATCCTCAAAACTCAACGATCTATTTGCGACAAGTGCGGAAAACTCACCCAACGAATGCCCCGCAACCATATCAGGCAAAAAAGACTCTCCTAAACAAGCTGCCAAGATTGTAGAATGCAAGAAGATTGCAGGTTGTGTGACCTTGGTCTGCTTGAGTTCATCGGCAGTGCCTTCAAACATGATTTTTTGAATATCAAAACCTAGAATATCATTGCTTTTCGAAAATAAATCTTTAGCTAATGCTGATGATTCGTAAAGATCCTTACCCATTCCTGAAAATTGAGCGCCTTGACCAGGGAAAACATATGCTTTCATATTGTTCTTGTTTTTTTTCACAAAAGTAATAGAATATTAAAATTGACCGTCGGAATGATATTTCCCATTTTTATAAACTTTAACTTTCATAATAATACCGTCCATATCATAATCATAGACCTTACCATCCCAAAGCAGACCATTTCGAAAAGTACCATCCATCCAAATCTCATCGTTCTTGTTGTAAAGTTTATTGTAACCAAATTCTTCAAAGCTAACGCCCTTCGTGTTACGAGAAACCACTCTTGGCGGTTTTAATGAATTGTCTTGAATTACCAGCACGGGTATCTCAATAGACGGCTCATAAGTCCTTATCGACTCTTTTTCTCCAAATTCATCAAGAATCACTTCATATTTTAAAGAACCATTTTTATAATAATGCTTAATCGTCCCAAATGGTTTCCCGTTTTTTGCCGAATACTCTAATTGAAGTTTCCCATTCTTAAAGAAATATTGAATTTTACCAGATTCCTCACCGTTGTTATTATAATTTCCACGATACGCAATTTTACCATTGTCAAAAAAACGAATACAATTTCCCTTGTACTTGTTTTGTATAAAGGTTGCCTCTTCCATCTTTTTGGCATTCGAATAATACCTAATATAAAAACCTTCAGGGCGATTGTTTCTATAATTACCTTTTAGCTTTGGTGTTTTACCATCGCGGTGATAACGGACCCATACTCCTTCTTTTCTACTATTAACGAAATTACCTTCTTCCACTTTCGAATCCATGGGGTATTTTGCAAAAGGATGATCTTTACCCTTAAACACCCAATTTCCTGTTTTACTTCCAGATTTGTCTAGCTTGTTTTGAGCCCAATACGAATTGAACGCAAAACAGAGCAAGCATGCAAAGAAAAGCATTGCTTTTATTTTCATATGCCTAAAATACAAATCTAATCCATTTGAAGCATTGCATCTATCGTGAAAATTGTGAATAAAAAAAAGAAACGATACCCCCTATTAAGAAGAGTTCTAATTACTTTTGTAACTGTAAGATTATGATTTCAATAGATCCAAAAAACATAGAAGTACCTAAGTTGCACCGCTATCTTTTGGGAGCCGTTGGCCCCCGACCGATTGCTTTCGCATCTACGATTGATGAAAAGGGCGTACCCAACCTTGCACCGTTTAGTTTTTTCAATGCTTTTAGCGCAAATCCACCAATACTCGTCTTCTCTCCTGCAAGGTCTGGCAGAACGAATACAACGAAAGACACGTATAACAATGTTAAAAAAATTCCAGAGGTGGTGATTAATGTTGTTAACTATGAAATCGTACATCAGATGAGTCTTGCAAGCTCGCCTTACCCATCGAATACAGATGAGTTTATCAAAAGTGGCCTAACGCCTATCGATTCGGATTCTGTGAAGCCCTATAGAATTAAAGAATCTCCGGTACAATTCGAATGTAAAGTGAATGAAGTGATTGAATTAGGGGATCAAGGAGGTGCTGGAAACTTAATTATTTGTGAAGTTCTTAAAATTCATATCAGCGAAGAGATACTAGATGAAAATGGGATGATTGACCAGCATAAAATAGATTTGGTATCACGTATGGGGGGGAATTGGTATTGTCGTTCGGATAAAAATTCAATGTTTGAAATACCGAAGCCAATTACGACATGTGGAATCGGCTACGATCAATTGCCAAATGACATATTAACGAGCCAAATACTGACCGCCAACAATTTAGGCCAGCTGGCAGGGATTGAATCAATTCCAAATGAAACTGATGTAAATGAATACAAACTCATCGAATTAAGTGAATTGTTTTTATCTTTGGAAGAAGATGCAGCTCAGTTGGAAATAGAGATCCATAAACGAGCAAATTTATTATTAGAAAAAAATCTTTTAGAAGAAGCTTGGTTGACGCTTCTTTCTTTTAACAACTAAATACACAACAAACAACATGTACAAATTCCAAGGAAAAATTAAGGTCATCAATGACACTCAAGAAATAAGTGAAAAGTTTAAAAAAAGAGAATTCGTGGTAACGGATACCTCTTCAATGTATCCTCAAGATGTTATGTTTCAGTCTGTGCAGGATAAATGCGATATGCTTAACGGTTATAACGTAGAGGATCAAGTAGAGGTTTCTTTCAATTTAAGAGGACGTGAATGGACAAGTCCAGATGGCGTTGTAAAGTATTTCAATACACTTGATGCATGGAGAATTGAAAAAGCTGGTCAAGGGGGTGGAATTCCTGCTGCTGGACCATCTGATATGTCTTTAAATACTGAAACTCCCGCGGCAAGCGCGAAAGCAACTGAAGAAAAAGACGACCTTCCTTTTTAAGGTTTTAATATGACTATTAAAATGGGGCTATTGCCCCATTTTTCTTGGTCTTAATTTTTCTAAATCTTTCCAGAAATCAGGATAGCTTTTTGTAACGGCTAAGGCTCCCTCTATCTGTAAACCACCTTCTATTTGAAGCGCAGCAATCGCCAAGCACATGGCTATTCGATGGTCTCCATGCGAACTTACTTTTGCGAAACGAAGCGCTTTTAATCCATCAATACACATTTCATCTCCATCAAAATAAATTTCGGCACCTATCTTCTGAAATTGAGAAAGTAAAACCTGTGACCTATCACTTTCTTTATTCACAAGTCTATGGACCCCCTTTATTCTTGAAAGACCATTGCAAAATAAAGCTAGGGTTGCCAATGCGGGAAACAAATCAGGACAGTCTGTTGCATCAAAGTTAAAAGCAATTGACCCTGCACTGTGAAAGCTCAATTGATCTTCATTAATTAAAAAAGTAGCTCCAACCATAGTTAAAACTGAAAGAATACGTTCATCAGCCTGATCAGTGGATATATTAAGTCCCTTTAGAGAAACCTGATGACCGATTGCTCCAGCAACAATCCAATAACTTGCGGCACTCCAGTCCTTTTGTACAGAATAGGAAGTCAATTGATAGGGATCGTCATTAGAAAAACTAAAAACATTACCCATACCAAGATCAACACGAACACCAAAATGCTTCATCGTATTTAAAGTCATTTTAACATAAGGAAAACTTCGAAGATTGATTGCGCGAAGAACGATTCTTCGGCTTAGAAGAGGAATCCCTATGAGCAAACCAGAAATAAACTGAGAGCTAATACTTCCGTCGACTTCTATTGAATCCAAATTAGGGTCCAATCCCCCTCGAATAAAATAGGGGAGACGATTGTCATTAGAAGTGATTTCAATTCCATATTTCAGACCAAAGTCATCAATAAACCCATGAGACCTGTCAAGAATTGAGCCGCTGCCATCAAATTCATATTCCCCTTCATGTAAACAACATAATGCCGACAATAATCGAAAAGTCAAACCACTTTCACCACAGTCAAAAGAGGCCTTAGCGGGAAAATGAGTCGTACCTGTTACCAAAATATAGTTATCCTGGACCTCTAGCGCTGCTCCTAAAACTTTAATGCACTTCAGCATGGTTCTCACATCATCGCTTAAACCAATTTCACATATGGTTGATGTTCCCGGCGTCAATGCTGCCAATAGAAGCGCGCGTTGGGCATCACTTTTCGAAGGCGGGATCACGACCTCCCCGCTCAATAAGCCAGGACTCACGACTTGACGCATCAAAATTTGTTCGTCCTTGGATTCATAATTCTCGTCTGATGCCGTATTGATTCTTGGTGAATCGCCTCCATTAAAATCCTCACGAATTGTGGTGTCAAATGATAACTTTCACTTTGTGACAGCCGTTTGGTAATTAATTTAGACCAATGCTCCTGTTGTAAGATGGTGATGTTGTTTTCTCGTTTCAAGACACCCACTTCTTCACTTAACTGCATCCTTTCACTAAGCAAACCAAATAGCTGGTCATCCAAAACTGATACTTTCTCTCGGATTTCCTCAATCATCGAAGCAACATCCTGCGAGAAATCAGGTTGTCGCAAAACAAGTTTTTGAAGTAAATCACGCAGCCCATTTGCATTTATTTGCTGTTTAGCATCAGACCAAGCTTGATCCGGATTCGGATGGGTTTCAATCATTAAACCATCAAAGTTTAGATCCATCGCATTTTGGCTCACCTCTAAGAGTAAATTTCTATTACCCGAAATATGACTAGGGTCACATAACATCGGAACCTCTGGCCGATGTTCTTTGAAAGCTATTGGGATTTCCCAGCTAGGAACATTCCTATACTTCGCATGATTATAGATTGAAAAACCGCGATGTATAGCAGTCAAATCATCAAGTCCAGCCTTGTTAAATCGTTCAAAGGCGCCAAGCCATAATTCCAAGTCTGGATTAATTGGGTTTTTTATAAGTATGGGGGTATTTGTACCCTTTAGGGCATCCGCAATTTCTTGAACAGCAAAAGGATTTACAGTCGTTCTGGCACCGATCCATAAGGCATCAACGCCTGCGTTTAATGCAGCATCGACATGCGCCTTATTTGCCACCTCTGTACATGTCGGTAAACCATTTTTTTTGCCCGCTTCAACAAGCCATGGTAGAGCCTTTACTCCAAGACCTTCAAAACTATCTGGATGTGTTCTAGGCTTCCAAATCCCAGCGCGTAACATTTGGACTTCAGAATTTGCAACGATTTCCTGACTGATTTGTGCTACTTGATCAGAAGACTCTGCGCTGCATGGACCTGCAATTACGAAAACATTAGAATTCGAAAGGATCTTATCGGTAAGTTTATTTTTCATTGAATCGGGTATATTCAAACGCTATAAATACATGGCATAACCAGCATATAAATTTAGTTATATAACCACCTTAAAGGTATTTTAGTTCATAGAAATAATGTAAAAACACATTAAAAGACACTCCTTTTCATTTTATTCAATACCCTCATTCAAAATATTTTCAGAATCAGGCAATTCAGTAATTGATGGGCGCGTTACCTGCCATTTATCACGAAGGTAAATTACGATTCCAATAAAAATAATACCCCAAAACATTAAGGCAATACCTATCGCATTTATATTCTCTAATAAATCATCTGAAAAGAACTCGATGAATTTGTTTACGAGCGCAATTATAACGATTGACACACCTAAGAATATTTTTAATTCCGATTTAACCCGAAGCCCAACGGTGACATATCCGTAGCCCATCCAAATCAAATAAATTAAAATTAAATAACATCCAAAACCTGCAGGAAACAAGTAACTGACAATGAAAATATAGAACGGAAACCACATCAACCCCGGATTCAGTGAAATCTCATTTTCTTCAATTTCATTACTATAGGTATAAAAGATCCCCACAATTAATCCAAGAAGAACTATATAAGAAAACTGCTTATGAAATGAATAGTCCTCAACTAATGAAATAGAACGCTGCACTTCAATCAATAGCTCTTTCGACGACAGTAAAAAGCCCATCACAACGATTAATAAAATCACAGCAATCTCAATCGGACGACCAAAAATAGTACTTGCATTATTAAAATAAGCTTTTGAGAAAATATACAAGCCTGGTAAAATAACTGTTAGAATAGCTAGATAAAGTCCAGAAGAACCTGAAAGCTGAAAAAAGGCCAAAGACATAATCATAAGTAGAAATAAAACTGCGAAAATAATTTCTCCCGGACCAACATCTGTCGATTTTCGCAATCTCGGTAACCAGAAGTAAAGTATCCCAGTGCCATAAAGCCATAACATTTGAGGTAAAAACGATAACCAATTGTCCTCCACAAAAAAACCAACGGCGGCAGCCGAAACAGCAATTAAAATCATATAAATATATGAAGCAAGAATCGACTTTAGGCGATACACAATAGCCAAACCAATGCTTAAAACAATGAAGGCTAGAAGATCCGACCTGAACCACTCATAGATTTCAAAATTAAAATAGGCCATAATGATTGTTGAAGAAACACCAACATATAGAAATAGTGCAGAAACCTCCCTCCATAATCCATGACCAAAAAACACAGTATTACAGACGAAATAAACCGTTAACCCTATCAGAAGCGGAAGAAATAAAATCTTATCAAATGCCTCAGGGGAAATCTGTTCAGGTAGCAATAAAATTAGTAAACCGCCAAAAACCGCTAGAATACCGGCACTAGCCAAATTAAATTTAAAAATCTTATATATCGGAAAAGACTGACTCGGCTTAGATGCTTCCAATAAGCCATGACGAAAACGACTTTCTTCTTCACCCCTCGGCGTTCTTTTAGAAAACTCCTTTTCCAACCATTTCTGCTTATCATAAGCAAGTAGCGCTTGTATATAGGGTAAAAGTAGTAATGCCCATAGCAGCGCTATAACACTTCCTGCAACGACACTAACAAGTTCTGAATTATAAAAAAAAAAATTATTCAAAAATGAGTTCATCATATTTTACGTTTTAGTTATACCTAAAGATATAAATATTAAACGTTAAAGACTCTAAGACAATACCATAGCCAAACCTCCACCTAAAAGAATACTGACCAATTTCAGCAGATTAACACGATGGTTTTCAGATGTCTCAAAAATAATTGTAGTAGAAATATGTAAGAACATACCAACAACAACAGCCAAAATCACATGAATATTTAAACCAAATTGCTCTGGATTGAATTGCATACCGAGTAAAGCTCCTATAGGCGTTGTTAAAGCAAAAAGAGTTAGGAAGAACCACGATTTTAACATGCCCATACTTGAATTCAAGAACAAGGTCATAAGTGCTATCGCTACAGGGATCTGATGGAAAATAATACCCCAAAACAACGATTCATGTTCATGTCCCGTATGTGAAACATGCCCGCCGTAAGCACCACCCAAGGGGAAGCCCTCTATAACCGAATGAATAGATAAGGCTACAAAAAGTGTAAGAGGAATACGGCTGCCGCTGTGCGTATGTGTATGTCCATGCTCAATTCCTCCAGAGAAATATTCGAGTATTAGCTGCACTAGAAATCCAAGAAGTATAAAAAGCCCCACATTTTCGAAATCATGTTGGTACAAATCAGGTAAGAGATGCTGAAAAATAATTGCTAAAAGAAACCCCCCACTAAAAGCCAAAGTCAATTTAATCATTCGCACTTTATGCGTAGCTTTCAGATAGGCAACCATTAAACCTCCAAAAAGGACGGATAAGATTAAATAGATCTGTAATATTAAAAAGCTCATAATTTTCGTGACGCAATAATAATCAATCGTTCTGATTTTTCAGGTATATATTCATCTAAATCAAAGGATCCGAAAGTGAATTTTATATTAAAATAAGGTGCTAGTAATTTAACGAATTGTTCTCTATCAATGGTTTGAACCCGTTCCGTAAAATGATAGTGCTCCCCCTTATCGACAAAACGTATCTCTTTTAATATGTGCGTACCCGTATATTTTCTTGAAATATTGAAGTCTATACCATTTAATGATTTTTGCTCCTTTTCCACTATGTTGTTAATGACCTTAGTCGCATTCATGAAGTCGATCACAAGCTGTCCTCCAGGTTTTAACATTTTATAAATGGCTTCACATACCCGTTCATTTTCTTCATGAGAATCAAAATAACCAAAGCTTGTAAAGAGATTAAAAACACAATCAAAGGTTTCTCCTTGAATGGCTTTTCGCATATCATGAACCGCAAAAGATAAGTTTGAATTCTCAAATCCCTTGGCAGCAGCAATACTTTGAGCAGACAAATCTACTCCCAAAACCCTATGCCCACTTGAATTCAATGTTACAGCATGCCTTCCTTTTCCACAGGCTAAATCTAGCAATGAAGAATTCGGGGTAAGCTTTAAGACCCCTAATAAAGCCTGGATAAATCGCTTTGCTTCTTCATCATTTCTATTTTGATAAAGGATATGGTAATAACTCGTATCGAACCATTCGGCAAACCATTCTTTTTTTTGCATGCCACGAAATTACAATTTATTACAGAATCAATTCTCCTATTTTAGATGGCTAAAAAGCCCTAAATTTGAATCAATGAAAAAGATCGGGCTAACTGGCGGTATTGGAAGCGGCAAAAGCTTTGTTGGGAAAATCTTAGAATCAATGGGTTATCCTGTCTATTATTCTGATCAACGCGCCAAGAAAATCATGAATACAAATAGTATTATTAGAGAAGGTCTCACAAAAATATTTGGTTCCGAAGCATTTATTAACGATAGGATCGACAGAGATTTTCTTGCACATCAGATTTTTAATAAGCCCGTGTTAAGAACAAAAATAAATGACCTAGTTCACCCAATAGTCCGAGATGATTTTAATAAATGGAGTAAAAGTCATAATGCACATCAGTTTCTATTTAATGAGGCCGCAATTCTATTTGAAACAGGAGCAAATAAAAACTTTGATGCCGTTATTTTGGTCTGCGCACCTGAACAACTTAAAATAGAACGAGTTCTTGAAAGGGATGCTATAAAAGAAGATGACGTAAAATTAAAAATGAATGCACAATGGACAGATGATCGAAAAATAAAATTAACACCCTATCACATTGTTAATGATGGCATTCAATCTATTCCCCCACAAATTGAAAATATTCTTCTCGCTATCGGTTCCTAATAGACCATTCTTATCGTAATACCCCTGTCCTTATTCAAGGACAAAGAACAGGACTGAAAAGAAGGAATAGAAAACCTAGGTCGAATATTATTTGAAAAAGCAAATGCTTCTTTTGGAATACCCAAAAAATTAGTATCACAAAGTTTATTGGCATTTTCATCATGATAAATCGCCACGGCATATTTGCCTTTCGGTAAGCTTTTAAAAGTATACACCTTCGATGTGCCTACTGTTTTTACACGAGCCATTTTATAAGTCTCACCCACTTTGGGGAATTCGGAAGCCTTATTATACAAGCCAAGCTGAACGACTCCATTGTTGTTTTTTAAACCATCAATTTGAACAGTTAAATCAAAATTATTTTGCGCATTAGCGCTATTCGATAAAGCAACTAGAATAGAAAAAAGACAAATTAAATGCTTCATTTTTTAAAGGTCGTTTTAAATATTCGATCCATCCAACTGAATGTAGAGGCGTAATTACCCTTTAGTCTTGCATGATGATCATCATGGTGCTTTGTCTTACTCAGAAAAGGTATTTTACTAAAGAAAGGCAATTCCAGATCAGAATGAATATGTATTTCGTGCAGGTTGCGCAACATTCCGAATAGCCACAATGCATAAATATTAATAGGCATCACGACAAGAATTAATGCAAAAGCGATGACCACACCAATCATCCCGAGCATCCATTCTATAGGATGGGCATATAGATACTCCAGAGGGAATGGGGTTGTTGCTCTATGGTGAATGGAATGCACGTGTTTTAACATGAATTTATTTTCGTGCAGCCAACGGTGAAAGAAATAGAACCAAATATCATCGATGAAGAAAGCAAAGAGTACCTGCAAGCCAATCATCCATAACGGAATAAAAGAGGTTTCTAGGACGTCATAAATCAAATATGAACTAATACCCGCTACACTTATAAGGAGTATAAAGTTGAATAAAAATAGAGGCATTCGCTTCTTAAAAACAGAGTCCTGATATGCTTTATTTTGGATTCGAAAGGGCTTGAAAAGATCGGTCTTAAGAACGAGCATGCTATAAAGCAAACCAAATAAATTAGAAACTACAGGAACCAAAATAGTCCCTATTACAACCCATTCTCGCGTCATCTTAATGCAAATAAATTAAACATTACTGAATCCTCAAGACCTATTTCTCTTTCGTGATGTAACCTTGAAAACCCTTTCTCATTGAGCATCTTTTTAATTTTCTCAAGGCGGTGATCAATATCATGAACCTCTACTACCACAGACTTAATTTTAGGCCAATGTTCATCAGAGATACCTTTTAACACAGACCACTCTGCACCTTCACAATCTATTTTAAGTAAATCGATTTTTTCTACCTGTTCTTTCTCTATAATTGAAGAAAGTGTAACTAAGTTACATTCCACCAGTTTCTTTCCTTTAACTAAAAATTTCGCAATAAGTCCGGAGAAAATAGGAGGAATTAATTTCATCCACTTCATGCCATCCGGCGGGTTTTTCATAGTTCCTTTTACGGCCCGTGAGAATGCTTTTGGATCCTTATCCCATTCTTCAGGGTGTAAAGTAGATAAAGCGGGGGTATTCGGGAAATAAGTAAACATAGCTTTTTCAGAAGTATCAGAAATACCCAGTTGAAAAGTATGGATTCTTCCTTGCCCATGAACTTCTGCATTTTTTTTCAAAACTGAGAAAATATCTGGAATTGGCTCAAAGCAATACGCTCTTACATTTTTAGCTTTTTGAATAGCCCTTAGGCCGAAAACCCCCACATTAGCACCCACATCAAAAACAACATCGTTCTCGTCAATAGCAATACCATTCTGAAGATATCCTTCAACATGATGGTCCAACATTTTTGTCTCAGGTTTTCTTAAACAAAAAATTGGTGTACCGTCATTTAGGATTGTTTGAGTCATCAATCCCTAAAATAATGATTTTTACTTTAGAAGAAAAGTTTACATACCCTTTTTACTTCTGTAGAAACGGGTAAGGATAATCAGTAGCTGGAACAAACGTTTCTTTAATCGTACGCGCCTGAACCCATCTTAATAAATTCATAGCTGCACCCGCTTTATCATTTGTCCCCGAACCTCTAGCCCCTCCAAAAGGTTGCTGACCTACAACGGCTCCTGTACACTTATCATTGATATAAAAGTTACCCGCTGCATTCTCTAATTTCTTTGTTGCCAATGCAATCGCATAACGATCTTGGGAGAGTATAGATCCAGTCAATGCATACTCAGAAGTTTCATCAAGAATATCCAATGTCTCCTCAAAAGCATCGGCTTCATATACATATATTGTTAGAACAGGGCCAAATATCTCTTCACTCATTGTTCTGAATTTTGGATCAGTCGTTACGACAACAGTTGGAGAAATAAAATAACCTTGGGATTTGTCAAATTCACCACCCACTATTATTTCTGCATCCTTGTGATCATTACAATAGGTAATATATGCACTGATCTTATCAAAAGCTCTTTCATCAATAACCGCATTAATGAAATTTGTATTGTCTTCTGGAGACCCCATTTTAAATGAAGAAACCTGTTCAACCAATATAGACTTAACTTCTGTCCATATATTATTCGGAACATACCCTCTTGATGCTGCCGAACACTTTTGTCCTTGAAATTCAAATGAACCTCTCGATAATGCGGTTGCTACTTCTGCAGCATCAGATGATTTATGAACCATGATAAAGTCTTTCCCTCCTGTTTCACCAACAATACGTGGGTAGACTCTGTAGTGTTCCATGTTGTTCCCAATCTTTTTCCAAAGTTGTTGGAACACACTCGTCGATCCCGTAAAGTGAAGTGCCGCAAATTCTTTGTGCTTGAAAATGACATCACCTGCCACTGGACCTTCCACTGAGATCAAGTTAATGACACCTTCAGGTAAACCTGCAGCGTGAAACAAGTCCATTATAACTTGTGCAGAATACATCTGTGTTTCAGATGGCTTCCACACGCAAGTGTTGCCCATCATGGCAGCAACAGCAGGAAGGTTTGCAGCGATTGAAGTAAAGTTGAAAGGAGAAATAGCAAACACAAATCCTTCTAGCGGACGGTATTCCATTCTGTTCCAAATACCCGGTTGAGAATCTGGTTGATTGCTATACATCTCTTGCATCAAGTAAACATTGAATCGAAAGAAGTCAATCATTTCACAAGCAGCATCAATTTCGGCTTGCATTACGTTCTTAGATTGAGCCAGCATGGTTGCTGCATTCATTCGGTCTCTGAAAGGACCCGCTAATAATTCAGCAGCCTTCATGAAAATGCTAGCTCTGTGCTCCCAAGGTAAAGATGACCATGCATCCTTTGCCTCGAGTGCACTTTGAATCGCTTTTTCTACATGACCTGTATCCCCACGGTTAAAATGACCGATCACATGTTTATGATCATGTGGTGGAGCCATTGCTATTTTTTGCGATGTTCTAACCTTTTCACTACCAATATACATGGGTATATCAATTGGTTTTTGTGCATACATCTCTTTATAAACAGACAAAAGAGCTATTCTCTCAGGCGAACCTGGAGCATAAGACTTTATAGGTTCGTTAACGGCAGTAGGAACAGAGTAAAAGGCATTCGACATAATTGTGTTTTTGTTGCAAACATAAGAATAGTTAACTATCATTACAACAAAAGACTTCTCAATGACTAGAATCATTCTCCTCTCAATACTAATTAATATATCCCTTTTAGGAAGATCCGAATCGAAAGTAACCTTCATCGAATATAAAAATGAAACTGATTTAATTCGCAAAGCTAACTTTGCTCTTGAATTATGGACATACTATAATAGATTCAACGTGGACTCTCTTAACGTTCTTGGCGTATCTCTAAAGAAAAGTAACAGAGGAGTAAACGACTCCTTCGTAAAAGGAGTTTGGCAGCGCATCCTAGGGAGCTTCGATGTGAAAAAAGGATTTTTAAAAGATGGGCTTGCGCTACTGAAGTCTTCAAGATCGATATTCATTAATCTTGGAGACAACCGATTAATAAGCGAAGCATTTAACGAAACGGGAATAGGTTATCTATTGCTAAGTGATTTTCAGCATGCTAAAGAAAATTTTAATTCCTCAATGGAATTTGGTGATTATTCAGGGTCTGTTAACCATTCTTATTTGGCCATGATCAATTTAGCCCAATGTTACCAAAAAGATGGAGATTTTATTTCAGCCAAGTTGTACGCGAATAAATATACTAGATATGCGCTAGATGTTGAGAAATTTGAATCCGCCGCAAATGGATATTCCTTTTTAGGTCAAATTTCAATGGATGAAAATAAATTGGATAAAGCGATTGTTTTCTTCAATAAACAAATGGAATATGCTCAGAAGAGTTCAGCACCATTAATACTTACCCGCGCTAAAAACAATCTTGCTATCACTTTATTTTTACAAGGAAAATCCAAAGAGGCTTTACAACTATTTCAAGAGGTTCTTTCTGAGAGAAAAGCGCAAGGAGTTATAATATATCTATGTGATGCCTACCTCAATTTAGGGGAGCTATATATCGAAATTCATGATTCGGAAACATCTAAGAAATATTTAGATTCGTCCATTCATCTTGCTGAAAAACATGGTTTGATTACTAATCACATCGAAGCCCTTGAAATGTGTTTGGGTTTGAATGAATCCACGGCTGTTAAATACGAAATTTTAGTTCTAAAAAGCAAACAAAAACGAATACTTGTGAAGCAAAGAAATGAAAGAAAATTAAAAGCAGTACCTATGAACAACAAAATTGCTCCAGGAAATCTACCTTGGTACATTTACCTGGTCTTCTTTATTATCCCCATTGTTCTATATATGTTCTTCCGTAAAAGTTTATCTGACGAGGGTTAGAAAACCATGCCCCGTGAGCTCTTGTCCATTGAATCCTAGGGCATTGTATTTATAAAAATACACCCCCTCTTTAGCGTCATTTCCATTCGAGGATTTACCGTCCCATCCGATATCAATCGATTCAATAGTCGTCATAATATTTCCCCATCGATTTAATATGATAAGCTCAATACTTGCAATGTTTTCAGTCTCTACAATAAATAGTTCATTGGTGCCATCTTGATTTGGACTAAAGACATTCGGAACAAAGATAATTGGAGGCCCGGTGGGTATCACCTCAATTAACAGCTGCATGGTATCCTCGCAATTCTCGTTGGAGGCTATTAGAGTTACCGTGAAGTCACCCTCTATATTATAAGTTGTAGAAACCCCTGACAAATCATTCAAATCCTCACTTTCTGTATTTCCAAAATCCCAATAATAGTTTGTTGCATTGGAGCTTGAATTTGTAAAATTAACGGTTAAGGGAACTACTCCAGAAATAATATCTGCTGAAAACAAGGCATTGGGGTAAGGAATTGAGGTAAGGTTTACTGAAGAAGTACCCGAACATCCATTAACATCTATACCCGTTACCGTATAAACACCACTTGAATTGATGACCGTTGGATTCCCATCCACCACTCCATTACCCCATGAATAAGTGCCTGCAGGTCCGGCACCACTACCTATTAAAGTTACCACATCACCCTCGCAAACTGTCATTGGACTACCTGCATCTATAATTGGGAGCGGATTCACAATAACCAAAACCTCATCTTGAGTTTCACAACCATTTACACTCATACCCGTAAGTGAATACGTTCCTGTTATGACAGGTTGGAATGATACACCATTTTGAACGCCATCCGACCAAGTGTAAGTCACTCCATTACTTCCTTCCAAAACAACCGATTCACCTAAACAAATTTCAATATCATCACCAGCAAATACCGGTATATTTGGATTGACGGTTACCGTAAAGTTTAAAATGGGGCTTTCACATCCATCGACCATATAAACGACACTGTATTGCGTAGTTATGGTTGGAGTGACAATAATCTCATTAGATGACTCGCCACCTGGTTGCCATAAATAGCTACCGTTATTTAGGCCAGAAAATGCCGTAATTACCGCCTCTTGACCTTCACAAATCTCATCAATACCCGTAACAGATAAATCTGGAGTTTCGTTGACCTCTATAAGCATTTGCATATTTAAAGCACATTGACTCGGATTTGGAACAAACGCATAAATAGTCCCTCCAATAGCACCTGTGTTGATACCTGGGGGACCCCAAACCCCTTCAATACCTTCGTTCGAAATATTAGATAATGCATCTGCTACATCTCCTTCACAATATGGACCAAGTTGATCGAATATTGGGACTTGAGAAGCATTAACCGTCAAGCTCATAGTCGCAAGAGAATCACATCCTGAAACCGCTGCTGTAAGAGTAATTGTTTGAGAACCTCCAGCTCCAAAAAACATTCCATTCCATAGATAAGGCAATTCCGAATCACATATGGTATCAAAGCTTTCACTAATCAGTGTTGGGTTTACATCTAAAACCAAAGTTGCTAACGAATCGCAGCCCGTAACAAGGGAAGATAATGTAGCGATTTGGGAACCTGCCGAATTAAAACTTAAACCATTCCATAGATAAGGTAAATCTTGTTCGCAAATAATTTCCTGAGTGACACTTGATATTGTTGAGTTTACGATTAGGTTCAGCGTCGCAACTGAATCACATCCCGAAGAACTAACCAAGTTCACAGATTCAGTAGTCGAGGAATTTAATGTTAAACCATTCCAAATGAAAGGCAAGCTATTGTCACATACAGCTTGATTAGTTGTGCTTGTTAATAATGGATTAACTGTTAGATTCAATATCGCAAGAGAATCGCAACCCGTAATAGCGCTAGTAAGCACTGCAGCATCACTACCTGATGTGTTAAATGTCAATCCATTCCAAGCGAAAGGTAAATCTGAATCACAAATAGTAAGATTCGTGACACTTGACAATGGTGCTTGAACACTTAGGTTCAAGGACGCAAGTGAATCACAACCTGAAACCAAACTAGATAAAGAGGCCTGTTGAATTCCTGCAGAAACAAATGTCAGGGTATTCCATGTAAAGGGAAGCTCATTCTCACAGACCGTTATAGCGGTCGTACTAGATAAAATTGGATTTACAAGAAGGTTTAATGTGGCTATTGAATCACATCCAGTTATAAGCCCTGATATTGTCGCAACTTGCGTTCCTGGCGAAGCAAAAGATAATCCATTCCATAAATAGGGAAGGTCTGTTTCACATATTGTTATCTCTGTTGTGCTTTCTAATAAGGGATTAACCGTAACCGTGCCTGATGAAGCACCAATACATCCTGCTAAATCATAATCACAGGTGTAAGTTGTCGTAGAATTAGCCGTGACGTTAATCGACGGAGAAGTTTCACCAGTTCCCCATAAAAAAGACCCCCCAGCAATAGATGGGATAGCCGTTAAAGTAATCAAGTCCCCTTCACAAATGGTTTCTGAATTTACCGTTAAGGTTGGCACAATCGCATTTGCAACTACCTCGACCGTATCGATAATAGGTTCAGTACATGCACCCGCATCATCAACCGAAACCTCATAAAAACCTGGGGAAAGGCCCGTGGCCGTGGCCGTGGTCTGTATTGGGGAAGTGTTCCAAGAATAGGTGTAACCCGGAAATCCTCCTGATGCATTAATAGTTGCCGTTCCGTCATCCCCTGCACAAGAAACAGGTGTTGATGAAACTAAGGACTCTAGAGCACTGGAGCATTCTAAAAAATCGACAAAGACTCCGGAGTCCCAAAAGGGGTCTCCTGCATCGGCAATGGCTATTTTAAAATGATACGACTGACATGGAATCACAGACACATCAGATACCAATACGGTTGTGAATGCATCAAAAATATTGGTCAAGCCAGCACTGTTATCGACATAAAAAGCGTTATTTAAATTTGCATTCACGTTATCAATACTTACTATCGTCGTTCCATTAGGTAAAACAGCAACATTGTTATTATTGTAATTGCCACCTGCAGGATTTGGACCTGTTATAAAAAAGCCAAAAGCATCATTAAAACCAGAAGAAACCCATTCAGGATATTCCTCTGATCCAAAAACAAATCTTATCTGCATTTCATCACAAGAAGGAACGACATCAAACTCTAAAATACAACAGTCATAATCCGCCAATGGTTCTAGTGTACCTAACTGGGCATCATTACAAGTTGTCGCGTTATTTGTACTCATAAATCCTGATCCAGGCTGATTCAAATCAAGCACATTACCCGTTGTTAATACGAGTCCTGTCGGAATACCCAAATCTGTGGATTCTCCATTAGTAAAGGTTCCATATGCGTTCGATGGACAGTTTATAGTCGCATTAGAAATAGTGAGGCCTCCGCTAATAAAAGAATTTACAATAACACTGGCGTTTGCACCTTGATTTGTAATCACTAATTGTGCGCGTATATTATTTGTGAATAAAACAATACATGTAAATAGTAAATAAGAGAATATGTATTTTAAAATCATGTATTTATAACAAATTATATTATAATGACTGAATTTACACTTCACAGGTTGCTTACAAATTTGTAAAACTTAAACAATGAAAAAGGAGATGAACTTCATCATTCAATCAAAAAATATAATAAAATACCCGCTATTTTTATTTTAAAATACTAACTATTCCTATAGATTGATCGGTGACACCATCATTGAACACAACAATATAATAATAAGAAGCGACAGGTAGTGCATTCCCATTAAATCTTCCATCCCATGGTCTTTGGCTATACGCACCTTTTTCAGATTCAAAAATCTGATTTCCCCATCGGTTATAAATAAAGACCTTATTATTCGGGTATATATTGTCAATGTTTTCCAATTCCCAAATATCGTTTACCATATCATTATCTGGAGTAAATGCAGTTGGAATAATAATGTTACATTCTTCAAATGTAATCGTCACACTGGCGGGTAGACCTTCACAATCGCTATCATTAGCGGTCACATAATAGGTCATACTTCCTAAAACAACATTTGGTATAATCGACTCTCCAAATGAAATTATTTGGGAAATCGCAGGGTCACTATACCATGTGTATTCGCCTGAACTGCCAGAAGCAAGAACTTGTTCAGGAATCATATTTGCACAATACAGCACATCTTCTGAAACATCAGGAGCCACAGGGATCGGATTGACAATAACGGTCTGCACATTATTTAAAATGATATCACATGCATTGTCAGACAAAGAAGTAATCACATATGCGCCTGAGGTGTTGCCTAAATTGAGGGGTGAACTACTCGAAGAAATATTTAATGGAATTCCGTTTAATGTATAATCTAATGTATAATCTGGAGCACCACTGACCTCCACAAGAAGATCGTCGATAAGATCTCCATCACAATAGATCCCCTCTCCAGTAAAACTTAACAACATGGGCAACTCATTAATCGTTATGTCAAATGAAACCTCATTACTACAGGTACCATTCTCATCATAAACATATACTGTTTGAGAACTAAGAATAGCATCATTAATAGGTGAACCGCCATTACTTTGAGAATCATTATAGTAATTTTGATTCCCAGAAAGGTTATTACCTTGAATGCTTAATGGCAGGATAAAACTTTCACAGGACTCCTGAGGTCCAGGATTTATAATCGAAGGTGTGTTGGTTACGGTCACAGTGAAGCTAGATTCATCGGAACATGTACCGAGAATATCATAAATATAAATGGTTTGTGTAGAGCTAATCATATCCCCAGAAAGTAGAGGTGTTCCCTCAGCATTACTTTGGGTGTAATAGCTTTCATTACCCGATAGATTCGTTCCCGAAATATCAAGAAGTGTATATGTATCACATACGGTACTGTCTAATTGGAAATTAATAGAAGGGGCGCCGGGATTATTCAAGTCCATAAGATCTGGAGAGGTAAATTCACAACCATTATGTATGATTGAGAAAGATGAATACAATCCAGCTCCTAAGCCCAATATCAAGTATTCCCCGAAAGTATCCGCAGTGAAATTAGAGACTTGTGAAGGTGTGCTTAAAGAATCATAGCTGATTGTATACAGTGCACCTGCATTTAGTCCACTTATGGTAATACTACCATTACTTGCATTACAAATATCAGGGTCTGTCCCTGACATAGTATACGATGGCGTATTGTTAATGGTTAAATCGAGACTAACAAGAGAATCACATCCGTTTACTCCACCTCCTGTAATATTGAATGATGCTGAATTGTTACTTACAACATAGGTGTTTCCATCAATCCAAAGATATGAATCACAGGCCGTCTGTGTGTCTGTTCCCGTAACTGAATTATTAATTATTAGGTCTAAAGTCACTGTGCTGTCACACCCTGCAGTATTGGTTAAAAGAAAAGTAGCACTGTTATTACTTGTCGTATAGGTATTCCCATCAACCCAAGTATATGAATCACAAGCAGTCTGGAAGTCTATTCCTGTTGAGGAGTTAGAAATCGTAAGATCAAGAGTCACCAAACTGTCACATCCTCCACTTGCCGTTAAAGTAAACGCAGCAGAGTTGTTACTTGTCGTGTAAGTATTCCCATCAATCCAAGTATAAGTATCACAAGCAGTCTGCGTATCGGTTCCCGTTAGAGAATTTGCAATCGTTAAATCAAGAGTCACCAAACTATCGCATCCTACAGCATTGGTTAAAAGGAAAGTAGCACTATTGTTACTTGCTATATAAGTAACCCCATTAATCCAAGTATAATTATCACAAGAAGCCTGCGTATCGGTTCCAGTTGTGGGGATCGTAATCGTAAGATCTAAAGTCACTATGCTGTCACATCCAGCTGCATTCGATAATAACCACGTCGCACTATTGTTACTTGCAGTATAAATGTTCCCATCAATCCAAGTATAAGTATCACAAGCCGCTTGAGTGTCTGTTCCTGTCGTTGCGTTTGTAATGGTAAGGTCAAGAGTCACTGTACTGTCACATCCAGCTGCATTCGATAATAACCACGTCGCACTATTGTTACTTGCAGTATAAATGTTCCCATCAATCCAAGTATAAGTATCACAAGCCGCTTGAGTGTCTGTTCCTGTTGTTAAATTATTAATAGTCAAGTCAAGAGTCACCAATGAATCACATCCGTTTTCTGCACCTCCAACAATATTAAATGTTGCTGCATTGTTACTAGAAGTATAATTCACACCATCAATCCATAAATACGAGCCACAGGCTGTTTGGATATCCACTCCTACTACTGTATTGTTGATCGTTAAGTCAAGCGTTACCAAAGAATCACATCCGTTTGATGCGCCACCAACAATATTAAATGTTGCTGCATTGCTACTAGAAGTATAGTTTACACCATCAATCCATAAATACGAGCCACAGGCCGTTTGGATATCCGTTCCTACAACTGTATTGTTGATCGTTAAATCAAGAGTCACCAATGAATCACATCCGTTTTCTGCACCCCCAACAATATTAAATGTTGCTGCATTGTTACTAGAAGTATAGTCCACACCATCAATCCAAGTATAAGTATCACAAGAAGCCTGAGTATCGGTTCCAGTTGTGGGGCTCGTAATCGTGAGATCTAAAGTCACCAAAGAATCACATCCATTTGATGCGCCATCAACAATATTAAATGTTGCTGTATTGTTACTAGAAGTATAGTTCACACCATCAATCCATAAATACGAGCCACAGGCTGTTTGGATATCCACTCCAACGACTGTATTGTTGATCGTTAAATCAAGAGTCACCAATGAATCACATCCGTTTGATGCGCCACCGACAATGTTAAATGTTGCCGTATTGTTATTTGTGCTATAAGTGTTTCCATCAATCCATAAATACGACACGCAGGCCGATTGAGTATCTGTTCCTGTTGATGATTGATTCACAACAACGGTCATGGTTTCAGTCAGCGCACATTCTCCGGCATCAGGAGTAAAAGTATATGTCGTGGTAGAAGATGAATTATTAACAGGCGACCAATTTCCTGAAACACTATTGTCACTTATATTCGGTAGACTAAACGAGCCTCCGTTGCAGATATCTGCGATTTGATTAAATATAGGAGTGACAATTGGAGGCTCCGTTATGGTAATACTACTTGAAGAAAAGCATCCGTTCGCATCCGTAACTGTAACCGTGTAAATTCCTGCAGCTAAATTCAACACCTCATTTGTCGCGCTATTTGAATTGTTTGAGGTGCTGATTACGTTTCCAGAATCATCTGTCCATTCAAAATCCCAAGGATTTGCTGTTGTTTGAGCTTCAGCTGTGACAATGCCATCGCTCAAACCTTGACAACTAACATCTCCAGAAGACACTAAAGGTGATGCACAACAAGCAAGACTTGCACTAAAGAGAAATACTGGATCAAAATTACAGCCTACATCGGACCAATTTCCTGTCTCCCCATCTCCATAGGTTTCAATATTTACACTTAAGTCGTCACCCGTTTGTCCAGGCGGACAATTTTCTACGGTAGCCTGCCAACAAAACTCCCAGTCCAATCCTGTACCTTGACAATTATCACCAAAATTATTTGTAGGATCCCCATCAGGAATTGTATTAAAACCTGCAATCGCACCATCAAAGAAAAAACCATTTGAGTTTCCAAGGGGAGTAGTAACTCCCGTAAACCAATCCCAGATTCCAGGACCCGAATCACAAGTTGGGGGTGAACTAATTGGGGTTAAATTGATCCAGGAACTACCCATAATAGGAACCACACCCTGAAACCAATTTGTATTGGTCTGATTCCATTCATCAACCGTAAAACAAAAGGTTACTACCGTACCTGGTTGATATGTTCCATTCACTGGCAAAGGATCAACAGTCATTGTTGAGGCAAGTAAACACGCATTACAATCTACATTATTTTGTAGCGTAAGATCAAAAGTCCCTTCATCATTTAAATCTCCTCCACTAATTTGCAAATAATAGGTGTCGCCTGGGTTGAGCTGATCGATTGTCGTTGTCAAGGAGCCACCGCTACCAATATCGCATCCCGCTCCGATTAAATTGCCACAATTCCCTGCCCATAATGCAACATTTGGATCATTGATTAAACCGTTTATGGTAATATCTAATGACAAACCCGAAGGAACAAATGAATACCAAACATCTGTTGCTGGTGATGCCATATCTTGTCCACTTCCTTGACAATTAATTAATGTGGTATATGGGTTTTCCGTTTGTGCTCCAACATTTGTGAGATTTGTAAAAGTCACCGGGTCACCCTGGCCATCGTTATTCGGTCCGTTTCCGCAATTCGCTGGAGCGGGAAGAGTACCTAGGGGTGAGGCATTAAAGCAATCATCATTAGAAACTTGAGAAAAGCATGAAAAATGAACGAATACACCTAGTATAAAAATGATTATTCTCATAACTATTTCCTGTTAATTTTTTTCTTTTTCAAATCTCGATCAACACGTATAACAATAACCCCGTTTTTGGCAATAGAGTATATGTGCTTACTAGCTATCTTTACTGATTTATTACAGGAATCAATCATTTCAAAACCTTCCCCGATTAATTGATTTTTTGATTTTAAGAAGACCCTTGCACCATCATCAAATAAAATCTCAAAATTTTCAATCTCATGATAATATCCACACCAATTGGCTTGATTTATTGCACTCGCAATTTGTTCGAGTGAATATTTTGACCCTTCTTGTATTGAAGAATAATGTTTTTGGGATTTAACGTGATAAGAGGCTATTACAAATAGACAAATAATAATTATTTTCATTTAAATGAATTTAATTTATTTCCAAGAAATACTCTTATCAGGAGTAAAAGTACATAACTTTAAACAAATAAAAAAAGAGTACTAGAGACCGTTTTTGAATGGAATCCTTAATTTTAAAAAATGTTCCTAGAACGACTTCAGTTAATACAATTCAAAAATCATCAAAACACGGAGATTCAACTCCTAAGTGGCTTAAATGCCTTTGTAGGAAAAAACGGAAGTGGTAAAACCAATATACTCGATGCGATATACTACATGAGTATGTGTAAGTCATATCTGAATCCTATTGACAAACAAAATGTCATGTTTGATTGCTCATTTTTTCAAATTCAAGGTGCCTGGAATACAGAAAATAAAACCCAAACTGTTGCTTGTTCATACAAACTAGGTTCGAAGAAAAAAATAAAACTCAACAAAAAAGAATACGAAAGACTTGCCGAACACATTGGTAAATTCCCTGTAGTCTTTATCTCCCCCTATGACGGTGATCTCATTAACGAAGGCAGTGAATTAAGAAGGAAATGGATGGATGGAATCATCTCTCAGGTCGATCCTATTTATTTAAACACGATTCAATCCTATCAGAAAGTTTTGATGCAAAGAAATGCTCTGCTAAAAAACATGAGTGAACACAGATTATTTGACCTTGAATCCATAGAAGTCTGGGATGCTCAACTCGACAAGTTAGGTTCATTTATTCATGAAAAACGGAAAGATTTTCTGGAATCATTTATTCCCGTTTTCAATAAGTTCTACGAACAAATTGGCGACGGAATCGAAAACGCGGCTATCGAATATAAATCACAACTCACTAATGAGAACTTTGCTGAAATCCTTATCGCTTATCACAAAAAGGATAGTTATACACAGTATACAAACGCGGGAACACATAAAGATGATTTAACCTTTACTATAAAAGGCCACCCCGTTAAAAAATTCGGATCACAAGGACAGCAAAAATCTTTTGTAATCGCTTTGCGTTTAGCGCAATTTGATTGGTTAAAAGCTCAAAAAA
This sequence comes from Flavobacteriales bacterium UBA952, assembly GCA_905182495.1. GTDB lineage: Bacteria > Bacteroidota > Bacteroidia > Flavobacteriales_D > Crocinitomicaceae > UBA952. The sequence continues at coordinate 48,864 of CAJJBU010000003.1, forward strand.
AAACGAATCCAATTCTGCTTCTTGATGATATCTTTGACAAATTAGATGGCGAACGGGTTCAGAAGCTCGTAGGTTTGGTTACACAAGATTATTTTGGCCAGGTTTTACTTTCCGACACAGATCAAAAGAGAATGGAATCCCTATTAGATTCCTTACCTGTACCCTCAAAACTATTTGAAGTAATTGAAGGAGATGTTAAAGAAATTTCTCGCTAACTTTGCAGCACATGGCCTATAATCCTGACAATCGAAGAGCACGTAAAGAACAATCCCTTGGAGATGTAATCGATAAATTGCTTAAGGCTTACCGGCTCGATGATAAGATGAAGGAGTTTGATCTAAATGATGCATGGCCAGAATTGATGGGGACTGCAGTAGCCCATCGAACAAAAAGCATAGAAATAAAAAACAAGAAGCTACTTTTGAAAATAGATTCTTCTGTCATGCGCGAAGAGCTGCATGCGGGGAAACAAGTCATTATCGAACGGGTCAATCAATTTATGAAAAAAGAGGTCATTACAGACGTTTGGTTTTCCTAGATACCTTCCTTGCTAAATTCCTGATACATCGAATCAATATCAAATCGGATTTCACCAACATGTTGCCTCCCCTCAAAGTAAATTCTCGAGCCTTTTTCAAGCAATAACTTCGTTTTTACGTCCTTCAATATGGCAGAATTCACAATCAATTCGGCAGGTCCATACTCTGCCTTTTTCATGTAAGATGCAAAGGCATAAGCGCAAGAGCTGATCCTTGTATTATCAATTGTAACCTTTGATTTATCTTTCGATGCTATAGCAATCGAAGCGCCATTTATATCACAATTCACAATCCTTAAATCCGAATGTTCTCCTCCTGAAATTCCTTTATCTCCCGAATTCTTGATTTGGCAGCCTTCAATTTTAATTTTACTCCCTGAAAAATCAATACAATCATTTCCAGTATCAAAAAATGTAGAATAACGAAGAATTCCGGTGCAAAAGTCTGCATCAAACCCATCCGAATAGGTATTGCCTATTTTACAAGAATCTAAAACAAAATCACAACGGATAAGATTTAAAGCATCCTCACTACGCGAGTTTAAAAAACTGCAATTCGATACTTTCACTGCCCCCTCGTAAATGGTGACACCTCCCGTTAATATCCAATGTTTCGTGTTCGCAGCTGTTAGATTTGAAAAATTGACATACTCCAATTCAACTTCGCCTCCATTCGGAAGTAAAACGACCCCTCCTCCTTTGGGACCTTGCCCATTAAAAACGATAGGGTTCCGTTCCGTACCCATCATTTTCACTGGGGAATAGGAAACCAAACGGGCACCACCCTGTAATGTGATATTCGCCCCTGCTTCAATTACCAACATTTTGTTACGCGGCACGTAAACTGTCTGGCTAAAAGTGTGTTTCCCTTTTTTAATTGTAACGACACCATCGTCCAAATCTACCTTCAATTCAGTCGCTTGAGAACCAATAACCGAAAGTTTACCCACTGGAGGAAAAGGACTCACCTTTGCTTTAAGGAGAGAATCACCTGTTATTTTGGTTTTGTAATAGATCTTTTTTGGTCGAAACTTAAAATCATAAGATTTTACAACAGCATTGTCTATAAAGCCCCCCATAGAAATTAAAGCATCAAAAGGGAGAATTAGATTTTTGTTTAGCTTGGTTGTATAACCCACCAATTCTATCTCAGATAAAAGAAAATTTTCAAACTGAAGACGGCAAGACAAAGAGTCCGATTCGGTGGTGTAAACTTTTAATGCAACCTCATCAAAAATCACATCTTGTTTCGTATCCTTGTAAACGCCCGTTTTCTTTATTTTTCTTTCAGCCAGGGGTAATTTCTCATAGCTCTTTACTTTTTCTTGAATATTGACTCTATTCATTTCAAAATAAGCTTGATCCAATTTATACATCGGGTACTCATGCCTCAAAAGCCCCTCGTAATGCTTGATTTCCACCTCCAATTCCTTGAGGGCATGCTTGATGTAATCAGCCGAGGAGAATTTCTTCAAATAGAGAATATACAAGTTATTAAACTCCGAGTTCAAGAATAAGGCGTCAAAGCTTGTAAAGTCATTATCTCTTCGCCAATGCGCCGCTTTGCCTAATAATTCGCGATGAACCGTTAATTTCCCTGGAAAACAATCATAAGCAATAGGCTCGAGTAAACCATTCACTGGGTTCAAATAATTACGCTGGTTATGCCATATCAAACCATGTTTTGAATTCAAAACATCACACATCGCTATGAAACGAGCCATCTTATCTAGATCCATGTACTCCTCAAGATTGTGATCTAGATCTCTAAAACGCCCCATGTGACTTTGAGCCAATACAAATTGCTGCAATAAGACTGGGTTTCGGCGTGTCCTTTTACTACTAAAAGGCAGTATCTCAGCCGATTCCACGTAAGGATATTTTTTCAGTCCTTTGTGTTCTACTTTTTGATTGTGGTAACCCTGCCAAACTCCACTTTCATCAAATTTAACAATAGGCCCCTCTCTCCGATCTCTATACTCTAAAAGTCTTTTGTCAAAATGCTCTTCCAAAGCATATACACCGCGGTTAACGCCATTTATATAAACCACTTTAAATTTATAGCGGGTTGTCAACACATTTTCCTTTTCAAACAAACGATGTCCAAACCATTCCATCATAAATGATCTCGTGTGCGGATCCTGAATAGAAAACTTTTTCATGCCCTGGTAGGCATTGCTTCCCTTGAATTTAATTCGAAATGACCATTTATCACCCTGGAGATGATCCACCCAATCACCTTTGATTCTCAAGGAAACAGGAACCTTAGCTCCTTGCATAACGACAGAAGCCTTAAAATAAGATTTCAAGTCTGAAGTGATCACCCCTTGATTTAAGGCGCGATTTCTAAATTCAACAATACTATCCAATGCCGAAGGAAGTATTTCAATTCGCAAGATATCTTCTTCCGCGACATGTTCTGGTTTTTTGTTCTCCCGAAAACAATCAATAGTGATATCATCAAAGTATAAATCTTTCTTTTTGGGATTCCAGAGATAAACCTGCACAAAATCATGGTCTTGTTTGGCTACAAAGCTCACATTTATAAGCTCCCACTCAACATTTTCTTGCAATGAAACGTCGTTGCTTTCATATTGTAATTGCCCCTTTGAAGCAATGATCAATTGACCACTTTCTCCACCTTTTTTTCTATAAACGGAAGCATAAATAATATCACCTTTCTTAATATCATCCAATTTAAAAGAAGCTCCAAACTCATGTTTAACATCCAATTTAAAGCCAAATTCTCCAGTACGGCTATACGCTGAAGAACGACAATTCGCGTTAGAAAGATAATGATCACCCTCTTTAAATTTTTTGCCCGATATAGTTTCAGCGCTGCATTCTATATGCAAGTGGGTTTCAACTTTTTTATCTGAAGAGCACGCACTTATAAGAGCTATTAGTAAAAGAGTGAAGAGGGTCAGCCTCATATTAAAAATGTGTTATGTCGCAAATGTAAAGAATTAAATTTTTAGGGTATTAAATTTAAACTTCTATTCCTATGGCATTTGAAATGGCTTCAAACTATTCGCTGTGGTCATTTTTACTATATTTATTACTTTAAAAAAACATGAAAAAACAGCTTGATAAAATTGTAGAAACAAGAGATTCTAAATATGGTCTGTATTTCGATTACGCCATCCAATTCCTTATCCTTTTATCCGTAATTTCTTTTACCATTGAAACAATACCGGACCTTGAAGAAAGAACTCGAAATGTTTTAGAAAAAATTGAAATCATTTGTATTACAATCTTCTCCTTAGAATATCTAATTCGTCTTTATATCGCTAAAAACAAAACAACCTTTGTTTTTAGTTTTTATGGCCTCATTGATTTGCTTGCGATTCTGCCTTTCTATTTGGCACTAGGATTTGACCTTAGATCAGCTCGTATCTTGCGATTCTTAAGACTATTTAGACTCATAAAACTCATTAGATATAATAAAGCAATAAAGCGATTTCAAAGAGCATTTATAATGATAAAGCAAGAATTGATTATGTTTAGTTTTGTGTCATTCATTTTATTCTACTTATCAGCAGTTGGCATATATTATTTCGAGAATAGCGTCCAACCCGAGGCGTTTTCTTCTATATTTTCGAGTATGTGGTGGTCTGTTGTAACTTTAACTACCGTGGGATATGGAGACATTGTTCCCATTACAATAGGAGGAAGAATTTTTACTTTCGTCATTCTTATGTTGGGACTTGGTATTATAGCTATTCCTTCAGGTATGATCTCTTCAGCTTTAACGGAGGCAAGGGCCATGGAGAAAAAAGAAAACCAAGAAAAATAATCTTGAAAAATCAAGCTGCAACGAAACAACGCTGTAAATCTATTTATCTCTTTCCTATTTGCTAGATTCGTAAAGTATTTCAATCTGTTTATTACGAAGTTATGCCTGCCGTAAAATAAAACCAATACCTATTAATAAATGAATGTTTCCGTCTTAAAAAACCACAACACAAGTCATTGGTCTGGTGGTTCTACTACAGAGTTATTTATCCACCCTGCTGAAGCTAAGTATTCAGAACGGAATTTTCAGTTAAGACTCAGTATTGCCAAAGTAGATGATGAACAGTCTACATTTACGTCATTAAATGGTGTCAATCGGAAACTGATGGTCTTGGAAGGGCAGATTTACCTTAACCATAAAAACCAGCATAGTTCAAAATTAAAAAAATTTAACGTTGATACTTTTAAGGGCGATTGGACAAGCACATGCATTGGGACATGCACAGATTTCAATGTGATGACCATGGGCCCTTTGAAGAGTGAATTGTTCGGTTTACACATTGCACCTGACAATAAATCCGACATTGAACTTGAGCCCCAATGGGAGAATTTATATGTCTTTGTGCTTAATGGCTGTCTCCAAATTGAAATCAACCACGAAACCTTAATTCTTGAGGAGGGAAAACTACTTGTGATTCATCAATCATCTCAGGTACTATTCCCAACTTACTCAAAAGAAGGATGTCAAATTGCAGTCACTAAAACGACCTAAATAGGTCTAAATAACCTGGTAGCGATTTCTAATGTGAAAAACAGATGGATTTAAGTCAGAGCAAAGCTAAAATTACTTACTTTTCTATCTCATGCACGCTAAAAACCCCTTTTTGGAATCCTATGATTTTGAAGCATTAATTCAACATCACCCGTCATTAAAACAATTTGTTTTTGTCAATAAATATGGGACAGAAACAATAAGATTTGCAGACCAAAAAGCAGTAAAAGCACTCAACCGAGCGCTGTTAAAAATGCAGTATGGAATCGATTGGGAAATTCCAGACCAAAATTTATGCCCTCCAATTCCTGGTCGCTTGGATTATTTACTTCATATAGAAGAACTTGTTTATAAAAAAAATATTCATCTATTAGACATTGGAACAGGGGCAAATTTAATTTATCCGATATTGGCGTCATGTCACTTCAAATGGCGTTGTACCGCAAGTGAAATAGATCCTAAATCTTTGAAGAACGCAGAAGAAATCATAAAAAACAATCCAGCCCTTAGCACCGTCGTTTTGAGGGAGCAAATAAACGAGCAAAGCATTCTAGAAAATATTATTCTGCCCGATGATTTTTTTGATGTGGTGGTTTGCAACCCTCCTTTTTTTAAGAGTGCCGAAGATGCACAAAAACAAAATCAGAGAAAGGTGAAGAACCTAAAAATTAAAGAGACCGCTACCCTTAATTTTGGGGGGCTTTCTAATGAGCTTTGGACGGAAGGTGGAGAAGAGGTTTTTCTCAAAAAAATGATACTTGAAAGTACCAAGTTTAAAAGCCAGGTTCATTGGTTCACCTCTTTAGTCTCAAAAAAAGAGCATCTCAAGAGCTTACTGCATACAATAAAGAAAACAAAGCCAAAACACTATAAGGTCATTGATTTAGATTTAGGTAATAAATCAAGTCGTTTCCTTGCTTGGACCTATACCTAAAGGAGCATTCATAGACTATATTTAATAGAAATTAAAGGCTAATTCTCAAGCTTGTACGAAATACCAATACCTAAAACAGATTTAAATTGAGTCCTTGGCCCAACATTGCCGTTTTTATCTCGAATCTGAATATCGTCATCGTAAACTAAATTCCATTGTGCCGTGGCAGAAAAGAGTGAATTTACACGAAAGATAAAAATGAGTTCGGCGTTTACATCTATATTTTGAGGCTTGTTTAGGTAATTGCTAAAGAGCTCTACCTTCGATTTCATTTCAACATTCTTCATGACCTCTGTATTCCATTTGAGTTTAATGAAAGCGCCAAATTCATGTCTAATCCGTTCCCCTTTTTCAACACCGAAAGCCCCTAGCTGAGACAAATAATCATCCATAACAAAAGTCGTTTTAGCCGCCAAAGGAGAGGCAAATATGGAGAACCCCTTGTCTTTAATATAATCGACACCTAAGGCCAAATTAAGATAACCCGGTGCCATAAACTTTGAAACGGCTATAGAATCATTTGGAAATGTAAAACCATCTGCAAACTGCGTTTTAAAACCAGCGTTTATACTAAGTAATGATTTCTTGGAGAATCGGATCCCGAGCATACTCGAAAGATCAATTTTATCATCTGTTTTCTGGAGATTCATAAACGCTGCCTCATCTAAGTATTTGATCCCACCAAATGCGAGAGAAAGATCACTTGACCATTTCCATTTTTCTTTATTATAAACTGCGTTTGCAGAAATAGACGCATTTAAAGAAATATTGTTACGACCACCTGAATTCCAATTCACAAAAGAACTCTGGGTTCCATTCAATGTGTACAATGATTTAAGCTTCCAAAATGTAAGCGTGTCTGTTTTTACTGAATCCGTTTTTTGGGCAGAAATACAAAAATTGTTAAACAAAAAAAGGATTGCTAGAAATGATTTAATTTTGAGGTACATTTTAAATGTTTTTTACAAAAATAACTGCTTGTGAGACAACTCATTCTGATTTCGATTATAATTATTCAACAATTTGCGCTGAATTCACAAATCGAGGCTGATTATTCTAATTTAGATCATTGGTTGATTTCACCTGATAATAAAAACAAGCTTCACGAAGCTTATATTAAAGATTCCTCTTTAATTGAATATGCTGATGTTTTTTATATCTACCCCACTGTTTTCTTAGACAAAAAGGATCCCAATTGGAATGTCTCAATCGATAATGAAGAACAAAGAAATAAAGCGATCAGAGTGACCCGTTTTCAGGCATCTGCATGGGCTGAAGCTGGAAGGATGTTTGTTCCATATTATTCTCAAGCCAATTTAAGAAGCTACACCTCACTTGAAACAGGAGGCAGAACGGCTCTTTTGAAGGCTTATAAAGATGTAAAGGCTGCCTTTTCCTATTACCTTGAAAATCACAATAAGGGGCGCCCCATTATTCTAGCGGGACATAGCCAAGGATCTACGCATGCCATGCTTCTTCTTAAAGATTTTTTTGATGGAAAAGCGCTCCAAGAACAATTGGTCTGTGCCTACTTGCCGGGCATTGGCATTAATGAAGATGAATATCAAAGTATTCCTCTTTTAACCAATGAAATAGAAACTGGGGGGTTTGTAAGTTGGAATACATTTAAAAGACGATATAAAACGAAAAAATACAAGAATTGGTACCAGGGAAAAGCGGCAATCAATCCCGTAACATGGGATTTACAAGCCATTGCTAAAAGAGAAAAACATAAAGGGTTTTTATTTCAGGACGATAAAATGTACACACAGTCATTCCACACTCATGTTGCGGATGGCGCCGTTTGGATCAGCTTACCTCATGTACCGTTTCGATCCTTTGCTTGGACGCTAGAGGATTATCATATCGGTGATGTAAACCTCTTCTGGAAAGACATACAGAGTAATGCTAAAACACGAGTAGAGGCCTATCAGCAAAAAGATATAGCTAAATCTAAAAAGCTATAAACTCTTTTCGAATTGAATTGTTGTTTTCTTGAGTTAAAGTATATTTGCAAAACGTTAATTAACAACTTTCTTGATGAGCCCATTTACTAGCCGACACATTGGCCCCTCCTCTTCTGAAAAAAAATCCATGATGGATGCCATTGGTGTCGATTCAATGGAAGAACTAATCAGTAAAACTGTTCCTTCTCAAATAAGAATTTCGGAAGAATTGAAGATCTCAGATGCGATGAGTGAAAATGAGTTTTTAATTCATATGTCATCGCTAGCAAAAAAGAATAAAGTATTCAAATCACATATCGGTTTGGGTTACCATGAAACCATAACGCCATCTGTTATTTTAAGAAATGTTCTTGAAAACCCAGGATGGTATACCGCTTATACGCCCTATCAAGCAGAAATTTCTCAAGGAAGGCTTGAAGCCCTTATGAATTTTCAAACTATGGTTTTGGATTTAACAGGAATGGAAATTGCAAACGCATCCTTGCTAGACGAATCCACTGCCGCTGCCGAGGCAATGCTTATGTTTTTCAATGGGCGTTCGAGAGCCGATCTGAAAGCCGGTAAGGTTAGGTTTCTTCTAGATGAAAATGCTTTACCCCAAACAATTGATGTTGTCAAAGGACGGGCGATGAACCTAGGTATCGAACTTGTTGTCGGAAATATTGACGAAACTCAAATTGACAATTCCTTTTTTGGCGCAGTCATACAATACCCCGATGCGAATGGACACATCCCTGATTTGTCAAATCGAATCGAACGCTTAAAAACACAGAACCTTCATGTAGCTGTAGCTGCTGATTTATTAAGCCTAGCACTATTAAAAGCACCTGGACATTATGGAGCTGATGTCGTGCTCGGATCTTCACAAAGATTTGGAGTTCCCATGGGATACGGAGGGCCACATGCAGCTTTCTTCACGGCAAAAGAGAGTTTTAAAAGAAATATGCCGGGAAGAATTATCGGTATTTCAAAAGATACGGATAACAACACCGCACTGAGGATGGCGTTGCAAACTAGGGAGCAACATATTAAAAGAGGGAAAGCAACCTCTAATATATGCACCGCACAAGCCCTTCTTGCAGTTATGGCAAGTATGTACGGCGTTTATCATGGTCCAGATGGAATAAAAAAAATAGCTAAACATGTTAATCGTTTGGCCAATCAAGTCGCTGCTGGATTAAAATCTATGGGGTATGAGCTTGGTTCAGAAAATTTCTTTGACACTGTCTGGATCAAAAACATCGATAGTCAAGCGCTTAAAACCTTAGCGGAGAAGCAGGAGATTAATTTCTATTACAAGAACAATAAGGAAGTAACCATTAGCTTTGCAGAGCCACACACCGATGAGGATGTTGAAACTTTGTTAGGTGTTTTTTCTGATTTTAAAGGGAAGAAATTTACCATTGAAAAAGGTGACCAGTCAATAGCAGAAGAATTCTTAAGAACCGATGCTATATTGTCACAACCCATATTCAATAGTTATCATTCTGAATCCAAGATGATGCGCTATCTAAAAAAACTTGAAAACAAAGACCTTTCTCTTGTTCACAGTATGATTCCATTAGGTTCTTGCACAATGAAACTGAATGCCGCTAGCGAATTAATTCCCATTACGAACTCGTCCTTTAGCAACCTGCATCCATTCGCGCCACTAGAACAAGTTCAAGGATATCACGATATATTTGAAGAACTGAACAAAGCCCTCTGTGAGTGTACAGGATTCGCCGGCATGTCGTTACAACCTAATTCTGGAGCACAAGGAGAGTATGCCGGGTTAATGGTTATACGCGCCTTTCATGAATCCTTAGGGGAGCACAAAAGAAAGGTAATGATTATCCCTTCCTCTGCACATGGAACAAACCCGGCTTCAGCAGTTATGGCTGGATTTAAGGTTGTGGTGACCAGCTGCGATGAAAATGGAAACATCAACGTAGATGAACTTAAAAAAGTCGCAGAGGAAAACAAAGAAACGCTTGGAGGCTTAATGGTTACTTACCCTTCAACACATGGTGTCTTCGAGGAAGCGATTAAGGAAATAACAGGTATCATCCATGATAATGGAGGTCAAGTATATATGGATGGTGCAAACATGAATGCTCAAGTAGGGATTACGAATCCTGGAAACATTGGAGCTGATGTATGTCACCTAAATCTTCATAAAACTTTTGCTATACCTCACGGTGGTGGCGGTCCAGGTATGGGACCTATTGGTGTTGCGGCTCACTTAATACCTTTTCTTCCAGGCAGTACACTCATAAAATCTGGAGGAGAAAAAGCCATTCACGCAATTTCTGCAACACCTTATGGAAGTGCTTTGATCCTACTTATCTCTTATGGATACATAAAAATGCTTGGGGCTAAAGGACTTAGAGAATCTACCGAAATGGCTATTCTCAATGCCAATTACATTGCAAAAAAGCTAGAGGACCATTACCCAATTCTTTACAAGGGAAAAAATGGAACTGTCGCGCATGAAATGATTTTGGATTGCAGAGATTTTAAAAAATCTGCAGAAATAGAGGTCGCTGATATCGCTAAGCGTTTGATTGACTTTGGTTTTCACGCTCCTACCGTTTCGTTTCCAGTAGCAGGAACTTTAATGATTGAACCTACCGAATCAGAGGACTTAGATGAGCTCGATCGATTCATTGAAGCCATGGTTAAAATTAGAGAGGAGATTCGCGATATCGAAAACGGGCATTCCGATAAAGAAAATAACTTATTGAAAAATGCACCGCACACTGCAAATTGTATCATTAATAAGAATTGGAGTTCCCCATACTCACCTCAAGAAGCAGCCTACCCTTTACCATATCTCATTGAGAACAAATATTGGGTGCCTGTACGCCGAGTTGACAATGCTTTCGGAGACCGCAACTTGATTTGTGCTTGTCCGAGCGTTGAAAGTTATGTACATTTAGACTAAATGAAATTAGATATTCTTGCTTTTGGTGCCCACCCGGATGATGTTGAAATTTCTTCAGGAGCAACGCTATTAAAATATGCCAAAGCGGGTAAGTCAATTGGGATCATTGATCTTACAGAAGGGGAACTTGGAACACGTGGCTCAGTGGATAAAAGGTATGCCGAAGCTGAAAAAGCAAAGGTGTTTATTGGACTAAAAATTAGAGAAAACCTCAATTTGGGAGATGGCTTTTTTGAGCATTCTAAAGAGAATCTGTTCAAAATAATTGAATGTATTAGAAAATATCAGCCCGAAATGATTTTAGCGAATTCAGTTCACGACCGACACCCCGACCACGCTAAAGGTGCTAAATTAGTATCCGAAGCAGCTTATCTTTCAGGCCTAAAGAAGATTGAAACACATGTGAATGGTGTACGTCAGGAAGTCCATCGCCCGAAAATCCTCTTGCACTACATACAAGACTTTTACCTAGGCCCAGATATTATTCTAGACGTTAGCGATACGGGCAGTCAAAAAGTAGATTTAATAAAGTGTTTTGAAAGTCAGTTTTTTAGTCCCGATTCAATTGAATCTAAGACCCCTATTTCTGGTGAAGAATTTTTTAGTTATATAGAAGGACGTATGCTCAGCCTAGGCAGAGAACTAGGTGTCAAATATGGAGAAGGATATACGATTAACCGCACTCTCGGAGTTAACGATTTATTTGATTTAAAATAGCATTCCGGCAAGCACTGAAGTAGACATACACGCCAGTGTCCCCCCAATCAATGCCAAAAACCCAAGCTGTGCTAGCATGGACTTTTTATTAGGCACTAGAATGCCTATACCTCCAACTTGAATTCCAATAGAAACAATATTTGCAAAGCCACACAAAACATAGGTCGCCATAATAATCGTTTTATTCGATAGTTCATCTTGGATCTCTCCTAGATGGGGATAGGCAATGAATTCATTAACAATGGTCTTTTCACCTAGCAGTTGTCCAAAGTACATGGCATCTTGCCATTCAACCCCTAAAACCCATGCGAGAGGCGAAAGCAGATAACCAGAGATACTCTCAAAACTCAAACGATCATACATCCCACCAGATTCTATAATGGCATTCAGTGAGGTCCAATCTCCGATTTTAAAGACAAAATAATTAAGCATTGCAATCAAACTTGTAAAGACCAAAAGCATTGCGCCTACATTAACCGCGAGCTTCAAACCATCCGTTGTTCCATTGGTGATGGCTTCCAAGGCATTAACCCCTATTTTATCTTTAGCTACATCTAAATCTTTATTTATTTTTTCCGTTTCTGGCAGTAGCATTTTTGCAAAAACGATAGCGGCTGGTGCCGACATCAATGATGCCGTTAACAGGTGCTTTGCATAAAACATTTCCAATGCGGGATCACCCTTTCCTAAAATTCCAACAACAGCTCCTAAGACCCCACCTGCTATAGTAGCCATTCCGCCGACCATTAAACAAAGCATCTCAGATTTTGTCATTCTCTCCAGATATGGTTTTACGAGTAAAGGCGCCTCAGTCTGTCCTACAAAAACATTTGCTGCGGCTGCAACACTTTCGGATCCTGAAATACCTAAAAAACGATTCATGACCCAAGCCATTCTTTTAACAACAAACTGAAGCACACCAAAGTAATACATCAAACTAGAAAGAGCAGAAACAAAAACGACAGTAGGCAAAATCCAAAAAGCAAAATTCGCTAACATTGGAGGCATTTCACCCGCCGAACCAAAAAGGAATACGGCACCATCGTGAGAAAAATCAATCACTTTAGTAAAGGCTTTTGCCAACCAATCAAACAAGGTGCTTACAAAAGGAACTTTTAAAATGACGATTGCCAAGACGAGCTGCAAAAGAGAGCCCTTAATGACCAAACTCCAATTAATATTCTTGCGGTTTCGACTCAATAGGAAAGCGACAAGAAATAGAAAAAACATGCCTATTATACCTCTAAATATAGAACTAAAAGGAAATGATGTGTTTTTAAAAGTACTGCCGTAATCATGGTAAGAGAATCGCTTTCCATCTGAACTCAAGGTAAGCTTATTATCAGATTGGTATGAGATTGGAAAACCAAGGCCTTGAATGACTTTACGAGAACCGTTATTTCTTTGGGCCACTTCCTTTTCTGGACTTAAGAAAAGACTATCATTTCTTACGATCCATGTACCTTTTGAATAACTTGAAAGTTCTAGATCATTGTTTTCAAATACACCAGATTTAAGAAGCTTTAGAACATTACCAGAACGATAGTAAACCTCATCTTCAAAATTATTGTTTTCGGAAGCCATTGTGAAGCTTGAAAGTGCGACACAACAATAAATACAAATTAGTATTCTATAGATTTCTTTTTTTAATCTCATCTCTTAGTTTGGAAGCAAGCTCATAATCTTCATTTTCTAGAGCTTCTTGAAGTTGTTTTTCCAGCTCTTTCATTGAACTAGAAGAATGGCTGGTTTCCACTTCTAACTCCAATGTATCGTCCTGACCAATCAATGAATCATTTTCGAAAGCATCTTCCTGATCTCTCGTTATTCCGGCATCATCTAAAACATTTGAGAAGGTATAAATTGGGCTATTAAAACGAACGCCAACTGCGATAGCATCTGATGTTCTTGAATCAATTTCTGTCAACACACCATCCTTCTCACAAATCAACTTAGCATAGAATACACCCTCAACAAATTTATAAATCAGAACTTCCTTGATTACAACTTCAAAGGAAACACAAAAAGACTTAATAAGGTCATGGGTTAAAGGACGATTAGGAATCATTTTTTCTAATTCAACAGCAATAGCTTGTGCTTCAAATCCACCTATGACAATAGGTAGTTTCCTATTACCCGCTGCTTCAGACAAAGTTAAAACATACGAGCCCGACTGTGTCTGACTGTAAGCTATTCCTGAAATTTCCAATCTAACTTTTTGCATATTCAAAGCGGTAAGGCCTAACTAAGTTACAAATATTATGATGCTTTAAATTTCTGAATGGCTTCATTTAGCCTTGGAACTACGTCGAAAGCATCTCCTATAACACCATAATCTGCAGCTTTAAAAAAAGGTGCTTCAGGATCAGTATTAACAACGACAATTACTTTTGACCCGTTAACTCCAGCCAAATGTTGGATTGCACCTGAAATTCCAATTGCAATATATAAATCAGGACGAATAGCAACACCAGTTTGACCAACATGCTCATGATGTGGCCTCCATCCGATATCAGCGACAGGTCTTGAACACGCTGTAGCTGCGCCTAGCGTTTTTGCTAAGTCTTCTACCATTCCCCAATTTTCAGGCCCTTTTAATCCTCGACCCGCAGAAACAACACGTTCTGCTTCAGGAAGCGGGATTTCACCTTCCGGTTTTTTGGTTGAGATTACTTTAATCGCCGCATCTCCAACCTGAGAAGAAAATTCTTCTACGGGACAGGGGCTTGCTATTTCCTCTGGAGGTAAACTATTTGGTAAAAGAGAAATTATTTTTGAAGAAGAACTTACCTTTACCTTTCCAATTGCCTTACCTGAAAAAACATTAACATCAATACATCCTTCTGAATCAGGAAGCGAGATCGCTCCTGAAACTAAACCCGCTTGCATACTTACAGAAAGCATAGGGGCAATTGACTTACCGTATAGATCATGAGAAAAAACAACAGTATTTGAACCATTTGAAGATGCTGCTTGAGCAATCATTCTAGTGACTTGCTGCTGGTCATCTCCATTCACACTCCGGTCAACCATAACCTTAGAAGCTCCATAAGTTCCTAATTGTGCTAATTCTTCACTTGAAAGAGTGCCGTTACTTAAGGCAATAACATCTCCTAATTTCCTAGCATAAGTTACAGCTTCGAAAGAAGCCTTTGAAATACCATTGGTAGAATTTATATAGACTAATATCATGTTCTTATAATTTAAATTTAGATCACTTTTGCTTCACTATGCAACAAGGCAACAAGCTCATCCATGTTTTCAGGATCGATCATCTTAACCGCAGACTTTTCTCCGGGCATCGTATAGGAAACAAACTCCGTTAGACCTTTAATATCTGCTGCAGGCATAACATTTAGCGGCTTTTTTCTTGCAGCCATTATTCCTCGCATATTTGGAATACGTTGCTCAGCCATTCCTTTAGCACAGCTAATTACTGCTGGAGCTTCAACTTCAATCACTTGAACGCCTCCTACAATTTCTCTTTCAACAGTTAAAGATGTTCCTGAAACATCAAGCTTGGTTGCTAAAGAAACAAAAGGTAGATCCAACCCCGCGGCCAACATACCACCTACTTGGCTTCCATTGTAATTTATGGTTTCTTTACCCGTCAAAATCAAGTCAAAAGAATTTTCTTTCGCGTAAGCAGCAATTTGCATCGCCGTATAATAAGCATCTTTTGGATCTGTATCTATCCGCACAGCTTCATCTGCACCAATAGCCAATGCCTTTCGAATAATCGCATCATCTCCCGCTGACCCAACTGTAATAATGGTCACATGCCCCTCGTTGTTCTCCTTTAATTCTAAAGCACGAACTAAAGCATACCATTCATCATAAGGATTAACAATGAATTGAACTCCATTTTCATCAAATTTACTGTTCCCCTCTGTAAAGGCAATCTTTGAGGTGGTATCAGGAGCTTTACTAATACAAACTAATATTTTCATAAAGTAATCTTTTGTGGTGTTGCAAAACTACTCAAATATCTTCGAGAATAAAAGGTTATAAGCCGAAAAACCGATTTCTTAAAATCAGAGAATAAGCAGGGATAGCACTAATAAAATAGCGGAAGAAAAGGCAATTAAAGCAACTTTTTTCAATTCGGGGTCAAGTGATTTCGGATTGCCTGAAGAAAACACTGTTCTGAGGTGGGGAAAGAATAAAAAACTAGGGATTAATGCTATATAAATGAAAGGGTTCATCGTTAAATAAAAAAAAGTGCCGATTAAAATCGACCAACTAAACATTCCCAAAAGCACCAATGACGCGTGATAATAAGTAGCCCTTTTAGCTCCTAATTTAACAGCTATCGTGTTTTTACCCGAAGCTTTATCATTCTCAACATCTCTCATGTTATTCAAATTCAGGACAGCCGCACTCCAAGACCCCATGGACAAAGCTGGCAATAACGTTAACCATTCAAAATCCAATCCGTATAAAGAAAACACACCTAAAACACTAACAAAACCAAAAAAAACAAAGACCATAATATCCCCTAAACCTGCATAACCATAAGCGGATTTTCCAACCGTATAAAGTATAGCAGCAAGGATACAAGCAATAGCAAGAAAGCCATAAAAAACAATGAGTCGATTACTTAGATTTGGAAGACTAAAATAAATAAGTAATACTGCTGACATTATCGCTAATAAAGAGGTAATCAAAACACCTATTTTCATTTCCTTAATAGAGATCACTCCGGATTGCACAGCTCTCATAGGCCCTATACGATTCTCGTTATCTGTTCCTTTCTGGCTATCTCCTAGGTCATTGGCTAAATTGGAAAGGACTTGAAAGAGCACAGTTGTCAGTAAAGCGCTCATAAATATTGTAGAATCCCAACAATCTAACCAACCAGCAAGACCTGAACCAATAATAATTCCAGACAAGGAAAGCGGCAGAGTTCTCAACCGCATCGCACCAATCCAAACCTTAATCTTTGTCATGTAACAAAATTACAAATAAGAACAATGCCATTTCTTGTGCTCATTCAGGACAAATTCATATTTTTACGCTCCCATTCGGGATGTAGCTTAGTACGGTTAAAGCGCGCGCCTGGGGGGCGCGAGATCGGTGGTTCGAATCCACTCATCCCGACTAATTTTTAAAGTGCCGTTTTCGCGGCACTTTTCAATTACTTAACTTGGTCTTTCAAAAGGCCATCAGACGACATGAACAATCAAATTAAAAACCAAGCACAAATTTTGCAAAAAATGGGTATTGAAAAACTCAATGAAATGCAAATTGAGGCAATTTCAGCAATCCAAGAATCTTCGGAAGTTCTTCTCCTTTCACCAACAGGAACGGGTAAGACACTTGCTTTTTTATTGCCGCTCATTGAACAGCTTGACCCTTCAATAAATGCCACCCAGCTCATGATTCTTGTACCGGCTAGAGAACTCGCGATTCAGATAGAACAGGTCATCAGAGATATGGGAACAGGCTTCAAGGTAAATGCCGTTTACGGAGGAAGATCAGGCTCTAAAGAAAAAATAGAATTGACACATGCCCCAACAATTCTAGTGGGAACTCCAGGAAGAGTTGCAGACCATATCAGAAGAGACCGCATTACCCTTAGCGGAATAAAAAACCTTGTCATTGATGAATTTGACAAATCCTTAGAAATTGGTTTTGAAAAAGAGATGAAGGAGATTGTAGCTGCGCTCAACTCGTTAGAGAGAAAAATATTAACTTCTGCAACGCACAAGGATGACGTTCCTGACTTTATGAAATTCAGTAATCCTGTCTCACTAGATTATTTAAACACCCCATCCTCTGCGCTAGATTTATCTTGGGTACATTCTCCAAATAACACGCTTGATACACTGCTAAACCTTTTAGAAAACCTCGGTGACAAAAGAGGAATTGTCTTCTGTAATCTCAAAGATACCCTTGATGGTGTCTCGGAATTTTTAAATGAAAACAAAGTTGAACACACTTGCTTTTTCGGAGGTATGGAGCAAATCGATAGGGAAAGAAGCTTGATTCAATTCAGAAATGAAAGCCATCGTATTCTTTTAGCAACCGATCTAGCCGCAAGAGGCATCGATATCCCTGACCTTGATTATATCATCCATTACGAAATGCCACAGCGCGAAGAGGAGTTTACACACCGTAACGGCAGAACGGCGCGAATGAATTCAAATGGTGCCGCATATTGTATCAAAGGAAAAAATGACAGAATTCCAGAATATGCCCAAAAGATAAAAACAGAGACATTTACACCTGGTCCTGAAATACCGAAAAATAAATGGGAAACATTATTTGTATCAGGGGGTAGAAAAGATAAAATATCAAAAGGAGACATAGCAGGTTTGTTCATTAAAAAAGGAGGACTAGAAGGCAGTGAAATTGGTGTCATTGAGCTTAAAAGTGATTGTGCTTTTGTTGCTGTTGCGAGTTCAAAAGCTGATGAAATCTGCGCCAATCTGAATAATGAAAGATTAAAAAAGAAAAAAGTAAGGATTTCAAAATTAGTTTGATAAAATCCAAAAAACATATTAAGTGTTTTAACTCAGTATTACTAAATCAAAAAGAGATTAAGTCGGCTACAACGATTACTTTACAGAAAGTCAATAAAAAAATTAGAACTTTAGACTCCTATGGGACTTTTTAAAAAAACCACCCTTTATTTCATGGCTGCTGCTTACATCTTTGTGGGTATTCGCCATTTTTTGGACCCCGATTTCTTCTTGGCTATTATGCCCAACTACCTACCCTATCATTTAGAGGCTGTTTACGTCAGTGGTGGGTTCGAAATTCTTTTAGGGGGCATGATGCTCTTTGAAAAATCAAGATGGCTCGGGGGTTGGGGACTCATTGCCTTACTCATCGCAGTATTTCCTGCAAATCTATATCTGGCGCAAAATATCGCCGCACAAGAAGCTCTAAACATAAGCCAGACAGCGGCTATTGGCCGCCTTCCTTTTCAGGTATTATTTATTGGACTGGCATACTGGCATTCAAAGCCTTGAATTACTTGACTGGTATCCACCAATAATTCTAATCTTGATAAGGCCGTAAATAAGAACACCTAGGATTCGCCCTCCCACGATTAACTTCCGCTCCTTTCTTTATTAGCACTGCATCTTAATGGACTAAGGTGTCGCTAAAAGAGTATTGAGACAATTTAATTTGGATTTAGCGTTTAAAAGTCTATCTACGTTCAATCGGGTTTTCAATCAAAAAAAAGGCCTCCCGAAGGAAGCCTTTTCACAAGATGTTTCAACTTACTTAACAACGAACATTTCAGGAACATGTCCTTCAATATTCATATAATAAACTCCATCAGAATAAGATGATATATTTATTGTAGATCTTCCATTTGAAATAACTCCCTGATAGATAATCTGTCCTAAAGCATTACCAATTGTGTAATTAAATTCTATAAGAGCACTACTTAAAACTACATTAAGCTCATCAGTTGCCGGATTTGGGTATAAATCCATTTCCTTCAATTCATAAGATAACATTTGTTGTGAGTTGTTATTGTTCGTTATCATTCCTGATGCACCAATAACTGGGCCACAATTTTCAACTTCGTCACAAGAACCAAGAACGTCTCCATGGGCCAAGTGAGCAGCTACAGCTGATGCGTTTACACATATAGTGTGTGGATTGTTATCACCAAAATTATGACAAATTTCAACTTTTTCATTGTTGCTATTGCCAGCATAACAAATTACATCAATTACACAAACGGTTACATCGTAAGACGCTGTGCATCCATTCGCATCTGTTGCAGTCATCGTATATATTGTCGATACACTAGGACACACAGTAACTGAAGTAGTTATATCGTTAAGATTAGACCAATTGTAAGTATAACCTGGAGTACCACCATTAACATCCGCGCTTAAATCAGCACAAGATTGAGGTTGATAGCCATAATATACCGTTTCAGGTGAACCAATATAAACAACTAACGCTGTAGGCTCATCAACCGTAATTGTTGTTGAAAAAGTACAACCATTCGCATCCGTAACATCATAGGTGTATGTCCCTGCAACTACAGTGTAATCACCAACTCCTGAATAAGGCGCTGTTCCACCCGTTGCAGATACACTTACAGTTGTCGTTCCCCCATTACACAAGATCTCTGCTGAAGTTGAACTCGGCACCAACAAAGTCGGCTCATCAACTGTGATTGTTGTGGGAAAAGTACAACCATTCGCATCCGTAACATCATAGGTGTATGTTCCAGCGCTTACAATATAATCACCAACTCCTGAATAAGGAGCTGTTCCTCCAATTGCAGCTACACTTACTGTTGTTGTCCCTCCATTACATAAGATGTCTCCTGAAGTTGAACTTGGAACCAATAATGTTGGTTCGACAACGATAATTGATGTTGAATAAGTGCAGCCATTGGCATCTATAACAGCGTAGGTGTATGTTCCAGCGCTTACAATATAATCACCAACTCCTGAATAAGGAGCTGTTCCTCCAATTGCAGCTACACTTACGGTGGTTGTTCCTCCATTACATAAGATGTCTCCTGATGTTGAACTTGGGACCAATAATGTTGGCTCTGATATCGATATTGTTGTAGATGAAATACAACCATTGCCATCCGTAACACCATAGAGGTATATTCCTGTACTTACAGTATAATCACCAACCCCTATATAAGGCGTAGTTCCGCCTGATGCAGAAATACTTACGGTAGTCGTTCCTCCATTACATAAGATCACTCCTGAAGTTGAAGCAGCCTCCAATACTTCAGGCTCTTCGATAGAAAAGAATGAAGAGAACTGACAACCATTAGCATCTTCTACAGTATATAAGTAAGAACCCGCCACCAAATCAGTAAATGAATTAGATGATTGAGGAGCAGAGCTACTAGAATTGGTGTTAAAAGTCATCGCTGGAAATGCATTAGAAGCACTTGCGTTATTAGATTCACCATCCAATTGATTGGTTCCACTAAAACTCCATCCACCTATTGACCAAACGCCTTCATTTGCAATAGAGCCACTTGCCCTATAGGCCCAACCATCTAAGTATTCCCAAGACTGTCCAGTACCATCTTGATTGATGTCACCATAAACATCAACAACTTCTCCATTTTGGAAAAGTTCTATAGCATCATCGCCATTAATATTAGCTGCCGAAGAAGCATAATCTGGAGCATAACCAAAGAATGTCGTATACTGAGGGAATTCAGACGCAACAGTTATATAAGACCCTGCAGAAATTGAAATTGAAGGGAAAGTGAATTCTTGACCATCAGAGCCTCCTCCATTATTTGCTGAACCAAAACCATAAGTACTTAAATCATTGATGTCATCAATCGCATAAAACTCAACCGCTTTAGGTAAGCCACCAGATAATGGCCCATCAATAACACCAGAAATCATCAATGAACTTGAGGACCCTCCTAATGAAAAAGTATACGGCGTTATTCCGCCTGTAGCATTTATAGTAGCCGTCGTAAATCCACCGTTGCAAAGAATAGAACCAAGCACAGCAGAAGCTTCTACGGCATTAGGTTCCGTTAACTCTATTGTGGTAGAAGCAGAACACCCATTGGCATCTGTAACTGTATAGGAATAAGTACCTATTGACAAATCTTCAAACACATTTGATGTCTGGGTTGGATTCTCCGAGTAAGACTCAAATGATCCAATTGGAAAAGGACTTTGCGCAGAAGCGTTTGATGAAAGACCGTCTAAAACATTTGTTCCGCTAAAGGCCCAGTCAGAAATATCAAAAACACCTTCATTTGGTTGGGCACCAGAGTTACGATATGCCCAGCCATCCAAATAGTCCCATAATTGACCACTTCCGTCGACATTTATATCGCCAAAAACATCAACGACTGATCCATCTTGAAACAATTCTATGGCATCGTCTCCATTTATTGAAGCTGCAGAACTTAAGTAATTATTACTTACTCCAAAAAATGAAATAAATGGATCACTTGACGAAGAGACAGTTATATAAGAACCCGCAGTTACTGCTATAGCCGGGAATGTGAACTCCTGTCCATCAGAACCGCCGCCATTGTTAGCTGATCCAAATCCATATTGACTTAAATCTGAAATGGACGAAATCGCATAAAATTCAATTGCCTTAGGTGTACCCCCAGAAAGAGGCCCATCTATAACACCTGAGATAATTAGAGCACTTGTCGTAGCATTAGAGCTATAAGCATATGGTGCTGTTCCACCATTGGCACTAACCGAAATATCAGCAGAGCCGCCATTACAAAGAATACCGTTAGTACTTGAAGAAGCCGTCAGTTGACTCGGCTCTGAAATAGTAATTGATTGAACTTCTGAGGAACAAGCATTATTATCTATAATTGAAACAGAATAAGTTCCTGCTACTATACCGTCAAAAGTATTCGCAGATTGTGAATTATTGTTTAATGAATAAATATAAGGCCCCGTTCCTGATGTTGCTGAAACCAATACAGATCCGTCTGTGCCATTATTGCAGGAGACATTTACAATATTAGAATTGAAAGTTAGTGGAGTGATTGAACCAGATATACTAAGATCAAAAGAACCTTGAGAAGAATTACTGAAGCCCTCAACATGAATATAATAAGTGCCCGGCTGCAAATTAGCCGAAACTGAAGATTGTAGTCCACAAGCATCATCATTTAAAGCAATTGATGATCCACCGCAAGAGGAAGTTCTCAGATAGAGATATGTATCCCAACCTGCACCACCACAAGTTGTAAAGGTATAGTTACCAGCGCAGTTAACATCTATAGCATAAATCCGATCATTAGAACTTCTAAGGCTGCAATCATCGCATGCTCCAACAGTCGTACCAGATATTACGAAAGGTCCGTTATAAGTATAATTTCCATCGACGCCACCTACTGGAGGTATGCATGGGCAAGAGACATTAATTGACCCTGAACTCGGCGAAGTATTTTCATCATCAATCAGGAACAAATAAGTAACACCTCCCACCAAATTAACAGTATTGGTCTCATTCGTAGAAATATCATTTACATATGTCCATCCTGCAGAACTACAACTTCCTGTCTTATAAAACAAATCAACAAAAAAACCGCTGTTTAAGACCTGAATATCATATGCTCCTGAAATAGCAGGTGTATAGGAAAAAACAGCCTCTTCACCCGGTGTTCCCCATGGACCAGGAGGACTCCAAGCCCCATTTCCTGCACCCAATGAATAGCTAGCACTAGTGCCGCAAGTTATTGCCGTTATTGAATTACAAGGATTGGTTGCAGGAGATGGGCAATTCACACTAATTGTACCAGAACCGGCAGAAGTATTCTCGTCGTCTATTAAGAAATAATATTGAACACCAGCCGTTAGAGAAACAGAATTAGTAGCTCCAGAGGAAGAGATATCATCAATATATGTCCATCCTGTTTGGCTGCAGCCTCCCGTTTTCACGAAAAGATCTACCCAGCTATTGGTATTCGTAATAGTAATATTATGAGACCCTGAAATCGTTGGTGTAAAGGAAAAAACCTTTTCAGCACCCGGAGTACTATAGGGACCTCCCAGGTTATTCCAAGCACCAGAACCACTGAGACTAAACGAACTTGTATTTGTACACGTTAGATTTGAGATACTATTACATGGGTTTACAACGCCACCATTTACTCGAGTAACTTTAAGTGTCATACAACTACTTTGCGTATTACAATAATATTTGTTGATCAATACCCTAACAGGGTTCCCGTTAGATACAAAACTAACTTTTGATTGTGTCCCGCAATAATCATCATTATAGGTAATGAATGCACCTGTTAAAGCATCATAAATCGTGATTTGCGTATCAAAGTCAGTATCGCCACAAGTTTCAAATGAATACTGAGAACCGGCTTGCATATTGCTTACAAGGCGATATTCCCCTCCATACAGGCATGAAGTTAATGTGGTGAGAACACCTACTGATGTCGGGGCATTAGACGACCCGTATTGCGTATTTGAATTGCTACATTGAGCTTGTGAATTGAGCGCAAAACAAAGCATCACAGCTAAGGCTGTAAGGTTATATATTATTTTCTTCATGGCTTAGTTTTTTGAATTGTTAAACGTTCCCTGCTCTTCTTCGCGAATAGACTTGTTGTTTTTAGTCAGTTTTGCAGCATACATTTTCTCATACTTCGCTTTATTTCCAAGAATCCATTGCGCCTTTTTAGCGGCGTATTTTTCTTCATCCGATTGTTTATTGCCTGTTTCTATGTAGACAGGGAAACTGGAATCGTTACTTATTATTATAACCTTTTCGCGTGTTACAACTTTTTCACGAACGGGTTCCGCTTGAATAGAATTGTAAATCACAGCATTACCGGTGGTATGCTGGCCATAAATCTCCGGATGTTCTTGAATCCAATTCGTTTTTTCCTGATCAGAAGAAAAAGTTGGTAATTCATTAACCATTGATTGATTTTGAACCCCTAAGGATTTTTGCCCGTAACCTATTGTACCAAAGGATAAAAGCAGAATCGAGCCTAAGCACGAGCGCGTAATAGTTTTCATTTAGATTGAGTTTAATAGTTAAACGAATCTAATAAAAGTCACTTTAAAATCATACCATATTTTCAAAATAATTCGAAAAGGTTATTAACAAATTCATCAAATAAATATATGTAAGACGCTCGAAACAAGCCTCATGAAAAGGTTTAACAAAATACCTTGACAAACAGGAGCTGCGGAATCGTGCTCTTTAATTGATTTTTAAATTCTAATACTTTGTGAATTTTATTCTGCACAAAACACCATTTATCCTGGCCTTCATGATGTATATTCCATTAGAGGTAAAAGAAAGGTCAAGCCTATGCGTATGGTTTTCTATCGCAGAACTATAAATGCTTTGTCCCTGAAGGTTTAATACTTCAAAATCAGTACCCGTCGCCATTCCTTCTATATAGAAAACACCTGCATTCGGATTCGGATAAAGTTTAACTTCATAGTAAGCGAACTCTGATACAGAAGCACAAGGCTCAACCAGAATTTCTAAAGTGCTTTGCCCAACACAACCATTCCCATCGGTATAGGTCCCGGTAATAACGTGGACCCCTGCGCCCGCAACTTGAGGGTCAAAAACAGATGTGCCTACAGCGTTCCCCGAAAAAATAACTCCTGAAGGAGTGCCGGAGAGCTGCACAAGCCCATCACTGACACAAACAATATTGTCGGAATCACTTGTCGTCAACTCCACGGTTGGTCCTTCATTCACAACAATCGTTTGTACCGTAGAATTTGAACCAAACTCATTAGAAACAGCCAAGGTTACAACATAAGTTCCAAAGGACGTATAGACATGATTCGGATTCTGCGCCGAGGATGAACTTCCATCACCAAAGTTCCAAGACCAATCTGTTGGCTGCTCTGAGGAAAAGTCATTGAAAGAAACTTCGGAACCTGCACAAAGTTCAAATGAAGAAGGTGTAAAAGATGCCTCAGGAGCAGTGCCCTGTGGGGCTTCATTATAAAAGATTTTGAAATCGTCAAAATAAAACCCATCCTCAGTTACGCCTCCATCGGATTGTAATCTAAATCTAAAGTTAACTGCCTCCCCTAAATAATCACTGAGATTGATGTCTTCAAGAACCCAATCGGACATGAATCCTTCATAAACAGGACCTCCATCTGGCTGAACACTTCCATTGTTATCTGTTCCGGCTACGGTATATTGTCCGCATTGCCCGATCCAAGAATTCCCGCCATTTGTGGATACTTGAAATTGAACATAGTCATAATTCGCCTCAATATCCCATTTAGCATAGAAAGTAATTTTTGCAGAAATTGCGTTCGTTAAATCTACAGTTGAATTGAAGGTGTAATTTTTAGTTTGATTGTTTCCGTAATTCCCATTTTGAGAATCCGTGAAAGATTTAGAAGGAGAAACATATGTTGAATTGGTGGTGGACCAATTCCCAGTCCAATTTACGGACGATGTAGCATCTTCTAATACCTGAAGGGTTATGGCTCCATAGCTTTTAATAATCGTATCTTTCTTAACCCACAAGCCATTGTCTGTTTTAAGAATGTACTTGATCTCATCACCAAATTGAATGCTTGGATTTAAAGTATAGGAAAGAATACCATTTTGATTCTCCGAAGGATTAAGATTGTAAATAATTGAATTTCCAACTGAGCTAATGTTTAAAATGGGTTCGATTGAGACGGTAACAGGCCCGGACTCTCTACCGTAACGTTTTGCACTGTGGTTGAAATCACCAGTCATCGTAGCAATAATTGCCGGGTCGGAATCCTTTACAACCACATAATTTCGAGAAAGGTGAGCGAGAACTAAATTTGTAAATACCATTTCTTGACAAGTAGGATTTATCTGATTTGTACCTGGCCAAAATGCCGTTCCAACTTCAGGGGTATGCGCGAAAATGGTGTCCTTTTCCCCAGTTCCAATATCAACCTTATACATATAATCGTCCGAATCTCCTGAAGCAGGATAGAGTCCTGAACTCTTGAAAGCCGGATAACCGTTTAGCTCCGTCATATGATTGGCATAGTCTTGTATGTAGTCATGATGATCCGCAAATTCTTCATCCGTTGTTCCAATTGGAAATAGTATTGCCGGTGAATAACTATGTGCGTTAAAAGCCATTTCAAAATCATAGTTTTCAGCAAGCCATTTCATCGCTTGAGTTTCAGGCTCTGAAAATGCTCCAGTACCACAATACACATCGCTATTCGTATTAAAGCTAATACCCGTTGTGCCCCACCCATATGAATAGTTTCTATTTAGATCAACTCCATAATTATTACTATTTGGATGATCCCTTCTGTTTTTTCGCCACATCCCTCCTCCATTTGGATTGGTCAATTCATTATAAATATATCCATCAGGATTAAGACAAGGAACAAAAAACATTTGTGTATGGTCTACAAGATAGGTCACCTCATCATCGTTGCCATAATTCTCTAACAAATACCACATATAAAACACAGTTTCCATAAGACTCATAGGTTCTCTGGCATGATGAATCGCGGTGTAAAGAATGTTTGGTTCACCCGCCTCATTTGCCGTAGGATTATCAGAAATTCGGGCATGAAATATTGGCCTATTTTCATAAGTCGTAAAAGTCGAAATCGGGCTTCTTTCAGATATAATGTTTGGGTATTGCGCATACATAGCGTCCAACTCAGCAAGCATTTCATCATAAGTCAAGTATCCGCCCATAGAGCCTTGGTTAAAGTTAGAGGGTATCACTGGGACAAAAGATCCCGAATTCCCCGGGCCACCAGAGCATTCTTCATTCTTATTATAAGGAGATGATTGGGGCTTACTTAATCGATCTTTGTAAAACATTTTTACATCATCAATTTCAATCTCATATGGATATCCGTATTCATCGAGAATCGCCAATTCAAATTCAGATAAGTCAGTAATAATGAAGGTGTTTTTTTTGCGAATACCATGATCTACAGCGACACCTAAATTGGATATCTGTCTTAATTCTTGATCATTCGCGAGAACCTTTACACGAGAGTATTTTTGAGCAGAAACAAAGGGTGTTATAGCTAATATTAAAAGTAAAGTGATGGTAAATTTCATTTATTTGGTTTTGGTATAATTTTGGTATTGTGAAGTATACAAAGAAACGAAATAAGCTATTAACATACAAACTGCCCGAAAAATGAGGTTTATTTTAGGCAACTAATTGTGTGATGAGGTGTTTATATAATATATAAACAAACTTTTCGTTGTAACTTAGACTAAATGAGACTCTTCTCCCTATTCTCTGCTATTTTTTGCGTATCGAGTTTGTGCGCTCAAAAAGTATGGATGACCCCCAATTTGGGGCAGTGGGATGACCGTATAAATTACGCTGTTGATTTAGATTTAGGAAAGCTATACCTTCAGAAAGGAGGAATGTCCTTTTTTCTATCCGACTTCATGGCCCATGATGATGAGCATGATCATAAGCACGATGAAATCCAAAGAGCACATTTTATCCAACAAAAATTTATTAGTCCTAATCTTGACGCCAATCAAAAAGGCTCAAACTTATCTGAAGATCGAAAAAACTATATACTAGGTAATGATTCTTCTAGATGGAAACAAAATATTCAATCCTTTAATGAAATTGAATATCAAGAATTCTTCGAGGGTATTGATCTCATTTATAAAGGAAACCATGGACAGCTCAGTTTCAATTTCCTACTTAAACCTGAAGCTGACCTATCAAAAATACGCTGGACCTTTGAGGGCGCAGACCAAGTTCGTGTTCGTAATGGATCTTTAATTATTTCACATCGCTTCGGTGAAATAGAGCAATCCCCACCTATTGCCTGGGAGATTGACGAAGCAGGTGAAAAAACCAATATTTCAATAGCCTATCAAATTGATGGAAACGAAATTAGCTTTAATACGCAAGAAGGATATGACCATTCAAATACATTATATATAGACCCAAGCCTTACCTTCTCCACTTTCTCAGGTTCACTATCTGATAACTGGGGATTTACAGCAACACCTGATATATACGGTAATTTATTTGGGGGTGGAATTGTTATGGGTACCGAATATCCAGTGACAACTGGTGCGTTTGACCTTTCTTTTCAAGGGGGATCAGGTGGGTTACCTACAGATATCGGAATCACAAAATTCAACGCTAACGGAACGTCATTGTTGTACTCCACTTACATTGGAGGTAGCGGAAATGAAACCCCCCACAGTTTGGTCTGCGCGGATAACGGGGAACTTTACATTTATGGTGTTACAGGAAGTTCTGACTTCCCTATGGCTGGTGCATCCTATGATAATATTTTCAACGGCGGACCAACCGTAACCGAGAATAGTATCAATTTCACTGGGGCTGATATTTATGTAGCAAGATTAAGTTCGTCTGGGGCAAATCTATTGTCTTCTACTTATATTGGTGGAACAGGGAATGACGGGCTCAACCTAGGACCTCTGCATCACAATTACGGGGATCAATTTAGAGGGGAAATAATGCTTGATAACGACAACAATGTTTATGTAGCAAGTACGTCATATTCATCTGATTTCCCTTTAAGTAATCCACAACAAACGAACCTTAACGGTGACCAAGATGCCGTTTTATTTAAACTCCCATCAGGACTTGACCAGTTACTTTGGAGTACCTATTTTGGAGGAAATGGCCTGGAATCAGGGAATTCCATACAGGTCAATGACGAACTTGGAGAACTCTGCATTGCTGGAGGAACAAATTCGACAAACCTGCCCTTCTCACAGGGTAATGATTTATCATTTGGCGGTGGCATCTCAGATGGATATGTTGCTAAATTCAACAGCAATACTGGCGAATTAATTACAGGGACTTACATGGGATTTGGAGAATACGATCAAACTTTTTTCGTCCAGTACGATATTGATGACGCCATATACGTCTATGGTCAAACGGAATCAGATTGGCCAATATCTCCTGGGTGCTTTGGCTCTCCTAATTCAGGTCAATTTATTCGTAAATATGATCCAAGTTTGAATACTGTAGAGTGGACGACAATGATTGGAGCAAGTACAGGTCATGTGGAGATTTCACCGACTGCTTTTTTAGTGTCAGACTGTCATGATATCTATATTGCTGGATGGGGTGGTACGTTAAATCAAGGTATTGCAAGCTTCTCAACCACTAATGGCTTTATTGTTACTGGTGATGCCCATCAGACTCAAACCAATGGAAGCAACTTTTACATTGCCGTTTTAGACCAAGATGCATCGGATCTAAAATATGCCACTTTTATGGGCGGGCTAAATAGCAGTTCTAATCATGTAGATGGAGGTACAAGTCGTTTTGATAAATCAGGCAGAATTTATCATGCCGTATGCGGTGCCTGCGGAGGAAATGACACCGGCTTTACCACGACTTCAGGAAGTTTTGCAGAAACAAACCAAAGCTCGAATTGTAATATGGCTACTTTTAAATTTGAACTGAGTACTATAGAAGCTGCAGCAGCCCAACCTGCGCCACTTATTTGTATTCCACAATCTGTATTCTTTACAAACAACAGTGAAAATGGAAATGCGTATTTATGGACATTTGGAGACGGGGGCACCTCTACGGAGGAAGAACCTATATATCAATATACGGAACCAGGGTCCTATGAAGTTCAGCTTGTCGTATATGACACCTCGGGATGCTTCAGCTCTGACTCAGTCACATTAATCGTAGATATTGGTGCCTTTGTTGGTGGCATAGTTAATCCTCTTTCACCTATCTGCCCCGGAGAAAGCTACCAACTTGAGGCATATGGTGGTGCCTTTTATGAATGGGAACCCGCAGGGCTTTTAGAAAACCCAAATTCCGCTAACCCTATTGCCACAATAGAACAAACTACAACGTTTACCGTTTCTGTATCTGACACCTGTGGTTCAGAAACTTTACAAGTCACGCTTGAGGTTTTTGATAATGAAATCTCTATTTCGGACCCCTCAAGTATTTGCTTAGGGAGCAGTGTGAATCTTGAGGTCACCGGCAATGGTACTGTATCATGGGAGCCTTCTATTTTCTTGAACGACGCATCATCCTTCACACCCACCTGTACGCCAGATAGCTCCATCACCTATGTAGTCACTGTCACAACGGACAACGGATGTGTTAATTATGACACGACTTCAATAAACGTTTTCTTTGACCCGCCATCACCCGAAATAGATGACCAAATAGAAGTTTGTTTAGGTGCACAAACAGTAATAATTGCGAATGGAGGTGACTTTTACAATTGGTTGCCAGACCCCTCTCTATTAAGCTCAGATGAGGCAATCGCTGTAATTAGCCCAAGTACTAATCAATGGTTTTTTGTGGAGGTTGGCAATGCATGTGGGGTCGTTACAGATTCTGTATTTGCGAATGTTATTGAAATTGAGATTACCGCAGGTAATGACACTATTATTTGCCCCAGGGAAGAAGCTTACTTATGGGCTGATGGTGCCGTTTTTTACCAATGGCTACCAGCCAATACGGTGACCAACCAATTCGAAAACCTAGCGACAGTAATCCCTTTAGGAACAACAGACTATACGGTTATCGGCATTGATATAAATGAATGCCGAGACACAGCATATGTGCATGTTGAACTCTTTCCCTATCCTTCGTTTGAAACATCAAATGATGTTCTTGCGTTTTATGGTGATGAGATTCAGCTAGAGGCTTATGCTGATCAGGAGGGAAGCTACCTATGGTCACCCGCTGAGTATTTAACTTGTATCCATTGTCAGTACCCAACTGCTACACCTAACCAAGAAATAACTTATAAGGTAACCTTTACCGATTTGAATGGGTGCGAGTCGGATGAATTCATCAATATCTATTACGATGCCGTTATTTATGTGCCAAACACCTTTACGCCTGACAATGATGGACTAAATGATACCTTCCAGATAAGCGGTGGCAATATTGTCCAAATGAAATGTGTGGTCTTCAATCGCTGGGGAGAGATCGTCTATACGATGACAGAACCTTATCAAGCTTGGGACGGCACTTATATGGGCGAGAAATGTCAAGATGGTACTTATATTTGGAAATTGACTTATACAGATTTCCTTCGTAAACAATATCAATTGAGTGGCCACGTTAACCTCCTAAGATAAGAGAATATTATATGAGCTTACAAGTCATTTCGTTTCAATTTAACGGATTTCAAGAAAACACTTATGTAGTTATAGCACCATCAAAAAACTGTGTTATTATTGACCCTGGGTGCTATGAAAAACATGAAGAAAAAGAACTTTTCGAATTCATAGAAAATGAAGGGTTAAAGCCGATTGCGCTATTAAACACGCATGCACATATAGACCATATATTGGGAAATGCTGCAGTTAAAGAGAGGTATGACATTCCGTTTTACCTGCATAAAAATGACCTTGCTACGCTACAGGCAGTGACCAATTATGCTGCTGTATATGGATTTGAAGGGTACAAAACATCACCAGACCCAGATTTCTATTTGGAAGACGGAAGCGATCTTATTTTACAAGACATCTCGTTTAAGGTCTTATTTACACCCGGGCATGCACCTGGACATGTTGTTTTCTATAATAAAGCCAATGGTTTTGTTATTAACGGAGATGTGCTTTTCAATGGTAGCTTTGGACGTATTGATCTTCCAGGCGGGGATTTAGACACACTGAAAACCTCTATTTTTGACACAATGTTTCAGTTGCCAGAAGAAACTGTCGTATACTGTGGACATGGCACTGAAACAACAATAGAAAAAGAAAAAAAGACCAATTACATTCATCAATTCTAGATTTGAACGTAGCCATAAATTGTAGACATCTTTTGCCAGGGAAACTCGAAGGTTTCGGTAATTATACTTTTGAAATCACCAAGCGAATCTGTAATAAGCACCCAGAACATACTTTTTATTTGTTTTTTGATAGGACCTTTGATCCGTTATATGTTTTTTCTAAAAATTGTATCGCAGTCGTTCTTTCACCTCCCGCTAGACATCCATTTTTAAATATAATTTGGACTCGTTTCTCACTGCATAAAGCACTTAAAAAGTATAAAATCGATCTATTTTGGTCTCCTGATGGGATTTGCGATTTACACACGCATATTCCCCAAGTAATCACCTTACATGATTTAAACTTTGAACATTATCCAGAAGATTCACCCAAATTGGTGAGTTGGTATTACCGTAACTACTATCCTAAATTCGCCAATAAAGCGAATCATATCCTCACCGTTTCAAACTATTCAAAAGAAGATATAGTAAATTGCTATGGTATTCATGAAAGAAAAATCAGCGTAATTTACAATGGGGTATCTGAACAATTTAAACCTGTTTTGGAGGATACTGTTCATAAAACGCAAGCTCAATACACACAAGGCAAACCCTATTTTATTTTTGTAGGCTCTATTCATCCCCGTAAAAACGTAGTAAGACTGATAAATGCCTTTGAATCATTCTATAAAAAATGCTCTGATTATCATTTATTAATTGTGGGTAGGAATATGTGGAGGAATCAAAAAATGGATGTCCCAACATCTCTTGAAAAATCCGTTACATTCACTGGGCATGTTGAATCCCATGAGTTAACAAAGCTTATGGGATGTGCATTTGCCTTGGTATACCCTCCCTACTTTGAAGGCTTTGGAATCCCATTAGTTGAGGCCATGAAATCAGGTGTGCCAATAGTCTCGAGTGACAGAACCTGCCTGCCTGAAATTGCTGGGGATGCCGCACTCTATTTTGACCCGTTTAATGAATTAGACATGGCGGAAAAAATGGAAAAAATAAGTAATGAAAACAGCCTGCGAAAAGAGCTTATCGAAAAAGGTAAAATTAAAGGGGATTCCTATTCGTGGGATCTAGCAGCAAAGAAAACATGGGAAACCCTAGAAAAATTTATAAAGAAATAGATACCTTTGCACAAAGGCCCCATAGTTCAATGGATAGAATAGAAGTTTCCTAAACTTTAGATCCAGGTTCGATTCCTGGTGGAGCCACTTTTAAAGAACATAAACCCCTTTGTTTACATAGGTTTAAGTTAATTCTAATCATTGAATCTCTTTTTGCCAATTTCCGGGGGTAATTTAGACCAAAATAACTTATGGACAACTGTAAATCAAGGGACTAGTATTAATAATTCGTATATTCACTATTAAAAATTGGCAATGAAGAAACTATTAATCATTATAGGCCTTATTTTAACTCCGTATTTTGCCAAATCAACTATTCATGAAATTAAAGTATGGGATGGTTATATGGAATTTCTTCCAGCATCCTTAGAAATTCAGTTAGGAGATACCATACAATGGCTTCCTTTAGATTTTCCAACCATGGTGCATACGATCACCTCAACAAACATTCCAGCTGGAGCAGATTCTTTTGACGAAATCTGGCAGGCACCAGCAGATACTTTCTTTCAATACGTCCCCCATGTAGCTGGATTATATGAGTACGTTTGCACACCTCATATCCCCAATGGAATGATTGCCTCCTTTAACGTTGTAGATGGGGCCGCAGGCATCCCTATTGACTTCATGGAATCTGAAGTTTTCCTTTATCCAAATCCAGCTAAACAATATATTTGGCTTGTGTCGTCTGATCATCATTTGGAATATAATATCTATTCATATAACGGTACACTTGTAATGTCAAGCGAAACGAATAGGTATCTAGATCTATCCTCATATAAAAACGGTTCTTACTTTATTGAGATCATTGGTGACAAACCGAAAGTCCTAAAATTCAATAAAATCGATTGACTTTATTGATTTA
This sequence comes from Flavobacteriales bacterium UBA952, assembly GCA_905182495.1. Taxonomy (GTDB): domain Bacteria; phylum Bacteroidota; class Bacteroidia; order Flavobacteriales_D; family Crocinitomicaceae; genus UBA952. The sequence goes on from CAJJBU010000003.1 coordinate 82,634, forward strand.
AAGCGAGAATTTAAATCTCATAAAAAAACCACAAAAGAATTACCAAGGGGCATCCTCAAAACATGTTTCATTTTTTTCCATTAACTTTAGTGGAAACGAAATAGCATGGGGAAAATTAAATACTTTGGTGCATACATAACGCCAATACTCGCACTAATAACTTTCAATGTTTCCGGAATCTTTGCCTATGCGGGTATATTTTTTCTTTATCTCCTTATTCCTATCCTAGAAAATATTATCCCCAAGGATTCCTATAACTTCAGTAAAGCCGAAAAACAACTTGCAAAGCATGATTTCTATTATGATTTGATTCTTTATCTACTAGTTCCACTTCACCTTTATGTGATTTATGTGTTTTTGAATACGATTTTTGTTTCGGCAGTACCCACCTCGGATCTCATTGCTTATGTTCTGATGATGGGGACATTATTAGGGGTTAACGGCATTAATGGAGGGCATGAATTAGGTCATAAAACGGATCATCCCTTTAAACTTTTTTTGGCACACATTTTACTTACCACTTCAATTCAAAACCATTTCGTAACCTACCATAATAGTGGTCACCATAGGGATGTTGCGACGCCAAACGACTTGACTTCGGCAAAAAAAGGGGATATCTTTTATCTGTTTGCTATTCGATCTCAGATTGGTGGTTACTTTAAAACATGGAGACTAGAATCTGAAAAACTAAAAAAACAAGGGAAAAACAAATGGTTTAACCCGATGATTATATACACCCTGATTCCATGGCTATTTCTCTTTCTGATTTATAGCTTTTTTGGCACTAAAGTAGCCCTTCTTTATTTTGCGGCAAGTGTTTTTGGCATTTCCATTTTAGAAGCCCAAAATTATTTTTCTCATTATGGATTAAGAAGAATTCAAAAAGAAGATGGAAACTATGAAGGTGTAAAAGCGATACATTCTTGGAATTCTGATCATATCTTTGGGCGGGTCCTCTTATTTGAATTAACAAGACACTCTGACCATCATTATTTAGGTGCAAAACCCTATCAATTGCTTGAATCTAGAGAAGAAAGCCCTATGCTACCCTTTGGATATCCTGCTATGCTCATTTTGTCATACCTCCCTTTTTTGTTTATACCCATTATGGGAAAACAGCTCAAAAAGTACGGAATAGAGTCGTAAATCCACGGCAAAAAAAGATCGAGATAGAACGGCTTACATAAATCAATAACTAATGAAAATGATTATCTTACCCTCTATATATAATCACTTTATCCTCAATACATTGTAACGTAATAACTCAGCGAAAAACATTCATAATACATATGTCAAAAACAGCTCAATCGTACGCCCTTTATCTATTTGTTTTTATAGTATGTATCTCTTGTTCAAAAGACAAAGTCCCATTGACCAATTACGAGACTGAAAATGTCCTTATCATCGTGATGGATGGCGCGAGGTACTCAGAAACTGGGGGAGATAGCTCTCATCAAAACACACCTTATTTATCTAACGATCTAGCCCCTATGGGTATAATCAATGACAATTTTTATAATAATGGACCAACTTACACCGCAGCAGGCCATACAGCAATGACAACTGGTATCTATCAAGACATAAACAATAGCGGCCTGGAATCCCCCAATTTACCATCTATATTTCAATACTTTCTTAGGGATAACCCTGAACATCAAGAAGACGCATGGATTGTTGCCAGTAAGGGGAAGTTAGAGGTTTTATCGAATTGTAATCAATCAGATTGGCACAATAAGTATAATCCCATGACTAATTGCGGGATAGACGGATTAGGTTCTGGGAGTGGGTATCGAGAAGATAGCCTAACCTATATTGAGACTTTAAATATTTTACAAACACATGAACCGAAACTAATGCTCGTTAATTTCAGAGAACCTGATTATTCTGGGCATTCAGGAGATTGGAATAATTACCTTCAAGGGATTATAAAGACCGATGAATACATCTTTAAATTAATTGACTTTATTGAAAATGATGCGCATTACCAAGGTAAAACTACGGTCTTTGTGACCAACGACCACGGTAGGCATTTGGACAACGTCGCTGAAGGCTATGTTTCTCATGGTGACCAATGTGAAGGTTGCAAGCATATTAATTTCTTTACTTATGGGCCTGACTTTAAAAACAACACGGTCATCAATCACCCAAGAGGCTTGATCGATATTCAAGCAACGATAGCAACCCTATTCCATTTAAATATGCCCTTGGGAGAAGGAAAAGTTATGAACGAGCTGTTTAAAGAATGAAACCTCTTTATTTATTAGTTCCGCATCATCTTTATGTGATTTTTATTTTTCTTCATACGATTTCAAATCCAAAAATTTTATTCCCCAACCTAATTGCATATATCTTAATGATGGGAACAGTGCTCGGCGTAAATGGAATAAACGGTAGCCATGAACTCGGTCATAAAACAAGGGAACCCTTCAATTTTTTCATGGCTTTTTCACTCACTACATCGATTTAAAAGCACTTTATGACCTATCAAAATAGTGGACATCATAGAGATGTCGCGACACCGAACGACCTCACTTCTGCAAAACAAGGTGATATCTTCTATCTATTTGCCTTGGAATCTGAAAAAAGCAAGGTTTCGATTCATAACCATAAAAGTCAAGACATAAAAAAAGCGCTCCATCTGGAGCGCTTTCGATAAATCAATAAGTGACTTATTTAATGATCACCTTTTTGGTAAACATATGACCGTCAACTTCTACAGAGCAGAAGTACAAACCAGCCTTTAAATTCAAATCAGAAAAAGAAACCATAGTAGAGGAAAGGTTCAATTCTGAACGTACCTTCTCTCCAAGAGCAGAATGAATTTCAATAGATTCTATATTCCCCTCTTGCGCTCTAAAAACCAATACATTTGAAGCTGGATTTGGATAAACCTCTAAAGTATTCTTCGTTTCAGACGCTTCTATTGAAGCTAAACCATCAAGATTTGTAGCTCTAACAATTCTTCTACAGAAATAACCTAATGTCGTATCAATGTATGCAAATGCTTTTGCTGGACCCATATCTGGGTTCTGCATTAATGCATCATCTGCAATTGTTGTACCTGTTCCTGCTGGAAAGCCTAAAGAACCCGCAATGAATTCAACAGTTGCCGGATCCCAAAGATCCCAAGGAGATGCTTCGAATGGATTTCCTGTTACATATGGGAATACATTATCAACAGGAGCCCCTACAACAGTGTTACCGTAATCTAACATTCCTTCAGCCATAGAAGATGCCGCTTGGGCGCCAAGGGTGTATACGTCACTACCTGCATTAACTGGAGCCAAAATATCATTATTACCCAACATGTTTGCCTTAGCCATCACATCGTAAGAACCACTAATGTTTGTTGTAATTAAACCTGCGCCAGCAACGGAAACATCACCTGTAGTATAAACAGCTACTGGATCAGTTGGGCAATGAACAGCGCACATTGGAATCTCACCAGCCTCAAGCCAACTTAAGTCTCCAATACCACCACCCATACTACATACCATGTGTACGTCGTTGGAAAAACCTGGGTGATTTACATTATTAAATGCACCACCGTAACCGTCCCAATCACCAATTTCTGCAGTATCAATTAGGGCCGTAGTAACTCCTGTTATCTCATCTACAGCTAAGAATTTAGGTAATGTTATTTCTGCATACTTATCTACAGAGGCATAACCCAATGCTACCCAACCACCTGAACCTTGTCCAGAAAGAATGATTCTTGAAGTATCGATTCCATAAGCATTTCCGTTTTCATAATCTCTTCTGAAGTAACGAACAGCACCTTTTGTATCTTGAATCGCACGATAAACCGCTTTCATTAAACTAGCTCCTCTTTCTGCAGGTGTTGCAGCGCCGGGGTTCCATCCCAAACGATATTCAAGGTTTGCCACTACGTAACCGCGTCTCGCATAGCTTTGACAAATCAGTTGTGTTGCAGCATCTTGACGCATACCCGTAGGGTTACCATTGTAGATGATTGGAGCAAAAGTTCCTGTATGTAATACAATTACTAAGGGTCTTTCAGTTTCCGTATCGCCATCTGGCTGGTATAAATCAAATTCTAATGCAGGAATATCAGGAATTCCGTCACCGGTAACGTCTGCTCCAGTTGGAACATAAGGGACGCCCTGACTCGCAGCAATCACTGAAAAGTTCATACCGTATTCGATGTTATTTTCTACTGTAAAGTCTGTAAAGACCTCATCAACGTATCTTACTTGGGCGAAAGAGCTTCCAAGAATTGCTATACAGCTTAAAAAAGGTAGAAGTATTTTTTTCATATTAAAAATTTTTTAGTTGGTCTAAGATAGAGAATATTAGGGAAAATCAACTTATTTATCCTTTTTATCTTTCCAATTAAAGGATAGAGAGGTATAAATCATTCTTCCAATAAACGGGCCCCCATATACTTGTAGGACTTCATTATTTAATAAATTCGAGGCTCCTATTTTGACCGTAAGGTTGGCTTTTTCAATCTTCTTGTTGATCTGGGCATCAAGTAATCCATAAGAAGGGATGCTACCTGTAAATTGCGGAGACCCCTCATAAATGAAGCCTTCTACCCATTTATAATTGACATTAAAACCAAAGCCTTTGACCCTTTTAATACTAAAGTCTCTACCCCGAAATCCTATATTAAACTTATGGGCAGGCGTATTATAGGAAGGAATAATCGGGTCATCGGATTCCTTATTCAAAATATTCCAAGAATAATTTCCATTAACAGCATAATGGTCACCTATGTAGTAATTTAATCCAATAGTTGCGCCTTGGGTTGTAATCGTTTCTTTTGAATTAGTTGCCACACGATAGACATCCTTAATATAAGGCCCATCCTGTAAAATCAAAATATCAGCACCAGTTACATAACCGATGAAACTGGTGTAGAAATTAAAATAATAATTCATGTCCAAATAGAGATTTTCAAAGAATACCCCTCGATACCCCACTTCAATAGATTTTACTTTTTCAGGGGCAATAGGATCTAAATTAAAGTATGACAATGTATCGGGATTTTGAGTATAATAATAATTACGTAATGATTCAATCGTCACTAAGGAATCATAACCATTGATGTTTCCAACAAGCTTCGCCCTACCGACATTGTAATACATATATTGATTCAGAAGCGTCGGGTTTCTAATTGCCGAAGTTACGGTTCCCCTCAGTGAATGTTCTTTGTTCGGTTGCCAGATGAGCGAAGCTGCAGGGGAGGGTAAATAATCAAAGTTTTGATTTTTATCCAGGCGCATCGTTGCTTTAAATATTAATTTATCCTCTAAGAATCGCTTTTCAATTCCCGCATAAACACCAAATTCTCTATTAATAATTCTGATTCCTGCGGTATCGCTAAATAAGGCCCCTTCTGACCGGGGAGTATAGATTCTTCCATTGGTCCCCACCGTGAACTTCGCAAATTCAGTATCAAAAATCTTTTCACCGTGAACATGGTACAATGCAGATTTGTCTTGAAGTCGCGAACCTCCTTCCAGAAATGAAGTTTTCATGGTTATATCTGTAAGCAAGGAGTCAAAACGTGCCGTACCGGGTTGGAAATAGGCCAATCCACCTCCCAAACTTCCGTATTCTTCGTTGGCAAAGGCCTCAGCCTCATTATGCCAAACAGCCATGGCTTCTGGATTTGCATCTACAACAGAATCAATAGCTGCTATATCCAATATAGCACCAAGTTGGGGTTCCCAAGTGATGTTCGGGTCTAAATCTCGAACCTGATCGGTAACATTACTGGTCCAGTATTCTCGATAACGATTGTACCAATCCCAATCATCACTCGCTGCATCTTGCATCAAAAAAGCAGTCAGTACAGCATCATAAGAATTTCCTGCATCTTCATTAGTTGCGTAAGCACGAATGAAAAAATCGTCTTTTTTCCTAAGCTCTAATCGGTTCTGAACAAATACAATGTCCTTTAAACTAAATCTGTTGTCTCCTTGATAAACGGTCGTTCCTGTACCTAAATTAGAAGAGAAAATAAGCTCTACATCCTCCGTAAATAGATAATGAAAAGCTGCCGATGCCTTTAAATTCTTCGTGTCATAATCCACGATGTCTTTTTCCCAATACCCCGTTCGATGCCATCGCCTCAAGCCAGGAGTCATCCATCTCGACTGCAAATCTAATGCGTTATTTATGTTCGGGGACAAGTTTTCATCTCCATATTTATTGACCGCATCATAACCGCCAATATTATTTTGGTCTGTATCAAGACCTTCTACGGAATTTGCATTGTCTGCTACCCAATCGTCCGCAGACAAATAGGAGAAATTAAGCTTAAATGCAAACTTGTCTTTGCCCTCCTTATTTTGAAATGCCTTTGCATAACGAACAGCATATTCATTTAAAAACCTTTCACCTCCTTTTACTGATGCGCTAAATCCTTGAAACTTAAATGGGCTTTTGGTATACATACTAATCACCCCATTAAATGCATTGGGGCCATAAAAAGCCGAGCTTGCTCCGGAAACGACTTCAACCTTCATCAAATCTAGCTCTGAAGCCCCTAAAAAATTACCTAAAGCAAAATTCAACCCAGGAGATGCATTGTCAACACCGTCGATGATCTGCAAGGTCCTTACAGGGGAAGTACTATTGAAACCTCTTGTATTTACAACTTTGAAACCTAAGCTTGCCGAAGTCAAATCAACCCCCTTCATGTGACTCAAGCCTTCGTAAAAATCCGTCGATGGTGATTCCTGTATCTCACTTAAGGACATCGTTTCAATAGACAATGCAGATTCTTTTTCTTTGTCACTTGCAAAAGTTCTAACATTAACCGTTCCTAGATCAATTGTATTATTGGTTTTCAACCTAAGCACAAGAGTATCTGTGGGTTTTGAAACTACCGTTTCTAAATCTAAATACCCAATAAAGGAGCTGACAAGTACAATTGGGAAATCCGTGTTTACTGAAATAGAAAAGGCTCCTTTATCATCTGTAAAAGCACCGGCATTTACCCCTTTCACTTTAATTTTAGCACCCTCCATAGGGGCACTTGTATAATCATCCAAAAGTATTCCGGAAACCTGATTCTGAGCAATAGCTAATGATGACAAACAAAGGGTGAAAAAGCAAATTAATTGTAAAGTAAAAGTTCTCATTGTATTCATTCTTAATTCAGTTGTTTAAATATAAGAAATAATGATGCCTCCAATAGGAATCAATCCCTTAGTCTTATAAAAAATGCTAATATTAATAGAATATGACCCCGTTATGGTTAAAAAAAAAGGAGCTTATTAGCGCCTTACTTAGGGGCTATAAAATCACTCTATAAAAAGGTTACACTACCATCTTCAACGTGATAAACGGCTCCAATAATCTTAATGCTTCCTTCCTTTTCAAGATCGGATAACATTGTGCTCTTTGACCTGATTTCAATTATAGATTGGCGAACATTGGACTTGGTTACCTCTTCTACATCAACAGCACCTGTTCGCTCTTTAACTTCGTTTATTGCAGGCTTTATTTTACTCAATAATGCCGTAATATTACCGAGTTCGACTCCCTGACAAGCAGCGGTTACCGCACCGCATTTAGTGTGCCCCAGAACAAGAATAGCTTTTGAGCCTGCCACACCACACGCATATTCTATAGACCCAAGGACATCTTCATTTACAACATTTCCAGCAACTCTCGCACTAAAAATATCTCCAATTCCTTGATCAAAAGTTAACTCTACTGGTACTCTTGAATCAATACAGCTTAAAACAACAGCATATGGGTTTTGACCTCCACTTGTTGCAAGAACTTGTGCATGCAAATCACGATTTAGTACATTCTTATTTAGAAACCTTTGGTTTCCTTCCGTTAACATCTCGATTGCCTTATTTGGTGTGATGCCCTCTTGCATTTCTTTTGTTATTGATGACATAATTTGTAATATTTTATTTTAATTAATCTAAAAGTGATACACTTATATTTCTCTCCTTTGATTTTGCAATAAATTCCTCAATAATCTCGGAAACATCATTGTCAACGTATTTGGAATTAGTCATATCTAGAATGATATCAGAACCACTTTCAAAAGACTCTAAAGCATTGAAAACAGATCTCTTATTAAAAAATAAGAGCTTTTCAGCAAAAACCATTTTGATTATTGATACCCCATTTTGAGATTCTTCAACTAATGAAAAAGCTTGAGATAACTTTGAAGGGATTATGGTTAAAATTGCAACAACCATACCTAGAGAAATTCCTTTAAGTAAGTCAAAAAAGACAACGCCTAATATGGTTACCAAAAATGGGGTGTATTGTTTCCAACCTAACCTATACATTGATTGAAACAAAGAAGGTTTGGCCAGCTTATAACCCACTACGAATAATATACTTGCTAAAACGGCTAATGGAATAAGATTCAAAACAAATGGTATAATGCTTACACAAATCAAGATGAAAACTCCATGCAGAATCGCTGCCAATTTTGTCTTACCTCCAGATTGGATATTCGCTGAACTCCTAACGATTACTTGGGTGATTGGTAATCCACCAATAAGACCCGAAATAATATTACCTGTGCCTTGAGCGATTAGCTCTCTATTTGTGCCAGTCGTCCCTTTATCTGGATCTAATTTGTCTGTCGCATCCGCGCACAACAGTGTCTCAAGACTTGCGACCACTGCAATAGTAACGCCCGTTATCCACACATTGGCATTCGTGATTTGAGAAAAATCTGGTGTTGTGAAATTAGATAAGAACTCATCTACATTCGCTGAAGTTGGCACACTCACTAAGTGCTCTCCCTTTATGCTCATGCCAGGAAAATATCTTGAAGACAAAAGCTCATAACTAATCCCAAATAACACAGCCACAAGTGGACCGGGAATAACTTTAAACAGTCTACTTTTATTAACCAGAACAAGATCCCAAAGCAACAAAATACATAAAGAAACAACGGCTACAAGAATTGAACTTGGCGATATGTAATCGAACATATTTACCAACTCAGAAAAAGTATTCTGACCATCAATTTGCTGAAAGGTTAAATCTCCTTCATAATCAGAGTCGTATCCAAAGGCATGAGGGATTTGTTTAATGAATATAATAATTCCTATGGCCGCCAACATTCCTTTAATGACCGACGATGGGAAATAAAACCCAATTAAACCACCGCGGACGAGTCCCAAAACAATTTGAACTACGCCTCCAATAAATACAGCCAATAAAAAAGTTTCAAACGCTCCTAAGTCTTGAATAGCATTCAAAACTATAATTGCTAAACCTGCTGCAGGTCCGCTTACACCTAAAGAAGAATTACTGATGGTTCCTACAACAATACCTCCTACTATGCCGGCAATCAACCCGGAGAATAGTGGAGCTCCACTAGCCAATGCTATTCCCAAACAAAGTGGGACAGCAACAAAAAAGACAACAATACTAGCAGGTAAATCTTTCTGCCAATGCTTAAAAAAATTTTTATTCATGAATGATATTTAAAGTTTAAAAAAAGAATCGAATCTATTACTTAAACTTTACAATCGGGAGGGGAATATTGTTCTTTAACCCTTTTGGAATAGGGTTTTAAAATATATTCGAAATAACTACAGGAGGTGACTAATAGACCTGGCGAAGGCAGAACCTGTTTCAGGAAATCATCCTCTAAGTCCTGTTCCTCATTCTCCTCTTTGTCATTATTCTCATCACTTTCTCCTTCATCATTCGTTTCAAAATCAGTTAAATCATCGTGATGAACCTCATCATCATCGCCATATAAAGCGTGAATAGAATCCATAGAAAAGTTCTTTATGGTAGAAGAATAGACAAGTGCTATTTGAAATATAAATAGCGTCAGATAAAAAACTGAAAGATATTTTTGAAGCGTGTATTTCACCGTTTTAATTTCGTGATTCAAATATAATAAAATCAAGAAATTACATCAAGTTCTTTACCAACTTTAATAAAAGCACTTATGGCACGATCTAACTCATCTTTTGAATGAGCCGCTGAAATCTGTGTTCTAATCCTTGCAGCGCCCTCTGCTACAACAGGATAGAAAAATCCTATCGCATAAATTCCTTCTAATAACAATCCATCGGCAAATTTTTGAGACAATGCCGCATCGTACAACATAATGGGAACTATCGGTGAGTCCCCTTTCTTAATATCAAAGCCTGCCGCTATAATTTTCTCTTTAAAATATTTTGTATTTTCTTCTAATTTATCACGTAGAACAGTTGATTCACTTAATAATTCAAATACTTTTAATGATGCCCCTACAATAGATGGTGCTAATGAGTTTGAAAACAAATAAGGCCTTGACTTTTGACGAAGCATTTCAATAACCTCTTTCTTACCAGTAGTATAACCGCCCATAGCGCCGCCCAATGCCTTACCCAAGGTTCCTGTTATAATATCGACTCGATCAAGCACATTGCAATATTCGGGAACACCACGACCTGTCTTACCAATGAATCCCGCAGAATGACATTCATCGGTCATAACCAAAGCATCGTACTTATCGGCCAAATCACATATTTCATCCATTTTAGCAATATCACCATCCATGGAGAACACACCATCTGTAACGATAATACGGAATCTTTGATCTTGTGCTAGCTTAAGCTGCGCTTCTAGGTCAAGCATGTCAGAATGTTGGTATCTATATCGTTGGGCCTTACAAAGCCTAACACCATCAATAATAGATGCGTGATTAAGTGCATCTGATATTATAGCGTCTTCTTTTCCAAATAATGGTTCAAATAACCCGCCGTTTGCATCAAAAGCTGCAGCGTATAAAATAGTGTCTTCTGTCCCATAAAATTCTGCGATCTTCTTTTCTAGACTCTTATGTATATCCTGTGTTCCACAGATAAAACGAACCGAACTCATTCCAAATCCATGCGAATCCAAAGCATCCTTTGACGCCTGGATCACATCAGGATGAGATGACAACCCGAGGTAGTTGTTGGCGCACATAATAACCACATCTTGTCCAGTACTTATTTTAACTTCTGCTCCTTGTGGCGAAGTAATAATTCGTTCTTTCTTCAACAAACCATTTTCTTCGATTTGTATCAATTCACGTTCTAAATGTTGTTTCAATTTACCGTACATATGTTTTTATTTACTTAAGGACTTTATTTTTGACTTTAACAGATTCGAAAGTAATCTTGAATCCCTTTCATTTAATTTTCGACCGAATTTTTTAATCTTTCCAAAATATTCAAATTCAAAACGTTCCCCACCACTAACCCATGGAGAAGATTCCCAAATGGATTGAATCGAACGTACTTCGGGTATATGAAAACTAAAATCTTTAATGTTATCATAATAATAAGGATTCAACTTTCCATACCCAAAAAAGGAATTCTTTATATAGAAGGCATCCTTATTCAATTTAAGTAATTCCTTACCAAATAGCAGCCATAAATATGATTTAGAAATTCTAAAAGCGTAATAGCACCAAAACACCAAAAATATATATAGGATAATTCTTTCTTGTTCCTTTAGAACCAATTGAAATAATGACCAAATCACTACAGCGCCTATACAATACCACATACCCAGCCAAGCACCCATGAGCATATTTACAATATGATTTCTTTCTGGCACAATGACGACGGTAGCTTTGACTTTGGAATCTTCAAAACTTATTCGATCACCGATTTTTTTCATGAAACAAAAATAAAAAAACCCCTAAGATTACTTAGAGGTTTCATGTAATATTATAATATTCTAATAGTTCCAAACATCATGTTCCCATTTTCGAATTTCGTTTTTCACTTTTTCAGCTTCATAGAGTGCATCAACCCCAAATCTGTAATCTTCGATTTCTCTATCGAATTTATCAGATGTACGATATACTTGAGCTGTATATTTCCGCTTCCAAAATAAATCATCAAAACTCATCCACTGCGCATCTGAATGATCATTATAAGTGTAGTAATTCACCATGACATTTCTTAAATCAGGAAAATACATCCAAAACATTTCAAGCTGAATCGTAGGTTCGTTTTCAAGAGGTTGAAATTCACTTTGTGCGATACTGAAATAGGATTCTACTCCATCACGAAAAACAACCATCGTACCCCTCATTTCTTTGTGTTCTTTTTCTTCAACCTTTGTGAACTTACAAATCGGAGCAATTGCAATAATTCTTTTGTCTAGAACAGATCGCTCCTTATCGAAGAACCAATCTTCCTTAATGTTATAAGCCGTTATTCCTTCTGAAGATTGAAAAGAAATAGGTCCGTCTTCACGAATCAAACCTGAACCACCATTCGCAATAGACTTGTTCCAACGTACTTCCAAATCGGTTTTATCAAATACAAGCATGTCAGAACGTGTGGGGTCAAAACTTTGATCAACAATAGAATCGAACCAAACCTCAAAAGTCTGACCTTGAGATGATTGGGTGATATCTGGGTCATTCTGTAATTTTTCATCAGTCCCATCGATATTAACAGTCATAACCGGACCCTGACCTAAAGCAGCAATCGTACTATTTATTTCACCTTGGTATTCTTCATTTAAAAAATAATCTTCATTACCTGATATCCTTTCAATTGGGTATTTGAATTGATATCCATCTTCTATAATCTGCTTTACATTATATGTTGGGTCAGCTACTCGATATACGGGAAGATCTCCTAACATAACATGTCTCAAAATCACAGTCCAAAGTGACCATCTTTCCTGATGTTTTATCCATAAAGGACCATCAACATCTGCTTCGCTTGCAGGTGGCTTAAATTGTGAATCAAATTCATCAAAAGGGAAAAATATTGAATGATTCAATTTTTCTCTAGCGTCAATTCTTGAGAACACTCGTTTTGACCATACATAATCAGCGAGACGCACATGCTCATATGCCATAGCGCTACGAATAGGTACTTCATCCTTTACAACGACCCCATCAACAATACCTCCATTCAAAGTATTATAGGGACCTCTAGGCGGTACATCTTGGGCAAAGATAGATGCCCCAAGAATAAAACTCAACACGATTGTTAATGAAGTATTTTTCATAATTTTCTTATTTAATTTGAATCACGCCCTCAATAATGTCTTTTTTACCCGTATCTGTTCTCTTTGTAAATAAAACGATACCTAGCTTTTGACCTGGACGTGACTTCGCTAAATTAGCCGGCTTCAACCTATCTCCCGAAAATCCTTTCCCAAGAATTTCTCCACCAGTGACTTTATATTTAATGCCTTTAAAGTTAAAAGCCTCTCCTAAACCAACATCCAAGAAACCACCACGAGCCTTTGATAGAGACTTCGTTTTAACTTCTGGTTTTGGAAACTTCTTTACAGGATACTTATACTTTCCGAAGGTTATGTTATTACCATTATTATCCTTCCCTTGTAATGAAATAGAAACGGACCTCGTACCTCTATTTACATAAAGCCAATCTCCCTTGTAAGAAATACCATCGGCATCTTTCCAAGACTTATTCTTCTGTGACTTAGAACAACCTGAACATGTCACTGATGTTGATACAACTCCAGATGCAGAATAGGTTACTTTATTTGGCCAATCTGTATAAAATACGGATACTTCAGGCAAAGCAATTGAGCCTCCTTTTTCTACTACCTTTACGGTTGTCGAATATTTGGCATATTTCATGCCTCCGAATTTATCTTTAATTCCAATTTCACCCGATAATTCAATTTCACCTCCACTAGGAGCAGTATAGGCAATATAAGCTTGACCACCTTTAGTTTCAACCAAGGTTCCTTTTCCCTCATCAATCTTAACTTCTGGTTGTTTTTCAGAATCATATGCCGCCATCATTACTCTTAGGGTATCGGAAGCTCCCCCACTAATAGATGGAGCAGCAATCGCTAATGGGATTACCTTGTTAAATGCATAATTACCACCACCAACTTTCGAAGACAAATACGCCATTGCGTCTGCTCGTGCAGATAAAACTTCACTTTGCAGACTCGTTAAAGCAGCAATTGCAGCAACAGAAGGTGCGTGGTCAAATGTACCTCCGACCCAATGTCTTAGCATACCTTTTTCATGTGGATCCTCTTGCAATTCATTTTTAGTAAGCCCTTTATATAACATGGAAATGATTCCTCTATCATCCAAATTTACATTTGAGGCTTCCAATGCTTTTTTAATTTGTTTATCTAAATCTTTTATGTCCTTAAACTTTCTAATATTCGGATCTTTGAATGAATATTTTTCACCATCCTCAGAAATCGCCTCTGCTGCTTCCACAATCAGACCACACACTTCCTTACGGAATTGAAACATGGCTGGCCATACAGCAAATCCTGGAGCCTTCGTATTAGGCGTTAAGATATTTTCGTTAATCCCCATTATATTCATTTGTTCATCATAGGCATCTTTTTTTGCTACATGATTCAAATTCATTTTAATAGGAGAGATTGGGTCACTATTTTTCGATAGTCCGGGCTTGGTGACATTTGTATAATCTAATTTCCACTCAGCTCTATCCTTAATGCATATCGGCTTTTCAAACGCTGGATCTAAATTTTCACCACACGCTTGAAGAATTAATAATTTAACTTTATCAATTAAAGCGATCTTTTCAGCCGCAGCCTTATCTATTTTTTCCATCACACCATAGATGGCAACGGCTGTCTTGTTCTCGCCTCCTGACTCATTGGTTTTCTTAGAACTAACGTCAGACTTCTTTTCGTCTCCACGTTGAACTTCTGTGATATTACCTGTTTGAATATTTGCTTCAATATTAATAAATGCATCAAGTATAGACTTTGATACATTCAAAGCCAATAGGGCTGTGAGTACCAAATACATCATACCGATCATTTTTTGTCTTGGGGATTCCTTGCCTCCTGCCATGTTCTATCGTTCTTAATTTATTAATTAATTAAAATTACGACTTCATTGCCTTAAGCATGTTGCCATATACGTTGTTCAGATCTCCTAAGTTCTGAGACAATGTTGCCATATTCTCTCTGTAAATCTGAGTATCTCCTGCAGAAGCAGCTAAATCCGTCATGACAGATTTGATACTTTCTTGCAAACCTTGAAGTTGACCTGCACTTTCGATGTAATCTTGAGAACTCTTCAGTTGAAGCTCATATGTATTATTTAAGGCCGCAATGTTTGAACTCAATCGTTCCATTTCTGGACCGAAATTACTCCCCTCACCTGTAATAGCTGCGATAGATGTTGCCGACTCCTTGTATTGATCGGACAAACTATCTAAACTCTTTGATGCATTCTCCAAGCTACTTACATACTGATCTGTTGCCCCCGTAGCAGAGGACATTGAACCTAAAGAAGAAGCATTATCTGCTAAATTAGACATGCCGTCTTTTAATCTTCCTATTAAAGCGTTGTCGATTCCAGCATCACCTAATTTATTTGCCAATTTGTCTGCTTGTGAACCCGGCTCATCATTACCGGACTTAATCAAGTCATAAAGACCTACTCCTTCTAATTCTTCAATTCCTTCACCCTCAGTATTCGCTAATTCTGGAAAAACTCTAGACCAATCAGAATCCAAGTGAACAGGTTCCATTACAGACATTATAAAAATAAGTGCCTCCGTGCTCAGACCCATTATAATCATTACAGAGGCACCTGGCCAGTGCATTATTTTAAAAAATGATCCCAAAATTACAACCGCTGCACCCAGGCCGTAAACATATTTCATAATATTCTTCCAAGTCTTGCTTTCAAAAAAGCTGGTTCCGTTTCCACTCATAGATTTGATTTTTTATTTAACTGGTATTGGTTTATTTAAGTTGTATATCGCTTTGAATTTCTTCCCCGTTTTCAGAATCTAAATCTTTTCCACCTCGGCCCATGTGAGTCATCACATTTCTAAAGCCAATGTACGATTTAGCGGTATCTTGATATTCAAATGTTCTTGTCGAGTTATTAAGATAATAGCCAATGTCTTTCCATGACCCACCTCTGATAACCTTACGTTTTTTGCCAGCAGGATCACCGTCTTTAGCCTGATACTCATAATCTGAATTCATATCATGACCAAATTCGTACTGAGATTCATCAAAAGCAGTAGAACACCACTCCGCAACGTTTCCAGCCATACAATACAATCCAAAACCATTCGGGTTGTATGAATATACTTTTACCGTATGGAATCCACCATCTTCAAAATAGCGTCCTCTCATAGGTTTAAAGTTAGCTAAGAAACAACCTTGAGCATTACGAATGTAAGGTCCTCCCCAAGGGAATTGAGACTGATCTAAATCACCCCTTGCAGCCCTCTCCCATTCTGACTCAAGAGGAAGACGGAAATCATTTACAAATAAATCGCCATTTGCCTCTAACCAGCTGTGGTAAATTTGAGTTCTCCAAACAGAAAATGCTTTTGCCTGCATCCATGTTACACCAACTACAGGGTAGTTATCGTATGCCGTATGCCAAAAGTAATTTTTAGTCATTGGGGAATGAAATGCGTATGTAAAGTCACGAACCCAACATAAAGTATCTGGATATACATTGATTCGTTCTTTTATAATAAAACGACTTCTATCCGTATGGCCTCGGATGGCATTATGCTGACCTTTGCTATTAGAGAATCCCATATCTAAATCTTGACCAGGGTTTTCTAAAATGGTTCCATATAAATTGTCAGGATCATGAATTGACTTATTAGAAAGTAACTCACCAGTTTCATCAGTAGCTTGAGAAGTAAAGACGGTCGTATCTACCCAAACCTTATTGTTGTTTTGATCCATTGTATAAAGCGTAGACCTGTGTAAATCGTCTCTTTTATAGTCTTTGGATAATGGATCACGTCTATTTCTCTTATACAGGTCATCTGCACGATACGTTTCATTACCTAAACTATCATAAGAAAATGTTTTTCTTGAATCTACAGCCGTAGTAATAATTTTACCTCTTCGAGCTGCCTCTTTATAATCAATCCAGTAATAGTCAAAATATAATAGACGGGTGTCAATGGTTCTTTTCTTGTAAAACCTTTCTTGCTCACTATAGAACATATCAGATAACAAGAAATTTGTCTCAGGGTCTTGATAGTCTAAAGGCATTTCCCAATCTAAGGTTAAGTACTTCCTTGCTTCAAGTCTACCTAATTGATACTTTTTAGCTTTTTTCGTTAACTGAGTAGTATACCCTTTTTTCTCTTGCTTATCGCCTTTAAACGTACTGTTTTTAGTATAGTTCTGGAAAACGAAAGTTTCTTCATTTGCCCAATTTTTAATACCCAAAACGCCTTTCAAATCTTTTGGCCTGATTTCAAGACCATTGACTAGCTTGACATTTTTTCCAAATAATTTTTTATTCGGACCGTCTCCTTCTGCTCCTTTCATAAAAGGAGAACCAATTAAAAGCATCGATTGGTCTACTTTCGAATTATTTGCTGAGTCCATAAATAACTCAAAGGGTGTATTTCCCCCTTGAACATCTGAACCTGCGTCATAAATCTCACCATAAGGACCCATCATTAACCAAAAATCATCTGGAATTTGCACCCATTGCTCTGCATCTTCCGCATAACTCCTGCGGTATAACTTCTCTCTAGCAATAGAATCTCTGACCCAATCGACAAATTGACGGTATTCGTTATTTGATATCTCAGTAGCATCCATATAGAACGCTTGGGTCGAAACCGTCTTCTTACGAGCGGTATGTAAGCCCATAATATCTTCGTCGTCCTCACCAGACTGATAAGCTCCAGAAGGAACATAAACCATTCCAATAGGCAATTTACCCGGGCCTAAAACATCCGGATAAAAAACGTCTCTTCCTTTTACACCAACTAAATTGCCTTCTACCTCAAGACATGAGGAGAACAGAGATAGTAAAGCAAACAAACAAAATAACTTCTTCATTTTATATTTTTTGGTTCAGCGTTTCCAAATTAACTTGCTACAGGTTATAGTTTTGGATATAACGTAAGAACTGATAAAATAGTTACATAATCTTTTAAAGCCACCTAGGGTGCCTCGCACTTTGTTTAGGTGGTACAGGTAAATTATAGCAATACTTAAAGAAAATCTCATGAGATCCTCTCGAAATACTTGACAACTTATTCACAGTTAAATCATACGAATAACCTACAGTTAGGTTATCCAAAGGTGTATAACCAAGCATTAATGCTACAGCGTCAGAAGTCCTTACAGTAAGCCCAGCATATCCTTGCTTGGAATTACCAAAGTCATAAATATACCTTGTGTTAAAATCAGCGGAAAATTTAATGAGGTCAGTTCTCATTAATACTTGGGCATCAATCGTACCTCCAAACATATTGTCGAATTTCTTACCTCCCATTAAATAATAATGTCTTGCAGTTTGATAGCTCTGCTCAAAACCATTTGCATCTTGCTGCTTTAATAACGATTCTGTTAAATGTGTTGATGAAATTCCGACATAAAAATCTTTCCCATTAAAATAAGCCCCAAAATTCACATCTAGATTCGTAGCTGCAAAACCCAAAGGCAAATCTGGATCATTAACTTCTGATGGCGGAACCCAAACTGGATTCATACCATAGTTAATCAAACCTAGACCAACACCAAGGCCTAATGTTCCAGCAGTCCCTATTGTGATAGGGTAAGAATAGTTCAGGGTCAAGTTATTTTGAATTGCAAACCCTATCGCATCATGATAAAGTGAAATACCAATGCCACCAGGAAAGAAACGACTTAAATCTGCTTCAATATTTAATACAGCGGAATTCGGGGCTCCGTTCACTCTATCCCATTGGTTTCTATAAATAGATGTAGCACATACAGAATTGAACAAACCTAAACCGGTTTTCCCAGGATTGATACTCATTTTATCATAGATAAAATGTGTAATCAATTTATCTTGCTGAGCTATGGTCGTAAAAGTGACCATAAATAGAAGCAAGGCTGTTAAGCATTTTCTAAGTAGCATAGAGTTTATTTAGCACAAACATTGCATATTAATTCAATATAAACGCAATATTCAAGTTGCTAAAATAATTAATTTTATTGATAATAAAAACAATTCAAAGAAATTGTTGACTTCTTTCTAAGTAAGCTTTTGATAGGTCTTCCACCACAAGTCTGGCATTTCGTTTTCCATAGCTTGGTCGTAGTCTTCTTTATTGCATGGGACGAGGTGGTGCCTTTCATATCGAGATCCCTTTTTAGGAGGATATGGCACCTCCATCCACCATCGGTCAGACTTATGGCTTTTATAAAAAATAATCGAATGATTCCCTATTTCTAGCTCAACTGTGAATTTATAGTAATCCGATTTGCTCCCCATCGGAAAGTCTCCCCAACGCGATTGATAACCATCGATAAAGTACCAAAGTACTTCAGCCATAATCTTGTCTGAAATCTGATTGTAATCAACATAATTAAATATGCCCAGGAAATTCACCTTATCCGAAATCCCGGCATACCTTGCTACCTGACACATTTGCTGGGCTTGAAAGCCATTTGGATTTGCGCCATGAGAAAACACCTCTGATGCTTTGATGCTATTAAAGTCTATATTAATAATATCAGCGTTTCTCAGGTGAGGTTCGGCACGCTTGAAATCAGCATTAAACTCACCAAGTCGACAAATATCAAAATATAGGCTCTCTATTAATTTTAATTCTTTGGGCTGGGCATGAGGAATCTGAAGGCCAATATTTGCATGGTTAAAAAGATAACAAGGCCTCTTTAACATGATTGAAGTCAAGTAGGAATCTGAATCAACCTGGACCTCAGGGGCTCCCAAGTCAAGACGATGATCAATTGAACAAATATTCACAAGTTGCTCGAGTTTTTCATAAGCATCGTAGGCCGAGACAATTAAATCTTGTGAGCCTCCAATTAGTATGGGTACCACACGATTTTTAATAAGCTCACTAACCACGTTAGATATAGCAAAACAGGTGTCTTTCAATTCATTACCCGGAGAGATTGTGCCTAAGTCATAAATATTGTTTTTCCAATTTTTGGATTTCGAAAGCTTGCGCAGTTCTTGTCTAAATGCAGACTTTTTCTGAATGGAGATCTCGCTGACAGATCCTCGGTATTCTGGAACAGTAAAGATTGCAATTGAGTTGGGTTTTATTTCTGGAAAATCCCCATAATTACAGGTCAAAAATCGCCCCATTTGTTCGTCTTGAAATTCTAGGTCATCAAGGTCTAACGGAGTGAAGTATATGGACAAGTCATTCATGAGTCAAAACTATTCTAGATATTGAAGCTAGAGAAGAAAATAATGAAAAGAAATAAAGAGACCAAAGTGAATAACTTAGTTCTTGACTAAAATAGATTTGATATCTGGCTTGAAATATAGATCCGATTTCAGCACTTTACCATCCTCTCTATAAATAGGTTTTCCATCCCGGTCCAACTTACTCATATTAGACCTTTGAATCTCCTTGAAAACATCTGATATTTTATGCTGCAATCCATGCTTGAGAATTGTACCACAGAGAATATAAAGCTGGTCCCCTAAGGCATCTGCAATTTCAATCAAATCTTCATTCTTAACAGCCTCAAGGTACTCCTCATTTTCTTCCGCCATAAGCCGATACCTCAGCTGCTGTTCAGATAGTGATAATTCCGCTGTTGGTTCCTGTCTGTTTTCAATTCCAAATGCGTCATGAAATGTCTCAACCATTTCAATTGTTTCCTTTATAGTCATTTGTTAAAATTTAAATAATTTATCGATTTTCTCACGCACCTTTTCTGCATTCGGAAGAAGAGCAAATTCAAGGTCTGAATTCAAAGGAATCGCAGGCGTATCTATTGAACCCAATATTTCAATGGGCGCATCTAAATAATTAAAATTATCACGCTGCAGCCTACCAGCAATGCCAAGCATGAAATTGCACTCTATTGATTCCTCGGTAACAAGAAGGACTCTACCGTGCTTTTGACAAAGTGAATTCATCGCATCATGGTCAAGGGGGTGCAGCGATCGTAAATCAAGTAGTTCTACGCTACCCTCATACTCTTGCATAGCTTCTAAAGACCAATAAATACCTCTTCCATAAGTGATAATACCAATGCTGTTTCCTTTAGAGACTTCGGAAGGTGATGCCTCCCGAACCGTCCTCGCTTTGCCTATAGGAATAACATAATCAGCGCTTGGCTCAATAGACATCGATTCCTCTGTACCTTTTATCTTTGACCAATACAGCCCCTTATGCTCGAGGATCACAACTGGATTCGGGTCGTAATAAGCGGCCTTGATCAGACCTTTTAAATCAGCACCTGTCGACGGGTAGACGACTTTTATCCCTCGAATATTTGTTAAAACAGATTCTACACTTGATGAGTGATAAGGCCCTCCAGAACCATAAGCACCAATGGGAACTCGAATCACACAGCTCACTGGCCATTTGCCATTTGACAAATAACAAGAACGAGAGACTTCTGTAAAGAGTTGGTTTAGGCCTGGCCAAATGTAATCGGCAAATTGAACTTCAACGATAGGCTTTAAACCAACAGCCGACATCCCTACTGTGGAACCAATAATAAAAGCTTCTTGAATCGGGGTATTAAATACACGCGAATCGCCAAAACTTTGCGCTAAGGTTGCTGCTTCTCTAAAAACACCTCCAAGCCGACCACCTACATCTTGGCCATACAAAAGGGATTCCGGATGCTCTTGAAGGATTTCTCTCATCGCAAACAATGCTGAATCAACCATTACTGTTTTCTTCTTTCCTTTAGGTGACCGCTCCCCTTTCTCCTCTGTAATTGATGTCGGCGCAAAAATATGTTCGGTTATACTGTCCGCAGAAGGGTCTTCAGCCTGCAACGCAAGGTCGTACTGAACATCAATTTCTTTTCTTACCGATGCTTCTTTTGTTTCGATATCCTTATTTGACCAACCGGACTGGCGTAATAATTCAAGTAATTTTGGATAAGGATCTTTTTTACGTTCGTCTTCTAGGTCATCACGATACCATTCCATGCGTACACCTGAAGTGTGGTGACCGAGAAGAGGAACGTGTGCATGTATTATAAAAGGACGGCGTTCCTTTCTAACTTTTTCAAAAACGTCTTGAATTGTTTCATAAGATGCAGTGAAATCACTGCCGTCAATCGTTTTAAGTTCGATCCCATTAAACCCTTGGGCATACTTACTAATATCTTGCGCCCTTGTTTCCTCTGCACTGGCTGAGATATCCCAACCATTATCTTGTACTAAAAACACAATCGGAAATTGCTTCAAAGCTGCCATTTGCAATGCTTCTGACACCTCGCCTTCTGTACAAGATGCGTCACCTAAGGAGCAAACAACCACAGATGGACTCACAGTATCATCACTTAAACCATGGTTTTCTTTATACTGGACGCCCATTGCAATTCCCGTTGTAGGTATTGCTTGCATACCCGTAGCAGAAGACTGATGAATAATCTTTGCCATATCCGTTCTGTCAAGAGATGGATGTGCATAATATGTTCTACCGCCAGAAAACGGGTCTTCTTTTTTAGCGAAAACCTGCAGCATCAATTCATGGGGGGTAATTCCCATAGATAATAAAACCGAATCATCCCTATAATAAGGAGATACCCAGTCTTGTGGCTTTAATTGCATTCCGAGAGCAACCTGAATTGCCTCATGTCCCCTAGAGGTTGCGTGCACATATTTAGATGTGACTTCTTTATTTTCTTCGTACTTCTCAGCTAGTGTTTTAGCTGTGCACATGAAATGAAAAGCCTCTTCAAGGGTTTCTTTTTTCAAAATATTTTGATTTGATTGCGCCTTTTTTTTAGACATCTTTTTGAATGAATTTCAAATATACAAAAAGTACTAAAAAGAGCGAGCCTAGACAATTAAAGAGTCGTGACGTATTTACAATTAAAGCGTATTTTTACAAAAAACAAGGCATATGCTAGGGTTAAAGATGGAAACAGATCCGAGATGGGTCAACATTGCTGAACGGAATATCGAGGAAGTATTAATTGACCATGCCTTTTGTGAGCAGAAAGCAGCGAGCAATGCAATCTCTATCATTGTTCAATACCCCCATCACTCCGACTTAGTCACAGCAATGATTGAAATTTGTAAAGAAGAAATGGATCATTTTGAAATGGTTCACAAAAAAATTCTTGACAGAGGAATGAATTTAGGGTTTGAAAGAAAAGATCCTTATGTGAAGGATTTATCTGAGCATCTAAAATCTGAGTATGGGAATAGCTCTAGAGAGAGTCATTTTGTCAATCAAATGCTATTTGCAGCCATGATTGAGGCGAGAAGCTGTGAGCGTTTCAAATTACTTTCAGAAAGCTTAAAAGATCCCGACTTAAAAGATTTCTATAGAATGCTAATGGAAAGTGAAGCGCGACATTTTATGACATTTCTGAAATTCGCAAAAAAATATAGCTCTAAAATTGATGTTGACAAAAGATGGGTCTCATTCCTAGCCTTTGAAGCTGATTTAATGAAAAAATACGGTAAGGAACAGAGCATTCATGGTTAAATGAATCATGATAAACAATTAGTCATCGTTATACTTCTTTCGATATTTCAAGTAGAGTTCATATTGAAAATTCGAAGTAGATTGAACAACTCCATCAACACTAATAAGTGTTACCTGGTTAGTCATCATATCTAATGCATTACCTTTTGAAACAAAAAAGCTAGCCCTCTTTCCTTTCTCAATTGAACCATAATCCTTCGCAATTCCAATGATTTCACATGGTGAAAGCGAAATAGAACGCACGGCCTCCTCCTCTGAAAGACCATATGCCATTGCTGTTCCCGCTAAAAAAGGCAGGTTTCTAGAGTTCATGGCTTCCATATCACCAGCTCCCTGGATACAATAAAGAATCCCTTGGTCTTGTAATATAGAAGGTAGGCGATAAGGAAGGTCAATAGCTTCATCCTCGATCTTGGGCAAACTGTGGATACGGTCGAGCATCACTGGTATTTTTGCATCTTTTAATTTTCGACCGATGAGATAGGCATCATAACCTCCAACAATGACTGGATGAGCAAATGGAAACGCAGCAACAAAATCAATAACATCGTAAAGCTGTTGTAATTCATTGGCATGAATATAAACCCGTTTCGATCCTAAAAAACAGCTTCTGACAGCCTCAAGTCTTTGGTCAAAATCAAGAGTGCCTTCCGCATAAGCCTTTGCCAATTCAAAAAACTGGGTGATTTCTCTTTTTTGGGCATCATATTTCTTGTTCTTTGTCTTGGGTTTAGGCTCAGCCCACCAGCCACCACCTTCTGTGCTACTAGGCCAGTTGAGATGAATTCCGTCGTCTTTACAAAGGGTTGCATCTTCCCAGTTCCATCCAAATAAACTCATTATGGATGATGTTCCTGATATACGCCCACCTCTAGGAGTCGCTTGCGTAATAAGGACACCGTTGGTTCTCACGGTTTCAGCCACTTTAGATTCCACATTAAAGGCAATTTGAGTGCGAACATGCGGATTATATTCCCCTACATCATCATAGTCTCGTGTCGCTCTTACGGCATCAATTTCTGTAAGACCAAGCGTAGAGTTTGTAGAGACAAATGAGGGGTACATGTGCTGTCCGTCAAGAGAAATAATGGTATCCCATTTTTTTGAGTCGATACTTGATACCAATTCGTTTTTTATTAACGAAAAACGATTGCCATCCACACCAACCAGAGCTTTTTCAATAACCTCACCATTACCAACATGAAGAAAACAATCCGTATATAGAACTTTTTGAGCAAGGCCAAACAAGCTCCAAAATGAAAAAACTGAAAGAATAAAATATTTCATCATCAATGTAAATTCGTTTTAGTCTCCCCTACTTCTCCATGAGAATCACAATGAAAAAACTTTTCTTTTTCAGGTTTAAATGTCCTCATTGGCCTGCCTGCGGTATTATCTAAAGCCATTTTTTGAATAATCCTCGCACGTTCGAGGGTATTTCTTAGTTCAAAATCTAGATTGCGTTCCCTATCGTAATAGATTTTACCTTCAATCATCGTTTTTTGAACCTTGGCCATAATAGATAATGGATTCGCTGACCATAGAACCAAATCGGCATCTTTACCTTCCTTGATACTTCCCATTCTATTATCTAAATGCAATAGCTTGGCCGGATTAAGCGTCACCATTTTCCAAGCCGTTTCTTGAGACATTCCACCATACTTCACTGATTTTGCAGCTTCTTGATTTAAACGACGCCCCATCTCGGCGTCATCTGAATTAATCGCAACAACAACACCGGCCTCGGTCATAAGTGAAGCGTTGTACGGAATGGCATCATTAACCTCATATTTATAGGCCCACCAATCAGAAAAAGTTGAGCCTCCCACCCCATGTTTTTTCATCTTATCTGCTAGCTTATAGCCCTCGAGAATATGGGTAAATGTATTTACTCTGAATCCCATGGAATCAGCGACATGCATCAACATGTTAATTTCAGACTGAACATAAGAATGACAAGTAATGAAACGCTTTGAATCAAGAATTTCACACAAAGTTTCTAATTCTAAATCTATTCTTGGCGCCCAAGTAGACTTCCCTCTCTCTTTTTTCTTGAATGCTTCCCATTCTTTCTTATACAAGCGAGCCCGATGAAATCCATCGTAGAATACCTGCTCCACGCCCATTCTTGTTTGAGGGAAACGTACTGTATTAAAATTCCCCCAGTTTGATTGCTTGACATTCTCTCCCAATGCAAACTTAATAAAGCCATCAGCGCCATCAATTAGCATTTCATCAGGCTGCGCACCCCATTTTAATTTAACAATTGCAGATTGGCCGCCAATAGGATTTGCAGAACCGTGAAGCAGTTGTGAGCATGTAACACCGCCAGAAAGCTGACGGTAAATATTAATATCGTCTGGATTCACTACATCAGAAATACTCACTTCTGCTGAAACAGCCTGTCCTGATTCATTTACGCCTTTTGAAATTGCGATATGAGAATGCTCGTCAATAATTCCAGAAGTTAAATGAAGCCCTGTTGCATCGATAATATTGGCGCCTCGAAGGTGCAATGCATCGCTCAATAAAAGTGGACTATCTTTTATGATTTCGACTATTTTTCCTTTTTCAACAAGAACATCCGCACCCGTAAGAATCCCATCAGCTTCATTTGTCCAAACTGTGGCATTTCGAAACACGGTTTTATTAGAAACAAGCGAAGAATCAAGACCATATGCCATGTTGGGAGACCAACATGAACCCACCCATGAGGTATCTATAACTGGCTTTTTCAAATCATTTGCTTTCTTTGAAACGGCAATTGCAGACCATTTTCTCCAATCCCCATCTGGAAGAATAGCATCTCCTTCAATTATGGATCCGTTATTGGATATTTTCCCATGTAAAACGATTGCCTCAGTTTCATTATTTTCAAGGAATTTTATTGTGATGTCATTTCCAGAAATCTTAAAATCCGCCTTGCTTTTTGTGGAGTCAATAAGCTTGAATTCATTATCTAAATAATAGGAAAGGCATTTTGGTTTCGCATCAGGTCCCGTTAGCACTAACCTTCTTCTTAACCCATCTATATTTAGATCATAAGATCCTGCTAATGATATTGAGTTAAAAGGGTTTAATTCCACCATTTCCCCTTTTAAACAAACTGAATTTATTTGAGAGCTCTCCTTTTTAAAAGGATCCTTGTCATAAATAGAAAAACTAGCATACTTCCCAGGCGCTATGGTGCCCATTATATCACTTTTTCCCAAAAACGATGCGGGGATTGCAGTTAATGAATTTAGTATGTCTAGCCTAGAAACCCCGGTCGACATGAGGCGTCTAATGTTTTTCCAAAATTGTTTTGAGTCCTTTACCCCCTCAGAAGTCAGTGCAATTTGAATCTCTTTTTGTAAAAGCTCCTTGTAATTCATCGTTGCGAGCTCCCAATGTTTGAGTTGACTTAATGGAATTAGTCTTGACAAATATGGGTCTGAAACATCATAGGCATCAGGAAAATTTAAAGGAAGAACGATCCTTACATGATGTTCCTTCAAAGCATTAGCTGCCTCGTATTCATTTCCAGAACCAAAATAGATGAATTCAAGTCCAAATTCTTTGGATATTTTAGAAGCGCGCAAGATTTCCCATTTGTCTTCCGTCTTAAAAAACTTTGGCAAACCCTCTTGTTGATGCCAGCTATCCATGGACAAATCTGTAAACGATGGGGCTGATTCTGAATAATATTTTAAATCGTAGAATGACTGCCTTAATAAGGCTATAGAACCCATTTGTGAGGAAGGATAACTCTGCTTTGAACTCCCCTTGGAAAAGGAAAAGAAGGATGCCGCTTTTGCATCAACAATGTCCTTTGATAATTCCTTTCCGTCAGCAGATATAAGAACACCTGTTCCTCTTACAATACCATCTTTTATATGAGAAAGACAAAATCCAAATCCCAAGTGATTCAACTCTCGCATCTTTTTGGGATCAGAAATATAAAATTCACTTGCGTTCAATTCAGGATGAACAGCCTCATTCCAATAAAAAGAATTTTGTTTTAATGATTCTATCTGTGGGCGGAAGTTATTCTGTTTTTTAGATGGCTCCTCAATCTTTAGACCCGCATTAGAATGTAGCTCAATAAAAGAAGGCAATATAAACCTACCCCGGACATCAATTACGCGAGTACCTGATGGAGCTTTAACTTTCTTACCTACTTTAACAATTCTATCGTTCTCGATAAGAATAGAACCGTTTTCAATATAAGAATCAGCAGATGCATAAATATTTGCATTAATTAGGAGTACTTTTTTAGAACTTGATTTTACAATTCCATTCTGAGGTCTGTGCTGGCTATATACTTGGGTCGCAAGTAAAATAAATAAGAAACTAAATAGTAATTTCATTGTGAAGTCGAAAATAAAAAGAAAATTCGATTACCAACATATTAAATTCAGCTAATACCGAATAAAATAATTTAAAGAAAAAATTAGTTTGTTTACATTTACATCATTACAACTATTAATAGCCAATTCATCTTGAAAAAATTGAAAACGGTATCATTGTTCAACTCCTTCCTTTTAAGTTCGGTGATATTTTACACATGTTCTGTAAATTCTCAATCACTTATCATTAATGAATTTTCCAATGGACCTTCTGGTACCCAAGAATATGTCGAATTCATTGCTTTAGATACGGGGTCAAACAACAATTGTGCTCCCTGCATCGATATTAGAGGTTGGATTATTGATGACAACAATGGTTACCATGGAAGCGCTGGTATTGCAGGTGGATGCAACCGCTTTTCTAACGACGCCTTTTGGAGCTGTATTCCATTAGGGACAATGATTACTATTTACAATGGCACGGACCCTAACATTGACATTCCTGCTGATGATATCGATATAAATGACGGTAATTGTAAACTTGTAATTTCAATTGAAAATACGACTCTTTTCGAATCAAACCTCAATACTCCAAGCCCCGTAATCTGTGATTACCCCATTGCAGGCTGGACAGCAGGAGGAAACTGGAGTCGAATGGGAATGAGAAATGGCGGAGATTGTTTGCGACTTGTTGATTTAACGGGTTGTGAAGTTTTCTCGTTGAGTTACGGAGACATCAGCTTAAACAGCACCATTTACTTTCCTGGTTCAGGAACAGATGATGTTTTTTATTTCTCTGGAACGAACCCCTACAATCAAGCTGATTGGCTTCAAGGATGCGCTGGAGACCCAGGGGCTTGCTTAGGAAATGACCAAACACCTGGAGCCCCAAACAGCAATTTAAATGATGCCTACATTTCTCAATTTACAATTAATGGTTGTCAACCCATTACACCTTTAATTGTTGTTATATCTTCAACAGATGTGATTTGCTCGAATAACGGAACAGCATTAGCCAGTCCTTCTGGGGGTGCAGGATCTTATACTTTCAATTGGTTGGACGAAGCACTAACTCCCATTGGTCAAAGCACTGCCAATGCCACCAACCTTACAGCTGGAGTGTATTTCTGTGTCGTTTCTACTTCAATAGGATGCATAGACACATCTGCAATCAGTGTTTTACCTTCCTCTTCGTCACCCACTTTAAGCATTTCAAATCAATCCAATTCTTGTGGAAGTTGTGAAGGAGCAATTACACTCAATGCGTCTTCAGGTTCAGGCCCATACACCTATAGCATAAACCCAGCAGTTAGCATCCCAACGAACCCAACATCTTCCCCTCTTGTCTTAAATGATCTATGCGCAGACATATACAGTGTTACTATTACCGATGATCTTGGGTGTCAAGATGATTTAGATTTCACGATTATTAATGAGGGCGCACCTACTATATCAACTACAAGTAACCTTAATATTTGTAATGGAGAAAGCGTTGAATTAAGCGCCGTTATTGGAGGGAGTGCTTCAGATATTTCATGGATTTCTCCTAACGGAAGCTTTTCGGACCCCAATGCTTTAACAACAACCTTTACACCTTCTGTAAGTGATGCTATTGCATTTGTAGTAGCCACAGCTCTTAGCCCAAATTGTGGAAATGTTCAACAAAATGTATTTATTAATGTCAGTGCTCCTTTGGACCCGTCTTTTGCTCAAATTCCAGATCAATGTGACGGGGCAATCTTTTCACTAAACACCACATCTCTCAATGGAATAGAAGGCGTTTGGAGCCCGAGTATAGACAACACAAATACAACAATCTATAACTTTACTCCTAATCTCGGGGAATGCGCAAACAGCCAAAATATGACTGTAGTCATTCACCAAAACACCTCAAGCACAACCGACCTCACAATATGCGATGACGCACTTCCTTTTGTATGGAATGGTCTTTCATTTATTTCGGCTGGAAGTCAAAACACGACGCTATCCTCTTTAAACACAGGATGTGATTCTCTAGTCACCTTAAATCTAAGCGTAAATCCGACTTCATCAAGTATAAGTAATCTAACCATATGTGATTCCGATCTACCCTTCACATGGAATGGATTATCGTTTAATTCCTCTGGAAGTCAAAACACGACACTACCCTCTTTCAACTCAGGATGTGATTCTCTAGTCACCTTAAATCTAAGCGTAAATCCAACTACATCAAGTTCAAGTAATTTAACAATCTGTGAATCCGAACTGCCTTTCTCCTGGAACGGGCTTACATTTAATGCAACGGAATCTCAAAGCACAAGTTTATCAAGTGTATTAAACGGTTGTGACTCTCTTGTTACGCTAAACCTAGTCGTAAATAACAGCAGTGCATCTATAACGAACACGTCTATCTGCGATAATGAATTGCCTTACGCTTGGAATGGAATTACATTTAATGTTGCTGGATCTCAAAGCACAAATTTATCCAGTGTAATCACTGGTTGTGATTCCCTTGTGACACTAAATCTCATTGTTAATACTGCGTCATCAAGCACAGCGGTTCTTACGATTTGTGATAGTGAGTTACCCTATTCATGGAACGGTTTAACTTTTAATACTGCGGGTATTCAAAATACAACTATACCTTCACTCCTAAATGGATGTGATTCAATTATAACACTTAATCTTTCTGTGAATCCGTCAACTACACCTATTTTTGATCCCATTCTTCCTATTTGTATTGGCGATGCCTTGAGTCTTCCTGGGCTTTCTACTAACAGTATAGATGGTTCATGGTCTCCTGCGGTAAACAACACGATAACGACGAATTATACATTTACACCAACTGTTGGACAGTGTGCGACAGCACAAAACTTAATAGTGTCAGTAAATAACTTACCTGTCTTTACAAGTGTACTAGGAAGCAACCCCAGTATTTGCGGTGGCGTCGATGGTTCTATTGTTTTAAATGGCTTGATTGCTTTTAGTGCTTATGAATTAACTTATAACGATGGAACTTCGAACATCGGGCCTCTTTCCATTACCACCGATGCTTCAGGAAACTATATCCTATCCTCTATTATTGCTGGGTCTTATTCTAGCTTCACCATCTCTGATGCCAACTGTAGCTATACTGTCGTTCCTTCAGTAACACTCGTAGATCCTTCTGCACCAGTATTTACTGCCAATAGCATCGGAGATCCGACAACATGCCTAGGGAATGATGGTGCCATAAACCTCACAGGACTTATTGCAAATACGACTTATACATTGACCTACCTTGACAACGGTGTAAGTGTAGGTCCGGTTAATATCACTTCTGATGGAAGTGGAAACATTCAACTTAACAGTTTGGATGCAGGAACCTACTCATCCTTTGTCATGAATCTAGCAGGTTGTACTGGAAGTATAGGAAGTACTATTTCTTTAATCGATCCCGTCTCACCAATTCTTCAGACCACAGACCCTACAGCAGTATGTTCTCCCTTAACAGTAGATCTTACAGTTGCGGGCGTGACTTTAGGAAGCACGGGTGGAGGTACATTAACATATTGGACGGATGCAGCAGCAACCACTTCTCTTACAGGCCCAACAACACTGAGTACTTCAGGGATGTATTACATTCAAAGTGAGAGTAATGGTTGTACGGATATAGAATCAGTGAATGTTACCATCAATGAGACTCCAGTCTTACAGATTACAGATCCTACAGCAGTATGTTCTCCCTCAACGGTGGACCTTTCAGCTGCTGGCGTGACTTCGGGAAGCACGGGTGGAGGTACATTGACGTATTGGACTGACGCAGCGGCGACCATTTCTCTTTCTAATCCTGCAGTACTTAGTACCTCAGGGATGTATTACATCCAAAGTGATAGTAATGGTTGTACGGATATAGAATCAGTGAATGTCGTTGTGAATCCCACACCATCTTTCTCTGCCTCTGGAACAGATCCAACAGTTTGTAATGCTTCAGATGGTTTGATTACCATCAGTGGATTAGACCCACTCACAAATTATACTTTGACATATGATTCCCTATCGACGGCAACACAAGTAGCTATAATCACCACAGATGCTGTGGGAGAATTTACTCTTATTGGATTTGAAGCTGGTCTCTATAATGCATTCTCAATCACACTAAATACTTGTTCCTTCACCTCCACAGAAAACATTGACCTCAATAACCCTTTAGCGCCTTCTGTTGATGTGCAAGCTGACAATACGGTATGCGATAGCTATACACTTGAAGCCATAACGGGGAACAACCTATCTGGAAATGAGGCCTATTATTCTCAAAGTAATGGTGCAGGAGTACCTTTAAATCCTGGAGATGTGATTACGGCTTCGCAAACCGTTTACATCTACGACATTATTGGCGTCTGCAGTGATGAAACTTCTTTTATTCTCACGGTCGACAATACGCCGATCATCACAAACTTATTAGCACAGGAAGCTTGTGAAAGCTTTGCGTTTCCTGTTATTATCAATGGGGTAAATCTTTCTGGAAACCAGAACTACTACAACGATTCACAAGTAAATGTAGGTGCCCTTATTACAAGCCCAATCACTAATTCTCAAACGGTTTATATCTATGATGAAAACGGCGCTTGTAATAATGAAGTTTCTTTTGATGTCACCATATATGACCTTCCCGAAGTGATTTCTTTCTCAGGTGAGGGAACCTACTGTGAGGGCGACATCATCGGAAATCTCACTGCAGAAGTAAGTGGCGTAGGACAATACAGTTTAGGATATTCCCTTGATGGTATTCCGATGACTGAAACGTCTTCTTCTGTTACTATTGATCTTGGAAATGAAGCTGGGGTATATATTCTCACAGCAATCTCTGATGACCATTGTAGTAACAATGTGGATCTTACACAAACAATCCTTATTAATGCATTGCCTGATGCTCCGATACTTTCTGATGATGCCCAGTACTGCGCCAATGAACCAGCTGCACCGATGGAGGCGCAAGGAAGCGCAGGGACCTACACCTGGTATGCTGACAACACATTAAGCGATGTGCTCTCTACACAAGAAAGCTATACGCCACCAAATACCATTGGAAGTATAAGCTATTATGTAACCGCTACCGAGAACGGGTGTCAAGGGCCGGCACAAATGATTACTATAGAATTCCAAGAATGTGGAATCATTATACCTACAGCGTTCACACCTGATAACGACAATGTAAATGACTTTTGGGAAATTGGTGATATAGATGCAATTTATCCAAACAATGTAGTGCGTGTATATAACAGACTTGGCAATAAAGTCTATGAATCTATCAAAGGGATCTACAACCAAATGCCTTGGGATGGAACCTATCAAAACCAAGCTCTTCCCGTGGCTTCTTACTACTATATCATTGAATACAATGATAACTCAACTCAAAATACTACGGGAATCGTAAGTATCTTAAAATAAGAAAAGCCCTCAGATGAGGGCTTTACATTTTGAAACATAAACATTAAAGGGTTTATCTCACAACTAGCTTTTGGGTAGTTGGGTAGTTGTTGTTATCAGAAAGGTTGATAAAGTATATTCCTGAATTCAAATCTTGTACCGTGTGTGTGTTCTTCATTGTAACATCTGCTTTTTGCACGATCTGTCCATTAGCATTGATAATGGTAAGGGTGTTGATTGCATCGTTGTCCCAAGAAACGGTAGCATAATCTGTCGTTGGGTTTGGGTATACGTTAACACTTGTTGATTGAAGGTCAAATACACTCGCTGTACTGATCTCGTCAAGAGTTGTGTGTGCAACAACATCACATCCGTTAGCATCAACCGCAGTCACTTCATAGAAACCACTAGGGACACCCGTAAGGTCTTCTGTTGTTTCTCCGTTACTCCAAGCATATGTGTATGGAGCCGTCCCACCTTGAACCGTAAGGTCAATAAGTCCTTCTTGATCAACACTTGGCTGTGTTGTTTGTAAACTCGCTGTTAGGGCTAAAGATTGCTCAACAGTATAGCTTTCCCAAACACTACAACCGTAAGCGTTCGTAATTTTCAATCTATAGGTTCCAGCAACAAGGTCAGTGATATCTTCTGTCATCATTCCGTTGTCCCATTCAAAGATAAAGTTCGGCGCACCTTCAAGGATTGTAATATCAATCGCACCACTCGCTGTTCCGTTACAAGCGACATCTTGAATCGTTCCCTCAAATACCGTAGGTGTAACATCTTCAATAGTAATTGTAGTGTCTTTTACACAACCCATAACATCAGTAACTGTAAGTGTATAGACGCCACCCTCTAGGTTTGAAAGGCTAAGGTCTGTTTGACCATTTGACCACTCGGTAGTGAAGGGAGCGTTTCCCCCAATGATGCTAACTTCAATTTCTCCGCTATTCGCTAAACAAGAACCTGTAGTGGAAACATTCAAAAACAACTTGTTAAAAGCCGCAGCCATTTCAACAGCTGCTTGTGCGTTTAAACGCCCCTCACCAATTAAGCCTGCGTAGTTTGGGTTTAAATCATCAATATATGTAGAAGAGTTCTTTAAGACCGCTGTAATTTCAGCGTTTGTAAGACAAGGATTAACGTCTAACATTAGGCCTATTGTTCCCGTTACAAAAGGCGCAGCATAAGAGGTTCCAGATCCGTTTAAGTACCATCCTGGTGCCGCAGAAATCGCAACATCATAACCTGGAGCACTTAAGTCTACAGTTGCATTATGTTGGTGTGTCGTTGAAGGGTTACCGATTGTTCTTTCGTGGTTGTCATTAGGACCGATGCTTGTAACAGAAAATACGTTGTTAAATGCAGCAGGGTAAACAAGGTTTTCAGAACCACCACACGTAGAACCATTTCCTGCAGCTGCAACGATAAAGGTTCCGTTGTTATAAACCTCATCAATGATGTCTTGCGTGTATTGGCTAAAAGAACAACCTGAAGTCCAGCTAAGGTTAATTACTTTGTATCCCGCATAAGAAGCGGCGAGAACTTCGTTGTAACTCATTTGGTATAAAGCCAAGGTGCTGTTAAAACCGATAGCGCTTTTTCCTATACTGTTATTGGTTGATCCTGCAGCGATAATTGCTACAGCGGTACCGTGTGTTTGTGAAGATGTATTTGTAGCGTCATAATAAACAACCTTCCCTTGAAGTTCTTCGTGCTCAACAAAATAGTTTTGGTCTGAAATAGCAAGTGTAATTGCTGAATCTCCCGTAGATAAGTTCCATGCCGTTTCTGCAGATATTAAATCTAAAGCGTAGTCAGAAGAAAAGGTCGTCGTATAATCGTTAGGGGTATTTAATGACTCATACACAGGAGCGTATTCAACATTGCTTACCACGCTTACCGTGTTGCTTAATGTTGCATACATGTCTACAACATCTACAGATGAAGAAGAAAACTCATACACGTTTAATAAAGAAGCCTTCCGTGAAGCCGGAACCGCTTTTCTCACATCCGTAATGTTTAAAGAAACAATCGCTGCTGAAAGAGTAGCGTCGTTAGAAACAAATTCTCCTGCCGCGTTTTCAAATGGAACGTTAGATGAATTTGAAATCGTCAACCAGACTTTTGAATCTTGTTGTGAAAAAGTAATCAAGGAAAGAACCGTGAAAGCTAATGTTGTGAGAAGGGAAGTAAAAGTATTCATATCGTGCGTTTTAATGTTGTTGTTTGTTTGTTGACACAAATTTGCAACACTATTAGTCGCCTAGAATGAAATATCCCAAATGCTAACGCAAAATACACGAGCCTACTATACTGCCCTTACGTGTTCATCACAACGAGTATCCGTATAACTACTTACATTATTGTTTTTATATGAAAACGGAGTAACTTTTTGAAAAACGTAATCCCTAGTAAAACAGAGAGTTAATGAAAGCCCAAAATCTTTTTCTCTACTGAACCATCAGAATATTGGTATAAAACAACTTGATGGGTACCTTCTTTTACTTCACGGCCCATCATATCGATAATCCGAACGAGTTTTCTGTTTTCACTATTGGTCAAAGAAGAAATCCCTACGACAGGTTCACATAATTGCTGAAAAAACAACCAAGCCTCTCTACTTGCTTCAATATCCATATTGCCATAAGCACCAGGCCAATCATGGCCCCCGCCATTTACAGTATATAACCAAACCTCAGTGCAAGAACCGTTCAAGCCATATTTTTCAGAAGCGACCGTACTGCCGTCATTATTACTCGTATTTGGGAAATTATCAGTGCTCTGTAATTCTAATCCAAAAAGATTATTGAAAAAGGCCATTGTTCCATCCATACCAGGATAGGCTCCCCAACCATCATTGTTGTTCGGGTCTCCATTATAATATGTCACGTTATCATTGGTTCCATGTATCTCTAAAATAGAAACTTCACTCGAAGGATTACAGTCATCCATAATATCTTGCATGATCATCCCCGAAATTGGAGCCACTGCTCGGAACGTCTCAGAAGCCTGACACGCCAACATGTAACATAAATCACCACCGTTAGACATTCCGGTACAAAAAACTTTTGTCGGGTCTAAAGAATAGACCGCCTGAAGATAAGCCGTCAGATTCTCAAGATACGCCACATCATCTACGGTTTCATTATTTTGAAAATCATAGCCCACATTGAAAAAAGTATTTCCCCCACCGTCTTCTATACCTTGCGGGTAACAAACAGCAAAACCAAACTCGTCAGCCAATTGATTGAACTCAGAATAATTCATGATTCCTTGAGCCGTTCCTGTATAACCATGACAGACATATACTAAAGGACAATTCGGCGCTGCACTTGATGGGTGGTAGTATATATAGTCTCTTTCTATGCCACCGTCTATAATCGTTCCGTATTCGAGCGCTTGAATATTCATGGAAAGAACGTCGTTAGATGACTCATCATCATTTGGTAAGCCATTAACATTTGATATGGTCACTTGTAATGCTGTTTGGCCGGAGTTAAATATTTCAAGGTTGATCGGATGCGAGAAATTATAAGTCCCTAAAGAAGGAATCGAAACATTCGTAATCGATGTGCTGTAAGACATGGCTCCTCCTATATCCCAAGATAAATCAAATGATGTTATCGTCTCGGCACCTATATTTGAAAGTACGCCTTCAACCGGAAGAACAGCAGGAACATTTACATTTTGTGGCACAGATAAGGAGGTAAGTGCAAGGTCTAAACCCTCTGGGGCGAAAACAAGAACATCATCAATCGCCCAACCAAAAACCCATCCGCCATCATCATTATAATGAAAGCCTAACAAGACATTTGCGTTTCCAGAAAGAGAGCTCAAGTCAAAAGACTGGGAATCCCAAGCGCCATCATCCGTTCCCTCGACCTCATATAAAACGCTCCAAGAATTCCCGTTATTGAGACTGTATTCTAAAGTAGCCACTTCCGTAGCGCCTTCGAAGTTTCCCCCATCATAATAGTTGGCAAATTGCAATGCTACGGCTGAATAAGTAGATAGATCCAAAGGTGGCATTATGAGATAATCCATACTCTTATCGCAGTCACAATCGTCGTCATTCGTCCCAATAATACTACCATGAGGTGCGACAGACCACCATTGGCTCTCGATGTTTTGGTTCGTTCCCATATTCCATCCTCCATCTGAAGCATTTGTAGAAATAGTCCATCCCGCAGGTAAGTTATTTCCTTCAAAATTTTCTGAGATTAGAATATTCTGTGCATTACAAAAGGAAATAGAAAGGATAGCAAGTAAGATCAGGTTGTTTTTCATCGCGTATGAGTTATTGAATTTAATATAGTAAAATTGCCGTAAAAATGTATAATAACAAAGAACTTTTGAAGTAGATCACAAACAAAATGAGTTAATGCATTAAATATTGACCGTAATAATTTTATTAAATCTGAATTTTTATTGGCCTGAAGAGCGTTATAGAATATGATGTTAAATTATAAACTAGAAAAGATGAACCATTCAATTAACCACAAAAGAAATTGGTTGACTCATTTCTTTTTGAAAACCAAATGGAACTATGCGATATATTCCTTTGGGAAAGGATTTTACATCCATCTTATTTAATCCCTGCTCAACTTGTACCTGACAAATCTTATAGCCCTTCATATCAAATACGCTCAACAATCCTTTGAACCCACTTTGAATATATAGGATCTCTTTAACCGGATTAGGATAGGCATGTAGCTTTGGTGGTTTGTTATTAATTAGGTGTAGAACGGGCGTTTCTTCTTCACATGGGTACTCATAAATGGTCGCTTGTTCATATCGAATTTGAGCGGGGATTTTATTTTGATCCATTACAGACGGAGTACCAATACCTGCCCATTCATCTGTATTTAAAAAATTGGGTGTTGACGGGTAATAATAGCTTTCATCTCCGAGGTCTTCCGTTCCCGAAGGCGTCATCACTCCTTTATTGTTGTTTCCATATTCAAACTGATCATCTCCCTGTATTGTATAGTTGACATAACTATAAGGCGTTTGCGTATTTGGAATTTCATTCCCAACAAGGTTTTGAGAAGGAGAAGTAGCATCACTAAAAAAAATCCCGAATAATGAAGCTCTGTTTCGTAAAAAAGTATTGTGAGGCCCATTAGCTCCATGTGAGTTGTCAATGACGATATTCTGTCCGCTATTTTGTTCGAACAAATTGGCGTAGGGATAATTTCCATGCAACACCATATCCCCGGCTGCATCATTAGGTATAATAGGACTTGTGCTCATCCAATAAGGATCCGTTGAAAAATTATACGCAAATACATTTCCATTCGGCCCTGCTTGTAATAACATAGAATGTCTTAAATGCTCAAAAACATTATCCTCAATCAAACATTCGTTCGTAGTAAATTGAAGAGCGACACCATAAGCGCGCCCGCCACCGCCATACTCAAACCCATGATGAAAATAGGAGCGACAAATGGCTATATTTGATGAATTCTCAGCAACAATATGAGCAAAGGTGCAGTTTTCAGATTCTACATTTTTCACCCAACAATTTGAGCCGTAATGGTAGGCAATATTTGATGCTTGTTCAGGAGCTGCATCATCCAATCGGTGAATCTTCAAACATTCAATGCCCACATTTGAAATCATATTCATTTTTTTAAACTTTGCCCCTCGTTGAAGTTCAAAATCCATTCTTAAAGATGACTGGAGATAAATTGTATCTCCTGCTATGTATTGAATTTTGCATATCTGTCCTATCGTATTCAATGCCCATGAAGAGGTCACTAAATCATCATCCTGCTGATACAGCTTTATCCAGTCTCCCGAG
Organism: Flavobacteriales bacterium UBA952; assembly: GCA_905182495.1. Taxonomy (GTDB): domain Bacteria; phylum Bacteroidota; class Bacteroidia; order Flavobacteriales_D; family Crocinitomicaceae; genus UBA952. Next base: position 121,516 of record CAJJBU010000003.1, read on the forward strand.
TTTAGCTGATTGGTTTGATTTGATACAACAAACTCTTGCGTTTTATTTGCATCATTGAATAATAAAAACGCCATAGAATTATCAATGCTACCATCAATTCGTATGGCATCTCCTGCACCACCAAGATCAAAATTTAAGAATGTTTGATTCATGCCTTCACCCTTGAGCACTTGATTAGATAGGAGGTTTATCGTGTTCGTAAAAAGATACTCTCCTGGTGGGAAAAAAAAGATCGCCCCAATTGATCCATATACATTGATTAAGCTGTCCATTTTGGAATCATTGGCTATATTACCAAAATTATCAAGCCCTTGATTGACCACATTTACCCAAATGAAATCTGTGGTTGAAGTATCTTGCAATCCTGCAGATTCCCATGGAACCAACCTGTCCGAAGGTACAATCTGGGAATATCCAAAATGACTATACAAGAGCACAAAAGAAAAGAGGAGAGACTTAAACTTTGAAATCATCTTAGTAATCGTCATAGAAATAAAGATACAATCTTTTTGGCTTATTGAAAGGTCTGGAATTTGCGTTCGACAGAACCATCATCATAAATCCACAAAGCAGGGACTCCTTCATAAGTTCTTAATTCTCTACCCATATAATCGATAACTTTCAAAAGCTTCTTTGCTTTAATGGTGTTTTCATCAAGCCCTACCATTGTCTCCGGACAAGTTTTTCCTTCGAGAAAATCCCAAATCACTTGTGGGGAGTAGAAATCCATATTGATTGTTCCCAATCCACCAAATAAAGTCTCAATACCTGGCCACTGATGACCACCCCCTACCACCTTAATATGCTCTAGATTCGCACCTTGGCAATTTTGATATATATAACGTTCAGGATAGGATAAATCTAAAAAATTGGTGTTTGGCATTTCCTCAAAAATCGGCTCGGAATCACAAGATAAAAAGGAGCTCCAAAGTGCCATTGCTTCATCTACCGACGCCCCTGAAGCAGCACCTCCATTATAGGCCACTACTCCATCCGAAGTTCCATGAATATGGAGCACAGAGGTAGGAAAACTTGGATTGAAGTTGGCCGCAGTTGTGGTAGACATATTTCCTGAAACTGTTCCTATGGCTGCAAAGCACAGTTCAGACTCACTTGTTATTTTATGACTCATAAAGCCACCATTTGAAAAACCACATAGGTATCGGCGGTAAGGATTGGTATTGTAATTTGTCTCGAAATAAGTCACCAAGGATTCTATAAAACCAAGATCATCAACCTCTGAATTCAAGGAATTCATATCTGCATTCCAAGAGGCATTGAGTCCATCGGGGTAACAAACGATAGCATTGTTGGCATCCGCGATTTCATTGAAGCCCGTAATGTTCATGATTCCATTTCCCGTTTGGGTAAGTCCGTGCAGTATGATTAATAACGGATACTGCTGTGAAGCATCCCAATTTGAAGGCACGTAATAAACAAAGGTGCGTTCTTCACCATCGAAGGAATAACTGTCTTGTGTTTGCGCATTGACAAAAATTGAGGTCAGCAAACAAAAGAATAAGAGTGTTTTTAGCATAGTGCAAGATACAAAACAATAAACAGATTTTTCTTAATACGCTAAAACACTCTTACCTTTGTAGGGTGAAGAACCCACAAAAAGAGATGAAAGAAGAAGAGAAGAGAAAAGAAACCTTAGCGTCGAAAGACATACAAAATTGTATTTCTATATTGGAATACTTATCTGAAAATGGAGACCAGCTCGTTCAGCTTTCTGAAGAGCAGCGTGTTCAATTAATGAAAGTCGCAGGACAGATCAGCCGACCCGATCGTATTGAAAGAAAAAAAAGAAACAAAGGCGTGAAGCTTGCAAAAAAGCAGGCTATTGACACTATAAATAAGAAAGCACGTGCAGCTTCAAGCATTCGTAGTGCGCGGCTAGCCAATATTTTTGAAGCACCACTTCAGATTGCTTTGCCCGAAGGAAAGGCTGAAAAGCAAAAGCTTACTTCCGAGCAAAACTGTTATGTCTGCAAAAAGAAATACCTGGAAATTCATCATTTTTATGATGCGATGTGCACAGAATGCGGAGACTTAAACTATATCAAAAGATTTCAGCGCTGTGACATGACTGGTCAAGTGGCTCTCATTACAGGTTCGAGGTTGAAAATTGGATACCATGCGACCTTAATGATTCTGCGCTCAGGAGCATCAGTTATTGCGACTACGAGATTTCCTGCAGATTCGGCAATTCGCTTCGCAAAGGAAAAAGATTTTTCCACTTGGGGAGACCGGTTGCATATTTATGGCCTTGATTTACGACACATTCCGAGCGTAGAATTATTTGCTACCTACGTGGAACAGAAATACGAGCGCCTAGATATTCTCATCAATAATGCGGCGCAAACGGTAAGGAGGCCTGCAACTTTTTACAGCCATTTAATGGAAATGGAAAACCTGCCTACGGATGCACACAGCGCAGAAGTACAAAAATTGTTACAGCACCATAGTCAATGCTTAAATGAATTGGATGACTTCAGCACCTCGAACTCTGAACATCAAAAAGCCTTGGCTGTCGGTTGGAATGTGCAAACACCTGGGATCGGAATTAAAGCTTCTGCGCAGCTTTCTCAGATACCGTATAAGTTTGACAATTCTAATGAGGCAAAAGAAGTTTTTCCAGAAGGAAAACTAGATGCAGATTTACAGCAAGTAGATTTGAGAAAAACAAATAGCTGGCGGTTAAGAATCGGAGAAGTCGAACCCGTTGAAATGATGGAGGTTCAGCTCGTGAATTCTATTGCACCCTTTGTATTATGCAATCGACTTACAGCCTTGATGAGAAAAGACTATACTGGAAAAAAACATGTTGTCAATGTCTCAGCGATGGAAGGCAAGTTCCAAACTTTCAGAAAAGAAGACCGCCATCCGCATACCAATATGGCAAAAGCGGCTTTAAATATGCTTACACATACCTCTGCAAGTGACTTGGCTAAAGATGGGATTTTCATGAATGCGGTGGATACCGGATGGGTTACTGATGAAGACCCTATTGAGCTTGCCAAATTCAAGGAAGATGTTCATGATTTCCAACCTCCTTTAGATATTGTTGATGGCGCTGCACGGGTATGTGATCCTTTTATTGATGGTATAAATTCTGGAAAGCACTGGTGCGGTCAGTTTCTTAAAGACTATTTCCCGATCAGTTGGTAAACCACGGATTAATTGCACACTAAATGCACGATCGGCCTAAAAAGTAGCGATTTACGTTTTGGCTAAAAATTGTTCCTTTTCGGCTTATATTTCATAATTTAGGGCAAATAAATCAACATAAACATATGAAACTTATACTCAACCTCTTTTTTACACTCGTCATTTCCATTTCATTTTCGCAAAGTAATACAGGAGACCAATCTCAAACAAACCCTTATGTACCAGGGGATTTAATCGTTCAGGTTTTCGACGATGCCAAGATTCGAGACCTTGTTTTTCGAGCACCTGAAAACTACAAACTGAATATTGTTAAAGAACTGTCACCTACAGCACATATTTGGCAACTGAGCTTTGATCCGAATGCAGTTTCGCATGAAACCATGATCAATTGGTTCTATGGACAGCACGAAACAGCGCTTGCTCAAAACAACTATTATTTAAAGCTAAGGTCAACAATACCCAACGACGCTACCTTTACAAGTCAGTGGCACCATAACAATACCGGGCAAACTGGTGGAACGACAGATGCAGATATCGATTCAGATTTGGCTTGGGACATCACAACAGGTGGAACAACCGCATCGGGACACGATATTGTAGTATGTCTTATTGAAAGTGGAAACCTAGACCACCAAGATCTATCCCCAAACAGATGGGTCAATACTAATGAAATTGAAAATAATGGTATCGATGATGACGGCAATGGATATGTAGATGACTATAACGGTTGGAATCCTTTGCAAAACAATGACAACTACGGAACAGGTGCACACGGAACAAACTGCCTCGGGATGATGGGTGCAAAAGGAAATAACGGACTTAATGTTGTTGGTGCCAATTGGGATGTAAAATTGATGGTCGTTGGAGGCTATAGTATCAATACAGATGCCAATGCTATTGAAGCTTATCAGTACCCATATGACATGAGAGTTTTATGGAACAATTCTGGAGGGGCGCAAGGCGCATTTGTTGTGGCAACGAGTTCTTCATGGGGGATTGATGGCGAAAACCCAAACAATCACCCAGTTTGGTGTAACTTCTATACAACACTTGGTCAAGCAGGTATACTGAATGTAGGAGCAACCACAAACTCCAATTTAAATGTCGATACCGCAGGTGACATGCCAACAGCATGTGATACGCCATATATGATTGGTGTTGGTCGTACAGATCATAATGACAATACAGCAGGTGGGTACGGTGCAACTACCATTGAATTCGGTGCTCCAGGAATTAACGTAGTTACGACTGCAGGAACAAACGGAACGACAACAACAACGGGAACTTCCTTTTCCTGTCCATTGACAGCAGGAGTAATTGGACTCGCCTATTCCATTCCTTGTGCTGACTTTATGAATACGGTGATTGGAAACCCACAAGCTGGTGCGGATATGGTATTACAAGCGATGATGGATGGAACAGATCCTAAAGCACAATTGGCAAATAAATTCGTTACTGGAGGACGTCTAAATTCAAGAAATACACTTGACGAGCTTATGGCCGTTGGCTGTAATGGTTCGATCTGTTTTGGTCCAAGTGGTATACAGACATCGAATGTAGCAGAAAACAATGCAGACATCGACTTTAGTGTTCAAGCTGAAGCCGATTTAACAAATTTATACTGGAGAGAGGTTGGATCGGGAAGCTGGACACCTGAGCTTGATGTGAGTGCGCCTTTTGCACTTACTGGGCTAAGTGCTTGCTCAGAATATGAATACTATCTAGAATCAAATTGCGGCGGTGATATTTCGAATCCTAGCTCTACTCAAACATTTGCGACACTTGGTTGCGGTGCTTGTATTGACAATCAGTATTGCACAAATGCAGCCTCGGATGGTGTCGATGAATGGATTGAGTCCTTTACAATTGACACGTACACGAACGCATCAGGAAATGATAATGGTTATGGGAACTTCACAGGAAATCCAATTCAACTTGATGTAAATAATACGTACGATATAGAAATTGAAGTCGCTTGGGGAGGAACCCTTTATGACGAGTATTCTAGAGTTTGGATTGACCTTGATCAAAACGGTGAATTTGACGCCTCTGAATTACTGTTCGACCAAGGCGCTGCAGACCAAAGTGCAAATATCATTGGACAGGTTACGATCCCGTCAGGGACACCACTTGGAACGACTAGAATGAGAGTGCAAATGGCATATGTTGGCGGCAAACCGAACTTCCTGAAGTTTGTGATAGCTACCAATGGGGTGAAGTTGAAGACTATTGCGTTGATATTTTATCAGGAATCACTTGCGGCCTAGACGTAGATAATGCCTCTTCAAATCCTGCATGTAGTGGAAATGACAACGGTTCACTTTCAGTTAGTGTGGCAGGAGGCTCAGGAAATTACACCTATGAATGGTCAGCTGGATTAGGCAGTTCTGCTAACGTGTCTAATGTTTCAGCTGGAAATTACAGTGTGGTCATTACGGATGTAGATGCAGCATGTGATACGACCATAAATTTCACCCTGGACTATGATGTGTCCTTAACAGTAGCTGTAGATGCACAAAACATATCCTGTAACGGACTGACAGATGGTTCAGCAACTGCCTCTGCATCAGGCTCGTCGGATTACACCTATCAATGGACAAATGGACCAAGTGACGCTGTTTGGGACGGGTTAGGTGCTGGTTCTTATGAAATCACCGTTTCAGATCCTAATGGATGTTCGACTACAAGTGCGGTCAATATTCAGGAGCCTGCAGCAGATCAAGCTGGATTCACCTCAAATATTAACTTCTTGAATGTTCAATTCAATAATACCTCAACAAATGGCATGTATGCTTGGGACTTCGGAGATGGTAATGCAAGTGCGGCGACTTCACCACAGCATATTTATGGCCTCCCTGGAACTTATGAGGTCTGTCTAACGGTAACTACAGATTGTGGAGACACAGAAACTTGTAATTCGGTGACTGTCGATGAGGACGATTCGGCTATTGATGAGAATTATGCAGACTACGTCTCTGTATATCCAAATCCAACAAACTCGTTGATTAACTTTTATGTCACGCATCCAAGTGTTAAATCGCTTGTCGTAATTGATATCATTGGAAAAGAGGTTTTCAAAACAACCATCTCGGGAGAGCTGACTACCATCAATCTTGAAAACTTCAGAAATGGTTCTTACTTCTATAAACTATTGGGAGAAGATGGAAGCACACTCCTATCTGACAAAATTGTGAAAGTAAAATAATTGGTTTCGAGCCAAACACACCCTATTAAAAAGCCTCCAGAAATGGGGGCTTTTTTTATACGATAGGTGGAAAAAAAAGATAGTTACCTTTGACAAAATTCTTTCCTTAATTTTACGAATCAAAAAAAGAAAATGAAATTCTTACTCCCCATTACGTTTAGTTTAATTTTTATCAACCTTTATTCTCAAAATGAAGGCCTGCTTCAATACTCAATATCAGCGAACGCATTGGATACGAGCCTTGAAACAAGACAAAAAGTTGGTCTGATGAGAAATAGTTCCCTTCTGATTTGTTTTTCGGAGGCTTTTGCAAGAGTAGAATTCAAGATGGGAGGGAATTATGACATAATAACCATTCTTGATAAAGTCAATGAAAAATCACTGAATTTGATGTCCAGCCCAATGGGGAAATTTGCAAAACGAGCCTCAGCAAGCGAACTACAAACTGTGCCAATTAATATTGATTCTACATCGCAGGTAGAAGTTCTTAAATCTGAATTAAAGACCATATTAGGATATGAATGTTATAAGGTTGTCTTGAAAAACGATAGTTATAGAATTGACTATTGGTGCACGGATGAAATTGATATTGATTTATCTGAATATAAATTAACCAATGATATGATTCCAGGGTTTCCGTTAGAGTTTTCGGCATTGTCAGAGGGGATCCAAATGAAATATAAAGCCTCAAATATTAAATTAGAATTGAACAACAAAGAAACTCTCTTTTCTTTTGAGGTTCCTGTGGGATATACTGTGGTGGATTCAGGAGACTAAGATATTAATGAATATTAATGGGGTTTCGATGAATATTCTATTGAATGAGAAGTGAATTTTAGACTACATTTGCACGAATTAAGAGTTTAAAATGAGTGTTTTATCCAATTGCAGACTGAGTTACAGCGTTTTTTCTTTGATATTCGTATCTTATATCACTTGTTGTCAGTCTTTTGCGTTTCTGCAGAAAACACCAACGACTAAAAATGCTAATATTTACGCAATAGACGCTCCTGAGGGATTTGATACGACCTCGTCGTTTAATGGTTATCTTTCTATACAAAATAGCGCTGCAATTATCATGCTTCAGCTAGAAAACTCGAATTATATAAGAATTTTTAAAGCTATAGATCAGTCCTATTTGGATAGAAATAAATTGAGGCTAATCGAAAAAGGTGATTTAAAAACACGCTCAGGCGACAAGGGGAAGTTCTTGACCCTTTCTTTTGACCTTAATGGAGATGTGTTTATACGGAAAATGGTTTTTATTGGAGACACAAAAAACACGCTATGGCTTAATATTACATATCCTAAAGATCTTGAGGAATTGTTAGAGCAACCCATTGAACAAAGTATTAAAACAGCAAACCTAGAGCTCCTTGACTAAGGATTTTAAAAAGCCTAAATCAGAATTGATGTCCCCAAAAAGAGTCCTTTTGCGTTCCTTTTTTATTGCCATATTATTTATGGTTAATCAGTTTTCATACGCCCAGCAGATTGTAAACCATATTGTGAGTTTCAACTCCGGAGCACAAAACATGTGGGGGCCTTCATTTAGTCCTTTTACCATAGACCAAGAAGTCACACTCTTTAATCAAGGGTGGAATGTGAATTATAATACCGGAAGTGCAGGGATTTTAAATATAGCGGGGCAAAGTTTTGGAGGAGGTCTAAGTGGGTCTTTTTCCGGTGTTCTAGGAAGTAAAATTCGTATAGAAGGTTTCACAACCGGAACAGTTGAAGTTGATTACCCAGTAGACATTGAACTAAATATGCCAACTGACTCGTCATATGACCAAGGAGATAATGTAACAATCTCCTCATCATACAACTGTCAATCTGAATGGGACCTTGAAACCTTATATCCTACAGCGGGAGAATTCTTTTGGGATTTTTATTTTCAAATGGCTGCCTCTGCCAGTGCGCAATTATGTTTCTTCGGATGTACTACTTTTCCGATCATCCCCTCTTTTGATACAGGGCTCCAAACCCTAAATTTATTAACCATTAGTGCTTCAGGAGCATCAACAGATGGAGAAACGGGAATATGGTCTTTGGGACCTGGTGACTTTTCAGATCCTTTCGCACAAGAACCAGGAGTCTTAGGGTGGCCTTATTCTTGGCCGCCGCAGACTAACCCCCAAACATCACCATCAATAAATTTCATTCCATGGCAAGTTTATTATGGCTCTTTTTTTCCTGTTGAACTTGAAGCAGCACTCGGTCTTTCAGGGGAAGTAACTATTCCATACGTATCAACTGAAGAACAAACCACCATTAATTCAAATGGAGATATCAATGCTTGTGGCGATTCTACATATTTCAATATTAATCTTGAGATCTTTGATCTATTGGGAGGGGTTCTATCCAATGTTCCTGGACCCGTTGGCGCCGCAGGAACCGCTTTAACCTATCTTTCTGGCTCCGAAGAAATAGGCCCTGCTGAAGTGAGTTGGAACTTTTTTAGCGCAAGCTTTGATGCCAACGTCACCAATAAACAATGCTTTGACTTCACCCCGAAAATTTATGCTGAAATGAATTTCCCTCTTCCTGTAGACTATTCAATTATCAACGGGAACACTGGAGGTGTTTTATCAACCGGTCAATCTAGTATTATAACCTTTAAGGTTGGAGATAAGCTTGAATACCAATACCCCTGTTACTATGAAGAAATAAATATAACGCCAACATATACAATTGACGGTAATTTCCGAAACCATACTTTTGACGAAGTTACTTTTGACTTTTTAATGAGTGCCTTTGAGTTCGGATTTGAAATCCCCCAAGTAATTGTTATTCCAGGCTTTACAATTCCTGAGATTTGCGTCCCAATTCCCTATCCTTGCCCCACTTGGTCGAGTCCTTTTAAGTGGTGTTCATATCAAGCTTGTACCCCTCAGATTGTTGTGCCTGATTTAGGTTTTCCTGGATTTAATTTAGAGGTTGGTCCATTATGGGATACATCTTTACCTCTTGGTTCTTTTAGTTACGATTGGTTTGACCAAACATGGGAGTTAGAGGGCTTCAGTCCAGTAACTATGCCTCCTTTTTCAATGAAGGCGTCACCAATTCAGGTCTTTAGCACTGTGAACGACGTTGCATGCTTTGAAGATTTTGGTGGAAGCATAGAAATTAACATTAGTGCTGAATCACATGCATATCCTTACAGTTTTGCATGGTCCAATGGGACTAATTTCTCTAATAATTCTGCTACTACATCCCTCTCAAATATTGGTGCTGGCCAATATGTTGTCGATATTACAGACAACAATGGCTGTCAGCTGTTTTCTGGAGCGACCGTAAATGAACCTGCTGAACTTTACTTAAACTATACCAAGACCAATAAGAAATGTGGAGGCGGCCTAAATGATGGTTCTATTGATTTATCTGTTTTCGGAGGAACGCCACCATATACCTTCAATTGGTCTAATGGCACAAATACGCAAGATCTTTCAGGATTGAATTCGGGTACATATTCGGTTGGTGTTACAGATTTCTTAGGATGTACAGCCTATCTCGAGGTCATTATTACCGAACCTAACCCTTTGGTGGTAAACGGCCTTTTATCACCTGTCAATTGTTCTTCAGGTGTTGACGGAGAAATAGACATTACAGTATATGGTGGGAACCTTCCTTATAATTATTCATGGAGTTCCGGGCCAAATACTCAGGATTTGTCTGATCTTAATGCAGGGACTTACACCATAACCGTTCTCGATTCTAAAAACTGTACAATACAAGATTCATTTATAATAGATGAACCAAGTGCTCCGTTAAGTTTAAGTGCATCGCAAACAACAGTTTCATGCTATGGGGAAAGTACAGGAGGAATAGACATAATAACAAATGGCGGAACTCCAGGATATGTCTTTCAATGGGTAAGCCCTATTAATGGTGTGCTTCCCTATTTTTCAGAAGACCTAAATAATGTACTTGCAGGGGAATACGAGCTAATTGTTACCGATTTAAATGAATGCACAACAAATCTAAATATCGAAGTAACCCAACCAGAAGACCCAATCTCCTCAGCTCCTAGTATTGTAAATATACTATGCCTTGGAAACAACTCTGGAGTCATAGAACCTAATGTTTTTGGCGGGAACTCTTCATATGCCTTCAACTGGTCTAATGGAGACACAACGCAAGGGGTGAATGGAATGACTGCAGGAGAATACGAGTTAACCGTCACAGATATCATCGGCTGCTCGAACACCTTTTCTTACACTATAACAGAACCTGAAATGGAACTTTCGACAACAATTGACTACCAAAACGTAGCTTGTTTTGGAACGGCAACAGGTACGATTAATATCAATGCGCAAGGAGGAACAGGGGCGTATTCATATCAGTTAAATAATGAAGGCGGTAACGTGTCGAATCTAAATCTACTCGCTGGATCTTATGATGTAATAGTAACAGATGAAAACCTTTGTACATATCAAGAATTAATTAACCTTACACAGCCAGCAAGCCCAATCAATGCAACCTCTATGATTGAAAATGTACGATGCTTTGGACAAGCAACTGGAGTGATCGAAGCAACGGTCCTAGGAGGTACCAGCCCCTATGTATATTCTTGGGTCACTAGTGATTCCGTTTTAATGACTAATAATGCGCAAATCCTAGAAGGACTTTCGGAGGGCACCTATAGTTTCCACGTTATCGACACATTGCAGTGCGAGGAATGGTTCAGCTATCAAGTAATTCAACCAGATGCTCCATTAACAATTGAAGCAACGAGCTCTGATGCCAATTGTTTGAATCAAAGTGATGGTCAGATTGATTTGCAAGTTTCAGGAGGAACGGGTGCTTACAATTATATTTGGGATTCAGGTGAGAACTCACAAAATCTAATTTCAATCCCTGCTGGTTTTTATCATTGTGAGGTTACAGATGACAATAATTGTATAGGCACAGTGGATATTGAAATCAACGAACCACTCGACGCGCTTGAAGTATCAACTGAAGGCCATAATGTGCTTTGTTTTGGAGACAGCACGGGGTATATCAATGCCATCGCCCAAGGCGGTACAGCACCCTATTTTTATGCGTGGTCTAACGGTGCCACATCTCAGTTAAATGAGCAACTCTCAACGGGGATTTATACTGTGGAAGTCATAGACTTTAAAGGTTGTATTGCATTTTCAGGAGCTACCATTATAGAACCTAATGCACTTCAAGTCACGACAAACGTTGATTCTGTTCTCTGCCATGGACAATCAAATGGAGCAATTGAAATTAATGTTACAGGAGGAATTCAGCCTTATTATTACAATTGGGGGAACCAAGGCAACATCTTATTAAATAATCCGAGTGAGCAGCTAGAGGGTCTTTCTGCAGGAGATTATTTTATTCGTGTGACAGATAAAAACAATTGTACTTATGAACAAATTAGTACAGTCCATGAGCCTGAACTACTTGAGGTTTCTGAAGCATTTAGTAATGCCTTATGTTACGAAAGCACGGATGGGACAATCTCAATTTCATTCGAAGGAGGGACGATTCCTTATTCTTTAGAATGGAATAACGGCGCTATTGGGTATTCGTTAGAGAACCTTAGCGCTGGTACCTATCAATATATTGGTACAGATTATAATAATTGCCGAATTGAAAATATATTAACCATATCCCAACCTGAAAAACTATCTATAGATATAGAAATGAATCCTGTTAGTTGTGTTGATGCATCAGATGGTGCTCTATACTTGGAGGCAACAGGTGGTACAGCACCATACGCATTTATTTGGACGAATGGCTCAACTGAGAATTACCTTGAAAACCAAAATAACGGACAATATTCTATCTTGATCACAGATTACCAAAATTGTACGATTGACACCGCTATTTTCGTAGAAATTATTGATAACCCTTGTGTTGATATTCCAAATACATTCACTCCAAATGGAGATAACTATAACGATACTTGGGTCATTGAAAAATTAAATTTATATCCAAATTACGAACTACTTGTATTTAACAAGTGGGGGAACGAAATATATAAATCCACGAGTTTAGAGGAAGAATGGGATGGTACTCAGTATGGAAAACCTCTTCCCTCAGGCGTTTATTACTACATCTTAAAATTGAATAATACTGATGATTTACAATATACCGGAACAATTACGCTTATTCGATAACAAGCGTTTATTGGGTTTGTTAGCAGCTATCTTGACTAATGTCTTTTCGTCTTTTGGTATGACACCTCCGTCATGCCCAACGATTATGATGAGTGGTAATTCTTTGGCTTGTTATGGGGACCAAAATGGCACGGCAACAGTTTCAATCATTACACAAAGTAGCGGGAATTATACTTACACTTGGTCTAATGGTAATATTAATTCAGGGTCATCCAGCACCATTTCTAACCTGAGTGTAGGTACTTATACCGTAACGGTGAAAGACAATATTTCAGGTTGTACAGTAGTTGGAGCTTTCGTAGTGAATTCACCCGCACCTATTACCATTAATGAGAATATTTCAAATGTAGCCTGCTTTGGACAAGCTATTGGATCTATTGACATAGATGTATTTGGAGGGAGTGGTCCTTATCAATACCTCTGGAGTAATGGAGTTCAATCGCAAGATTTAACAAATGTAGCAGCAGGAAGCTACTCAGTTACAGTTGACGCTCCTAATGCGAATTGTATCGCAAGTAAATCATTTATAATTAACGAGCCATTGGAGGCTTTAGATCACTCTGGTTTGGGCTCAGAAGTGAGTTGTTTTGGTGAATCTAGTGGTAGTATTGCGTTAACCGTTTGGGGTGGAACACCTCCTTACTCCTTTGATTGGAATTCTGGATCTTCAACAGAGGACCTTGTGAACATTCCTGCTGGCAATTATAATGTTTCCATTTCGGATTATAATAATTGTACAAGTTCTTCATCATATGAAATCAACCAGCCACCTCTTCTAAATGGAGAAATGTCAGCAAATAATGTGGCTTGTTTTGGCGACGGGTCTGGATCTGTTTCTATTGCTATTGTTGGAGGTGAATCTCCATTTGATTACTCGTGGTACAATACGACGACTCTCTTTGCTCAAAATCAACCAAGTATGTTCAATCTTTCTGCTGAGGTTTATAATGTTGTTGTCACAGATAATAATGGTTGTATATATACAGATAATATTGAAATCATAGAGCCAACAGAACTCAATGGAAACATAACCACAATAAGTAATGTTGATTGCTTTGGAGGGAGTGATGGTGAACTTGACCTTACCCCAATTGGTGGTTCTCCGCCATATACCTTGAGTTGGATAAATTCACAAGGCGCACCCTATGGTTCAGATGAAGACTTGAATGATATTCCTGCAAGTGTTTATTCTGTTGCAATCACAGATTATAACCTTTGCGCTTATGAGATAGAACATGAAATATTTCAACCATCAACTGCTATATTTGTTGAGTCTCAAATCACAAATGTCAAATGTTTTGGGGAGAACACAGGCGCAATTGATTTAAACATCCAGGGAGGCACATCTCCTTTTCAGATTTCATGGTCAAACGGTCAAGAAACGAACGCTATCTCTAACCTTACTGCAGATAATTATACCTACACCGTCATTGATTATAACCTATGTACATTTTCTAATGCCGTAACTGTAGATGAGCCTGAGCAAGGCTTGTCGGTTAACGAAGAGATTGTTCATGTCCTGTGTCATGGAGAATCAACGGGCTCAATTGGTCTAAGCGTTTCTGGAGGAACAACTCCATACAATTATTCTTGGTCAAATACGACCTACCAATTAAGCGTGGTATCCCCATCAATTAACAACTTCCCATCAACGGATTATATTTATGAGGTAACCGATTTTGAAGGATGTAAGTATTCCGATACGATAACAATTGATGAACCCGAATCTATTATAGCTAACTTTTCAACTTCGCATGTCCTTTGTAAAGGAGACAGTTCAGGGATTATTTCAAGCGATATTAGTGGTGGGATGACACCATATACTTTCAATTGGTCAAATGGGTCTTTAAATGCCGACCTAAGTTCTTTATCTCAAGGAATCTATCAACTTGATCTTTCTGATTACAATGGATGTTTTTCTATCTATGAAGTGACCATAGAAGAACCTATAGAAATGTTAGCGTCGAGTATCAGTGTTGGCCCTGTAGCTTGTCATGGAGGGCAAGATGGTTCTATAGTTGCTCTTATTGAAGGAGGAACAGCACCATATCATTATAACTGGTCATCTCAAGATACCGTATTTACTATTGAAAACCTTACCGCCGGGAACTATGAACTTATTACCACCGACACGAACATGTGTAGTATCATTGATTCTATTTCGGTACCACAACCTGAGCCGATCAACTTAAATGAACTGATTCAAGAACCTACATGTTTTGGTTTTTCCAATGGATTTATACAAATAGAACCTGAAGGCGGGACGCAACCTTATACCTATACATGGTTCGATTCTGGTTTTACACTCGCATCTCAAGAAGAAGATCTAATCAATATAGATACGGATACCTATCAGCTGCAAATTATTGATTCAAATCTGTGCTTGAATAAAATTTTTATTGAAATCGGTCAACCAGATTCCCTGTGGCTTGAGTATGAATTAACATCGCTACCCTGTTATGGCGATAGCACAGGTACGGTTCAATTATTTGTTTCCGGAGGGACACCCAATTACAATGTTCTATGGTCTAATAACACGAATGCACAAGGTTTAGAAAATGTTCCCAGCGGGCCTTATTCTGTCGAAGTTATAGACTCCAATCAGTGCGTAGATTCGCTTTCTCTTTTAATCCCATTTGTTGATCCCATCGAAATCTCATTTGACATGACAAGTATCTCTTGCATAGATCAATCTGATGGATCGGCGATTGCCAATGTAACTGGAGGATATGAGGGTTATGTTTATGACTGGTACGATGGTTCAAACTTTAATTACCATGAGAACCTCAATAATAGATGGTACACCCTAAGTGTTACTGATGTTCTAAATTGTAATGGGATTGATTCGGTTTACATTGAGTCTAGTTCAATCTCTTGTGTACAGCCCGTGAATACTTTTACACCTAATAGCGATAACTATAATGATACATGGATTATTGATAACCTAGAACTATACCCTGACTTAGAAATAAAAATTTATAATAAATGGGGTGTCTTAATTAACGCTCAAAGTAAAAATTACATCCCGTGGGAAGGAAACCATAAGAACAATCCGCTTCCCTCTGATAGCTATTATTACATCATCAATTTAAACAAACCTAACAGAGAAATTCTGAATGGGGTTATTACCATAATAAGATAAAATATGAAGTTTTCTATTATTCTCATCTTTGCAATATCTTTCTCTTTCCAAAGTTATTTTGGTCAGCAAATTGCGTTGAACTCGCAATATATTTTTAATACAATGTTGATAAACCCAGGTGCTACGGGTCTGAAAGATCATATTCCTGTTCAAATCAACTTTAGAAAACAATGGACCAATTTCCCGGGTTCTCCCACCACTCAATTTCTATCTTGTGAGTCAAAGGTGGATGAAAACTTCGGGATTGGAGGGGTTTTTTTCAATGATATTGGTGGTGCCAGTCGTAGAACTGGACTGAATTTAAATGCTTCTTATAAATTACAATTGGATTCCAAACGAGACCATATAATTTCATTTGGATTGGGTGTTTCACTTACGCAGCATATGATGGATATGAGTGTGCTTACTACATATCTTCCAGACGACCCTTCTGTTCTTCGTGGCTATAACAACCAAATGGTCCCGGATGCGAATTTCGGACTGCTATACACGCTAAAAAACAATTTTTACGTTGGCTTATCAAGTTACAACCTTAGTCAATCCAAAAGGGATTTATACAACTTTAATAGCGAGTTATTTAATCCTTTAGCGAGGAATTATTACCTGACTAGTGGTTATAAATTTAAACTTGCTGATGCTTGGGCATTGAGAGCCAGCACACTGATTCAGGCCATTGAAACAGGTACGACTCAATTTGACATTTCAAGTGTCGTTGAATACAATGAATTGTATTGGATTGGTGTTTCTTATCGCCTTAATGATGCCGCAGTATTTCTTTGTGGAGCTCAAATTGGACCTTTAAAGTTTGGATACTCCTACGACCTAACCCTATCAGATATTGGTCAATATTCATCAGGTTCACATGAGATTTTTATGGAGTTTCAAATCACAAGAAATGAGTCGAAAAACCAACGAGTTCCTTGGCTAAAAAGAAATAGAATATATACTCCGAGTAATGAAAAGTAGCATCAGCATCCTTTTTTTTATTCTTTTTAACTCTCTTATGTTTTCTCAGGAAGCATTTAAGGCCAATACTTATTTTGATCGTTTTGAGTATGACCTTGCAAGTGAACACTACAAAGTTGTTGGAGTTAAAACCCTTACTACAAATGATCTTTTAAAATATATATACTCGGCTTATGCTATCGGAGACTTTAAAGAAGTCGTTCTTCATGCAGAGCCTCTATTGAATGACCCAGAAACAGCCCCTTTCTTTCATTGGGCTTTTGCTCAAAGTAATTCAGCAATGGGAAAACATAACGCAGCAATTGAGGGCTATAAACGATACAAGGGTTTGGTTCAAAAGGATCTGGATTTCGTTGATCTACGCATCAAGTCTTCAGAGGTAATTGATTCTTGGAAGAGCATAGACTTTATACAAAACGATAATGATAGCCAAAACTTTAGTAAAGGAGATCTATCAGGGTATGTATCAGAATATGGTCAAATCAGATATCAAGAAATAGGCCTAGATAGTATTTCAAGACCTGTTAAAACTCAACAAATTAATGATGCGGAAATTTTACTTCTAAAGCCATTGCTTTTATCCTCTGAAGTCAAGAACAGCTTTATTTCTATTCCGGATAGCTTTGCTTTAGCTTCCATAAACTCTATTTCCTTTATTCCTAACTCCAAAAATATTTTCCTTTCATTATCACAACCTATTCACCCAGATACAATACTACATTTACCACATATTTATATTGGGAAATATAATACTGGTCAGAATTCCATAAGCGATGTAAAGCTATGGGATTACTCGGGAATGGAAGATTCTTCGTCATGCGCACACGTTACCGTAAATTGGAAAGGAAACATAATGGCTTTTAGCAAAAAGTCATATCAAAATCAATACTCTGACATCTATATCTCACAATACAATGATGGCAATTGGAATAAACCTCAGCCATTACAGCGAATAAATTCACAATGGAATGAAATGTTTCCTTTATTTCAACGAGATGGAAAACTTTCGTTTTCTAGTAATGGCAGAATAGGTTACGGCAAATTGGATATCTACATTTATGATTTTCAAAAAGGCCAAATTACCCATCTAAAAACCCCTATAAACAGTGCAATGGATGACTTTAACTATTTCAAAGACACAAATAACCACCAAGCTAAATATTCTTCAAATAGAAAAGGAGGAAGTGGAGATGATGATATCTATACAATAGAATTCGAAGAAAAGAAAGTAGTAGCAGCACTCAAAAATCAAAGAATTCAAGAACCTTTAATTGAAGACCTTCATCAATCATTTTATTTCAAATTTGATGAGCGAATTCCAAAAAATTTAGTAACAATAGATTCAAGTGTTTTAAGAGCTCTAGGAAATAATACTGATTTATATATTCAACTCGATTGCCATGCAGATAAACGAGGCGCCAATGAATACAATGAGCGACTAAGTAAAGATCGAGGGGGAATAATAAAAAAGGAATTGTTACAGCTTGGGGTAAGTCCTGAGCAAATATCTATTTTACCCTTTGGAGAAAACAGACCTCCAATTGAATGTGTGAAGTGTGATGAAGAGCAACACGCAAAAAATAGAGTTGTTATACTTTCAATTCATAAAACCAAAGAAAAGAATGCACTTTAAAAGTACCTTATCTGATTTTAGAGTGATTTTAATCAGCTTTTTTATCTCAATCACCTTGGGGTTTAATGCGCAAACACCTGGATCTACATTTTATTGGATAGGTGATGCCGGAAATTGGTCTGACACATCTCATTGGTCAAATTCTAGTAATGGAGCTAATGTTGCTATACTTCCCGGAATAAGCGATAGTGTTATTTTTGATTCAAACTCATTCACATCACCAAACCAAACTGTCCTTGTAGATGACCATGGTTATTTTGTCTCTATGGATTGGAGCACTATATCCGATAACCAATTCTTGAAATTTGATTCTACGCTCGATGCTCATGGAAACATTACATTAAACAATAAATTATCAATTCTTCGAAATGTAAATTTTAGCGGTATTCAGTTTGTTAAACAATCAATATTTGATGCTGACAGTGCTTCAGTCGATTGTGCTTTCACCATAATTATGGATGCCATTGAAGACTCCCTGATCTTGGCAGATGATTTAGTCATGTCAGACAGTTCAAGCTGTATTCTGTTTACAGGTAGGCTTTCTACACAAGGTTATACATTAAAAACAGGTTCTTTAAAATCCATCAACAACCCTTCGAGCGGAACTGACCTCAGGTCAATCGATATATCAAATTCAACTCTTTATTTATCACTCGAATTTAATTCAGCAGGTGACACGTCTTTGGTTTTTAGCGCCGACAATTCAACAATCCACATAGGTGACACCCTAGATTATCTAAATAATCTAAAAACACACGAGCTCTCTTTTAATGATGTATTCCTAAATTTCAAACCTCTAACGACTCTTCAAATCATAGAAGGAAATAACATATTTAATAAACTCACTGTACTGCCCGGTTCCAGAGTCCATATAAAAGAAGGGTCAACACAGAAAGTCACTGACAGTTTAACATTAAATGGTAATTGTAAAGACATGATTACCATTGCATCTTCTGACACCTCTTCAACTGCTAATACAGCAAATTTGATTAAGTTAAACTCAAACCTTGATTTTATTGGTGTTGGACTTCAGGTCAAACAAATAAATTCGCTGCTGGGAGAAATTCTAACCACCTACCATTCTATTGACAACGGGGGTAATGACCTTGGATGGGTTTTTGACCAAACCTCTTCAATTACATCAGGATTCACGGCAAATGGACCCTTTTGTTTTGGAGATACCGCTTTGTTCTCAAATACATCTTCAACATCGGGAACAATTAATTACAGTTGGCAATACGATGATGACTCTTATCTTGAGAGTCCTGCTGGTCTTATTGAAGCCCACAATGATACAATATTAAATTTTCCTCAAGCTCCCGGAATTGATACAACAAGCTACGGTCAAATTCTATCTTGGACTGAAATCACAGATGGGCAATCCTTATTCTCTCCTGTTTCGGGAAGCGCAACAACCGTTCAGGGTTATGAGTCTATGAATTATAATTTTACGGTGGCCTATAGAATGGAATTGATAAATGGTACAGGGAGTGATGCATACCTCGTTGATATGGATGATAACCCAGCTCTGGCATCATATGAATACCAGCCACGAATTAAGGTTTACAAGAATGGCAATGATTTTGCTGCGAATTTAGGTACAAGTAGTGTTTTCGATGAGTATGTTTTTTACGAGGACACCCTCCCAAATGGTTCCATACAAATTGGTGCAGATACCGTTTCATTTAATGTGTCTGCTTTTAATTTGCTCCCCACAGATTCTTTAACCATCTATTTTGGTTCTGATGTTACTTATACCGCTGTCACAAATCAACCAAGATGGAAATCAGCAATCGACACTCTCGGAACAGATGTTTCTATTGATTATCAATTAATCATAGACAGCATCTATTTCGAAGCTTCTCCCGTTACATCATCATTTAATTTAGATACTACTCAACATGTTTTTGAAAGTAGCGGAGATTTTAATGTTTCACTCATAGCAATCAATGAGGATAACTTTTGTACAGACACCACAACTCGACTTGTACATATCAATCAACCCACAGTCTATTTATCTACATCTGAACCAGATACAACAATTTGTATTGGGGATGAAGTGACATTTGAAGCATTCAGTACAATAACGGGAGTTAAATTTGAATACCTGTACAATGGGGTTTCTCAAAACACGCAATCTGTTAATGACACCTTATTTGTTACAAATACACTATCGAATCTTGACACCTTGAGCGTGTTGGCATATGAAAATGGTTGCATTAGTGATACAATGCCCCAATATGTTTTTGTAGTCAATGCCCTTCCAAATTATACTTTTGTATATGATGACTTAGATGCTTCAATCTGTGCTGGTGACAGCGTTCTATTCACTGCATCATCTCCTGATTTGTCTTATGAATACTCTTTTTTAATTGATGGAATTGGTGTCACTCCTGTATCGGACACCATAGGATACTATAATACTGTTGGCTTATTGGATAATGAAACTATTTCTGCAGTTGTTGTCGACGACAATGGATGTACAGATACCTCCTCAATCACATTTAATGTAAATCCGTTACCCATTGTATTGCTATCTGAATCAACAGGTGGAAATGTAATATGCGGTAATCAATCTGTGACGTTTAGCGGTATTGGATCAGACCTATATGAGTTTTTTATAAACGGAGGTAATGCTCAGGGACCATCAGCTAATAATGAATTCATTACTTCATCGATCTTGGCTGGAGATACAATTTCTTTAACCGGTTCTTCAAGTTTCGGTTGTCTTCAAGATGCCAGTGAAACCTTCACATATATTGTAAATCCTGCACCTAATACAGAAATAAGCTCGTCTGATCTCGACAACTCAATTTGTTCTAGTGAGCAAATATCCTTTACAGCATCTGGGGCGGCTCTTTATCAGTTTTTCATCAATGATGTAAGTGTTCAACTAGGATCAGAAAACAACTATACAGGAGTTGGTATCCCAGATAATTCGACAATCTCCGTATCAGGAACGATTGGTGGCTGTACTCAGGAAAGTGATGATATAACATTAACGGTATTGGACTCCCCTTCGACAACTTTAACAAACAATGATGATGGAGATAATACAATATGTTATGGAACCACCATCATTTTCACAGCAACAGGAGCAACAAATTATGAGTTTTTAGTAAATGGTGTTTCACAAGGGGCACCGAGCCTTCAAAACACTTTTGAAACTGCTACACTTCAAAACAATGAAATCATCACGGTGATCGGAGAATCGAATACCTGTCTAATAAATTCACAACAGGCTATAAGCGTTTTGACGAATCCCGTTGTTGATATTTTCAGTGATGACATCGATAATATAATCTGCGAACAAGAAGCAATCACGATTACTGGAGTCAACGCTACGGACTATGTTTTTTGGGTGAATGGTGAAGTTTTCCAATCACTTTCAAATGACAATACGCTAAGTGACCCCACTTTACCTATTGGAATTGACACGATTGTCGTACAAGGGGTTTCAGGAAATGGTTGTTCAGATTATAGTCCAGAACTGATTACAACTGTAAATGCAACACCAAATATTGTGCTTTTAGATAGTGAAGATGATAATGAAATTTGCCTGGGAGATACGGTCTCTTTCGATGCCACAGGAGGTGATCTTTATCAGTTTTTCGCGAATGGTATTCCACAAGGGCCATTGTCAAGTAATAATGCGTTTTTATCGTCCAGTTTAAATCATGGAGATTCTGTTATCGTTCAAGGATCATTATTAGGGTGTGCGAATACATCCAATTCAATTTATTTTACGGTAAATGCCGTACCAAATGTTAATTTGGAAAGCTCTGATCTCGATAATATCTTTTGCCTAGGAAGCAATATTCTTTATACTGCAAACGGTGCCCTTTCCTACGAATTTCTTGTTGATGGTTTGTCTCAGGGTTCAGCATCGAATATAAATGAAATTAACAGTGCTGATTTCAACACTGGAACTTATAGTGTTTTAGTGACCGGAGAAAGCTTCGGTTGTTCAGATAGTGATGAAATAACGGTCACCGTTAACGAGCTTCCTGAGGCAAGTTTAATTACCTCGACTGACCTAACTTCAATTTGCTCAGGACAAGAGTTACTTTTTACAGCCTCAGGAGGAACTACCTACCAGTTTTATATTGATGAAACTTCACAAGGGGTTGTTTCTATTAATGATGAATTCTCAGTGTCGAACTTGACAAATGGCAACAATGTGAGTGTCCTTGTTATGACGAGTCAAGGTTGTGAGGACTCCGTCTTCACGGGGCCGATTGCGATTTATGACTCACCATTAATTTCAATGAGTAGTTCAATTCAAGAAACGTCAATTTGTTCAGGGGAC
Source organism: Flavobacteriales bacterium UBA952 (assembly GCA_905182495.1). GTDB lineage: Bacteria > Bacteroidota > Bacteroidia > Flavobacteriales_D > Crocinitomicaceae > UBA952. The sequence continues at coordinate 144,076 of CAJJBU010000003.1, forward strand.
AACGTTGAATTTTCTGCCTTCGGAAGTGATAATTTTGAATTTATGATAGGTGGCGTTTCTTTAGGAGCATCAAATAATGCTACAATTACTATTGATAGTCTGCAGAATGGTGAACAAGTATACGTTATTGGCACATCTTTAAACGGATGTTCAGGTACTTCGAATACCATATCATTTAATGTATACCTATCCCCTATCGTTAATCTAATAAATAACGAAGATTCATTATTATGCATAGGTGAAACGACGAATATCGAAGCAACTGGAGCAACAGAATACCAGTTTTATATAAACGGACAAGCCATCGGAGACTTCAATAGCCAATCCCTATACCTTGAGGAAGTAAATAATGATGATCTTATTCAGGCCGTTGGCTCCGTAAATGGATGCCCAAGTTCCTTGAGTAACGAAATTCTATTCGCTGTTTATGAATACCCCACAGTAAATAGCTCAAGTTCAGATTTAGATAATATTATATGCGCCCAAGATACTGTTGTCTTGAGTGCTACAGGGGGCCAGTTGTATAATTTTAGTTTAAATGGTCTATTAATAGGCGCTGGGGAAGCTAATACTTATGAACTAACCAATATCATGGATGGAGATCTCGTTGAAGTTATTGCTTTAAATGGTGACTGCCCATCGGAAACTGATACTTTTGAATTCTTGGTAAATCAATTGGAGATTGGAGTCTCTGTCTCTCCCGGTAATATATTATGCGCCAATGAAACGCCTTCTTTCCAAGCCTTTGGTGGCGACCAATATCAGTTCTTTATAAATGGGGAGGCACAAGGTGGATTTAGTAGCCAAAACACCGTTGGTGATTTAAACATCAATGACCTCGACGAAGTTAGTATCGCAGCCTATGATGACGCCACAGGCTGTTACCAAAAACTCGATGACTATATTTTAATGACGGTTCAAGAAACACCTACACTCAGTCCTAGCGGAAACAGCACGCTATGTGAAGGAGATTCAATCCTTCTTATAAGCAATTATGAATTAGGTACGCAATGGTTCTTAGATGGTATTGAAATCCCTGGAGCTATCAATAACTTTTACTATGCTCATAATATGGGCGAGTTTTCAATTACCGGCACATACGGTGGACAAGGAGAAATCTGGTCTATTGGTGACAATGCCTCCGGAATACATGGAAACGGGAACAATATAAACTCAGGAACTCCACAAATGGCAATGCAAAACATATTGCCTTTTGCATCGATATACTCAACAAACGACTTCATTATTGGAATTGATGAGCAAGGGAATCCCTTTGCTTGGGGAAATAATAATACGGGGCAATTAGGAAATGGAAGCTTCACAAGCAGTAATACTCCCATACAAATCCCAGGCGTGAGTACTCTTAAAAACTGTGCGACTTCAAAGGAAAGTGTTATGGCAGTTAATACCTCAGGTGAGGTCTACATTTGGGGGGGGAACTCAGAAGGAGAGCTAGGTCTTGGGACCAATTCTGTCGTGAATTTCCCAATGGAAAATACATCGATAGTAGATGTTGACACTATTGCTGCGGGATTAAATCATTTTATTATTTTAAAAAATAACGGTACTGTTTGGTCTGTTGGGAAATAATGAATTTGGACAATTAGGAATCGGAACGAATACGAACTCTAATGTCCCTGTTTTAATCAATGGCCTCTCTAATATTGCATCTATTGGAGCAGGACACCATCACAGCTTTGCTATCGATTCTTCGGGGCAATTGGTTGCTTGGGGAAACAATAGTTCTGGTCAATTAGGAACCGGAGATTTAAACAATCGTCTTTCACCTCAAAACATAAATGTGACCGCCATTCAAAAAGCAAGTGGAGGAAATTCGCATTCTCTTATTTTAAACGAAATGGGCGAAGTGCTTTCTTGCGGTGATGATTCATTTGGTCAACTAGGACAAATTTCATCTAACTCAACGTTCAATAAAATTGAAATAATAGGTGTAAAGCAAATATCGGCAGGTCCATTTGCCAGTCTATTTCTGCGAAATGATCACAGTGTTTTCGGATGTGGTAGAAATACCGAAAATCAAATTAGTAATGAAAGCAATCCCCTGTATTCTGAGCCAATTCATCTTGAAGAAATTCATGGTGTAGGTTCTATTGTTTGTGGAGAGAAAAGTACGCACTTTATTTATACAGAGATGAACTCTTGCGTTTCAAACAACGCTTCAATAACTGTTTTAAACACTCCCGAGGCGACTATAAGCATCAGTGGTGATACGCTATACGCTTCATCCGGAGATTATCATTTATGGTATATCAACGGCGTCCTTATCTCTGATGCAGAGCTTCAATATTACGTGCCTTTGTCATCAGGAAACTATACTGTAGAAATAATATCAGCAGAAGGATGCTCAGGGACCTCTGAAGTACTTTCTTTTGAGCAAGCTTCAGTACAAGACCTAGAAACACTTCGAATAAGGTTATATCCAAATCCAGCCATCGATCAGCTTCATATTGTGAACGACTCCCATGAAGAAGTGGTGAAACTAATCATCTACGATCAAATAGGTAAAGTCGTTTTAGAAAGTGAAAATACAGATCAAAGCAATTCAATAATTAATTTGAAAGGTCTTCTTCCCGGCAATTACTATGTAGCCATTTATACGGACAATAACAAAGTCCATTTACGGTTTAATAAAATTAATTAAGCCGCGCCATTTACATCAATCTTTGAAGGAGAAAAAGTGAACCTAGAGGCTATGGTCTTTTTATGTGGGGCAATAAAAATTTAAAGTCAGACCTAGAAGAAGCGATGTTCATTTGATTTAAATCCTAAATTCGCGCTTATGAAAAGTAAAGTATTGGACATCCTTTATGACTCATTTTGCGACAATGAATCGGTTAATTTTGTTGTAAAGTAAGATGCAAAAAAGGAGCAACGAATAAAAACGCTTCTCGAATATTCTTATTACAAAGGAGAACGTTTTGGAAAGATATTCCTTTCGGAAGATGAGACCACTGCGGCCATTATCATTGATCCAAAAAAAGACAAGTTCTCCTTTTGGGAACTTAAACTGATTTTTAAAGTCATTGGATTAAGATGCTTATCCAAAGTGTTAAAGAGAGAGAAAAGTTTAAGCCAGAGCAAGACTTTCATTACCTATGGTATGTTGGAGTTAAAACAGCGAATCAAGGGCAAGGAAAAGACTCTAAGCTTATTCAAAAAATCATGCAAGAACCTGATGGAAAAGCTTTGCATCTTCAAACATCTAACCCTAGAAACTTTCCTTTATATGAGCGTCTAGGATTTAACTTTGACGGAGATTATAGTCAACCGGGTTATGCTGTTAAAATATATACTTATTCCAAAAATTAAAAAAAGGCATAAAAAAACCCCATCAACTACTTGATGGGGTTTTTTTGAGTGCATTGATCTACTTAAGTTTTGACGAATTTCTCAATCAAAACATGAGCCGTGTTTTCTAGCTTTAAAGTGTATATACCAGATTTCCATTGGGAGATATCTATTGTCGTATTGCTTTTGACAGGTGCTTGATAAACTAAGGCGCCAAGTAGGTCATATACCCTAACATCTGTATCATTTTCAATATCTATTTCTATCGTGATGAAATCCAACGCCGGATTGGGATAGACCTTAGCCTCAATACTTTGCTCAATGATACCGGCATTACTGCCATTGAAGCACACAAAGCCATTTTCACCTACACCAAACGCATTGTTCAATCCATAAGAACCCACGGCCAGTACTTTTTCATCAATAAGCTCGTAGCTCCAAACGCCGTCAATTGAGGAATGCATATAATGATCATTAACCTCATTAGATGCACTAGCATGTACAACTCCGTTGTTGGTTTGTTCAAAAGTAAGCCACGAAGCGTACATAATGATGTCCCCTCCTTCAACGATTTGAGACCAGGTCGCACCCGAATCGGTGGACTCAAAAAACGAATAAATCGACGGACCAAAATTATTCAGACCCGCATACATAATTGTATCATTAATAATGATCACATCCGTAAGATTGTCTTCAGGTGAAAGTATAGGAGATGTAATTGATGACCAGCTTTGACCCCCATCAGTTGTTCGCAAAAATTCACTACTACTCGTGGATGCGATACCCAAATCGCCATGCATTTTTATATCTTGAACGTACTCTCCACTATCAAACAACTCTGTCGCCACATCTTTCAAAGACCATTCACCATTGTTGAATTCTACTATCATTGGCCCCATAAAACAACCTCTTCCACCAATGAAGAAGTGATTTTCATCAATTACCTCAATCGTGTTTTTATAACAAAACCCCGACAAGTCAATTTCCGATGGTGGTGTTATTTCCGTCCAATTCAATCCACCATCGATCGTCTTATGTAAACTCCAACCCACCTCGTGGCCAAAGGTTGTAAAACCAACCTCGTCTGAAACGAATTCTAAATCAAAAAACCTCAAAGGACTGAATTCCGAGGACACTAGACCTGTGTAATCTACATTAGACCAGGACTGACCACCGTCTATTGTTTTTAGCAGCACACCATTGTCACCACCAATATATCCAACACCTGCCGTTCCATCGGGAAATTCGATGTCATTTAAATGTTCAGACGTAGGTACTGTCACCTCATTCCATGTTTGTGTAATTCCTAGACTCCATATTGCAATGAAGACGAATATTAGTAAACTGTTTTTCATAACGTAAGTTTTATAGTTGAATACAAAGTTAAAGGGCATTGAAAGATCTTACCATGTACTATTCTGTAGAAATCATGTATGATTTTGAAAATCACTGGGAGACATACCCGTTTTGTTCTTGAAAAATTTAGAAAAATGACCTGGATCCTCAAAATTCAAGGCATAGGCCGATTCCTTTATAGTTATTCCTGTGCGAAGTAGCCTTTTCGCCTCCATTACGATTTGCGTGTAGATCACTTCGCTCACGCTTTTTCCTGAATTTTGTTTTACCAAATCGCTTAAAGTACGTTCAGTGATATTCATTTTTTCAGCGTAGTCTTTTACTTTTTTATTTATTTTAAAATGTGTTCTCAGAAGTCTTCGGAACGACAAATAAGCTGATTCAACAGGCTTCCCTCCTTCTCCGGCATGCTCCATGCAGGAAATACAAAACAACTGCATCTCATTCATTAACCTAAGTTGATCTAAGGGTTTTGCACGTTTATAGCTTTCAAAAACATGTCTAATCCGTTCATTCAGTGGCTGCTTCAAATTCACCTCAAAACGAAAAGTAGGGTTAAGCTCTTCAGCACTCATACATATATGTTCGAATAAAAAGCTTTCAATTGCACTAGGTGGATTCAAGGCCGTTAATTCAAATAACACTACATAACCCTCTGAATCTAATGCTCTTTGCATTTGATGAACCTGGCCAGGAGCGACGATATGAACTGAATTGTCATGAATCTCAAATTCTTTGAAGTCTACTGTGTGCAGACCTCCTCCTTTTTTGAAATAAAAAAACTCAAAATAATCATGCCTATGCGGCGTGGTAAAATCGTATTCATTAAGCTGTTCGAGATGGTGAACGATAATTCCTTTTTTATGTATTTTATCCGAGCCATGGGTTGGGATCATATATGCAATTTAACGCTTTTGAATTAATTACACTTTTAAAGCCCTCGAATAGAATAAATGATCATTGTTCATTGAACAAATTATTGTTAAATCATGTGCAAGTTTTAAGACTGTTATTCGCAGTCATGAGAAGAAGCTATTCCCGACAACTTACAAAGGTATTTTGAATAATGGGATACTCTATAAGAGTTGTGTTTTTTAAAGCTACATTTATCCCCTTACTAATCTTTAAATATATGAAATTAAAGTATGCATTAATTCCCCTAATCGGTTTGTTCTATAGCTGCCAAACTGAAGCAGAGGACACTTCTAATATAGATGCCTTTGAAAAAAATTCAGCGACCGTTCTGGCTTATCTAAATGGGTTTCAAAAAGAGAGTCTAGACTATGACGCACTTTTTAGTGAAAATGCAATTATGCTTAACACCAAAATAGGAGCAACAATCGATTCCATTCCAATAGCCGATATCAAGCTAATGGATCAGGCAGAATGGGATTTGTATGACTTTGAAATATTAGGTGAAATAAATCTTTTACCTGGCGTTAATTCTGAGACTAAAAAAGTGGATGGATCCGTTCGTTATTATGGAACATGGAGAACGACTAAAGCAGCAACTGATTCAACTCCGGAGATTCAAACAGATGTTCGTCTATATGAATCATTTGATTTCGACGAGGCAGGTAAGATTCGTTATCAGCAATTCTATGGCGATCTAACTGCATCCGATAATATTTTGGAAGGAAAATAAATTCTTCTAAAAACAAGCACTTAGATAAAGCCTCCAAAAACGGGGGCTTTTTTCTTTTATATCCGACTGATAAACTATTACTTTCGTTACATGATTTCAGAAATACCTTTGGTATTATGGCCGATTTAATAAATAACACGAATCAAATTCACGGTGTCGATGATTTTAAAAACCTCATCAACACTCCCTTTCGTGGCCCCATTAATGCGATACGTTGGAAGCGTACACTGGTAGGAGATTTCTCAGAAATTGTTGAAAAGGTAGCCCTAGACGGTAATGTCACCGAACTAAATCATGAGGAACTTTGTGAACTTGAATTGAGTGAACAAGGACAGTTGGCTCGAGAATTTCTTTTAAACGACTTAAGGGCATTGAAAGCGCATGGCGCCTCACCCGTTCTTAATGTGATCAAATACTATGAAAGAGATACTTCCTATCCATTACTTCCCACAGATGTCTATTCTTTTCATGTAGACCGCTCTCCCGTTGCAACGGATACCTTCCTGTGCACGTACGATGGTCCCACAAGTGAAATACTACCCAATGCTCAGGCCAAACAAAAAGTCCTCATTCCTGAATTACGAAGCAAACTACTCAAGCTATATGATGGGCCAAAAGAAGGTTTTGATTCCTTTTTAAGGGACTGCTTCTTTGACCTTCATTACCAAGCCGAACCTAATGCTCAAATCGTCAAGCTTGGTATTGGAGAACTCTGGCGCATAGCCGTTGACCACCCTGAAAGCATAGTATTGCCTTGTCTTCATCGGGCACCCGAGGAAAAAGATGGGTTTTATCGGTTGATGCTGATCTGTTAACGCCACAATCAGTATAGCCCCACTATTGAGGTTTTTTCCAATTAAAGGTTTCAAATAGTTTGTCCCAATCATTAGGGAAACTACTTTTTAATAGCAGTCGCTCTTCGGTATTTGCCTTTTTAATAGCTAGTTTACCAGCGTGTAAAAACATATTGTTCCAATTGAATTCATTTTCAAACATTCGATTATGAAATCGATCACCATACTGATAATCTCCCACAATAGGATGGCTTATTTTGTTAGCGTGAATTCGAAGCTGGTGCATTCTTCCTGTTTTCGGGGTGAATTTCACCAAGCTATACCTAGATTTATCGTAGGGTATCACGGGGATATTAAGTTCAATTGTTTCTAGTGTTTCGTATTCAGTTAGTGCTTCTTTGTACATTCCCGTTTCGGCATTTTTAGTTGGCGTGTCAATAATTCCTTTAGCCTGGCAATATCCACGCACCACAGCGTAATATTGTTTTTGAACCTTGTTGTTTTCAAATTGCTGTTGGTAATCTTTAACGAACTCTTTCTCCTTAGCGAAAAGTAAAATTCCAGATGTTTTACGATCTAACCTATGGATTGGGTATAAGTCGAACCCCGTCTGCTGCTTTAGCAAGGTGACCAAATCATCGTCTTTTATATTTCGAGCAAAATAAGATGCATAAACCAAAATATTATTTGGTTTGTTAACTGCTATAATAGAGTCATCTTCATATAGTATTTCTATGTTCTCTGTCAATTTGAATATAGCGAATTCGTTGCCTTCGGTTTCAAAAGTATGGATTTAGAATTGTCATGTTTTCCTAGGCCAATAGTGATATTTGAATGCTAATGATTTTTTAAAATACTATTCTATAGTAAAACATTCGATAACTATATCCGTATTATAAAGTCCACATTCATCTTCATGAATTTTAATATATTCTATTTCATTAAAATTTAACAGCGTTATCGAACATGTACGATCGGAGTCTTGCTCCCAATCATATTCATGATTTAAAACTTCATGATTTATAAACTTTCCATCCTTATTATATATTGTGCTGAATATTGGCACAATACAAGCGTTATTAGAAGTAAGTCTGACTACTTTATGGGTATTTGAAATTGAAGAAGCTTTAAGTTCTAATGAATATATATGTTCAATTTCCTCTTCCTCAATTTTTAGAATTAAACCTTTGTATTCATAGTTATCATTTTCAGAATCATACGTTGATTTTTTAATCAATTTCTTTACAGAAGTCTTCCAAACACTTGTGGGTTTAGGTAATTTAATTGCAACCTCTTTAGAAGAATCTACAAAACAAGCAATACCATATCCTAATTCACAAGATTTATAAAAATCACTTACAAATGGTTTATTTAAACTCTTTTTTGCCAGTCCCCGTTCATAATGCGCCAAAGCATAAAAAGGTGAATAAGCTCTTGATATAACGATATCGTAATCTTTAATTGCTTCTTCATATTTATTTAATTTCAATTTGGAATTGGCTCTATAATAGCAAGCTTTTGTCTCTCCTTCTTCACCTAACCAATTTCCCTCGTTGTGATGGAATAATATTGAATTATTAAAGCCTTGTATTGCAATTTCATATTCTTCCAGATAATAAGCAGAAATTGCTTTCATATATTTAACACCTATGTCCACCCCTCCCTTTTCCAATTTATTGAATATTTCAAAAGAAGCTGCATATTCTTTTAAATCAAATCTGAGGTATCCAATATCTCCTATCGTTCTGAATGAATTATAATCGCCAATTTCTAAAGCTTTAGAAAAATCTAATAAGGCGTTCTTATCATCTTTTATTTTTCTGTATAAGCCACCTCTAAATGCATATGCCGCTCTATAATTCGAATCAATAGCAATCGCATTAGTTAATACATCAATGGCCTGTTTCGTCTCGTTATTTCTAGATTTTTCATAAGCTAAACTGTATAGATCAACTAACTCTTTTGGGGCATCATCCCAGGCTCCAATTTGCGAAATGAGTGAATTAGGAATTAATGCTAAAAGAAATATTAAAATTTTCATACCGAATCTTTAGTTTCAAATTGAATGGTTATTAACCATAAACGTACGAATCATTTATAAATTATAATTAATGGCATTTAATAAATCATTTGATATGTCAAGCAATTCGATTACAATAGAATACAATTACAAATAGGGTAAGGAAGAAGGTGAACGTATAGGTGAAAAATGTTGGGACAAATTCGGAAATGAAATAGAATGTAAATAGAGCCTATTGATCGTGTTTTCAGAGAAATGGGCGGGAAAACAACGAAATAAAAATCTAAACTTGATTTCTCTACGCTTCAATTAGATTGGACATCATTTCAATCGCCTCTAAGCCTTTCCAAAAGGCTTTTTGACTCAATATTTCCTCAATCGTACTAGCGCATTCGATTTGAGCATCCATATTCGTCGAACTCAATCGATTTAGATCTTTGTGAATCATTGCCCATTCTGAAAATTTACGGCCCTCTACAGGCGAATACTGCAGAAGACTGACATCAAAGTGACGCTTGTCCATTTTAATTTTATTAAACAGATTATAAATCTCAACTGCATCACCCTCTAGGTATTGCAGAAAGTCAGTTTTATATTCAATCAATACTCCTGTGATTGAATTTGCATCGTTGTAAACAGAAGATTTTCGAATCATCTCATTCACTCCTTCAGCAGTTAAACGATCACTTTTTTTACTGATATAACATAAGCAGTATAACATGGAAAAATGTTTTTTTAGTGTAATTTTGGTATAAATTAGGCTTCTAAAACAATAAACGATTAAACTTAATATATGAATACTTTTTCAAAAAAAGAACTTACAATTGAATCATGTTTAAACATGTACCACCAGGCCATTAAAAAAGCGAATGAAATTGGCTTTAAAATTGCCGTAACTATATGCGATACAGGAGGTAATACCAAATTATTCTGTAGAATGGACAACGCGCCTTTAATTGCTTCGGATATCTCAAGAAAAAAGGCCGTTACAGCAGTTGGCTTTGGAATGGGTACAGGACAAGAATGGCATGATTTCATAAAAGACGATCCTATTTTAAATGGCGGTGCTCATGACATCGATGATTTTATGCTACTTGGTGGTGGAAAACCAATATACATTAATGATGAACTCGTTGGAGCTATCGGAATAAGTGGTGGCCACTATACCCAAGACGAAGCCTGTTGCGATGCTGCATTAACTGCAGTTAATTTATAGATGAATAAAGAAGCGCAAAATTCATTTTCTTTTTACAATGAAATTGCAGAGTTGCTTTCAACAGCAAATGATGCAAATTCAATATCAGATGCACTCTATAAAATCATAGATGGTTTTATTGACGTACCACACAGTGCCCTTTTCTTATGGGATCCTCAATCGGCAAAGCTCAAAATCTTCGGGTCTACCGGCTTTACTGCTAGTGAAAAAATAGAGGTTGAGAGAACCGCTTTCGAGCGACATCCGGGATGGGTTTTTAAAAATCAAAAAACACTGAATATCCCTGACATGGAGGCGGAAGGAATCCCTTCATTTGTAAGCTCTAGCAAACGTTCATTCAAGGTGAAATCAAGGCTTTGGGTTCCAATTACAACATCTTCTAGGTCTCTTGGAGCTTTCGGATTCGCAAGCCAAGAAAAATCGTATTTCACAGATGAACATGTGAACGCATTGAACTTTGCATGTAGACTTGCAGGAAACGTTTATTCGAACATCATCTTTTTAAAATCTGAAAAGGACTATTTAAAAAACATAATGCTTTCTTATAAAAAGATAAAAGAAGCAAGCAGAACGCAACAAAATTTTCTAGCGAAAATGAGTCATGAAATCCGAACCCCAATGAACGGCATTATTGGCATGTCTCGTCTACTCGAAGGAACTAAATTAAATAGCGCTCAAAAGAAATACGTGAATATCATAAATGATCAATCCAATTTATTACTTGGATTAATAAATGACGTGCTCGACATCTCCAAAGTTCAATCACAGGATTTTAAATTGGTAGATTTTCCATTTGACTTAAATGACTTGCTATCGACGGCGATAAAACCCCATGAAATCCATGCAAAAGAGCAAGGTATTGGCTTTGTAATGGACGTAGATAACTCCATCCACAACTCTTTACGAGGAGATTCATTACGTCTTTCACAAATCATAAACAACCTCCTTAGTAATGCGCTGAAGTTCACAAAAAAGGGCACTGTATCCATGCGGATTACAAACAAAAAACAATCGGATAAATTTCAAACAATTCAACTTGTGGTTAAAGATTCAGGGATAGGAATTGCTCAGGATAAAATAACAGAAATTTTCAATGGGTTTTATCAGGAGGATGAATCGATCGTTAGGGACTATGGAGGGACTGGCTTGGGATTGATGATCACAAAAGAAATCATTGATCAAATGAATGGTCGTATTAAAGTACAAAGTGAAAAAGGCGAAGGCGCTTCATTTGAAGTCACGCTCAAATTGAAAAAAGCAGAAGCAAAACCGCTTACCCCAAAAGCAAAAGGTAAAATAAACCTATTAAAAGACTTAAAAATATTAATCGTTGAAGACAACAAAGTGAATTCATTTTACATAAGCTCAGTCCTTGAAGGAAATGGAGTAAGGGCGGTGCATGCTTCCGATGGTGAAAAAGCTGTTGAGCAATGTAAAAAAGAGTCTTTCGATCTAATTTTAATGGATGTTCAAATGCCCAAACTAGACGGCATAAGCGCAACTAAAATAATTCGCAACGAATTGAAGGTGAGCACACCTATTATCGCACAAACAGCAAACACCGTGCAAAATGATATTGATGAATGCTATAAAGCTGGTATGAATGATTATATAGCTAAACCATTTACTATAAATGAGCTGATTAAAAAAATAAGTTTAAACCTCAAAATAGTATCCTCCAAACAGCCCTCAAAAAAACTACGACAAAATCAAAAAAAGCATTCTGTTGTCGACAACACACTTCTTCTTGTAAGTGGGAATAATGAATTTGCAAAAAGAATCCTGATAGCATTTACAGAAGAAACACCGAAAAACATAAGTCAATTAAAAGAAGGTTTTGAAAAAAGGAATTTGAAGGAGATCAATTCTATTGGACATAAGATTAAATCCTCTTTCCGTATGCTTAAACTTGATGAATTGGCAGATTTAAGTCTATGGATAGAAAAGTTTCAAGTGAAAAAAGACTCTTGGAATACCCTAAGTGAAAAAATAAATGAACTTGAAGAAAAAAGTAATGTTTTTGTAAAAGAAGGTAAAAGTTATACATTTTAATATTTGCGACAACTATTTTCGGTTTCACAACTGAAGATAACAAAATGAGAATACGTTATTCTAATATTTCTCAGAAAATTAAGTGAAGCTGACAAAATAAAGTCTGAAGTAGTCATATTTTAAATTTCTATTCGGATTTGCGAAGTAATGTCCCTATTTATTTATTTTGCATAGACGCAGTTGTCGGGAAGCGACACTTGACGTTCTATGCTTTGTTAGTAAATCGTTGCTATTTCAGTATCAGCTTAGAAGTTGCAGTCGAATAGCTGGTCTTAAGGACCACCAGGTACAAGCCCGGAGACTGATGAAGTTGTATTGAGCTATTTGGTTTCAAATTATCATCCGAAAAGACCATTTCACCAATTGTATTATATATTTTGATTGAAGTGCCAATTGAGTTGTCAGTCTGAATATTAATAATTCCTTCCGAAGGATTTGGAAAGACTAGGAATTGTTCTCCTGGAGTTAACTCATCAATTACTATGCTAGAGCAAGCTGCTGTTATTTCAGGTACTGAATTACAACCGCTATTATTCAGATTTATGGTTGATGGCCCCAAAGAGTTAATCAGATATTGGCATATATTTGGTTGTGAACAAATACTAAGTGACGCACATTCTGCCAAATATAAATTCGTTATGCTGTCCGCCTCAATATTTTCAATTCCATCTAGACTCGTTAATAGAGTGTTTTGATAAATCATGATTTCGCCATTGAAATTCATAAGTAACGAAAGACTCTCAATGTTATCAAGTGTTTCGTTCTTACTTAAAATAAGATTTCCACCTATGGTATTCAAATTATCTAGTGCATTAATCTGAACAAGACTATCGTTATGGTTTATATCTAAGTTGCCTCCAATCAACTCAACATTATTAAGACCCTCAAGAGAACTCAGTACAGTATTATCCCAGATTCGAACGCGACTTCCGATGGTAATTAAACTATCAAATCCAGATAAGTCAAGCATGGCGTCCTGTTCGTTAAAGTACAATTCCCCAGGCAGATGATGTATGTTTTCAAAACCTGTTATTTCGACCAGACTATTATCATTCAGCCATATGTTATTGCCTATATAATCTAAATTGTCTAGACCATTTGTGCTTTCTAAATCGTACGCTTCCTCTATTCTGAGAGATCCACCTATATAGGACAGGTTGTTCAGGCCTTGCAAGTTTACAAGTGTTCCGTGCGGCTCATTAATAATTACACTTCCCCCAACATAGGTCAGGTTTTCGAGACCTACAAGAGAATCAAGAGAGCATTCGTCACAAGTAATGTTACCGTTGATCGAATCTAATTGAGCTAGTGCAGGAAAACTTGCTAAACTTGTGAACCCCGATTGCGGGAGTAAAAGTGTACTTGGTAAACAATGGCAGTCTGGGTAGTTGGTAACAAATAGCCATAGCTCAGAGCATTGGTAAAAACTAGGATATCCGGAGGTGGGGCAACCCTGTGAATAACCTTTTAAATTCGACAAGGCCATTAGACAAATTACGAAGATTTTCGATGTTAATTTCATTCTTTTTTGATTAGTAGAGAATAATAGTAATTCTCCGGTTATATGCTTCAAGGAGTTTGAATCAGCCAAGCGGACTTTGGCTGGAATCGAAGTTGTCTATATAATTAGGAAGGGTCAAATAGCTGATTCGAGAAAAACGACGTTCAAAACATTTTGTTCTTTAGCTGCTTAATTCAATCTCAATCAGTAAATTTTAGATTGAGATTTGGTTAATGCGACAGAACCGATATGCCTAGGGTATAAAAAAGCCCTCCAATGTGGAAGGCTTTAGTGTTTTATTTCAATACTACTTTCCTCTCTACTGTGCCATCATTATAGATGTATAAAAGAGGAGTGTTTGGTTTAAATGGTGTCTCTCTGCCTAGTAAATCAACTATCTTTATTAGTTGTTTAGGGGTGTTGTTTAGTTCACCTATTCCTGTGAAGTTCATTGATAAATCTATAGTGATTATACTATCACACCCTGCTGCATTTTGAATAGTATCTGTATAAACTCCTTCTGTTGTGTAAACATCACCACTTGGGGAAGTGTATGAGTCTAATCCTTCTGCTGTTATTATTGATGAGGTGGGAGTACAAGCAGTACAGGCATTATTACAGTTTGTACTGAATGATGTTTGAGCATCTATGTTAATCCAATTAGCATTAGACCAAGCAACATCGTCCACTTCGATACAAGTAAGGTTTGGGTTATTTGAAGCGGCGAAATTATTATTTAAATTAGTATTGTTTCCATTCTTCAAATTTAGACAAGTTAGTGCATTTTCCTCGCAATATAGTTTCGTAAGTAGAATATTTTGAGATACATCTAGGCTAGACAAAACAACGTTTGTAAAACAGGACAGGATAATTAAATCAGTATTTTGGGTGACATTTAAACTAGTTAGTTGATTAAGTTCACAATATAATGTGTCAATGAGGTTATTTTGGGTTACATCTAAACTTGTCAGTAAATTATTTGCACAATTTAAGAAAGTCAGATCTGAATTTTGAGTTACATCTAAATTTGTTAATTGATTAGCGGCACACGATAATTCAGTTAAGTCAACATTTTGAGTAACATTTAAGCTGGTCAGCTGATTATATGTACACTGCAATATATTTAAAGCGCTATTTTGGGTAACGTTTATGCTTGTAAGTAAATTCCCATAACAATTTAGGTGATTTAATGCTGCGAAATCTTCTATTCCTGTTAAATCACTAATGTTATTATTCATAATGTTAAGTGTGGCGACCGTGTCAATATTCGCAGTAATAACACTTCCATCAGGAGTTCCGAAGTCGTATCCTAAATTGATTAATGCTTGCTCAAAATTGACATCAGGCACGGCGGTTGTTTGACCAATGACCAGATTAGATAGTGCAATGGTCAATAAAAATGATAGTAAGGTTTTCATAATATTTGTATTTTATGTTTGTTAAAGGTGCTAGGCTGAGAACTTGCGGTCTCTTCCAAGGTTATTTTCCCGAAGGTCAGAATAGATTTGTTAACCAAAAATGATTTTCCGAAGCGAAAATTTATCATGGTTTGTATGCTATGTTAGCAAACGTTAGTCTTTTATAATAATTGAATTAGTGACCTCATTTTTTTCATCAATAATTCTTAGCAAATATGTTCCAGATACATAGTTGTCAATTTTCAGTTTGAAGTTATTTGAATTTAAATTTGTTTTAAAAACAAGATTTCCTGTTAAACTATATATTTCGATTGCCTGAAGTTGACCTTTATCAATGCTTATATTTATTACATCACTTGACGGATTTGGATATACACTTGCAGTGGCAGGCTCGAGATCATCAATACCTGCTGTATTTGTTACATCTGCACCTGTATTGCCATGAAGAAACTCCCACCTTCCTGTAAAAACACCTGGAATAACTTCTGTTACCTCCCAATATAATTGGTCTTCTATCAAACATGCAACTCCAGCTGAGTCATTTGTTAAAAGTGCAGTAACATTCATTGTGTCGTTAATAGGAATGTTATGATAAAACAAAAAATCACTGTTATCAATTAATGTGTCGTCAGCAATAATAATACCTTGAGAATCTGTAATCTCCCAAACAATAATATTTTCATTTTGGGGCGAAGTTAAATAGTGGCCGGGATGATATAATTTAACTAAACCAGTATCAGACACATTAACTATTAAGTTCATCATATCACAACCGACTTGTGCTTGAGTTGATTGAATTAGCCCTAAGCCGGCAATTAGTGTAAATAAAAATTTCTTCATAACATTAGTTTTTTTTTAAATATACCAGAGTAGCTCGTTTCTATATTCACGCTTAGCCGTGAAATCGCTGTTATCACGCGCGCAAGTGAATTTTAAACGCTTACAATAGGGGCATTTGATGTCTTAATTGCTTCTAACAATAATGAAATTTTCTTGTACTTAGATTCTTTTATTTCGAAGTATTCATACATTCTTCGTAATGAGGAGCCTATTCCATCAACACTCATAAAAGCTTTTTCAGCTATTTCTTTATTTGTAATTACAGGATCATCAAGCAGCATGTTTAGGACCTTCCAATCCGTTTCATTTAAATTTCTGTTAATAGAATGCTCAATTTTTTCTCTAACCAATTCAAACTTATTAGAATCTACTATTAATCCCTTATCTGCATTGTTTTTAAGCTTCTCTATTTCATCTAATAGTACATCTCGTTTTGCTTGATCTTTTTTCATTTTAGATCTAAAATAGAATACGACACAAAAAATTAATAGAGTAGATGCTATTGTTATGGCAAACGTTCTTTTACGTTGTGAGACTTTAAGTGCTGTTTTTTCATTTTCATTTTCAAGTTTATTTTCATAAACTTTAAGTTCAAAATCATTTTTCACCGCTTCACTTACTACAGCAAAATTATTTTTTTCTTGTTGAATACTGTCATTGTAAACAGTATAATTTTCATACATTTTAAGTGATAAATCATACTTGTTTTGAGATTTGTAACACTTGTATAGCAGCTCATATAAATCTCTTTTAAATTCTTTAAAGGTGTCTGCAGGAAGATTTACTAATATTGACTTCCCTCTCTTTAATGCTTCATCTACATCTGTTTCAAAATAAATTTTTGCAATAGTAATTTCAGCATTAATAATTCCACTTTTTATATCAAGTTCTTTATTTAGGGCTAGGTTTTTATTAGCATAGTCATTCGCTTTTTCCAGTTGATTTAGTTTAAGGTGTATACGAGCAAGCACAGAATAACAATCAGCTATAAAAAATTTTTCATTTTTTACTTGAAGTATTTTTAGGCCTTTTTCATAATAGGTCTTAGCATCTTGGTATAATTCCTTTTCAAAATTAGTCCAGCCCATGTTAATAAATATAATAGCAGTACTTCTATCTTCAAACCCTCTTTTATTTAAAGTAGAAAGGGATTTTTCATAATACTCTAAGGCCAAATCATAATTGTTAAGGATTAGAAAAACACTTCCTAAGCTAGTTAACATATGGGATTCTCCATCCGAATTGTTTAAGTCTTGGTATAGCTTTAATGCCTTGGAAAAATGTTCTGTTGCTTGTTTATAATCTTGTCTGTAAATAAAAACATTTCCCATATTACCCATTATTTTAGCTTGTAATATTGCATCATTTAGTCGTTTCGCTAAACTTTCAGCTTCGGTGTAAGCTTCCATAGCAATATCATAGTTTCCTTTTAGTCTATGGATATTACCTTTTCTTTTAGTTGCGCGATACAGTTGTAATGTTGCATTTTTTTCATTTGCTAATTCAAAATGATAGTTTAGAGATGTAAGTGTAGAATCTGGTTTTATTTGATTGTTAATTTCGTAATATTCTTCTAAAGCATTGAATCTAATAGAATCTAATTGGTTTTCGTTTTCCCAAATCAATCTTAAAGAATCCCCGCTAACCTGAGCGTAACTAGTATTAATAATTATTAAGAATAATAGTAGGATTGTTTTATTCTTAATGGTTTTCACTCTTGTCATTTGAGAATTCTATTTATTGTGTTGTAAAATATAGTCATAAATGGATAAAATAAAAAAGCACCAAACCTAGGTGGAATGGTGCTTTGTGACCCCGGCAGGATTCGAACCTGCAACCGCCTGATCCGAAGTCAGGAATTCTATCCAGTTGAACTACGGAGCCATTTTGCTAAGTGTAACAACTACATAACCTGAGGTTGAGTTGCAACACGGAGCTATTTCAAATTTGACTATAAATCAAACTTGATCCCTTGAGCCAATGGTAGGCTGTCGGTATAGTTAATCGTATTGGTTTGTCTTCTCATATATACTTTCCAAGCATCTGATCCTGACTCACGTCCACCACCTGTTTCTTTTTCTCCACCAAATGCACCGCCAATCTCTGCACCTGAAGTACCGATATTTACGTTTGCAATTCCACAATCAGAACCTGCATAAGAAAGGAACTTTTCAGATTCTTGTAGTGAAGATGTCATGATCGCTGAAGACAACCCTTGTGGTACATTGTTTTGGATCGCAATCGCATCCTCTACTGTTCCATCATACTTCGTTAAATATAAGATCGGAGCAAATGTTTCATGTTGCACAATCGCAAAGCTGTTTTCTGCCTCAATAATTGCTGGTTTCACATAACATCCTGATTCATAACCAGGACCTTCTAATACACCACCTTCAACCAATACTGTTCCGCCTTCTTCTTGTGCGGCATCAATCGCTTTAAGGTAGGCATTAACAGCATCCTTGTCGATAAGTGGGCCGACGTGGTTATTTTGATCCAATGGGTCTCCAATTCTTAATTGCTTGTATGCATTCGTCAAAGCGTCTCTTACTTTATCGTAAACACTCGCATGTATAATCAATCTTCTTGTAGAAGTACATCTTTGTCCTGCCGTTCCTACTGCACCGAATACAGCTCCTGGAACCACCATTTTAAGATCTGCACTTGGCGTAATGATAATCGCATTGTTTCCGCCTAACTCTAAAAGTGATGTTCCTAGTCTTGCACCAACAGCAGCACTAACGGATTTACCCATTCGTGTAGATCCTGTTGCAGAAATCAAAGGAACTCTTGTGTCATTCGACATTAATTTTCCGATATCTGCTCCACCGATAACCAATCCTGAAACACCTTCAGGAACGTCATTCGCTTCAAATACTTCTTTTGTGATTTGCTGACAAGCCAAAGCTGTCAAAGGCGTTTTCTCAGAAGGTTTCCAAACGCAAACATCTCCACAAACCCAAGCCAATGCCGTATTCCAGTTCCAAACCGCTACAGGAAAGTTAAACGCAGAAATAATCCCTACGATTCCTATTGGGTGGTACTGCTCGTACATTCTATGACCAGGACGCTCAGAGTGCATTGTCAAACCGTATAGTTGTCTTGAAAGACCTACTGCAAAATCACAGATGTCAATCATTTCCTGAACCTCGCCCAAACCTTCTTGCAATGATTTTCCCATTTCAAATGAAACGAGCTGACCTAAAGGCTCTTTAACTTCTCTTAATTTTTCTGCAAGCTGACGAACAATCTCACCTCTTAGTGGTGCTGGTTTTGTTCTCCAGACCTTGTACGCTTCAGAAGCCTTAGCAATAACTTGTTCGTAGTCTGCCTCTTCTGCTGCCGTAACTGACGCAATTAAAGAACCATCTACTGGAGAATAAGAATCTATTCTTTCTCCTTTGGTCTGAATCCATTCGCTTCCTGTAGAAGCACCATTATTCGTTTTCTCGATACCAAACTTGGCTAATATTTCGTGAATTTCCATTTCTTTTAAAATAAGATTTGGTGCAAATGTACTTCAAATTATTTGTTGTGTTTGGATTAATTGACTCAAAAAATAGAATCAAAAAGTAAGAAGCGGTATATGTTTCTTATTTTTGGCGCTACAACACTTGAACTATGTATCGTACACACACTTGCGGAGCACTACGCACGGAGAATATTGGAACCACTGTTACCCTTTCGGGATGGGTGCAGCGTTCTCGGGATTTGGGAGGCATGACCTTCGTTGACCTTAGAGATCGTTATGGCCTCACGCAGCTTGTTTTCAATATGGAAACTGATGCTGATTTGTGTCAAAAAGCAAGAAAACTAGGTAGAGAATTTGTGATTCAAATTGATGGTGCTGTGATTGAACGTAGTAGTAAGAACAACAAAATGCTAACGGGAGATGTAGAAATCGTAGTGGCCAAGCTTACGATTCTAAATGCTGCAAAAACACCGCCTTTTACGATCGAAGACGACACCGATGGTGGGGATGAATTGCGTATGCAATACCGCTATTTAGACATGCGTCGAGGTCCTGTTCAAGACAAATTAAGACTTCGGAATAAAGTATCCCTAGAAACTAGAAAATATTTAGACGGTCAAGACTTTATGGATGTAGAAACACCCGTTTTGATTAAATCAACCCCTGAGGGTGCTCGAGATTTTGTCGTGCCGAGTAGAATGAACCAAAACGAGTTTTACGCCTTACCACAATCTCCGCAAACCTTCAAACAATTATTGATGGTTTCCGGAATGGACCGCTACTATCAAATTGTAAAATGCTTTAGAGATGAAGATTTGCGAGCAGACAGACAGCCAGAATTCACGCAGATTGACTGCGAGATGGCCTTTGTAGAGCAAGAAGACGTTCTTCAAACCTTTGAGGGATTGATCCAGCATTTATTCAGAGAAGTTCGGGGCGTTGAATTAGATGCAAAATTCCCGAGAATGACCTATGCCGATGCGATGGAGAAATATGGCTCCGACAAACCTGACATCAGGTTCGGAATGGAATTCAATGACCTCACTCAAAAAGCACAGGGCAATGGCTTTGTCGTTTTTGACAGTGTGGAGGCCGTACTTGGTATTAAAGTCGAAGGATGTGCAAGCTATTCTAGAAAGCAATTAGACGCCCTAACGGATTGGGTGAAACGCCCTCAAATTGGAGCAAGAGGTTTGGTTTATGTGAAATACAATGAAGACGGCACTAGCAAATCTTCAGTAGATAAATTCTATTCTGAAGAGGAGCGCAAAGGATGGTTAGACCAATGCGGTGCAAAACCAGGTGACCTTTTGTTACTGCTCTGCGGTGATTTAGAAAAAACACGCAAGCAGCTCAATGAACTTCGATTGCATATGGGAACGACACTTGGACTTCGAGATCCAAAGGTGTTTAAACCACTTTGGGTCCTTGATTTTCCTTTATTAGAATGGGATGAAGAAAGCGAAAGGTATCATGCAATGCACCATCCTTTCACCTCTCCAAAGCCAGAAGACTTAGCGCTAATCACTACAGACCCAGGTAAAGTTCGGGCAAATGCCTATGATTTGGCCATGAACGGTGTTGAGCTTGGTGGAGGATCTATAAGAATTCACGATAGGGCACTCCAATCGCGTATGTTCGACCTGCTTGGGTTTACCAAAGAAGAAGCAGAGGCACAATTCGGGTTTTTAATGAATGCCTTTGAATATGGTGCCCCGCCACATGGAGGCTTGGCTTTTGGCCTTGACCGATTGGTCGCTACCATGGGAGGATCAGAATCGATTCGTGATTATATCGCGTTCCCGAAGAACAATAGCGGTCGTGACACCATGATTGATGCACCCGCGCCGTTAGATGCAGCGCAAAGAAAGGAATTAGGACTCTAAGAATTTTTGTATCTTGAAAAAAACCTAAAATTCAATTTCATGGAAAACTCTAAATCAATGGGGTCCACTTTTTTAGTGAACCTAGTCATGTTTATCGTATTAATCATCATCACGTTTGGCCCACCGGCCATCATCATGAAAGATTATTTTGACGCGGTAATGGAGGGAGATATCTCCAAAGCCATAGGTGCAATCAAAGATGTTGGCATGTTACCTATTGTGCTCATTGTTTTACACGGCGCCTTTGTTTTCGCTTGCTTTACCGTCGAAAGACTAAAAACAAGGATGACAAGATACTGGGCTTACCTATCTATTTTTAATATCGTTTGGTGGATTTACCTGATGGTCTAAACGTAGAGAAGGAATTACATTACCTGAATCAAAAAACATATTTTTTTATTATTAATATAAACGCCCATTAAACTATTGTAAAATTCTGATTATGAATTTATTATATTTACATATTAAATTTTAATTAATTAGAAAATTATGGAAAAGCAATTTAAGTTCAATGAGGATGTTTGGGGGTTATTTGTAAATATGTTAGTTGCCTATGTTACAATTATTTTTACACTGGGAATTGGAACTCCGTGGGCTATTTGTCGATTGGAAAGGTGGAAAGCAAAAAACACGACAATAGAAGGCCGGAAAATTAAATTTACAGGAGAGGGTAGCGACTTACTAGGGAAATTTATCGTTGGTTACTTCTTAACCTTAATAACCCTGGGTATTTATGGGCTTTGGTTTGCTGTTAAAATGCAGAAGTTCTTAATTGAAAACACTGAATTCGAGGACTAACTAAAGAGGGGCGATCACTACACCATCTATTTTTTCAAGCGCAGGAATCAGGGACAACTCTGAAATAGGAATACTCAATTTCAACCTTGGTTTTTCCTCAAAATCTTGTTCTAAAATAATGCAATTGGATGCTTTTACGGCATTCATAACGAATGGCATGTCTTCATATGAGAAGGACACTTGAATGATGTTTCTGTCCTCATCATCTATTATTTTTGAATTTTCAAAAGCTTCTTTTGCCGCGCTGCGATAAGCATTGATGAGCCCACCAACTCCGAGGTTCGTTCCGCCATAATAACGCACTACGGCCACCAACACATTGGTTAATTCAAAGGACTTTATTTGGCCATAAAGTGGCGCACCTGCACTATTTGAAGGTTCGCCATCATCGCTATAGCGATACGCTTCTTTCTTGCTACCCAAACAATAGGCGTAGCACACGTGGACACAACCCGGATTTTCTTTGCGAAGTCTTTCTAGATGGACTTTAACTTGATTGGTATCAGAACAAGGGTAGGCATAGCCTAAGAATTTAGAGCCTTTTTCTTTATAGAAGCCTTCTCCTGAAGTTGAAAGTGTGCGGAACATATATTCCCTTACTTTAGTATGCGTTTTAAGGGCTTAGAGCGTTTAATTTCTCTCTAATTCATCCTCAAGCCCGTCGATCCCAAGGTCAAGCAGATTTTCAAATTCATCGTACTTAAAATCTTCCATGCCGTCAATCACACAATCTGTATCAATTGTCGCTTTGGCAAAGCTTCTGATATAGGCTGACTTTTCTGAATCGTTCATTTCTTTGACATCTTTTTGAATTCCTTTTAAAACGTCAACAACACATTTACCGGCCTTCTTCATATCCTTTTCTGGGAGATTCTCCATTTTACGAGCCAATCTGTTTAAATCTCTTTCGGAATTTATCCCATTAAAATCAATACCCGCTTCTTGGGCACAAGAACACAAGTCATCAGCTCTATTGCTTGCGCTCCCGGAAGAGCCGCAAGAGGACAATAAAGAAAATCCTACAATTAATGTCGCTAAAAAAGTAATTTTCATCATCTGTTATTTAATAATAATTCGAGAAATCCATTGTTGAGTCGCAGCTGCAACTTTGATCAAATAAACTCCTGATTCAAGATTCACATCAAAGCTTTTTTGACCTGTAACTGAATTCAAATACTCGGTATATACTGTTGTTCCAGACATATTGATTAATGTCATAGAAGCATCTTCAAAAGAGGTTCCACTAAAATCAATTGAAAAAGAACCATCTGATGGGTTAGGCGCAAGTGTTAAAACCGGGTTTTTCTGTGCGGATACGCCAACCAAAGAAAGTTCGTCTACTAAATTCAAATCTTCTATGTAAAACTCGCCTGGTGGTTGTAATCCTGTAAAAGGGTTGTAAGCATAGGCACCAAACTCTATGCTTCCAAATGGAATGGTCGCGCCAAAAGAAGTTCCTAAAGTACTCACAATTGAACCATCAACAATAAAGTCAGAGGTCGCATTATCGAGGTCAAAAACAATTTGAATATCATGCCACATTCCTGGAGCAACAACTGCTTCTGCGTAAGCAAAGGCTTCCCAATCTAAAAATAATAAAGCGGTATCACCCAAAATACTTATGGAGTGAGGCAACTCTGTATTCAGTGAATCATGAAATCCTATAAACCCTCCTGCACTGTTCTCGGGAACATAAATACTAAGAGAAAAAGAATATTTACCGTCACTATAATCTGACCATGACCAAGTTGCTCTAGTGTTATTGGTGCCATCATCAACGATATAGCCCGAATTCGTACCCGATATAAATTGATCCTCACTTACGATACAAGATTCTGTTTGCAAACCTGTCCATAAACCCCATCCATTTGCAGCACCTACATCACTTACAAGGTCTCCAGCGGCATAGTCATCAAAAGACTCATCCATTAAACTCCACTGGCTAAAGGCAACAAAAGGGGCCAAAAACAATACGATTCCTAAAGCTTTATTCATGTTCAATCTTTAATTAGACTCTAAAGTTATTGAATAATCAAGGAATACACAAAATGAAAGTGGAAATTTGACATAAAAAAAGGCAGCCGAGGCTGCCTTTTCAAACTTTTAAAGAATCTTTATTTGATTACGATTCTAGAAGAAAATTCATTTGAACTATCCGCTACTTTAAGAACATAAACACCTGCGTTTAGGTCTAGGTTAAAGTTTTTAGTTGAATTCGTAACTGAAGATAATTCTTCAGAATAAACAACTGCTCCAAGCATATCTGTAATCGTCAATGAAGCATTGTTAAATGCATAATCACTAAAGTCGATTGAGAAATCACCGTTAGATGGGTTTGGAGAAACAACAATATTCATTGCAACATTTTCTTCAATACCTACACCTGTCATATCTGTAACCGCTAAATCATCGTAGTAGTAGTCACCTGGGTTGTAAACACCCTGCTGCGTAACATCTACACTCGTTCCCCAAAGGTCAAGACCTCCAAGTCCAATTCCAAGTCCCGTATAGTTTGCTGCACCAACACCGGCACTTATGCCGTCTACCAGTAGTTCGGATGCATTTGCATCTATATCAATCACCATCTCAATAGCATACCAAGTATTAGGCACAATTGACGCTTCACCAAACATTATGGCATCATCTTGCATCAACAATAGAGTATCTCCTACGATAAATAAAGCATTTGGCTGACCACCTGAAGCATCCATATCCGCATTACCAATTCCAATATATCCACCAGTGCTTCCTGCAGGTACATACAAATTCATAGTAATTGAATATTTTCCAGCTGTTAAGTCAGTCCATGCCCAAATCGCATCTGAGTCAATTGTTCCATCGCTAGCAGAACGACCTGCTAAAGAACCAGAAGACGCTGCCAAATCCGTTACTTGAGCTGAATATCCAGCTGTAGCATCCCCGTTGGCAACACCCCATTCTCTCCATCCATTGGCTGCGCCAACTTCTGTAAGAAGACCACCAGCTGCATAGCCATCAAAATCTTCTGAAACAAGCGTTGTTTGCGCGTTCATTAAAAAAGGCACCGCGAATGCGGCAGAAAGTAAAATTCTTTTCATATTATTTAATTTTAGTTAATATTGACTTGTAAATTACAAATTAATTAACAGATTATCTATTTGGAAGAGGAGGCTAAAAGAATCATACACAAATCTTTAGCTTGCTTTCTTTGGTAGATTCAAAAGATTGATTCTTAAATTAAGAATATGCATCATTATACTAAACACTCTTTATTCATAAAACTGGTATTTATTGTTGCTTTTTCACTTCATATTTGCTCATTTATTGCACAGGTTGGCTCAGAAACAGAATTTAAAGACATCAAAATCACTTGGTCTGAAGACGCTGCATATTTTCAAAATACATTAACAGGAAAAAGCACAAGAATTTATAAAAATGTCGCCCGTGAAGGATATGATCTTGAAGATCACAGATATGACAGCCATTGGGTCGACTCTATTAGACTTATTGAACATCATCCCTTTAAGGACTCAATAGCGTTATTGACTTATTCGAAGGAATATGAAAACTCCGAATTGATATCCGTCGTTGGTCCATATGTAAGCTATACTCAGAACTGGTATTATGAGGGAGGAGCACACCCAACTTATGGCAAACAGATTATTGCTAAATCTGTATTACTAGATCAAATCAGTTTGATTGATCTATTTTCAGAAGGCGATCTGTTTGATGCTCTGTACAAAAATGATTTTGTAAAAAAATACCTCATCGATTCCAATGTCCGAGAATTAAAAGAACTTTGGCAAAACTTGGACGGCGGTTGTGATTTTTATTTTGGGGGGATCCTTGAGAACTTTGCATTTCATCACCTAGAACAAGACCAGGTGGCACTTCGTATTGGGGTTTCCTACGGATGTGAGATCATGCGTGGGAACTTTAAACAAATAAGCATCCTCTTGCCTATTCCTGCGTCTCTTGAGCAATGGCTTTTCAAAGCCGATCAAAAGAAATTATTAATGTGTTACTTAGAAAAATGAAAATCTTTAAAACAATATTTTTGAGCCTATTCGTTTCATTGCAGACTGGAGTATGTCATGCCCAAGACAGCGCCTCTGTTTTGTTTATAGGCAATAGCTACACTTATGTTAATAATATGCCCGGAATACTTACGGATCTTGCCGCATCATTAGGGGATTATGTCGAACATACTTCTCAGACTCCAGGAGGAATGACCTTTGCCGGTCATGCAGGTAATGCAGCGACCTATTCGGCGATGAATAATGCAAATTGGGACTACGTTGTGCTTCAGGCGCAAAGCCAGGAACCTTCATTCCCATACGGACAAGTAAATACACAAACCCTGCCCTATGCCGTCCAATTGGCCGATAGCGCTCAAGCCATTTCAACTTGCTCTCAAGCGCTTTTTTTTATGACTTGGGGACGCCAAAATGGCGATTCACAATGGGATTCAATCAATACATTTGATAAAATGAATGCCCGATTGCGTCTCGCTTACTTGCGCTTTGCAGATTCTTCAAATGCTTCCGTTTCTCCTGTTGGTGTTGCCTGGAAATACATTCGTGATAACCATCCTGAAATCAACCTATACAGCGGCGACGGCTCACACCCCTCCTACTCTGGCTCGTATCTAGCGGCATGTACTTTTTATGCTTCTATTTTTCATAGCTCCCCTGTCGGCTCAATCTTTACGGGTAGTTTAACTGCTGATGACGCGCTAGCCCTTCAGCAAGCGGCAAGTATTTGTGTCTTAGACAGTATGGAAACCTGGGGCCTTCAGCACCATGATTCTTTGGCGAATGTCAGTTTCTCCTTTACCATTGATGCCTTAAATTATACAGCTGTTTTTCAAGAAAACACGGATTACGTCGACTCCCTTTTATGGGATTTTGGAGACGGGAACACCTCTAACGAATCAAATCCAAGTCATGTTTATCTTGAGCCCGGCGAATATACTATTCAGCTTACTGGATATAGCCCGTGTACGACTGTAGTTGTTAACCAAATCCTTAATTTGGAGGTTCCCTTTGGGAATATAAGTAATCCACTCAATGACAACAGTGATTATATTTTTAAAAGAATTACAACAGACATTTATGAATTGGAGACCTCTAATGATAACCGAATTGAGGGCCTGCAGCTCATAGATTTAATGGGGAGGTTGCTCAAAGTCAACACCCTATTTGAAGATCATTCTACAATAAGATTTCAGATTGAAAACAAGGGGCCAGTGCTTGTCATTTTCACAATCAATGGACAGAAAACTGTTGTACGTATTCATGGCTAACTGCGGAAGACTACATGATGGATAAATTTGACGAAGAAGAACTATTAGACAAGACTAAAAACAAGCGCCCCCTCACGGGTATGCAGAAGTTGTTATTTGGAATGGTCTGTTGGGGAGTGCAATCTTGGAGCCAAGCAGATAGTTTTAAAGCGAATGGTTATGACCAGAAATATATAGATGCCAAAAAAGCAATGCACACTGGGTTGGCCATTTATGGCATAGGTATCACGCTGTTTATTCTGTTATTACTATTTTTATGAAAACACGAGCGTCAACAAAGCCGAAACTGTACTAAAACACAGTGGCGCAAAGCAGTTGAATACGCCAAGAGACTTGAGATTGACATTCGTCTTTGAATGGTTGGTCTACTGCGGGAATTGTTTTAATTTTCAAGTATTATGATAAAGCACTTTAAGAAAAAGACGCACGAAATAATTTTTGAAGCCGACACCTTTTTAGGAAAACTATTCGATATCGTTTTATTGATCTTAATTCTTTTAAGTGTTGGAGCAGTCATGCTGGACAGTGTGGAGTATTACAGAGATCAATACCACCATATTCTAGTCCCTTTTGAATGGACCATTACTGCCTTTTTTTCCTTAGAATATATCCTTCGCATTGTAAGCGTAAAGAAACCATTGAAATACATCTTCAGCTTCTATGGGATTATTGATCTGGTTTCGCTCTTGCCAACCTATTTGGGGATCTTCATGTTCCCAGACAGTATGGCAACGATTAAAACGATTAGAACCATTCGTCTATTGAGGATTTTTAGAATCTTAAAATTGTTCAGGTACGTTAAAGAGGCAAACACGCTAAAGCAGGCTCTCGTTGCTAGCAAACAGCGAATCGTTGTGTTTCTTCTTGCCGTATTGGCTATAGCCACCATAATGGGAACCATTATCTATATCATTGAAGATCCTAAGGATGGCTTCACAAGCATTCCTAGAAGTATCTATTGGGCGATTGTTACGCTCACTACGGTTGGTTATGGCGATATTTCTCCCCAAACCGGATTAGGCCAGTTTTTCGCCTCTATTATTATGATTTTGGGTTATGCCATAATCGCAGTACCAACAGGTATGATCTCCGTGAAATTAGCAATGGCAGAAAAGATGAATACGCAAAGCTGCCCTAGCTGTTCTCTTGAGGGACATGAAAACAATGCCAAGCATTGTAAGCATTGTGGAACGGAACTCAACCCAGAAGAGTAAATACTCATTATCTTTGACGAGATTAACAACAAACCATCATGTCTTTTAATGCCTTAGGCTTACCCAAAACCTTTCTTGAAATTCTTGAAAACGAGAATTATAAAAACCCATATCCTATTCAGGAGCAAGCCATTCCTGTTATTTTGAAGGGCCATGATGTACTTGGAATTGCACAAACAGGATCGGGAAAGACCGCAAGTTATGTGCTTCCTGTTCTCGCCGCTCTGAAGCAGAAGCAAGGTGCGAAAGATAGACAGGTTGATGTATTGGTATTGGTTCCCACCAGAGAATTGGCGGAGCAGGTTAAGGATGTATTTCACCTTTTTGAAAAAGGTGTTTCACACCCAGTGAAGACTATGGCGATCTACGGAGGCGTTTCTATTAACCCACAGATGAAGTCGCTTTTTGGGATTTCGGTATTGGTGGCAACACCTGGGCGCTTATTGGATTTAGTAGACTCTAATGCTGTTCATTTTGACAAGCTAAAAACCCTCATCTTAGATGAAGCAGACAAGCTATTGAATTTGGGTTTCAAGGACGAAATGAATCGAATCTTTGCATTATTGCCGAAAAAACGCCAAAACTTGTTGTTTTCAGCAACATTAAATGAAAAAGTAGAAGAAATCCATCAAATATTACTGCGGGACCCCGTCGTCATTAATGTAGCCCCAAAAGAAGGCAATATTGATCAGATTACTCAATTGGCTTACTCTATTTCAGAAGAAAAAAAAGGGCCTTTTTTGAGACATCTAATTAAGGATAGTGATATGAAGCAGGTCTTGGTCTTTACGGCATCTACCTACAAGGCCGATAATGTCGCCGACAAGCTTCGGAAAAATGGAATCGACGCCCAAGCCATTCATGGTAAGAAAAGTCAGCAGATTCGAAAAATGGCGCTTCAAGACTTTAAGGTAGGAAAACTAAGGGTTCTAGTTGCTACTGATCTTCTGGCCAGAGGGATCGACATTGAATTTTTACCTCATGTTATCAATTATGAATTGCCCAGATCTCCTAAAGACTATGTGCATAGAATTGGACGAACAGGAAGAGCAGAGGCTACTGGAAAGGCTATTACTCTAGTTACCCCAGAAGATGAACATCATTTTAAGGTTATCCAAAAGAAGATGAAAGTTTCTGTCCCCCGAGAAGATGGTAATGAAATAAAGTTTGACTAGGGGATTTCTTTAAACCTTTATAAAAAAGTCTGTTAAATTAAAAACCCCTCTCATTCGAGAAGGGCTTTTTTTAATTAGAAGGATTTATAACTTCTGCAGTTTAGATGTTGATGTTTGTTCATTTGCATGTCTACACTTCACGATATACATACCCTGATGAAGTGAACTTACATCCACATTTGTACCTGGGTTTTCAACCCGGAGTATTACTTGACCCGCAAGGTTTACGAATTCTGCATGAACGACATCCTGATCAAAGTTAAAGCTCAGAACATCATTAAATGGATTAGGGAGAATTGAACCTTTGACTCCTATCTCGTCGATTGATGTTGTTGGGTCAATATTCTCAAAGTACTGGAAGTTTCCATAGCCTTCACATACCATTAAGTCTAAATCACCATCACCATCAAGGTCTGCTACTGTGGGGAAATTGAATTCGTATGTCGGAGACAACTCGAAAGGGTTTGTTACTGGGCCAAAGAAAACAGGATTAGAGGCAGAACCTGTATTCATGTAATATTCAAAGTTTCCATAATAGGCACCAATCATTAAATCGAAATCACCATCATTATCAAAATCACCGAATTCTGGAGATGACAATCCGTAACCTACTGTTAAACCAAAAGGATTCGTTTGAGGGGCATCAAAACTAGGCGCCTCAGCTGTGCCAATATTCTCGAAATATTGCTGGTTCGCATATTGCTCACCAACGAGTAAATCCATATCACCATCATTGTCTAAATCTGCGAATGTTGGCATCGCAAGTCCATAGGTAGCAGTCAGTCCAAATGGCAATGAAGTCGGTGCTGCAAAGGATGGAGCGCTGGCTGTACCGGTATTTTCAAAATAGCTCATACTGCCATAGTATTCACCATTTAAAAGATCTAAATCACCGTCATTATCAAGATCAACCAGAGCTGGGAAATTAATCGGATTAGATACTGTTATTCCAAATGGATTAATTACTGAAGCGGAAAATTCTGGAGCTTCAGAACTGCCGATATTTTCATAATAACTTAAACCTGCAAACCCATATTCATCATACACGCCAGCTAAAATATCCATATCGCCATCATTGTCTAAATCCGCCATTTCAGGAAATTGCAAATAGACTGTTGCTGGAGGGCTGGTTAAACCGAAAGGATTTAGAACGGGTGCATTAAATACCTGGCTATTCGCCACTGATGCAAAACCAAATACGATGGCAAATCCGCCAAGCATTCTTTTCAATTGGTATTTTGATATGCATCCTGACAATTCATTAAGCAAGTACTTAATTCTCAGTTTGATTCGATGAATGGTCCCTGAAGATTGATCAGATGTACTCATTTTAAGCCGCAAGTCCTCAATTAACCTTGTCAGCTGTCTCTTTTTTCGAGAGTAGTGGTTTTGTTTCATTTGTTTAATTTATTCGTTATTTCTTAATTGCCCAATATGTTGCATCGGGTGTTGTTACCCCTTCCTTATAGTCAGGGCGGATTGTATTCAAAATATTTGGCCTTACCTTTCCTGGGAGGACATGAACATCATAAATCTCATCTAATGATGTCTGATAGCTAATTTTCCCGGCAATGCTTGCGGTCGGCAAATGCACAATCATGATTCCAGCTTCATTCGCTTTTAAATTTAATTTTGCAAAAGTTGACGAGTTCTCTCTAAGCTTTGACAATCCAATAAAGAGATAATCGTTATACAGGTCCATTCCGCGAACAAAACCATCGAGCTGGACGATGACCTCATAAGTACTCTTTTCTTTATTAATCTTGATTAATTCACCAGTCGCCGACAAAAGCGTGTATAATTCGCCATTGAAAATTCTTGGTGTGTGGGGCATCGCCAACCCATCTATAATAATCTCGTCCGTTTCGACATCTATAACAATCCCTCCTGTGGTAACCGTGTCTCTCCAACTTTGAAATGTATTCCCTTTGCCAAATGCAGTTACATATTTCGGTTTTCCATTTAGCATTGCCATTCCATTCAGGTGACATCGGTCTTCGGAAACGACGCGGTCAATAAATTTTGGCTTCCAAATGGGTGTAAAGCTGTAATTATCATCTATTTTAACAATACTCGAAAACAGCGTATTCACACCATATAGCTCGTTGTTCTGCCCGAAATTAAGGTCGTGAATATCGAGGTTTCCTGTATGGTATGAAACTCTAGGCATGTATAAGGCATCATACTTTTCTGGTGACCGAGGGTAGTATTTAGCCAGTTCTTTGGCATTTGAAAAGACAATCACTTCATCTTTACAAGCCAAGGCTAATTTATCATTTTGATGGTCCTGAGCAATTCCCATAGGTTTATCAAAGGTTCTGGGTAATTGAACTATTTTACTTTCATTCAAGGCAGAAATGAAAACAAGCTTACCCGCTTGATATGTAGAAATTGCTAGGGAGCAATTAAGTTTCTGAAGCAATTCCGGCACGTGTGAAGAGTAGGTGCAAGAAAAAGGAGCTAAGGCTTGAGGTTGATGATTACCTGACATTTAGATCTCTCATTTATAGGATTCAATTCGTAACAAAATTAAAATATTATTCACGCTTCAACAATACAGTCTATCGATTGGTGCGTCTCTTATCATTAAATATTTACATAAATGGCGCTTATTTGTAAAGTCTAAGTTAAATAAATAATGGGAGCGTGAAATGAAGTTGAACTGAGGATGGCTGTTTCTTACATTCCGTATTGAAAATGAAATATTGATTACAAAACCATTGGAATGGTTCAACAGCGGCCTAGCAAAGCACAGAGTGACCTGCAATCAACGAGAAGAAGTAGGCGTCTTTGTTAAGGTGGGGTGCACCTCGAATATCTTTGGGGGCAAACACTTCAGGATAGTAAGCGTTCGATTACAGATTTATTAATCTATAGCAATTAGGTGAATTAATTGCTGTGTGTTCCGTATAAAATGTATCCGAAAAGAACAAGAACGGTAAGTAAACTAGTCATGGTAATGCGTTTTAATTATACGCCAAAGATGCGGCAAGCATACGCCCCCATAAAACAAAAAGAACAGCAAAGAATAAAAATAGAAAGCACTACCTATTTGGAGCTAAGTGTTTTTACCAAACACCTACGTGTAACCATTTAATAACACGATTCAAAACCTGAGATCCTCTAAAAAAATTGACTTAAAGCCTTTTCATTACATTTGAGAATGTCATTGTAGTATTTATAATGTAGTAGGGTTTATAACTTTTACATCCTGACATCACAGAAGAACATTATGAAAACACTAAAAAGATTTTTAAAACGAAATTCACACAATGCATTATTCAAAGCCCTTGCAGGTTTTGGCAGGGCATTAAACAGGTTCTATGAAAATCGCAATTACGATGTCTATAGCAATGGTGAGTTAACGGTACTAAAAAAAATATCCACACTAAACCCAACTGTGATTATTGACGGGGGAGCAAACATCGGTGGTTATTCATTATTGATTAATAAGTACAACCCTGGCGCACATATTTATTCTTTTGAACCTGTAAAGAGTACCTATCAAACGTTAGGGGAAAACGTTAATGGCTTCAATAATATTTTTCCTATCGAAAAAGGACTCTATAAACAAAACTGCACCAAAGAAATAAATATTTTTCCTTCCAACACCCATTCCTCGATAGTTGACATCAAAGGGTTATCCTACGAATCAAGTGAGAAGCAAAAAATAGAGCTGGTGAAAGGGGATGATTTTCTTAGGGATTACAAGATCAGTGAAATTGATTTATTGAAAATTGATATTGAAGGCGCTGAGTACGATGCAATATTAGGGTTTGAGGAACATATTGCCGCGGGAAAAATAAAAGTGATCCAGTTTGAGTTTGGTTATATAAATATTTCAACCAAACATTTATTAATAGATTTCTATAACTACTTTGAAAATAGAGGGTATATAATAGGCAAAATCTTTCCGAAAAATGTAGAATTCAGAAAATACGAATTCAAATATGAGGACTTTTTAGGGCCGAATTTTGTTGCGGTAAAAAAAACGGAGCTCGAGTTAATTAATTTACTTTCGAAAAAGTAAATAATATCAACAATGTGTAATGACGCCATTTAGACCTATCTTTAATACTATGAGAAAAATCACAAAAATGAAAAACTCACGCTTTATTGGTATTGCTCCTTTTAATTTGCAGCATTTCAAATTCGCAAACCCTTTCAGATTCCTCAAGGGCCAAACTTCATGGATTTTTGGATTCAGTACAAACAGCAGATGTTTATCAGTATGACACAAAAGACAATCTTGATCAATCCATGGATTGTGCAAAAATAATCGCAAATCCGAATGGCGGTTTTATTGCGGTTTACCATCACTATTCTTCTTCGCAACCTCAGGTATTTCTAGCAACATCTAGCGATTTTCTCACATGGAATATAGAGGTTGTCTTGGCCTCAAATGCCTCTCAACCCGCTATTGCCGAATCCGTAGATGGCGGTTATGTTGTGGCCTGGGAACAAGAGCCGAGCAACCATTTAAAAGTAGCCTACTATAGCGACCTGGCTAATCTATTCACGAGCAATGCAGCGGCGACTTATGATATAGACCGTACCCTTTCGGATTGCGCAGAGGGAACACCAAACATTTATTATGCAAGCAACGCTGAAATTAATATCGGATTCCATTATTTCCAAAACTGCACAGTAGACCGTCAAGCTAGAGGTATTCTAAGCAATTTTAATTCATGGAATTGTGAAACCCTCAGCAATTTTGACAATTCACTTTTATATTGGGGTGTCGCCGGTAATATTGGTGACCGAGATGCGTTTGTCTATGACGGGTATGATTTTGGGGTAATTGAAGGGCAATACATCAATGGTGATTTCGGTTCTTGGCGGAGTTTTATTTTTGATTACCAGACAAACAATGCCGAGCCGCTAGACATCGTCACTCACAATGGCAGTACTGCATTTGCAAACCCGACGGTCAGTATGATGGAGATTGATGAAAGATTGGCCATTGTTACTACGCTATTTCTGCCTAGTGAAGGTGCTGCAAATGGTGAAGCTGGGGAATTGATGTATTACCGTTTTTTAGAGGACGAATCTACCCTAGAAGTGAGAGTAATAAAAGAAGAAGCCAACACCTTAAAAATCTTCCCAAACCCAGCAAACGATCTAATACGTATAGCGACAAACACAAATGCTCCAACGTTAAAATATATCATTATTGATGTTCTGGGAATTAAACAACTAGAAGGCATAATAGAAATAGGATCGTGTGAAATTAATACGAGCCATTTGGTTTCAGGGACTTTCTTTCTGCAGTTAGAGGGGCATAAAACTGAGGCCTTTGAGGTCCTTCGAAACGAATAATCCTAGTAGCATACTTTCCATTCGTCTTGGGGGCATAAAATAAACCCGTGCAAAAGCCGATAACCGGTTTACATAACTATCTTTATTCTGAACCTTCTAAACCATTTGATCAAAGCATTGTTTAAGAATCAACTAGTAGCGGAGGCCTGGTGCCAAATTG
This sequence comes from Flavobacteriales bacterium UBA952, assembly GCA_905182495.1. GTDB lineage: Bacteria > Bacteroidota > Bacteroidia > Flavobacteriales_D > Crocinitomicaceae > UBA952. The sequence goes on from CAJJBU010000003.1 coordinate 179,535, forward strand.
GTGCAGGGGCGTATTCTGAAAAGCCATATGAGTAAGAAAATTAATACCTAATAAAATGGAAAACGTTATAGAAATAGTACAAATGGCATTGGCATTATCTGTTGCTTTTGTTTGGATTTTCAGATTTGACAATGTTGTTAAAGAGTTTAAACAATTTGGATTGAACGATTTGACCAGAAGCCTTGTTGGCGCCTCTAAAATTGCTTTAGCGACCTTGCTTTTTGTAGGGGTATGGTTTTCTTCCGTTGTTCTTGCTGCGGCCGTGGGTATGGGTATCTTCATGATCGCTGCTCAATACTTTCATTTTTCCATAAAGAACCCTTTTATCAAACGATTGCCTTCACTCATTCTTTTGCTTCTCTGTGTTTTCATCGTAATAGAATCGATACAATAAGAATAAATGGACCTCAACCAAATCTGCGTTCTACTATCTAGTTTGTCCTTTTTTGCATACGGCTCCTACTATTTCAAATCACCCCGTATGAAAGGTGAATTTAAAAGGTTTGGTTTGGAGAAATTTGGTCTCGTCATTATCATTTGTCAATTTTTGGGTGCCTCAGGTTTAATCCTAGGTCTAAAATTTGATCCGCTATTATGGATTTCATCTTTGGGCCTCGCCATACTTATGTTTTTTGCGCTATTGGTTAGGGTGAAATTAAAAGATGGCCTTTGGGTTTCTTTGCCAGCCTTGTTCTATTTTGCTTTAAATACGTATATATTTTTGACGGCCATCGCATAGTGTTCAGTCATTTCAGTTTGAAATGAAAAGAGCACGATAGAGTCCATCGGAAATAGCTGCTGCTGGTTTAGCCATGAGATAATCCCCAATGAGTTTCTACTAGAAAGTCAAAACCCCAAAGACGCAAAACATCTCTTTTAAAGAAAAAAGCTCAGCTAAAGCGACTTGTCAAGACAAGGTTTAATCTTCTCATTTAGAATAATATAATATCTTAGTAAATTCCTAATGACAAGATCAATTAGGATTCGTAAACTGTTTAAGCGGATAAGAAAAAAATGAAGAAAGAAATCGTTAATTACTATGATGAACTCGCAAAACGGTATGATGAGAACAGGTTCTCTAACTCCTATGGAAAATATATCAATCAGCAGGAAAATAGAATTTTAAAATCTTATCTAAACAAAAATGAAACGGAATTAAACCTCGATGTCGCATGTGGGACCGGTAGGTTTCTTGATTATTCGGATTATGGGGTGGATATAAGCCATGAAATGGTTAAGGTCGCACAGGATAAATTTCCTCAAAAAAAAATCAGTGTAGCCGATGCAGAAGCCTTACCCTTTAGCGATTCATTCTTTAACAATGTGACTGCTTTTCATCTCTTTATGCATTTAGATTTCCCTATGCTGAAAAACATACTCGCCGAAATCAATAGAGTAACGGCCACAGGAGGGACTTTTATTTTTGATGTTCCGTCATTGAAAAGAAGAAAAATAACGGGCTATAAAGCAACATCATGGCACGGTGGTCATCAAATTAAGGTCAGTCAAATGAAAGAAATCGCAGGTAATTCTTGGGAGCTCGTTTCTTATCATGGCATTGCTTTTTTACCTATTCATCGCATCCCGAAAAAAATCAGACCCCTCTTTATCGGTATCGACAATTTATTATGTCGTTCTATATTTAAGGAATACGGCTCTCATTTGATCTTTGTACTTCGAAAAAAATGATTAAAAAACGCATCCCAGTTTCACTAAAAATCAAAGCGCATTTGTTCAAGAATTTTCTGTCAAATGTCTATAAAGGGTATTCTTTTCGCTTTGCTAAAAAGGCGAGCCACAGCGAATTTGATTTCAATCATAGTATAGAAATCACGCAAGAAATAAAAAACACCGAATCATCGAAAGCCAAGAAGTTGAATTTCAAAACCGCTATTGATTCCATTGAGGAGTATATTATTAAACCTAATGAGGTTTTTTCTTTTTGGGGTGCTGTTGGAAATCCAACAAGTAAAAGGGGGTACGTAAAAAGTAGATCCATAGTCGATGGAGTATTGGAGGAGTCTATAGGCGGGGGCCTATGCCAGATTTCTGGATTGATCTATTACAGCTGTATCCTAGCAAATATTGATGTCCTCGAAAGATATAACCATACTGCCGATATCTACACCGAAGAAACTCGATTTACCCCTTTAGGTTCTGATGCTACGGTTGTTTACGGTTATAAAGATTTAAAAATCAGAAACTCCTTAAAACACCCGATTGTATTTGGTTTTTCGCTTACAGAAACGGAGATTACAATACAGTTGAAAAGTTTAGAGGCGATTGACAAACAACGCATTACTTTTAAAAAGACAACTTTAAAAAACAAAAAAATAGAAGTGCTGACTTTTATTAATGAACAAGAATATGACAGGTCCGTCTATAACATTTTGCATTAAATCGCCTAGTCTACAGAAATCCATCAGACGATAATTTTAGGAACCACTCTTTTCAGAAAAAGAAGAAAATACGTGTCTATTTTTGACGGCAATTGCGCTTAGCGCCTTCTCTTTCCTATTAAATAAATGATCCCCAAGACTAAACCTTTTCATAGTTCAGTAGTCAAAACGCTATAACAAAAAAACGCTGTATGAAATTTTATTTTTTTGGCATCGCCTTTGCCATTTCTAGTACGCTCATCAATGCCCAAACACTTACAGTCACCAACCCTATTACTGGGGAAACTTGGATGGATAGAAACCTCGGTGCCAATCAAGTAGCGAACTCCTCAACAGATACCGAGGCTTATGGTCATTTATTTCAGTGGGGGAGGTTAGCTGACGGTCATGAATTGCGAACCTCTAACACAACGACAATTGTCGCAAGCACGAGTGCACCCGGTCATGGCGACTTTATTATCGGTGCAGATGATTGGCTCTCTCCTTCAATCGATGAACTGTGGCAAGGAACAAATGGCACCAATAACCCCTGCCCGTATGGTTTCCGCATCCCAACAGAAGATGAATGGGAAGCGGAAAGGCTAAGTTGGTCTTCAAGCGATGCCTCCGGTGCATTTACTTCAGTTTTAAAGTTACCCATACCAGGGGCAAGAAGCAGGATGACAGGAATCATTGGAAATGTTGGAACTTTCTCGGGTTACAGAAGCAGTGATTTGAATGGTGCAGAGTCCCGGAATTTAGGAATTAGTATGACTCAAGCTTTTATGGGCAATCGCGCCCGTGGAGATGGAAATTGTGTGCGTTGTATCTCAGGTGAAAACCAAAGTGGACTTATTAAAAACACAAGGGATCAGGAAATAGCCGTATATCCAAATCCAACTAATGACCAACTATGGGTCAGTAGAAATAGCAACGATATCATCCGCTATGAAATCTTTAAACCCAACGGTGTTCTTGTAGAAAGTGGACATCTTCAAAGCTCACAGCACCGCATTGATCTTTCGCGTTACCCAGCGGGACTGTATTACATGGCCTTTAAAGAAAAGAATTTCAGGCCCCTTAAAATCATAAAAAAATAGGTAAAAACAAGAAGATGGTTTCATTATTCCGTACCTTTTAAGAGACTTAAAACCGGAAAAAAAGAATGAATGTAATTGAATCCTCGAATTTATGTAAAAACTACGGGAAGGACATTGGAATTAAAAACATCAATTTACAAATCGAACAAGGTGAAGTTTTTGGTTTTATAGGTCCAAACGGTGCAGGTAAATCGACCTTCATCAGAACCCTAATGGGGTTTCTTTTACCGAGTAGCGGAACGGCCTCTATTTTAGGACAGTCCATAGATAGAGATCTTCACGGTATTCGTAAAAAGATTGGGTATCTGCCCTCAGAAGTTAATTATTATGACGGCATGAGTTCCCGAGAGCTTTTAGAATACCATGCTGGCTTTTACGATAAGGTCAATTTGGATCAAATCAACACCTTGGGGGCCCTTTTTGAATTGGATTTAGACCGTAAAATAGAGTCGCTTTCTTTTGGTAATAAAAAGAAGTGTGCCATCATTCAATCCGTTTTACACGCTCCCGAATTACTCATACTTGATGAACCAACTTCGGGCTTAGATCCCTTGATGCAAAACCGGTTTTTTGAACTCTTAGAAGAAGAGAGTAAGAAGGGAACAACCATCTTCTTTAGCTCGCATATCCTCACCGAGATCCAACGCATGTGTAATAGAGCAGCTATTATTCGTGATGGAGAAATTAATGCGGTAGAAGACATTCAGAGCCTCTTAACCAAGCAGATGAAAAAGGCCCGCTTTATCTTTAAAGAAAAAACGGAGCTTTCCTTTATTGAAGGCATACAAAACGCCTTGTGGATGAACAACAAGCTCACCTTTGATTATGTCGGGCCTATTACTGATTTAATCGAGTGGATGGGAACACTTGATCTTGTAGATGCTGTGCTTGAAGAACCCGATTTGGAAACCATCTTTATGAACTATTACCAATAAGCATGAACCTCAACTTATATAAAAAAGAGCTCAAAAGGAACCGTAAGAATTTCATGATTTGGACAGGAATTGCAATCGGGTTTACGATAATGATTGTTTCTTTATATCCATCCTTCAAAGATTTAGGGGTGGCGATGTCCGAAACCATCCCAAAAGAAATGGCCAAGGCCTTCAATATGGATATGGCGTCGTGGGGAGAGATTTCTGGTTATTACAAAACCTATTTTGGATTTCACATCATTATCATCCTAGCGATTTTTTCATGCTCTATGGGCTCGACCATCATCTCTAAGGAAGAAAAAGAGCGAACCTCCGAATTTCTTTTTAGCAAACCCATTTCACGTAGGACCATTTTTAGCACCAAAGTAGGGGCGCTTTTCTCACTGATTTCCATGAGTTTTATACTACAAACTTTGGTCGCATTTGGCATGTTTTTAAGTGTCGTAAGTAACGAAGTCAATTGGGGATCCCTCGTCGAAATGCACCTAAACGGTTATATCCTATGTCTCTTTTTTGGAGTAGCCGGCTTGTTTATCTCTCAGGTTATTTCTGGAATAAAAAATTATATGGGTCCCGTCGTTGGTCTTGTAATAGGGAGCTACTTTCTTTATGCAATAGGCAAATCGATGGAAGAAACCACCTGGATTTCGAAGCTCTCTCCATTCCATTACCTCGGCGTAGATGGAATTCAATTTCTGCCTGTAATCATTTTTTTAGGCATCATTTTGGCAATGCTGTTTATAGCCCATAAGATTTTTGAACGTAAGGATATTGGAGCTTAAAGAGACTGCTTCATTTCTGATCAAAAGACAAGCTACAACAAAGTAAAAATCTCCATAAATTTAACCTGAGGATGAAAAATACCCAGCTTTCTTTTCTGTTCTTTTTTAGTGTTAAGCTGCTGCTTTCACAAATTGATACGCTGATCGTTTATAGTCCAGTCATGGACAAATCTATTTCGAATTTGGTCATTACACCCAAAGATTACTCAATACAAGGGGAGCGTTTGCCAGTTTTATACCTGCTGCATGGTGCCGGAGGTTATTTTAGCAATTGGATGTTTCGTGTACCTGAAATCGAAGAATACGCAAATGATTACAACATCATTATAGTCTGCCCCGATGGCAACAAAACAAGTTGGTATTTAGACAGCCCTATTGATCCAAAAAGCCAATACGAAACATTTATTTGTGAAGAATTGGTGAAAGCAGTCGATGAAAACTATGCAACAGTCAACAACAAAAAAGGACGTGCGATCACGGGACTTAGTATGGGTGGACACGGTGCCCTTTACCTGGCTTTTCGACATCAAGACATTTGGGGTGCTGCAGGTAGCATGAGTGGCGGGGTTGATATCAGACCTTTTGCAAGTAGTTGGAATATCGATGAGGTATTGGGATCCTATGCAGAACACAAAAGCAATTGGGAGGGCAACACAGTAATAAACATGACACATCTCTTAAATGGGGAATTGGAAATCATTTTTGATTGTGGTTCAGATGACTTCTTTGCAGAGGTAAATCAGGCCCTGCATGAAAAACTAGTTTTTGCTGAGATTCCACATGAGTATAGCGTTCGTCCTGGAGCACACAATTGGGCGTATTGGAGAAACTCGATTCGACACCACCTCCTCTTTTTTAAGCACTTCTTTGAGCAGGATTAGGCTCTCTTTATGCTAGTTCAAGAATAGAGTCAAGCATCCGGTTGCGCACCATATGAACCACTCTTTTATTCATCGATCGCTCGAATTTCAAATAGGTTTGAAACTCAGCAGGGTCCAACTGGCCTAAAATCATTCCTTGAATTTCTTTTTTTAGTGGGTTGTCATTTTGAAAAGCACTCTCGATGGCTAGGGTGCGTTTCTCTTTATCCATAAGGTTAAAAATCACTTTCTTAGTTGTGAAATAACTTTTCACACGAAGAATCAGTATTTCGTGTTGCATTTTAATGACAGGACGCAGGACCATGTTCTGAAAAAGCTCTTCTTCTTTTAGATCACCCTCAGTTAAAGAAGCCGGAAGTTCGGGTCGGACTTTATCCATTGTCTTAGTTGTTATAGAAGGATCCCAATACGCGGTCTTCAAACTGAAAGCCTCCTTTGGATTCTTGCTTATCTAGCTTGTTGTACTCCACAAGACCCCACAACAAAAATTCTTTTAAAAAAAGCTTGTCGTGTGCATTCGCATGCGCCTGGTACATGTCTACAATATCTTCTAAGGGCTGCACAGCATTCAATATTTCAGCATAGGCCTTATCACTTAAGTCTCCTGAGAGTGAAAAAGAACTGTTTTCCATGAACCAAGATACGACCGCATCAAATTCATCTGTAGTTCCCGGCTTACTGAGTTTTTTGATTTCACGGAAATTATCGTTAAAAAGACTCTTGATGGCGTTGCCTAAAAGCAACAAGGCAACATTCTCGGCTCCCTCCTGTTCCCCTTCGTAGACCAATTCTACCTTCCCTGTAATTGCAGGAATCACGGCTAAAAAATCAGACATACGAACCGATGTTTTTTCTTGTTGCGTCACCAACATTCTGTAGGTCGCTCCACTGATTAGGTTTTCATACATCGTGATACTCATTCTGGCTGACACCCCGCTCTTTGGATCAATCAATTCGTTTTCGCGCGCTTCAAATCCAATTTGTTCAATCAGTGTTTTGGCCAGCTCAGGTACATAAATGGCTTCCGATTTTGCATTCGCTTTAACCTCCTGATGGGTAATTTTCTTCGCTAGCTCAATGGAATTTGGATAGTGCGTAATAATTTGAGAACCGATACGGTCTTTGAGTGGCGTAACAATACTTCCTCGATTGGTGTAATCTTCTGGGTTGGCCGTAAAGACAAAGTTTACATCTAAAGGCAGACGAATCTTAAAACCTCTAATTTGGACATCACCCTCCTGTAATATATTAAACAAGGAAACCTGGATTCTGGCCTGTAAATCAGGAAGCTCATTGATCACAAATATGCATCTGTTCGCTCTAGGAATCATCCCAAAATGAATCACACGCTCATCGGCATAAGATAACTTTAGATTGGCCGCTTTTATCGGGTCGACATCGCCAATAAGGTCAGCAACCGTCACATCTGGTGTCGCTAATTTTTCAGAAAAGCGCGCCGAACGGTGCACCCAAGAAATCGGTGTCTTATCTCCCATTTGTTCAACCAATTCTTTGGCATAAAACGAAATCGGGTCCATTGGATCGTCATTGATCTCTGAACCTTCTACAATCGGAATGTGTTCGTCAAGAAGCGCTGTTAAAGAACGTGCTATTCTGGTTTTAGCTTGACCTCTGAGTCCCAAAAGGTTGATGTTGTGCTGCGATAGAATTGCGTGAATCAGTTGTGGAATCACAGTGTCTTCGTAACCAATTATTCCCTCAAAAAGAGGTTCCTTGTCTTTCAGTTTTTGCATTAAATTGTCACGAAGCTCTGCTTTGATTCTCTTTGAAACATAGCCCTTAGTTTTAAGTGCGCCTAGTGTTTTAATCTCTTGAATATTCATACTTATCTTTTAATGTTTTTTTTGCGATTGGTTTCGTAGTCTTCAAAAATCATTCCGCCTAATCCTTTGAGGCCTGTGTAAAATGCCTTTCCTTGATTTGCTTCGGTAAACTCTTCGACAAATTGTTTGAGGTAAGGGTCTTGGGCAATCATAAAGGTGGTAATCGGAATCTGAAGCTTTCGTGCTTGTTTGGCCATATTTAGGCACTTGCTTGTAATGAACTCATCAAGGCCATTACTGTTTTTGTAGTACTCTCCACTTGGGAGCTTGATACATGATGGCTTACCATCCGTAATCATAAAAATTTGTTTGTTAGTCTGCTTCTTTCGGCGCAACAGATCCAGGGCCAAGGACAATCCAGCAACTGTATTGGTGTGATAGGGACCAACCTGTAAATAAGGCAGCTCTTTTAGCTTAATAGGCCATGCATCGTTCCCGAAAACGAGTATGTCTAAGGTGTCTTTTGGGTAGCGGGTACGAATGAGTTCTGCGAGAGCCATCGCTACTTTTTTGGCGGGCGTAATTCTGTCTTCACCATATAAAATCATACTGTGGCTAATGTCAATCATCAGTACGGTACTCATCTGTGCATTAAAGTGCGTGTCATTGACCACGAGATCTTGTTCGGTGAGCTTGAATTCGCCTGCGCCATGATTCACCTGAGCATTTCTAATGCTCTCGGTCATAGAAATCTGATCCAATCCATCTCCAAAAACATAGTTTCTCATGTCGCCCGTGAGGTCGTCTCCCTGTCCTGTATGTTTGGTCTTGTGGTTTCCTTTTCCTGACTTTTTAAGCGCTCCAAAAATCTGGTTTAAAGACCTTTGTCGGATCAGCTGCTCTGTTTTCGAAGTGATCTGTAGTCCATTCCCTTTTTTATTTTTTGGGTCGTCATTTAGGAACCCTTTTTTCTTGAGGTCTTCAATAAAATCCTCCTTAGAATATTCGGCATTATAGAGCTTGTATTCGCGATCGAGTTCATCCATCCAATTGAGGGTCTCATCCACATCTCCAGAAGTAAAAACAACGAGCTCCTGAAAGATATCAAAGAGTCTGTCAAAGGGCGCCTCCTCCTGCTTTTTATGTGGAGAAAAGGTAAAGCCAGATTTCGTAAAAGGATAAGGTTTAGACATGATCATATACTGTTTGAAACGCAAAAAGCACTTTATTATGCGTATCTACAATGAACCAACAATTTGAATACAAATAAGTTTTGGGAAAGAATTAAAAGAATCTCAATACTTCGGAATTAAGCCAAATCACAGCTCATATCTGCGCCGCAGCACTGAGGTGATTTGATTTTACCTGCACAAGAAGGACATTTAGAGACCTGAACCTGACGGCCATCATCAATGGTCAAATGGTCATTTTCTAAGGGAACATTGCACTTACCGCACTGGGCGTTTACTGACATTCCGCATTTATTACAAGCATAGGTATTCTTCATAAACTAAAGATAGTAAAAATGAGCGAGGATTGTGCGCTGAAAAAAGCCCCCTAATACTCTACACTAAAAACCTTCTCTGTGCTTGCGTCGTCGTAGACATATATCAAAGGTGTATTGGTTTTAAATGTTGTCTCACGACCTAGCATGTCAACTATCTTAACGAGTGTTTTAGAAGTGTTGTTAAGTTCACCTAATCCTATAAAGTCAATTAAGCTGCACTCTGATGTAATACCACATTCATTGATCGTCACAATTACTGCATAATTACCTGTTGAGGTCGTAGTAAATGATTGATTGATTTCACCAATAATAATAGCATTTTCATTATCACAATCAACCCATTGGTATGAAGCAACTGTTTGCGTTGCTGTTAGCGTATTATCATTTTGAGATACATCATTGTTAGGAATAGGGTTAATTGTCAAATCAAGACTAATAATTGAGTCACAACCATTAACTGCACCACCTGGAATATTAAATATTGCTGTATTATTAGTGGTCGTATAAGTGTTTCCATCAATCCAGGTATAGGATCCACAGGCGGTTTGCGTATCTGTTCCATTAACTGAATTGCTTATTGTCAAATCTAAAGTCACAAGCGAATCACAACCATTAACTGTACCTCCTGCAATATTAAATGTTGCTGTATTATTGGAAGAAGTATAAGTGTTTCCATCCATCCAGGTATAGGATCCACAGGCGGTTTGCGTATCTGTTCCATTAACTGAATTGAATATTGTCAAATCTAAAGTCACAAGCGAATCACAACCATTAACTGTACCTCCTGCAATATTAAATATTGCTGTATTATTGGAAGAAGTATAAGTGTTTCCATCAATCCAGGTATAGGATCCACAGGCTTTTTTCGTATCTGTTGCATTGGAAGCTTGAGCACAATTAGAGCATTCCTGATAGCAGTTTACACTGAATGCAAATGTAAATTGTGATCCGATTGGTTGTAATACTTGTTGCCAATGATTTTCTGCATAAACAATATCATCCACCTCGACACAGCTCAAATTTGGATTCCCTGCCGCAAAAAAATTTTCGACATTAGTATTGTTGCCGTTGGCAATATTTAAACACTGGAGGTGATTAATTTGACAATCTATGTGGTCTAAATGCGTATTTTGACTTAGATCCAATGTCGTGATTAGATTAAATGAACAATCCAAATGAATTAGAGCTTCAGCGCCATCCGTATTCAAGCTTGTAATTAGATTCCCGGGAGCATATAAAGCAGTTAAAGCAGCAAGGGCGCTTAAATCAAGACTTGTAATTGAATTAAAACCACAATGCAACAGAACTAAATTCACATTCTGACTGACATCCAAAGAGGTAAGGTTATTAGCTGTGCAAAATAAGCCAGTTAAAGAAGTAAAAGCTTCTACCCCAGTCAAATCAGATATATTGGAACCAAAACATTCTATCCCCCCATTGTACGAACTTGCCTCACTCATTTGAATCTCGGTATCTCCATTGGTATTGATAGCGCTATTCCCAACCAAGATCGCCTTAAAGCTAGCATCCGGAATATAGACGCTCTGCCCCAAAAGAGAAGTCGACAAAAAAACGGATAAGAATAAAAGTGTGTTTTTCATTAGTGATGTAAGTTTCAACTATTTCAATTGATTAAAGATAAGCAAAACAAAACGAGATTTCTAATTATAGTCGTTAAACGGGAATATTTCCGGGGGGGGTAAATACCTGTTAATGAACAATATCAGCAACCCAAATCGTTCAATACCTGCTCAAAATCAGCATCTGGAATGGCGGTAGTTTGTTCCAAAAGGAGGGGGAAAGGCTTAGGGTTCTCCTAAACTAGGACTTGCTGCTGACTTGCGTCATCAAGTTTAAAACTTATAAAGATTCATCAACTTGAGATAGGCAGGGCATTCATTTACCTTAGAACTAAAAGAAGGCGAAGCCATGAGTTCATTGCAAGCTTCTAATTTGGCATTATCTGAGAGAGATGCAGCATCAACGCCCCCGTTTTTAGCAACCTTATAGCTAATGTCTGCACAATCGCATGGTGTGTAATCTGTGCTTTCTTGTTCTGCAGGAGCAGCCGTAACAGAGTTGTCTATTATTTTTGGCACCTCAATATTTGTGCTTTTTTCTTTCGAAGGAGCATCCGTAGAATCCTTGTCTTTGGGGGGTGCGTCATCACTAAAAGCAACAACTAAAATGACCATTAATGTAAGTCCTCCAAAAAAATATAGGAGGAATTTTTTCGCGATTGCTTCTAATCTCTTATTCGCCATAGTTCATACTTTAATTTTTTATGAAGTTACTAAATTATTTGTTTCTTAAAAACTTGGTGCAGAACAATATAGAATACTCTTTTATTCAAAAAAAATGAACTTTAAAGTGTTTTCATTAATAGATCTCATATTCAAGAATGGTAAAAAGTTGGCCCTTTATCGTCTTTATTACGATCTCTATTTGTTCCTCTTCCTTACTCGTGAAATCGAGAGAAAATATATGACCCCCCTCCTCATTGGCAAAGGTTTTAAATGGTTCATCATTTTTATAAATGAATAAATCAGAAACCCCCGAAGCGAAGAATTCAAATCTATGAGATTTTCTTTTTCTCAATCGGAATTCTTTTGGAGCAGCTAGAACCTGAAATTCGTGCGGCTCAAGTGGATAGATGGTAGGGAATTTTAAAGATGGTTTTTTGACCGCTTTAAGATAGGTTTGTTCTGCATTTAATAGTTTAGTTGTAAATGCATAAACAGGAATCCCTTGAAGATTCTCAAACTTTTCTAATGTGAGTTTTGGCGTCGTTAAAATAAGAGCGGTATCCTCCGGGAAGTGCGTGAAGATTGCTTCATAAGGGCTCAGGTTAAACCAATTGTCTGTATACGACTTTGTAAACTCCAATTTACCCCTACTTTCCTCTCCATTTCCCGCTCCCCAAGTAGCATCAAAAACCCGCCATTCCCCATTGATTTTTATAACATTCCAAGCATGATCAGGGTCTTCATCCGTGAAATCCCATGAATCCTCAGTAAGGTCGCTTTTACAATACCCACCGACTAAGAGAATGTCTAAATCCATTTTTTGGCCCAGATATTCAAACAATTTTGCGTAGCCTTCACATACGGCTTTTTTTGACTTTAACACACCTAATGCAGTATTGTCTCCAAACTTGTTTTTGTTTATTGATTTTGCATCATAGATTATATTATCGGCTAACCAGACATATAGTGCCCTGGCTTTTTCAAGGTCTGTGTCCACCATTTTCTCGAGATAGGATACCAATTGATCAGGATCCTTTTCAATTGAATTCGGGCACCTACGAACATAAGAATCTAGTTCTATGTATTTTGTGTTTTCAAGCAAATCTTGAGCATCGTCGAGAATTGAATGCTGCCCAAAAAGGCAAGACGAAAGGAGTAAAAGCAGATAGAAAAGAGGACGTGTCATGGCAATAAAGTAGTTTGGTTTGATATCCTAACCTTTTAAGCAGAGATCGTTACTTCTTAAAAACCTGGTGCTGGCCAATCTCAGTAACCCATTTGGGTAATTGGCTGGGGTCATATTTTTCGCCCATTGCCGCAACCACTTCTTTGGGTTTTACGATTCCCTTTTTCGAGGTGAAAGCATACTTGACCACTGATGCCATATGTGTTTTTCCGTTGCGTTCTATTTTTTGAAAGAAGTAAAACCAATCTGAATCGTATCCAATAATCTTTGTGTTCAATTCGAACTTTTGGAACAGACGCAAACGGTGGCGGTATTCATTATAGGTTCCAGTAATCGTTAGCGACCATTGGTTCTTTTTCAAAAATCCATTGATGTCAACACGCGTTCCGTAGCCATAACGACCAAGATCAAGTAAAGTCACGTATCTTCCGTTATTTAACTCTAAAAAAGGATCGATGTCCTGGGGCCAGACCATCATGGAGATCGTATCGCTGTCACGGCTATAAAAATCCAATTTCGATTGGAATCTTTTTGTAATTAAAACCCTAGTAAGTCTGAGGTATGGATACATATTCTATTTGTTTTTAAGGATTCAATGATAAGGATTTTTTATGGGCTATCGATTTTTACATCAATGGTTTTTTATCTTTAGATAAAATCAATACTTATAGAACAATCAAAATGTTCTTGTGGATGCGCAAGCTGTAAAAGCGGAAATTGTAAAAGCGGTACCTGTGAGAACTGCTCCAGTCCAAATTGCGGGAAGCGTTAAAACACATAATTCCTCTAACTTTTTTCTGCTTTGCGTAAATTGAGGATGCTGTTTTTTATCTTAGCGTAAATTCTTTTTATGAAATATATATTATTGACCTTGATACTTGGAATAACTCAAAGTATCGTTTCTCAGAAAAGCAAGGGGTACCAAAATGTCTTTTGGGATGGGGCAGAAACACTCAACTGTTTATACTCAGATGAACCTATTGCACCAAATTCGAAAGGAGAATATCACTTTTTTTACTCTTCAAATGAGGACCGTAGAGTTTATGAAAAAACACTTTCGAGACCTGATAAGTTTTTATTCTACAAATTCAAGACAAAAGAATATGCGCAAAATTGGTGTGATGGTATTCCTTTTGAATCCAAACAGAATCATAATAAATCCTCGCAAAATACAACTAAGCCTGCTGGTGATGCGAAGTTAAAAATGATTCACTACAACCCCGAAATCTCGAACTTCAAAAGAAATAATCTAGGAGTAACATTTTATAAGGATGTACTATTTACAGGTTATAAAAAATCCACGTATCCAAATGGAGCGATATTGGAAATATCCAAATACAAAGATGGCCTTACAGATGACCTTCAAATGAGATACTATAAAAATGGAGCGGTTAAATCAAAGGCAATCTGTCTTAAAGGAGAAGTCTTGGCAGGTAAAGAATTTTATGAGAATGGTAAAGTGGCTGCCGTAATAGAATTAGAGGGTGTAACTAGAAGAACGAAAAAGACATATTACGATAAAAATAGAAACATTATAAATCAAGAGTTCTTTGAAAAACTGATTGTTTATAAAGATTATTTTGAAGAAAAAGAGACTTTTAACTTTATTGATGTGGCTAAAAAAGGTGAGACAAATAAAAAAACGCCCTCTACAAAAGAGATTCCATCTGTAACAAATGCAACGCTCAGCATAGACCATTACACTTTAGATGGTTATGAATTGACCAAATACATTAAACTTTCTGATTTTCCTGCATTAAAAAATAAATTAACTGAGTTTAATTCACTCTTTCATAAAATAGAGTACGATAGGGGGGCGGGAGAGTTTATATTTCAAGAGCATAATACACCCGGTTATGTTTTAGTAACGACTGAAAGGGGATCTATTAATGGTGTAATTAAAATCCCGCATTACTATTTCAATCAAAAAGCAATAAAAATCATTCATGATTATTTATCCAAATACGGTTATTCCTACTTCACAGGTAAGGTGCTAGGCGATTTACCTATGAACGATAAGCGCATTCGAAAAGATTGTAAAAAAACCTACAGCCGTGAGCAAACCATAAAATGTCCGAACTGCTCGTACTGGACCGATAAGCAAAAGGAGAACGTTCCTTGTACCCGTTGTAAAAATAAAGAGAAAATCAAAACAGGGAAAATAATTACAAGTACTTGCCCTAGTTGCAATGGAAAAGGATTTTACTACAACTCAGAAGAAAATAAAGAATGGGGAGAAATAGAAGAATATTATAAAAACAACCAAGTTATTCAACCTGACCTTGGTTTTAATGGAGGCTTAAGCTACTCGAAACTAAAATGGAAAGGGTTAAAAAGCGGAACCTATTTTATTTACCAAACTGATCTAGGTCTCAAATATGATAGATTAGGAACAGGTAGTCTATTGGATAAAAATGAAACAGTTTCTAAATATGACTTTGTGCAAATTGCATTTCAAAGAAAGGTAAAACCTTAACAATTTAAAGTTCGTCATAGTCAAACTCTGCTTCAGAAAAGTCCAAATCAAAGTCATAGCTTTCGTCTATTGCTTCTAATTCATTGTACGTGCGAGAACCACGTTTAGGAGTAATGAGGTACTTATTACAATCGGTAATCTTCCAATCATCTGTGATCTCATGGTTGGCTTTTACCATAACAGATTCATCACCATCTTCAATCGCTTGGTAAACAACATCAATATCCCATTCCCAAACCGCCCCATCAAGGGTTTCAATATAGTTATGTAAAGTAAGTTTCAAAGTAGTTTCGTCAATCTCAGTAATGATACTCTTTTCTGTGTGATCGCTTATTTCCCAGGTGTTATCTATGTATGAACCAATACCTATTGAATGTATCTTATTTGATTCACGATACAGTCGATGGTTTCCTTTTTTCTGGGAAACCTTAACAACAGAGATCCCGTAGCTGCTTTCACCCAACGTTTCATCAATTGATTGTTCATATAGTATTATCCTATCCCCTTTACATTGCGGTGAGCGCTTAAATCTCATATAAACTACTGGATCGTCAATAGATTCATTTAGTTGACCTTCAACGTCACTTTGAGTCCAGACATCATTGTTTCCCGTAAACGTAAAATTTGAATACGACTTTAACATCCAATTTTTATCCAATAATAACGCTGTAATATCTGAGTCATCAATCGCGTTAACATTGCTCTCCTTGTACGATGTTTTGTCCAATAATAACTCTGTAATATCTGAGTCATCAATCGCGTTAACATTGCTCTCCTTGTACGATGTCCAAAATGCTCTAGAGCCAAATATTAAAACAAAAACGAGCCCCCCAAGTATCGGATAAAGATACCTTCCTTTACTTTTTTCTGTCGTAACTGGTTTAGTTGTAATCTTCTCTTGAACGGACTCTTTTTTTAATGGCGCTGATGATTCATTTATTTTGATACCACATTGACCACAAAACTTTGGACTATTAAGTAACTTTTCTCCACAATTATGACAATAATTCATACTTTTTTCTCAAATATATAATGAAAATCTCATTTTAAAAAAGTGTCATTTGATTTTTTGATAAACATTTAAAGACCTCAGTAAGAATTCCACTTGCTTAATGGATTTTAATTGTAAAAATAGAAGAAGTTTAAAGTTACTTTCCGATACAAAACTTGCTAAAGATATTACCTAGAAGATCGTCCGTAGAAATGTCTCCGGTAATGCTTCCCAAATGAAACATGGCCTGACGGATGTCCATAGCGATAAAGTCTGACGTTGTGCCGTCATCCAAACCGATATCCGCTTTTTCTAATGCTTCTGCCGTTTTTAGAAGCGCCTCATGGTGTCTGGCATTCGCTATAATCGTATCATTTTCAAGGTCAAGTTCTCCGAGCACAGCGTGAACCATTTCTTTTTTTAGGGTATCAATTCCCAAACCACCTTTGGCACTAATGGAAATTGAATCTGGAATCGATTCAGGGTTTAGGTCTACCTTATTGATCAAAAAGAGCACTTTTTTATCAGGATGTAAGCCAATTAGACGGGAACTCCACGCTTTGGTTTCTGCGATGTTTTTCTCATTAGATGCGTCTCCTAAGCAAAGAACAATTGCTGCCTCTTTTATTTTTTTCTGAGACCTTTCAATACCCATCGCTTCAATGTTCTGAGTCGTCTCCCTAATTCCTGCAGTATCAATTAAACGGAATAGTATTCCTTCAATGTTTAGAGTTTCCTCAATGACATCACGAGTGGTCCCTGCCTCATCACTAACAATCGCTCGGTCTTCACCCAAAAGTTGGTTCAACAAGGTACTTTTCCCTGTATTCGGTGCCCCAACAATAGCAACAGGCACGCCATTTTTAAGGGCATTTCCGAGCGCAAAAGAATCTGCTAGTTTAGAAACCGTCAGTAATACCCTTGAGACCAATTCTTTTAATTGAGTGCGGTCTGCGAATTCCACATCTTCCTCTGCAAAGTCAAGCTCTAACTCAACAAGCGAGGCAAAATTCATGAGTTGTTCTCGAAGAACCTTTAAATCTGAAGACAAATTTCCTTTCAGCTGGCTTAAAGCAATTTGATGTGCCTTTTTACTTTGTGCTGCAATCAAATCCGCAACGGCTTCCGCCTGCGAAAGATCAAGCTTTCCATTCATAAAAGCCCGTTTGGTAAACTCTCCCGGCGTCGCCATTCGGCAGCCTTGACTTTGCAAAACTTGAAGGATTTGTTGTTGAACATATGGGGATCCATGACAAGATATTTCTATGCTTTCTTCTCCTGTAAAACTCCTTCCGTGTTCAAAATAGCTAACCAATACCTCGTCAATAGCAATCCCATCAGCAGAATTTATCGTTCCGAAATGTATGGTATGGGAGGCAATCGTGTCTAGCTTTTTTGAAAAGCATTGCGACAACGCATTTCTGGAGTCAGGGCCCGAAATACGAATAATAGATATGGCGCCTATGCCATTTCCAGTAGCCAATGCACAAATGGTTTCCACCTTAGAATTCATGGCGCAAAGTTACGAATTAAAGACGCTCGAAAAAAGAGAGATCGGTTAAGGATGACAAGAAGGCGATGAGTGCCTCACGTTCTTTTGAAGATAATGTAAAAGGAACGATTACAGGGTCCTGCAAGCCATGGCCGGCTCCTCCTTTTGCATAATGGTCAATCACCTCTTCAATAGATTCAAAACTTCCGTCATGCATATAAGGGGAAGTGTAATCAATGTTGCGCAACGAGGGGACTTTAAAATAGCCGATCTCAGAAGAATCTAAATGGATTCGAAAACGACCTTTGTCTGCACCGTAATCGAGATATAGGCCATTGTTTCGTGCCTCAAAGCTTGTGAAATAGGGAGGAGAATGACACTCTGTACAATACAGTTTTTCGGAAAATATTTTTAGGCCCGCTTGCTCTTTTTTATTCAAGGCACTCGAGTCTCCATTAGCGAAATGGTCGTAAGGGGAGCTCATAGAAAGTAATGATCTTTGAAATGCGGCAAGACTTCTGGTCAATACCCAAGCGTCAAAATTTCTTCCATAAATGGTTTTCGCTGCCTGCTGGTATTCAGGATCTGCTCTCAAGATGGGAATCAGGTCGCGCATGTTGTGTCCCATTTCATTAGGCTCTTGTATCGGAACAATCGCCTGAAGCTCCAAAGTTTTAAGATGGGCATCAAACATAACGGTTGGTAGGAAGCCGGCATTTAATAAGCTCGGTGAATTGCGGTCTGTTTTTTGGCCATTGATACCGTTACTTGTTTTTAAACCATCTGTAAAGGCTAGGCCGGGCTTGTGACAAGAGGCACAGTTAATCGAATTGTCCTTTGAAAGACGCGTGTCTAAAAAAAGTGCTTTGCCCAAGGCTATTTTTGCAGAATCCATGGGGTTATCAGCAGGTGATGGCGTGCTTACATATTGATTTAGATCTGGGTACGTTTTACACATTAAAAATGTAGCGCAACACAAAACCCCAAGAAAAATATTTAGAACCCTTGGATACATTAAGGAATGAAAATAGTTTGTTTTTCAAGAACACCTCCATAAATATCCCTGCAGAAAACAAACAACACCCCTGCGTGGTGTGTGTCTAAATTCATCACTCCATTAGCACTTAAAGAATGTGTCGAAGAAAGGTTTCTTCCCAATTGATCATAAGTACAAATTTCAGCTGTTCCAGCAGGTAAGCCTGAATAGTACAGCTTCCCATTCTTCACATAAATATGAGGGGCTTCTGCCGAATTAGAGGCTAAACTAGCAAAAGGGGAAAGTGTAAAAACATCTTCAGTCATCACATTATCCATAGCTGTAATATTTACGGGTGTAGCGCCGTGTGCTGCACCAATGGTCAAAAGTTCAATGCCATTTACCCAACGGTCAACATGACATTGCAAAACAAGTTCAACCTGAGAAGCAGACACATTGGTTTGCACGACAGGAAGAACAACTTGTCTTTGAAGATGTGCCCCTACAGAATGTAATTCAAAAGCGTTACTTCCTTCACCCCCTCCAATAATCATAGGCATATAGCCAAATGACCAGCCCCAATACATACTTGGACTTTGAAACGAAAGTGGGTGTTCTTCAGGGTAAGCAGAAATATCCAGCGCTTCTGAACCTCCTTGTACGTTTAATCGATCTGGAATGCCCACAGTAAACTCAATTTGCTCTATAATGTCAAGATTCAGGGCCCCCAAGTAAAAAGAATGATTATTTGGCTCAAAAAGATAAACCATATCTGTGGCCGTAGACACTTGACCTCCATCATGGGTTATGAGTATATCAGAAACGTAATAATCAAAATGATCAAGTGCATAGACCTCTCCGTTGTTGTGGCTTAATTCGACTCCAAGTTCTAATGGCCCAGCATTAAAAACAGGCTCTATATTTAGAAAAACATTTTTCTGACCAAACAATAATGAAGGCAACATTAACAAAGTGATTATTAAGGTGTTTTTTTTCATGGCTTCTGTATTATATATAAAATTTCTTTACTCATTAAACGATATTTTTCGACTTCAGTTGGCTTCCAAGTGTCGTTCATATCAAATTGTTCTACTCTAAATCCTGCCTTTTCAAGCCATTTGGGATAATCCATTCCGAAAAGGCGGACATGGTCTTTTTGCCAAAAATGCTTTTCCCGTTCCGCAGGTGAGGTTATGCTAGCATCCTCATAGGTCTCCTTCCTGCTAATATCCTGAGGAACCTGCATAATTGCCCAGCCTCCTGGCTTCATGACTCTATTGAGCTCAGACATACAACGAATAGGGTCATCAACATGTTCCATGACATGGTTACAAAAAACAATGTCGTATTGGTTGTCTTCAAGTGGAATGTCATGTAAGTCAAAATGCATATCGGCAATTGGTGAGACCAAATCTGCAGTTATATAATCTAGGTTCGACTGCTTTTTAAAATGGGGTAAAAAACACTGCTCTGGTGCGATATGTAAAACTTTCAACCCTGGAGCTGTAAAGAATGTGGTTTCACGCTGAAGATAAAGCCACATTAAACGGTGCCGCTCAAGGGTCAAATCATAAGGACAAAGTACATTTTCTCGGTGCGCAACCTCAGAACCATAGCTCAAAAATTTAGAAAATGATTTCTCACAGACAGGACAAGTAACTTGTTCTCCTCGATATAAAACAGGCGCAAAAAACTTAAAAACATAGCTTAACCTAATAAGCAATGGCCTAGGCAGGGCATTCAATAAAAACTTATAGAGCTTCTTCACAACAATAAAGGTACAACAATCGGAAAAGATATTGCGTACTTTTGAAGTATCAACATTAAGAAAACATGAAACACTATTTGATTTTCCTTTTTTGCATTAGCTTTTCAATTATGGCACAAAACAACCTCCCATCGGCTCAGAAAAAAAACAAAATACTTAGCAAGTTTGGCCACAATCGTATGGACCCTTATTATTGGATGAACCAACGCGATTCTGAAGAAGTATTGGAATATATAGGAGAAGAAAACAAACACTGCGAAGCTTATTTTTCTGGTCTCAAAGGATTGGTGGAGAAGATTGATAAGGAATTGGAAAGTAGAATCGATCCCAATGAACAAAAGTCCCCATTTTGGTATAATGGGAACCTTTACCAAGCCAGAAATGAGGATGGATTAGAATATGAAAAAATCTATCGGCTTAAAAATGACAAAGCCCTACTTTTCTTTGATGAAAACGAAAGAGCAAAAGACCAATCATTTTACGATCTAGCAGATTGGGAAGTCTCTCCAAATAATAAATATTTAGCTGTTGCGGAAGACTTTAAAGGAAGAAGGAAAAACACGATCTCTATCCGAATAAACAAAACGGGCGAGTACCTCAAGGACCGCATTGAAGAGAGTAACGGAGATGTAGTTTGGTCAAACGACAATAAAACTATTTATTATATCAAGAAAGATCCGCAAACATTACGTGAATTTCAGGTTTTTAGTCACAAAATAGGAACAGAGAATACGGAAGATGTATTGGTTTATCAAGAAGATGATGAGAAGTACAGTGTCTACTTTTCAAAATCCAAAACAGGCGACTACATTTTCATTAATTGCTTATTCTGTATTTACCTCTGAAGTCCGATGGATTTCTGCCAACGATCCTAAATCAGTACCTCAGGTTTTTCTGAAAAGAAAACAAGGACACATTTATTCAGTGACCCACCATACAAATGGATTCTATATCATAAGCAATAATGATGCTCCTAATAATAAAATACTTTTTGCGCGGACCATTCCTAAAAGCATCGGTCAATGTGATGTTTTTCAGGAAACGAATAAGGACACTTACATTAATGGTGTGAGCTCTTTTCAGGAATTTCTAGTGATTCAAGAGCGCACAAAAGGGCTAAACAAAATAAAGATCTACCCCTTTGAATCTAGAGAAACCACCTACATAGAATTTGATGAAGAAACCTATTACTTAGGAATGGCCATGAACGATGATTTTAAATCAAATACGCTTTATTATACATACAACTCCATGACCACGCCGTCTAGTATCTATGCCTATGACATGACTACTGGAAAACAAAAGCTCTGGCATCAAAAGGAAATCAAAGACCCGGGCTTTTCATCGGACAATTACACCTCACAGAGAGTTTGGGCAAGAGCCAACGACGGAGAAGAAATTCCAATTTCACTTGTCTATAAAAAAGGTGTTGATCTAAAATCCGCCCCCCTCCTTCTTTATGGTTATGGTTCTTATGGAATTACCATTCCAGATGTATTTAGCTCCTCTAGATTGAGTCTTTTGGATCGCGGATTTGTCTTTGCGGTGGCACACATAAGAGGAAGTAAATACATGGGAGAGCATTGGTATGAAAATGGAAAGTTCTTGAAAAAAACCAACACTTTTACCGACTTCATCAATGCAGCAGAATTTCTTGGTCATATGGGGTATTGTGATCCCGAGCGTGTTTATGCGCAAGGGGGCAGTGCGGGAGGTCTATTAATGGGTGCTGTAGCCAACATGGCGCCGTACCTCTGGAAAGGCATGATATCTCAAGTTCCTTTTGTAGATGTGCTCACGACAATGCTTGATGAAACCATTCCGCTCACGACTTCAGAGTATGAAGAATGGGGCAATCCAAATGAGGAACCATTTTACTACTACCTTCTGAAGTACTCACCATATGACAACATTAAAAAGATGGCTTATCCCGCTATGTATATTACGACAGGGTATCATGACTCTCAAGTACAGTATTGGGAGCCCTTGAAGTATGTAGCCAAGATTCGAGATTACAGAACGGACCAAAATCCATTTTTATTTGATTGCAATATGGATGCAGGACACGGTGGAGGTTCTGGTTTAAGCAATGAGAGAAAAGAAATCGCTAAAGTATATGCCTTCATTTTGGGAATGGAAAATAAAAATAAGTAGCGCACTGATTCTGCTTTCCTTAAACGCGAGAGCACAAGAGAGTGTCCCTTCTATTGAAGACTTTAAAAACAAAAAAGTCTTTTATCTCGATGTAGGATACAATAGTGCTCCTTTTAAGATTGATTCCCCATACGGAAACGAAAGTGTTACACTGAAATACAAAAACAATTTTAAAACGCTCTTGGGAATTGGTTTCGCCTACAAATGGTTCCATTTAAGAATTGGTTTTCCTGTCTTTAATTATATCAAACCTGTTGAAGAATGGGGAGCTACCAATCAGTTCAATGTAGGGCTTAATTTCACTATACGGAAATTCTTTTTTGATCTTGACTTTAAAACAGTTCAAGGGTATGCCGTTAAAAACTATGCCTCACTTGATAGCAGCTTTGTATCCATGAATACGCCACAACGACTATTTCCTGAAATAAGAACCACCAATTTTAGTTTAAATGGATGGTATTTCAATGATCGTGATTTTAAAATGAGTGCATTAAGAGGGATGCAAGCCCATTACAATAAACCCGTGCATACTTGGTATGTTAAAGGCACCATGAATATCTACGGTCTTGACAATAATGAAAAGACGATTATACCAACAGAACTCTCAGAACTAAATAATGACAAAACACAGGCTTCTACGCTTTCTGCCTTTGATTTTGGTTTGATCCCAGGATATGCATATGTTAACCGTATTAAGAACTGGCAGTTTTCCGGTTGGCTAGGAATCGGGGGCGTTATTCAATCAAAATTCTATGTGTTTTCAACAGGGACAAGGGGTTTTTTGGGTTTAGCCCCTAGATACGACATTCGGCTTTTAGGAGGTTACTCTGATAAAAAATTCTTCGCCTTTTTTGTGACGGAATTTGATAATAAATCGATTCGTTTTTCTGACCTTAAATACAACTTAAACTTCTACAGCATTAAAATTATGGCAGGAATACGTCTTGGAAATTAAACTAAATCTTAAGCTCAACCCAATTGGAGGAGTTGTTGTAATTCAGTTTGATATAATAGGTCCCTTTCTTTAGGTTTATTAACGAAAAATAGACTTGGCTTTCGTCGATTTCAATTTGTGATAGCTCCTTTTTGTTGCCATCTGCAATGGTGATACTTGGACTGTTTTCAAAAAAACCATTCTTTTCAAACAACAGCTGATTGGCATCATCCTGAGTCATGGAGATAAAACCTAAGTGCCGGGTCCCTCTGTCCATCATAAAACGCTTCGTTTTTTTTGCCTTGGTATCACTTTGAATAATCTTGCTGTTTTCAATCGGTGTATCATGACGGTCTTGGGTGGTAGTGCTCTCCGTGTCTTTTTGTTCATTATAACCATCAATAGGGTGCCAAACTCGCATGTAATCGACATAAAAATCACTCGGTAATTTCGTGTGCTCATCTATCCCTGGGCCAAAAGCCTTGTTGTCTTGAGCAATCGCTAGATTGGCAATCAAACTCATACTTGTTTCAAAGTCTCCTTTATATGTAGCCACCTCCTGGCCATTTAAATACATTTTGATTTCGCCTGGCTTCCAAACACCTGAATAAACGACAAAGTTCTCTGTAATTTCCTTATCCGTCTTGATCCAAGCACCCCAATTTTTAGTGCGACCAAACCAACCTGTTTTAACGCGACTACATTTGTCAGGACAATGAACATCCACATGAAAATGTTTGTGCTTTTCGCCTTTCATTTCCATAAAATCAATTTCTTCATTTGGAAAACCACCATATAGCCAGAAAGCAGGCCATAACCCTCTCCCACGAGGGGACTTACAACGTGCCTCAAAATAACCATATTTAAACTTCTGCTTGCTCCATAATGCTGAGCATAGGTAACGTAGGTGAACTTCATTCCCATTTCTTAGCTCCACCTCGCCATTAGCTGCTCCACCTGTTTCCAAAATCCATTTTGGAAAAGCTTTCCATTCACTTGTCGTATCTGCAGAGAGTTTTAGTAAACCCTTGTCTTGGGACACCATCTTTTCATCGGCATAAGACCCTTCATCAGCAAGTAATCCGCCCCAAGGGTATTTTGGATGCCATAGTGTTTCATTAACTTCAGTCCCATTAAATTCATCTCCAAAAAAATACCGCCATTCAAGGATGGTATCCTTCTCTACCTTCCACAAAACAGGCTCTACTTGAGCGGATAAGGTCATCGTCAGTACAAGAAAAAAAAGTAAGCGCATTAGTTTTTAATAAATATGTTTTTAGGTTCTGTAAAGAATTTCAAGGCCTCCCAGCCTCCTTCTCGTCCGACACCAGAGGACTTAACGCCACCAAAAGGAGTTCTTAAGTCTCTGACGAGCCATGAATTCACCCAAACAATTCCAGAATGAATTTGATTTGCAACGCGGTGCGCTCTTTTCAAATCCGAGGTCCAAACCGTTGCCGCCAATCCATATTGTGTAGAATTCGCCATTTTTAATACTTCTTCTTCGGTATCAAATGGACAAAGCGTAACTACCGGACCAAAAATCTCTTCCTGATTGGTTCTGCAATCAAAGGACAAGCCTTCAATAACGGTTGGTTCTAGATAGAAGCCATGTTCGTAAGGAGCTTCAAGGGTAACCTGATTTCCTCCAGCTACAATTGATCCACCCTCTTCTTTGGCCAAAGCAATGTATGACATTACTTTTTCCATATGGTCTTTTGAAACGACCGCCCCTTGCTTTGTGTTAGGGTCTGATGGGATGCCCACCTTCATTCTAGAAACTTTTTCAGCAAAGGCTATTTTGAATTTATCATAAATGGGCCGCTCTATAAAAATACGAGATCCACATAAGCAAATCTGCCCTTGATTCGCAAAAGAAGACCTGACCGTAGTACTTAACATATCGTCAAAGTCGCAATCGGCAAAAATGATATTTGGGTTTTTTCCACCAAGTTCTAATGAAAGCTTCTTAAACATAGGCCCTGCCGTTTTGGCAATATAGGCGCCCGTAGCCGTCCCGCCAGTAAATGAAATGGCTTTAATGTCAGGATGTTTTACAATGGCATCACCCGCATTACTCCCCAATCCATGAACAATATTTAAAACACCTGGAGGCATTCCAATTTCTGCAGCGACCTCGGAAAGAAGATAAGCTGTATAAGGTGTGATCTCAGACGGTTTTGCGACAACACAATTACCGGCAGCTAAAGCTGGAGCAATTTTCCACGTAAATAAATATAAGGGTAGATTCCAAGGAGAAATACAACCGACGACACCAATCGGTTTTCGGGTTGTATAATTGATTCCAACACCCTCCATATAGTGGGATTCAGAAGCGAAATGAAGAATAGCGGTTGCAAAAAAATGCAAATTAGAAACTGCCCGTGGTATGTCAACTTGCCTCGCTAAACTAACTGGCTTTCCATTATCCATTGATTCTGCGGCAACAAACTCATCCATACGGTCTTCTATTCCTTGAGAAAAACGAACAAGAATTTTGCTGCGCTCCTCAATTGACAAACCTGACCATTTTGGAAATGCGGCTTTGGCTGCGTTGGCCGCCATCATAATGTCCTCTTGTCCAGAATCTGGAATTAGAGAATAGACGGTTCCCCTTGAGGGATCAACATTGTCAATGTAAGCCCCTGAAATTGGAGCATGGAATTTTCCATCAATATAGTTTTGTAGCTTTTTCATTAACCGAATTATATTTCAACAAATGTCATAAAAAAAAACGGAATGCCCCTTCATGATTGTATTGCATTGATTTTTCTAACTTCGCAGTATAATACTCCACACCAATGACGCTAAAGGAAGCACAGGAAAAAGTAGATGATTGGATTAAAAAATATGGTGTTCGTTATTTCGATGAGCTCACCAATACGGCGATTCTAATGGAAGAGGTCGGAGAAGTTGCTCGTATTATGGCACGCAACTACGGTGAACAAAGCCATAAAAAAAGTGATCAAGATCAATCCCTATCAAACGAGCTTACCGATGTGCTTTTTGTACTTATCTGTATAGCCAATCAAACAGGTATCGATTTAGAAGATGCGTTTAAAAAAAATATGGAAAAGAAAACAAAAAGAGACCACACGAGACATAAAGAAAACGAAAAACTAAATTAACAGATGGAAGATTTTGGTTTAGCAAGTCGTAAAATATTAAAGTCAGGGAATTCTGTTGTGATTCAAGCGAAAATCGAGCAGAACTTTCAGCTTTTTCAAGATATTATTACCGATTGTATCCCTGAGCCT
Organism: Flavobacteriales bacterium UBA952; assembly: GCA_905182495.1. Taxonomy (GTDB): domain Bacteria; phylum Bacteroidota; class Bacteroidia; order Flavobacteriales_D; family Crocinitomicaceae; genus UBA952. The sequence goes on from CAJJBU010000003.1 coordinate 206,382, forward strand.
AAAGAAGGTTCTCCCAGAGGAATAGTAATCTGCATTGATGATGCAACATCTAGAGCTTTTGCTGATTTTTTAGAAAATAAATTCAAAGAACTTGATTTAACACTTGATCTTATAATTGAAAAAGGCCAGCGGGTTCGGCAACGAAACGACCTGTTTTTTGGCACAGAACTGATTGTGGGCACACCGAAAAGAATTTGCGAAATGTACTTTCAAAATGGATTTAATATTGGCGAACTCAAACTATTTATGCTCCTCGATATGAATATGATCCTAAGACAAGGTCATAAAGGGTTCGTGAATAGAATCTCTGAGAGCCTTCCTAAATGTAAAAAAGTACTTGTAGAAACAGTGCCAAGACAGCAAAAGATTACGGATTATCTGAAAGAATTCATGAGTGGGTATAAAACCGTTAAGGAACCTGCTGATTAAATCAAATCGTAGGCACTTACAAAGAAAGGGTGGTTTGAAGAATACTTTTTTTTTGAGTTTCTAGAGACAACATTCACTTTTTTAATTCCTATAATTTTATCTAAGAACCCCCAATCAAAATTCTTACCCAGATTCTTGTAAATAAGATCATTTGGGTCAACAAACCAAAGTATAGAATGCACATTATAGAGCCCCAAAGCACCTGAAAACAAGGCCTCTATTTTCGTTGAGTCTTGACCCTGGACGATGTCCGGTACAAGAAAAAAGTGTTTTTTCGGCTTTATGAGTCTTCTTAAAAATGGAATATAGGGGAGTACTTTTACTAAGGCGCCACCAAAAAAACCAGGTAACCGATGAATGCGCCATTTGACCAAGGTAAACCTTGCAAATGCCTCAATGTTACCACCTGCATCACGAAGTACTACAAAAGGAGGATTCTGGATATGTGTTTCAAAATAGGAATCATAATTCGCATATTGCTTACTTACCATTATCGATATTTCGGACCAATCTTGACTAAAAGAAACCTCTGATACTTTTCTTGGATACATGCGGCTATATGATCTCGAAATAATGTGCGTGTATGGTTTAAACCCAAAACGCTCGCTCATCTCTTTACTTCGCGAATTTTCATCGTCAATGTATGCATAAAAAGGCAGGGCCTTTTCTGTATTCATCGTGTCAAATACGTGCTGTATTCTTTGTTGTAGAACGGAATTGGGTCTATTACGTGCCTTCATGCCTGAAGTGCGCTGGTAGACCGGGTGGAACGCAAAATAACGAACATAATAAGCAAAGTCCCTTATGCAGAAGGTGACGTTTGCCATAATCGTTGCATTTCGCTTTAAGGAATAGGATTTGGGGTTATCAGTTTGGTGAATCCGTTTTCGCACATCTAAATGGGTGTACTTGGCACCATTTGTTCCGAGCTCTGTGCCCTCTAGAAAACAAATAAGTTCTTCAGAAATTTCAGTGGATTCTTCTAGTACCATAAAGGACTATAGACTACTCTGTATCTTTTGAATTTATGCCTTTGTCCTTCACAGAATAAGCAATGGTTAGGGCGTCGATATCTTGAAGCTGTTTTCTAATATCAAAAATAAGCCCTGTTGGTGCACTTTGGTCGGCTTTTACACAAGTAATGACGGACTCAATAGGAGCTATCATTCTTGCAGGTTTTTGATCGAATTTATCTCTTTTCCAACGTGAAACGGCATTTGTGGAATACAATCCATCTGACGTCGCTTGAACAACATTGTCTAAAGACAAGGCGTAACCAAATTTAAATGCGGAAGCCCTATTTGGGTTGCGTGGTGTTCCAAGGTATAAAAAGTCTATCTCAGATCTTTGTTTGTATGGCGTCAAATCTTCTGTTCTAGTACCTTCAGGCGAAGTATATTTTACCGTTGGATCAGTTTCCTTACTAGTTGTGGCAACCATGAAGAAAAACAGTAACATAAAGACAATATCGGGCAACGACGCCGTATTCATGGCGGGTGCTGATCTTTCTTCGACTTTTCTAAATTTAGACATACCTTTAGTTTTTCGGAGTCACTTCCACTATTCTCGCAGGATATAAAATCTCAATTAAATCAAGGATTTCTTTATCACGAGCATCTGCATCCTGATTATACCTTTGCTTTACTAATGTATAGGGCTCGCTAAATAGCTCTTTACATTTCTTGTTTCTCAATTCTATTACGGCTTCCTCAATTTCATTATGAATTTGAGTAAAAATTGAATATGCCGTACCTTCTTGAACTTCTATACGTATGTGCGCTTGCTTATCAATTTCGCGTAATTCTGATTTGCCATATAACTGAATAGCTTTTTTCTTCTTGTCCCATTCATCGTAAGCTGAAGAAAAGAAATTCGATAAGTCTGCGGCTCCAACCCGATCTGCCTCTGCTATTTTAGCATCCATTTCTGTCATTCGCAAATCACAAAGACCCTTTGTAGCTGTTGAGTATAAAGGGAAATTCTCCTCGGGCTTATTCTCGATTTCACTTGTTTGATAAAAGCGCAGAATAAAATCAGAAATCATATCCGGATCAGAAAAAACCACGTTACGAACCATTAATTGATTCTGACTGTTGGCCTTAATCGCTAGAATGTTTCTTTTTTGAACGTCAGGAAGGTCCTCTGGTGGAATCTCTATTTTCTTTGGTATGCTACGAACATATGCCTGATCTTTATCCATTGTCGTTGTTACAAGAAAAAACAACAACAACAAGAAGGCTATGTCTGCCATAGACCCCGCATTAATTTCAGGAATATCTCTTTTAGCCATATTGTTATTTTCTATATCTCCCCATTAAAGGGCCAAATACAACAACCAGAACACCAACAGCAAGGCAAATCCCTATCGTATAAACACCTGCGGAAGTTGCTGCAATAACAGAATCACTTGCCTCATGTCTTAACGCTAACGACTTCATTGTGTCTGATGAACCAGAAAAATACATTACAAAATAAAGAACAAAAGCGACTACAATGCCCACAATAGACAGTAAGGTTTTCTTTGGTTGCATTGCAATTTGATACATGAAGAATCCTAACACAGCTACAACTGCGGTAACGATTATAAACAGGGTATAGTAAATAGCCGACATGGATCCACTTTCTCTAAATTCGGTCATTGCTGCCTTTCCATCCGCAACCGTTGGCCCGGAGAAAAGCATGACACTCAACCCTACTCCAATAAGCACAAGTGCATATCGGGTAATGGTAAGTATCAAATTCATTTTTTCTTCTTTCATAGAATAGAGTTTAAAAGAATTACTTAGATGCCTTGTTTTGCAACATCATATCAATCAATGATATAGAAGCTTCTTCCATTTCATTAACAATACTGTCAATTTTCGAGGTAATGTAGTTGTAAAAAATCTGCAAGAAAATCGCTGCAATCAAACCAAAAACAGTTGTTAATAAAGAAACTTTAATACCATCTGCGACTGTAGTTGGAGATACTTGTCCATCTTTTACAATTTTATCAAATGCCTGAATCATACCGATAACCGTTCCTAGGAAACCAAGCATAGGAGCCAAAGCAATAAATAATTGAAGCCAAGTCATTCCTTTTTCCAACAATCCATTCTGAACACCGCCATATGAAATAACGGATTTTTCTACAATATCAATTCCTTCATCGGCTCTAGAAAGACCTTGGTAATAGATTGAGGCAATAGGCCCTCTTGTATTTCTTGCTACGTCTTTTGCTGCGTCAACACCACCTGACTGCAATGCAGACTCAATATCTTTTTTAAACTGATCTGTGTTAATAGTCGCCAGATTGAGATAAACCACTCTTTCGATGGAAAGGGCCATACCAATAATTAAACAAATTAAAACGGGCGTCATCCATAAAACATCACCCTCAATATATTTTTGTTTCAAAGTTTGAACGAAACTAAGCTCGACTTCTTCTTCTTCTGTTGATGCGGCAGGCGCAGTTTCAGTAGCAGCGCTTACAACACTCGCATTGGCACTGGCATCCTCAGTCGCATTCATTGTGGCGTCATCTTGCGCTTGAGCTTGTAGAGTAAAACCTATGATTAAAGTAAAAACAAAGGCTAACGATTTGATCATGTTTTTCATATGTAAAAAATTAAATTCTTCTTTTTAATTACGCCAAAAATAACGTTTTTTTACTTTTTAACAACGATTTCGCAAAATGTTCCTGATAAAACAAAAAATTAATGCTCAAATCGGCCCTAATTATTGAAGAAATCCTAAAAATTAATTGCTATTAAAAAAAGAAAAAGCCCTGGAAAAGGGCTTAATAAATCTGCGGAGAGAGGGGGATTCGAACCCCCGTTACGTTTCCGTAAACACGCTTTCCAAGCGTGCGCGTTCAGCCACTCTGCCACCTCTCCGTTAATTTTGGATTGCAAAGATAGAAAAAATACAAAGACTTAATCAATACAAATCAAGCCATCATACTAAATATGATAAGTCCTATAGAAAAGTAGATAAACAAACCGACAACATCGTTCATCGTTGTGATAAATGGGCCTGTAGCCAGTGCTGGGTCTATGTTGTATTTATTCAGCACAAGCGGTATGAAGGTGCCAAATATCGCAGCAACAATAATAACTGTGAATAAAGAAATACTCACGACCAATCCAAGCCCAAGACCTCCGAAAACAGTTGCAATGCCGAAGATTAGCAGCGACAGTAAGACGCCGTTTAAAAGACCTACTAAAGTTTCTTTCCAAATCTTGCTTAAAATACTCCCTATTTGCTGCTCTCCTCTGGCTAAAGACTGTACAACAATGGCAGAGGACTGAACTCCGACGTTACCGCCCATAGCTGTTATTAACGGGATAAAAAATGCAAGCTCGGGAATGTTAGCAATACTTACCTCGAAACCTGAAATCACTTTTGCACCAAGAATACCGCCTGCTAAACCAACAACTAACCATGGCAACCTTGCTTTTGCAATCTCCCAAATAGTCGCATCTGACTGCATGGGTTCTGAAATCCCTGTCGCCAATTGGAAATCTTTATCGGCCTCCTCTTTAAGAAAATCGACTACATCGTCTAAGGTGATTCGGCCCACTAACTTGTTTTGGTAATCTACAACAGGAACCGATACCAGATTATATTTTTCCATGAGCAAAGCAACCTGCTCTGGTGTCTCTGATGTTTTTACTGAAATAATGTTTTTAGAATTGTACAACTCGGCAATTTTCGTGCTTGAATTTGCAATCAATAATCTTTTGAGAGACAAAACGCCTAAAAGGTGATCAAACTCGTCAGTAACAAAAATATTATAGACCCGTTCCACTTCTTCAGCTTGGCGCCGCAACTGCTTAAGCGCTCTGTTCACCGGCCAATCTAATTCTACTTTAAGAAACTCCTTTTGCATGAGTCCCCCAGCAATATCCTCATCGTAATTCAACAAATCAACGATATCTTCTGCTGCCGAATCGTCTTGCATTTGAGAAATCACTTCTTGTATTTCTTCTTCCGAAAGCTCACCTAAAATATCAGCAGCGTCATCAGAATCAAGATGTTCCATCTGATTTGCCAGTTCTTTTGTGCTCAAGGATTCAATAAACCGATCTCTACTCTCATCTTGCAGGTCCATCAAAATATCAGCCTGTACGTCCTCATCGCTTAAGTAATAAACGTATTTAGCTTCGTCATTGGAAAGCTCTTCCAAAACATCTGCTATGTCAGCGTGGTGTAATTCTATGACATTTTGAAGAATCCATTCGCGATCTTTTGCCTCAATCTTTTGTTTGAGTGTTCCGATAAAGTTTTTTGTTAACTGAAACTGCATGGCTTCCTAACTTTTCTGTTTTATATCAATCATGACACAACCCCTGAACCTCATGAAAAACATCATGAACAGCAGAGATCATCTTCATTAACGATTTATCTTTTGCATTTTTAACAATTAGCTTATTCAAGCTAAAACATTTTTTTTCCAGACGGATCAACGCCAAGGAAACCTCTGGATTCATCAACGGTTTTGGAATATCAGCATCCTGCAATAAAATAGCCTTCGCATAAAGCGATCCACTTAAAGCACGAATGGGCTTAAAATCACCTTTTTCCGCAGCGTGAAAGGTTTGAGCAAGAACCTTATGAAAAGCATTGATTTCAGGCCAGTTCTCCTTTTCAATTTTTACTAAAAGGGGGTTATTCAATGCGGCGGCATACTTTTTTGAGACAACACCCCAATCTAACAAGGACCAAATTGCACTCAAATAATCTCCTCTCTTATTTTGATAACGAAGATAATAGGCATGCTCCCAAACATCTATACCAAGTATAGGTATTCCTCGAACATCTGATACATCCATGATCGGATTGTCTTGGTTTGGTGAGCTACTCACAACAAGCTCCTTATTCGGTGTAACGACAAGCCATGCCCATCCAGACCCGAATCTTTTTGCCGCAGCATTAGAGAGTTCTTTTCTAAGATTCTCCATTGATCCAAAAGACTTATTAATGGCTCGTTCTAGGTTATTATTTATAATGCCTGGCGAACTGTTCTCGATTGTTGGCGTTAAAATCTCCCAAAATAAGGTGTGGTTATAGTGACCACCTGCATTGTTTCTAACCGACCTCGTTCGATAGCTAGCATACATCATCAAATCTTCTAAAGACTTGTTTTCCAGTTTTGATTCAGAAACAGCCTTGTTTAATTTCCTAACGTAACCTTGGTGGTGTTTGCTATGGTGTATTTCCATTGTTTTTGCGTCAATCCCCTGCTCATAGGCATCGTATGAAAAACGAAGTTCCGGAAGAGTAAAGCTCTGCCCTGACGATATAAAAGAAATAAATAAAATAAAAATGCTTAAGAATGGCTTCATGGAACTTGATTTTCTTCAAAGTTAAGGCTTATTCAAATCAAAAAATAATGTACACACCAAATTAAGAACAAGATGATGTTAAATCCCTTGAAGATCGGGTGTCCTCATGGAAATAAATGCTTTCAATACTCTTTCTCCTACGTCAGGCACGGTTATATGAACCAAATAAAGACCTGAGGCAACAGGTATGTTCACTTGATTTGTAAGGTTCCAATCTAAAGAAGTAATTGGGCTATCCTTTTTAAAGGTTCTAACTAACTTTCCATTTACCGTGTAAATCTTTACAGTACACTGCTCAGGTAGATTGGTGAATTTTATTCGAGTATCAAGCCTACTTCTTTCATACTCAGAGAAAGCATAATAAGGATTCGGAACCACATTGATCAAATCTAAGGCTTCCTTCAATTGGTCTTTCGATGCTGTTACGGTTGCAATAGCATCCATATTCCAAGAGTACATTGGTTTTCCACCATTCGCGCCTGTTGCAACATAATCTTTATATTCTTTATTGACACGAAGCTTCATCGTAACATCTGTTGAAAGTAAATCCTGACCTTCTTTCAGCATTGGATAACACACCCATGTTAATGAAGCATATAACGGACGACTATTTGATGTTGTTGGATTTGCTTCTGCTACATTATATTGGATACGAAGCTGGTTCAAGCTTTCAAATACGGCTTCCACTGGATTGTACGCTGGGAAATCAAATGATTGATTATATCCATTAATACTTTTCAAATCCTTACTGAAAATATAAATTGGATGTACACCGCCCATTACTGGGGTCCCTACATTACTTACCAAATTAGAAGTAGGGTTCCATATCATATCCGCACCATTCTCACCACCCAAGAATGAATTCTCTCCAAAGGCCATATATAATCTAGCTCCTGTTTCTAAGTCTATTGCATAGCCTGGGAACCAACCCATTCCATAGCTCTGTGCAACTCCTTCGCCTGGGATTATTTGATCCCCATTTTTATCAACACTTGGGCTTCGACGGACCTCTCCTGCACTAGCACCTCCGATATTCAATCCAGAATCTCTACCTGTTTCAATAACAGGGCAACGCGTCCAAAGACTTTCATCGCTCGTAAACACGATATCTACACTCGGCGCAAAGCTAATGGCCGCATTCTTACGAACATTCGTTGCTACACTTCCCATATATGCCATAGGTGCATAGTCCGCTTTATACCCAACCAGTTGATGTGGTGCTATAATTCCTTCAAGAATACCCTCCCATGCTGGGCTTTGGTCTGAAGTAATCTCATCTTTGTAATTACAAGGATTGAAGTAACTAGGTCCATCAGGCTGACATTCATAACCAGCATCTGCTTCATCAATTACAGGGTCATATTCACCACAAACAATCCAATTTGTCGGAAAGTACGCGTCATTGTCATTTACTCCTGTTAACCATTGTTTAGAAGAATCTGCAAAGTTAATACTTGAAGAAATCATCGTAGTCGTTTTGGTCTCTGGACCTCCTGAACTACCACTTGCAGGTACAAAATATTTCTCTTGATTAATTTGAACCGAAATACCCCATTCAGGAATAATCTGCTCGTTATCAAAAGCAATGCTTCTTTGAGATGTCGCGGAATCTAATGGCGTCACATCCCCCTCGTTAGCGTAGCGATAAATTACCCAACTCGCTGTATCTGCTGCATTACCAGAGTTTTGTACGGTATAATCTCTGAACTTACACTCAAAGTAACCGTTCGCTAAATTCAATGGGTCTACAACCTTTACATTGATAGGACCTTTGCCATAATCATAAGTTGGCGTTTCCATAAAGCCAGTTGCTAAGATCTCATCTATACTTTCTTGAGTCAATTCTAGTTCTCTGTTCCCGTTACCATAACCATCTAATCGTGTGATACGTGGAGACGAACCATACGCAATTAACTGAGCAGTACCACCTGATTCAGGAATAGGACTGTGGGGAACCGCCGAAACAGCTTGCACCCCTCCAACGGCTGCTTTTCGACAGGGGATATATGGCTTTTTTTGACCATCCAATGCGGTTGGGTCTTCAGGATTATAATCTTTATAGTTATTATAGGCATAGGCTACCGCCATAAAGTAATAAGACTTGTGATTAACTAGTGTTTTACTTCCTTGCGCAAATTTATCCTCGGTCACTTTAAACGAATGCTTTATACCTTGGTCAGCTCCATCAACCATCTCACTTGGAATAGATGCCCCTAAACCGTCATCAAACTCAAAATTAATCAGACGCCCCACGCCATCACTTTTGTCACATTGAGCCACTAGCCTCGCTTTACTTGGGTCCTCAAGTTCAGAGAGTGAGACCTCATTGTCCACCAGCTGAAAAACTTGATAACCTTGAAAGCGATAGTACTTATCAGCAGCCGGATCATCGGCAACTATAAAAGGGTCGAACTCAGCGTATGCCTCTTGGTAGTTATTAGATGATGGACTGTTTGCAAGTGTCAGAATGAGCTCATTTTCTAATTCTTGTATCACCAAATCGGGCGCATGGGGCCCTTCTAGAATCTTGAAACAATTTTCAAATAGGGCTTGTGCTTTATCATCAGCCTTTCTTAATACCTCGACTGACGCAAAAGGATCTCCACCATTAGATCTTGCCCAAACGATCCCTACTGTGATGTTATTTACAGACCCCGGCTTCAGCACAAACGGACCCGCTGATTGAACAAACCTTCTGTCATTTGGGGTGTTGTTGCTGCTTTGCTCGGTCCAAGGTTCTTGCGGATAACCCCCGGTCCCCCATCCTAAAGGATCTGTATCTCCAGGAAACATAAAGTCACACGGGGTGTTGGGGTCCGCTTCAGCATCTGAAATGTGACCGTTTCCGCCATAAACAAACTTAGTTCCGTCTTTCCAAAACCCTTTTAAATAATTATAATAATCTGAGGCATTTGTGGGGTCTGTTTGATTCGGATTTGCTCCGTTTGTCGTATTTGAATAGTATAAAAAACGCCGCATTCCAAATCGTTCATTATCAATTACCCCATCCCCAAAGCCAATACCATTTAATGCTTCATTATCATTGATCCCAAAGGCATTGTCGATGCCATCATTATCCTGGTAAGGGCCTTCAAAAAAATCGACCCCCACAGCCGGAGGAGAAGAACCATATCCCTTATAACCAGCATTGTCAAGGTCTAAATTGTCGCCATTATAATAGTAAGCCAAACCCCTATTGACATCACAGCCCACATAATCATCATAAGGATCTCCCAAAGCACCATCCGTAAAAAACCCAAAATACGTGTTATAAAGAGTTTGGGTTCCTCGATTTATGAGTTCGTAGTTATAAAACGTCATATTGTTGACCTCATCATTCGAAGCAAATGAAAATGCTTGAGATCTGATTTCCATACCGATCGGATCTGCTCCTGTTTCCGTATGGATATTCCCTTTGTCATTCATTACCCACCAAAAATTCACGTCTCCATAAAGAGAAACCGATCGATCGACTGTGCATTCTTTTGTTCGGTTGATATCGTGCCAGGGATAATCTCCATCTTCCCAGTTGTAATGACCATCTTCGTTGTAATCAAAAAACGGGGCTAAGTAATAATCTTGTCCTGCTGAAATATCACCATGTGCTGGCCAGTTTTTTATAATCTCCGGAACTTCATAATTGGGATGCAAAGTCGCCTGCGTATTGGTCCCATTCTGTTGGTCTAAAACCCCTGATTCAAACCAAGAATTAAATTGCCGAATCATATCTTGCGTAGTTATAAAATGTCTGTCATAGGCATCACACGTTTCATAATTTGTTTCGGCAAACACCTCTGACAAAGGTCCTGTCCAATAATCCTGGCCATTTCTGTAGCGTAGCGCGGCTAATTTGAGCTGGTCATTGACATCAGTGCCACCAAGCCATAATGCGGCCGTGAATAAAGCCATGATCCCCGAGTTTTTTGGGACTTCATACTGAGAATTATTTAAGCCCGGTATTTGCCATAAATTACCTGCTGTGTGCATCAAGGCCCGAACATTATTAATTTCCATGTATGTCGAGGTTGTAGGAGGAGCACAGCCCGCACCTTTTTGAGGCATTGTTTTCTTTTCCTCACTCCTATATTCCTGAGCAGAAATTTGTAAACAAACAAAGACAAAAGAAATAAGGCAAATTTTCATAAGTTGAAATTAACTAATTTTCAATAACCTTGATGGATTCCAGCACTGAATGCATCCGTAATATGTTCAATGCGGTATTGCTTTGACTCCAGAAAAATAGAAACAATATCAAATCGACAATCATGATTCGGGTAATACTGGTTCAATAAATAATCGGAGACCTTTATAATCTTTCGTTGTTTGATTTTAGAGACAGATTCATATGGGCGTTTAAAATGAATAGAACTCAGTGCTTTTACCTCAATAATAATAATTTGACCCTTGTACTCACAAACAATATCTACTTCCAATCTTCCAAATCGATAATTCCGAAAACAGATCCGATATCCTTTTTTTTGAAGATATTCAGCGGCGGCATTTTCGGCCTGTTTACCTAGGTCGTTCATTTAATTTGGGGCTTTTTTATTAAGATACAATATCTTGATGAGAAAAGTAATGTCAAAAAGAATGAATAAAAATTATCTTTACGTAAGCGAAGGTTTTATTGATGAAAAATATATTTATTAAGAATATTAAAGGACTTGTTCAGGTTGGGGAGGGTTTACCCCTGCGCATTGGAGGAGCAAAAGCTAATGAATTACCTGTCATTGAAGATGCTTTTCTGGCACTTGAAGGAGGGTGTAAGGTTGTTGCCTATGGCGGCATGAAAGACTGGGATGGCATTGACGATTGGAGAGACTTAGAGGTAATTGATGCTGAAGGTTGCTATGTGATGCCTGCTTTTTGTGATTCGCACACCCATACCGTGTTTGCTAAATCCAGAGAAGGTGAATTTGTTGACCGAATTAAGGGGCTTAGCTATGAGGATATTGCCTTGAAAGGTGGTGGTATTTTAAATTCCGCTAAAGCATTAGCCTCCTTAACCGAAAATGAATTATTTAACGTCTCCTACGAGCGCGTTGAAAAAATAATTCAAAGCGGTACAGGTGCCCTAGAAATAAAGTCCGGCTATGGGCTTTCTGTGGAAGCTGAGCTTAAAATCCTACGTGTAATCAAAAGAATTAAAGAAAAAAGTCCTATTAGCATTAAGGCCACATTTTTAGGAGCACATGCCTTTCCAGCGAAATACAAAGAAGATCATAACGGGTATATAGATGAAATAATTAATACCATGATCCCCGTCATTGCAGAAGAAAAACTTGCAGACTATATCGACGTGTTTTGCGAACGGAATTACTTTTCTGTTGACGAAATGGAACGCATTCTTATCGCTGGGAAAGCCATTGGTCTTAAACCAAAAGTACATGTAAATCAATTCTCAAAAATGGGTGGGGTGGCTGCTGCAATAGCATGTGAAGCAATTAGCGTTGACCATCTAGAAGAACTTGGAGAAGCTGATATACAAGCATTGAAAAACACGACTTGTATGCCCACATTTTTACCCGGTTGTTCTCATTTTTTAGGAATTCCTTTCGGAAATGCCAGAAGGTTAATAGAGGAGAATATTCCCTTTTCTTTGGCCAGTGATTACAATCCCGGCTCAACTCCATGTTATAACTTATCCCAGATTTGGTCCTTAGCTTGCATAAAAATGAAATTAACACCTGAAGAGGCTTTTAATGCCCTGACTATAAACGCTGCCTTCGCCATGGGTTTAGGTGGTAGTCATGGGAAAATTTCTTTGGGCTCTGAGTCACCTATTGTTCTTACTAAGAAAATCCCTTCATTTGAATACATTCCTTATTCTTTCGGAGAAAACCTAATTCAAAGAATTTTTACTAAAGAATAAAGCCAAAACAAGCATGTCAGGAGAAGTCCATCAGCAGAAGTCTTTCATACAAAAAATCGCCTTGTACATCAAGGAAAATGGTTTTGAGATGGAAAACCTAGTGCTGATCGTTCCCTCAGATAGAGCAGCAAACCAGCTTCGAATTGAAATCGCCAAAACATTTTCTAAACCCATTTTCGCACCGACAATTCTGACTATTGATAAATGGATGAAACCCACATTGCTTCATGTCATAGATGAAACAAGGCAATTACTTTCCCTATATGAAATAAGCGCTGGGATACCCGGAGTTCCGAATGCGAGCTTTGAAGAGTTTTTAACTTGGGGTAAAATTGCATTAAGGGATTTTGGTGAGGTTGACCGTTACCTTTTAGATGCAGCAAAGGTTTTTAAAAACCTTGAGTCCATTAAGGAGCTTGAAAGTTGGCAAATCGATGAAGAAGACTACTCAGAATCTCAAAAGAAATTTTTAGACTTTTGGAAGGTTCTTCCTGATCTTTATACTTCTTTTCACTTGAGCTTAGAGAAAAAGCAACAAACAACACCAGGCAGGGCATATAGAATGTTTGCGGAAACAACTCAAGAGTTCCATAGCCCAGAAGCAAAACAGTATTTTATTTTCGCAGGTTTTAATGCACTAACAAAAGCGGAACTGGTTTCCATTAAGAAGATTCTAGATTTAGAAAAAGGGGTGTTTTTGAGTGATGCTGATTTGCTTGGCAGAATGATAATTTACATGAAGCAGGAGGGTTTTTAAGAAAAAACCATGAGTTTTTAGAGTCCCCGTATAAACCCGACCCTATTCATGTTCTTCTAAATAAATCATTGAATGCCAAAGTAATTGAATGTGCCCAGCATATTGGTCAGGTGAAAGTTGCTGCCAACGAACTGAGTAAGCTTAACCCTTCCGAAATTAGTAGCACGCTTGTATTACTTTGCGATGAAGCTTTAATCGGGTCGATGATTCATCATATTCCCGATAATGTAATTAAGACCAACCTTACATTGGGCCTTCCACTAACGCAAACCTCCGTTAAATCCTGGATCGATATTTTATTTCAAATTCAAGAGAACAAAGTGAAGTTCCAAACGGATTCCGTTTATTTCTATGATTTACAACGATTTGTAAATCATGCTTTCACCATTAGCTCTCTGAATTTAAAAGAAGTTAAAGACCTAGGTGACGCAGAAAGAGATGCAATCAGGTATAATAGAATTTTTCAAAACCGCAGTAAGCTTAAAAAAAGCCGTGATCTAAGTGTACTATGCGATTTGGTTTTTGAAGACTGGGGTAATGATTGGAAAAAAGCTCTTTTAAATATTCGAGAATTAAACTCTTTTTTCCTCACTCGAATAGGAATTGAATTTGAATTTGAGAAGACGATTCTTCAGGTTCTTGACGATGCTATTATTGAATTACAGAATATTATTGAAGAAGGAATCCCAGAAATGAGTCAAAAAAGTTTTAAGCTTTTCTTTGATCAACATTGGATTGGGAAATCCATTTCTTTTGCCGGTGACCAAGAGGATGGGCTTCAAATTATGGGACTACTTGAAACTAGAATGTTGGATTTTAAAAATGTCATCGCTTTGGGGATGAATGAAGGGAAACTTCCAGCAACAAATCCTATTCAGTCGTTTATACCCATGGATTTAAGAAGTGGGCTCGGTCTTCCTACAACTCGTGAAAAACAAGGCCTTTTCGCACATCATTTTTACCGCCTGCTTCACCATTGTGAAAACTTTACAGCTACCTTTTCGTCAACAAGTGAGCAAATTGGTTCTCAAGAAAAAAGCCGATACCTACTGCAGCTGGAGCTCGAACTAGAGCGCTTAAATCCAAATATTGCGATAGAAAATCTTCATTATAATGTGCCCATAGAAGGCGTTTCAGAGTCTAATTCTCAGGTTATCGAACGTTCTCCATTAATCATTGCGAGAATAGAAAAATACTTCAAAAAACATATTTCTGCATCTGCTTTAAACACCTATTTAAGATGCCCTTTAGACTTCTACTATAGATATATCGCAGAGCTCGGGGAGGAACGCGGTGTAGAAGAAGATATTGAAAGCCAACAATTCGGATCATTGGTGCACCATGTGCTTGAGGAGCTTTATAAACCATTTGCACTTTATGACTCTTTTGGAAAAGAAGTTCAACCAAAACCAAAGGCGGTACAAAGTGAAGATATCACGAAAATGCTAAAGGACTATAAGTCTATTTTGTATAATGCATTCTTGGCTTATTTCGACAATGATGAACAGCTGTTTTTAAAAGGTAAAAATCTCATAAGCTATACGATCGCCCAAGACACATTAGAAAACACCTTGAAAAAAGAGCTGGTCTTACTAAAAGGTCTTAAGGAGGATCTTTTCATTGTGCAGGTGGAAGCAAAAAAAACAATGCGTCTTGAACTCATGGTTCACGGTGAAAAACGAGAGGTCTCTTTTACTGGATATATTGATCGAATTGATAAAATAGGGAATAATTATAGGGTTATTGATTACAAATCGGGAAAGGTCAAGGACCAGGACGTGAAATTTTCTGAAAAAGAAAACCCTATTCTCACCTTTTCAAAATGCAAGCATGCCGTTCAACTCGCGATGTATTCTCTGTTTTTAAAAGATAGTTTTGGTTGCTATCCAAGCGAGGCCAGTATTTTTTCCATTACAGATATAAAACAACTTTCCTATTCATTGCATTCAGACTCGCATAGTCTAGAAGAAATAAGCAATTTATTTAAAAAGTTTTTGGAGCGTCTTTTGGAAGAGATTTTCGACGAAACACAACCCATAGAACATTCTGAAGATTCTAAATATTGCAATTATTGCCAATAAAAAAACCTGAAAAGAAATCAAAGTTTAGTTCAATATCTTTTCAGGTAATCTGCAAGTTAAATAAAACCAAATATGAACAAAGGAATTGTTCGTATTATATTTTAAAGACGTAAATTCTAATAAGAAGGTTGCTTAATGAAATTAAATTAGTAAAGCTGCTCTTTTAAAACAGTTCTATAATCTTTAATCTCTTCGCGATTGATTTTATGTTCGGCATCTTTCAGTAATGTCAAAAGATAAACAAGGTTTTCTGTGTCCTCGATCTCTAGAGGGTATTCGTTCCCTTCGTCATCTTCTTCGTATTGGGCCTGAACATTAAAACATTTTTTCTCAGCCAAAAACTCATAGGTCAATCTTAGTGTTTTCACGACCAAAGGATCTTGCTCTTGCAATGCAACATTTCGCAGATCTTTAAGGGTTTCGATGAGTTTTGGAGTGTCTACCCCTTTCTTCTCTACCTTAGCAAGAATTGCATCTAATTTGTCGTTTGCTGCTTGAGTTTTCATAATGCTTAATTCAATTTTCCACAAATTTAAGGAGTTTACTCGAATAATAAACAGAAAGACAAAAAACATTATCAAAGCCCTTGATTCTCAACTCGACAAATAAGACCTAAAACCACGAAAGAAATTCTAAATTTGTACCATGGACTTTTTATTAAAAGCATCTAGCGTCGGGTTTTTATTAAGCATCATGATTGGACCGGTATTTTTTATTCTGCTCGAAACAAGTATTCGGCGGGGGTTTCGAGAAGCTTTGGTCTTTGATTTGGGTGTGCTGGCTAGTGATGCTCTTTATATTCTATTTGCATACCTTTTTTATGCCGAAGTCGATAAAATGTCCTCCGGAGAAAACAAAGCGGTATTTGGGTTTATTGGAGGAGCCATATTTATCATATATGGGGTCTATAATTTCTTTAAAAAGAAGCATATAGAAAGCAATCCGTCAATTGAATCTCCGGATATAAAGATGGACTATGCCAAATCTTTTTTAAAGGGGTTTCTTTTAAACTTTGCAAACCCTATGGTTCTTTTTTACTGGTTCAGTGTGCTCACTTTAGCCAATCAAAGTCTATCAGAAGGCGATAGTGATTTTATGATTTTCCTATTTCTTTTCATCGTGCTGGTAACCTTTTTAGGTTTTGACTTATTAAAAATAGTAGGCGCAAAGAAATTGAAACCCCTTGTTACAGAAAACGTTTTAATTGGATTAAACCGGCTTATTGGTCTTGTTTTTTTTCTTTTCGGGATCGTTCTTGTCATCCAAAACTATTTTAGAATATCACCATTGTTATAGATTATGAAGATGAAATTTATTTGTATTATTTTGTTTTTTGTGGCCTCTTTCAGTATGGGATTGACTCAAGAAATAAACCCTGAAAACCTTTCAGAGCGAGAACGGGTTTACTGGGACATTGGGGGACAGCATATTCGTTCAGTGGGAGCCTATTATACAGACCTCATCATTGGTGATACAAAAGAAAAGCACGGCCTTTGGCGATTCTATGATAGAAGGGGTACACTTACCGATGAGCAACATTTTTTCAGGGATCGGATTCATGGAAAGCAACGTACATATCATGCCAATAAAAACCTAGCAACAGAGAGCTACTTCGTATTTAATGTTGCCGATAGTATTTACAAAGAATGGGATGCTGAAGGGCAAATTCTTGTCCAAGGGGAATATGATATGGGGAGCCCAGATGGAGAATGGTTCTATTTTTATAATGATGGCCAACTAAAATCTAGAAATAACATTTCAAATGACACTGTTTATTTAATCGATCATTATTTGAATGATTCGGCGCATACACAGGTTGTTGAACTTGGGTCCGGGGTAATCAAAAGCTTTTACATCAGCGGGGGCTTAAAAGAAAACTACACTTATTCAGAAGGGTTAAAAACAGGGCCGTTTGAGGAACGAATGGCGAACGGTATTATTTCTGTTATGGGGCAGTTTCAGTACGGCTTAAAAGATGGCAAGTGGAATTTTTATTTTCCTAATGGAAGAATTGAAAAAAGCATAAACTATTACTTAGATACGCTTCATGGAAGCTATCTAGTTATGAATATAGATTCTACGATTAATACCTCAGGGAATTATAAATATGGCAAGAAGCACGGCGCTTGGCTATGGTATAATAGGGATGAAAAGGTTGAAATGAATGGTTCGTTTCACGAAGATCTGCAGCATGGGGAGTGGCGGTATTACTTTTCAACTGGGGCGCTTTCCTACATTGCCAATTTCAACAAAGGGAAACGCGATGGACAATGGACCTATTATTTCAACAATGGAAAGTTATTTAAAGAAGGACTGTACAACTCTAACCTTAAACAAGGCTTGTGGACGACGAATTATGAAAACGGAAACCTTCTAATGATCGGTGCTTATGAGAAAGGTTTAGAGGAAGGAGTTTGGGTCAATTACTGGGAAAGTGGCGCCTTAAAAAATGAAGCCGATTTCAAAAAAGGACAACTTAATGGGCTTTGGAGGTCTTACAGTCCAGATGCTAACTTATTGCTTTCAGGTAACTATAAAAAAGGCCTCAAAACTGGTGAGTGGAAAACTTATGATCAAAAGAAAAACCTGCTTCTTATAGAGAATTATAAGGTGATGAAGAGCGATCATAAAAAATCTGAAATAGTTATTGTAGGCCGAAGTGAAGCGATTTCAGCTCTTCATGGGGTTTTTATGGCGTTTTCTGAAACAGATTTCGCTTTAAAGTCAAAAGGGAAATATAAAAATGGAGCGAAAAATGGAACCTTTATCGATTACTATCCCGGGGGTGTGGTTCCAACCATTGTGGCACAATATAAAAACGGGGAACTCGATGGGTTATTTCAACAATTCTCTAGACGGGGAGCAATAAGACATCAAATTCAATACAAAAACGATCTCAAAGACGGCTCCTTTCTTATATTTAATGAGTCAGGGAAGATTATAATTAGAAAACAATTTTCCCGAGGTAGGGAGCTCAGGGATTAATCCTTTTGAGAATTATTTACTGCGATTAAATTGGTGAGTACAATGAAGTCTTCTACGCCACATTGCTCAGGTCGCTCTCCAGAATATTTTTCAGGTAACTCCAGACCATTCAATAATGACTTAAGAGAATTCCTTAAGGTTTTTCGACGTTGATTGAATGCCGTTTTCACAACTATTTTAAATAGCTTTTCATCACAGGGAAGGGCCTTTCTTTGATTACGAACACAACGTAACACGCCTGATTTTACTTTTGGTGGCGGATCAAAAACGTCTTCATTTACCGTAAAAAGATATTCGACATCATAATAAGCTTGCATGAACACACTTAAAATACCATACTTTTTTTTACCTGGCCCCTCGGCGATTCTTTCAGCAACCTCTTTTTGAAACATCCCAACAATTTCAGGGATTCGGTCTTTATAGTCAAGGCATCTGAAAAGAATTTGAGAAGAAATATTATAGGGGAAATTACCAATTACATTAAAGGAATCTTTGGCTAAAAACCCATCTAGATCATATTGCAAGAAGTCATCGAAAAGCAGCTTTTCCTTCAAGGTTGGATACGTAATGTTGAGGTATTCTACCGATTCTTGGTCGACCTCCATTAAATATAATTCTTTTATTTTTTCAGATTCAAGAAGCCATTTTGTTAAGGCACCGGTCCCGGGCCCCACTTCTAAAACATTGGAGCTGCCCACAAAGGCGACGCTGTCGACAATGCGCTGACAGATAGAAGCATCTTTCAAAAAATGCTGACCGAGGTGTTTTTTGGCTTTAACTCTCATTCGTAAATTCCTCAATGATTTTTAGTTCTGTCCTAAATGCCGCAAATTTCCCTTTAAAGCGTTTGTTATGCTCATTCTGTAAGGCCGGAGCATGTGTGTTTTGATATGTGTCGAGCAATTCTTGGCTATAAGCTACATATAAAACGGAATAAGCCTTTCCGCCCTCCTCTTCTCCTGTCATTAATTTTGACAATTTGCATTCTTTAAAAGTCTTTGTTGCCATAACATCTGGAATATGTTTTGTGCGCATCCAAGTCAACCAATCTTGTTCAATTGACGCATCTAAGCTCAAAGTAACATTATAAATAATCATGTTCAAAAATACGCTATTCACTTGAAACTCACGAAATGTTGGTCAAAGGTTTGGTGTACGAATTAAAAAAACTTATTTTTGAATTACACTAAACTGATTTACATGAAAAAAATTCTACTCTTTCTTTGCGCTACATTCTTTGCAGCACAAATAGATGCACAATCGTGCACACCTGGTGCTAACTTCGCAGATTCAACCTACGGAATTTGGCCAGATACTACAACCAATTTTCCTCCTGCTGAAACTGGGGTGGCTTATTCCACTGACCTAAACTTTAAAGTGCCTGATGCTGTGACGGAAGACATTACAGGTGGCGATCCTGCTCTAGAAGCTTTTATTGGCTCTGAAATAGAAGGGTTTACAGTGACTAGCGTTGATGGTCTTCCTGCAGGTTATGAATATGCTTGTAACGTTTCGGGATGTGAGTACCTTGGCGGTGAAAATGGATGTGCAAATGTCTTCGGAACAACAGCTGACGCCGGTGAATATCCGGTAACAATTACTGTTGAAGGAGTCATTTTAGTCGTTCTATTCCCTGGACTTCCAGCGACACCAGTAACCCAAGCTTTAAGCTTTGGTGGTTATAAAATTGTAGTTGGTACTGCCGGTACAATTGAAGAAATCATTGAGCCATTAGCAGTTGTCCCTAATCCTGCAAGTGAGAGTATTTCAGTGAAAGGGCTAAGCGCTTATGAGGCATCTGAAGTAGCAATTATGAACCTTGAAGGTAAGATCGTTGCTGAAAAATCTTTATTAAATATGAGTAATGTTGACTTTGATTTAACCACCCTAAGAAACGGTGTTTACTTTTTAAAAGTTGCACATACGAACGGAACAGAAACTGTTAAGTTTATCAAGCAGTAAGACCTTCTTAATCGAAATTTAAAGGAGGCTTCGGTCTCCTTTTTTTATTTATAGAAATTCATTTCATCCACATACCGGAATACCGGTTCTGACAGGAGGTAACGCACATCTTTCTTGTTTTTAATCGCTTCTCTTATAAACGAAGAAGAAACCTTCATTACCGGAGCATTAGCACAAAACTTAACATTAGAATGGTCTTTAAACGGATCCATAGCCTCAGTTTCGATTTGGTCCAACTCCCTTTCTTCCTGTGGTGTCAAAACTCTTGGATAAACATAAATAGTGTGGTTATTCAGTATTTGCTCGTAATTAAACCACTTGTGAAGATTCCGAAGATTATCTTCCCCCATAATTAGTGAGAATTCATCACTCGGATGAAGGTCTATTAAATGGGAAAGTGTGTGAGACGTATAATTGGGCTTCTGCATCTTGAATTCAATATCGCTTGAACGTAGCTTATAATTGTCATCTATTGCCTCTTTGACTAATGCCAACCTATGATAATCTGCTAAAAGTGATTTTTTCTTTTTTAATGGGTTTTGGGGTGTGACCACTAACCAAATTTGATCTAATTCTGTAAACTCAGCCATGTAATTGGCGATTACTAAATGGCCAACGTGAATCGGGTTAAAAGTGCCAAAATACAATCCTACCTTCACGATTCTATAAATTGGTTTACTATTCTTTTCGCTTCAACAATCGCATTTTTCAAATTATCATTCATCAAAATGACATCAAACTTAGAGGCTAAAGCAATCTCTTCCGCTGCTTTTCCCATCCGCTGTTGAATCCTATCTTCGGTCTCTGTTTCTCTATTTCGCAATCTAGTTTCCAATGTGTCTATGCTTGGCGGCATCACAAAAATAGACAAAGCTCGCTCGCCAAAGTTTTCTTTTAAATTAAGCCCTCCTATTACATCAACATCAAAAACGACCGTTTTATTTTCATTCCAAATCCTAGTCAATTCTGAATTTAAGGTTCCATAATAATGGTCTTTATAAACCTCCTCCCATTCGATAAATTGCTGATTCTCTATTTTATCGTTAAACCCCTGAAGTCCTATAAAATGATAATCCTGTCCATCAATTTCATTTTCACGAGGGGCTCTACTGCATGCCGAAACAGAAAAACTTAAGCGGTTAGAAAGTTCTTTTAACAAGGCGTGTACAATTGTCGTTTTACCCGCACCAGATGGAGCAGAGAACACGATGACTTTTTCATCATTTGACCCTAGAGAAGACACTATAATGTATTTAAAATTTGTTCCTTTATTTTTTCTAATGCATCTTTCATTTGAACCACCCTCTTTTGCATTTCAGAATGGTTACACTTGCTACCTATGGTATTGATTTCCCGACCCATTTCTTGGGCAATGAAACCCAGTTTTTTGCCCGATTGAAGAAGTGGTATTGTTTCTAAAAAATATTGGAGGTGATTGGTTAAACGCATCTTTTCTTCTGACACATCTAGCTTTTCGATATAAAAAATTAATTCTTGCTCAAAGCGATTGTTGTCCATTTTATCCGTAGGAAATTCGTTTAAGCCCTTTTGTAAGCGATCCCTAGTAGATTGAAGTCGCTCTGACTCAAAAGGTTCTATTTCTGCGAGTAAGCGTGTAATTTCATCCGTCCTTAATTCAAACTCCTTCTTTAGATCTTGTCCTTCTTTTTCTCGGAATTGACTCACCTGAACACAAGCCTTTTTTGCCAGTTCCAGGATTTCCCCTAGCTCTTCTTTATTAGGGGCATTTCCTTCCGTATTTATCACTTCTGGCATTCGTAGAATCATAGATAGGTAATCACTCTCTTTTTCCCCCCAAGAAGTATTAAGTTCTTTGAGTTCCTTATAAATAGCGGTCGCCAAAACATTATTGATCATCTTCAATTCAGTAGGTTTTTCACTCTCTATATAAATTGAAAATTCAATTTTACCTCGGTGTAAAACCTCAGCAATCAACTTTCTAATTTGAGGCTCTACCTCCTTATATATTTGCGGTATTTTAACTGACAAGTCCAAACCTTTACTGTTTAAAGTTCTGATCTCAATAGATACCTTCCTAGCTTGAAAAACACTACTGCTTTTTCCAAACCCAGTCATTGATTGCATCATAATAATTGGTCTTTTAACAAAAGTATGAAATTAGTTACTCTAATAACAGGTCCGCATCGATCCCCTCATTCTGATCCCTAATAAAGATAGCAATATCGGCTATAATCTCGTCTTTTTGGCTTTTTTCCAGATTTTGAGTCGAATAATATTCCTTAAGATAAAGTTGTGCCTCTAACAAATGATGCTCTTCAAAAGGTCCTGACATATTTTCAATTACGGTTAGACATTCGATTGATCTCATAAAATCCCCTTGCAGAGAAAGTGAAACAAAATCAGCGATAAATTCACTGAAATCTAATTTGCTATTCCAAACTACATTTAACAAATCATTCTTTACCGCTTCGAAAGAATCATCATTGAGCTTCGATATTATAACTTCTTTTGCATCCTCATCACGAATATCAGAGAATAAGACGATAAGCTTCTTTTTAAGCTGTTTATTCTCCGCCTGCTTGAGAAGATTAATGAGCTCGTCTAGGACCGCAATATTGCCCGATGAAGCAATCGTTTGAATGGCTTTATCCATTTTTTTTTCGTCTTGGGATTCCAAATCGAGTAACGCTTTTTTTAGAGGTATTGTAATTTTCTTTGTTGCCATTGTTTTATTCTTGCCTGCAAAGGTACAGAATCTATGAATAATGTACGCTTATTCTTCCCTTCACATACTTTATGAAAGGTGGACTGTTCAAAAATATCATAATGTTCTCTCATTTAAGAGATGGAATAGTTGAACTTTGTTAAAACCCCCTTTTGGTATGAAATATTCTATCGCTTCCGTCTACGTAATCATTCTTTTAATGCTATCTGTTAGCTCTTGTGTCCCATCAAAAAAATACAATGAATTGGCCGAGCGAGAAAAAACATGTGCCGAAGAATTGGCCAAGTATAAAAAAATGAGCTTGGATTATGAAAGCCTCGCAAAAGACCTCGAACTCAAATTTGACCTGGCGAACAAAGAGCTCATAGGGTTGCGTGAGGATACGTCTCGAATAGGCGAGAAAATGAGGCTGCTCAATCGACAATATGGAATATTGAAATTACAGGCTAGGGAGCTAGAAAATTCATTTGATAATCTTAAAAATTTAAGCGCAAAAGAAACCGCCTCATTACAATCTGAACTTAAAATAAAAAACCTTTCACTTCAGGAAAAAGAAGATGCTTTATTGGGCTTAGAAATAGAATTAAAAGAAAAAGAGCGCCTACTCTCTGAAAGAGAAAAAAGAGTCAATGAGCTTGAAGAGCTTCTCAGAAAAAAAGAAGATGGTATTCGTCAGCTTAAAGAAAGAGTGGCAAAGGCTCTCAAGGGATTTGAAGGTCAAGGGCTAACTGTTGAACAAAAAAATGGTCGAATCTATGTCAGTCTTGAAGAAAAGCTTCTCTTTCGTCCTGCAAGTACGGCAGTTGAGGAGGATGGTGTTAAAGCACTTATTGAGTTGGGACGTGTTCTCGAAAATGAAAAAGATCTCGAAATAATAGTTGAGGGGCATACCGATAGTGATAAACTTAACCGTACATCATCCCCTAAAAACAATTGGGAGCTTTCAGTCCTGAGAGCAACTGCGGTTGTTGAAATCATTCTAGGAAATTCTGACGTAACACCTAGCCAATTAATGGCTGCTGGGCGCGGAGAGTTCTATCCTATATCAGAAACGGAAAAAGGCAGGAACAGAAGAATAGAGGTTATTATCTCACCGAACTTAAATGAGCTTTACGATATTATTTCTAACGACTGATTTTAAGTCCTTTCTATTTTAATAAATTGATATGGCCAGTATACAGTTCCTTGTCAATTTTGTCCTCAGGAAGGACTTTTAATTTCCATACATAGGTTCCGGTTTGCACTTTTTGACCCCGATAGGTACCATCCCATTCAAAGTCTAGATCCGTCGAGGTAAATATGAGTTGACCCCAACGATTGAATATCTCGATCTCTATTTCTTTCACTCCTATAAAACTAGCCGAAAACACTTCATTTAATCGATCTCCATCAGGCATAAAGGTGTTGGGTACATAGACATAATACTCTTTGAAAATTTGTATTGGTATAGTTATACTGTCTATACAACCTTTGGAATCCGTAGAAATAAGTGTTACCTGATAAATTCCTGGCTCACTGTAGATATGACTTGGATGAATATCCTCTGAATATCCACCATCCCCAAAAAACCATTCATAAACAAAACCATTTGAGGTAAGGTTTTGAAAAGAAACAGGAAGGTTCTCAACGACTGGATCACTAATCACCGTGAAGTTGGCATCAGGTTTTACCACCACTACTTGAATTGAGGCATTTACGGAAAACGTCTGGCAGTCATCTGAAACTTGAACCTGATAATTAGAAGTTGAAAAAGGCTGTACCCATATTTCAGATGTCGTTTCCTGGCTATGCGGCCAATAATAAGCATAATTACCAAACCCTCCTGAAGCAGAGACTTGAATGAGGGTTGAATCCCCAGGGCATATAGAAACGGAGGGACTCGTGCTAACCATTAAAGGAGGACTTGTGACTACATAAAAAATAGTGTCGGCTATATTACTGCCACATTCGTCATTCACATTTATGATAAAATAAGTAGATGACATGGGAGAAATACTTAAAGAATCGATTAAAGAAATCACCTGACCAGAGGCGTTTGTCCAAGTATAAATGTAATTTCCAGTACCCCCAAAGGCTTCCACGTTTAATGTTTGTGCTACATTAGGACAAATCTCAATAATATCATCTGTTGTTACAATGGAAATAGGCTGGTATTCAGGAACTGTTACCAATACCGTATCATAGGCCACTTGATTGAGACAATCGTCGACGACCTCGATAAAGTACTCTCCCGTTTCTGTTGGGGAAACACTTATTGTATTTTCAGTAGAATTTGTGCTCCACAAATAGCTGTAAGGAGCGAGTCCACCTGTAACCGTTGCCGTTAGTTGTACATTATCCCCTGGGCATGCGACTTCTGGATTGTTAATCTGTACTTCGACATCCTGAATGTCTTGTAAAAATAATTCGATAGAAACCGGGGTGATGTTTCCACACGGATCCTCTAATGGAAAGTCTAAGACAATATTCTCTAAGCCCTCTATGGTGCCGTCTAGAAGGACATTAATGGTAAAAGACACCTGTGACTCTCCTGGGTTAAAAGTAATTGAACTAGGGACCCCGGTGTAATCTACGCCATTCGTAGCCGAGCCCGATATAATTAAAGGCACAGTTAGGGCGTTATTTAAATTGGTTTCTCTTTCTAGAGTAACAGTGGCCGTGACGCATCCCTCTGCGATCCAATCTGGGTTGACAAAAAGCTCATCTGAGATTGTATAGGTAATCTCCACAGGGGTCGGGGAAGACAGGCTATTTGCCTCTAGAAATATTCCTGAATCCCATTGGCCATCTCCTACATCAGCAATTGCCAGAATAAGGTGATATGTTGCCCCACATTGAACCTGAGAAACGGCTTTCAAGACTTTAGTGAAGCCATCATACTGTATATACTGATCTGAGGTATTCCAAGGAGCAGAATTCCCATCTCCATTAGCGATAAAATATTGAGAATTGGTGATCGTATTCACATTGTTTATTGAAACAACCCCTGCACCATTGGGAAGCTGTGCAATGTTTTGATAACCCGCGATTCCTGGTCCAGAGATGAAAAACCCAAAAACATCATTATAAGTGGAGCTCTGCGGCGGTGCAAATTCAGGATATTCATCAGAGCCAAAAACATAATTAAAGTTAACAGTATCTGAATAGGGGATAAAGTCGAATTCCAGGACCGATGCATTATAGGTGGGCTCACCGCTAAGAATATTCGAAAGTAGCGCAGAGCCTCCATATCCGTTGTCTGCTCCACAACCCGCTTGGTTGTTTGGCCCTTGAGGTCCATTGCCATTATCAATAACAGTTCCCGTGGTCAGAACGATTCCTTCTGTTATTCCGAGGTTCGTACCGGTGGCTTGAAAAGAACCAATAGATGCGGGACTCCCGTTGTATGTAATATTGGAAACTGTAACCCCTGGGCCTAACAAGACATTTTGCACCAATCCTAGTGGAGAAACTCCCGTACCGGTAACCAGTTGAGAATAAGAAGTGCTCAAAGAAAGCACAAATACTATAGTTAAAAATTTATTCACGTTATATACTACGTATATAACGTAAAATCTCCAAAAACGTTGTGGGTCAGCGGCTTTATTTTTTGATTGAATCAAATAATGGTTTAAATGCAACCCAACTCAAGAAAGGGAAATAATGCATGGGCATAGCGTAACCATAAATGGTAAACTGAATCTCTTCATGTAAATTATAAACTGAAAAAATTCCAAAAGAAGTTAAAATAGAAAGACCAGCAA
Organism: Flavobacteriales bacterium UBA952; assembly: GCA_905182495.1. Classification (GTDB taxonomy): domain Bacteria; phylum Bacteroidota; class Bacteroidia; order Flavobacteriales_D; family Crocinitomicaceae; genus UBA952. The sequence continues at coordinate 233,244 of CAJJBU010000003.1, forward strand.
ACAGAAAATAAAACAGGAAAATACCCCATTTCGAATTGACCTTCTGAGCGAGATAAAATCCTGCGGAGGCCAATATACATCCGACAATAGGCGCAATAAAAAGATGTAACATTGGAATAGCCTCACGTAAAGACTGAAGCTGCTCACCTTCAATGACAGTTGCCTTTTCGTAAGCTAGTGCGTAGCCTATGGTAACAATGGCTGCAAAAATACCTGCAGCCAAGGGATGTATCATTTGTTTTTTTAACATTATTGTTTTTTAATGGTTATCGCGGCTATGATTTTTATAGAATTTGATACTTTACTTTTGGGTCCCATGTTATAATCTAGTCGATTGACACTGAATTTAGTTTTATATACATGATGGATTTCATTGCTTGTAATTGTCAAAGGAAGCGTAACTTCTTTACCAATCCCATAGATCATCAATGTTCCTTTTGCAAATATACCTTCTTCATTTTGAAAAATCTCAGATGACTTAAAATCAATATTAGGGTGCTTTTCGGCATGGAACCAGTCAGCGCTTTTGGCGTGCTTATTTTGAATCCCATTCCCCGTATTAATCGATGCTACGTCAATTGATAAATCTAAAGAAGAAGGAGTAACATCGTCAAATGTTGTCACTGTCCCTTTCATCTCTTTAAAAACTCCAGAAGCTTCTTTACTGAAAAAAGCGACTTTATAGGTATCGACTGTACTCGTGTCCTGTGCACCGGCGACTCCTGAAAACAGAATAATTGCCAATAATATGGTTAAGTTTTTCATAGTTACTATTTTACGATTTCGATTTCTGCATTTAATTTGATTTCATCTGCAACAACGGATATAGGCATATCATTTCCAATAAGAAAATCAGATCTTTTAAAGGTAGTGGAAAAATACAATCCTGCCAACTCATTGCCCTTTCGTGTTTTAGAGGTGCCGTTATGTGTCATAGAGAGGGTGATTTCTTTGGTAACACCATGCAGTGATAAATCACCTAAAACAGAATAGGTAAGGTCTTCATTCTTTGTGACCTTTTTACTTTTAAAAGTGATTTCAGGATGCTTTTCTGCATCGAAGAAATCAGCGCTTCGCAGGTGTTCATCTCTCGACTTATTTGCCGTATTGATGGAGGCCGTCTTAATGACCATCGTAATTTGAGCGTTTTCAAAATTATCAGTTGCTGAAATAACACTCAGTTCGAAATCTCTAAAATCTCCAACTGTATATGAAATAGCTTTGTGCTTTACTTTGAAACCAAGGTTCGAATGGGCCACATCGGCAGACCAAAGAGGAGATGGAAGCTCTTGACTAAAGAGTACGGATGTTATAAGTGTGAATGCGATTAATAAAGTTTTCATTGTTTTTTAGTTTAGGTTTTTAAGTTGATCAAAATTAATTTATTTATCCAAAAGGGTTCTTAATCTAGATTAATAAATATAGTTTCCTTTTCTTGTTAGTCCATCATTCACGAATCATGCCAACATATGTTAAAACTTTGTTAACGGTTGTAATGAATCACCTGAACTTCCGTTAGGAAGATAACGAGTCATAAAAGACGAGTTGTTTTCATATTTAGTAGTTTAGGTTAGAAAAAGAGGGCGTTGCCCTCTTTTTTGTTGTTAACAAGGCTTCGTTCTTAGTGGTTTTTCTAAATTTGCTGTAACTATTCGCTAAATAGATGCCACAGAAAGACATACAATCTCTAAAAATATACAATACCCTATCTGGTTCAAAGGAGCCCTTTTCTCCGATCCATGAAGATTACATCGGGATGTATGTTTGTGGGCCCACACTTTATAGTGAGCCACATATGGGTAATATGAGGACTTTTATCAATTTTGATTTAGTTTATAGATACCTGTTACATCTTGGATTTAAAGTGAAGTATGTCAGAAACATTACGGATGCCGGACACGTTACAAATAGCGCTGGTCAACAGGAAGACAGTATTGGAAAAGCTGCTAGACTAGAACAGCTACAGCCCTTAGAAATTGTTTACAAGTATAATGTTCGTTTCCAAAACCTTCAACAAATATACAACCTCTTGCCTCCCACTATTGAGCCTACGGCAACAGGTCATATTCAAGAACAAATTGAAATCATTGAAAAAATAATGGCCAATGGTTACGCATATGAGGTAAATGGTTCCGTTTATTTCGATGTAAAAACATACATGAAGTCCCATGATTATGGTGCGCTCAGTGGACGTAAGGTAGGTGAGCTCGAAAATGAAACACGTGAGCTCAATTCCCAAGGTGAAAAACGCTTCTTTGCTGATTTCGCGCTTTGGAAAAAAGCCAATGAAAAAGACATGCAGATCTGGAGGTCTCCATGGGGTGATGGAAATCCTGGTTGGCATATTGAATGTACCGCGATGAGTACAAAATATCTTGGAGATACCTTTGATATACATGGCGGAGGCTTAGACTTGAAATTCCCTCATCACGAGGATGAAATTGCACAAAGCTGTGGATCGACTGGTCATGCCCCAGCCAAATTCTGGATGCACGCAAACATGCTAAATGTCAATGGTAAAAAGATGAGTAAGTCACTAGGTAATTTCTTTCTTCCACAAGAGATTGTGGAGGGTACTACCTCATTATTCGACAAGGCATATACCCCTAATGTGCTTCGCTTTTTTATGATGCAGTCTCATTATAGAAGTACGCTGGATTTAACCCAAGAAGCTTTGAATGCTTCTGAAAAAGGATTGGCAAGGTTGACCGAGGCGATTAAGACGCTTGAGAAAATATCGGCTTCAAACGAAAGCTCTTTTGATGTGGAATCCAGCGTGCGTGAATTCTATGATGCCATGAATGACGATTTTAATGCCCCGATTTTAATAGCCTCGCTTTTTGATGCTTCCAAAAAAATAAATTCAATCCGAGACGGCAAAGAGACCATTACCGCAAAAGACAAGGAACTCCTCTTATCGGAAATGAAAGGTTTTATTTTAGATGTTTTAGGAATTACGCTGGAAGGAACACAAAACGATAACCGTTTACAACCTGTTATGGATCTGGTTCTCGAGCTTCGTCAGCAAGCAAGATCTAATAAAGACTGGGGGACCTCTGATTTAATTCGTGATGGTCTAAAAAATGCTGGGATTATCGTAAAGGACGGGAAAGATTCTACAAGCTGGAAATAATACGGTTTTTACTTACTTTTACCGAGAATATCTCATTTCTAAAGAATAAACAGCCTTTTTTACTTCAAATAACCACTTTTTATCTGTTTTTTGTAATTATTCACTCTTTAAAATTTATGTTATCAAGTGTTTTTCTTTTTGATCGATTTTTGCTGATTTACAATCAAAACATATCCATTTTTCTTAAAAAGAAGCGTTTTTTCATACTTTATTCTAAAAATCGATCAAATTGAGTTGGATTAACTTCCTGATGGAATAGACGATATACGCTACTCAAAATAATTGAGCAAAAACTCTTTATTAAAATGGCTATACTTAAGCTGTTTTACTTTTTGAAGGTAACTATTCAACACTCGTTTCCTACTGGCTTCATCAAGAACCAATTTGTAGGTAAGGATGAGTAAAAAAAGCTCATAAATGTCAAAGTAGCTTCTACCCCACCCTTTTTTATTTATATGAACTAGATTCTTTTTGGCTTTTTTAATCAAGCCGTTTTTGAGTTGAAAAATCATTTTAACAATTAAAACTTGTTGTAAATGCGATTCTTGATACAGCTTACCTCCTGCATGAGGTTCACTCTTCAATACGAATTCCATAAGCCCAAAATCTTTGAGGAGTAAGGATGTGGTGATCACCTCAAAAATATAATCCATCTTATTTTCCAATGGCCCTTCTAATTTATTCTGCAGATCTTGAAGGATGCTGTCGTTGGATTTTTTCATCAATGCGTTTTGAATCAAAAGCACACTGCACACACGAGAATATAAAATCGGATGGAGGCCGCCTTGAGGCTTCGTTTTGAATATCGCATTGGGTTTTCCCGTTAAAAAATTACTTAAGTAACTCAGGCATTGAAAAAATAAGGCATCCTTTTTCTTGAGGCGAACCTCTCCATTGGAAATAAATTCCATCAAGCGTAAATGGGTTGTATCAGTTGCATTTAAGGAGGAGTAATCAACAAAAATAAGGAAAACCATTTCTAGGAATATGTTATTCTCAGCTAGAGCAATGAGCGCTTCTTTAGGGATACTTATTTTTCGAAGGAGTAAGCCTACTGATCTACCAAATTGTATCCGCTCTGAATAGGACAAGTCAAGTAAATTTAGACCTTTACTCCTAGATGCTTCGTGCACAGCACTATAGTTCTTCGATAATAAAAGCTCACGAAAACAAACCGTCAACAACTCCATAAGCTGCGGTACTTTTTGTATTCTACAGGCAATCAAGAAATTCAAAAGGTTGGTCGTATTATCCTCAGCCAATCTGAAATAAAGTTCATTTTGAAGTTCCCAACTCACTTTTGAAGGGTCCCCTGAAGCGAAGGAGAAATAATTCGTAAAGCCGACGAATGAACTAAGCACATTCAACGTTTGAATGGAGGGCTGGTGGTTTGCCGTTTTATCCACATTAAAAAACCTCCGAAAAGTATTATAACTTATCTGTTTATGTTGCTGCTCAAATATTAAATCAGAGAGCAACTGACAATCTCCTCTCGAAACAATTTTTCTTCCAAGTTTGAGCTCGACCTCCTCTTTAAGCCTCTCTTCCATGTCCTAAATGTATCTAAAATGTATCAAATAAAAGTGTTGTGTCACATATATTTGCTGTGAATTATAAAAAATGAAAAAAATGAAAAAATTAGTAATGGTATTTGCACTAGGTGCAATGTTAGGATCTTGCGGTGGCGATGCTGCTGAAATTGATGTGAAGTCTTTAGACTCTGCTTGTGCGTGTGCTGAGGCAAACATTGAAGTTTTAACTGAAGCCAAAGATCTTTACGAACTTGGCCAAAAGGAAGGAGAGAATTGGGATGAAGAGAAAGGTAAAGAAATGAATGAAAAAATGCAATCTTTGGAGAAAAAGTATGCTGAAATCATGACGAAAATGATGGAAGTCAAAAAAGAGGGAGAAGATTGTCCTGATACAGGTGAGAAGTTGATGAAGCTTTTAACGACAATGAATGAAAAACGTGGAGTTGATTTTGAAATTCCAACAATATTTCAATAAGTAAAATTTAGCGTTAAATGAAACCCGTCAAATGACGGGTTTTTTGAGAAGTGTAGTTAAACGAAACACAAACAACAGTGCAACGTAAATTGTACCAGAAAAACTTAAAACAATAATTATGAAAAAATTAGTAATGGTATTTGCACTAGGTGCAATGTTAGGATCTTGTGGCGGTGCGGCGAGTATTGATGTAGACTCTTTAGACAGTCCTTGCGCATGCGCAGAGGCTACGGTAACCGTTGTAGACGAATCTATTGACATGTTAAAAGATTTTAAAGATATAGAAGACCCTTCAGACGAAGTGAGATTAGAATTTGTAGAAGATTACAAACCTATTCAGGCTAAAATGGAAGAAATTCAAGAAAAATGTAAAGGAGATCTGGCTATTGAAAAAGCAGACAAAGACTGTGATGCAGCCAAAGAAGCCGCAGATAAATTGGCAGAAATGATGAAAATGATGTAATCATTTTTTCAAATTAATAGAACAAGCCCATCTTCGCATGGGCTTTTTTTATTTCATTATTTCTCGAAAAAACCATACCCAAAACGTTTATTAAACGAAACAAAAATAACGGTGCAGGGTAAAGTATTATAGAATAACTCAAAACAATAATTATGAAAACATTAGCAATGGTATTTGCACTAGGTGCAATGTTAGGTTCTTGTGGAGGCGCTGAAGATAGTAATACGGATAAAATTAGTGCAATTGACATCGATATCGCAACTCTAGATAGCCCTTGTGCATGTGCAAAGGCTTTAGTGGCTATCTATGATGATATAATTGACCTAAGCAATGTCAAAGGGAACGACAAAACTGCCAATCAAAAAATTAAAACTCTTGAAGCCAAATTAATGGAAATTGAAGGGGATAAGTGTGTTGGAGATTTAACCCATACTTTAGCCGGAGAAGACTGTACCGTCCAGCCAGGAGACGTTTCTAAGAAATTCTTCGAATATATGCAGACAGCAAATTAATAAAAATGATCAAAGCGTTTAGAGGATAATCACTTTTCAAATTAACATAAAAAAGCCCATCAATTCATGGGCTTTTTTATGTTCAATACTTTATGAATTCGAGCATTTAAAAACCCGATGTGACAACAAATAAAACAATTCAAGAATCTTGTCCTATTTTAGCAAAAATCGGCTAAAAAAGAACCTAAAACGTCTATTTTCTAAAGATTTTCGCTTTTTTCACCTAAAAATGGCCTAAAAATGAAATACGCCAAATCAGATAAATAATTGAGACGACTTATTGTATTAATCGGCATAAAATGATTAAAAATGGCTTAAAACATATAAAAACCTAATAATTGTGTGGGAAATGACTCTAAAATCAACAATAACCTACTTTAGACGGAGACAAAAAAAACATGCGTAGTATTCGTTAAAACCAGATAGCGATTCGACTTTAACCATTTGTACAGACAAAACAAGAAACGATCCCTGTCTGTGTACAATATGAAATATGGAAAACGAGGGTTAGAAAGTTACTTTTTAATCCATTTGAGCACATCGATGGTTTGATTTTCATACAGAACCTCGATAGAATAACTGCCTTGATTCAGGTCTAAATTTAGAATTTGACTTTGATTGCTTTGCTTTATCTCCAACTCAGAGTATACGACTTGTCCTAATGAATTCAATACTTTTAGACCAGTATAAGGTATTCCTTCTGGAGCAACTATAAATACGGCCCCGTCGGAAGGGTTTGGATACAGCTTAAAACCTAAGTCTTGGTTTAACTCAACAAGACTATTTGTCCCACTCACGTTTACAGGAATATACTGTATGTTCTCACTCAGGTGCGTGTTCATATTTACATATGAAATTGAAATGGAGTCCATAAGGTCAACTAAAGGTTCTATGAGTACGCCGTATCGCTCCCCAGGCAAAACCCACAAAGTATCGGAAACTTCAGCAGGCATGATTGGACGACCATCAGTACTGACAATAGTTGCATTTAATTCCGATGGAAATGTAATTCTATTGGCGAGATAGCCAATATTAGCCATCCTCAGAAAACTCACTGCTTCCTTGGACGTTTGTAAAGCGATTTCTGGTTCTAAAAGCTGTTGTTCACTCTTACCATTGACCAAAAAATAGGTAGGGTTGTATGCCGGTATGGAAATATCATGTACTTCAACGGTCGTGTCGTGAGGATGCTCCAAAACGGAATCTTCATGCCAAATCGGGTCCATCTCAGACATGGTGAATAAGCGGTCTTGGTCATAGGAGTATCCTCCATCCCACGTTGTATTGCTGCCGTCAGATGGTTTTACAATAAAAACCCCGTACATGCCAGCCTGAACATGAATACTCGAAACAACATGACAATGGTAAAAATACGTTCCAGGATGTGGGGCTACAAAATAATAAAAGCCATGGTCCATATGATGAACCTCAAAAGACAAGTGCGGGACACCATCATTTTCTTGATTGACATCGAGTCCGTGCAAATGAATGGTATGAGGAGCCCCTTGAGAAACGTTAAAGAGGTCCAAGACCACACTGTCGCCTTCATTTGCATATAGGGTTGGTCCTGGAATTGGAGGTTGCTCATTTAAGGTCTGTGCAAAACCAAATGTTCTCAGCGAAAGGCCATCATGCATCACTTTTTCCCCAAGATTTCGAGCAATTAAAAGATGGTTCACTACCTCTTGTGCCATCGCTGATAAAGAGGTCGCAACAAAAAACACAAAGACAAAAAATGTTTTCATATTTAAGGTGTAATTAGCATCGTTAAAAACATCCCATTCGGATATAAATTCGCTCCTGTAACGGCCACTAAATTATGGTCATGCACTGGGTATTCTCCTGGCTGATGAGGCACCATTTGAAGTGTAAGTGTTTGCATAGGGTGAATGGGGAAGGTGTCCTTTATTCGTCCCTCTTGATAAGGGTGTTCTGAAGATTGTAAAAGTTTTAAATGATAGCCATGAAAATGTAGAGAGTGAGATGCATTTCCTGTATTGCTAATATGGATCAAAATAGTATCCCCGACGTTTCCGACCACCCTAGCCAGAGGGTCTAGATTAATATTAGGGTTGTGGTTTCCATTAATCAGAAAGAATTTTGGATTATAGATCGCACTTGGCGTAATTCCATTGGATAATTCATTTACCCAAAGGGTGTCAAGCTCCTTTAAATTCCAATAAAATGATGCAGCATTACTGTTTTTAAAAACAATCATTCCTGCAAGGCCTAAGTTTTTGTTGTTTGGATAGTCCTGCCCATCATAATAGATGTATGTTCCTGCCTGTTCTGCGTGAATAGAGATGTTAGCTTGGCTACCGGGAGCAATTACAACGGAAGACACGCCCAATGAAGCGCTTCTAAATTGATGTGAAATGACATCGTTGTTGATAAGCGTTAAGGAAACAGTGTCTATAGAGGAATAGGTTAATACTGCGTTTGTTTTATCAAAATCACTAGCACTATTAAAACTCTTATAAGAAATAGTACTGCCATTAAAGGTTTGGAAAAAACCCTGGTTGATATAAAGTGTGTCTAATATCTGATTGGATAATCCGTAAAGACCAATACTTAAAAACAGAAAACAAATAAGAATACGATTCATTTTACAAACCTTGTACGAGGGTATTCAAACCCCTCTAAAAAAAATGACTTAGTTCTTGATGACCTTTTGAGTAGCAATATTTCCCTTTTTATCGGTCAGCTTCAAAAAGTAAACACCATTAGAGAAACCACTGAAATCTATTTTTTGTTCGGCGACCATTGTTTTGATTACGGCATAAACTTGTCCGTTCAGACCTAAAACTTCACAAGATTCAAATTCAGAAACACTTGTAAAACTCAATTCCGAATGGACTGGGTTTGGATAAACCTCAATAGCATTTAAATTATTTTCTACAATTCCACTGGCTGGATTAGGATGTGAAATATGCATAGAGACCGTGTCACCAAAAGTCGTATTTCCTACTTCATGCACATAAAAAACAACGTCCCCTTCTCCGTAAAAGGTAGAGGCCGTTATATTCAGTTTCAAAAACCCCATAAAGCCATCTTGAGCTTGCTCAACAGTAATAGGATCCATGATTCCTGAGTTCGGAATTCCCACATAACACCCGCCAAGATCGCATAGAGAATAAGACCAGTCTACGGGCATTGTATTTTCAATTAAGTTCCACTTTAATTGGATTCCACTTAAATCACTCGTAATCATTCTGATTTCATGAAAAGAAAAGTTTTCTGCCTGAATTTGCTCATCTATATGCTGAGATGGCGTGTACTCAAAGTTTTGTGCATTAGAGATGAATGCTGATAAACAAAGGATTGCGATTAATAAAGAGTGGGGTTTCATAAAATAAGTTTAACGTAAAGATACGCCTTATTTGTATTAAAAAAAAGGCATTATAGTAACCCGATGATTAATTCCCGAACACTTTTTTTAAAAGCTCGGTTGCTCTAGCAGCCGGGTTTTTGCGTATTTCTAATTCCTGCTTGGCGATTTGAATAAAAAGGCCATCAATCGCTTTATCGGTCGCATAAGCAACGAGGTCTGGATTGACCTTTTGAACCATTGGTATTTTATTATAGGCAGTAAACAACTTTGACCATTGCGCTGTGGCTCCAACCTTATCTAAGGACGTTTTGATTATTGGACTGAATTTCTGTGCCAATTGAGCTCTTGTGCTTTTACTGAGATAGACGGTCGCAGCATCATCGGGGCCTTTAAGTATGCCCATGACATCATTTAAGCTTAAGTTTTTAATAGCCAAAACAAAAAGCTCTTTTGAGCTACTCGCGGCATCTTCCGCAGCGCGATTCAGGGACTCTATGGTTGCATCAACTTTTTGTCCTTGTCCAAGCTTCCTGAGTTTTGCTTCGACTTGCTGCGCTTCCTGGGGAAGCAGTAATTTAATTTGATCATCCTCAAAGTAGCCATCCTTGACAGAAAGCTGGTTTACCCCTTTTTCAATACCGCTATTTAGAGCTTCTTTTAAGCCACGACCCACCTCGTCTTCACTCGGCCCTCGCGTTCCCGGAAGTGAAACATTTGTCTTTTCGAGAGCTTTTTTAAGGTTCGGTAATTGGGCGTAGCTAAGCATCGCTTGAGATAAAAAGAAAAATAACGGTAAATAAATAGACTTTTTCATAGAGAATAAATTTCGTGTTTTTATTCTTCATGCAGAAAGCATACCACGTTTTATAATTTCAGAATATAGAATTAGTATTGAAGCTATTGCTCACATCCCTGAATACATTTGCCGTTAGAATAAATCCTCTTGGTATCAAGCGCACCTGTATAAGTCCAAAAAACTTGCTCACCATTAAGTTCGTTGTTTTGATATTGACTTTCAAAATTAAGTCTGCCATTAAAGTGCCAGGCTTTACACAGTCCATTTTTATCCCCATCAACATAGGTGAACTCATATTGAATTTTCCCTGTATAAAAATAATATTTCCAGATACCATTTGGGATACCATTTTGATATGACCACTCATATTGAATGTTTCCATTATTGTATAATCCGTAGATTAATCCTGTAATGGGAAGGGAGTCTTTTTTCATTAGAACAAGCTCTGGCAGTTGATTAAAATCAATATTTGTTTGATCAACAGGAACACGTTGTTGTTGGCAAAAAACAGTATTAGATAAAAACAGAAATAAGAAGATGTAACTAAACTTCATAGTACATCATTTTAGGATTTAAAGAAAGATACAAAAAATTTATCGGAATGCCCCATGAAGAAGAAGAAGCAACCTATTCCATCGAATGTTGGACCAAAAACAAGACATTATGAAAATAATTCAAACTTGAGTTCCCTTTGTCAAATTGAGGCTTCGATGCCAAAAACTCAAGAATTTCCGGGCCTCTAAACTTTTCTTTGTCTAACCGTCTTTGATTTTCCAAAGATCCCGAGTCACTGCGCTCTCTAGAGATTAAAACCATATGAGCCCCAAGTTTCTTCCCCGTTTGAACCGCTAGCCCTTCACTCATTTTACCCTCATTGTGAAACATCGCATACCCGATAAGGCTATATCCCTCAGATTTTAAACGCTGGTACTCCTCTAGGCTAGCGTCCATGGTGGCAAATGTCTGAATCGTTGGATAGTAGTTGATCCCTACATCAATTAAATCTTCAATTTCGGAGGTCTCATTTATCTTTATGTAAGAGGACAAGTATTTGTTGGTCTTAGATAAGACGCAGCTCTGAAGAGTTATTAAAAGAAGAAGAACGAAGCAAGTTTTCACGAAATAAAAATAAAAACTATTTAGGTGCAATCAAATGAAATAGAACTATTCATGGAATGAGTAAGTAGTTTCTACTTGGATTAAGGGTGTTTTTGATCGTCATAAACAATACTTGCAAAAAACAAGTGATGTTTGGTTTCTTAGCCCTCTATTCGGCATATGATCTTCGAGCTCCCATCATCATAGACGTAGATCAAAGGGGTGTTTGGCTTAAAAATCGTTTCCCCACCCATCATGTCTAGGATTCGGACGAGTTTCTTAGAAGAGGTAATGTCAATCATCCCCACCGTGGGAGTTGAGCAATCATTATTACAGTGAACACTAAACGAAGCTTGAGGATCGCTATTACCCCAATTCCCGAAGGAGTATGAAGGGCTGTCTACTTCGATACACGTGAGTTCTGGATTAAGGTATGTAATCATTTGTGTTGGACCAATATTACTATTATTTCCATTTTTAACATTTAGACAGGTCAGTTGGTTGTTTTTACAATCTAAGTGATTTAACTCGATGTTATTACTAAGATCAAGAACAGTGAGGAAGTTATCTTTACACTGCAAATATCTTAATTCCATATTTTGGCTGAGATTAAGACTCGTGAGTCCAGTGTTTGAGCAATTTAATGATTGTAAATCACTATTCAAACTGACATCAAGACTGTTAAGGGGATTGCCATAACACTGCAAAAATGCTAAGGCCGTATTTTGACTTAAATCAAGATTTGAGAGCTGATTACTACTACAATTCAACCAAGTAAGAGATGTGAAACCTGCAATTCCTGTTAAATCAGAAATACTTTCATTGAGCAAAAGGATCGACAAAACTTCATCAATGTTAGCTGTCAATACAGAGTCGTCCATTACATCATCATATCCATATTCGATCAAACTTTGTTCAAAATTATCATCAGGAATATATGTGTTTTGAGAAAAATTTAAAAACGCTATGGAAATAAAAAGAAGTAAGGAAAATCGTTTCATTTGGATGTTGTTTTACCCATAACGTGCTGAATACGAATTGGTTGTTTTTAAAACTCCTTTTTGAAGTGCTCTTAATGAAGTCTAGTCGCAGGGATAGAAAAAGACAGAGCACTCATTTTTATGTCTGTTCAATTTGTTGAAATGACATCATGAGCCTTGTAATTACTATCTTCGGCGTTATGAAATTACTTTTCTCACTCTATGTTTTTTTAATCTGTTCGATAACTTTTGGGCAAATTCCAAATGGGTATTACGATGCCGCCGAAGGTTTTACCGGAAGTGATCTTAAGACGCAATTAAACTTAATTATTAAAGACCATATAGCGTTCCCTTATACAAGTTCCAATACCGATGTGTGGGATATATTAAAACAAACAGATAAGGACTCCCTGAACCCAAATAATGTTTTACTTCTTTATTCGGGTTGGTCAAAGAATGCAGATATGGAATATGCAAATGGCAGTGGTTGGAATAGAGAGCATGTTTGGGCAAAATCTCACGGGGATTTTGGAACATCTATGGGCGCAGGTACTGACGTTCACGCCATACGACCGTGTGACGTTTCGGTGAACTCCGCAAGGAACAATAGATGGTTTGCTGAATGTTCGACAGAATACATCGATGGCGATGGCCCCACGGGCTGCTACACGAGCTCCGAGGAATGGGTTTGGAAACCAAACGACAATGTAAAGGGAGATGTTGCCCGCATGATCTTTTATATGGCCACACGCTATGAAGGCAATGGAACTGAACCTGACCTAGAGGTCATTGATTATTTACCCGCCAACAACAACACAACAGAACCCGTACATGCAAAACTATCTGATTTACTATTGTGGAATGCTCAGGACCCTGTAAGTGAATGGGAGAGAACAAGGAATGATATTATTTACTACTCATTCCAGAGCAATCGCAATCCTTTTATCGACCACCCTGAGTACTGTCAAATTATTTGGGGGGGAATGATTGGTGATAACGAGTTACAGCAGCAGCCAAAACAAATTTTAAAAATCGTTGACTATTTAGGTATGGAGTCTCTTCCTGTAAAGAACTCACCCCTAATCTACATCTACAGTGATGGGAGTACGGAAAAGATCTTTATTACAGATTAAGTTCATTTCGAATCTGTCGTCCTAGATTATTTTCAAGGTGCCGTTTTCTGAAGCTAAAGAATTAGGTGTGTTTATAATTAAAAAAAGAGCCCGTTATAAATCGCGGACTGCTCGTACATGATTCGGTGTTTGCTTCCCATTGTAAAACTGATCTCCAATTCCAAAACGTATAATCATCATTGCATTCGATATTGATACGTCGAGAGGTTCCGAAGAAGACCAATAATGGTCTTCTTCAAAGCCCCCTATTTGTATTCTGTTTTTATAGACTATTTCCAACTCTTTCAATGAGGGTAACCTCCATCCATTACCTAGATTTTCACAAGCTTGTTCAGCCTGTTCCCATTCCATTACACCTAAGTCTTCTTTCATTACTTCTAGACTCCCAATGATGATTTTATTTTCAATATCTGTCATTGTACTTTCCTTCTCGGAATTACCACAACTTATCAGAAAACCAGCCAAAACAAACACGAATAGAACTTTCATAACTAACCTTTAGTAAATAAAGATAGAAAACAATGAAGAATGTAGCTTCAAAATTTATCCGCTTTTGAATTTTGGAACGCTCTTTGCCTTATTGATCGAAACTCATAGAATATGAATTTAAGGCCAAGCATTATGTTCGTTGTTCTTGCGGCAGGTTTATATGCCTTCACGCAAAACCAAGAAACGGAAAAAGAAGAAACTGTTCCTTTAAGGAAACTGAAGCAAACCGCCTTTAAAAAAGGAGAGTTCTTACGTTATGACGTCTCTTATGGGTTTTTCGATGCTGCAAAAGCAAGCTTAGAGATCGCTGATGTCTCAACGGAAATAAATGGACGAAACACCATGCATATTGTCGGGAAAGGAATGTCTGCAGGTGCTCTTAGCTGGTTTTTTAAAGTAGAGGACAAATACGAAACCTACATTGATGAAGAAGCTATTTTACCCTGGAAATTCGTTCGGCATGTTCGTGAAGGCGGCTATGAATTGGACCGAGATCTTAACTTCGATCACTACGCCAATAAAGTCAGTGTTTCTCAAAATGGCACAAAGCATTATAAGGTAGCGCCAAACACCCAAGATTTACTATCTGCTTTCTATTATGCCCGAACACTTGATTTGCAAAATGCCAAAATCGGTCAGGAATTCATTATTAATACTTTTTTCGATAACGAGATGTATCCGTTAAAATTTAAGTTTTTAGGAAAAGAAGAGGTGGAAACAGAACTGGGTGTGTTCAATTGCTTAAAGTTTCGCCCAATGGTTGAAAAAGGAAGGGTTTTTAAAGAAGAAGAAGACATGACCTTGTGGGTCAGTGATGATGCCAACAAAGTTCCCATTCGGGTGAAATCTGATCTTTTGGTGGGGTCCATTGAGATGGATTTGGTAGAATATAAAAATCTATGTAGCCCCCTCAATAATATAGCTCATTAAAAGAATAAATAGGATTACAATAGGTTTTGTATAGCTGTTTTTATGGTCTCGGCCGAGTGACCTCCCCCTAGGAACCTTTCGACCTCAGATCCATCATTATAGATAATAATCGTTGGGAATCCTTCCACCGCGTGCGCATTGACAATCTCGGGATAATCTTCATACTCTACCTCTCCAAAAAAAACAGAAGTCAAATCAATATCCATTGCTACTTCGCTAACTGCGGGTCGCTGAGCCTGACAAACGCTGCACCAACTGGCGTGAAAAAAGACCATCGAGACTCCTGACTCTAGTTCAGATGTCATTTGAGAAAGCGTAGTGATGACCTGTAAGCCCTCAATAGGTTCACTTTGCACGTCTTCCTTTTTACATGAAAAAAGAGCTGTAACAATTAAAATAAAGAGTAGGTTTTTCATGGTTTAAAATTTAATAAATAACAAAAGAAATCAATATGCTAATAACGAACAATTATTTGAAAAATTGTAAAAAGATAATTTCATAAATTAAACTTTGAAATTAAGCAACATCTATTTGAAGCAAATACGCTTTTACAATTAACGTAGAAAAGCTCGTAGAGAAAATTATATCAACTAAAGATGAACCTCCGGGTTTTTAAGTGTTACAGACAACTCAAAGAGAAGTGGAAAAAACAAATCTTTTGTAGGATCAAAAACAGTAATTGAACGACTTTTTAAGTGCTCCGTTTTCTTAAAATAAAAGCGCATAAAAAAAGTGACAAACTCGTTCGCCACTTTTATTCTTGTAAATTAAAATTTCTATCTATCCGTCAAAATTTTAAACGACTCGATGTTACTAACAGCATCCTTTGTCGCTGAAGCATCCACCTCCCATGAGCCCTCTTTGTTTTTAGCACCTGTGAAGGTAAACATGGCCTTACTTCCTGGTTCACCCATCATGAAATCAAGAAATTGACTCCCATCACTATCATCAGTTCTCATCTCTCCACCCATTACAGTAGACATCTCTATCGTTTTTCCATTCTCATCTAAAGCTGTCGCCGAAACGAAAACTTGATTGTATTTCGCTTTACCCGTGAAGGTTTTAACGACTTCGAATTCGCAAGAAACCTCAAGGCCTCCATTTGAACCAATAACTAACTCAGCCTCTGCGTCATCCGTCAACTTAAAAAATCCTTTATCCATATTGGATATTTTAAAGCTTGCATGAGGTATTTTTCTGTTTTCCACTTTCTCCACCAATGCAGCAGTTTCAGAGCTGTTTGTTTCAGAAGCTTCAGTTTGAGCATTTTCTGATGAATCACCACATGAACCTAAAACAAGTGGCATAATTAATAATGTTGTAATAAAATTTCTTTTCATAATCTATTTTTTCACAATTATAATGAGTATTGATAAACTATTTGATACAAATTTGATACAAGTGAGCAGGGGGAATCAGGCTGCTATAACTATGGAAACTAAGTTACAAAGGCATTGAGAGCGAAGGCTTGGTATATGCAACACTGCCAATGCTTTACAGCGTTTGAAAACAAAAAAAGGAGACTCTCGTGAAAAAGTCTCCTCTCTAGTACCCGAGGCCGGAATCGAACCGGCACACCCGAAAGTACAGGATTTTGAATCCAGCGCGTCTACCAGTTCCGCCACTCGGGCAAATTGTATTCGGAGGACAAAAATAGGGATTTTTTAGTTTTAAAAAAGGCCTTGGCTTAAATTTCGCTCTCTTGGATCATTTTAATGGCCTGCTCAACAGTTAGCGCATCTTTGATATCAAAGTCTCCAGAGGCTGTTCGACGCAATTCAACGAGCGTTCCTCCACTCTTAAGCGCTCGTCCAAAGTCAGCCGCAATAGATCGGATATAGGTGCCCTTAGAGCACTTGATGGAGAAATGAAGATTGGGCAATTCACTAGTGTCTACCGTAAAGTCAAAGATCTCAATGGTGTTTTGTTTGAGCGCCACCATTTTGCCTTCTCGTGCAAGTTCATAGGCGCGTTTTCCATCAATATGCTTGGCTGAAAAAATGGGTGGCGTCTGTAATTGTTTTCCTAAAAAGGAACTAAGCACCTCATCAATTAGCGATCTCGTAATATGTTCGGTAGGAAATTCCGCATCGTATTCCGTCTCCAAATCATAAGACGGCGTCGTCTTGCCAAGTAGAATAGTCCCCGTATAGCTCTTGTGGTCTGAAGTTAATCCCTCGATTTTTTTTGTGAATTTCCCGGTACACAGCACCAGTAATCCTGTCGCTAATGGGTCTAAAGTTCCGGCATGACCAACCTTGATTTTTTTAACCTGGAGTTTGTTTTTGATTTGCCAGCGAAGCTTATTTACCACGTCGAATGAAGTCCAAGTCTTCGGCTTGTCGATTAAGAGCATGTGGCCATCTTGAAATTGACTCGCGATCACGCCATGTCAAGATTAACACCAGACATTAATAAAATAAGCAGCAAGCCTCCGAGCGCGATTCGATAGTACCCAAATACCTTAAAGCCATTTTTATTCAGAAAGGAAATAAAAGACTTAATCGCAAAATAAGCCACTATAAAAGCGACGATATTTCCCATAAGAAGAATCAACCATTCATTATTTGAGGACTCAATTAAAAGCTCTTTTTCATCCCACATACTTTTTAGTGTTGCTGCAAACATGGTTGGTACTGCCAAGAAAAATGAAAATTCTGCAGCGGCTTTACGCGTAAGTTTTTGGGACATTCCACCAATAATAGTCGCTGCCGATCTGCTCACGCCAGGAATCATAGCAATACTCTGGATGGTTCCGATGATAAAGGCCGTTTTAAAAGAAACTTTTATTTCACCTTCAGTCTCGTTTTTCTCAAAATATTTATCGACAAAAAGCAGCACAATCCCCCCAAGAAGAAGAGATATCGCTACGACGACAACCTCCTCGAGTAAGGCATCTACATACCCCTTTAAAGACAATCCAATAATCCCCGTAGGAATAAAAGCAACCATTAATAACAAGTAAAAATTAATGGATTTTACGAACTTTTTAAAGTAAACTAAGACCACTGAAAGTATTGCGCCGAATTGTATCGCAACGGTAAAAAGCTTTGTGAAATCTTCACTTGCAGAGCCCATAAAGGTCGATGCAATGATCATGTGTCCAGTAGAGGAAACGGGAAGGAATTCTGTGAGGCCTTCTATAATGGATAAAATCAGTGCTTCTAGAAAACTCATAAATGGTTATTGAAGTTTTAAGCTTCAGGCTTTGCTTTTTTATTAGGCTTCATGATGGCATACAGAATCAAGATGTAACCAATAACAATGAGGATTGGGGCTAAGGTGATTCTCACATGGCTAAATAGAGCAGACTTGTCAAATTCATCCAGGTTATCTGCACCTCCACCAATCATCAGAATAAATCCAAAGACATTAAAGGCCAATCCAATATACAACCAGCGGTAATTTTCTTTATTGAAACCAAAGTGCGAAATCGCATCTTTTTGTTCTTCTACGTGAGGGGTGTTTTTCATCTTAAGAATATAAATCGTCTGTACTCATGCGAAGATACTTGTTTAATGCAAACCATGTAGACAATACCGTCATAAAAATCCCTAAACAAAGTAATGAAGCCGCTAACAGTATGAAGGATTCTTGGCTAAAAGTAATTTCAAAAGTATCAAAAATGCGGTTGGAGGTATAAAAAACAGAAACCAAAAGAAACATACCGAAGACCGCCGATAAAACGCCTTGAATTATGGCTTGAAAAAGAAATGGCCGTCGAATAAAACCATTTTTTGCACCTACGAGCTGCATGGTTTTAATAGTAAAACGCTTTGAGTATAAAGCCAAACGAATCGTATTGTTGATCATTGCTACCGCAATAACCACTAGCAGTAAAGCCACCCCCAGAAGAATATATACAAACTGCTGAAACCCAACATTCACATCTTCAAGACTGGATTCACTATAGCTCACCTCTGCAATTTTCCCAGGAAAGCTTTCATTGAGCTTTTCTTCGATCAAAAGCATCCCTTTTTTGTTCGCATATTTCGCTGCCGGTTTAAAAACCACTGTCGGAGGTATCGGGTTTTCGCCATCTAAAATTTCTAGCATCTCTTCCTTTGAGGTACCAACACCTTCAAATTCTTGCATCGCTCTTTCAGGAGAAACAAAATATACCTCACTGAATTCGGGCCATTTTTGAAGCGCCATTTCGATCATTTTAATGTCGGTCTCATTATACTCTGGATTAAAAAAAAGATCTACTTGTACATCTTCTTTAACTTGCTTTTCCAAACCTTTAATCCCTAAAACACCGCCCAAAATAAGGCCAATCATAAAGAGAACCAATGAGATTCCAACGATGGTTGAGCCATAACTTGTACGGACACCACGTCTATTATATTTTTGAATGTTTGCTGACACGATACGAAAATAGAGAATATCTCTGATTCTATTTTTTCGAATTGGAAAAAGAATTGAACCTTAAGATGTGTATTACCTTGAATTTTTGTGAAACCGAAATTTAAAATAATGGTACAGCCCTATAATGGGCATTAAAAGGCTGAAGTTGTAGAACACATCCTCTAAAGGGATCGTGAGGATTCTAACACCTGTGATATGAAACTCGGAATACCAAACTATTGGTTCGGGAGTCGCGGCACCTGTCAAAACACCGTTGACAATTAAAAATGGCAGTTGGGCTACCACAAACGCAAAAATAGCTCTAGGATACCATATGTATTTACCTCGAATTGCAAAAATAGCGCACATTACGGCAAGTGAGCATGCAGAGAGGGTATACCAGTTTTCAAGGTTCATAAGCGCTAAAAGTGTCCCGGACAAAACAAATATCAAGGAAAATATTTTGGTCAAGTTATTCAAGGATGCATTTGGGAAATAAGCAATCAGCACTTCATATATAAACACACAACAATAAGGAATCACAAAGAAAAACAGAACCTCCTCAAGGGGCAGGCTCCCTATGAAAATCCCCTGCAGGTAACTCTCGTTAAACCCCCATACTCCATTAATTGTAAAATACTGATCCCAGATCAAAAAAGGAGTGGCAACCGCAAATACCGCAGGCACGAAAAAACGCATGTTTTTAAAAAACGCGACTTTCTTATCAAAGCTCAATAAAAAACAAGGGCCGAAACAAGCTAGCATTAAGATCAAGTATAAACTCATTAATTCTTTCTTCTTTTAAAAGTTTTCTTTGCTTCTCTGTAAAATTTAAGGGGTACGACCAGCATTCCAAAACACTCCCCATCTTCTTTTTCTCTGTATTTATGGTGGATTTTATGTGCCTTTCGAATTGCATAAAAATAGGGGTGGTCTATATCTCTAAACCACTTGAACCTTCTATGAATATAAACATCGTGAATCAGAAAATAGCAGATCCCATAGACAAGAATACCAAAACCAATCCACACCGGAATCCACATGCCATTCATCGAACCGAGCATAATTAACAACCAAGAAGGCACAGCATAAATGAGGAAGAAAACATCATTTCTCTCAAAGAACCCGGGTTCTACTTGGTGGTGATCTTTATGAAAAAACCACATGCCTCCGTGCATGAGGTACTTGTGTGTAAACCAAGCCATGAATTCCATTCCGAAGAAGGAAGCAATTAGCACAAATGGACCAAGAAGAAGCATCATTGGTATAAATTTAACGAAGAAAAAAAGACTGTCAACAAGATGAACACTAGGTTAAAGACTTTGTTCGATTCTAGAAACGTTCCTCTCTTCAATATAATCTGTAAAATCCATGCGATTCCGAACCAGCAGATATAATTCCAAAGAGGCACAGCAGCACCGTTCCAGCTCCAAAAATCACTGGCAATTGCCACAGGTTCCATAATATAATCGATGCCTAGCATTAGAAGTGCTGCCACAAATGACGCTTGCTTTTTTAGGATTGGGAATTGTGCCACACAGGACGCACTGCTCACGGCAAGAACACCCCAAAGCAAGCCAATAACAATGGGTACGCCTAAAAACTTGAACCCTAAATTGGTTCCGTAATTATAATCACCAAATAAAATGCCGGTTTGGACCCCAATTACTTCGGAGGCAAAACCGATGCAAAACGCGATCAACAAAAAAAGCAGGAGCTTTCCTTTTTGCTTACTCGAGGCAATAACGCCGATCGTCGTTAGGTATAAAATTAAGCCAGACATTGGAAGCCAAATAGCTCGAAGAAAAGAGGCGAAAAAGCCAATGATTCCAACCAAGTAAACGATACAAAACAGGGCCATAATGAGGTGCTGTTTGGAGAGGTTTTTACCTAGTATTTTAGTCATAAAACCTCCCTTCGATTGCATTCAGTACGCTTTCTTCCATCGTATAAAACGTATAATCAAACCGCCTAATCGCTTTATTATTATCGTAGCTTAATTGTTTATATGCCGATTGTACACTCTCTATCGAAAATGGACTTTTAATTCGGAATAAATGCAAAATACTTTCAAGAAAATAAGCGATCGGCTTTGCTAAAAAAGCACTGAGTTTATATTTCGGAGGTCTTGCTTTGAGCCTTGGAGCGATAAAAGAAAATAGGTTTCTAAAACTTATGTTTTCGCCTATTAAAAGATATTTCTCTCCGTTCTCTTCTGAATCAGCCAGCAAAAGGAGAAAATCAGCAACGTCTCGGGCGTCAACCACTGCATTTGTCCCAGTTGTATAAAAAGGCAAGCCTTTTTTAGCCGCCCGAAAAAGAGTCAATGAGCTTTTGGCCCAATCCCCAGGTCCCAAAATCAAACAAGGATTAACAATCGATGCGTTCAAGCCTTCTGCAATACCACGAAAAACCTCCTTCTCTGCACTATGTTTTGAGACGGAGTATCCACTAACCTCAGCCCCAGCTTGCCAATTTGTTTCTTCCGTTATCGGATTATTGGAGTTGCCAAGCGCTGCTGTTGAACTTACATAGCAGAGTTTTTTTATGTTGTTTTGTAAACAAGAGTTCACCACATTCGCCGTTCCCATTCTGTTTATTTTCATGCATTTATGGAAGTCAGATTTCAAGAAAGAAACCAATGCGGCACAATGAAATACGGTATGAACTTCTTTCATTGCCATATCCAGGGTGTTGACATCAAGAATGTCTCCTTGCACCCACTCGATAAGATCAAGTGATAGATTTTTTTTCTTTTGAAGATTGTAAAACTCAAAAAGTTTTTCAACGTTTTTGATGCTTTCCCTTTCGCGATACATCGCGCGTATCTTTATCCCTTTTTCAGATAAGGCATAGAGCAAATGACTGCCCACTAATCCTGAAGAACCGGTTACGAATACCACAAAGCAAAGTTAAGAGAGTAAGGGGAACTAAACCAATTTTCTTTCTAGAATTTCATTGTATTTCTCTAACAGATCAAGGTATTTGTTTTTCCAATACTCTGGGTATTCTTCATTCAGCAAGCCTGCCTTTTTCAAGGAAGATGAATTAAATTTTTTCAATTCAATTAGGGCATCTGAAAAATCATAATGAATAATTTCCCCAATTTCGATGATATAATCAATAGATAAATTTGGATTCTCAAATGCATTGTAAATCCATCTTCTGCTTTTATTGATGCGCTTAGTGATTTTGGTAAGAGGAATCCCGCTTTCGCGTACCGCTTTTTCTAAAATTTGCCCTTTATGTTGCATAAACTGTGAGGTTACGCTTTACAAACAACTTTGGGCAATAAATGTTCTACTGGAAGTGATGTTCCTGGTCGAGAATGTGTTTAAATTTCCTTTATCACTTCTCGGAAAACCTCAATTGTCCTATCCAGATCCTCGAAGGTCATTGCGTCATTTAAGAAATAGCTTTCAAAGGCACTCGGAGGAAGGTAAACGCCGCGTTTTAACATCCCATGAAAATAGGCATTGAATACCGGGTTATTCCCCAGACTCGCTGTTTGAAAATCAACAACTTCTTGATCGCAAAAGTGCAGTGACATCATAGATCCTAATTGATTTAGCTGAAATGGGATTCCTTTTCCGATCAACTCCTGTTCCATATGATTCTTGAGATAGGTCGTTTTTGAATCTAAACTAGAAAAGAGCTCCGGGCGACTGTTTAATATGGATAAGGTTGCAAGTCCCGCAGACATGGCTAGTGGATTTCCGCTTAATGTCCCCGCTTGGTAGACCGGGCCTTCAGGCGCAAGGTGAGACATGATTTCCTTACGAGCGCCAAACGCGCCAACAGGCAATCCGCCTCCTATTACTTTTCCATATGTAGCGATGTCGGCATTGATTCCTAAAAGTTCTTGGGCGCCCCCTGGAGCTAGCCGAAAACCTGTCATCACCTCATCGAAAATAAGTAGCGCTCCATGGGTGTCGCATAGCTTTCTCAAGCCCTCCATAAATCCCTTTACCGGAGGAATACAGCCCATATTTCCTGCAACAGGCTCAATAATCACCGCCGCAATCTCACCTTTATTGGAATGAAAAATCTCAGCAACATTGTTTAGGTCATTATAACGAGCAAGCAAGGTGTCTTTTGCCGTCCCTTGCGTCACGCCTGGGCTATTCGGTGTTCCAAATGTCATCGCGCCACTACCCGCTTCAATTAAAAAAGAATCTGAATGGCCGTGGTAGCAACCTGAAAACTTAATAATCTTCTCCTTACCGGTATACCCTCGTGCTAATCGCACGGCACTCATGCAGGCCTCTGTTCCAGAATTCACGAATCTAATCTGATCTAAATTCGGCACCATGGAGCAAGCCAATTCGGCTATTTGTGTTTCGATCTCGGTAGGGATTCCAAATGAAGTGCCTAAACGCGCCCTTTCGGTAAGCGCATTGATCACTTCCGGATGGGCATGACCAAGAATCATTGGGCCCCAAGAAGCGATAAAGTCTATATATGAATTCCCGTCTACATCATACAAATAAGCGCCTTCCGCCTTTTCAATGAAAATAGGGCTTCCTCCCACAGACTTAAAAGCTCTAACAGGGGAATTGACCCCTCCGGGAATCACCTTTTTTGCAGCAGTGAACAATTTACTAGAGCGCGTATATGTATACATGGCATTCGTTTTCATTATCTTATATTTGCACCACGAAATTAGCAAAATTAAGAACGTATGAACTTCGAATCAAGCCTAAGCTTTGCAAAAAAAATGGATGAAAATGATCCCTTGAAAGGGTTTCGTTCAAAATTCCTTTTCCCGAATTTTCATAAAAATGAAGTGCGCTACTTCACAGGGAACTCTTTAGGGCTTCAGCCTATTACCACAAGAAAGATGATCGAGGAAGAGCTTGACGATTGGGCGAAATTCGGCGTTGAAGGACATTTTTCAGCTCGAAGACCCTGGTATAGCTATCATGAGCAACTTACCGATCTAAGTGCATATGTTGTTGGGGCAAAGCCTATTGAAACCGTTGTTACCCATTCGCTAACGACGAACATTCACTTGCTTATGGTTTCGTTCTATCAGCCAAAAGGCATGCGGACGAAAATTCTTTGTGAAAAGAAAGCTTTTCCAAGTGATCAGTATGCCATAATGTCGCAACTTGAATTTCATGGGTTTAACAAAGATCACCTCATTGAGGTGGGACCCAGAGCGGGTGAAGACATTGTTCGACATGAGGACATATTAAAGTGTATCGAAGAAAATAAAGACGAACTTGCATTGGTCTTTATGGGAGGGGTCAACTACTATACGGGGCAGTTTTTCGATCTTGAAGAAATTACAAAAGCAGGCCATAAGGCTGGAGCAATCGTTGGGTTTGATTTGGCCCATGCTGCTGGGAATGTTAATCTCTCGCTTCATGATTGGGGTGTGGATTTTGCAACCTGGTGCTCTTACAAGTATTTAAACTCATCACCAGGTGGGGTTTCTGGTATGTTTGTTCACGAGAGACACGCCGAAAACACGGCGTTGAAAAGGTTTGCAGGTTGGTGGGGCCACGACAAAGAACAACGCTTCTTAATGGAAGATAAATTTCATCCTATAAAAGGGGCTGAGGGTTGGCAACTGAGTAACGCCCCTATTCTTGGTATGGCGGCACACCTTTCCTCATTACAAATCTTCAAAGAGGCTGGAATGGAGCGCATTGGTTCTAAAAGAGATTTGATTACAGCTTACCTCGAATATCTGATATTAAAAGTGTCAAAAGAGAATGGTGACTTTTTAAAGATTATTACCCCGTCATCAATACTAGAAAGAGGGTCACAGCTCTCTATTCTATTTGAGAGAGGTGGGAAAAAGAAATTTGACTTACTTAGTGAACAAGGGATTATAGCAGATTGGAGAGAGCCAAACGTAATTCGTATTGCACCGGCTCCATTATACAATTCATTTGAAGATTGCTGGCATTTTGCAGATGTATTAAGTAGATAGGTTTGTTAAACTTCCTTTGCCAATATTACCTCGGCTATCGTTTTTACAAAATAGTTGACTTCTAGTACACGTATTTTTTCAAACAGTTGTAATGCCGTATCATTAGGGGAAATAGACACCGGGAATTGATTAATGATTTGACCTTCATCATACACACCATCAACATAATGAATCGTGATTCCAGACACCGTTTCTTTTGCTTTGATTACGGCCTCATGTACATGCATTCCAAACATTCCTTTCCCTCCAAAATTTGGTAATAAGGACGGATGAATATTTATGATCTTTTTTGGGTACCTTTTAATAAATGTGTCTGGAATCAATTTAAGAAACCCCGCTAAAATGATCCACTGAATCTCGTTTTTTTGACATCTGGCCAGTAATTCGGTCTTAGAAAGCTCATGCCATGGTAAATAAACAAACGAAACCCCAAGTTTATTGCAGAGCTCTTCTATGCTACGGTTTGCTTTAGAGGAATAAACGAGCTGAACATTTAAGGACCTTGAGTTTTGAAATTCCCCTAGCATTCTTGTGGCATTGGAGCCCTCTCCAGAAATGAAAATTGCAATCTTGTTCATCGAATATTTGGCCAAAGGTACTTCATTAATGCCGTTTTTTAGTTACTTGAATTCCATTGCGTTGATAAATAATTGAACTTTATGTTGTTAATTGGCTATATGTTTTTTTTCTTTGCAACCATAAACACTAAAAAATAAAAGATGTCAGATATCAAAGAAAAAGTTGTTGCAATCATCGTAGACAAACTTAATGTAGAAGAAAGTGAAGTTGCAAACGAAGCAAGTTTTACAAATGACTTAGGGGCTGACTCCTTGGACACTGTTGAATTAATTATGGAATTTGAAAAGCAATTCAATATTTCTATTCCAGATGATAAAGCAGAAGGGATTCAAACTGTTGGTGATGCTATAAATTACATCACAGAAAACGCAAAATAGAAAGAGAAATCTTCAACGGAATTTATGGAGTTAAAACGAGTAGTTGTTACTGGTCTTGGCGCACTTACACCTATAGGTAATACGACGTCAGAATTTTGGAAGAACTTGACCGATGGTCAAAGCGGCGCCGCACCTATTACTCATTTTGATGCCTCATTGTTTAAGACACAATTCGCCTGTGAGGTAAAGAACTTTAATGTAGAGGACTTTATCAATAGGAAAGAGGCTCGGAAAATGGACTTGTTTACGCAATATGCTATTGTTTCTAGTGATGAAGCCTTAGCAGATGCCGGAATCCTTGATGCTGATCCGAACCTAGATCGAATTGGCGTTATTTGGGGCTCAGGGATTGGAGGTTTAAACACCTTCCAAGAAGAAGCAAGAAATTATTTTGCAAGTGAAGGTCCGCCTCGTTTAAATCCGTTCTTTATTCCAAAAATGATTGCAGATATGGCCGCTGGTCAGATCTCAATAAAAAACAATTTAAGAGGTCCCAACTACGTTACTGTTTCTGCATGTGCTTCTGCTACCAACGCAATCATCGACTCATTTAACATTATTCGGCTAGGAAAAGCAGACGCGGTTGTAACAGGGGGCTCAGAGGCCTGTGTTAACGAAATGGGGATGGGTGGATTCAACGCGCTAAGGGCGCTCTCTACAAGAAACGATTCGCCACAAACTGCCTCAAGACCATTTGATTCCGAAAGAGATGGGTTTGTCTTAGGAGAAGGTTCGGGTGCTCTAATTCTTGAAGAATATGAGCATGCGATTAAAAGAGGGGCGAAAATTTACGCAGAAATTATTGGTGGTGGAATGTCAGGCGATGCATACCACATGACAGCACCTCATCCTGAAGGTCGAGGAGCAAAAAACACAATGCTAGCAGCACTAGAGGATGCAGAAATCAAACCAGAGGATATCGATTATGTAAACGTTCACGGTACGTCTACACCTCTTGGTGATATTGCTGAAGTGAAAGCGATTGAAGAGGTCTTCGGAGACCATGCCTATTCCTTAAACATCAGTTCGACGAAATCTATGACTGGGCATTTATTAGGTGCCGCTGGTGCCATTGAAGCGATTGCCTGTGTCTTGTCGGTAAAAGAGGATCTCGTTCCACCGACAATCAACCATTTTACAGACGACCCTGCACTCAATAATAAATTAAATTTCACCTTCAATAAAGCGCAATCAAGAACAGTGAATATAGCATTGTCAAACACTTTTGGTTTTGGTGGACACAATACAAGTATTATCGTTAAAAAACACAACACCCCCTAGATTCTGAAAATTCCCTTGTTTAGTAAGAAAAAGACAGAGGGGGAACTTAAACTATTTCGTTTCATTCTCGACAAGTTTGGATACAAACCAAACAAACTTTTCTATTTCCAAAAAGCAATTACACACAAATCATTTATCTCGCATTCAGAAAGCGAATATTCCAACGAAAGACTGGAGTTTCTTGGAGATGCCATCTTAGATTCTATAACCGCAGAGTTTTTGTTTTTACAATTCCCAAATAGTAACGAGGGTACTTTAACGAAACTGAAATCAAAAATCGTTAGCCGCAAAAACCTGCGTAAACTCGGTGAGGAAATTGGTATCCGCCAGGTGTTGCTTTACAATCACAACAGGTCCATAAACCTAGCCTCCTTAGAAGGCAATGCTTTTGAAGCAATTATTGGCGCCATATACCTCGACGGTGGTTATTTAAAAACGAAAAAAGTATTAGAGAATAATATTTTCAAACGCTATTTGAATTTCACCCAGCTGCTAGAGGAAGAAATTGACTTTAAATCGAAGCTTTTTATTTGGTGTCAAAGAAAAAAATTGGAACTCATTTTCCATCTGGTCTCAGAAGTGCATGTAAATGGCATTTGGGAATACACTATTCAGGCACAAATTAACCAGCAAGAATATGGAATGGGGAAAGGTTCATCCAAGAAAGTAGCGGAGCAGATTGCCGCAAAAGAAACATTCGAATTATTAGGTGAGATTTAAGTTTTGCTTTAACCATTTTATTTGCTTACTTTTAACTGACTTTCAAAAACAACGACAATGACTTCTACAGACTTTTTCTACTTATTGGGTGATCTATTTCAATGGACTTTTGGTGTTTTTGAATTTATTGGGAATTGGGTTAATTTGATTTTTTTAATTGGTGGGTTTGCTGGTTTTTATTATTGGATGTCTATTCAAAAAAAGTTCAATGACTTATCGAATATCCCTGTAGAGATAAAAGACAACGAAGGTTGGTATAACAAATCTCCTAAGAACAATCAACTAAAGTAGTCTCTTGGGCAACTATACACTTTCACAGTCGTTTATGTATTATTAAATATAAATTGTGAAAGTAGTTTTAACTCTATTCGTTTTCTTTTGTTTTACGACTAATATTCAAAGTCAGACTGTGGTCGCTCCAGATTGCTCAGATGCCGTAAATAATAACATTTGTACCAACGCCTCTTTTCAAATTGACCCAAATGGGGCAGGACTTGAAGAATTAAATGGCAGCGTTTCTAACCCTGGCACCAACCCCTCTTCTGGAAATGCTGGTTGTCTTCTGACCGGAGAAACCAATAGTACTTGGATGATTGTTAATATATCGAGTGCTGGTCTTCTTGAATTTTCATTCGGTCAAGATGCCTCAACGGGATGCTTGGATTGGATCATGTGGCCCTATAACACTAGTTCTTGTGATGAAATATTTAACAACACTCTTCCTCCGATTAGTTGTAATTGGAACGGACAATGTGAAGGATTTACAGGTATTGCTAGCACGTTACCTCCGGGCGGTGCTGCCAGTAATTTTGAACCTGGCTTAAATGTATTAGCGGGAGAACAGTATTTAATTTGTTTATCGAACTACAGCTCCCAATCAACGACTTTACCCCTTAACTTTTTCGGTTCTGCTGGAGTCTCCTGTTCTGGCGTCCTTCCTGTCACTGTTAATAGTGAGACAATTTGCCCAGGAGATCAGACCACGTTAACGGCTACAGGAGCAAATAGTTATCTTTGGAGCCCTAATAACGAAACTACAGCCTCGATAACGGTTTCACCATCTGTTACCACAACCTATACGGTGACGGGTACAGAAACGCTTCCTAATGGCGTTGTTGCTGTTGGAATTGGTGAAGGAATCGTCACTGTTTTAGCCGCAAATGATCCACAGTGCAGCTGCTCTGTGTCCGCAACGAATAATGGCCCCATTTGCTTTAACGGGACTTTTGATTTAACTGCCGACCTCACAATCCCTGGCGTCAATGACGCTTATTCTTGGGAAATAACTGGTACTGGTATTGGTACTGGGCAAACACTAACGTCAATTCCAGCATTAGCACCTGGGACATGGCCAATACAAGTAAGTGCTACTGATGATAATGGGTTCGTATGTACCGATATTACCCAACTCGTGATACTCTCATCCACAGACCCCCTTTGTAGCTGCGATATTATAGCATCCAACACAGGGCCAATCTGTTATAATGCAACCTTCAGCTTAAGTGCTACATCCGTAAGCAACGGGACCTATTTATGGGATGTAAATGGCACCCCTATTGGTTCTGGGCAAGATTTGATTGACCTGCCGGCTATGGCTCCAGGCCTCTATCCAATTCAGGTCACCGCTACTGATGATAATGGGTTTGAATGCAGTTCCATTACGCAACTGGAAATTCTTTCAGAGAATAACTCAGCATGTAGCTGCACAGTGACCGCATCGAACACGGGTCCAATATGCATCAATGAGGTCTTTGACCTTGGTGCCGAATCATCAAGTAGCTGCACTTATGAATGGGCTCTTTTAGGAACCGTTATTGGGACAGGACAAAACATGTCTAATGTTCCTGGGGGTTCGGCTGGAAGTTTCTCCTTTGAAGTTACAGCAATTGATGACAATGGATTCCTTTGCTCAGCAATGACGGAGGTAATCGTTAATCCATTACCCTCCATTTTGGCAGGGCCTGATGACCAAATTTGTTTTGGAGATGACGTCACTATTGCCGCTACTGGCGGAATAAATTATAACTGGTTCGATGGAGTACAATGGTTGAATGATATTCAAAATGACATCACTTTTAATATTAGCTCCAATAGCACCTATGTTGTGGAGGGTTTTGATGTCAACGGTTGCTCAAATTCTGACACCATTTCAATCTCAATAAACGCCGCACAACTGCCTATACTGAGCGCTCAGTCCAATCTTATTTGTACTGGAGAATCCGTAGTCCTCTCAAATTTAAATAGTAATGCAGAAACATCAAGTTGGTACTTCTCTAATAATACTGAAACTATAGGGACCAATAATCCTGGCCCCTTCCTCTTTAGCGATGCAGGATGTTCCGATTTGACGGTGACCATGGTTGATAATAACGGCTGCGATACCTCCATGACCTATACAGATGTTGTTTGCGCCGAAGAAGCGACCGCTTCTTTTTATATAAGTCCGGGTGCAATTGGCCCAGGAAATGGCGAGATTCATTTTTACAACTCCTCTTTTGGCGCAGAATCTTATTTATGGGATTTTGGAGATGGTGAAGGGTCTTCCTTATTTGAAGGTCCGCATGTGTATGATGTGACACTTGAGACGGGCTATCAAGCGTCTTTAATCGCTTTTTCAGCCATCGGTTGTGCTGACACTGTTTCGATGCCTATTACTTATCAAGAAGAGCTTATTTACTACATCCCAAATGCTTTTACCCCTGACGCAGACGAACACAACCAAACCTTCAAGCCGGTCTTTACTAGTGGCTTTGACCCGTATAATTATGAAATCGCCATCTATAACAGATGGGGGGAAATCGTATGGAAATCATATGACCACGAGCAAGGTTGGGACGGCTCTTATAC
The DNA here is from genome assembly GCA_905182495.1 of Flavobacteriales bacterium UBA952. Taxonomy (GTDB): domain Bacteria; phylum Bacteroidota; class Bacteroidia; order Flavobacteriales_D; family Crocinitomicaceae; genus UBA952. The sequence continues at coordinate 264,208 of CAJJBU010000003.1, forward strand.
ATCAAAAAGTGGCATTGGCGTTCAAGCCGGTATTTACAATTGGGTGATAAAATTCAAGCCAAAGACTACTGATGAAAAAATTGTAATCCACGGAAGCGTTAACGTCTTAAAGTAAATCCTTTTTACTTTTCTGATGAAAGATTAGACTTCAAGAACTCTCTATTCATTCTCGCAATATTCTCTAAAGAAATCCCTTTTGGACATTCTATTTCACAAGCCCCTGTGTTGGTACAATTTCCAAACCCTTCTTCATCCATTTGCCTAACCATATTCTGTACTCGATCTTTCGACTCTACTTGGCCTTGGGGTAATAGTGAATATTGAGATACTTTAGCGCCAACAAATAACATTGCTGAGCTGTTTTTACAGCTCGCCACACATGCTCCACAACCGATACACGCCGCTGCCTCAAATGCACTATCGGCATCGGCTTTTGGAATAGGAATCGCATTTGCATCCATCGTGTTTCCTGAAGTATTCACCGAAACAAAACCTCCAGACTGCTGAATTCTATCAAATGCCGAACGGTCCACAACAAGGTCTTTGATAATTGGGAATGCTTTAGAGCGCCATGGCTCTATATAAATTGTGTCGCCATCCTTAAAGCTTCTCATATGAAGTTGACACGTTGTTGTATGTTTTTGTGGGCCATGAGCTCTACCATTAATGTATAGAGAACAAGAACCACAGATTCCCTCTCTACAATCATGATCAAAGGCAACCGGTTCCTTTTTTGCTTGAATCAGTTGCTCGTTCAGCTGATCTAACATTTCAAGAAAGGAACTATCGGTAGATACCTTATCTAGTTTGTATGTCTCTAAATTCCCCTTAGTGCCAGCACTTTTCTGACGCCATACTTTTAGAGTAATGTTAATGAATTTTGATGCCATGTTCTACTATTTACTTGTAATTTCTTTCTGCTATTTTAATCGACTCATATACCAACTCTTCCTTGTGAAGAACTGAATTTTTTGCGTCCCTGTCCTTGTACTCCCAGGCCGCGACATATTTAAAATTTTCATCGTCTCGTAAGGTTTCTCCCTCTTTATCTTGATACTCTTCTCTAAAATGCCCCCCGCAAGATTCATCTCTATTTAACGAATCTAAAGCCATTAATTGACCCAATTCAAGAAGGTCTGCTACCCGAAGAGCTTTTTCAAGTTCTGCATTCATTTCATTTGCTGTTCCGGGGATAAAGACATCTTTATAAAAGTCTTCTCGCAAGGTTCTTAATTCAGAAATTGCATCTTTTAAGCCTGCTTCACTTCGGCTCATTCCCACCTTGTTCCACATAATTAACCCTAACTTCTTATGGAATGAATCAACAGATTTAGATCCTTGAACCGCTAAAAGATTATCAATACTAGATTTCACTTCTGCTTCTGCTTCATCAAATTCTTTTGTATCAGTAGGAATTGAACCTGTTCTAATATCGTTCGCTAAATAATTGGCAATCGTATAAGGCAAAACAAAATATCCGTCAGCCAAACCTTGCATTAACGCCGAAGCTCCAAGTCTATTCGCTCCGTGATCAGAAAAATTAGCTTCCCCCGCAACAAAACAACCAGGAATCGTACTTTGAAGATTGTAGTCAACCCAAACACCTCCCATCGTATAATGTACGGCAGGATATATTTTCATTGGCGTTTCATATGGGTTTTGATCCGTGATTTGTTGGTACATCTGAAAAAGGTTTCCGTATTTTTCCTCAATCCATTCTTTTCCTAGTTTGATGATTTTTTCATCACTCGGATCATGGTCACCCTTTGCATAAGCGACTTGTTTCCCTTTACTTCTTATTTCAGATGCAAAGTCCAAGTATACGCCTTCATTAGTGTTATTTGCTTCTATACCATAGCCTTCATCGCAGCGCTCCTTTGCAGCTCTTGAGGCAACGTCTCTCGGTACAAGATTACCAAAAGCTGGATATCTTCTTTCTAAATAATAATCTCTATTCTCTTCTGCAATATCAGTGGGTTGCATTTTTCCTTCTCGAATGGCAACTGCATCTTCTTTTTTCTTCGGCACCCAAATCCTTCCCGAATTCCTCAAAGACTCTGACATTAGGGTTAGCTTAGATTGATTCGTGCCATGAACTGGGATACATGTTGGGTGAATTTGCACATAACATGGGTTCGCAAAATGAGCCCCCCTTTTGTGAATTTTCCATGCTGCAGACACATTACTACCCATGGCATTTGTGGATAGGAAATATACATTTCCATATCCGCCAGAGGCAATCACTACCGCATGTGCAGAATGTCTTTCGATTTCACCTGTGACTAAATTTCTTGCAATAATACCCCTTGCTTTTCCATCTACCTTAACAACATCCATCATTTCATGTCGGTTGTACATTTTAACACGACCAAGACCAATTTGTCTTGAAAGAGCAGAGTAAGCACCTAGCAATAACTGTTGGCCGGTTTGTCCTGCAGCATAAAATGTTCTTCTAACTTGTACCCCTCCAAATGAACGGTTATCTAGAAGGCCTCCGTATTCCCTTGCAAATGGTACCCCTTGAGCAACACATTGGTCTATAATATTCGTCGAAACTTCGGCTAAGCGATAAACATTGGCTTCGCGAGATCTATAGTCTCCCCCTTTAATGGTGTCGTAAAATAAACGATACGTACTATCGCCATCATTTTGATAGTTTTTTGATGCATTTATGCCGCCTTGTGCCGCAATAGAATGCGCTCTTCTTGGGGAGTCCTGAAAACAAAAGGATTTAACATTATAGCCCATCTCTCCTAGAGATGCGGCAGTAGACGCTCCAGCAAGCCCCGTACCAATAACAATAACATCTATTTTTGGTCGATTGTTAGGGGCAACAAGCTTCATGTGGTTCTTATGATCCGTCCATTTTTTTTCAATGGGACCGTTTGGTATTTTTGAATCTAAACTTGACATAATATTTATTTCTAGCTGATTAAGTATAAAAACACAGGAATGATTGCAAACAGCAGAGGTACAACGATTGCAAATCCTTTCCCAAATAACTGAATTATTGGTGTGAATTTAGGATGATTAAGTCCTAAAGATTGGAATGCTGAAGCAAAGCCATGCCACAGGTGAAAAGCCATAACCGCCATAGAAACAACATAAAACAACATCCCCAAAAGCCCAAGAGGGACTCCCGATTCGGATTTGTTATTCTTGCTGAAAAACGCTGAAACAACGGTATGTAAATCTCTATACCCTTCACCTAGAACTTCATCTTTTTTAACTAATTGGTTGTTTTTTGCAAGCTCTAGTTCTGCAAGTTCATCCTCATCCAACACATTTGAATTGATCTGATTACTGAAATTTGCTTCAATTAATTTATTGACTTTATCAGCCTTCATAATCAATTGACTACCTTCCGTTGTTCCAACCATTCTAAGCTGATTCAAACTAATTTGCTCTCCTTTCTGGGTTAAATACATTGTGTCTTGAGCCATACTAGAATAATAAGAATGAAGCGGAATTTCCTCCGTGTATTTCATTTTCCACCAAAAGTTAGACATATGGGTTGCTATGAAAACTAAAACCAATGTTCCTAGTAAGGCCATGTACCTGGACGGTAGGGATGAATTTTCGCTAGGTTTTGAATATGCATAAGGGATTGGCCGGGCTTTTTTATTTTGAATAAGTAAAGCGATCCCGTCTATAGCATGAAATAAAATAGAAAAATAGGTTAAATATGACAGTGCTTTAACAGCAGGGTTGGTTGTCATAAAAAATGCATATTCATTAAATACTCTACGTCCTTCCTCTCCTGTTGAGAAGATAAGCTGAAGATTCCCCAACAAATGACCTACCAAAAACAAGCATAAAAACAAGCCTGTTAAAGCCATCCAGTATTTTTTTGCAATAGATGATTTTATAAATGCAGATTTACTCATAAATATTTTACTTTTTTAGTCGCTACGAATTTACGCCTATTCAACAACACTAAAGCCAAAAGGTTCTTATTTAGAACTATTACACATAACACAGGTGACTGTGTTTATCATTGACTTCAAGTCTCACATTTGCACCAAGGACCATTGCCCTATTGTCATCGATATGACCCGTCGGAAAATCAAAACAAACAACCAAGTCATCTCTGCTGATTTTTTCCATTATAATTTCTGTCAAAGACATACCAAAAGGTGGCGAAGTATCTTTCAAATCCGTCATTCCACCAACAATAAGGCCATTAATTTTTTCGAAAACCCCCGCCTTTTTTAAGGCGAATAGCATTCTGTCGAGATGATAATATTGTTCACAAAGATCCTCTATAAACAGAATTTTATCAGTAAAATCGAAAGAATCATCCGTGCCTAAAAGGCTATATAAAATACTCAAATTCCCTCCAACTAGCTTGCCCGTCGAGATTCCCATTTTATTTGAGATCGTTGTCGGTATTTGAATCTCAAAAGCTTCTCCTGTCATCGATGAACGAAGTGTCTGAAGTGCCGCTTTAGAATTATTTTGGAAATTCAGCGGCATTGTGGCATGAATACTCATGCTGCCTAATTGATGAATTCGATGATGAAATACGGTTATATCACTAAAACCGATGAACCATTTAGGAGCCTTTTGGAAGCTGCCCCAGTTCAATTTATCTAGAATCCTTATGGCTCCGTAACCACCACGAGCACATACGATTGCCTTAATGTCTTCTCTATTTAAGGCAAGTTGTAAATCACTTGTCCTTTCTTCGTCTGTGCCTGAAAAATAATCATGTCGGCCTGTACAGTTCTTCGATATTTCGACAACAAATCCCCATGACTCAAAGACTTCTTTCGCATAAACAACATGCCCCCTCTCAATACTTTTGGCTGGAGAAAGCATATAAATGACGTCCCCTGATTCTAAATGTTTAGGTGCTTTCATAAAGTTTTTACATTTCTTAAATACGAACTAATCAGCAAGTTTACGCAAAGATTATAAGTATAAATATAATCAAAAGGCAAACTACATTTAATTTCGATGATTATCAATTTAGTCTGTTAAATAGGATGATAGGTCAAAAAAATCCGAGAATTTACTGAGCTTGGAATGGTTCAATAAGAGAGATTTGGCGCACTTATTTATGTGCGTAGGTGGCTCTGTATTTTATGTGAGGTTTAGGAAAATAGATGCTTAAAAAACGACTTTTGACTTATCGCTGGATCAACAACATAGATGACTTAACAAAGTCATCGCCATTCATGTTCTTGGCGGATAAGAAATAAACGTAGTTACCAGATGGGGCAGGTTCACCATTAAGCATTGTACCATCCCATTTAAATGCTGAATCCGATGATTTAAAAATCACTTGATTTAACTGATTTAAAACAACGATCTGAAATTCTAGTTTTTCACCAATTTCGATTTCAAAAACATCATTTACTCGATCACCATTAGGCGTAAAGACATTGGGTAAAATAATTTCTTCTTCGACTTGAGGAACTTCTTCACTCGCAATTTCTAAATCAGACTCAGAAAGACTTGTTTCAGGTGCTTCTTGAGAAATGTTATTGGAGACATCTTCCGAAGCTTGAGGGGCTTCAACTAAAGAGGTTTGAGGCGACACAGGACTTTCTACAACAATGTTTTCAGAGACAACAGGTACTACATCCTCTTTGACGTCAAGAGGCGTTTTTACATTGTCAACAATCATTATTTCAGGTTGAGTTTCCTGAACAAGATCAGCAGTTATCATTTTCTTGCCGACCGAATTAGGAGAGACGACAGGCACATTAGATAAAATAGATTTATCCCCTTCAGAAATCGAATTTGATTCTATCGTTGATGTTTCTACTTCGGTCGCTTCAATAGGAGCAACAGTCATTGTATTGGTATTCGTATTTGCTGGAGAAGCTTTATCAGTATCAAGAAGAATATAACCTACAACGCCTATAGTTGTTACACCAACAACCGCAGCCGCCACCTTTAAAAAGGAAGCCGCACCAAATCCAGAAGCAGCCGAATGACCAAGCGAACTAGAAACACTTGACCATACCGCATTACTGGGCATGACCTCGTGAGACTGAAGCTTGTCTCGAAATAAATCTTTTATGGCGTCTTTTTCGTTCATTTATTTTTTAATATCCTTTCTTTTAAATAGGCCCTTGCTCTTAAATACTGAGACTTTGAAGTGCTTTCAGCAACTCCTAAGTGCTCTGCTATTTCTTGATGCGAGAACCCTTCTATTGCAAACATGTTGAAAACTACTCTATACCCTGGAGGCATTTCTTGAATTTCTTTCATCAACTCATCTGCAGACAGCTTTTCAAATATATATGCGTTTGTAGATAGCTTATATTCTTCTTGCTCTAAGGGAGCATCGAATTTTAATTTTTGGTTTTTTCGAAGTTGATCTAAGCAGGTATTAACTACTATACGTCTCATCCATCCTTCGAAAGAACCCTTATTGCTATACTCAGGAAGTTTAGAAAAAACTTTAATCAAAGCCTCCTGTAACACATCTTCTGCCTCGTCGTTGTTCTTCATGTAACGCAGACAAACAGCAAAAAATTTAGGCGAAAAACTATCAAATAACTTTCTTTGAGCCCTTTGATTACCATCAATACACGCTTGTATTAAGGACAAATCATCCATGACTCTTATGTTTAAGACTACAATTAATACTTAAAAGTTGCATTAATAATTAATTTCATTTATTTCAAACACCGAAATGATTGGGTTGTGGTCAGATATTCTTCTTTTTTTGCCTTTGAATTTGAAACGTGGTTCTTCAATCCAAGTGCGACTTTGTTTTGCAAGTTGTGTTTTTCTCAAAAATATAAAATCTATCCATACAGGCTTGCCTATTGCCGGGAATAACTCTTGGTCGGTAAAGTTAGCCGTGGCTAATATGGACGAATCAAGTTTTGGTATAGAAACACCTAGAACATCATCCAAAGAGGAAAACAATTCGGCATCAGGTGTGAAGTTAAAATCCCCAGCGTAAAGAACAACTTTTGAGGAGTCAATATTCTTAATTGAATTGGCCAATGTCTTCATTTGATTTTTTCGGATTTTTCTGAATTTTTCCGAGGAACCTGACTGCAGGTGCGTGCCCACAATATAAACTTCTTTGCTTTTTATTTTAACCAGGGACACTACAACACCCTTCTTTGCAAGCTGATCCGCTCCCATTGACTCTTTAAACGAAATCTTTTTCTCTTTTAAAAATGGGGATTTAGAATACAGCGCAACACCAGATGAAACTCCCCAAAAAGAAACGGGACCCTTTTTGGTTTGGTAAGGATAGGACTTTTGTAAGGCCTCTGTTAATTGTTTTCTTGCCTTTCTATGAAAAACCTCTTGAAGGATAATGACATCCGCTTTGGAGGCAATGAGGTATTCTGAAATTCCTTGAACGCGTTCCAATTGATGGTCGTGTAAAATTGCGGGTCGCAAAAAAACATTCCAACTTAAAACCTTGATAGAGTCAAGCTGTGCGATTCCTAAAAGGGGGCACATTAGTATTGACAGCCATAAAACCTTAAGGGTAATTCTCATTACAAACAAAGTTAAAGGAATTAAAACAACTTAAAGTTGGTATTTTTAAACCATGATTAAAAAGTTATTATTTACTCTCTTTGGGTTAGGATTCGCGGGAATGGTCTGGTCACAAACGGACTCCTGGCGCATTGAAATCTCTTTAAATGACCGATTACAGCTCCCGTTCTTTTTAGAAGAAACGACTCAGGGAACAAAATTCGAGGAATCTACTTATGTTGTGCTAAATGGTAAAGAAAGAATTAACTTAAATTTCAATGCCAGTGATGGGGATTCAATAGAATTAAGCTTCAAAGAGATGGATAGCTATTTGAAGTTTGCCTATACCGATTCCATAAATATCAGAGGGTATTGGCGAAATATTAGAAAAGGAATTACATACCCCTTGACAGGTTCAAAGGGGAACTATAATCGATTCAGCCCAACATCAAATGCCGAAACGAAAAAGGTGTTTAATTCCTATGGGGTTGTTTTTGGCGACGAAAAAGACGTCTGGCCCGCAGTGGGTTTGTTCGAACAAGAGGGTGGTCATCTCACGGGGACATTTTTAACAGAGACAGGTGACTACCGATACCTTGAAGGGAATGTCTTTGGAAATCAGCTCTATTTATCTTGCTTCGATGGTGCACATGCCTTTGTGTTCACCGCGAAAATATCTAGAGATTCACTTAGCGGTTATTTCTATAGCGGGGGTTCTTATAAGACAAACTGGGTTGGGGTAAAGAATGAAAAAGCCAGCATTGGTAGTCCGGACTCCTTAACCTATTTAGTATCCGATGAATATGATCTGACGGACATCCGTCTTAGGTCTCTAAGAGGCTTTAAAAAGAAACTAAAATTTTCAAAAAGCCCATTGACCATCATACAAATCATGGGCAGTTGGTGCCCAAATTGCTTAGATGAAACGAACTATTTCAAAGAAGTTTACCGTAAATACAAAGAACATGGCCTGAACATCATTGCGCTTGGATTTGAAAGCCAGAAAACAAGTAAAAAACGCAGAAAACACTTAAAGGCATTCACGGAAAAGGCAAGGATTCCATACCCCGTTTATTTGGCAGGGTCCGCAAGCAAAAAAGAAGCGTCTAAGAAGTTTTCTATGCTGAGTTCCATAAGTAGCTTTCCTACTACATTATTTGTGAACCAGAAAGGGAAAATCGTGCATGTTCACACCGGTTTTTATGGCCCTGGAACAGGTGTTTATTTTGATCGGTATCAGATCGGTATCGAACAAAGAATTGAAAAATATATTAAATAAAAAAAGGGGCCGAAGCCCCTTATATAATTTCTAAAAATTATTTACAGTCTTTAAAATCTTCCTCTTTAAAGTCCTTACAGGACTCTGTAAGTGCTTCGCTCTTTTCTTGAAGGTCTGCTAATTTGTCTGCGTCACCCATTGCAGCAGCGGTTTCTGCTAGAAGCTCCATTCCTTCCGTTTGACAATCACATGCTGATTTACCGCATGATGCTAAAATTGCACCTAGTGCAAATACAAATAATACTTTTTTCATCTTTCTTGTTTTTTAAGTTGGGTTAAATATAACTAAATCAATTACTTATTTTAGAAAGTCAGGAGAGAATTTTAATTTGATTGATGCTCGTCTGCTTTCAGTCTGAGACTTTATTCATGACCATAGAACAGCATCCTGTTTTGAGAGGTGTAAGGTCTGTGTTGAAATATACATTAACTAAAAAAACCCCATCAAATGACGGGGTTTTATATAAAATACACGAACTAATTAGTCGTTTTATTCATCACCACATGCTTTCATCTCTGCTCTCATTGCCTTTTTCTCGTCCTTATCAGCTTCTTTATATTTCGCCTTCCAGTCATCTTCGAGTTTCTCGCATTTTTCAGCAAAGCTTTCATCCTCCAATTGATCTTTTGTTGCATTTGCACAGTCACAATTTGAGGGACCACATGATGCTAAAATTGCACCTAGTGCAAATACAAATAATACTTTTTTCATCTTTCTTGTTTTTTAGGTTAGGCTAAATATAATTAAATCAATTACTTAAATAAGAAAGTGAGAAGCGAGTTTTAATTTGATTGGTGCTCGTCTACTTTCTTTTATGACAGGTGTTTTATGACCATAGAACAGTATCCTGTTTTGATAGGTATAAATGTGATTTGAAATATATAGTAAAAAAAAGCCCATCATTAATGGGCTTTTATTACAAAAGATTTTTACTAATTCATAGCTTCTGCGTACTCTTTCATTTTATTTGGAAGCTCTTTTAATGCCGCGCAATCTTCACCTGCTTTTTCAGCAGCTAAATCACCGACACACTTTGTTTCAATTTCAGTCATTTTCGCCTGAAGACCTTCAAATTCAGTCATTACAGCTTTTTGATCTTCTTCTGATGCATCTTTCATCCCTTCAGCTTTTTTTCTAAGGTCAATCATTTCATCCATCACAGAAATAGCGGCTTCCGTACATCCACATGGGCTGTCTAAAGTTGCTACATCGATTTCTGCCGCACCACCGCCACAAGATCCTAACATTGCACCTAGTGCAAATACCATTACTAATTTTTTCATTTTCTTTGTTTTTTAAGTTTTCCCAAAAATAATGTTTTATAAATAAAAAATCAATTCTTTATCAAAGATAATACGCTTGGAAGTGAACGACTTACATTGGAGACGCTCGTGAACTTTTGTTTTTTTAGGGGGCTTTGATTAAACAACTTACCAGCTTCCGCCGGCACCGCCGCCGCCAAAACCGCCGCCACCAAAACTCCCGCCGCCGAAACCACCGCCGCCGCCGAAACCACCGCCGCCTACACCAAATCCCCCGCCGTAAGTACGCCCCCCTCGACCACCATTTCTTCTACCAAAAATGGAGGATAAAATGATAATGGGTAGAAAGATGATAAACAATAAAATATCACTCCAGCTCCATGAATTTACACGTTCCGTATATTCATCGGCGCCGTACTCCCCGTTTGCAAGATCCATTAATACAACAATTGCGTTATTCACCCCTTGGTAATAATCCCCTGTCTTAAAGTTGGGTAAAACCTCGTGGTTTACAATGTCTATGGCAATGGCATCCGGGATGGCTCCTTCAAGACCTTTTCCTATCGCTATATGTGTTTTCTTTTGTCCTTTTCCCCCAGTCGGTTTGATTAAAAAGACAATCCCATTGTCTTTTTTTTCCTGACCCACGCCCCACTTCTCGACCTATTCTCGGTCGCATAATCCCACGCTTCATAACCCAAAAGGTCATCCACGACGACAATAACAATCTGATTGCCCGTGCTGTCATTAAAAGCCCTTAGTTTTTGTTCGATTTGACTGGCTTCTGCATTAGACAGAAAATCAGGTAGTTCTTTCGACAAGTTGTTATAAAGCCGAAACGGGCTTGGCGCATTTGGCAGATCCCCCTGGGTATAAGCGAGTAGACCAAATAGTATAGAAAACAGCCCCGAAAGAAATATTGATTTTTTCATGTTATTTTGATTCTTCGGGTTCGTCACCGAACGAGATTTCATTGCTCAATTCATTCACATCATCCTCTTGATACGGGAAATGGGCCTTAAGCTGTTCGCCCGATGCGTGAATTCCCTCTACAAGACCCTCTGTATATCGTCCGTTTTTAAAGTTTTCCACCAAATTGTTTTTAATCTGGTCCCAAAAATCGTCGTTCACTGCCGCGTCAATTCCTTGGTCTCCGACAATGGCAAGCTTTTTATCCTTCACCGCCAGATAGATCAGCACTCCATTTCGGAGCTCGGTCTTATGCATCTTGAGTTTTTCAAATACCTGTACCGCCTTTTCCTTTGGATTTATAGCACATTTGTTGTCAACATGTACACGGATTTCTCCTGAAGTATTGAGCTCGGCCGCTTCAATTGCCGCTTTAATCGCTTCCTTCTGGGCCTTGGTAAAAAATTCTTTTGAGAACATGGCTAATCGCGTTTCATTTCCTCTCGAACTTCCACGTGCATTTTCCGCTCCTGCTCTGGGCTTGAAACCCCTCTTTCTTAGGGAACTCTTCAGCATTCAAAATCATGCTGTTAAAGAATCCTCTAATATGTATATTATAGGATTTAATGGCTTCATTGTAGCGTTTTCTTGATGTGCTAAAGCATTCCAATCAGCATCATTTAACTCTTCTGACAACTTTTTAAAACCATCTTGACTCTTAAGTGTTGGATATGCTTCCACTGCAACATTCAAAAAGGTTTGACCCGCTTTCTCGTTTGACTTTAACGTTTTCTCAAGTTGTTGAAGTTCTTGTGGGTTTTTCGCGTTGGCTATTCTGCTTTTTAAATCTGCAACCTCTTCTTTGGATGGAAGGCCACTTCTTGCCCTTGTGACTTCTGTAAATATTTCTTTTTCTTTTTCTGCAGCTTCTTCGTCAATAGCTAAAAAATTTGGAATTAAATCAGCCCTTCGCTGATAGTCCGTTTGAACATTGCTCCAAGCCTCAAGGGTTTCTTGTAATCCAACCGCTTTGTTGTACGTTCCGCTATAACTAAATACAACGATTAAAACGAGAACAAGTATTCCAATAATAAGTAAATAAGATTTTTTCATTTTTGTAAAATTGTTTGTGTAAAAGTAAGGCTTATTCCCTGAACGGCGCCGAATTATTCAAAAGAAAAGGCAGGTCAAGTAAATGCTTAAATCATTGTTAATTAGCGATTTAATCAAAAAGGCTATTGGTAAGTATTGTTAATTTTTTCTAGCTTTTTATAATAATCATCTCTGAATTGATCCTCTTTATCATCCTCGATTTTCATCGCCTTTTTAAAGGCTTTATATGCTTTTTTGTCTTCAGGGCTGGCATTGGGATGTCCATAGATTCTGCGAATATCATCGAGTGAGTATTCTAGGGCCGCATCACGTTCTTCCGTTTCTCTTCTTAAGAGCCTGTTTTCCTTTCTTCTGCTTGCTTCAATTTCTCGAAGTTCAGCAAGGGCATTCATGGCTTCGTCGTCTTTGGATTCAACTTTAGTCATTAAGCTATCGATCCGACCCTGATAAACAGAAAGAAGGTCTTTACGGTCAGAGAGATAGTCTTCCTCAATGAGCAAAGTGCTCTCGTACATAAGCTCAAGGTCTTGGACCTGCTGTGCCCTCAGTGAGATCGCTTCATCCATATCCGTAGTGTATCCACTTCCGCCGCAAGAAGACAATAAAAATAATAGGACGGCATTCAATAAAATTATTCTTTTAACCATAGCAAGGGAATTAACTCAACAACAAAAATAAAATTTATCCCGAAGGGACAATAAAATAGATGGTTCAATCAAGTTACAAATTAAACCATGAAAAAGGGGGCTGAATCCTATAATTATAATTCACGCTTAAAATTGCGAGAATTTTAAAAAGTGGGTTTTTAATTGGTCAATTGCAGAGGGGTCTTGTAAGAAAACATCATCAACCAAGCGATCAATGCCACTCAGCTTTGGCTGGCTAGAAAACACCTCTACCTTTAAATGGTGTAATACATCAGTGAAATGGCTTTGTGGACGAATCCCTCCGCCTCGACCAGACGCAACACCAATAAGACATGCTTTTTTTTCCGCAATAAGTTTGGGGTCAATAGAATCTAAAAATGCTTTAAGCACACCTGGGTAGCTTCCTTGGTATTCAGGAAGAACAAAAACAAGTCTATCTGCCTTTGTAATATAAGTATCTATCATTTGGGAATATCCTGGAGAGTCCTTCTCATAGATCAATGAAAAAAAGTTGTCTGGTAATTCCGTCAAGCAGCAGATCTGGGAATCAGCTCCTTGTTCTTGAAGAATTTTATCACACGTCTTTGACACCTTTAAGCTATTACTGTTTTTTCTATTTGTTCCCGATATGATTGTAATCATTTTTTCTCCTTTTAAAAAATAAACACCAAAATACTAAAGTTAGTTAACTGAGAAGTCGTAGCGCGCTCCTATTTGTTTCAAAAAAACTATCTTGCAACGGACCTTAAGGGTATAACCATGAATTCGAAAAGAAGTTCGTCCTTGCTATCAGAAAGATACAAAACCATGCTTAATTGGGGCGCTATTTCTGTATTGGGGTGTCTTTTCATTTACCTTGGAAGCAATGAAATTGCCTCGAGAAATACGACGTTCTATAAGCTATATTTTGAGTTTGAAAAAGAGATTCCAATGGTGCCTTGGATGATTCATATTTACAATTCATTTCATTTATTACTGGTCTTAAACTTTGTCCTCATTAAATCACCCATTAAAATAAGAGCATTGGCGATCAGTTTATTATGCAGTAGTGCTATTGCCGCTATTTTCTTTTTAATTTTCCCAACGGAGCTTGGTTTCTCTCGAACACAGAATATTAGTGGTTATGAGTTTTGGTACAATAGCTTGCATTGGTTAGATCATCCGCACAACCTCGTTCCCTCGCTTCACATTACTTTTTCAGCTTTGAGTGCATATGTAATCTCAACACAAATAGCTTCCAATTTGATTAAAGGAGCGTTATTGATTTGGTTTCTTCTCATCTGTAGCTCCATCGTTCTTGTTCACCAACACCATCTGTTAGATCTCGTCACAGGGTTTGCACTAGCAATCTTCGTGAAAACATCTATTTACGATCGCCTCGTGAACGAGAATAAAAGATTGCGGAAATCGTCTTAGTTAAGAACGACTCTGCTACGAACTTTCTTCGACTTGCTTTGAAGCTCGATTAAATAAAGGCCCTCTTTGTAAGCACTCAGGTCTAATCGATCCCCATTCCATAAAGGCCAATTCCCAACTATTTTACCCTGAACATCATACAAAATCACATCTGAACCCAAGAAGTTCTCCGATACTTTTATGTCAATTAAACCGTTTGTAGGGTTTGGATAAATCTTAATTTGAGAGGATTCCAATTCCTCTATACCAGATTGGTCTTCACAGAACTTAATATCAACTGTGCTTTCGGGAATTTGACCGCTAATATCCTGATTGATCACTAAACCACCGTCGGGACCATAGATTCTATAACCTTCATATTCTGGTTCAAAGCTCTGTCCACCAACGTAAACAAAATCAAATACATCTTCATTATCGGATTGAATAAAGGTGGTCTGCTCATAGTTAAAGTAGAATGGAATTGGCAAGTACAAAACATCATTTTTATAAACCTCTAACGAATTGCTCCACCACCCGTCACCATACTCATGAGTCATGACAATTTCAATCATTCCACAAGTTGGTGTCGATGGACATGCCAAAAGACCTATAGAATTCCCTTCCTGCTGACCACTGGAGGTAACGAGCTGATTGTTTCCATCAACAACGCTGTAGTATTGATTGCCTCCGAATCCAGCAGGTAAATAGTATAGGCTTACAAGATCACCTTCATCTACGGCAAATTCAAAAGAAGCGCTTGAAGCCACAGGGCCATTTTCAATGGAAATAATCTCCCCATCTACTTCAACATATAAATCGGTATCTTCCCATCCATCTCCATCATCATCATACATATTTAAAGTCCATGTACCGCAAGTACCAACAGGCGATGGAATATCGGCTGCTTCGAATAACACAGCATCTATCACATGAACAACCCCGTTGTAGGCTAAAACATCTGTTACTGTAATTTCAATTCCATTGACAAAGATACCCTCTGCATTCACGGTCATTTGCAAATAATCATTCTCATAATTTAGCAACTGTGTGCCATTTGAAATATCCGAGGATAAATATGTGCTTTCTACTACGTGGCTTCCAACAATGTCAGTTAGTAAAGATGAGTAAAGTAGGTCTATGGTAGATGTTCCTGCAGATTGAGCAAACGCTTGAAAAGCAGCATCCGTTGGCGCGAAAACCGTAAATGGTCCTTCTGGAGATTGACTATTTCCCACCATTTCGCTCTGCTTACGCAGTAGCGATTTATAACCCGCTACAGTTATCGCGTCTTCAAAGAACTGATGCTCTTCACTATCTTCGATGACACTCCAAACCGACATGGAGGGCAATCCAGATGGGGCTAGTATTTTATCAATGATGTGCACTACACCATTATCTGCAGTGTAATTGGTCGAAATAATTGTGGCATCGTCTACCATGAAAGCACCATTAACCTCACTAACCGTCAAATTCTGACCATATGTTGTCATTAACAATTGACCGTCTTGTAAATCTTCAGCCATATAAACCCCTTCAACAATGTTGTAGCGAAGTGCTGCGGGTAGGTCAATAAATCCAAGAAAATCAAACTGACTGATCTCAGGATCACCAAAATCATCCCTTATCCCATCAACGGCTGCGTCATTTGGTAAAAAAACAGTGTAAGGCTCTGC
Source organism: Flavobacteriales bacterium UBA952 (assembly GCA_905182495.1). GTDB lineage: Bacteria > Bacteroidota > Bacteroidia > Flavobacteriales_D > Crocinitomicaceae > UBA952. Next base: position 279,945 of record CAJJBU010000003.1, read on the forward strand.
TCCATTCAGATTAATATCATTGGTAGCATTTGGATCAATATAATTTGAATAATATGAATTCAACGCATATCCTGATTGAAATGATTCAGGTAAGGTGTTTGAAGCCATTAGGTCCGAAAGACTGAAGCCATCCACGTTAATCGTTCCTGTCATTCCAAGCTCTGCATGAAATCCAACACCACAGTCATAAGTGTAGGTCCCCGGGACGTCAAAAGTTACGACACCCATGCAAGTTCCTTCGGTTGTTCCCTCGCTTTCGGGAAATGAAAATTCCATGGGGTTATTAAAAGATTCTCCGGTTACCGTACTGTTCACACCATTAACACTGTGAGTCCCTTGAACATTAATAAATGCTACCGTCTCTCCAGGCAGAATGACCAAAGAGTTTGGGGTAAAAGAAAAGTCCGTTAACAAGACATTATGATCGGCTTCACAAGTGTTTTGGGCAAAGGAAGTAAAAGTTAAGCTGCACAGAAATGCAAACATTGAAAAAGATACTACTTTGAAAAAATTCATAAACAAGATAATTTTAATTTATACAACCGAAGTTGCGCGTAAATTAAACGCATTGTAAGAGTTATGGTTTTAAAGATTTCACTGAAAAGTGTATATATTTCCTTGTTGCCAAGCTTTTATCCACTATATACTTTGTATTACCTGTATGGAGTTTCTATATTCCGATGGACTCATTCCCGTTTTTAACTTAAATAAGCTACTAAAATGTTGTGGGTACTGAAACCCGAATTTATAGGCGATTTCACTAATAGACTCTTTTGGTTTAGACAACAACGTTTTGGCCTTTCCGATAAACAGAGCATATATATGCTCTTTTGTACTTTTTCCCGTTTCTTTCTTTAATAAGTCGCTTAAATAGGGTCCTGATAAATTTAATGCTTGTCCACATTGGTTGATTGAAGGAAGCCCATCTTTAACAAGCTGATGCGAACTAAAATAAGCATCTAAATATAATTCCAGTTCTCTAAGAAGGTATTTATTGGAATTCCCTCGATCTTGAAACTGTGCGTCATAATAACGACTACTGTACTTAAAAATGGAGGCTACATTTTGAATGATTATGCCATCAGTATGCTTGTCATAAGGCTGATTTAATTCATTGAATATTTTATTCATTAATCCTCTTAAAACCCTTTTCGCATTAAGGTCAAGGATTAAAGCTTCATTCGAATCAAAATCAAAAAATGTATACTCCTTAATCTGAATCCCAAGCTCATGATCCCGTATCAGATCAGGATGAAAAATCAACCCCCAACGTGCTTCGTTGAGAGCATTATATTGTATCGGAAAATTAAACACTTGATTGGGCCCAATAAATGTTACAGAGTCGCTATCGTAATCGTATGAATTACTCCCGTAATTAAAGGATCCAGATTGGGATCCATTCATACTAATAAAGTAAAGATCATTTACAAATGTAATGTCCTCTACTCCATTGATGCTTTGAGGCAAGTTCTCAAACGCGCACCCTCCAAAAAAGACTGTAACCAATGGGTGTAAGGGTTTTTCCAGTTTTAAAAACTCATTTACGTCTGCTATACTCTTAATGTGTAATTCTTTAGTACTCAATGTTTATGTATTTAAAAAATATAAAATCAACTATATATCACAGTTTGTAATATCATAGAGGTTGCTTTTATTTATCCCTTTAAGCGAGAAAACGAATGTCTGTTGAAATTCGTTGCCCACAGCAAGTAGAAAAAATTAATGATTTTACACGGTTATGCAGTTCTCACAGTGTCCTTGAAGTAAAAATTGCGAAAAAGAAACTTCACGATTAGGAATTTTCGGAATATGAATACTGAAGTCTAAACAGTCCGTTTTTCCGCAAGAAAGGCATTGAAAATGCGGGTGGATATCCGAGTGCCTAGACTTTGTGCAATCTGAACATTTAGCATACCACTTTAGCCCATTATTCCCCTGAAATGAATGCAAGACTCCATCGTCCTCAAGTTTATCTAAAACTCGATAAATGGTCGTTTTATTATACTCTTGCCTAAGACGATCGATTAAATCTAAGGTAGATAACGCTATGGATTCTTTTTGAAATTCATTCAATATTTTTTTAACGGATTCTGTTTTCCTGATAATTCCCATAAGACAAATCTATTACAACTAAGTTGCAAGAACAAATTGAATTTCTATATTTGCAACTCAGTTGCATTAGTACATATGAATTCTACATTATATAAACCCGATTCTATTGGCGCCTTGGCAAGTTCTCTCTGCCTTATTCACTGTGCAGCCACACCTTTTCTTTTTATAGCGCAATCATGCTCTGCCACATGTTGTGAAAGTGCTCCATCTTGGTGGGTTTCGTTAGACTATTTATTTTTGGCGCTATCCTTCTGGGCAATTTATCAGTCTACTCAAAATACATCAAAAAAAATCATGAAACCTCTCCTTTGGACCTGTTGGTCGGCATTATTTCTCGCCATCATAAATGAGAAGTTAGAATGGATTAGTTTGTCACAGAACATTACTAACATAATAGCCCTTTCTTTAGCAGTTATACATATTTATAACCTCAAATATTGTCAATGTCAAACAGAAAATTGTTGTCCTCGAAGTAAATGAACTGGACAACCTAAAGATTCATTCATCAAGTTTAAAAAAAAGCCCCGGTTGTGTAACCAGGGCTTAGATACAAGTTCAAGGTGGAAGCCCTCTCACAAGTGTTTTAAAGATAAAAAAGCCCCCATTAAAGGAGGCTTTTTGTACTCGAGGCGGGACTTGAACCCGCACGCCCCAAAGAGCACAGGATTTTAAGTCCGGCGTGTCTACCAATTCCACCACTCGAGCATTTGTTCTTTATTAGAACAGGTAAAAATTGAGCGGGAGACGGGATTCGAACCCGCGACCCCAACCTTGGCAAGGTTGTGCTCTACCAACTGAGCTACTCTCGCTTATGTTAAAACGATGTACCGATGTACAACGGGCGACAAATTTATATATATTTTATGAGTTAACAGAATCACAAGCAGTAATATTTCATGTTTTATGTGAATTTTACCGTTCGATAATTGACTATTTTTGTAGAACGTATGAAGTCATCCACAGCAAAACAATTCAAATTTGATAAAGCATACCTTCGATTGGCTGCAAGTTGGTCTAAACTTTCCCAATGCACTCGAAAACAAGTGGGCGCTATAATTGTAAAAGACGAGATTATCATTTCAGATGGGTTTAACGGTACCCCTGCGGGTTTCGATAACTGTTGCGAAGACGCTGATGGTTTGACACATTGGTACGTTTTACATGCAGAAGCAAATGCTATACTTAAGGTCGCAAAATCAACGAATAATTGCAAAGGAGCAACGCTTTATCTCACACATTCACCTTGCAGAGATTGCAGTAAACTGGTTCTGCAGTCCGGAATTTCTAGAGTTGTTTTTAAAGAAGCATATAAAGACCCTTCAGGAATTAATTTTCTTAAAGATGCTGGAGTTGAATTATTACAAATTGACCGAATAGATGACTAATTCAAATCGTTCAGATTTCCTGCCAATTATAATTTCCATTGCCATCTGTCTAGGTTTTGGGGCATCCGCTTTAATTTGGAACCCGTTTGATTCCATTCAAAAATCAAAAGAGGTCCAGAAACTCGAAGATATTCTTAACCTCCTTAATGAGAAATATGTTGATGAGGTAGACACAAAATCTGTTTTTGACGAAACGATTGTAGAAATGCTTCACAAACTTGACCCGCATAGCAATTATATACCAGCAGAGGAAATGAAAGCCCTTTCAGAAAGTATTGACGGGAATTTCGGGGGTATCGGGGTTCGGTTTTTCAAACTTAGAGATACCATATGTGTTTCTAATGTCATTGCAGGTTCTCCATCCGAATTGGTTGGCTTAATGGCCGGTGATCAGATTGTTGAAATTGAAAAAGAAAATGCTGCAGGTGTTGGGATCACTAATGATGATATCATGAAAAAACTGAAAGGTGAAAGAGGAACCTCGGTTAACATCATGGTAAACCGTTACGGGGCTCTTTTACCCTTTAAAATTAAGAGAGGGAGCATCCCTATAAAATCAGTTGTGGCTTCGCATATGGTAGATGATAAGACTGGCTACATTAAAATCGATCAATTTTCAATACCAACATCAAGAGAGTTCAGGTTGGCTTCCTTTAATTTAAAGAGCCAGGGTATGACCCATATGATTCTTGACCTTAGAAATAATGGAGGAGGGGTTTTACAAGGCGCTGTTGAAATTGTAGATGCGTTTCTTAAGGGAGGGCTGACCATCGTAAGTACTGAAGGAGAAAATGCCCCTAAGCAGACTTTTGTGTCTAAATCAGGAGGTCTTCTGGAAGATATAACATTGGCCGTTTTAATCAATTCTCGTTCTGCATCTGCTAGTGAAATTGTTGCTGGCGCGATTCAAGATAACGATAGAGGAATCATTATTGGACGACGATCATTTGGAAAAGGACTTGTACAAGAAGATCAAAAACTAAGGGACGGAAGCAGTGTAAGGATAACGATTGCTAGATACTATACGCCTTCAGGACGATGTATTCAGCGACCCTATTCCGGAGACTATGATGCTTATTATGAGGACTTAAACCGGACAGAAGAATCAATGTTTACGATGGACTCCTCTGGATTTGTAGATTCTCTTTCCTTCAAAACTTTGGCGGGTAGAACTGTTTACGGTGGTGGTGGGATTAGCCCAGACAAATTTGTTCCATATGATACAAGTGGGTCGAGTTATTATCTCAGTGCATTGGAATGGAGTGGGGTCTTTAGCCAATTTACTTTTGATTGGGCAAAAAAGAAACATTTATTTGAAAACATGACATGGCCTTCATTTAATGCCTTTGAAAAGACGTTTGATGGTACTATTCTATTAAAAGAATTAAGGGAATACGTGGAATTAGAATTTAACATTATTCCATTAAATGAAAACGAATTTCAGTATAGTAAGAAGCGGATTATTAGACGATTAAAAGCAGAAATAGCACGTCAATTTTGGAGTGACGATGGATTCTATAAGGTTTATAATCAAACTGATCCCGAAATGAATGCTGCGCTTCAGAGTTTCTTTGAGTAAACAACCTCAACCGCAACTTCGTTTGTTCTACCTAATACTTGCCATGGTGGATTATACCCTAAATATTGAATAGCACCTATAGGCTTCAAGTTTTCTACCTTCATGCAATGCAAAAGCATTTTTGAATACTTTTCGATCTTTTCGTCATTCGCAAAGCCTTTAAATGCGATTACCGCATATGTTTTTGGTTGGATTTTTAGCAGCTCAACATTTGCAGAATTAGGTTCAGGTAGATTTTCATAAGAATGTTCTTTGGGCATCACAAAAGACATTTTTGAGTCATCTCCAATTTCCATGATCACCGGAGAGGTCATTGCAATTTTCTTATTTTCTTTATTTCCTCCAAATATATAATTGGCTACCGTTCTAAATCCGTTACTCGAAGATTCTTTATAGCCATCGGAATTCATCACGGTCTGTGCAATATTCATTGCAGGATAATTCCTGATCTCAAATTTCTCAAAAGACTTTACGACTATATAATTAGGAGATTCAATGTTTGAAGTTCTATAAGCCATAAATAATTGACTCATCAATAATAATACAAATGCAACTGAAAAGAAGTAAGAAGTATTCGTCATGGCTAAGGGGTTTTAATTTTATTTAAGAACTTCAGTTTACGCGGCTTGCTTACAGACATCACATATGGATGATTAGGATTGCTTCTAACAAAATCCTGATGGTATATTTCAGCTGGATAAAAATCATTCATTTTTTCAATTGTTGTTGTTATCTCTTCAAACCGTTTTTGTTTCTTCAGTTTCAAAATAAATTGCTGGGCCAATTCTTTTTGAACATCGTCTTTATAAAAAATTGCAGAACGATATTGTGTGCCTCTGTCAGGCCCTTGTTGATTTAGAGTGCTGGGGTCGTGAGAATTAAAAAAAACTTGTAGCAGCTTTTCATATGTAACCTTATCTGAGCGAAAGGTTACTTTAACGGTCTCGGCATGACCTGTTAATCCTGAACAAATTTGCAAGTAAGTGGGGTTTATCAGTTTCCCTCCGCAATAGCCTGATTCAGCATCGATGACTCCTTCAACTGTTTCGAAAATAGCTTCTACACACCAAAAACATCCTGATGCGAAGTAAGCAACGTCGCGCTGTGCTTGTAATGAAAATACAGAAAATAGGGCGGCAGAAAGTAAATAAAATCTTATCACCCTTTTTAAACAAATAAAACCAATTAAGGTTCTATGTGTTTATCCATTTCTGTGCTTTTCTGCGGTAAATGCGAGAAAAATGACTAGGACAATAGACACTATAGTGCCTACGGCTATCCAGATTGTAGTATCGTACATAGTTTTAGTTTGAGTTATATCAAATATATAAAGAAACTACCTAAAAACCAAACATTTAGCCTTTTTCACCTCAACTGTCATTAAAAATCAAGAAGAATCCTTCGTTTAGAGTCGAATCAACTTGAGGGCCTATGCTTAATACAAATTAGTATTATGGCAGTCGTTGTAGTATGTTTTTGATTAGAATAAGGAATCAGGATACGGGGAAAACTATACAGGATATCAATTAGCGACCTAGTCGGAAGGTTAATAAACCTTTGAAAGCTATCAATTTACTTACTTTTTATTCTTTCTAAAATTAATATAGGTGAATAGGATAACAAGAACAATCGTCAGTATGGTAGCGACAGCAATCCAAAATGTAAAATCATATAACATGTTCTGTTAATATACAAAAAAACAGCTTTGCATTATATAAAACCCTGTAAATAAGTAAATTAAGCCGGGTTAAGTTTTAACGAACCTAACCTTCCTGGTTTTTGTCATTAGACAATATGTTCCAGGCTTTAAATTGGAGACATTTATTTCTTCTCCATTTGCGCACCCCTCTTGAACGGCAAGACCTAATGAGGTGTATATAATGTACGTCCCACTTAGGCCGTGAAGTTTTAGTAATTCCCTAACTGGATTTGGAGAGGCCCAATTACTAAAACCTTTCTTTTCTGTATTGACCGCAAGAATTGGTTCAGAAAAAAAAACCTCAAAGTCGAAGGAAAACAACTTCGGGGCAATGGTAATGATTGAGTTGATTTGCTCTGATGAAACATAACCACGATTCGCTGTGGCAAGAGAAATCCCCTCAGTTTGTCCAACACTAAGCATACTGCCTATTTCTATTCTTCTTTTGTTTCCGGTAAAAAAACCTTGCTCGGTAAAGTCCCAAATAAGCCATATAAAGCTGCTGTAAATTCCTGTACCATAATCTTTGTAACCCAGCAGGGTTATTCTTTCCGTTTCAGGATCAATAGAAACGTCTGTAACCAAACCATCGACATTATATGATTCGACAGGAGAGGCAGTATACACGTCGCTCCAGTCAAAAGGAAGGGTGTATGTTTTTACCTTTTCGTCGTCCCAGTTTTTACTAAACAGGTATAAGGAGTCTTGATAAGCGAGAAAGGCCTCACAATCAAAATTATGTCCATTAGAAGGGCCGGTAAATTCAACTTGATCACCATATTCAAAGAAAAGAGCCGTTCCCGAAACCGTGTCTATTAATGGGTCTAATAAATTGGCTTTTGGGATGCGTATGATGTTAAGATTCAGGCGAGAACCAGAGTTGTTTCCGAAATCTCCAATGAATAAGTCAGTGTCATTTTGTGTTATTGCTTCCCAGTCATTGTTTTCAACATTTTCAACAAAAACCTGCCTTATAATATTGCCAAGTGTATCTAATTGATACAGTACCGTGCTATTTCCTCCGTCGTTAATGGTCCATAGAGCGTTATTTAAACAAACAAGACCCGAGTTTTCATTTAGTTCTGGAGAGTTCAGAGTCGCGACTAGTTCTAAGTCCATTGAAGTTGATTCATAAATACAAGAGCCATCGTTGACAAGTGCGATACTATTATAATTCAATGCTTGAGGATCCGTACAGCCGGTTTGACCATAAGTAGTCCCAAATAGAAGAAGGAATCCTATTAGATAAATAACTTTTGTTTCCATTCTTGAGCTTCGTTAGCGGTCAGAAGGCCTAAATTAAGCAAATAGGAAACAACCTCTTGGTGAGAACTGATTAAATCTATTTCATTTTTACTCCATTCCGTTTGATTTAACCACTTTTTAACTTGAACCAAATCTAAGTTATAGCGCCATGAAATAATTTCAGGTGTTCGCGGATCTAACTTGACTAATTCCGCCTTTTTAGATACGATATCACACATGACTTGTAATTCATCCATATGATTTTGAATCACGTCATTTCTTGCCACTATTACAAAAGAAGGCCATGGGGTAATAATATCATCAATTCTTCTACATTTCTTTTGTTCCGTATAGGGCTGAGTTGTATATTTTTCCCACAAAAATGCCTGCGCCTCATTGTTTTCCAATGCCCAAAGTCCACCATAGATATCCCCAACTACATTGAACTTCATTTGATCCGTCTTCCAGCCTTGTTTATGCCCTAGAACATAAGCCATTAGGTGCGACCCTGAAGCCTCTCGAGAGATCGCAAAAGTTCTGTCTTTTAATTGTCTTGTTTCTTGAATCTGAGAATGAAAAGGAACATGAATTCCCCAGTGAAGAGGGGATTGCACAAAAACGCGTAAAATCGAGGCGTCCAAACCTTGTAAAATTGCCCGAGTGATTCCCTCGGTTAGCACAACGGCTAAATCTATTGAACCGGTTTGTAAGCCCTTGATCATCTGGCCCGTTCCTCCGCTCATATCAGACCAATGCAATGATAGTCCCTCTTCACGAAACAACCCCTCTTCAATGGCTAATCGCCAAGGGTAATTAAAGTGCTCCGGGACACCGCCTACCTTAAGGCCTATAAAGTCACCGGGGTTGGAATATTTGTTTTTCATATAGTGTATTATACTTCCCCTTATTTTTTATCAATTCTCTATGTGTTCCTGATTCAATTATTTCTCCTTTTTCCATGACAACAATCAAATCGGCTTTTTGAATAGTGCTCATTCTATGCGCTATTACTATTGATGTCCTGCCCTTCGTGATGTAATCTGTGGCGTTCTGAATTAACATTTCAGATTCATTATCAACACTCGATGTCGCCTCGTCCAGAATTAAGACCTGAGGATTATAGACATATGCACGAATAAATGAGAGCAACTGCCTTTGACCCACAGACAAAGTAGCTCCACTTTCTCCTATCGAATAATCATATGTCCCTGGCAATTGAGAAATAAAATCATGTGCGCCAACAGCCTTAGAAGCCTCGATGACTTGTTGCCTTGTTATCGTTTTGTCTCCTAGGGTGATGTTATTATGAACGGTGTCTGAGAACAAGAAAATGTCTTGCAAAACTACCGCAATATTCTTGCGTAAATAATCCAGCTGTATCTCCTCAATCTTCACATCTCCTATCCGAATCTCCCCCTTTTGGTGTTCATAAAATCGGCCTAAAATATTTACAATAGTGGACTTCCCAGCGCCCGTTGAACCCACGATTGCGACTGTTGTCCCCTTGGCTATTTTTAAGTTGATTTCTTTTAAAACATCATGCCCTTCTTTGTAAGCAAAGGAAACTTTATTAAAGAAAATATCTGTATTAAAGTTAACGTTGATTAATTCTCCTGCCTCTTGACGTTGGGTTTCATGGTCTAAAATTTCAAAAATCCTCTCTGCTCTTACCACGCCTCTTTGCAACACATTAAACTTATCAGCCAACTGCCGAATCGGTCTATAGAGTTGATAAATCCATAAGGTAAATGCGATAATTTGGCCATACATTGCTTTTATTTCTATTGCTGACTTCCCGTCTACCCGAAGCGCTCCCCAAACCAATAAAAAAGCGATCGATAATGAACTGAGGATTTCCACTACAGGGAAAAAAATTGAATTCGCCCAAACCGCATTAATATGCGCACGTCGATGTCCTTTATTAATATCTACAAACTTGGCATACTCTTCTTTATTTTTATTAAAAATTTGAACGATCGACATACCGGACAGATGTTCCTGTATAAAAGTATTAAGCTTAGTTACCTGAAGGCGTTCTAGCTGAAAACTAGAGCGCATTGCTTTTGCAAAAATCTTTGTAGCAATGATTAAAAGGGGTATCGGAATAAGCGTCATTAAGGAAAGCTGCCAATTCGTAGCAAACATCAAAGAGAGTACCATTGTAAGAGAAATCAGGTCTCCCGAGATTTCCATAATTCCAGAAGAGAATACCTGGGTCACGGCCTCCAAATCAGACACGACACGTGTAACCAAAGCGCCGACGGGGGTCTTGTCGAAATATTTCATTCTAAAAGAAACAATGTGTTTAAAAAGCTTTTTTCGGAGGTCTCTAATTACAGATTGCGCCAAGAGATTGGAAAAATAACTGGATAAAAATTGTAAAATCCCTTCAAAAAACAAAAGACAAGCAATCCCTAAAGACCATGTTAACAGAAGTGCTTCGTTTTGATTTTGAATGATATATTTATCTACCATATTGCCAATCAGATAAGGCCTAAAAGGACTCAAGAAAGACAATAGAACCACGCAGAAAGCAGCGCTAAGAAAAAGAACCTTGTAAGGACGAGCGTACTGAATAAGACGCCCAAACATTTTAAGATTTTTTTTATTCTTATTCATGGGATGACAAATTTACTTTAAAACAAACGTTACCACTACTTTTGTTCAAAAAAATGACCCCGAATTAAGTTGCTTAAAAGCCCCTCTTCTAAAAAGTTTATTTTATTTGAAGAAAGTATTATTTTATGTACTTTTGCAGTCTGTTTCCAAATGGAAAAATCATGGGTGTAAAAATTTTTACAGGAAGGGCTTCTGAAACCTTAGCAAAGCAAATTGCTGAGGAATATGGTCAAGAACTTGGAAAAGTGAATGTAAACGTATTCAGCGATGGTGAATTTCAACCTTCTCTAGAGGAAACTGTGCGTGGACAAGATGTTTTTATCATCCAATCTACCATGCCCCCAACTGAAAATCTTTTTGAGCTATTGTTACTTGTAGATGCTGCTCGGCGTGCTTCCGCAAGAAAAATTATTGCTGTAATGCCTTATTTTGGCTTTGCAAGACAAGACCGAAAAGACAAACCTCGAGTTGCAATTGGAGCTAAGTTAAAGGCGAATATGTTAATGGCCGCGGGTGTAGATCGAATCATGACAATGGATTTTCATGCTGACCAGATTCAAGGTTTTTTTGAAGTTCCAGTAGACCACCTTTATGCATCTACCTTGTTTCTAAAAGAAATTGAAAAATTAAATTCTAGTAATTTAGTGATTGCAGCCCCAGATGTTGGTGGTGCTAAAAGAGCTAACTCATATTCTAAAAAGTTAAACTGTGGCCTTGCGCTTTGTCACAAGCATCGTAAAAAACCAAATGAGATAGCAGAAATGACCGTGATCGGTGATGTTGCTGGTAAAGAGGTTTTGATTATTGATGACATGTGTGATACGGCAGGAACATTAACGACAGCAGCTGATCTATTAATGGCAAAAGGGGCCATCAGTGTTCGTGCTTTTTGCACACACGCGGTGCTTTCTGGACCGGCTTTTGAGAGGATAAATGCATCTCAAATCACCGAACTAATTGTTACTGACACAATACCTTTACATGGGGAAAGCGACAAGATTCGTGTAATTACGGTTGCTAATCTTTTCTCAGATGTAATCCATAAACTAATTAAAAACGAATCAATTAGTTCACACTTTGTAATATCTTAAATAAAATAAAATGAAAAAAGCACAATTGAGCGGTTCGCTTAGAGCGAACGTAGGGAAGAAGGACGCTGCTGCACTTAGAATTGACAGCAGAGTACCATGTGTCCTTTACGGACAGGGTGAGCAAACTCACTTCTCCGTAAAAAGAGTAGAATTAGATAAGATTATCTTTTCGCCTGATGTTTATCAGGTAGAATTAGAAATTGAAGATAAAAAAGCATTAGGTATTGTTCGCGAAGTTCAACAGCATCCTGTTAAAGATACCCTTCAACATGTTGATTTTTATGAATTAAATGTCAGTAAAAAAGTAAGAGTCGACCTGCCGGTAAGAACTACTGGAGCTGCAAAAGGGGTTTTAAATGGGGGTAAATTAAGCCTTGCTTTTAGAACATTGTCCTGTTATGGCCTTCCTGGGGATCTACCTGATGCAATTACATTAGACATCTCGCCTATTAAAATTGGGCAGTCTATTCGCGTGTCAGAAGTTAGTATCGCTGGAGTTACTATACTTGATCCTGCTAATGCAGTAGTATTAGGCGTTAAAATCTCTCGTGGAGCTGTTGACGAAGACGAAGACGAAGCAGTTGAAGAAGCGACTGAAGGAGAAGCGACTGAAGGAGAAGGAAAATCAGAAGAATAAACTTCTTTTATGTTTGAAATATTTAAAGCCGCCTTGTGCGGCTTTTTTTTGCTAAAATTTCACAAATGGAATCCTGAGACCTTCTTTTTCAAACGAATTCACTAAATTCGTTTCCTCTAATATGAATTTAAAATCTCTGATTATTATTCCAACGTACAACGAAAAAGAAAACGTTGAACAAATGATTGATGCCTTATTAAACTTGAGTGATGATTTTCATGTACTATTTGTAGATGATAATTCTCCCGACGGAACCGCGAGTCTCATTGAAAAATCCATTCAAAAAAATCCAGATCGGATTTTTCTTGAAAAAAGAATTGGAAAATTAGGTTTGGGGACGGCATACATTCATGGATTTAAATGGGGGATAAACAAAAAATACGGTTATGTTTTTGAAATGGATTGTGACTTTTCACACAATCCCAAAGATCTTAATAGGCTTCACGCTGAATTAGAAAAAGGTTACGATCTAGTTGTCGGTTCTCGTTATTGCCGAGGTGGCAAGGTGAAAAATTGGCCTTTAAAAAGGGTTTTGATGTCGTATTTCGCTAGTGTATATGTTCGGATCATCTTATTTATTTCAATTCGTGACACGACCGCGGGGTTTAAAGGGTACCGGATCAATGTTCTTGAAAAAATAAATTTAGACGCCGTTACTTTTAAAGGATATGCTTTTCAAATTTGCATGAAGTATGCCGTCATCAAGCATGGGTTCAAGGCGAAAGAAATTCCGATTACTTTTGTTGACCGGGTGCATGGAGTATCTAAAATGAGCACAGGAATATTCAAAGAAGCCTTTTTTGGCGTTTGGAAAATGAGACATATGAAACTATAATGGACTATTTATTGAAAAATGGGACTCTTATAAATGAAGGGACCAAAAAACAAACAGACCTTCTCATTCAGGATGGTAGAATTAAAAAAATCGGGCACAACCTTTCGCACCCTACAGCAAGTGTTATTGAATTAGATGGGAGCTTTGTGCTTCCTGGCTGTATTGATGATCAGGTTCACTTTCGAGAGCCCGGATTAACGCATAAGGGTTCAATTTATACAGAATCACGGGCAGCAGTTGCAGGAGGTATCACCTCCTATATGGAAATGCCAAATACGGTTCCAAATGCGACAACCCAAAAGCTCCTTCAAAATAAGTATGATCTCGCGTCAGAAAACTCCTTGGCGAATTATTCTTTTTTTATGGGGGCGACTAATGACAACCTCGATGAGGTTTTAAAGACAAATCCAAATACTGTTTGTGGTATTAAAGTTTTTATGGGCTCTTCAACAGGGAATATGTTAGTGGATAGCGCCCAAACATTAGAGGGTTTGTTTTCAAATGTCTCTATGCTCATCGCTACCCATTGTGAAGACGAGACGACTGTGAAAAAGAATTTGCAAAAAGCGATTGACACCTATGGTGATGCAATACCAGCTTCAATGCACCCCGTTATTCGCAATGAAGAAGCTTGCTATCTTTCCTCATCATTAGCCGTGTCCCTGGCTAAAAAACATGGCGCTCGGCTTCATGTGTTACATATTTCAACGGCAAAAGAAACATTGTTATTTGATAACTCATTGCCCCTTATTGAAAAGAAAATTACTGCTGAGGCTTGCGTTCATCATTTATGGTTTTCTGATGAAGACTATATCAAGTACGGAACAAAAATCAAATGGAATCCTGCTGTAAAAAGCAGTCAAGACCGAGAGGGCATATGGAAGGCTTTACTTGAAAATAGAATTGATGTCGTGGCGACAGACCACGCCCCACATACCCTAGAAGAAAAAAACAAATCTTATATGCAAGCTCCTTCAGGAGGGCCATTGGTACAACATGCACTTTTAAGTATGTTTGAGCATGTTAAAAATGGCAGAATCTCAATTGAACGGGTTGTCGAAAAAATGGCACATAATCCTGCTATTTTATTTAGGATTAAGGATAGAGGGTTTATTCGGGAAGGCTATTTTGCAGACCTTGTTGTTGTAAAGCCCCAAAAGAGTCCAGTAGTAGCGCCTGAAAACATATTGTATAAGTGTGGCTGGTCTCCTTTTGAAGGAACCGAGTTCTCTAACTCTATTGACCGTACATTTGTAAACGGGAAACTTGTTTATGAAAACCACCTACTCATTGAGTCAGGTAATGGGAATCGGCTGGAATTTGACTATTAATTATGAATAGAGCCTTCATTGTCCTTTTATTGATGTTGTTTTCATGTGAAAGCTCTGAAAACCAAAATCTTTTACCAAAGGAAAAATTCATGAAGGTCTATGGAGAAATCATGACCTTGGAGAGTTATTATCAAATGAACTTTCGCAGTCCTAATATTTATAAAGATTCGCTGATAAAATCTGTAGATAACGTCCTTCTGAAGAATCACGTTTCCTTTGACGACTTTGAGAAAACCTATGTCTATTACTCTGCCCATCAAGAAGCCTTTCAGGACTTAAACAATGAACTCATAGAGCTTTATTCTCAAGAAAAATTATAAGCTAACTTGCGTAGAACGAATCGCCTTCTCTAAAAACTGAGTTGCTGAGGCGTCAAAAACAGCAGCGTTTTCAGTAGTCATAAAACGACAGGTGTTTCCTTTAGATATTTGTTTTCGCATAAATTCATTTCGAAATAAGTAATCCATTAATTTATTTGCAACAATGGGCCCCTGTGAGACGACTTGAATGTTTTTTCCAACAGCCTTCCTAACATGCTCAATGACTAATGGATAATGAGTACATGCTAGAAGAATCGTGTCAATATCTTTGTTCTGTTCTAGTAATTCTTGAATATCATTCTCAATTACTTTCACTCCTATATCCGTATTGTGCTTGTTTGATTCAATTAAAGGCACCCACATCGGGCATGCTTGCTGAATAACTTTTATTTTCGGAGAGAACTTCTCAAGCTCTATTTTATAAGATTCGGACTGAATGGTTCCCTGTGTACCCAATATTCCTATGCAATTACTTTGACTCATTGCACCGATCGTTTCTGTACTTGGGCGTATGACTCCTAGAATCCTAAAATCAGAGTCCTCATTAAGTAAATCAATTTGTTGCAGTGTTCTTAGAGCTTTTGCCGAAGAGGTATTACAGGCTAAAATGATCAGCCGACATCCTTTCTTTTGAAGGAACCTAACGGCCTCCAACGTAAAGTCATGAACAACTTCAAAGGAACGATTGCCGTAAGGGGCTCGAGCATTGTCTCCCAAGTAAATATAATCGTACTCAGGCAGCTCTTTTAAGAATTCTTGTAATATGGTTAAACCCCCATAACCGGAATCAAAAACGCCTATAGGACCGATTGTATTCATAACTCAAATCTACAAAAAAAGGGCAACGATTGTTGCCCTTCAATATTTAGTCTGTCTTAAAACAAAAGGTTTATTCCGCTTTTAAAGCCGCCTCTAATCTTAATAATTCAGTCATTACCTCTTTTGTCATATCAATTCCTCCTTTAGAGTACAGCGTAACTGTCTCGTCCAAAACATAAGATACTTTCTTGCTTTCAGCAATGTTGTTCACCGCTGTTTGAACCAAATCAAGAATAGGCTTATTAAGCTCTTGACCATAAATTTGCATTTGTTGCTCTAGCTCTGTTTGTCTCGTCTCAAGACCTTGTTGCTTTTTCATCAACTTTTCTTGTTCCATTTTTTGAATTACTGGAGACCAGTCTTTTTCATTTTGTTGGTATCGAAGATATGATGATTCAAAAGCCTTATTCATTTCTTGAAGTTCACGAACCCCTTCTGACTCAAACTCCTTTAGTTTAGCCATAGCATCTTTACGCGATTGCAGCGTGTCTAACAGCTCCTGTGAGTTGATGTGTCCAATCTTCATTTGTGCTTCCGCTTGAAACCCCATAAGGAGTATTATAGCTATGAATATTCCGTTTTTCATTTTTGTTTTTTTATTTATTTATTTCTATTCACTAATTCCCATTTCATCTAAAATATCATCGCTGATATCATATTCACTAGCAGCAAAAATTAAGCTACTTTGATTGGCTTTATCAAAAACCAGGTCGTATCCATCACTTTTAGATATTTTTTTTAATGCTGTATAAATTCGGTCCTGAATTGGCTTTATCAGCTCTTGGCGTTTTTGAAAGTAATCTCCCTCACTTCCAAAGTGCAAGGTCTGCAAATCCAAAGCTTCTTGTTCCAAATTTTCAATCTCTTCTTTGCGCTTCGTTTTTTCCTCATTAGGCAATAAAATCTCTTCTCGTTCGAAGTTGCTTTTTTTTGTCTCTATGGCTGCATATCGATCTTCTATTTCCTTCGTCCATCGCTCAGCCAGTTTATCAAGCTTTTCTTTTGCCTGAGTATATTCTGGGACTTTACTAAGGATGTAATCCGAATCTATGTATGCATATGACTGACTAAAGGCAAAGGTTGTGCCAAAAAACAAAATAAGAAGGAAGAAATATTTCAACATAAGTTACAATTAACCAATTGAACGGCGAAGATAAGCAATTATTGTAAAGAAGTATGCACTATGCGGTCTCTACAAGAAAGATAAAAAGCTATTCGCTTATTGGAAAATAAATCTACTGTTTAATGAGTTTTAGAACTTCTCTTCTATTTTTAATCTGAACCTCGACAAAATAAGGACCCACTGCCAGCTCAGAAACATCAATCTCTTCTATTTGAAAGCTAGACTCAATACTTATAACCCTTCGTCCAAAATGATCTCGTATGATTACGACGTAGCTTCCTTCCTGATTGACCTCTATATTAAAAATTTCTTTTACTGGGTTGGGGTAAAGCTTAAATCCTTTAATGCTCATGTCATTAAGCCCCATTGTGCATTCAGTTTTTAATGACTCAAACCAATCAAAGGCATCGGTTAAAGAAGGCAAAACACATTCATTATGCATTCCGTCTCCTTTAAATATTGCTTCAACGTTCTGAGCGCCATTAGCGGTCATGGCAGCTTCTGCAGCCAAGGCATTTTGAAACGAAACCTGCTCGTCTCCTGTGCAATAGAACATTTTAATAGGGCGAGTAGGCAACCAATCGTGATTGTCATTTGCAGCCATTGCTTGCCATATAGGATGTGTTTGTCCTGAAGATGCGTTTAAGAAATTATTAAGCACACTGTCTTCAACAAACGCTTGTATTTCTTGTGGAAGCTGGCTGTTAAGGCTTCCCATTCCAAGCGTATAATTATTACCATCAAAATAAGGCTCAACAATTTCATCATATGGAGACTTAAGAATGTCTGAATAGCTTGTGTACAGGTTTCCATAAACATGCTGATAAGAGGCCATTAGGTAGACTATATAGCCTGGATTTGAATACGATGCGGCCAAAATAGTATCTGCCATAGCGCCCGTGATTTCATAAGGCCCTGAACAAGGGGCTGAAGCAATTACATTAAACTCGTCCAATAAATTATTCTCCTCAATATATTTATGAGTGGCCATTGCAGCATGTCCGCCTTGAGAATACCCCGTTAAAAACACTTCTCCGTTGTCCTGTTCCATTCCTGGGATTTCGTCTAATTGTTGGGCTTCCCGAACTGCACGGATCATGTCTAAGGTAGCTGTTGCCTCCGATTCACCATGGCAATAAGGGTGTAAGCCTGGGCCCTCGCCCATTCCTAAATAATCGGGAAGAACGACTTGATATCCACCTGAGGCAAAGATTCTTCCTATATAAGTTTCTTGTATATCCTCGGAAGGAACATCAACCTTTCTCAAACTTGTTCCATGTTCGTAAACGGCCAAGGGGAAACCTTGACAATCGGGACTCACAGGGATGCAAAAAGCACCTGATGCAATCGTTGGGGATCCGTCAACATCAATGGTGTTATAAACAATTTTATAGGTGTCAACGGAATACGTTAAGGGCAATCCTGAAACAGCTATTAGGTTGTCAGGGGGCATGGTATTTAAAAAAGTTGCCGATATAAAGTATTGACTTTGACTTGTGCCCGCAGTAAACATTGAGGCGCACAATAATATGATTTTGTAATAGGACATAGGTCACGTAATTTTGAAATACGAAAATTAAGGAATTAAGCCGATAGATAAAAAAATAGAAGTCGCGATTTTGTGATTAGAGCTCTCCTAAATTCATTCCTATCGTAAAACTCAGCTTTGGATAAAATCCTTTTTGACCTACAGATTGGTCTGTTGAACCACCAAAACCATCTGCCCAAGAATCTAATTTATCAAATCCTAATCCGTAATCTAAGCCTAGCATTCCAAACATTGGTAAGAAAACTCGGATTCCGATCCCAGCTGCTCTTTTAACATTGAAAGGATTGAACTTCTCAAAATTCGGATAGGTATTCCCGGCCTCAACAAACGTCAGCGCATAAAAAGTAGCAGACGGATTTAAAGAGATTGGGTAGCGCAATTCAAGCGTGTATTTAGCAATAATTGGATCTCCTCCAGCGGAAGACACATTCTGGTCTTCATAGCCTCTTAGAGCGATGATTTCGCGCCCTCCGAGCTGATTCACTCCTGATAAGCCACTTCCTCCCATAGAATAACGGTCAAAAGGAGTTATTCCCTTATCTGAATTATACGCCCCAATGTAACTAAACCCAAACCTGGGCATTAAAACCAGTTTTTTATCTGGTGATAAGGGAACGTACCATTCTCCTGTAAATCTAAACCTATAGTACTCTAAAAAGTGATATCTATCCTTGCTACTTGCATTGGTATAGTCAATGTCTGTAAACGAAGAATAAGGCAATGTTGCTTTGGCTGTGAACTTAAAACTCGAACCACTCTGCGGATAGATCGGTGCACTTACCGAACTTCTTTGTAGAACATATTTTAATGCGATATCGTTTGCATAACCCTGTGTAAATAATGGAAATCGGAAATCATTAACAACATCATAATACTGATAGCTAAGCTCATAATAGGCAGTGAAATAATCATCCGGCCATTTTTTTCGTCGGCCCAAGCCGATTCCAGTCCCGGTAATTGAAAGGCCGTTATAGTCAGGGTTTGAACGAATTAATCCGTTTGAACTTAGAGCGGTGTTGTTTACCCAAAAGGATAAGGAGTTTGGTTTTTTACCCCCAAGCCATGGTTCAGTGAATGAAAAATTATACCCTTGGTAGTAACGACCATTGGATTGCGCACGAATCGATAACCTTTGGCCATCGCCACCTGGTAGAGGTGTCCACGCCTCTTTTTTAAAGAAGTTCTTGGTTGAAAAATTGTTAAATGTAAGACCAAGCGTACCGATGATTCTTCCCGAACTTGTCGGACCAGCACCACCATATCCGCCAGAAAGTTCAATTTGATCTGAAGATTTTTCCTCGACGACATACTCAATGTCTACAGTCCCATTAGCTGGATTCGGTAAGGGGTTGACCTGAAATGCCTGCTCATTGAAAAACCCTAGCTGTGCCAATTCGCGTTGGGTTCTCATAATGTCTGCCTTATTAAAAAGGTCACCTGGCTTTGTTCGGATTTCACGAATAATCACATAGTCATTCGTTTTTGTATTCCCCTTAATCGTCACAGTTCCAATGCGAGCCTCCTTGCCCTCCAGCATTCTAACCTGATAGTTGATGTGACGATCTGTTACATTGGTCTCAACAGGAATCACTTGAAAAAACAAATAACCTCTATCCATGTATAACGATGAAATATCGCGTCCATCACCATTCCCAAAAATACGTTGCTCCAACAAGGCTTTGTTGTATAAATCGCCATTCTTAATTCCTAAAATAGTATCCAAATAGGAAGATCTATACTTAGTGTTTCCTGTCCACGCGATATCTCCAAAGTAATATTTACCTCCTTCATTAACTGTCATCTCAATAACAATGTTTTTCTCATCTATTTGATAAACAGTGTCCTTTGTAATTTCAGCATCCCGCAATCCAACACCGTTGAATTTATCAATGATGGCTAATTTATCTGTTCCGTATGTTGATTCGGTGTATTTTGAGCGTTTAAAAATACGTAGTATTGATTTCTTTTTAGTGTCTTTCATCGCCAATTTAAGCTTCCACATTGGAAGCTGAGAAACGCCATTTATTCTAATTTCTTTAATACCGACCTTCGCCCCTTTATCAATGTTAATAACGAAAAGCTCAGAGTTATTAATAACCGTGTCTTTTATTCGACTGATATTCACACCTACATTATAAAATGATTTGTCTCTGAAGTATCCCCTAATTTGATTTTTTGTCTGAAAAACAAGATTTTCAGTTATTGTCTTTCCCGAAAACAATGTTATCTCCTCCCTAATCTTATCTGCTTCACGTTTAGAGACTCCATTAAACTTAAATCTAGACAGCTTTGGCCTAGGCTTTAGGTCAATAATTAAATAAACAATCCCCGCAATTTCTTTTTCGGCATATATAGATATATCAGAAAAAAGGCCTTCGGCCCAAAGGTTTTTAATTGCCGTATTTATTTGTTCGCTTGGTAATGTAATTGGTTTTCCTTGACGCAAACCAGCAATAAGCTTAATCGCTTGGTGGTCATAGTTGTCGGCTCCATAAACGCGTATTGGTCCTAATTCATATTCTTTAGGTGTGAGGTAAGAAAAATCCATTTCTGATAAAGAAGATGGACCATCTTGTCCTTGAACTTGAAATGCAAAAATACCAACGATAAAAATCAACAATCTCACCTTCATTCTTCTCCCTTTATTTGACTAGATACTAAACCAAATCTTCTTTCTCTGTTCTGATAATTATAAATAGCCTCGTTCAATTGCTTTTTTCCAAACTCCGGCCAATAGATGTCTAAAAAATAAAACTCTGTATAGGCAATTTGCCATAATAGAAAATTGCTCACTCTATGTTCTCCGCTCGTTCTAATTAAAAGCTCTGGATCCGGAATGCCCTTTGTGGTTAACTCATTTGAAATTAATTCATCATCAATTGCGTCTATTGAAATGGTCTTGTCTTGCACCTTAGAAGAAATGGATTTAACCATCTCTTGTATTTCCCATTTCGCACTATAATTTAGAGCTAAAACCAAAGTTATATTTGTATTGTTTTTAGTTTGGTCAATCGCCTGCTGAAGACTTTCCTGACAATATGCGGGCAGGCCGTTAATATTTCCTATAGCCTGTAATTTCACGCCATTTTCGTTTAACTCATCAAGCTCATTGGCTAAAGACATGACCAATAGATTCATAAGTCCTTCTACTTCCTCTTTTGGTCGGTTCCAGTTCTCAGTAGAAAAAGCGTAAAGTGTCAAATACTTGACTTTGAAATCTACGGCAGCTCTTAGTGTTTCTCTAACCGCATCGACGCCTTTGGTATGGCCAAACAAACGATCCTCGCCACGGCTTTGCGCCCAACGACCATTTCCGTCCATGATGATGGCAATGTGTTCAGGAACCGATTTCGGATCGATGTGTTGTGTGTTACTCATTTTAAAAAGTAACGAAGATAAGTAAACATTGTTGTTTGCGCATTATTACTTGTTCTTGCTTAACAAGTCTTAACAAAGCTGCGGACAAAAATGGTTAATGCCTGTTACTCAGCTAAAACAATCAGCTTGTTCTGGTTTAGTTCTGCGACACCTCCCTTAATGAAAACCGTGATTTTCTCAGGTGAATCGACAGAAATCATATCATTTTTCTGTTCCTCATTAAGAGGTGCCTCAAGCTCAATAACTAAAGAGCCCTCTTTAAGTGCAGAAATGACCGGGGCGTGATTATTCAAAACTTGAAAAATCCCATCTAGTCCAGGAAGAGAAACAGATTTTGCTTCTCCACTAAAAATATTTGCCTCTGGGGTTATGATTTCTAATTTCATATTGACTATGCTTCAGTAAGCATTTTTTCTCCCGCCGTAATTACATCATCAATCCCACCTTTAAGGTTAAAGGCTGCCTCAGGGTATTGGTCATACTTACCATCAAGAATGTCATTAAATGATTTGATCGTTTCTTGAATATCAACAAGAACTCCTGGAAGACCTGTAAACTGTTCAGCAACATGAAATGGTTGAGACAAAAACCGCTGTACTCTCCTTGCTCTGTGAACAATCATTTTATCTTCTTCAGACAGCTCATCCATACCAAGAATGGCAATAATATCCTGAAGTTCTTTATATCTCTGTAAAGTAACTTTAACGCGTTGTGCACAGTCATAATGCTCATCACCAACGATCTCTGGTGTTAAAATTCTAGAAGTAGAATCTAAAGGATCAACTGCCGGGTAAATTCCTAGCTCTGCAATTTTCCTTGACAATACCGTTGTTGCATCAAGGTGAGCAAATGTGTTTGCTGGCGCTGGATCAGTAAGGTCATCAGCGGGAACGTATACTGCTTGAACAGATGTAATAGAGCCGCTCTTTGTAGAGGTAATTCTTTCCTGCATGGCTCCCATTTCAGTTGCCAATGTTGGTTGGTAACCCACCGCTGAAGGCATCCTTCCCAAAAGAGCAGAAACCTCAGAACCTGCTTGTGTAAATCTAAATATATTATCAACAAAGAATAAGATGTCTTTCCCTTGGTCTTCGCCATCTCCATCTCTAAAGTATTCTGCAATAGTCAATCCAGAAAGCGCAACTCGAGCACGAGCACCTGGAGGCTCATTCATTTGTCCGAAAACAAATGTTGCTTTAGATTCTTTCATTTTTTCAAGATCAATTTTATTTAGATCCCATCCTCCATTTTCCATGGAAGTCAAAAATTCGTCTCCATACTTGATAATTCCAGATTCAAGCATTTCTCTTAAAAGGTCATTCCCTTCTCTTGTTCTTTCACCTACACCTGCAAATACAGAAAGGCCACCATGTCCTTTTGCAATGTTGTTAATTAATTCTTGAATAAGGACTGTTTTACCAACACCCGCTCCTCCAAACAAACCAATTTTACCACCCTTTGCATAAGGCTCAATCAAGTCAATAACTTTAATCCCTGTAAAAAGAATTTCCGTTGAAGTCGATAAATCCTCGAATTTCGGTGCTTCTCTATGGATTGGCAGGCCATCTGAATTATCTACGTCACCGATGCCGTCAATAGCTTCACCAATTACGTTGAATAAGCGTCCTTTTATTTTTTCTCCTATTGGCATTTTAATCGCAGTACCTGTAGAAGTTACTTCCATTCCTCGTGTAAATCCATCAGTAGAGTCCATAGAAATGGCCCTAATAGAATTTTCACCAATATGCGCTTGGACTTCAAGCACTACTCTTGTGCCATCACTTTTGAACACCTCTAGGGCGTCAAATATATTTGGCAACTCAAGACCTTTCTCAAAAGCAACGTCAACAACTGGACCGATAACCCGAGATACTTTTCCTTTTAAACTAGACATTCTATACCTGTTTGAATTTGGGGGCAAATATAACCCATTTATTTTAATTAATACGGACTTTATTCGAATAAATAAACCGCCCTATATCTCGTCTGACTTTCGAAGTAGAAGTTTAACCGTGACAAAAGAAAATAAAATGCTCAATATAGACACTGAAGCGATGATTGTAAACAGGTCTATGATAGAGAATCCTATCGGATATTGTTGGCCAGGAGCAATATGCAAAAGACCAAAATTAAGTTGAATTAAACAGATCAAATAACCTACAATAATGCCTATACAAATCCCGAAAAAAGAGATGAGCATCCCTTGAAAAAAGAAAACATGAAAAAGAGATTGTTTTGACAAACCCATACTCTTAAATGCTAGGAAATTCTCCTTTTTCTCGAGGTAAAGCATCGTTAGTGAGGAAACAAGATTAAAGGAAGCTAGAATAAAGACAAAAATTAATATGAGCGTAAGTATGGCTTTTTCAGACTTACTTGTTTTAAATATAAGTGCGTTCTTTTCCTGATACGTCTTGACCTCAAAACTACTGCCTAATAAACTTGAAACGCCGGCCTTAAGTTCACCTAAATCGACACCTGGTTTGGCTGAAAGGTATATGTGCGTCAGTGTTTTATTCGTGTCTCCAATCAGTTTTCTGTAAGCCTCTATGGGCCACAATAAGGTTTCTTGGTTTACCTCCTTGTTTCGATAAAAAAGAACAGATGACAATTCTAGCCTACGACTAAAAAAAGGTTGGTTAGACCGAACGCTGATGTTTTTTTTAGGTAAAAACATTTTGAAGTCTCCATCTAAAGGTGCCTCGAGTTTCTGAAGCAGTGATATACCTATAATTCCTTGAGGGCTTGAGGGTTCTCCTAAAGTAGGGTTCGGGCCCTTAAAGTGTTTGGATAAAGCAATTACTTTCAAAAAGGAAGAATCAATCGCATAAAGTTTTGCGTTGGTGCGTTTCACTCGAAAAGATTTCTCTGATGCTACCGGACGATTATATTCTATAACAGCAAGTTCCTCTACTCCTGATGCGACAAAAGAAACCCCCTTTATCGCATTAAGGGCCTCCCAATTGACCTCTTTGTCAAGAAATGATTTTTCATTTGCCGAACGGACGACGATCGAGGGGTCAAATTCGCTATAAATCTGATCGATCAAATCCTCCATTCCATTAAAAGCGGATAACAAGACAACTAAGGCGCATGTAATGCAAGCGATTCCTGTAATGGATACCCTCGTTATTAATGTGATAATATTTTTTTTCCGTTTGGAGCGGAAATAGGTCTTTGCAATATAAAAGGCCGTTTTGATATTTATTTTTTTAAGAGTTCATCTATCTTTGATGCATAGTCTAAGGAGTCGTCAATATGAAACTTGAGGGCCGGGATTTTTCGTAGGTTTTTAAGCTTCTGACCAACCTCTCCACGAATTCTACTCGAATTTGTTTCAATGCTTTCAAAAACATCTTTCTTGTCGCGGCCGCCAAAAATACTCAAGTAGCACCTCGCTAAAGATAAATCTGCAGTCACGCGAACCACCGTTACTGTTACCATTGTCCCTAAACAGATACTTGCATTTCTTTGAAGAAAAACCGAGACTTCGGACTGAATAACTGATTCTATTTTACTTTGTCTTATTGATGCCATGCTACAAATTTAAGAATAGTATTTCATGATGTCCCGAAAACTAAAAATGTATCTTTGTGATATTAATGAAATCCTACCTAGAAATATTTAGATATACAATAAAGTACAAGCTCACCACCTTCATGGTTGTGCTTTGCAATATGTTTTTTGTTGTATTCAACTTGCTGTCTCTAGTCCTTTTCATTCCCGTTCTCCAGCTTATTTTTAAAGACCCTGAAAGTATTAACCTGGTGTCTAAGCCTCATTTTCATTGGGGAATCCCCGATGTGTTTATCTATGTTAAGGATCTCTATAACTACACCATGACCGGAATGGTAAAAAGCCAACCTTTGGATGCGTTATTGTTTGTCTGCATATCGGTTATGTTCACTTTTTTCTTCAAAAATTTATTTCGATACGGCGCAGTTTGGTTTCAATCCGAGTTAAGAATGGCCGTTGTAAGAGATGTAAGAGACAAACTCTTTGAAAAGTCAATGAGCCTTCCATTGGCTTATCATTCAAACGAACGAAAAGGGGATCTCATGTCACGTATGGTTAGTGATGTAAATGAAATTGAAATTGCTGTGGTTTGTCTTCTTGAGCTATTATTCAGAGAGCCTTTCGCCATTTTAATTAATGTCGTTACTCTCGTTTACTTAAGCCCTAGTCTTTCTCTTTTTTCTTTTCTTTTAATGCCCATTTCTGCATTTGTCATATCTAGAATCGGAAAAAGCTTAAAGCGGACAGCGAAAAAAAGTCAAGAACAAACAAGTGTAATGTACTCATCAATGGATGAGGGTATTGATGGTGTTCGAATAATAAAAGCCTTTAATGCGGTTGGTTTTATTGTAAGACGTTTTAGAAAAACAAATTTGAAGCACCAGCAACTAGTTACCCGGACCATGCGTAAAAAGAGCTTGTCTCCTTTGCTGAATGAAACTATTGGCGCAGGAGTATTACTGAGCCTTGTTTGGTTTGGTGGTAGAATGATTTTAGGGGGTGCGGAAAACGCCCTTTCAGGAGAAGTTTTTCTTACTTTCATTATCGTTTTTTCTCAATTCCTAAGACCCATTCAAAATATTTCAAAGAATGTTTCGAATATGATTAAATCAAGGGCTTCTCAGGATAGAATCAACGAGGTTTTAAACTTAGATGAGGTCATAAAGGAAATTCCTAATGCTCAGGTTTGCAAAAGCTTTAAAAAAGAAATTTTATTTGAGGAGGTAAGCTTTAACTACGAAGAAAACAATGTCCTTAACGGAATTAACTTTACCATTAAAAAGGGACAGAATATCGCTTTAGTAGGTGAGTCTGGGAGTGGAAAAACAACACTTATAAATTTAATCCCAAGATTTTATAATACCAGCTCTGGATCTATTTCTTTGGATGGGAGAAAAACAGACACCCTGTTACTTAAGGATTTAAGAGGCCTGATGTCTTTAGTTTCTCAAGACCCTATACTTTTTAATTCAAGTGTTGCGGAAAACATTGCTTTTGGGGATACGGAGCCAGATATGTCGCGTGTAGTTGAAGCTGCTAAAATTGCAAACGCGCATGCTTTTATTGAAAAAATGAATAGCGGGTATAGTAGCATTATTGGTGAACGAGGGAGCCTTTTGTCCGGCGGACAGAAACAAAGATTAAGCATCGCTCGTGCCATGTATAAAAACCCGGAAATCCTTATCTTGGATGAAGCCACTTCTGCCTTGGATTTAGAATCAGAGAAGTTGGTTCAGGAGGCCCTAGATCGCGTGATGGATTCGAGAACTTGTATTGTAATCGCACACCGCTTAAGTACGATCCGCAAGTCGGATTTAATTCTTGTTCTAGACAAAGGAACTATTGTAGAAAGAGGGAATCATGAAGAGCTTCTTGAAAAAGATGGTTTCTATAAGAGACTGTTTGACCTACAAATCAACTGATTTTACAGTTTATTTGAACAAATCAGATTAGTAATGGTTACCTTTGCATATGCAAGGACAATCAAATTTTTCACCACTACAGTTCACCAAAAGCAAAAACGCCGAGTTTTACAAGGTTTTACGCCAACGTGTGAACGAGTATTTCAAGAAAGAAAATATTTCCAGACACGCAAATCCTAAAATGGTTTTTAAGACCATTTGTATGATCGCGCTTTATACTGCACCTTTCGTTCTTATTCTAACATTAAACATACAATCATGGGCGGTTCTCTCATTATGGGCTGTTATGGGTGTTGGGATGGCGGGTTGTGGCTTATCTATAATGCACGATGCCAACCATGGTGCTTATTCTAAGAGCCCAGCGGTCAATAGTTTTATTGGTAGAATTTTGGTTTTATTAGCTGGGAACCCTGCGAATTGGCGAATTCAGCATAACGTGCTGCACCACACTTACACCAACGTTACTAATTACGACGAAGACATTGCTCCTCCCCCTGCTATTTTACGTTTTTCACCGCACACAAAACGATACAAAATTCACAGGTTTCAACACTTCTATGCATACTTCTTTTATGGATTGATGACTATGATGTGGTTTGTAAGTAAGGATTACACCCAAGCAATGCGCTACAAAAAACTAGACCTTCTGAAAACTCAAGGTCTCACCTTTAAAAGTCATATGAGGAACATTATTATTAATAAAGTTGTTTACGCCTCTATTTTTATTGCGCTTCCTTTTATACTGAGCCCGGCTTCATGGTATATTACATTAGCTGGTTACCTTCTAATGCAATTTATAACCGGTTTTATATTGGGGATTGTTTTTCAACCCGCTCATGTCGTACCGACATCGACTTATCCTTTGCCTACAGAATCCGGTGATATAGAAGCGGATTGGGCGGTTAGCCAAATGTATAACACTGCAAATTTTGCCCAAGAATCGAGACTTTTCTCTTGGTATGTAGGAGGGTTAAACTACCAAGTTGAGCATCATTTATTTCCAAATATCTGTCATATTCATTATAAGAAATTATCAACAATCGTGAAGTCCACCGCTGATGAATTTCAGGTTCCTTATCATTCCTATAAAACCTTTATGGGGGCGCTTAAGGAGCACACTAAAATGCTTTACAGTCTAGGGAACCAAG
The DNA here is from genome assembly GCA_905182495.1 of Flavobacteriales bacterium UBA952. Lineage (GTDB taxonomy): Bacteria > Bacteroidota > Bacteroidia > Flavobacteriales_D > Crocinitomicaceae > UBA952. Next base: position 308,253 of record CAJJBU010000003.1, read on the forward strand.
ATATTGCGCCGGCGATTCATTAAGTAAGTGACGTTTGGTCTTTTTTATGACTTTTGTTTGAGCTTGTCGGGAGAAGAGCCCACCACTCCTTTTGACCAAAACACACTCGTTTTTAAAACCTTTGGTAAGATTTTCGCACTTTCAAATGCAGAAGCCTTTAATTTTATTAATCTGAAGTGCGCTCCGGAGCGCTCCATGGAGCTTCGGGAAAAGTACTCGGGAATCAAGCCGGCCTTCCACATGAATAAAACCCACTGGAATTCTATTTACGTGGGAGAAGATCTAGAAGACCAAATGATTTATGATTTGATAAAACATTCCTTTGAATTGGTGACGAAAAGTTTACCGAAAAAACATCGGAGTACTAAAGTTTAAGGAAATCATAGGTATATAAACTTTCATCCGTAATTACCTTTACATAATACATTCCCGCGGACAAAGTCCTTAAGTCAAACACTGTTTTTTGACTTTCCTCAAAACTCATGAATTGAATATTCCCGAAAACATCATAAATGACAATTTGCTTTATGGGAAAATCTGACGCTATTGAAATTATTTTTTGAGCGGGGTTCGGATACATTATTATCTCTGGAAACAAGCTGTTTAGACCAACACTGCTGTCTATTATTAAGTTCAAAGTGATGGTGCTATCACACCCCATAGCATTTTCGATAACTTGAGTATAAGTCCCACTGCTATCATAGCCCACACCATTCAAAAGAAAAGCCTCTTCTGCAATTTCTGAAAGCACTGAACTTGTGCTTTCATTTAGGGTTAAATTCAAAGTGATTGTAGAATCACACCCCTGGCTTGTCGTGAGAACTTGTGTTGCCGTAGTGTTAATGTCTGTGTAAGTGATTCCATCAATCCAAGTATAGGAATCACATTCAACATGAGTATCCATAACCTCCAAAGAATTGTTAATGGTTAAATCAAGAACGATTGTGGAGTCACAACCTTCAATATTTGGCAAGTTGTAGGTCGCTATAGAATTACTAGAAGTGTAAGTGTTTCCATCAATCCATGTGTAAGTATCACATGCGGATTGGATATCGGTTGTGAATGAGCCTATTTGTTCCTGATATACCCTAATATAGTCCAATACCATTGGACTCTGGGTAAACCCAGGTTCTATAGAATTTTGAATTGCAATGTTTAATAGAATGTATTGATCGGCAATGAAGGGCCATGTACTCATGTTTTGAGGAGAAGGAGAATACGTGTAGTATTCATTTCCATCGATGCTAAAAACAATTTCATTAGTCGTCCATTCCATAGCATATACATGAAAAACATTTGAAACGTCATTGGCCATAACACCGCCAATATTCACTGTTGCGCCGGAAGACGAAGGTGTATGCAAAGCACTTTGAACATAATTTTGATTGTATCCCCAATGTTCCATGATGTCTATTTCGCCACATTGTGGCCAACCGGTTGTTCCAAAACCCTGGGTTTGCCAATAAGCCCCATTTTCGTTGATGTTTTTACCTAGCATCCAGATAGCTGGCCATGTTCCCATACCCATAGGTAACTTCGCCCTAGCCTCAACACGGCCATGAGTAAATGCAAATTTTGAATTCAAACGTGCTGAAGTATACTCTTTGGTGACTCCCTGGTCAGTAAATGTTTCATCTTTTGCTACAATATAGAGCTTGCCGTTTTGCACATACGAATTGTCGACCCTGTCGGTGTAGTGCTGCAGTTCTCCATTGAACCAACTACCTCCATTAGGCAACTGTGTTTGGTGAAACCACTTTGAACCATCTATGGCTCCATTCCCATCAAATTCATCCGACCAAACTAAAGTGTCGAATACTGAGCAACTTCCGATGGTCCCATCATAATTAAAATCATCAATATAGGCCGTAACTAAATCATTGTTGTTTTCGCCATTCACCTGAATAACAATTCTATTAAAATCAGTTCTCAGAATTGGATTAAGAGAACCTAAGTTAAAGTTAATAAAGGGGTCATTTTCAAAATCAAAAGAGACTACTTGCCACTGATCCAAAGTGAGGTTTTTTATAATTTCACTTTGTGTTTCCCATGGGGCTCCTAATGTTCCATCTTGCAGTTTTAAGGAAACCTGATTGATTTGACTCCCGCTTAGACTTGTCGATTCAATATAAATCTTTAATGAAAACGTATGGTTACTAGATAAATCAAAATTATCACCTGCGTCAAAACGGACATTGGCATATTGCCCGTTAATGTCACTATACTTTAAAACCGTCGGTGATGTATTGATCCCTTGATTATATGGATTTAAATAAGGGATTTCCATTCCACAGTCATCTGCGAACCAGGTCGTAATCGTTCCGTTTCCTTCAAAGTCGTCCTGAACCATTTGAATTTGCGATCGAATAGAACAAATTAGCAGGAAAATAAATCCACTGGTGAGGGTAATGTTTTTAATCATATAGACGATTTGAGACAAGCTTAGTGTCGAAGATACGCATATCTCTTAAGTCTGCAAAAGAAAGCTCTAGATAGAGCGTACATCCCCTTTCTTCTTCTTTCAATCAACATCAAAAGCCATTTTAACCAATGAGATAATGAATTTTATGTATATTTCAATAGAATTCTATTTATTTCCAAATATATACCACTTATGAGCGATTTTCCTTGGTTTAAAAGTTACCCAGATTTTGTAACAAAAAATGTTGATTTAAACTACGAAAGTATCGTAGAGATTTATGATGAGGCCGTTTCTAAGTTTGGGGAGCGAATCGCCTACAAGAACATGGACGTCTCGATTTCGTTTAATGACGTTGACGCGCATGTTGACGCTCTTGTACATTACATTCAAAACGAAACTTCGTTGAAAAAAGGAGATCGAATTGGCCTTCAAATGCCCAATCTTCTACAGTTTCCTATAACTATTTTTGCCTGTCTTAAGGCGGGGCTTGTCATCGTGAACACGAATCCTTTATACACATCGGAGGAGATGCGTCATCAGTATAAAGATTCAGGAGTTAAGGCGATTATTATACTAGAAAACTTTGCCTTCAATTTAGAGAAGATTATAGCAGAAACAGATATTGAAACCGTAATCGTAACCACAATTGGAGATATGTTAGGCGGATTAAAAGGCGGTATTACAAATTTTGTGGTTAGAAAAATCAAAAAAATGGTCCCCGCATTTACGCTCAAGAATCCTATTTCTCTAAAAACGATTTTCAAAAATCACATGGGAAAAAAAGGAGAAGCCGTTGATTTAAACAAAAGTGACAACGCCTTTTTACAATATACCGGGGGGACAACTGGTGTTTCCAAAGGTGCTGTTCTTTCACATGGAAACCTTTGTGCAAATGTCCAACAAGTTGAGGCTTGGATTGATGTAAAATTTACGGAGGGTCAAGAGACAATCATTACAGCACTTCCTATGTACCATATATTCGCATTAACGGCTAATTGCGTTGTGTTTTTCAGGTATGGCGCAACTAATGTTTTAATTACGAACCCAAGAGATATGAAGGGCTTTTGTAAAGACCTCAAAAAAAATCCCTTTTCAATTATTACAGGTGTAAACACGTTGTTTATTGGGCTATTGAACCAAGATGCATTTAAAGCGCTAGACTTTAGCAAACTTAAAATGGCTCTAGGAGGCGGTATGTCCGTTCAAGACGCCGTTGCTAAAGAGTGGGAAGAACTTACCGATAGCCCTTTATTAGAGGCTTATGGCTTGTCTGAAACAAGTCCAGCAGCAACAATTAACCCCGTAGACGGCACTCATAAACGCGGATCTATAGGCATGCCCTTACCGAATACGGATATAAAGATTTTTGATGACGACCGAAAAGAGGTCCCTCAAGGCGAAGCGGGCGAGATCGGTATAAAAGGACCTCAGGTTATGAAGGGCTATTGGAACAGGCCTGAAGAATCCAAGAATACCATGCACGGTGACTATTTCCTTACTGGCGATGTCGGAATCATGGATGAAGATGGATTCTTTAAAATCGTAGACCGAAAAAAAGAAATGGTTTTAGTCTCTGGATTCAATGTCTATCCTAATGAAGTAGAAAAAGCAATTTCTGAACATCCAAAAGTTTTAGAGATTGGGGTTCGGGGGGGTAAACATGATGACGGAACCGAATTTGTTATGGCCTTCATCGTAAAAAGAGACCCTTCACTAACCGAAGCAGAGATAGATTCGTTCGCAAGAGAGAAATTGACAAGTTACAAAGTTCCCAAGCAGATTCACTTTAGGGATGAACTACCAAAATCTAACGTTGGCAAGATTCTCAGAAGGTTTTTAAAATAGTCTGTGACCTAAGTGCGAATAGATAAGTTTGTTTGGTGTGTTCGTTTAGCAAAAACAAGATCTCTAGCCACAAAATTAGTGGCCGGAAATAAAATAAAGCTAAATGACTCAGAATGTAAGCCCGCAAAAAATGTTTCTGCTGGAGACTTAATCACGTGCCAAAAAAACAATGCGCTATTCCGTTTTAAAGTTCTTCAGCTTACAGATAAAAGACTTGGCGCAAAACTCATTTCAGAATATATTATCGATCAAACACCTCAAGAGGAGATAGATAAATATAAAACTTATCAGTCTGCGAGGAGTGTATATCGTTCTCGGGAACAAGGAAAGCCATCTAAGAAAGACCGGAGAGATTTAGATGATTTTTTAGAGGGGTGGTAGTGTTTAATCTCATTCGTGTCGTTTTTGTCTGAAGAACATTCTTCGAGTATGAAAAAAGTAAAAGAACGAAACATGGAGAATGAGGCGGGAGAAATCGCCCCTCCAACGAATATATTCGTTTAGAAGGGCAAAATCACAAGGTGCTATTCTTGGTGATTTTTACGATGATGACTTTTAAATTTTGTAAATTTATCGGCCTAACCTAAGACTACTAATTCATTGATTCGGTTTTATACACTTTTTTTCTTTTTTGTCGGATTCCTTTTTAGTGCTTTCAGTCAGTCTATTTCAGGAGTGGTCAATGAATATGCTGAAGTGACTCTGGTAGGAAATGATTTCGTAGAAGTTGTAAATACTTCTGGATTTCAGAATGGAGATAAGGTTTTGTTGATGAATATGAAGGGGGCATCAATAAATATAGGCAACGTCTCTGCTTTTGGGACGATTACCAGCCAAGGTGATGCGGGTAATTTTGAATTCACTTCTGTTTTGTCTATAACTGGTCAAACGATAACTTTTGTAACGGAATTGTGTAATTCCTTTACTGTTGGTTCTTCAGGTCGGGTTCAGCTTATTCGTGTCCCTGTCTACACGGATGCGATTATTACTGCTGAATTAACAGCTATACCATGGGATGGTTTTACAGGAGGTGTTTTGGCAATTGAGGCTACAAATAGCCTTACGCTGAATTCCGATATCACATTAAATGGCATAGGATTTAGAGGGGGACAAATCTCTGTAGGTCAATTTTCTTGTAGTGATCCCAACTGGGCTAATAATAATGGTGGAGAGAAAGGAGAGGGTATAGCAGAAGCTCCTTCAGGACAAAATGAAAATAGAGCTCCATTGGCGAATGGTGGCGGCGGGTCAAATACCGGGAACCCTGGAGCGGGTGGGGGCGCAAATGGAGGGGCTGGTGGTAGAGGAGGTAATGAATGGTTTGGATCTTGCGCCCTGAACAGTTCTTTTGGAGTTGGTGCTTATGATTTAGATTACACAGGATATAAAGCATTTCTTGGCGGTGGTGGTGGTGGTGGTTACAAAGACAACGGATTGAACAGTACGCCAGGTTCTAATGGAGGGGGAATCGTTTTTATCACATCCCCAATTGTCAATGGTAGCGGTTTTACAATTAATGCAACAGGAGCAGATGTAATTGGTAATACGGATTCAGAAGGCGCTGGAGGAGGAGGCGCTGGAGGTTGTGTTTATTTGATGACTCAAAGTTTAAATTCTGCCCTGAATATTAATGTTAATGGGGGTCAGGGGGGAGATATTCTTAGTACGTTATGGCAAAGTGCTTGTCATGGCCCTGGTGGTGGTGGTGGTGGTGGAACGATTGTCTTATCCAGCAGCATGGCTCCAGTGAACTTAAACCCCAATGTTTCAGGTGGGTTTTCCGGAACTGTTCTACACACGGGGCCTGCATGTGCGGGAACTCCCCATGGTGCTGAAAACGGTTCTGGTGGACAAATGCTCTTTGATTTTGCACCAGCGATAACACCTGACCTCGGTGAAGACTTATTTTTATGTCCTGGTGACAGCATACAATTAAACTTAAATACCAATTATATAAATTACACCTGGAATGACAATTCAAATGATTCTATTTTAGTAATCGATTCTCCAGGGTTATATTGGGTAGAGGTGGAAACAATTTGTGGTTTTCTCAGAGATTCAATTGTTATAAATCAAACAACACTAGACTTAGGTCTTGGGCAAGAGATTTGTCCAGGCACTGAGCTTACCCTTGAGGTTTCAGAGGCGTTTATAGAACAAACATGGAGCACAGGAGAACTGACCCCAAGTATTATTGTGGCTACTGAAGGTGTGTTTTCAGTAATCGCAACGGATCTCTATGGTTGTTTACATGACGATACTATTTTCATCAGCCTTTCACCTATTATCAATACTGAGATTTTGGCAACTATTTGCGAGGGGTCCGAATTTGAGTTTGAAGGCGTTTTCTTAAATGAGGGCGGATTCTATGCCGATACTTTAATTTCTATAGAAAGCGGTTGCGATTCAATCGTTAGTCTAAACTTATCCATTACCCCATTGCCTTTAATTGATGCTGGGCAAGACACCTTGATTTGCTATGGGGATGATTTCGTTTTAGTTCCCTCCGGAGGTGTTTCCTATAATGTTTACGATGGTACTGATTGGTTTAATAATATTGAAGAAAACATAACTGTTAATGTCACGGCGAATCAAGATTATATAATTGAAGGCACAGATGAGAACGGGTGTTTAAATTCAGACACGGTTTCAGTTGTATTTCTTTCTTCACAAACACCTATTTTAAATTCAGAAACAAATGTAATTTGTCCAGGTGAATCTGTAAGCCTTTCAAATTTAAATGTAAACGCGATTTCTACAAATTGGTATTTTTCAAATGGTACTCAGGCGCTCGGGTCAAACGATCCAAATGACTTTGTCTTCGACCAGGTTGGATGCTCAGATTTGACAATGACCATGATCGATAATAATGGCTGTGATACAACCATGTCTTATTCTGATGTTGTATGTGCAGAGGCAGCGACAGCTTCGTTTGATTTGAACCCTTCATCAATTGGTCCAGGAAATGGCGTGGTTAACTTTTACAATACCTCTGTTGGTGCCACAACCTATTTCTGGTTATATGGTGACGGGAATCAATCGACTCTTTTTCAAGACGTACATGCCTATGATGTTAATTTACAAACTGGATTTCAAGCCGTGCTAGTCGCATACACTGCTGCTGGTTGTCCCGATACCGTTTCTGTGACTATTCAATATCAAGAAGAACTTATTTATTTCATTCCGAACACTTTTACACCTGATGCAGATGAACACAACCAAACCTTCAAGCCTGTTTTTACAAGTGGGTTTGACCCTTATAATTTTGAGTTCTCTATTTATAATAGATGGGGTGAGGTCGTGTGGAAATCATTTGACTATACACAAGGATGGGATGGTAGTTTTAGTAAAAAAAACGGCATTAGTGTGCAAGAGGGCACCTATAGTTGGGTCATTAAATTCAAGCCAAAAGACACTGACAAAAAGGTGGTTATTAACGGGCATGTCAACTTGATAAAATAACCAGGATAAGCCTACCAAATATGGTTAAGACGAATTCGAAACGTTTGAGGTAATATTGGCTATAAAAAGTGGAATCAGCTCGCAATGTGCCCCCTCCCTATTGAACTTTTTGTTTATAACAATCTAAACGCTCTCCATAAATTACTCGACTGTAACTGACTTCGCTAAATTTCGAGGCTGATCAACATTACAATCACGCATTACTGCGATGTAATAAGATAAAATTTGAAAAGGAATGGTCGCAATTAAAGGAACGAGATATTCATTTGTTTCTGGGATTTCAATATAATCATCAGCAAACTCTTTTACCTGCTCATCACCCTCAGTAACAATAGCTATAATTTTTCCCTTCCTTGCCTTAACCTCTTGTATATTACTCACGACTTTTTCATAGGACGGCCCTTTCGTTGCGATCACAAAAACAGGCATCTCCTCATCAATCAAGGCAATGGGTCCATGTTTCATCTCTGCGGCGGGATATCCTTCGGCATGTATATATGAAATTTCTTTGAGCTTTAGGGCGCCCTCTAAGGCAACGGGGAAGGAGCTTCCTCTACCTAAATAAAGAGCATTGGTGGCGTCTTTGTATTTCTCAGCAATTTTTTTTATTTCCTCTGTCTTATCCAACACAAGCTGTACTTTATTTGGAATTGCTTCCAAAGCAGATAGAAGGTTTCTGAATTTGGATTCATTCAGCTTGCCTTTCTTACGGGCTAAGGATGCGGCCATTAAAGTAAGAACCGTTACCTGTGCGGTAAATGCCTTTGTGGATGCCACACCGATTTCAGGACCTGCATGGGTATAAGAGCCCGCGTCTGTAATTCTTGAAATGGAAGAACCTACTACATTACAGATTCCTAGAATGGTGGCTCCTCGGCTCTTAGCCAACTCAAGTGCTGCCATCGTATCAGCCGTTTCACCCGACTGTGAAATAGCCATGACAATATCACCCTCGTTAATAATAGGGTTTCTGTATCTAAATTCACTCGCGTACTCAACTTCTACGTTGATTCGTGCAAGGTCTTCGAAAAGGTATTCACCAACCAAGCAAGCATGCCAGCTAGTGCCACAAGCAATCATGGTAATTCTATTGGCCTTTATAATGTCGTTTTCATAATACTTAATCCCCCCCAAAGAAACCCATCCCTCTTCTGCGTTCAAACGACCTCGAAAACAATCCCGAATGGAATGTGGCTGCTCATGTATCTCTTTTAACATGAAGTGATCATATCCGCCTTTTTCAATAGCCTCTAGGTGCAATTCCAACTCCTCTACATAGGGGTCTTTTAGCTCCTCATTAATATTGTAAAGTTTTAGTCCTTTATCCTGATTAAGAATTGCGATTTCGCCGTCATTCAGATAAACCACTTGCTTGGTATACTCAACAATCGGTGTCGCGTCAGACGCCACATAAAAGTCATTCTCCTTACCAATGCCTAGAACTAATGGGCTGCTTTTTCGAGCAGCAATCAATTTATTCGGTTCGTCTTTACAAAGAACAACAATAGCATATGCCCCCACCACTTGCTGTAGTGCAAGCCTTACTGATTTCCCTAATTTATTACCTGTATGTTTTTTAATGTCTGATATTAAATAACACAAAACTTCGGTGTCCGTGTCGCTCTTAAAACGATAGCCCTTACTCTCAAGCTCTTGTCGAAGTGAATCATAGTTCTCAATAATTCCATTGTGTACCAATGCTATATCCCCAAACTCAGAAAGGTGTGGGTGCGCATTTTTATCAGTCGGAGGCCCGTGAGTTGCCCATCGCGTATGCCCAATACCACGTGTTCCACTTGTGTCTTTACCAACAACAAATTCTTCGAGATTAGAAACCTTTCCTTCTTTCTTGTATAGCTTTATTTCGTTATCCTTTAACAAGGCGATTCCGGAGCTGTCGTATCCTCGATACTCTAAACGTTTTAAGCCTTTAAGCACGATTGGAAACGCTTCATTCATTCCTATATAGGCTACAATTCCACACATCTTAATAAGTTGTATATGTAATAGTTAGTTTCGGTTTCGTTTTGTTGATTGTATTGCTTCCATTGAAGACAATTCGCTCAGCAGAATTAATAAAATAGAGGGGAGAAACAACCAATTCAGTTAATGGTAAGTCCTTATTTACAATCGACTGAACGTACTCTCTAATGTTAATGTTAAATTGTTTTTCTGCAGGGTTATAAACCCCGAAGACTCCAATATTAACTAAATTTGTAGAGGAAGAATCTGCTCTTGTGGCTACACTTATGTTTGTTCCGGGTTGATACTTATATCCTGTCTGAAACTGAACCGGGAGCGAAAGGTCTGCCCGGTGAATCACAATGTTTTCTGGCAGCGAAAGAATTCCAGGAAAAGACAATGCTGCTCGAGTGCCGAAAGCCTGAGCATAATAAGTGTTTTGGCCGACAGTCGAATCTTGAATCACCGCCTCTACATTTGTTCCCGTTTGGTCAATCGCTATTTTAGTAAAGTCTGCACAGTCAGAATTAATGATCAAATCATAAGATGTTGGTTCTCCGTCCTGCTGAAAGTATATCGTTGCCTTTGAAGACGGATCGTTGATATTTAAATAAAGTGCTGCTCCTTCGCCCGAAACTTGAGCCAGGTTATTTGTCCGAAGGTACAGACCTTTGAAAAACTCTAAAAACTCATCATTACTCGAAAACGTTGTTCCTCCACTTGTGGCTTCTGTAATAAGGCTTCTTGCTAATAAAGTGTCGAGGTGAATCCGCAATTGAGGCGCCAAAGAGTCCCCTCCAACCACGCTCGGGGATGAGGTATTTGGAGAAATTGTTGCATTGTCCAAAGGAACCAAATTTAATGCGTTGTAGGCCAATGTTGAAAACGAATAATATGTCGAATCTAAAGACATGCTTTCCTCTAACTCATAAGCCTCAAAGGTTTGAGGGTCTAAATCTCCATAATTACCAACATATTCAAGGGCAAGAACAAAGGAGTCTATAACAATTGTATTGGGGTCGCCAAAATTGGGGTCTACACCCGCAAGTCTAAGTTGCGTGAAAAAAGAGGCATTATAACTTCCAAAAACAGGGTCAATATAGGATCCAAGTACAACATTAGAGGGGTTGTCGGAAATAATAGAGTCTTCTTCAATGGTATAGGTAACTAATGAGAAGGTGTCTATTGACGTTCCGCCAAGAATAGTATTAGAATCAATAACATCCGATCCCAATTGATATTGTTTCTTTTTACAGGAAACAATTGCTGTTGAGCAAATAATAATAAACGCTAGGGTTCGAATCATTTTTTCTGATTAATCCATAGCACTTTCTTCGATAACTTTGTCATAAAAGGAAGAAAGCTCTTTCGCTAAATGCTCCTCTTCTACAAAATCTAACTTATGACAAGTGCTATTATCGAAGGCCTTTGATAATTCTGGAGAAAGTTCTTCAGAAGAAACATTAATTCCATCGAAATATTTTAAAGCCTGTGCTGTAAAGTTATCAAACGTTGTTTCCTTGAATTTATTACAAACCTCATCGCTAAAGCCTTCAAATTTCAATTTTTCTGAAAACCGAGGGTCCCAATTCTTCTCGAACCCCTCATTGTAAAGACTGTAAACGACCTTTGTTTCTTTAAAGTGTGGGTCTTTTCCGTACACTTCTTTAATGTACAAGCCCATGATTCCTGTCATATAACCATGACAATGAATAACATCCGGTTGCCACCCTAGTTTCTTGACGGTCTCCAAAACACCCCTGCAGAAAAAGATAGAGCGCTCATCATTGTCTTTAAATTCTTCCCCTTTATCATCAGTCAAAGTTTGTTTTCTTCTAAAGTACTCATCGTTATCAATAAAGTAAACTTGCATTCTTGCTGCAGAAACCGATGCTACTTTTATAATTAACGGGTGATCCTGATCGTCAATGCAAATATTCAAGCCAGAAAGCCGAATCACTTCATGAAGCTGATGTCTTCTTTCATTGATGACTCCAAATCGAGGCATAAAAACACGTATCTCCTTTCCGTTCTCTTGAATTACCTGAGGTAACTTTCGGGCGGTAGTGGAAATTTCTGTTTTCGGTAAAAATGGGGAAATTTCCTGTGAAATATATAAGATCTTCTTTTTTTCCATAAGGTTTAATTCGGAGTGCAAAAGTAAGCGTTTTTATCTAACTTTCATAAAAAAGCCTAGATTTACCGATTGAAACAAGGTGTAAAATGACTGGATTCCAAACATTTTCTGATTTTGTTGGTTTAAAGGGCTTTCTTAAAACGCTTTCAAAAGACTCCACAATTGGCCTAGTACCCACTATGGGGGCCCTTCACTTTGGGCATATTTCCCTGATTAAAAGGGCCTTAAAAGAAAATGACATTGTTGTTGTTACGCTATTTGTCAATCCTAAACAGTTCAATAATACTTCTGATTTAAGTAATTACCCTAGGGTTCCTGAAGAGGACATTAAACTACTAGATTCATTTAAAAGACTTTGTGTATGCATACCTCAAGAGGGGGATGTTTACCCTGAAAATGATCCTTATCAAGAGGTTCAGCTTGGTCTGCTCGACCAAGTTTTAGAAGGTGAGTTTAGGCCTGGGCATTTTGCAGGGGTTGCCCATGTTGTTCACAACTTAATACGAATTATTGAACCCGCTAAAGCATACTTTGGTCTTAAAGACGCACAGCAGCTTGCCGTCATTAATTTAATGGTAAACGCCACAAGGTTGCCTGTTGATATTATAGCATGCGAAACAATAAGAAACTCGGACGGCCTGGCTTTAAGTAGCCGTAATGCCCTTTTAAGTAAAGAAAACATTATTGATGCTTCAGTTATATACGAAACTTTGGCTTTCGTTAAAGATAATATAAGAAAAATAGGTGCGGTGGAAATCAAAAAAAAAGCAATCGCTCGTTTTAAAAACAGTAATTTAAAGATCGAGTATATTGGGTTGGTTAACAGAGACTCATTTCAGCCTTTTACCGATGGCGGGGAAGGGGGGATTTGCTGTCTCGCGGCGTATTGTAACGGTGTTAGGCTTATTGACAATGTCTTGTTCTAAGCTTGAGATTACTTTATATTTACAGTCTTTAAAATTTGATAATTGATAGGAACCTATGCCAAAAGCTAAACTAAGCTCCTTATTAAAATTGGTTTTTTCGATTGGTTTAGGCGTATACCTAACGTGGTTCTTTTTTGAAAACATGTCTGAAAAAGACATCAATGTCTTCAAGAGTGCCGTTTTGAATTCAAACCTATGGTATATTGGGTTTTCACTTGTTTTGGCTTTGCTTTCATATTTCTCTAGAGCTTATCGTTGGGGGCTAACACTTCACCCGCTGGGACACAAAAGCTCCTTTTGGAATCAATACCACTCCTTGATGATTGGGTATCTTGTCAATATGACCATCCCTCGCGCAGGCGAGTTTTCCAGAGCAATAATGTTAAAAAGATCAGATAATATTCCCGTAGCCGCTTCATTCGGAACGATTGTAATGGAAAGGCTTGTTGACATGCTTATCCTGCTGACAATTACTCTTTGTACTGTTTTTTCGAATAGGGAACAAGCCTCGGCTATTGTTTCAAGTCTAAAAATTGCGTTTTTAGGTAAGGAAGAAACTCAAACGAGCAGCAATCCCTCAAGTTTTATTTTATTCGGGGGGCTTTTGATACTCATCCTCGTGGTTTGGGTGGTGCTTCGAAAAAGACTAAGGCTGAAAGTTGTTTCATTTATTAGCTCTTTAAAAGCTGGTGTTTTATCCATTTTCAAAGTAAAGCGTTCTGGGGCATATTTATTTCACACCGCCTTAATTTGGGGTTCTTATCTCATCATGTTCGCCTTGCCTTTTTGGGCCCTGCAAGAAACGGCTAACCTCCCTATATCTGGGCTGTTTTTAGCCTTCATTTTTGGTGCGATTGGAATTTCGTTTACCAATGGGGGAATGGGGGCTTATCCGCTTCTCATCGGAATTACAACAGCTTATTATTTAAAAGAAATGGGGGTAGATGATGCGCTAGCCATAGGCAATGCTGTAGGAATGGTAATCTGGGCCACCCAAACCTTATTTTTAATACTTTTAGGTCTCATCTCTTTGGTTTTGATGCCAAGAAAATATAAATCGAATGAAAAGGACTAAGACACCTTTGCAGGAAAAACTTATGACTGCACATGACATTCAAAAGGATATTGCTAAATGGAAGTTAAAAGGGTTGAGTATCTGCTTCACAAACGGATGCTTTGACATCTTACATCTGGGGCATATTACCTATCTCTCAAAGGCCGCCCTTTTGGCAGATGTATTAATTGTTGGAGTCAATAGTGACCGGTCCGTAAAGGCCCTCAATAAAGCTCCTGATAGGCCAGTTAACAACGAGGAAGCGCGCGCCGCATTAATTGCTTCCTTAGAGGCTGTAGACGCCGTATTTGTGTTTGACGAAAACACCCCAAAAGAATTAATTTCAAAACTACTTCCAGATGTCCTCGTTAAGGGAGGAGACTACGACCCGGAAGAGCAAGATTCTGGGCACCCTAGGTATGTTGTTGGCCGCGAATCGGTTCTGAAAAGTGGGGGTTCCGTAAAAACCATTGAACTTGTTGAGGGGTTTTCAACTACAGAAATTCTTAAAAAAATTCAGTCTTAATATTTCCTTTTAACAGACATGTACCATGTTTTATCAAATCGATACATGATTGTTTTTAATACATCATATATTTCATCGTGGGTGCCATCTAGGTTTCTTCGTAACCAAAATCCAAATGCCATATGGGATTCAAAAGGCGACGAAACCTCACTTTCACTTGGCAGCGCATATGCTTCGTCAAGTTCATAATGATACGAACCAAACAAAACATTTAACCCATCTTCTCCATTTTGCACATCTTGAATATAATTCTCTGCCTGAGAAGCGTAGGTTCCATCTTTGTTTAAATACAAATAACTCTCGGTCAACAACCTAAAAAACCTGCTAAAACTTCTGTATAACGCTTTTACTGAAACGCCATTAATTGAAAGGTTTTTAGAGGGAATCAGGTTTTTAAGCCCATTTATAAATTTCGGATTGTACTCACGAAACTGATTGCTCCAAGGAGCTAATTTTGACCCCTCGCCTTTAAACATTTTTTGATTTAACAACCGTTCATACAACTCAATGCTATAAAAGTCAGAAGATGCTTTTTTGACTCTAACCCCTTTTGATTCTAAGAAGTCCTCGGCCCCCTGTTCGGCATAACTGGAATAAAGAAAGATTCCTTTAAACCCTTCATAATACTGCCTGTCTCCAGACCTCACGTAGCCATAAGAACAGCAACTTGATAAATCCCCCTCATTAGTCGCCTTGTAAGTTTCAAATAAAGGCCCATATAAAACAGAGCTGTCTTTCTTAGAAATCCTTTGGTAATTCTTTGTTGGTGGGGTCGTAAATGAAAACAATACAATTAATGTTATAAATAATAGGGTTCTGCTCATCTTGAAAAATGGTTAAATTGCTAGCATAAAAATAAGTTTTTTTATTTACCCCCTCCTTTAATCCCAATACTCTCCTCGGATTCATCAGCTTCTTTTTTCTGCTGTTCCTTGAGTTTTTCGAGCGCTTTTTTAAACTTAGACACCTTTTTTTTCGGGGTTTCTTTTTTGTCCTTTTTCGGGATTGAGTCTTCCCCTTTTGTCCCCTCCCAATTTATTTTAATCTCCTCCATTGGTTTTTCTTCAGGAACGAATTCTTGTATACTCGTATCCTTTTTAAAAACACCGAACTCTGTTTTAAGCATTTCCTTTATTTGCTTCTTCTCCTCTTGACGATACTCCTGATTACTCTTCTTTTTTTGTGCCTTGTCCCACTCTAAAACAGGGTCTTCAAGACCACCTGTCATCTTTAAGAACATCCTAAACCCTGTGCCGTCATCGATAACGTCTCCAAATTCACTATCCCGATCGTTTTTAAGAAGGTCACGAAATTTAAAATCAAATTGATAATCTATTTGATTATCAAATGCGTGTGATCCAGAAACATTCATGTCCAACACCGAGGAAGAAACGCTCATTTTTGGGATGCTTACTTTGCTGTTTTTAATCACAATTTCGTTTTTTAAACTTTTAAAGGAAACCTGACGCAAGCGCTCTTCCAAAAGGGCGAGGTTCTTTTTTCCTAAAACTAATTTTGCTGGGCTTTCAGCTATGCTTTTTGCGATATCAACCATAATTGATGCATTCTTAATCGTTCCGTTATTTATCCAAATAAAAAACCGGCTGTCAATCGATGAATAGTCTAACCCGTCTTTTAGATCAAACATGGCTTTAAATTGTAGTTTCAAGCTCGCGCTTCCTGTTAGGTTTTCCGCCAACAAAACGTCTTGATAAAAATTATTCCACTCTTTAAATGCTGATTTAATATCAATTCCTGAGCTATGCGCAATAGTTGATAGTTCAAATTTCTCCGGTAAGTCCTCTTTTATTCGCAAACTTCCGTCAACCCTCACACCTGCATTTTTTAGCGATAAGAACTTAAAATTGATATCCCTTCCCGAAATAGACAAATCGCCCTTTACATCCTCGAAATTGTGCTGTTCATAATTCAGTTTACCCAAATTCAGCTTAAGTGTCCCTTTCAAATGGTCTGGAAGGGCATATTTGTTTTGCTTGATTTTCTGTTCCTTGGTTGTTGATCCAAGGTCTGTTAAGTAGACTTCTTCTCCGCTAAGGGATAAGTTTATCGTTAGGTCCTCTTTGTTGTAAATGTAGTTGAATACATTTTCGAGTGTACCGCGAAAAGACATATCCGTCTCGTTTACAGTTAATCCGAAGTTATCTACACGCAGATCCCTTTTTGTGAATTTAATATTTCCGTTAATCCCCTGAAAGAGGCGCTTATCTTCATTTAATTTGAATGCAACGTCATCAAAATTGATGTTCCCATTACATTTTTTCAGCACCATGTTTTTTGATTGCGCATCTTGAATTGCTATAAAATCTGTTGATAGGTTAAGCAGTCCTTTGATCTCTTCTATTCCAGAAAAATTAAAGATTCTATTCGCTGACCTTAAATTTACGATGCCGTGAGCGGAACCACTCCATCGAGGGTTGTTAAAATCAATGATTGAAAGGGCTCCCTTAAACGGGCCTGTAGCCGATTGCAAGCTTACCGATTCAAGGACTAGCTCCTCTCCTATTAGGTCTCTTTTTGTATAATGTCCTTTAAGTTGAATGTTTGTTAGTTTAATGTTCTCTAGAGGCTCTCTAATTTGGCCGTTTTCTATAGAAAAAAGACAATTAATATTGACGGGGGATGACACCGAGGTCCCTCCATCAATTTTTAAATCGAAGTCAAGAACACCCTTGCCTTCAAATTTATTTAACGTTTCTTTCGCGCCATTAAGTGCCATTTTTTCAACAGCGTCGGTTAGCTTTATCGATTTCGAGGTGATATGAAAAAACAAACTATCACGATCAAAATTTCCGTCTATTTCAAATGGCAATCCTCCAATATTTATAATCGCAACAGGTATAACCGTTTCTCCTTTATGCTTATCTACACTTAGCTTAAGGTCAAATTCAAGAAGTTGGTTTTTCACCAAAGAAACCCCAGAGCTTTTCGCTTCTAGTACCTGAACATTTCCTTGGGTGAGCATTTCAAACTCCTTTGTAGACAATGCTCCGGAAAGGGAGACTAGATTAATATGAGACTGGTAGTCTTGCCTCGTTATTTCATTTTCATAACGCACATCCACTTCTTTGAATCTTACGGCCTGAAGTTCTAATTTAAAATCAGAGTCATTGTCCTCTTTTGCTCCTTTAATAATGTCGTAATTTTCTCTACCAAGTGAATCAACAAAAAGGTTTAAAACCCCACTCGTTATATTGATTTGCTTTAAATTATAATCGCCTTTTAGTAAGTCAAAAGGGTTAAACCGAAGGTTGAATTTATCGCTCTTCAGTAGTAATGTTTTTTGATAACGCCCAGGAATTGTTACATCTAAAAGGTCTATGGAAATATTCGGAAAGCTAGACCAAAAGGCAAATTCCACTTTTTGAACCGACATTGGAACCTCTAGGTTTTTATTCAATTCAGACAATGCCTTGTCGATGATTTTACCCTGCAGGAAAAAGACTAATGTGGACAATAAAATCACGCCCGATAGGAGGGTGAAAAGAGTCCACTTAAATGCCTTTTTTACTTTCGTATTCATGTCTTGTCTAAATTAGATGCAAAAGCCGTTCCTTTATTTAAGTAAAGACTCAAATTATCAACTTTCAAATGTGGGTTGGTAACACTTTCTTATTTAAAGCTCAATCTCAAGTAAGGGTTTTATCGCCTTTTCACCCCCTCTCGAGACTGAAAAAGAAGTTCTACATCTCGAATATCAATTTGCAATCTGTTTTGTATTAAGAAATAAATTAATTTTACCCTATCGATCAAACAAAACCGCTTAAAAAAGCATTTCATATTTAATTCACAATAAGTAGCTTAAAATGGTAAGAGTAGGTATTGACGATATAGCAGTGTATTTCCCAAAACTTCATTTCGAAATAGAAGCCTTTTCAAAATTCAGAGGGCTAGAGTTTAATAAATTAAATAAGGGCTTGGGCCTTACCTCAATGGCTATCCCCGACGCGCATGAAGATACAGCGACCATGGGTGCAAATGCTTGTGTTAGGCTTATTGATCGAAACAAATTGTCTCCCAAAACTATCGGCCGAATTTATCTTGGGACAGAATCCGCATTAGATGGCGCAAAGCCCACCTCGACATATATTATTGACATGTTGGAGCAAAAGTATGCCGCTGAATATGGGAAAGGTTGCTTTAGCCATTGTGATGTTGTTGACCTTAATTTTGCTTGTATTGGAGGGGTAGACGCAATGCACAACACACTAGATTGGGTGGCAAGAGGCGGGTTGGAAGAAAATAGACTTGGTATTGTTGTCTTCTCAGATAATGCAAAATATGACCTAAACTCATCGGGAGAATACACGCAAGGAGCTGGAGCTGGAGCGCTTCTTATTAGTCATCAACCTAGGTTAATTCAGATCCCAGATACCTGGGGGGTATCAACACTTCCCGTACACGATTTTTTTAAACCCAAACGAGAAATCCAGCTCAAAACCTTGATCCAAGATTTTCTTGATTTGGCGGAAGAGGCAGGGCTTCAAAAAACGGAGGGATTGACAGAAAAAATCATTGACCTTATCCCTTCTTCTTCTAAAAAGGACCATTTACTGTTCGAGTCAAATTCCGTCAAAATTCATAAGGAAACACCGGTTTTTGATGGCCAATTTTCAAATCGTTGTTATACTGACGCTGTAAAATCGGCATTCGTTAATTTTCGTGCGGAAGCCATTAGGAACAGCCGGTATAATCCACAAAAAGATGCCGCTATTACAGAGCAATGGAGCAGAATAGTTGTTCACCTCCCGTATGCATTTCAAGGGAAAAGAATGCTTCCTGATGTGTTTTTCCTTGACCGAAATAACACACCTGAATGGGATGAGGTTCTTTCTGAAATTGGAGCTTACCCTTTAGCAGAACAATTCGAAAGCGCTGAACATTTTGAAAAAGCAAAGGAAAATTACAGACGAGTAATTTCCAAAACAGATATGTATAAGGCTTTTGTCGCACTTAAAATTGAAAAAACCCAAAGAGCTTCAAGTCTCGTCGGGAATCAATATACGGGCTCTATCTTTCTTGCATTGATGTCGACATTAGAAGCCGATTTAACTGAACAGTCCCCTTTAAATGGCAGCCATATTGGTTTCTGTGCATATGGCAGCGGTGCGAAGGCTAAAGTTTTTGAAGGAATTATGCAAAAGGGTTGGGAATCGGTAGTTAAAAAATTCGATCTATTCCCGCGTTTAAAGCAGCGCTATGCTATCGACGCCAAAACATATGAGGCTCTTCATAGGGGCACTCAAAAAACTTCTGTACTTAAACCTTCCGCGGAATTTGTCTTGAAAACAGTAGGAGGCCCAAATGTGCTCGAAGGCCACAGAAACTATACGTGGATAGACTAAAGAAAAAAAACCAATCACTAGCCTTTTTTTCAACACTTTAAGCCTTAAAAAAAAAAATTAAAAAAATAACGAACAATTCTGCCTAAGGCTTGTTTTATATTGTGAACTAAAACTTAAACAAAATGAAATTAACTTTTACTATTACGAAAAACTTTAAAACCCTTTTTGGTGCAGCAGCAATGTTCATTGCAACATCGGCAGTCGCGCAACCAATGGTTTTTAATGTTATCGCGGACAGTCCCGATCACAATTATTTAGAAGCGGCTTTAATCCAAGAAGGTTTAGACGCTGTATTATCTGACCCATCTGCGGAGTTTACTGTATTTGCTCCAACCGATGCGGCATTCGATGCTTTAGCTGCAGCGCTAGGAACAGATATTACGGGATTACTTGCTTTACCAAATTTAACAGATGTATTAACGTATCATGTCTTAGGATCAGTTGTACCGTCTAGTGCTGTAACAAATGGCGCTATAGTACAACCTGTTTCATTTACAAATACATTGAAATTAACAGTCACAGGATTAGGTGGTGTTTTTGTAAATCAAGCTCAGGTGACTGCAGTGGATTTAAATGCTGAAAACGGTCTTGTTCACGTCCTTGACGCTGTATTACTTCCATTTGAAACGGTTGTAGATGTCGCGATCGACAATGGTTTTAACGCACTTGCTGCAGCGGTAATTTACGCGGAGATAATGCCGGCTTTGACAAACCCTTTAGCAACTTACACTGTTTTCGCACCTACGGATCAAGCTTTCCAAGACCTTGCGGTAGCAGTAGGTATTCCATTTGAAGATTTATTCGCTCCGGAATCAATTAGTCCAGAAGAATTAGCAGGGGTTCTAGTATACCACGTTTTACCATCTCAAGTATTGGCTGCAGACGTAACAAATGGTGCAATCGTTAACTGTTTAAGCCAAGTTAACGACCTTAAATTAACAGTTAAGGGTACGGGTGAAGCCTTTGTAAACCAAGCTCAAATTACCGCTACAGATATTTTGGCTGACAACGGAGTTGTACATGTTTTGAATAGTGTTTTATTGCCAAATGAAACAGTTGTAGACATCGCTTTGGATAATAACTTTTCCTCTCTCGCAGCAGCAGTTATAAGAGCAGAGTTAATGCCTGCTTTAACGAATCCTTATGCGGTTTATACTGTTTTTGCTCCTACGAATGAGGCATTTGATGCACTTGCGTCGGCTTTAGGGACAGACCTAAACGGCGTCCTTGATTTACCGTTTCTTGCAGACGTATTATTATATCATGTCGTTTCAGGTGGAGTAACGTCAGGTGATTTGGTAAACGGTCCAGTACCTACGCTAAACGGTAGCGATATTACAGTGGATCTTACCAACGGGGTTATGATTAATGACGCAACGGTAACCATGGCTGACCTATTTTCTGAAAACGGAGTCGTGCATGTTATTGACGGGGTATTACTTCCTCCAAACTTGGGTGTCAATGAAAACACCACTGAAAATATTGCTGTGTATCCAAATCCTGCAATCAATACGGTTCAGTTCAACGGAAATGACACATACGAGTATTCTATCATGAATGCCTTAGGTCAAGTCGTTTCAAGCGGAACAACAGCAAACCAAAGCATCTCAGTTTCTGACTTAGAAACTGGAATGTACACGATTGTTTTAAACAACCAAGGCGGTTCTTTAACGAGTAAGTTTTTTAAAAACTAAGTACTACTTGGAAATAATTCAAAAGGGGGCGCAAAGCCCCCTTTTTTTATGCACTAAAGTATTTTATTGAAAACAATGCTTTGATTATCTTTGAGACATGAGTGAAAACCATAAGTTTCCTGTTCGTCTTAATAAATACCTCAGCGAAGTAGGTTACTGCTCAAGGAGAGAGGCCGATAAGCTCATAGAACGCAGTCGCGTGACATTGAACGGAGAAGTTCCTGTTCTTGGCACGAAGGTTCAAGAACATGATTCTGTAGAAGTCGACGGCTCTCCGATCTCTGAAAAGAAAGAAAAGCCTGTTTACCTGATATTCAATAAGCCTATCGGTATCGTTTGCACAACTGACACACGTGTAGAAAGAGACAATATTATTGATTACATCAACTACCCCAAACGTATTTTTCCAATTGGACGATTAGATAAGCCCAGTGAAGGATTGATTTTTCTTACGGACGACGGGAATATTGTAAATAAAATTTTGCGCGCTCGAAACGGGCATGAGAAAGAATATATTGTTCGTGTAAACAAACCGATTAACTCGAGCTTTGTAAAGCGAATGGCTGCAGGTGTGCCTATTTTGGAAACCACGACAAGTCCTTGCTTTGTGAAAAAACTAGCTGTAAATGAGTTTAAAATAGTGCTTACACAAGGGCTAAACAGACAAATCAGGCGGATGTGTGAATACTTAGGTTATCATGTCACCAGACTACAACGCGTGCGAATTATGAATATTGAATTAGATATTCCTACCGGAAAATGGCGTGAATTCACTGCCCAAGAGTTTCTTGAACTTAATCGCCTTCTAGATCATTCTGAAAAGGCAAACTCATAAGTCTTACAATCAGTTCAATAAAATGAGGTTTTACCTTATCTTTGCACTTTATATTGAATTTTTCTCATGAGCCAACAAGAATTGTCCGAACAAGAACTGCAAAGAAGAGAATCGCTGCAGAAGCTAAGATCCCTAAATATAGAGCCCTTTCCAGCGCCATTATATCCTGTTGATGCGCTGTCTAAAAACCTTCTTGATACGTACGAGGAAGGCAAAGAGGTTTGTATTGCTGGGCGTATGATGAGCCGACGAATCATGGGAAAGGCTTCTTTTGCCGAGCTTCAAGACTCTGAAGGAAGGATTCAACTCTATGTCAATAGGGATGAGGTTTGTCCTGAAGAAGATAAAACACTTTACAATAGTGTCTTTAAAAAACTGCTTGACCTTGGAGATTTTATTGGGGTTAAAGGAACTATTTTTAAAACACAGGTCGGCGAAATCTCGATTAATGTAAAAGAACTTACTTTATTAAGTAAGTCTATTCGGCCTCTTCCGCTACCTAAAACAGATGCTGATGGAAACGTCCATGATGCATTCACCGATCCTGAAACCAGATACCGTCAACGATATGTAGACCTTGTTGTTAACCCGAGCGTAAAAGAAACTTTTATCAAGCGTTCTAAAATCATCTCCTCGATGAGACAGTTTTTGAACAATAAGGACTATTTAGAAGTAGAAACACCTATTCTTCAATCAATTCCTGGAGGAGCAGCTGCAAGGCCTTTTATTACGCATCATAATGCTTTAGATATTCCGCTTTATTTAAGAATTGCCAATGAGCTTTACCTAAAGCGATTGATCGTGGGTGGTTTTGATGGTGTTTATGAATTCGCTAAAGATTTCAGAAATGAAGGAATGGACCGCACTCACAATCCCGAATTTACCCAGATGGAGATTTATGTGGCCTACAAAGATTATCTATGGATGATGCATTTTACAGAGGAAATGTTAGAAACCATTTGTTTAGATGTCCTTGGTACAACTTCTGTAAAAATTGGGGATAATGAAGTGAGTTTTAAACGGCCCTTCAAAAGAATCTCAATGCTTGATTCCATTAAAGAGCATACGGGGGTAGACATCTCCAAAATGGACGAAAACGAACTTCGTGAAACCTGTAAGGCGCTTGGTGTTGAAACGGACCAAAGTATGGGTAAGGGAAAGATGATTGATGAAATATTCGGAGAAAAATGTGAGCACCTTTATATCCAGCCGACATTTATAACAGATTACCCTGTCGAAATGTCCCCGTTGTGTAAAAAGCACCGTGATAACCCTGAGCTTACAGAAAGGTTTGAGCTCATGGTAAACGGTAAAGAACTTGCAAATGCCTACACAGAACTCAACGATCCTATTGATCAAAAAGAACGCTTTGAAGAGCAGGTACGTCTTGCGGCAAAAGGAGATGACGAAGCGATGTTTATTGACCATGATTTCGTGAAATCACTAGAGTATGGTATGCCTCCTACATCGGGTATGGGCATTGGTATCGATAGGCTTTGTATGTTTCTAACAAATAACGCATCTATTCAGGAGGTCTTGTTTTTCCCTCAAATGAGGCCAGAGGTAAAGGTTGTTAATCTTGAACTTAATGAAAATGAAAAACTCATTCATGAAGAGCTGAAAAAACACCATCAAATTGGCCTTCTCGATCTTAAGTCAAAATTCGAATTAAGTAATAAGGCGTGGGACGTTTCATTGAAGGGCCTAGCTAAAAAAAATCTTTTGAAAGTCACTAAAGAAAACGATGTGCTGACCGTTAAGCCTATTTAAAAAAGAGCACTACTTTTTTCTTCTTAATGCATAAAACCGATGCATACACAAGATGTGAGGAAAACTAATGCACGAGATGAAAACGAAAAAAAGGGAAACATTGCTTTCTAAAGACGCGTCTTGGTTAAGAAAGAAAAACAAAAACAAAGCAAAGGCTCCCACATTGAAGGGAAGTGCATTTTTGAACAATTCTAGATTGCTTTTACCCAACGATGATTTCAAATGGCTCCAGCCATTGTAGCTGTGATGAAAAATAAAATAAATACCGAAAGCAACAACTAAGGGTAGCCACTGGCTTACAAATAGGAATGCAACAAGCGACAGCATGCGATAGCTTTTGAAATAACGTGAAACCCCTAGAGACAGCAACATCACCAACAAGAAACAATTCTCATAATACACAGAAGCACCAAGCTCGCCAACATCAAGAAGGGCAAGCACACTATTCAGTTCACTCACATGTGAGGAGAGCAATCCCACAAAAAATAAACAGCCCCAAAGCATCCCAATAAAAGGGGGTAGAATCCCCCATTCTTCTGTATCTGTTTCTCCAAAATGCCATGCAGAATAGGTTAAAAAGCTAATTAGCGCTATTGTTGGAGACAGAATCCACAACAAATAAACTGCAAGCATTAATCCTAAATATTTAAAAAGGAACGGAAAAGTGATTTTTTTTGATGTTGAAAATGCCTCTGTCATGTGATCCATCGCTCCATGAGGAATACCAATCAGAACAAGTCCCAAAACAAGAATGAAGTACATCGTGCTCACGGCTAAGTCAGGCCAAAATAACGCCAATATAAAATACAGAAAAAGTGGCGTAAATAAGACTAGCGTCTGTTTTGATTTTTTAAACCCTAAAACCAAACAAGCTTTTAAAAACAAACCTATAGGCAACTTATAAAACATTTTTATGTCCTCCCATAAGCTCGTTTTTTCATCTAAAAAACCCAGTACATAAACTGTGTTTTTAGCACGAAAAAGTTGTTGGAAAACAGGCCTTCCCTTTTCTGGCCATAGCGCTAGGATTAAGATGAGAAGTCGGTCATACAAACGAAAACGCTTGGGCTTTTTTATTATTGCCCTTGAAGAACAAAGTGATTTCGCGTGCTCGTGCATGTTTTTAAACGCGTATCCTGTACTTGGTTTTACTTTACTCGCTCTTGTTCCTATGGGAATGACTCCCTTTATTTTTTTAAGTTTTGGGAGATCAATGCACATTGGAATCACGCCCTTCTCTACTTCTTCGATCTCAAAATCCCCATACTTTTCAAGAATATAGGTCTCAAGCACCTCCTTGGCTTCTTTATGAGATATAGGTTGTTTTCCAAACCGGGTCAACTCAACTAGTGCGCTGTCTTCAGAATAAGGCAAAATATAAACAAATTGTGTGTAACCCTGTTGGGCTACATTAAAGTCCATAAGGGTGCAAGTATCTTTGTTTAACGCTACATTTTTCAATCGCACTTTGTAACCAACAAAAGACTGCAAGATGTTCTGGTCCGACGAGCGGATTTTGTTCATTTCAGGTGGGCGCGAATCAAAAACAGCAATGCCAATATATTGACAAGAATCAGTTTTAACATAGGTGTCACCATCGTTCTCTATGCTCCTAACGTTTTCAAGTATAAATGTCGTGTCATAAGACCGCAATAATACTTTAGAGGCCTCGTATAGGTCTAAACTATTAATGTGAAAATAATTTAATGGACCTATGTCCTGACCGGCCGCATCATCAATAGCCATTTTTGTCCAATTATGAGAAATTAAACTTCGGTAGTCATTAACAATTTCAGCTTCTTTAAGTGCCCAAAAGCAATAGGTTTTGTCATTTGCTTTTTTTGTGCTTGGGTCTAAGACAAGAATCGACTTATTTACAAGCATTCCTTTTCTATGCATTTCCTGGACGAGTATGCATGAACTGGCACCAAAACCAGTAAAAATAAAGTCGTATTTTTTTTGAGTTGCCATCAAATCGAATATAGTCTCTTATTTTAAACAGGAAACCAAATGGGTTTGTTCGCTTTTACAACGGCAAAGGGTCTAGAAACAAAGTAATTGCGTCGGTTAATCAATGACTAGTTTTTGAATTTGTGAAGACTCCTCTGCGCCGTCAGAAAATAGAATTTGAAGAAAGTAGAGACCCGAAGAAAGGTCCAATTGGAGGTTGCTATAGCTTTGATTGACCACGGATATACTCTTTATAAATGCGCCTTTTGCATCCATAATTCGTATTTCAAAAGACAATTGAAGGCCCTCAGGAAGTCGGACATGAATCAACTGTCCCCCAAGGGCCGGGTTCGGATAAACCGCAATTTCCAGCTGCGCAGGTATGGACTCAAAGAAGTCGCTTTCAAATTCAAAAAGATACAAGCCTGAGATTCTATCTGAAACAAGAATTCTTTTGCTCGGCAAAGAAGCATTAATTCCCCATGCTCCCCACATAGAAAAGGTATTCCCCTGCAGGTCATTGTGTGTGTCGTAGGATGCAATTTCTGTTGGGGGGTTAGTTCTTAAATCATAAATACGTAAACCGTCATTATAGTAGGCGACATAGGCCAAGTTATTGGTGGTATAAATATTGTGGGCCGTCTTGTCGTAAGGCGCGTTCTCCATGCCGAAAAGAGACTGTACCTGAAGCTCGTATTGTTCCGAGATGGCACACTCTTTTAAACGAGTTCCTGGCGTCTCATCTGCAAAGACGTATGTCTTTTTATCCGGACTAAGACTTCCTTGATGATTATAACCCTGCTCTTGATAAAACTCTAAATTTGATAAGTATATCGGCTCAATCGGATTGGAGAAGTCATAAATTCTTATCCCATCAAAGCCGCAATTCAAGATTGCTATTTGATCTCGAACTTCAATGTCGTGGACCTCGTTAAGGTCGTCAAATCCCTCCCATAACAGGATGGGATTGAGTGGGTCCGATAATGAAAAAACACGAAGCGGAATTAAGCTTCCTTCTTGTCCATTGACAATTGGGGTTACAGCGCACAAATACATAAGCGCGTTCGCGGTATCAATATAAATAGTGTGCGCCTTGCCAACGCGTTCATCTTGAATTTCTGCCGCCAAAACAACAGAGTCCGGCAAAAAGGAATAATCTATAATCTGAAGACTTGCGTTCCCTTCATCTCCTATTGCATAAGCGTAATTCAAGTAGGTCTTATACTCTCTTGTTGTTGCCTGAGATGCGCTATAAGAGCCTTGAATACCGTCAATAAAAACAAGCTCGTTTATAGCGCTAATATTAAAAAATGCTGCGCCCTCCGTTGTTCCTAAAATAGCATACTCCTCTTGGTCGTGAACGAATGCCCAGCAACCGCTATAACGCACCTGGCTGGAATTACTCACCAAAGTTGAATCCTGCCAATTGGCTAAAAGCTTTACATTTTTAACTTGACCGAATACTGAAAATGCAGCAATAATAAAGAATACAATTAGCGGTTTCATTCTATAAACTTTTTACAAAATTCCCAAACGACTATACCTGCACAAACACTTACATTTAAGCTGTGTTTTGTTCCAAACTGAGGAATCTCAAGAACAAAGTCGGCACAATCTACAAGCTCCTGGCTTACACCATTAACCTCGTTCCCAAAGACCAATGCAAAAGGCTTGTTTTCAAAATCTTTTACCTCTTGTAAAAAGGTGGTTTTTTCCGTTTGCTCCACAACGCCAACTGAATACCCTTGTTTTTGTAGTTTTATTACCTCAGCACTTAGGTTTTCAACATGCGCCCATGCAACAGTCTCTGTTGCACCCAAAGCTGTTTTACGGATGTCTTTATGCGGCGGTGTCGCGGTTATTCCTCCTAAAATTATTTTCTTTACATTAAATGCATCTGCAGTTCTAAAAAAAGAACCGACATTGTTTAGCGATCTAATGTCGTCTAAAATTAAAACAATAGGAAACTTCTCTTGCGCATGAAACTCGGCTTCTGTTTTCCGATCAAGTTCCCAGAGTTTTAGTTTTTTGTTCATAGATTGTTAAATATATGTTTATCGCGCTTTGAATTACAAAGAGAGGCTATTAACTTTACAAAAGTTACAAAATCATTTCATTTGGCGAAATCTTCTAAAGAAAAAGGAAGTTCAGAGACTCCTTTAATGAAACAATACAACGCAATTAAGGTGAAACACCCCTCAGCTTTGCTGTTGTTTCGTGTTGGCGATTTTTACGAGACCTTTGGAGAAGATGCTATTAAGGCTTCTAAAATCTTAGGGATCATTCTGACCAAAAGAAAAAACGGTTCCGCATCTCATATTGAGCTTGCTGGATTTCCTCATCACTCCATAAACACCTATTTACCTAAGCTTGTGCGAGCGGGAGAGCGCGTTGCCATTTGTGACCAATTAGAAGACCCTAAGCTCACTAAAAATATTGTAAAACGAGGCGTGACAGAGCTTGTTACCCCTGGTGTCTCTTTTAATGATGAGGTATTAGACCAAAGAAAAAACAACTTTTTATGTGGAATATACTTGGGTGATAAAGTCCATGGGATTTCTTTTTTAGATGTTTCAACGGGAGAGTTTTTAGTCGCGGAGGGGAATCACGAATACCTTCAAAAACTGATCTCCGGTTTTCGTCCTAGTGAAATTATTTTTCAAAAAAACAAAAAAACTGTTTTTGAAAACCTCTTTAGTACAAGTCACTATACCTTCCGTATAGATGAGTGGGTCTTTACAAAAGACTATGCTGAAGAAACACTAAATAAACAATTTCAAACCAAAACCTTAAAAGGGTTTGGTATTGATAAAATGCCCTATGCAACAATTGCGGCAGGTGCCATCTTTCATTATTTAGGGGAGAATGAGCATAAAAGACTAGACCATATCACCTCTATTTCACGAATTGAAGAGGAAAGATATGTGTGGTTAGACCGGTTTACTGTACGGAATTTAGAATTACTTTCTTCTGCAAACGAAAATGCAAAAACACTAGCTGACATTCTTGATGAAACCCAAACTGCCATGGGAGGAAGGATGTTAAAGCGATGGATGGTATTGCCTCTTAAAAACAAAACGCCAATTGACAACAGATTGTCGATTGTTTCATTTTTAAAAGACAAGCAAGAGCTATCTTTCGAGCTATCACAACGGCTGAAAAACATAGGAGATTTGGAGCGCTTGATTTCCAAGGTTGCCGTTGGGAAAGTCAACCCGAAAGAAGTTTCTCACTTAAAAAGAACCCTACAAGAAATACCCCAAATTACAAGTTTACTTTCTCAAAAGGAAAACCCGGCTGCCCTCACAAAGCTTCTTCAAAAGCTTGATCCTTGCATTAAGTTGGTAGACCTCATTGGAAGGATGCTCGCCGAAGAGCCCGCTGGACAGTTCGGAAAAGGAGAAGTTATACATACGGGATGGAATAAGGAATTAGATGAGTTAAGGGAAATCGCATATCACGGTAAAGAGATTTTAGCAGAAATGCAGGAAAGGGAATCCCTTAGAACACAAATCCCTAGCTTAAAAATTGCATTTAACAATGTCTTTGGTTATTATATTGAAGTAAGAAACGCTCATAAAGATAAGGTTCCTGAAGAATGGATTCGAAAACAAACTTTAGTCAATGCAGAACGATATATCACCGAAGAATTAAAAACCTACGAACATAAAATCCTTGGTGCTGAAGAGAAGATTTTGGTCTTGGAGCAGCGTTTGTTTCAGGAACTTGTTCTAGAAATGGCCGGCTATATTTCACCTATACAAACCAACGCTCAAGTTATTGGTCGCATGGATTGTTTGCTTTCTTTTGCGATGGTAGCAGAAAGGCACAACTATTGTAAACCAGAGATCAATGAAAGCACTATTTTAAAAATAGCAAAGGGAAGGCATCCGGTTATCGAGCAATCTATGCCCTTGGGGGAGCCCTATGTTTCAAACGACCTGTTTCTTGATCCTGATTCCCAACAAGTCATGATGATTACTGGGCCAAACATGAGTGGTAAAAGTGCGCTTTTAAGACAAACAGCATTAATTGTCCTCATGGCACAGATGGGATCTTTTGTCCCTGCAGATAAAGCTGAAATAGGCTTGGTAGACAAGGTCTTTACTAGGGTAGGCGCATCAGATAACATTTCCTCTGGGGAATCGACTTTTATGGTCGAAATGAATGAAACGGCAAGTATCTTAAATAACATCTCTCCTAGAAGCTTGATTTTACTAGATGAAATTGGTCGGGGCACGAGCACTTATGATGGGATTTCGATTGCATGGGCAATTGCAGAATATTTGCATGAATCTGAAAAAGCGAAATGCAAAACTCTTTTTGCAACTCACTACCACGAGTTGAATGAGATGACACATAAGTTCAATAGAATTAAAAACTTCAATGTCGCGGTAAAAGAAGTCGGTAAAAAAATATTATTTATTCGTAAACTTATTGAAGGAGGAAGTGAACACTCGTTTGGAATTCATGTTGCTAAAATGGCCGGAATGCCCGCAAAAGTTCTTCGGAGGTCTGAGCAGATGCTTAAGGAGCTTGAGTCGCGACACTCCGGAGAGGGGAAAAAGACGTCAAAACAAATAAAGGAAGCCCTTAATGACTCGATGCAATTAAGTTTTTTCCAGCTCAACGACCCCGTTCTTGAGCAGATACATGATGAGTTGAAAAACGTAGATATTAATAGCCTAACTCCTATGGATGCGTTACTCAAGTTAAACGAAATAAAAAAACTAATTGGAAACTAATATGGAAGTCTCATTAAGAAAAATGAAGTGGCTCCTGTTCTTATTAGGCCGGTTTAAGATCCCTTTAATTGCCTATACGAACCCAAGGCTTTTGCACATTGATGAACAATCTGTGCGCATTAAGATCAAGCTGCGGAGACGTACAAAAAACCACCTCAATTCTATGTATTTCGGAGCATTGGCTGTTGGGGCTGATATTGCAGGTGGGATTCAGGTCTTTTATTTTTCTAAAAAGATGGACCAAAAGATTTCCTTTGCTTTTAAAGGCATGAACGCTGAGTTTTTAAAACGTGCAGAAAGCGATATCGTATTTGAGAGTAACCAAGGTGATATTATTAAAGACGCTATAGAAAGAAGCAAAAAAGAAAAAGTTAGGGTCAATCAAACCATACTCGTTTTAGCAAAAAATGATCAACAAGAAATTGTAGCCAAGTTCGATATGATTGTATCTGTAAGGGTCGGTTAATTTCATGTGGTTTTACATTCTCACGAATTGATAAATGAAAAAAAGAAACTTAATACTTCTTGTTATAGGAATAAGCCTTCTCTTTTCAATATTGGTAACCCTTCAACTCAACCGGTCTAGACAAATCGTTAAGAGTCTTTATTACGGTGAGGCTAAATACCTTACTTCTGCCATTAAACAGCTATTTCACAATGATGAAACCGAAGCCTCCGAAAACCTTGAATTAAAAATAAATCCTGATGATTTAAAAGTCTTATCAAGACATAGGGACCGTGCTTATTTGAATAATTTCATTAGTGCAAGCGAAAAAGAATATGTCCCCGTTATCATAAATGACACAACGTATGGTAAAATAAGATTAAAAGGAAATTTAAATGATCATAGGATCAAAAATGAATGGTCATATAAGGTGAATTTACAGAAGAACCATTTTGTATTCGGTTGCGAAGAGTTTTGCCTATTGAAACCCGAACGAAGAGGGTTTGTTTCTGAATATTTCATGCATAAGATAATGAAACACCTGGGCTTCATTGGCCTTCATTACAATTTCATTAATCTGATATTAAACGATGCCCCCACCAGGGTATATGCAATTGAAGAAGGTTTTACGGACGTTCTTTTAACTAAAAATGGAAAAAGCATTGCGCCGATAATAAAATTCGATGACGATAAGTACCTTGAAGCTCTTAAGAGAGACAAGATCAAAATAAGTCCGGCCAATGTAAAAATAGTCTGCCTTAATAAAAAAGGGAAATCAGAAGCTGATATTTTAGAGGCAAAAACATTACTCTCAGATTTTTGTTTTCATAAAAAATCAGCATCAGAGGTTTTTAATATTGAAAAATTGGGGCTCTACTTTGCCGTAATGGATCTATTGGGGAACACGCATTCTATTATTTGGAAAAACCAACGGTTTTATTTTGAAAAGACAACAAAACGCCTCGAACCAATAGCTTATGACGGGAATGAACATGATAATATTCAAAGCACACTATATGGACATTGGCAACGAAAAAAATATCCCCTCGCGAGCCATGATTGGATTAATAATTTTTTCCAAGACCCTTTATTTTTACAGGCGTACTTTAATGGTTTAAAAAAGTTATCCTCGCCACAATACCTCGAAGTCTTTTTAAATAAAAACACGAGCGATTTCCAAACTTTAACTCGGGTTGCGCGAACAGATAAAAGAAATTATCTCTTCTACGATTATAAATACATCGTAAATCGCGATTTTATTGCATCGTTTTTATTAAAAACCGATATAAATAAAAGAAATTAAGGTTTGAGTATTAAGGTTTTTTCATCTTGTTTGTAATAAGATTGTTCAGGTTTATAATAAGACACGTTCATCAAAATATTTAAAAATGAATTGACATAGATAAAGTACAATGTAAATGCTAACTTTGTTCTCCATAAAAAACCTAATAAAATGTACCCACCAGAACTTGTAAAACCAATGAAAGAAGATTTAACTTCTGTTGGATTTAGTGAATTGTTGAATGCTGAACAGGTCGATAATGCTATTCAAAACTCGAAGGGAACGGTTCTCGTCGTTGTAAATTCGGTTTGCGGTTGTGCCGCAGGAAATATGCGACCAGGCGTTAAACTATCGGTAACAGGAGACTCTGTTCCAGATTCTATGACAACCGTTTTTGCTGGAGTAGATGGAGAGGCCGTAGCGCAAGCAAGAAAACATTTTCTTCCTTACCCTCCCTCATCGCCGTCAGTCGCTCTTTTTAAAGATGGAAAATTGGTTCATTTTCTTGAAAGACACCACATTGAAGGCGGTACAGCTGAAATGATTGCAAATAACCTTTCTGCCGCGTACAAGGAATTTTGCTAAACCTTTCTATTAATTAATCGTTCTTGATTACCTAAAGGCCATTTAGCTTTCGTAAAAATGAATAGCCAAAATTACCGCTGAGGTTATTGCTTGTCATGTACCCCTATAAAAGGATTACTATTGGGAATTTATTAAGGATTCGCACTTCTATTTTTAGAAAAGAAAACGCGTAACCATTACCCCCATTAAAAGCTGAATTATAGATAATCAAAGATGGTTAAAACGACATCAAAAACGAGTAGTCATCAGTTATTTTATACCATAATAACTCAACCACTAGTCTCTCTATTCTTTGGGTTTTCTTTTGTCTTCTCGTGGTCCTCGTTTATAAATAATTAATCCATTTAAGAAGTTTCTTAGGATTTGGTCCTGGCACTCCATGTATTTTGGGTGATCTTCGCTTCTGAAGAATGCACCAAGCTCGCTTTTACTGATTTCGAAGTCAACCAAGGCCAAAACCTTAACAATATCGTCATCTCTCATTTTTAAAGCGACACGTAACTTCTTTAGAATGTCATTATTTGTAAGTCCCATTGGAGTTAATTTTGTTGCAAGTTAAGGATTTCAAAAGCTATTTTGCTATTACTCATCTAACAAGGTTTCGATTTCAAAAAAGATCTTCTCTGCTTCGAAGTTTTCTTGAACAAAGGTCTTCGCGGCTGACCCCATCTGCTTTCTTAACTGCTCGTCTGAGGCAAGCCTTTGAATCGCTTCACAAAAAGCCTTTATATCATTTGTAGGCGTTAAAAACCCTGTTTTTTGATCTTGAATGACTTGACTATTGCTTGATATTGAAAAGGCAACAGAGGGGAGCTCGCACAAACCAGCTTCCGCAAGGACATATCCAAAACCCTCCCACAATGATGGCAAAACAAAAATATCACCGGACATTAAAAGGTCTTTGGGGCGCGCTATAAATCCAGTAAAAACAATATTTGAAAGCACATTGCTTTCTTTTGCTTTTCTTTTTAACTCCGCCTCTAATGGTCCCGCTCCACCAATAATAATCTTAAAAGAGATGCTGTCATTTTTTAGAGCTAAAGCCAAGTCTATTAAAAAGGCTTGGTTTTTTTGCTTTACGAGCCTCCCTAAAGTACAAAGCACAATTTCATTTTCTTTTTTTATGTAAACAGGCGTACTTTTTTGACTAGAAAACTTGCCTGTTGCAATTCCGTTGGGGATCACATAAATTTTATCCTTTGAAACCAATGATGGTCCCTTGGATAAAAGTGTGTGTTTTGTTGCATCCGAATTCGCAATCACTTTTGTAATCACCTTATTGTAAAGAAAGCGGTTAAGGACGGTGTTTTTAACGGGTAAATCACTGCCTCTCCGAAATACAATTTGCTTAATCCCCGATAAACGCGCTGCTATTCCTCCACATTTCAAGTCCCTTGTCAGGTTCATTACAATTACTTGAGACTTATGTTTCTTTAATAGAGTTGCGGTCTTAAATACTTTGAAGGGGTTCAAAAAGCTCAAATTATTAAGCCTTATTGGAACGACGTTTAAATTTAGTTCTTTGGCTCTCTTTTCTAATTCACTTCCTGGAAAAAGAAAAAGGACCACATTATTTCCTTTGCTCTGCAAATAGTAGGCTGTCTCGAGATGCCATTTCTCGCCTCCGCCCCAAGCTTTGACGGTATTAAAAAAGCAGTAGTTTGTCATGTTGGAATTTCTCTTTTAATCCATTCTAAAGTTAAGGAGTATTCAGACTACTCAACAAGAAGTTCAATTTAATTTTAAATTAGACGGTCATTTATCTTGGTCTTTTGTACTTTGCAAAACCCCCTCTTTTAATCGGACTGCATGAAAAAAATACTCCAGCAAAATCAACATAGGCCATGGGCTTTGCCTAATAAACCTTGGCGTTTCTATCAAGAGTGGAACCGGGCCATTTTTTTACATTGGCAAGTTGATTTAGAGGATTTAAAAAACCTAGTCCCTGATGAGTTAGAAATAGACCTTTTTGAGGGAAAGCCCTGGGTCTCTCTTGTTGCTTTTACAATGGAAAAAATTAGGCCCCGTTTTATGCCCGCGTTTTCTCCAGTATCAAACTTTAATGAAATAAATATTCGTACTTATATTAAATCCAAACACAAAACAGGTGTCTACTTTTTAAGTATTGAAGGAGGTAAAAGAGCCTCCTGCTTTTTAGCACGGGCCATATCAGAATTGCCTTATCGCTATTCTAAAATAAAGCGAAAACCTGGTTCATTCGTCTCTGAAAACACAACCCTCGGTGACAGTATTGAAATCGAATTTAATATTGGGCAGAAACAGAATAAAGAAGAATTAGACGATTGGCTAACGGAGAGGTACGCGCTTTTTCAGGAAACAAAAAAAGCCATAAACGAATACGAAATACATCATCTCGAATGGCCGGTTCAAGAATTAGACCTCATCAAGTTGAAGCTTAAGTACCCAAGGTTTAAACACTTGATTGGTCGTTCTCCAGATAAAACCCAGTACTCAACAGGCGTTCGTGTTTTGGCTTATAGTAAAGAAATTAAAAAATGCCTCTAAAATCGGACAACCTTTAGAGAAACAAAAACGTTTAAAACACAAATGAGCTTTCGCTTTACACTAATTTTTCTATTAATGAGTCCCGTCTTATTTGGACAAATAGACCATTGGGAGACCGTTATATATGAGGATGATAACTGGGCTTATTTAACGCCGACAAACCCTGTTGATCCTTCATGGGTCTCACTTTCTTTTAATGACAATAATTGGCTTTTAGGACCAGGCGGGTTCGGTTATGGAGATGGAGACGACAACACTGTTTTTGTTAATGCCTCATCTTGCTACCAGAGGATTGAGTTTAACATCGCCAGTATCGATGCCATTGAATCTCTTATTTTAAATATTGATTATGACGACGGTTTTGTGGCCTATCTCAATGGTGTAGAAATTGCACGTGAAAACATCACTAGTAATGGACAGCCCTCTTACAATACGTATGCAAACTCCAATCATGAGGCACAACTCTACCAAGGCGGAACGCCAGAAGGCTTTAATCTCCCATTGGATCTTGTCGTTAATGGCACCAACCTATTATGTGTTCAGACGCATAATGTCTCTTTTTCTTCTTCTGATTTTAGTTCTCGGGTGTTTTTATCTGTAGGCATTCTTAATAACTCACAAAACTATGGTCCTGTTCCCGATTGGTTTGAGGCTCCCTTTTTATTTACTAGTTCTAACCTTCCGATTGTTATTATTAACACAGAAAACGAACAGGAAATCCCTGACGACCCAAAAATTAATGGCACAATGGGTATCATCTACAATGGTGAGGGGGTGAGGAATTACTTAAGCGACTCCTTCGATGAATACAGCGGTCCCATTGGTATATCAAAAAGGGGCTCTTCTTCGCAGGGTTTTCCCAAAAAACAATGGGGTATAGAAACACGGAACAACCAAGGAGAGCCATTCGATGTAACGGTATTCAATATGGCATGGGACAATGATTGGGTGTTATATGCTCCGTATTCTGATAAGTCCCTAATAAGAAATGTGTTAGCCTACCAAATGGGATGGGACATGGGGATTTACGCTCCAAGAACCAAGCTCGTTGAAGTAGTGCTAAACGGAAACTATGAGGGCGTGTATGTTTTTACTGAAAAAATCAAAAGGAAAGACGGTAAAGTTGGGGGTAACGACATTGAAATTGGTGAAAATACTGGAAATGACATTACTGGAGATTACATTCTGAAATTAGATAAAACAACTTCGGAAGGTGTCATCTCGTGGTACTCTCCATTTCCCCCTTATCCAGGGGCGGGAAACACGGTTAATTTTCAACATCATGACCCTGCGATTGATGAACTTAGTGTGTTTCAAAAAACGTATATCAAAGACTATATTACCGCTTTCGAATCTGCTCTTGATGGTCCGAGCTTCACTCACCCAACATTGGGGTATCGACCCTTTATTGATTTAAAATCGTTTATAAATTTCTTCCTAGTCAATGAAATAAGTAAAAATGTGGACGGGTATCGTATCAGTAGTTTTATTCATAAGTTAAGAACAAGTGAAGGAGGGGTAATATATGCGGGCCCTCTTTGGGATTTTAATTTGGCTTTTGGAAATGCCAATTACTGTCAAGGTTGGTCCACAGAGGGATGGCAGAAGGATTTTTATTTAGCCTGTGGGGGCAAAGTTCCTTTTTGGTGGAACAAACTCGTACTCGACACTTATTTCACTCATGACCTAAAGTGCCACTGGCGTCAAATGCGTCAAAGCGCATGGCATACGGACTCTCTAATGGCGCGAATTGATTCTTTAGCGAATTACCTTGAAGAGGCCCAACAAAGGAATTTTCAGAGGTGGGAGATTCATAGTACCTACATCTGGCCAAATGAATTTGTTGGAGACAACTATGAAGAGGACGTTTCCTTTTTAAAAAATTGGATTACTAGTCGTGTTCTTTGGATGGATGATAACATGCCTGGAGATTGCCCAGATCTAGGAGTAGTACAAGAAAAAGTTACCCGTCTTCAGGTTGCTCCCAACCCCAGTCATGAACACTTTAACTTCACTTTCGGCTCTTTTGTTTCTGATGGATCAATTTTAATAAAAGACCTCAATGGAAAAATTCTTTTTTTAGATACTTATCAAACATGGCGACACGCAACCTGCTTTCGCTTCCGAATATGACAACGGGGCTCTATCATTACCAAGTTGTTTTAGATGGACAGGTTGAAAATGGAAAACTAATAATAAATTAAAAACCATGCGTAAACACCTTTTTGTTGGGGTCTTAAGTGGAATAATCTTATTGCCTAGCTGTAAAAAAATAGAGGGCTCGGGGGGCACTTCGGCTATTAATGGAAATCTATCCGGTAGGACATACAACGTTTCCAATGGAAATGATGCCGAACAAGAGTTAACCCATATTACTATTCCAAATGGCAACACCATAGAAGACGGTGATTACATCCTGCTTAATACTCCTTTGGGAGGCCCTCTATATTACTTATGGTTCAAGTGGGACAATGGGCTGGCGTCATCTCCTGGGCTATCGGGCAGAACTCCGATACAAGTGACCTATAGCTTTACGCAAAGCAACACTACGATTGCTCAAATGGCATTATCCGCAATTGCTTATGTCGCCGGGGACCATTTTTTAGGCACCTTGAATAACGATATAATTTCTCTTGAAAACAGAAGCGCAGGCGAGGTTACTGATGCGGAAGAGTTTTCACAAAACTTCACTGTTGATGTGGCCAATCAGGGCGAAAATGAATTCATTGAAAATGATAATTGGGTAGATGGTTCTGTTGTAAATGAACGCGTTTATTTAATTTATGGGGACGAGGTTTTTTATAGTGAAGATGTCCGAACGGATGCTGATGGAAACTATCAATTTCGTGATCTTAATCGTGGGAACTATACTATCTATGCCTACAGTAAAGACAGTCTAGACGTCAATGGTTTATCAAAAACTGTTTCTGTAAACACAACGATAACAGAGAGAAAACAAATCGTTCAGGCGCCTAATTTATTTATCTATCAATGATTTTTCGCGGGCTTCTTGGTGTCGTGTTATTATGTACGGGCATTCTAACTCCGGGAATGACGCAAAATGACTTTGGTCTTTGGACGGCAATTAACGGAAGAGTCTCCGTTACAAAAAATATAAAGATCGGTGCTCAAATTCAAGTGCGGCTTGAGGAAAACGTCAGTACTCGTTCTGAGACTTTTTTCTCCCCATATGTGAGCTACCAAGTTTCAAAACACCTACAATTCGGTTTAGATTATAGAAGCACCAATAATTGGGACGAGGGTACCGTTTCTAAAAATAAACACAGAGTTACAATAGATTGCCGCTTAGAAAAAATACTGGACCTTGTCGATAATAAAAGCCGATTTAAAATCTCATCTCGATTAAGGTTTGTCCAAGAAACTCAAAAAGGAGATTTAAATGA
Organism: Flavobacteriales bacterium UBA952; assembly: GCA_905182495.1. Taxonomy (GTDB): domain Bacteria; phylum Bacteroidota; class Bacteroidia; order Flavobacteriales_D; family Crocinitomicaceae; genus UBA952. The sequence goes on from CAJJBU010000003.1 coordinate 347,186, forward strand.
CCAATATGCGCGAGGGCGTTTGAAGTTAAGTTATAACCTCCCAAAAACAAAAATTGAGCCTCACGTCGCGGTAGAGGTTTTTTACCACTTTAATGATCAATTAGCCTATACGATAACCGGGGTCTCAGCGCGACATCGTATAAGCAAATATAGGGTGCGAATGGGCTTTGGTATTCCCTTGTCAAAACAACACCAGATCAAGTGTTTTTATTTGATACAGCAACAAGTCCATGGTTCAAAAACAGACTTTATTGCCGGTGTTTCGTATAGATTCAGCTGGAAAATATAATTACCGAGATGTACAGCTACCGTTTTCTTTAATGTCTTCTTTGTCGTTTTTGAACTTTACGAGTTGTGGTTATTTAATGCTTGAAGCTTGGTGTATTTTAACTTTTTTGCGTAGGCCGAGTTTTTACAAACGACATACCCATAATACCCGTCAAGAAACCCGAGTTTTAAGACATAGTCTCTAAAAAACTTAAAAGTGCTTTTGTAAAATATTTTAAATCGATTGCTTTTTTTCCCTTTTTCATAAGCGGCTTTAGAACTAATGTCTGAAAAATATTCAATCTGTTTTAGGTGCTGGTCCACCGTATAAAAGGAATAGTGTAAAAGGTCTTTATTAATGTGGTGGGTTGTCGCCCCTTTTTCAAGAATAAATTTGTCGTGTGGGTTGTCACCTCCCCATGCTCCTTTAGATGTGTCCCACATCCTAAGTTTTTTATCTGGGTACCAACCACAATGCTTTATCCACTTGCCGCAGAAATTAGTTAAGCGATTGAAGCTATAGCCATCATGTTGCCAGTTGTTTTTTATTTTAAGTAATTCCTCTTGAAGCTCTTTTGTTAAAGATTCATCCGCATCTAACGAAAGGACATGATTGTATTTTGCTTGTGTTAACGCCCATGTTTTTTGTTCAATATGCCCTTCGAATTTATGGGTTATGAAGCGCACCTTTTTATCAATGCAAATCTGCTTTGTTTTATCCGTCGAAAAAGAATCTACTACAACAATGTCGTCAGCTATGGAAAGAACAGAGCTCAAACACCTTCCAATATTTTTTTCTTCATTAAGTGTTATTATTACAACAGATAGTTGAACTTGCATAACACAAAGAAACAAAATAATTTATCGTATCCTTTTAAAGGGTTTTAAAGGGTTAAAAAAAACCGATAACGCTTGAGTTTCTATTAAGTCCTTTTAAAGGGGCTTAATTTCTATTTAAAACTTCTTGAACAGATTTTGCGGTACCCAAAACAGTTGTTTGAAGTGCATAAGGTTTCCAATTAAACGCTTTCATTGTTTCGCTCACGTCGCCATTATACTTTTTACCAGTAAAAGGCACCATGCTTTTTAGGTCGCGATTAAAATTAGCCATCAATTTCAACAAGAAGTTTGGGGCTAATTTTGTACTTACTTTATCATATTATTGTTTTCTTTTGTTTTTTTACTTTTGCTTCGCAAGTAAAAAACAAGTGCTTTACTTTTATCTCACATGTTTTTTACTAACTGTTCATTTTTTAGATCTTTTGTTTACTTTTAAAACATATGAAAACGGATTTTCGTTGTGACTGCCCCATAACTTCAGCAATAGACCTGATTGGTGACAAATGGTCTTTAGTTGTGGTTAAGAATATGCTTTTTTACAATCTAAAAACCTTTAAAGAACTTTCGGCGACAAGCGAAGCTATCGCTACAAACATTTTGTCTTCCCGGTTGAAGAACCTCGAAGAACAGGATTTTTTAACCAAAAAAAAGCCTGCTGACAATAAAAAGACAAATATTTATCGCTTAACGGACAAAGGTTTAAGTTTACTGCCCATTATCATTGAGTTGGCTATCTGGGGCGACACCAACCTGAAGGCCGTTCATCCAAGCCTAAACAGGGACAATCCAATAGAGTATATTAAACTTAATAAGGAAACCTTTATTAAAGTTATAAAAGAACAATACAAGAATAAAGGCGCCATCGCTTAGCCCTAAGTCATCTTGGGTTTTCTTAGGGCCTAATAACAACAGTGTTGAAAGAGAAGAACAGGGTGGAACAACCTCATCTAAAGTGTTGAAAAACCTCTGCTAATCAGCTAAGATTTCGTAAACATTGTTCTTGATTTTTTTACTTAATTCATCCGTTGGTAAATCGTTGTCATCGACCCCGAATGGGTCTTCTATCTCTTCAGCTAAAACCTCCATACTCACTAAAACGTAGAAAACAAATATCGAAACCAAGGAGGAATAATAACCAAAAGCATCAACAAAAGCAAGAGGCAAAGTGGTCACGTATAAAAAAATAAATTTCTTAAAAAACATACTATAAGAATACGGGATTGGTGTATTCTTAATTCGTTCACAAGCTCCAATAATGTCAGAAAGAGACTTCATGTTTATATCTATTACGATCAGCGCTTCCTCTGATAGTTCCCCTGTATTTTTTAAAACCTCCACCCTATTGTATAAACTCTTAATAATATAATTTGGTTTGTGCTCAAAAGCCTCAATCTCCTTTTGTTCTTGCGCCGTGAGGTCCAATATCGTTAGGTTTACACCTTCCCTCAAGTGCTCTTTCATCGCAAAGGGATAATTAGAAATCATTCTTTTAAAAAAGGCTTTATCCTCAGAATGCTTACATAATATGCTTAGTTTAATGGCTAGATTACGAGAGTTGTTAACCAACTCCCCCCATTTTTTTCTTCCTTCCCACCATCTGTCATAAGCCGTGTTCGTCCGAAAAACCAATAAAAGAGATAAGACAAACCCCACTAAAGAATACACCTGCATAAGGCTTTTTAAAGGCGCTGTATTGTCAATAAATTTAACCTCTAGGTAAGCAATTCCTAATGCTAATAAACCAATGGCTATAAGTTCTTTCCATAGCTTTGAGATGGTATCACTGTGGTTAAATGTGATTAGGTGCTTGAACCAAGTTTTAGGGTTATATCGGATCATATAGGTGCTTTTTGTGTAAAAATACGAAAGAACATCTTTGCGCCTTGTAACCGGTGCTAATTTTGTACCTTCGATTTCATAAGAAAGAACAATTTAACCTCATGAAAAACGAGCATTTTAGAAAGGCAGAACCTAAAGACCTTCCTGTCATCTGGGAGATTTTGAAGCAAGCGATCTCTCGAAGAAAGGACGATGGCAGCAAGCAATGGCAAGATGGTTATCCAAACCCGACGGTTATTGAGAATGATATTTCAATGGGTTGTGCTTTTGTTTTGTGTGTTGAAAGAGAGGTTGTCGGTTATTGTGCCCTGCTCATTAATGATGAGCCAGAGTATGAAAACATAGAGGGGGATTGGATCACAAATACAGACTTTGTGGTTTTTCATCGATTGGCAATTTCTAAAAACCACATAGGAAAAGGGTTGTCAAAAAAAATACTCCTACAAATTGAGGCCTATGCCAAAAGCAAAAAAGTGTTCAGTATAAAGGCTGACACAAATTTCGATAATCCGGCAATGATCTCTTTGTTTACAAAAATGGGTTATCAATACTGTGGGCAGGTTTATTTTAGAGGGAGCCCCAGAAAAGCATATGAAAAACCCCTGTTTACTTAACCGATTGATGTTTCCTATATGAAAGAAACAATAGAAAAGGCCTTCGGTATTGTCCCTGTTGAAATTAAACGCCTCAACGGTTATGAAAATGAAAACTTTCTCATAGCAACGGGAGACGAGTATTATGTCTTTAAAACCTATCCTGTTTGTAAAAAAACATCGGAGATCCTAGAGGCAGAATGTACATTGTTGCTTTTTCTTCAACAACCCGGTCCTATAAACACCCCGTTTCCTATCCCTTTCAAAAAAGGAGGGTATGTAAAACCTCTAAAGATAAACGGGGCTTTAAAGGCTTGTAGGCTCCTTTCTTTTTTACCTGGAAAGTTCTTAGCAGAAACAACTGCTACCGAAAGCTTAATGGAAAACATGGGTAGGTTTTTAGCGCGCATAAACTTGAGGCTTACTCATTTTGAAAGCGCTACCGTTCGTGCAAGACAATACGAATGGGATATACAGAACCTGTTACTTAATAGAAAGCACATTAAAAATATACCTAAGCCCTCAAATAGAAGGGTGGTAACCTATTTTTTTAGGCAGTTTGAAGCCTTGGTGTTGCCGAAAATCCCAGCGCTTAGGAAGGCGTATATCCATAGCGACTTTAACGAGTGGAACGTTCTTTCTGAGGGAGAAAAAATGACTGGGCTTATTGATTTTGGAGACGTCGTGTATTCCCCTTTGGTTAATGATGTCGCGACTGCTCTTACCTACTTGACTTATGATAAAAGCTCGTTTTTTGAATGGGCAACCCCTTTTCTTAAATCATACCACAAAACACTCCCTTTAAAGCAAGAAGAAGTCTCTTTACTCTATTACCTCATCGCGTCGAAGTTATGTATCAGTGTTTGTCACTCTGCTAGGGCTGCCATAAGTGATCCAAAAAATAAATATGCTTCCGTAAGTGAAACGAATGCCTTAAGCATGTTACACAGGCTTCTGAAAATGAATCCTATCGCCGTGGAAAACCATTTTCTTAAAGCCCTCGGTTTTTCCGTTAAAACGCCTGCTTCTATTGAGCAAAAGTACAAAGATCGTCAAGTCTATATAGGCAAGGCGCTTTCAGTGAGCTACCAAAAACCCATTTATACGGTTCATTCAATTTTTCAACACATATATGACGGCTATGGTGGGACTTTTCTAGATGCCTATAATAACATCCCTCACGTGGGGCACTCTCATCCCAAAGTGGTGGAAGCTGGCCAAAGACAAATGGCACAGCTCAATACCAACACGCGTTATTTATACGATTTATTGCCCGAATATGCAGAACAGCTTTTAAGTAGGTTTCCTAGTCGGCTCAACAAGGTGTTCTTCGTAAACTCTGGAAGCGAAGCCAGCGATTTAGCCATCAGAATAGCAAAAAAGCACACAGGAAATAAGAATGTTATGGTCGTTGAACACGGTTACCATGGTCACACACAGACGGGCATTGATATCAGTGATTACAAGTTCAATAATTCGAGAGGGCAAGGGCAAAAGGATTATATAATTAAAGCCGCTCTTCCGAAAACCTATCAAGGCAAACACGGAGAAGGTGCTGCAGCAGGGGCCTTGTATGCCAAAGAAGCTGTTGAGCTTTTAAGAGCAAAGGAAGGAGGTCTAGCGGCCTTTATCGCAGAGCCCATTGTCGGTTGCGGAGGGCAGGTTCCTCTTGCCCCTAGTTACCTTAAAGCCATTTACCCTGAAATAAGAAAGCGGGGCGGGGTATGTATAAGCGATGAGGTGCAAACCGGGTTTGGTCGGCTTGGGGATTGTTTCTGGGGGTATGAACAGCATGGTGTGGTTCCAGACATTGTCGTCGTGGGAAAACCCATGGGTAATGGGCACCCTATGGGCGCAGTGATTACAACCTCTAATATTGCCGATAGTTTTGCCGAAGGCGTCGAGTTTTTTAGCTCTTTTGGTGGCAACCCGGTCTCTTGCTCTATTGGAAAGGCTGTTCTTGATGTTATTAATGAAGAGGGACTTCAGGAAAACGCCATAGAGGTTGGGTCATATTATAAAATGCTTTTTAACCAATTAAAAGAAAAGCACAATTGTATTGGTAATGTTCGAGGATCGGGATTGTTTTTGGGTGTAGAAATAATAAACAATCAAGGGGGGGCAAATAAATCATTAGCTCAACACCTAAAAAATGAGCTTAGACAACAGTATATTTTAATAGGAACCGATGGCCCTGAAAACAATGTTATTAAAACAAAACCACCTATGCTCTTTACAAAAAAAAACGCTCTGACCGTTGTCGAAGCAATAGATCGTTTGCTCCAATAAACAAACCAGAGCCCTGCCTAAATCAATGTCGGGAGAATACAAACCAACACTTTTTATTGTAATAAGTAACCGTGTTTTAGTCCCCCTATTTGCCATTACTAAGTGTTATCACATCCTTAAAAGACTTAAAAAGACCAACTCAGTTATAACAATTACCTGTTAATCAATTTGTTCTTCTCTTTCTTAAATGTTTGTTATTTATTGACTGCTTCTCTATTATTCCTTGTAGTTTTTATACCTTGAACCAAATTATAAAAATGAAAAAAATTCTCCTCCTCTGCGCCCTCTGCGCCTCTCAAGTTTTTGCACAGAACATTGACGATAATTTTATTAACTACAATTACATTCAAATTCCTTTAATTCCTGTTGATGAAGACCAGCGAATGTTTCGATTTGAGACGAAAACAAATGTTGATCAAGCAAATCAAGATAGCGCTATGGTATATCAAGCAAAATTAGCCAACTCTATCAGCCTTTACGAACAGCAGCTATCGAAGTGGTATGCTAAAATGAGCCTTTTACAGCAATTAGAAAACACAAGCGCTGTTTCACAAGCGGCTAATTATCCGATTAAACCCTCATTAGAATTGGTGCGTCAACCTATCCTAAATAGTTTAAGCTTAGATGCTGTTGCACAAACTGCCGAGGGGCTTATAATTCCTGGGTTTCAAAAAGGAGACGGCGGCCTTCTTGTCTCTTTTACCTTGAACCCTCTGCGGGACATTCGAATTAACTACAAAAAAACAGGTGTCGGCCTAGCAACAAGATATACTTACTCCTGCACTTATTATTTATCGACGAACATGTCAATAACGGGTCCTGATGAGTCTGTATTGTTGGAACAAATTGTTGGTAATTCAAAGCGAACGAAATCACTTGGTAAATACAAAAGTACTTATGCTTTTTTAGATTGGTATATGAAAAACAGCCCCCTTGTATATGGTCAGATGGAAACAGAAGGAAGACGTGCCGCTATAAAGTCAGGGTCGAATGTTCTTGAAAGCCAATTTGGTTTTGTAAATAAAAACCGTAAAGCTGAAGTCTATTCGGTTAAAAAATATAAAGACTACGATTACACAGATGTTACAATGGCTTACAATAAAACTTCAGAAGCCCTGCTTCTTGTTGGTAAGTCTCCGGACCGGTCTGAGGCATACGAAACACTAAAGGAAGCACGTGATATGTGGAATGTAATCCTTGAAGAGAGTAACCTTCAAAATAAAAAAGAGCGGGTCAACTCAAAAATTTCCGCAATGATTTGGTGTAATGTTGCTGAGATATCTGTGTGGATGGGCGACTTCAGTCAGGTTGATTTACGGGTCCAAAATATAAAAAACTCAAGCATTTTCAAAGCAAAAAATCATATCAACGGAGAAACTGGTTTTTACAACGATCAAAAAACCCGTTGGAAAGCTAATTTCGAGTAACCCTACTTTTGTACCTTTGCTATTGAAAATTCACGCTTATGTTCGACTATTTTGTTGATGAAGACATTTCGAAAGCAGAAACCCTTCCGGCTTCGTTTTATAAAGACGACCGCGTCTTTGATCTTCTTAAAACCAAGGTTTTTACTTCGTCTTGGCAATGGGAAGGGTGTGCTAAGGAGCTCTTTCCTGAAGATGATTATATACAGCCTATTAATTTTATTGATGGTTTTCTTGACGAACCGTTATTTCTTAAAAGAGCGGGCACTGGCCAAGTAGATTGTTTCTCTAACGTATGCACCCATAGGGGAAGCCTTATTTTTCACCATGAATGTCGCTCAAAAAGAATTGCTTGCGGGTATCATGGAAGAACATGGGACACCGAGGGTAAATTTACTTTCATGCCTGAATTCAAGGATGTCAAAGACTTTCCTCGGGCCTGTGACCATCTCAAAAAATTTCCAGTTGCATTGCTAGGTTCGCATGTTTTCACATCGTTGAGTCCTGTTTTTTCGATTGAGTCTGTTTTTCAAAAAATGAAAGAAAGAATCGGGTTTATGCCCATAGAGTTGTTTAAATCCAACTCCGAACATAGCAAAGATTACTTAGTGAATTGCCATTGGGCATTGTATTGTGACAATTACCTAGAGGGGTTTCACATCCCTTTTGTTCACAACGACCTTAATGATGTTTTAGATTATGGAAGCTATACAACAGAGCTATTTGACAATGGGTCCCTGCAGATTGGATACTCAAAAGGGGGTGAGGATGTTTTTAATTTACCGAGCGGGCATCCTGATTCTGGAAAAGATGTTGCTGCTTATTATTATTGGGTTTTTCCCAACATGATGTTTAACTTTTACCCTTGGGGCCTCTCCGTTAACATTATTCGGCCTGTTTCTAAAAACAAAACGCGGGTTCTTTTTCGTTCATTTGTTTGGGACTCTTCAAGGCTAGGAGAAGGAGCGGGGGCCGTCCTTGATAAGGTAGAACGCGAGGATGAATTTGTTGTAGAGGGCGTTCACAAAGGGCTTCAGTCCTCCACATACCAAAGTGGTCGGTTTTCGCCAACAAGAGAGCAGGGGGTACACCATTTTCACCGCTTACTAGCCCAGGCTATTAATGAATGACTTTGAAAATATTTATGACGCCTATAACGAAATGGTTTATAACGTGGCTCTGAACTATGTACAACAAATAGAAGACGCTGAAGAAATAACCCAAGATGTGTTTCTAAAAGTATTTAAAAGAATAAAAAACTTCGATGGGAAATCTACTTTAAAAACATGGGTTTATCGCATCACAATTAATGCATCTTTAGATTTTATTCGAAAGAAAAAAAGACGCCCCATATTTCAAAGTTTGTTTTACGAGGATAGGGGGCTAAAAAACGTGGTAGATATAAAGCACCCGGGTATTATATTAGAACAAAAAGAGGCCTACAACGCTCTTTTTAGAGCCATGAATAGGTTGCCAGAAAGACAAAAAACGGTGATTCTTCTTCTGAAAACGGAGGGATTAAGTATAAAAGAAGCGGCGGCGATAATGAATTTAAAAAACAAGGCATTAGAGTCTTTGTTTCATAGGGCAAAACAAAAATTTTTAAAGGAACATCAAAAGGAAAAAGATGAAAAAGGAGTCTAATATCAAAATGGAAGACATGTTGGTCTTATTGGAACACACGAAAAGGATGCGCCCTCAATCGGGACTAAAGCCACGCATCATGAAAAGTGCTCATAAAAACATTGAGGAAACGGCTTCTTCATGGCGCGTGATTTCTATCGCAGCAGGGATTTTCGTTTTAATTGGGGCGAGTTTTTATAGCTCAATTCAGCAGCAACGAAATAGCCAAGACACTAAAGTTGTTTTTTTTAACCAAGGCAACATCTATGAATAGAAACCGGTTTTATCTCATAATTATCGTAACATTAGTCATAAGTCACCTTGTGATGTTATTCCTTCCTTTTTTTAACAGCCGCAATGAAGACCGCCCAAAAAAAGAAATAATTAAAGCGCTTAGCTTTTCAAAAGAGCAGGTTGATGATTACGGCCTCTTAATCGATAAGCACAGAAAAACCTTTGATTCCCTTGAAAACAAAATTCAGGAACAACAAAAAGAACTATACAAAGGGCTTCGTGATGGAGCGTCAGGCAAAGTTGCTTTAGACAGCCTCTCTTTGTTTTTGGGTAAGATTGAGAAAGCGAAATTTGATCACTTTAAAGAATTAAGGATGCTCTGTACTCCTACCCAAAAGATTGCTTTTGACCTGCTGGCCCCTAAGCTCCCCGTGCTCTTTTCAAAAAGAAAAAAATTAAAGAAGTGAAAACAACAAGTCCTGCCTTGTGCTTTGTTTTTTTACTCTTCTCTAACTTGTGCTACGGACAAAACCGAATTGGTTTTTTTCTTATTTAAAGACTCGGTAATATCTACTCCTATTCGCTTAAGCAGTGACGACTCTTTAAGTGTTTTACGGTTTTACATCAGCGACCTACAAATCACCAAAAACAAAAAAGTGCTTTGGAAAGACAGTGTGAGGCATCGATTAATAGACTTTGAAAAAGGCTCTTTCAATCAAAAAAGTGCGCGTATTTTATTTCCTTTAAATGTGTTAGGGGATCATGTTTCGTTTTTATTAGGGGTGGGCGAAAAAACAGCCGCTCGAGGAATTGGAGAGGGGGATCTCGACCCTATAAAAGGAATGTACTGGACCTGGCAAAGCGGTTATATTAACTTTAAAATGGAAGGTGTTTCTTCGAATAGCCCCTCCCGAAAAAATAAATTCCTACTTCACCTTGGGGGGTATAAAAAAACACTGAATACAAATCAAAAAGTATCCCTTTCCATAAGAAATCCCGATATAAACATCTCTTTTGATTTAAATAAATTTCTTTATGAAATTAATTTTAAAGAACGGCATACGATTATGAGCCCCTGTCAAGCGGCCGTTGATTTATCCTTGCTGGCTAAAGCTTGTTTTTATGTTCATTAAAGGCTTAATAACAACAGGGACGATTTTTCTTCTTTTTTCCTTTATCCGAATTTGGGTTTTGCAAGATCGGCTTCCTGAATATTTACCTCAGCCTTTTTATCAAATCCCAACAAACCCTATAAATAACGATACCGTTCAGCTTGGTCGACTATTGTTTTATGACAATATTTTATCTGTAAATAATACGGTTTCTTGTGCGTCATGCCACAGCCCATTTAACGCTTTTGCGCATACCGACCATGATTTAAGCCATGGTGTTTTTGACTCCATAGGAACAAGGAATGCTCCGGGTCTATTTAATTTAGCCTGGCAGGAAGAATTCATGTGGGATGGCGCAATTCATCATATAGAAGCCCAAGCTCTCGCTCCGTTGCACGACCAAAGAGAGATGGGGTCAAGTATTAATGATCTCATTGAAAAACTACAAAAGTCAGACTTTTATAAGGTTGAGTTTCTAAAAGTATACAAAGACTCGATAATCAATAGTAGTCGGGCACTAAAGGCCTTGGCTGCTTTTGAGTTGAGCTTGGTTTCTTTTGATTCTAAGTACGATAAAATGAGAGGGGGGAGAGCTTCATTTACAGCACAAGAAAAAGCGGGCTATGTCCTTTTTAAAAATCATTGCAGCCGCTGTCATAAAGAACCACTTTTTTCATCCAACACATACGAGGATAACGGCCTACCTATTGACTCCTTGTTAAATGACATGGGTAGAGAGGTGGTCTCTGGTCGTAAAGAAGACCGTTATAAGTTCAATGTTCCTACATTAAGGAACCTAAGCTTTACTTATCCATATATGCATGATGGCCGTTTTAAAAAACTCAGACAGGTTCTTGACCACTATGGAACAATAGACAATCAGGTTTTGATGCGGAATTCAGGGATTAAAGCGCCTATTTTTCTTTCATTGGACGACGGCGCTGACCTCGTTTCTTTTTTACTGACATTAAACGATAAATCATTTGTTTTCAACCCGGATAATGCGTTTCCAAAAAAACTTCTTCCAAAAACAAAGGATAAGTAAAAGCTTATCGTCTAATCTTAAAAACCAAATCATGATAAAACGAATTCTTTTTTGCGCTTCATTTACAATTACATCCTTTGTTATGTCACAAGGCCCAGCGATAACATCTTGGCTACAAAACACGACTGAAACAGGAACTTATTATACCGAAGGTAATTCAACTGCAATAGGTAACGGAACCCTCGTTAATTGTCAACAAGTAGCCTATACGAATACGAATGTTTTTGTGACGACAGAAGGTGTTCCCTCTTATACAACTGGGCCTTTTCTTGATTTCAACCCGTCAAATGCGGAGGCACAAGGAGCTGTTTACAAGTTTCCACTTAACCCATCTCCAAATACAGGATCAGCCACCCCAACAACCCCAGGAAGTATTGGGGTTTTTATAAATGGGGTTTCGTTATATGACTACCGCGATGGTGTGGCGTGGAATCCAAACACGGGGGCATTATGCGGCGGCCCAGGAAACCAGCCTTGTCCAGGAGGTATGGGGGCAATAATGGATTGGAACAGAGATGCTATTCCTGCAGAAATGGGTGGCTTTGACTGCTCTAAAGGACACCCTGCTATGGGAAACTATCACCACCACCAAAACCCTTCTGCTTTTAACCTAGACTTAAACGTAGTGTCTACTATTTGTAATCTTTATGACGCAGAGGGCTTGTATGCTATCGATGCAAATACACACTCTCCCCTACTCGGATACGCCTATGATGGTTACCCTATCTACGGGGCTTATGGATATAAAAATGCAGATGGTTCTGGCGGTATTACTAGAATAAAGTCTAGCTACCAGCTTCAGAACATAACAACGAGGCCAAATGGCCCAGACGTCGGGCTTGTTGTCACAACAACTGGGCCGAACGGCGGGCAGGAAGAGTTGTCCCTTGGTTACTTCAGAGAAGATTACGAATATGTTGCCCAGCCTACTGAAGAAGAGTCCTTAGACGAGCACAACGGCAGAATTTGTGTAACACCAGAATACCCCAACGGTACATATGCTTATTTCTGTACCGTTGACGAGAACCATAATTCAGCATACCCCTATGCTGTTGGGCCAACTTTTTATGGTGTGTATAGCAACGCTTCCGTAAACGCTGTTCCTGGGGGCGCAACGATATATACGCCCAACACAACCGGAATTAACAACCGTTTTAACAACATGAGCTTTGACGTTTTCCCTAACCCAAGTATGGAATTAATTGCGATACAAGCAAATGGCCTTGTTATAAAACCTATTACCGTAAAGCTTATTTCTTCTAAGGGTAATGTAGTAAAAGAAACGAAAATTCTAGCGGGACAAACTATTGCATACTTTGATGTCCAAACTCTGCACCAAGGAGCATATTGGGTTCGAATATCCACAGGGAAGGACGTTAAGCAATTTAAAGTTATAAGGTAGTCGCTTATTAAAAAGATGTCTATATAAAGAATCTATTGCACGTGCATCTTTGTACTTTTACCTTGTGAAAACAAACCCCTTACTTCATTTTTTTGATTCGCCACCTTTAAGGGAATCATTACCTAAGCATTTCCCTTTTCCTTTTTATCATCAACCGGACAGGCTTTCACTTACCGCAGCAGAAAAACTAAAACAGCGACTACAGAAAAATAATTTTGCTCATCGCTTTGAAGAAAAAGGGAAAATGTTCGGCGTTCTAGTTGTTAGATTGCCCGGTGATCAAATCGCTTATTTATGCGGATACTCTGGAAAACTTCAGGGTGATGAAAGACCCTCGGGTTTTGTTCCCCCAATTGTTGATGTGCATAGAAAAGGCGGGTTTTATAAAGAAGGGGAAAAAGAGTTGGACTATCTCACCGCTAAAATTGAAAAAAAGAAATCAAGCCCTGGCTATATCATTGCAATGCGCGTTTTTGAGGAAGAAAGGCTGGGTTACGATTCTTTTTTATCAAGTGCACTTCAGCAAAGACTCGTCAATAAATCGAAAAGAGATGTTAAAAGAAAAGAGGCCGAAGTAAATAAGTTTGACTCAGAAAAAAACAGTTTAACAAATTTATTAAATCAAGAAAGCCGTAGAGACAATTACCTTTTTAAAAAAGAAAAAAAAGAGCGCTATAAAAAACTAGCAGAAGCTGAGGGGGTCTTTCATCACTTAAAAAATGAGCTGCTTTCGCTTAAGGAAATAAGGGCCGCAAAGTCAAAGGTGTTACAAAATGCCGTTTTTAATCAGAGCGCCTTTTTAAACTTTAACGGCGATACAAAATCTCTTTTATATTTGTTTAAATCTTCTTTTGAAGGCACGCCTCCTGCCGGAGCAGGTGAGTGCGCTGCACCGAGACTTTTGCAGCAATGCTTTCTCTTGGGTCTTGAGCCTGTGACATTTACTGAGTTTTGGTGGGGAAAGCCGCCCAAAAAAGAACTTCGGGTACACAACGCACATTACCCCGCCTGTCGAGGGAAATGTGAGCCAATACTTAACCACATGTTAACCGGCGTTTCTGTAGAGAAAAACCCATTGGAGCTTCTTCAAAAACCATCAGAAATTGAGATTCTTTATAATGATGACGTAATCATGCTTGTAAACAAGCCTACAGGCCTGCTTTCTGTTCCAGGAAAAAACTTAAAACAGTCTGTTATTAGCGTGATTAAAAAACAAATAGAGGATCCTGGAGAGCTTTTTCCAGTACACCGTTTAGACAGACAAACTTCCGGTGTTCTTTTACTTGCTAAAAGCAAAAATATTTGTTCAATCTTGCAAAAACAATTTGAGAAACGCCTTGTGAAAAAAACATACGTCGCTTTATTAGATGGGCTTGTGAAAAAAGAAAAAGGGGCCATTATACTTCCTCTTGTAACGGATTATCTTGACAGGCCTAGGCAGCTCGTTTGTTATGAAAAAGGCAAGTATGCAGAAACGTCTTTCGAGTTAATCGGTGTCAATAAAAACGTGTCTCGCATTCGTTTTTACCCAAAAACAGGGAGGAGCCACCAACTTCGAGTCCACGCTGCTTTTCACGATGGTTTAAACACCCCTATTTTAGGGGATGATCTTTATGGTAGGCATGATAAGCGGATGTTTCTACATGCTGAAAGGCTTGTTTTTGAACACCCTATTTCCTTAAAACAAATTGACGTGTTTTCTCCTACACCTTTTTAAGGAATTGAAAAAGTAAAAACACTTCCTTCATTCAGTGCTGAAGTAAATGTGATTTCACCACCATGGTTTTCAATAATTTGTTTAACAAGCGATAGGCCTATTCCGCTTCCTGTAGACTTTGTCGTAAAGTGAGGAATAAAAATGTTTTTTTTATTATCCGGTTCAATTCCAATACCATTATCTTCTACAGAAATAAGCGTTTCCCCGCTGTCAGGATTGCTCGCCAGCACAATATTAATGATTCCGTGTCCTCTATTTTGAAAAGACTGAATGGCGTTTTTGATCAGGTTGTTAAGCACCTGAATTATTTGATCTTTATCAACAAATATCTTTTTTTCATTTAGTTTTGATGAAAAAATAAGTTTATACTTTTCGTTTTCTTGAAAAACAAAGATTGCCTTTTTTATCACTAAAACAAGGTCGTGTTCGGACTTAAGCGGTTCTGGCATTCTTGCGAAATTTGAAAACTCATTTGCTATTCTAGCAAGCCCATCAATTTGTTCAATAACCGAATCAACAACCTTTTTAATTTTATCAGCAGATCCCTTTGGGTCATCTGGGTCATAACTTCGTAATAAATGCTGGACACTGAGTTTCATGGGGGTTAATGGGTTTTTTATTTCGTGTGCAACTTGTTTAGCCATCTCTCGCCAGGCCGACTCTCGCTCTGTTCTCGTTAATAGATCGGCTGCCTTTTCCAGCTCTTCTATTTTTTCATTATACAACTGAACGATTAAGCCTATTTCATCATTTGCAACATATTCTATTTTTTTGTTTTTCTCGCCCAGCTTTAGTTTTGAAAGACTCTCTTGGAGCACCTGAAGAGGTTGTGTAAGCCAGTTTGAAATCACTAGAGACAAGATGATTGATAAGGCCAAGAGAAACATAAAGACATTAATAATTGCCACCAAGAACCCTTGTATTTGTGCTTCATAGTCTCCCTGCTCACCAAAATGTTGGAGGTTAATATAGCCCAGTGTTTTACTTTCTTTATTATAAACAGGCATATATGAAGAAGTGTAAGAGAGGCGCCCTATATTTTCTTTTTGAGAGAAGTGTGTTTTTTCGCGTTTTCGGAGGCTTTCATAGGCCCGCGTATTGATTTGTTCACTTAGCAAGCCTAGATTAAACACCTGTTGTCTTGAGGACGAAACAAGAAACCCTTTGGAATCATATATGTTTATATCTGTTAGAAAGACTCTCGATAACTTATTAAGTGTCTTTTCAAGATAGACGCCGTCTTTTTCAATGTCAAAACGATCCATTTTAGCAATTTTGTTTTTGAGCTCTTCAGAAACAGATTGAAGCTTTTCGTTTATAACGCGTTTATTATAGTTTGTATATTGGTTTTTCACGAACAAACCGCTTCCTGCACCAAATAAAAACAAAGAAAGGACAACCATAGAAACCAGTATTGCTTGTATCTTAAACGCCAATGAAATCGTCTGTTTTTGGCGATTATTTGTCCGGTTCGAAAACAGCAAGAATAAAAGGCGAATGAGACCCATTAGACAAAATACATATGCATATGGGGTAAATAAGGCTAGTCCTTCTGGTTGTGGCGAGGATAAAACAACCGCGTTTTTATGTAGCCCTCTAAGTACATAGTGGCTTTGGCCTTCAAAAACATGATGGGTTTTAGCGTTTTTCGCGTACGAGTCTAAATATACTGGGTAGCTATAGTTTCCAAAAGACTTAAACAGTTTACCCTCTTTATACTTCGCAATAGAGTACTTTTCTAAATAATCAAGGGTGTTTGCTTTATTCGAGATTAAAAGCCGAGGGAAGCCTATTTCCTCAGGGATCAGTTTGGATTTAAGGCCAATATATAATGTAGACGAGTCTGTTCGGCTGGTTTTAACTCGTTGTTTAATGACATAATTAAATCCTATTATTGATGGCGGAATAAAATACACGTTAGGACAGATTTCAGACTGTTTGCCATACGTTTCTATTGTTTTCTCCCAGTCTTTAGCGGCCATGTTTTCACGGACAACTATTTCCTTTTTATCAGGGCTAAAGAGATTAAAAGAACAATCATACCCTTCCCAAAAGTCTTTAAAAAATTTATTTTCTAATACGTGAGTAAATTTTGAAGGCGTCAAGTTTTCTTGTTGGCCCCTTGAGATGTTGACTAAAAAAGGTGCGGATTCTATTTTTGGCCCTAAAGAAGCATATTTTATTTCCAGCTCTCTATCCCGCTCACGAAGTACCTTTTGAGCCAAAACCTTTCTTGTTCCTAGGTCTTTTTTCTTATGATAGACTGTAATTTGAGACACAAGAGCAGCAGACAATATTACCGTTGTGAAGACGGATCGAAGCAGTCTTTGCTTAAAAGAGTTCTTGTTTAAAAAAACAAGACTGACTATTGTTAAAGAAAGGGGTAGGGCGATTGTAAAAGACGTTCCCCCAAGAATAAAAATTTCAATTATAATAAACGAAACACAAAAAAGAAATAAAAAAGAAATGTATTTAGTTTCCGTTAGTTTAACCAAGCCACCAAAAACCCCCTTAAAAAAAGAGTTATAAGAAAGAAAAACGAGTACGAATAAAGAAATAACAATGTATGAAAAAGCTTTCAGTTCAAACAAGTTATCCAGACCGATAGGAATTGATGAGTTATTTAGCACAAATGGAACGAGGCCCTCAATAAACCACCAAACGACGATAAGTAAAAGGCATTTTAATATTGGATATTTATTTTGACTAAAAAAGGAACTTTTAGGCGCCCTGAACAAAACCAGAACGAGTAAAGAGAGTAAAAGAAAGACTGAAAAAACATTTGGTATCCATTGGTTAAAGGCAAAGAAACGAGGAGAAACAAGCCCTGTCGGTAGTGCCCCAGAGAGGCTCAGCGTGTATAGTAAAACAAAATATCCAGCTACAGAAACCTTTTTTACACGTTGGTTTTTTAAGCTCAAAAGAGAGAAAAACAAAAGGCAAAGGGTGGTAAGCCCTATCCAGCCAATACTTGTTGTCCTGTTTTTACTATAAAAATCAATTCCCGAGATTGAGAAGCAATATTCTTTTTTATTATTAGTGATCACCAAGCCTTCTTGCTCGTCTAGGTTTAAGAGAAAAAAAGACTGACTGAGGCTTTTACTAACATGGTTTATCAGGTATGCATTTTGAAAATCATACCGCTGTTTTACCAGAAAAGACACTGCGGCAACCTTGTCCTCGTGAGATGCTATTACGGTATAATACCATCCGTTTTTTAAATGAACGAGGCCCTCAGAGGGAAAGCGAAGGGATGCAAAGCGTGGGGTTGGCATTTTATTAGAACTCCAAAACTTCAAAGAATCGCTCTCATAAACGTGATAATATAAGCTTGTGTCCTTCGGGGTATTATACCCCTTTTTTTCCAGGGTTTCTATTAATAATCCTTTTGCTGCCTTCGCTGCTTTTTGCTCTTGTTTTAAAAAATTTGATTGGACGCTTTGGTGTACCGAATCTTCTGATGGCCAAAAAGCACCTATTATAAAGAGGGTAGCCCCCAAAATAAGGGACATGACAAGAGTGAGAACACCAAATCTAGAAGAAAACACATTTTTCATCACGGGTATTATTGCTTTGTCTTTAGTTCTTTTTTCAAGCGTTTCAGGTCGGTCCCAGCGTGATCATCGTTCCGAAAAACGAAATCAGCATTCGGCTTGAATGGTAATATATATTTATTATAACATGGAACAACGTGCTCGTTCCACTGGTATTCAATATCCTCCTTTGAATACCCTCGTGTTTTTTGATCACGATTAATTCGACGCGCCAACTGATGCTTGGGGTCCACGTCAACATAAATTGAAAAGTCTAGCGCTTCCCTCACTTCTTTAAAGTAAAACAAAAACAAGCCCTCAACAATAATAACTTTATTTGGGACTATCGACACTTTTTTTATATCATTAACAGGTGCGTTAAAAAAATACTCCTTAACCTGTATTTCTTCTCCTCCAATTATTTTTTTGAGGTCTAAGCACAGTTGCTTTTCATTAAGTGCTGTGGGTAGGTCAAAGTTAACAACATCGTTTTTGTCTCTCGCCTGTACTTCTTTGGGTAAATAATAGTTGTCCATCGTAAATACAGACACGTTCTCGTTACCAAGTGTGCTCTTTATTTTTTTTAGCAGTGTGGTTTTGCCTGAGCCGCTGCCACCACAGATTCCAATTATGTATGGTTTCATTGAGTTTTTTATTCAGAAGCAAAGATAAAGAAACCTATTGTAACAATTTAGGGTCTGTTTTTATCTTTTAATGAAAAGATGTAACTTTAAGACATATACTTAAAAACACATGAAAAAACCTGTTTCTTTATTCTTTTTTTGTCTCTTATTTATGCCTTTTTTCTGGGCTCAGGCGCCTATCGGTTCCTCTTTAGAGGACGCTTCCCTAGAGTATGAAAATGCCAACGGCGACGCCTCTTCTTTTTCTAACGAGATGAACAAGAATGGTTTGATTGTTGTTTTTAGCTGTAACACCTGTCCCTTTGTGGTTGGAACCCCTAATTTTCCAGGGTGGGAAAGACAATACAATGAATTATACGACCAGGCTTTCGAGAGTGATATCGGTTTTGTTTTGGTGAATTCTAACGAAGCCAAGAGGGCTGGAGATGATTCTTTTTTAAACATGAAAAAACACGCGAAAGATGCAAAATATAAAATGTCCTACTTTCTTGACGATAAATCTGTTTTAGCAAATGCGCTTAGTGCAAAAACAACGCCTCATGTTTTCTTTTATGACGCTTCATATAGACTCGTTTACTCTGGGTCTATTGACAACATTTGGGATGGAAGAAGAAAAAAAGAGCTTCCTTATTTAAAAAACGCGATAAAAAATCATTTAAACAACAAAAAAATAAAGCCAAATGCCACCGCTCCAAAAGGCTGCAGTATCAAAAGGCAAAAAGCGTAACTACAATTCAACCTTTATTTACATAAATCAACACATCAAAAATGAAAAAACTATCTACAACTCTCCTTTTTTCAATTGTTATAGCCACAATTAGTTTTGCCCAAGTGCAGGGTGATGGTGGGCTGCCAAAAACCTTTAAGAACACGTTAAACACAAAAGATATTGATTCTTGGCTTTTCGAAAAGCCAGACATTACTGCTCTTCAGGCAGAGGACGAGATAAATGACCCGAAAGGAAACTCTCCTTGGAGATTCGGCCATAATAACTACACTTCTTTAAACCTTAATAATTCAGGAACATGGATGACAACAGCAAATGGCTCTCAAATATGGCAGTTGCTTTTAACGTGTGAGGAAGCCCTTACGGTTAACCTAAGTTTTACAAACACTAAGATCCCTGAAGGGAATGAACTTTATGTTTATAACCCTGATAAAAGTTTTATTCTCGGTTCATTCAACGAAAACCACATTTATCAAGGAGAGTTAGGAACGGAACTTGTTCCTGGAAACACTGTTGTTGTCGAGTATTTTATTCCTCTTGGTAACGAACAAGGCGCTATCAATATAAATACGGTTACCCATGGTTACAGAACGGCAGCTGAGTTTACAGAAAAGGCTTTTGGTAGCTCCGGTTCTTGTAATATGAATGTAAACTGTCCAGATGGTGACTCTTGGGTTAACGAAAAAAACAGCACGGTTATGCTGGTTTCTGGGAGCAGCGGATTTTGTACGGGGGCGCTAATTAACAACACCTTAAACGATGGGAAACCATATGTGCTTACCGCGAACCACTGCTATTCAAACCCGACGAATTGGATTTTTAGATTTAACTGGCAAGCAGAAAACTGTAACAATCCTGGTAGCCAACCCTCTTTTGTTTCATTGAGCGGGGCAACACTTCGTTCTAGACGGACACCTACCGATTTTTGTCTAGTAGAAATAACCGGTGGGCTTACAAACGGAACTGTTCCCGCAGCATACAACCCTTTCTTCGCTGGATGGGATAATACGGGAGACGTTCCCTCTACAACAGTTTGTATACACCACCCAAGTGGTGATATTAAAAAAATTGCTTTTGACGATGATGCTGCTTCTGTTTCTCAATCAATGGGCTCTACCGAGGCAAACTCGACGTGGACTGTTTCTTGGGATAGAAACACGACCACCGAGCCAGGCTCTTCAGGTTCGCCTTTATTTGATCAAAACCACAGAATTATTGGTCAACTCTGGGGTGGTGGGGCTTCTTGCAGTAACCTTAGTGCCCCAGATTATTATGGTCGGGTTTCAGTGTCTTGGGAGCCGCCAGGGAGCAGCTCAGCAGAACAGCTGAAATTTTGGTTAGACCCAAATAATAACGGCGCTGGTTTTGTTGATGGTTTTGACCCTTCAGGGGCAAGCTCAGCAGCATTTGACGCTGGTGTTTCTGGTGTTTCCTTAACAGAAATGGCTGTTTGTGGAGCAGATTACGAACCGAGTTTTAACCTAACAAACCCTGGTTCAGAAACACTTACCTCTGCCCTTATTACTTATAATATTGACGGTGGTGCTGATCAAACATATAATTGGTCAGGATCCCTCGCTCAATACCAAAGCGAAGCAATTACATTTGCATCTGTTACACTTGGAACAGGAAACCACTCTTTTAATGTAGAGGTTAGCAACCCTAATTCAGAGCAAGACGAAAACGCAAACAACAACACTGCTAATACGACAATAACGATCGCTGCCTTTCCTGAAACAGCTGTTTATGTAACTGTTTCTTTATTAACTGATGACTACGCTGAAGAAACCTACATGGAGTTAACAAATAGTAGCGGTGCCGTTATTTGGAGCGAGGGGAATGAAAACGTAGCGGGCGACTTTGGAACAGGTAATGCAAACCCTACGCCAGATCCGACCAGTCCTTTTGAAAACAATACGCAGTATGATTGGGATGTTCCTTTGTCTTCTGTTGAGTGTTATAGCTTTACGATTTATGATTACTACGGAGACGGTATAGACTCTGAGCAATGGCAGGGAACCAACGGTGCTCTTGAGCTTAAAAATAATTTTGCTGCTGTTATTTACTCTCTCGCAGACGTTAACTTTGGGGGAGAAGAATCCTCTGTTGTAAAAAATGCTTTAGTCGGACTAGAAAAACCAGGCTTGGATTTTCTTAATGTCTATCCAAACCCAACTAGTGATTTTGTTGTAATCCAAACACCGGGAACAGGAAACAGCTATAAGGTTACTGATTTGTCAGGTAAAACGATTGCCTTTGGTGAGTTAAACAACACAAAGCAAAAACTTGCGACAAACGGCTGGGCAGTCGGCTCTTATCTCGTTAAGGTTACGCGCATTAACTCTGCTCCCTTAGTGAAACGTTTTATAATTAAATAACACCCCGCAAACATGTCCGGTTTTTATGTACATGTTCCTTTTTGTAAAAAAAAATGTTCGTATTGTGACTTTCATTTTTCTACCCGTTTCGAGGGGTATAGAGAAGAAATGATTGCAAGTATCGGGCAAGAAATTATTGAAAGAAAAGGGGAGTACCCCTCCCCCTTAAAGAGCATCTATTTTGGTGGGGGAACCCCAAGTTTGCTAACATCAAAAGAACTTTCCTTTTTAATAAAGACAATACAAGAAAACTATATTATTGATTCTTCTGTTGAGGTTACCCTAGAGGCCAATCCAGAAGACGTCTCCCTAGAAAACCTTCTTCTTTGGGCAAACATTGGTTTTAACCGGTTAAGCGTCGGGCTTCAAAGCTTTAAGGGTATAGACCTAAAGTGGATGAATCGAGGACACTCGGCTCAAGAGGCGCTAAGTTGTATTGGCCTGGCTAAATCAGCTGGGTTTAACGACATCTCTGTAGACTTAATGTATGGGCTTCCTGGCCTTAAAAAAGAAGAGTGGGTAACCCATTTAAAAACCGTTATTAACGCCGGTGTTTCTCACGTTTCTGCATACTGCCTCACGGTAGAAAAGGGGACCTTGCTTTCTGCCGAGGTTAAAAAGGGTAAGCGCTCTATCCCGGAAGACGACATCATTGAAGAGCAATACCTACTGCTAGTTTCTTTTTTAAAGGAAAATGGGTTCGATCAATATGAGGTGTCAAATTTTGCTAAAAAAGAACGTTACTCTAAACATAACAGCTCGTACTGGAAAGGCATAAGTTATATCGGTGTTGGCCCTTCGGCCCACTCTTTTAAGGAGGGTTACCGCCGTTGGAATGTTTCTAATAATAGTCTTTATATAAAGGCTTTTAAAGAAAAAAAGCTTTATCACGAGGAAGAGTTTTTGAGCCATGAAGAAAAGTGGAACGAACTTTTTTTAACTGGGCTTCGAACAAAGTGGGGGGTTAGTAAGTCTCAAATAACAAGTTTTGGGGGTTTAACAAAAAAAGAAAGGGCGGTTTTAAATCAATATATTCTAGATGGTAAACTGGAGGAAGGCCCTACTCAAATTGTATTATCTGATTCTGGATTCTTGTTTGCCGACGCTATTGCAAAAGACTTTTTTAGGGTTTCATAAGACAAACAATGCGCTGATTTTCTTTCTTCTTTCCATTGGATCTTTATAAAGGACAAACACCTCAAGCTCTGAGCCAGATGGCATGCTCTTTATTTCTTTTATGACCCGTTCTGTTAACTTATTGCTTTTAATCGTGATCACTTTTTTATTTAGCACTATGGACACTTCTGTTACCGTATAATTGGGAATAGGAAAAGCCTCTATAAACCCAATCTTGATTTCTAGGCTCAGAGTATCTATTTTTTCTCCAGAAACCGCTTGCCCTATATAAAGAATAGGTTCGGGGCCTTTTTTAATGTTAAAAGAAAACTTATCTATAAACACCTTTTCTTTTTCGCCGTTTGGGCCCTCTAAGTAGGCCGCCAGGTTTAATTTACCCAAAGGCCTTGTTACCGTGTCTAAAACAACAACGTAGTACAGCCCTTTTTCATCTGTTGGCTCAATAAGAATGGTTCCATCAAAATTAAGAGGTGTACCCTCTTGTATAAAAACAGCGTTAACATACCCCGTGTAAAGAACCGTGTCTTTTTTATCATTGAAAAGCTGGTTTTGAGAAAAGACAACGCTAGAAAAGCATAGAAAAAGAAATAAGATCCTCATTTTTGGTGTGGTATTTTATTTACCCTTTTTTGATGCCTTCCCCCTTCAAATTCAGTAGAAATAAAAACCTCTACACACGCTAATGCTTCTTCTAGGGTAATATATCGCGCGGGTAAGGATAAAATATTTGCGTCATTGTGTTGTCGAGCCATCATTGCAATTTCCTTTTTCCAAGAAAGGGCACACCTAACGCCTTTATGCTTATTAGCAGACATGCTTATTCCATTTCCTGAACCACAAATTAAAACCCCAAATAAACCGTCTTTTTCAACAAAATCAGCGACTGGGTGGGCGTAATCTGGGTAGTCTATACTCTCTTCTGAATGACAACCAAAGTCAACAATATCCCAGTTGTTTTTATTTAAATAATTAACAATCTTTTCTTTTAATTGATAACCGGCATGATCGGAACCGATAGCTATTTTCTTCTTCATTTTTTAAATTTAAAAAATATTTCTATTGTAATTCACTTTGTGAATTACGCGTTGATAACTATCCATATCTTTTTTAGGAATATTCTGTTTTTTTTAGAAGCCTTTTTGTTTTTGACATACGCTTCTTTTTTTAGGGTTTTTTATACACCTTTTTTTAAGCCCTTTTCAACATTTAGGTTATTAACATTGCCGTATTTTTATCAACTATTACAAAAAACTAAAAACGCTAAAAAAATGTTAATTGTTTGTTTTTTAAGAACATAACTCTTTGTAAGATGTTCATTACTTAAAAAAGTTGTTGATATATAAAAACATCTTTTGTCATTATTGTTTTTATCAACATATGAACACTCTTAATAATAATAGTAAATTTATTTAGAAATTCTTTTTATTATATATTAAAGCATTAATAGTGTTCATAAACTAAAAAATGGATCGTTTAGAAAATATAAAAGCAGAGTTAAATTCCTTTATAAAGAAGTATTACAAAAATAAATTTTTAAAAGGTCTTCTTGCGTCGCTGGTTGTATTTTTATTATCCCTGTATCTTATCTCTATAGCTGAATTTTATGGGCGCTTTAGTTCTAATATACGTTTCATTTTTCTTTCTTTTTTTATTTTACTTAATGGATACATATTAATAATTTATTGTTTATCGCCTCTTTTTAGTTTTGTTCAACAAACAAAAAGACTGTCTCATGAAAAAGCTTCGAAAATGATTGGAATATTATTCCCTGATATTTCTGATCAATTAACGAATTTACTGCAGTTAGATAAAAAAATAAAAGAAGAGGATCAATATCAAATAGAGTTATTAAAAGCCAGTATTGAGCAGAAAATAAACAAAATAGGGTATGTTAAATTTTCTAAAGCTATTTCTTATTCAGAAAATAAGAGGTATCTAAAATATGTTTTACCTCCTGTTTTTATGTTTTTTATTTTTACAGCTTTTATTCCTGAAATGTTCACCCAGGGGTCTTTTAGAATATTAAACTTCTCAAAACAATTCCAAGAAAAAGCACCCTTTATCTTCTTACTAAAACAAAATGATTTAAAATTAACAGAAGGAGAGGATTTATATATAAAAGTTGAATTAATTGGTAATCAATTTCCCAATCGCTTATATATTAATTCTGATCAAGGTATCTTTTTAATGAATAAAATTAAATCCAACACATTTGAGTGTGTTTTAAGAAAACCTATAAACAAACAAACCTTCTTTTTTTCAAGCTCTAAATTTAATAGTCAAACATATGAAATAGATGTTTTAGGTAAAAGTATGCTTGGTAAATGGGATGCTCTAATAAAGTTTCCTAAATACCTAGAAATGGAAGATTTAATAATTAATAATTCCGCAGACATAACGGTTCCTGAGGGAAGTATAATTTTCTGGAGCGGGAAAGTTAAAAATATTTCAAAGGTCAGTATCTCTTATAATGAAATGAATAAAAACTTTTTTAAGTCTGGTTTTTCTTTTACTCAAAAATGTTTAGAGAGTAGTGATTTAATTATCCAGATGACAAATAGCCATAATGGAGCTTTAGATTCTCTAAATTATTTTATTCAGGTTATTAAAGATTCTTATCCTGAAATAAAAATACAAGAGGAAAAAGATAGTTTAAAAGATGGATTATTTCATTTTAAAGGCACCGCTTCAGATGATTATGGTTTGTATGACTTAAATTTTAATTATGATGTTTCTTCTAAAAATAAGAATACAAGAAGTGAAAACATAAGATTTAAGAACATAAATGGTACAAAAGTTAGTTTTGAATTTTCTATTGACTTTACGGATGAAAATATAGCCTTGAGTGATGAAATATTATATTATTTTTCTGTAACTGATAATGATGGAGTGAATGGGCATAAAACAAGTTTAAGTAATAGAAACACCTACCAAATACCTGATTTAAAAACACTTAATAAAAATAGAGAAAAAGAACAAAATAATATTAAAAAAGAACTTAATGATGTATTAAAAGCGACAGAGGTGTTTCAAAAAGAAATTAATGAGCTTAATAAGGAATTTAAAAAAAATAAAAATAATGAGTGGAATAAATTAAATGACCTGAATAATTTAAAAGATCAGCAACAAGAGTTGTTAAATAAACTAGAAAACATACAAGAAAGACTGGACAAGTCTCTCCAGGAAAAAAATAAACTATCAGAATTAGATAAAGAACTGTTACAAAAGCAAGACCTATTAGAAGACTTGTTAAAAGAGGTAATGGATGATGAGCTTAAGAAACTCTTGGAGGAACTTGAAGAACTGCTTAAAAAAAATGATCAAAAGCAATTGAATGAAAAAATGGAGGAACTTGATCAAAGTGCTGAGGATATGAAAAAGCAGCTCGATCGCAGTTTGGAAATGTTAAAAAAACTACAAGTCAATGAGAAAATAGATGATTTAGAAAAAGAACTGAAGGACCTGGCAAAAAAACAAAAAGACCTCGCAGTGAAAAAAGAAAAAACCAAAGAAAGTCAAGATGAAATAAAGGAAGCCTTTAAAGAAATAGAAAAGGGAATTAAAGAGCTTGAAGAGTTGAATAAAAAGTTAGAAACACCAATGGATATTGAGTCTACAGATGAAGAACAAAAAGAAATAGAGGAAAAACTTAACGAAGCCGGTGAAAAAATAGAGAAGAATAAAAAAAATAAAGCATCTGAAAGTCAAGGAGAGGCGGGTGAAAAAATGGAGGATCTTGCTGAACAATTAAATCAAATGCAACAAGAATCAGAACAGAGCCAAAACGAAGAAGATATGGAGGATTTGAGAAAAATACTTGAAGCCTTGGTTCTTTTAAGTATGGATCAAGAAGATTTGCTAGATAAATTTAATTTGGTTCAAATTAATGACCCAGCCTTTAGAAAGTATGGGCGTAAACAGCGTAGAATAAATGACGACACTAAAATTGTTAAGGACAGTTTATTGGCATTGGCAAAAAGACAACCAGTTTTAGCAACCTTTATTGATAAAGAATTAAACGATTTGGCATATAGCCAGGGTAAAACTATAGAATTTGTAGGCGATCGAAAAAAGAAGAATGTTACCCTTAATCAACAGTTGTCTATGACGGCTTATAACAACTTAGCTCTTTTATTAAATGAAGTATTACAGAGTATGCAGGCACAAATGCAGGCGATGAAGCCGGGTAGTGGACAGTGTAATAAACCCGGGGGGAAAGGAAAACCTAAAGCGGGGCCATCAATGAAGCCCGGTGACATGAAGGAAATGTTGAAAAACCAACTAGATCAACTAAAAAAAGGAATGCAGGATGGAGGTAAAAACCCAGGGGGTAAAAAAAACGGAGAGAAGGATGGAAAAGGAGATGGTGGTATAGGAAGTCAAGGTTTGGCTAAAATGGCAGCAGAGCAGTCGGCAATAAGAAAGAAGCTCGAAGAACTTAGGGATCAATTAAACAAAGAGGGCAAGGGTGAGGGAAATGCATTGAACCCATTGATAGAAGAATTAAAGGAACAACAGAAGAGGATAATCAATAAAAAGATAGACAAAGAAACTTTTACGCGACAACAGGATATATTAACAAGGCTTCTAGAAAGTGAAAAAGCACTAATTGAAAGGGGGTTTGAGGATAAAAGAGAATCTAAGGGAGGAAAAAACATAGAAAAGAGCAACCAAATTCTATTTAATCAGTATAACAAAGAAAAACTTAAAAAAATTGAATTATTACGTTTTGCTGAGCCCTCTTATAAAAAGTATTATAAAGAAAAAGCGAACGAATATTTTAATGAGAATTAATATTTGTGAATGCTATGAAAGATGAGTACAGTGTTATAGAATCTCTGCGGCTTTCTTCGACTTACAAATCTGTTGCAGATATAGAGCGATTAATTGATAAGGTTTGCACAAGTGTAGGGGTTAATGAAGATGCTTATGGCAATGTGTTAATAGCGGTAACCGAAGCCGTAAACAACGCAATCCAACATGGGAACAAGGAGAATGAAGAATTAAGCATAGACGTTTCTGTAAAAGATAACCAAAATAAAGTTTGTTTTTCTGTTAAGGACGAGGGTGTTGGTTTTGATTTTGAAAACCTACCAGACCCCACTTCTCCAGAAAACCTATTAAAAGAAAACGGAAGGGGAATCTTTCTCATGCGAAACCTTGCTGATAAGGTTGAATTTACCGGCCAAGGGAACGAGGTTTGTCTTTTTTTTAATAAATGATTGAGTTTTTTTTTGAGGACTTCCTTTCTTTTGTTTTTACAAATAAGTTTATAAAAAAAACAACATATATAGTTGATAAAGAGGGGTTTAAGCCTTCTTTTATTAATGTGGTTTTCTGTAGCGACAATTATTTGCTAGGCATAAACAAAGAACACTTACAACACGATTTTTTTACGGATATAATTACATTTAATTATAATTCAGAAAACTTGATTTCCGGTGATTTATTTATAAGTATAGATCGGGTGAAGGAAAACGCGGCCACCCAAAAAACAAATTTTTTATTAGAATTAGAAAGAGTTATTTATCACGGTGTGCTTCACCTCTGCGGTTTTAATGACAAGTCGACTATAGAAATTAAACAAATGCGACAAAAGGAGGACCTCTATTTAAACCACGATGTTTCACGTGAAACATAAATAGTTTTGTTTTTTTGGCTTAATTTTGTTTCACGTGAAACACGACCTTAAAAAATGTTAAATAAATACGATATTATTATTGTTGGCGCAGGTCATGCAGGTTGTGAGGCCGCTCACTGCGCGGCAACGATGGGAAGCAAGGTTCTTCTTTTAACGATGAACATGAACACCATTGCCCAAATGAGCTGCAACCCAGCAATGGGTGGCGTCGCTAAGGGTCAAATTTTAAGAGAAATCGATGCATTAGGCGGGGGCTCTGGAATTGTTAGCGATAAAAGTGCTATACAATTCAGAATGTTGAATAAGTCAAAGGGGCCAGCGATGTGGTCTCCCCGAACACAAAATGACCGCCAATTATTTTCTACAGAATGGAGGTTACTGTTGGAGCGAAATACTAATGTTGATTTTTGGCAGGACATGTGTTCAGGTATAATAGTAGAGAACGATGTTGTTATAGGGGTTAAAACCTCTTTAGGTATAGAGATCTTTTCAAAGACGGTCGTATTAACGAACGGGACTTTTTTAAATGGACTTATTCATTTGGGAGAGAAACAATTTGGCGGAGGCAGGGCTGCTGAGAGGGCGTCAATAGGGATTACCGAACAACTTGTGGAGCTAGGGTTTGAGTCCGGCCGAATGAAAACAGGTACCCCGCCAAGGGTAGACGGCAGAACCTTGAATTACGCATTAATGGAAGAACAAAAGGGAGACGACCCCCCATATAAATTTAGTTTCTCAGACACGAAACCATTAGAAAATCAGCGCTCTTGTTTTATCACCTATACAAACACAAACACACATGAAGCCCTAAAAAAAGGCTTTGATAGGTCCCCAATGTTTAATGGATCGATCAATAGCACGGGCCCAAGGTATTGCCCAAGTATTGAAGATAAAATAAATCGTTTTGCTGACAGGGATAGACATCAAATATTTGTTGAACCAGAGGGTTGGGATACCATAGAAATTTATGTAAATGGTTTTAGCACTTCGCTTCCCGAGGAGATACAGCTTGAGGCAATGAAAACGATACCGGGTTTTGAAAACGTAAAAATGTTTAGACCAGGTTACGCTATAGAATACGATTATTTCCCACCAACACAGCTCAAACACTCTTTAGAGACAAAGAAAATAAAAAACCTTTATTTTGCAGGACAAATAAACGGCACAACAGGGTATGAAGAAGCTGCTTGTCAAGGATTGATGGCGGGCATTAATGCAAGCTTGAATGTTCAACAGAAAAAGCCCTTTCATTTAACACGAAGCGATGCTTATATAGGGGTTCTTATCGATGATTTAATAACGAAGGGGACAGACGAGCCGTACCGAATGTTTACGAGTCGCGCTGAATATAGGATTCTACTGAGACAGGATAATGCAGACATACGGCTCACCCCTTTAGGTTTTGATCTTGGCTTAGCAAGTGAGAATAGGCTAGAAAAAGTTGAAAAGAAAGCAGAAGGAACAAAAGCGTTTAAAAAAGAATTAAAAAAAATATCGATAGCACCATCCGAAATAAACCCCTTTTTAGAAAGTATTGGAAGCGCACCTATTACTCAAAAAGTAAAAATATCATCGATCATTACAAGACCAAAAGTCTCTTTAGAGAACCTATTAGAACACTCGTTAGAGGCGAAAGAGAAGGCTAATAAAGCATCAATGGCACATGATGAGATACTCTCTCAAGTAGAGATTCAAATGAAATATGAGGGATATATTGAAAGAGAGCAGGATCAAGCAGAAAAGATGAATAGATTAGAAGGGGTTAAAATACCGACTGAACTGAATTTTAAAAAGCTAAATAGCTTAAGCACCGAGGCAAAGGAAAAACTAACGGCAATACGTCCAATAACCATTGGTCAAGCGTCGAGGGTTTCAGGAGTTTCCCCAAGTGATGTGTCTGTACTTTTGATTTATATGGGTAGATAGCTTAAATAAGCCCCCCTAACGCGTTTTTAACCCCCGTAATGACAACGAGGCTGTTAAAACCAAAAAACAAGCTTAAAAACACAGGTTTGAAGCCGTTTTTTTGTGTTTTATTGAAAAACCCTTATATAATCAACAGCCATGGTTTGAGGAAATAGGGTGTTTTCATTTGGACTTCCTGGCCAATTTCCACCAACTGCAACATTTAATATAAAAAAGAAGTTTTGATGAAACTCGCTTAATTGTGATGGCGTAATATCAGCTTCGTGGTATTGAATGTCATCTCTTAAAAACTTAATTGAGTTTGAATCCCAAATAATAGAAAACACATGAAACTCTTCGGCAAACATTTCTCCAGAACTTAAAGAGTTACCGTTACCATATGATGCATAAGACCCATTATCATCCCAGTGTATGGTTCCGTAGATCGTTCTATTATTAAAGCTCCCGCCGCCGATTAGCTCCATAATATCTATTTCCCCGCAGTTTGGCCAACTTGCAGTACCAATATTATCTCCAAGCATCCATATAGCCGGCCAGTAACCTTGACCGTAAGGCACGGCTGCTCGGACATCAACTCGGCCATATTTAAACGACTTTATTCCTTGTGTTTTAATCCTTGAAGAAGTATAACTTGATCCACCGAAGGCCTCTTGCTTCGCCGTTATCTTTAGCAAACCATCTTCGACGATAGCATTTTCTTCCCTGTAGTACTCTAGTTCGTTATTACCCCAGCCCCACGAGCCATTTCCTATATCATAAACCCAGTCGCTAGAAAGAGAGGATCCATTAAACTCATCACTCCAAACAAGCGAGTATTCAGGATAGGTTTCAGGAGTTATGTATCCTGCACTAGGAATACCACCAGTGTATCCGACATCCGTAATCTCAATATTTTCAATGGTCTCAATAAAATCATAGTGCGTCGTGTGCGCCTTCGTTTTTACCGTATATATTCCGGGTGCTGAATATACATATACAGAGGCCCCGTCATTAGACTCTACATAAATAGAGTCCGTTCCTTCATAAAACACGAAACTATAAAAGTTTGCCCCAGAGGCGATAGCCTGGATTTCTAAAAGGCTTTCATTTATAGAATATGAAGTTGAAAGACCGGTAGGTAAAACAACCATTGAAACCGGCTCGTCCGGGTCGCAGGAAGCACATATAACGAGTGCAAAAATAAATAGGAAACGATACATAAACACCTGTTTTTTAATTGATTATATCTCAGGTTTTAGTTTAAGGTACCATAAAAGCCCCCCTTCGTGGTGCCCAAAAGCTAAATACATAGAAGTGTCTGTGAGTTCAATAATTTTATAGGTATTAACCCCTGTGCCAAAGCCAATAAAAGAGTCGCCGGAAACACTAATAGTCGTGTCCTCTTCTTCCGTTAGTGACCAAGATTCATTTAAGCGATTATCATAAGGAGCCGTGAAGTCGGCTAGGTTTTCAAAAGCACCAGGATATTGATCTTGTATCGTATTGTGGACATAAACATCCCCATTAGTTACCATGTCAAACCTATAAGCGTTTAAATAAAAAACATACCGGTCATCGTAAATACCACATCCCGGTTTAGCGTTTTCTGGTGCAGACCACCATTCAGGCGTATATCCTAAATCACTAACAGGGTCAGGTCCTACTCCAAAATGACCAGCAGAAGACGAGTCTATATACCAAGACCTGTAACCGGGACCGTCAACACCCCCGGTAAGCATGGTAAAAATAGGGTTGTCTAAAAGACTTGGGTCTGTTTGACTTATTGTGATGTCTTGTATACTCGTCTTGCTTCCCCCACTATTAAAAACACCTAGGCTTACTGGGTAAACGCCGGCATTAGGATAAACAGCGGAAACAATGCTTCCCTCTCCTTTTAACCCATTACCAAAATCCCACATGTTTATCATATCAGGGTTCGCGGCAGTAAATATAATGACGTTATCATTTGTGTCAGAGGGCGCATAGGTAAAAAGAGCATCAGCCTCACTCGGGGCCTCCCCAAGTTGTGGATTTTCTTTTTTACATGAACCAATACCAATTAATATCGTCGTTGTAACTAGCAAGAAAAGAGGTAATAATTTTGTTTTCATAAGAGATGTATTAATAACCATTGTTTTGAGACCAGTTTCCACCGGCTAAATCTATTTCTAATGTAGGAATAGGAAAGAGTTCGTGTTTTCCAGGTTGAAAGCCCTCTATAGAACTTTCTGCTTGTCCTGAGCGTACCAAGTCAAAAAACCGATGGCCTTCACAAGCAAGTTCTAAACGCCTTTCGTTGTAAAGGTCTTCTATAGTATTTAAAGCAACAGGTGCCATTCCAGCACGAAGTCTTATTTGGTCTACAAGACCTTGCGCCTCAGCGCTATTTCCATTTCGGAAATGTGCCTCTGCGGCCATAAGCAATACGTCGGCATATCGAATTACACGATAGTTAACAGGACTTGTAAGATCGTTGTCAGGAAGACCAATTTCTCCTTGTCTTTTGATGTATTTATTATTGTAGAACCCCGTGTGACCACCAGCGCCTATTCCATAGCTTATGCTCTCGGGATTTGGTTGTGCAGCGATAAATGCATCAATATCTAAAACGGTTGCGTCTCTTCTAGGGTCGGCAGGGTCAAAAGCATCATATAAATTCTGAGTTGGCAGATTATAACTGTTACCATCGCCATAAATAGGGCCTTCATATTGGCGAATACCCTGAAACCCGGGCCCCGCATTTCCTTCCAGGCAGACCAAACAGCCATACCCACCACCTTCTGCACCAGAGTATTCAACATCAAAAACAGTTTCACTGTTGTTTTCGTTGGCAACTGAAAACAGGTCGTTGTAATCACTAATCAAACTATATGAACCACTTGAAATCACTTCATCAAATTTATTTGCAGCCTCTACAAACTTTGATTGATAGAGGTAAGCTTTCCCTAATAACGCCATAGCAGCGCCTTTTGTTGCCTTTCCTTTAACAAGAGAAACCGCGTCTAGAACAGCGGAAGCGTCTAGAAGGTCCTGTTCAATTTGTGCGTAGATTTCACTAGAAGGCGTCCTCGGAATTGTTGTTGCCTCTTGCGCTCCAATTCTTTCATCAATAATTAAGGGAACGTCACCGAAGAATTTAACAAGCTCAAAATAATAGAAAGCCCTTAAAAACTTTGCTTCAGCAATAATCTTGTCTTTACCTGTAAATTCAATATTGTCTTTGTTTTCTAGAATGAAGTTTGCGCGCGTAATACCTGCGTAATTCCATCTAAAAACATTTCTTAACTCCGCATTGACACCTCCGTGTGTCATTAAGTCTAGTTGGTGAAGCCCCTGTGTGTCGTTTACACTCTCCCCGCCAGCAATCGTGTTGTCAGAAGCTATTTCACTGATCCAAACAGCCATAAAGCTAGATTGAAGGAGGTCATATGCTCCGACTAACGCTTTTTCATATTCTTCGGGAGTCTGAAAGTAGTTTTCAGCATCTTGAGTATAAGGCGGATTGACTGTTAAAAACTTCTCACACCCAGTAAAAACAAGGCAAATCGACAACAGTGAAGCGCTCAAAAATTGTGTGGTTCTATTTTTCATGCTTTTAAAATTTAATGTTAATACCAGCCATTATTGATTTTGCTTGAGGATAAAAACCATAATCGACCCCCGCAGAAAGCGTCCCCCCGCCAATGTCAGGATCAAATCCTTGGTATCTAGTAAGTGTAACAAGGTTGTTTCCCGATACGTATACCCTTAAAGATTCAATTTTGAGTTTCCTAAGTAGCTTTTTAGGGATGGTATACCCGACCTGTACGTTTCTTAAACGAACGAATGAGCCGTCTTCTACATAGTAATCAGAAAAAGAATTGTTTCGAGTAGCCCCGGTTGTAATTCTTGGGTGTTCATTTGTTGAACCCGGCCCCGTCCAGCGATTGATAACATAATCAAGCTGATTAGCATAAGGCTGTTGTCTTTCGAAGTTTCTAATTATTTCTTGGCCAATTGCCGAATAAATATTACTTGAGAAATCAAATCCTTTATATTTCATACTTAATGAAAAGCCCATCGTAAAGTCTGGTATAGGAGAACCGAGATATGCCTTATCATCATCGTTTCCAAAGCTTATTTCCCCATCTTGATTTTGATCTACAAAAATAAAATCTCCTGGTCTTGCGCCTTCTTGTGCAACAGGGTGGTTGTCAATTTCTTCTTGGGTTTGAAAGATTCCGGCGGTTTGTAGACCATGAAAATAACCGATAGCGTAACCTTCTTCAAATCGAGTAGCAACATCCCCCCCAACACTGAATTGAGCGCCAGGCAAGTAATCAACCCCTTCAGGGACGCCCGTTACCTTATTGGTAATAGCTGAAAAGTTGTAGCTTACATTTGTTTTAAAAGCCTTTGAAGGTTTTGTGTGATAAGCAAGCTCTAATTCGACGCCTTTATTAGATACATTCCCTGCGTTTATTATAGGTGAAGAGCCCCCAGGACCATAAGAACCAAGGATTCCTGACACGTCTGGTTGAAACAAAAGATCATTTGTGTTTTTAATAAAGTAGTTTGTGGTTACATCAAAAGAGCTCAAAAGCGTTAAGTCCAAACCAGCGTTGAATTGTCTTGTTGTTTCCCATTTTAAATCGGGGTTAGCCGCACGCCCAAGAGCTGTACCAATCGTAATTAAATCGTCAAAGACATAGACACCCTCTCCGTTTAACAGGGCACGATAGGCAAAATTTGCGATTTGGTCGTTTCCAGAAATACCATAGCTAAGACGAAGCTTCATAAAGTCAATAGCATCAATATTAAAAAAAGACTCTTCAGAAATCAGCCAAGCAGATGAGATCGTAGGAAATAAGCCGTAACGATTATTTGGGCCAAACTTACTAGAGCCATCACGACGAAGAATACCCGATATAATATACCTAGAATCATAGGCGTATTCAGCTCTTAAAAAGGCGGAGACCAATCGCTCAGTAAACTCCCAAGACCCCGTGTTGTTTAAGTACCCACCAGCAGCAGTGCTAGCAGAAATATCGGCGTATTCCCAAGAATTATTTGGTATATTGAACGCCGTTCCACTTAAAGCCGAGCCTTTTCTCTGAAAGATAGAAGCCCCGAGTGTTGCTTTCACTTTATGTATTTCATCAAACGTTCTGTCATAATTAAAGTAGCTTTCATAGGTTAAATCTGTAAAAGAAGACCGTTGCTCATAAACGCTTGCCCCACGCTCTAAAAAAACACTGTCTCCGATTTCAACAAGAGGAGACTCTAAGTCCGCGTTTAAGGCTGTGTTCGCATATTTTCCAGGCCCATACCAGGCTAAAGGACTAAAAGACTTCGCCTCGACTACGGCATAGTTGTAGTTAAAACGGTTTGTGAATGTCAAATGCTCGTTAAACTTATAAACAAGCTCCTCTTTACCTACGAATTTATCAGCAACACTATAGTTATATGAATTTTCCATTTGAGCGATAGGGTTTATTATGTCAGAAACCTCTTCCAAATAACTATAATTTCCATCTGGAGTCACTATCGGTTTGTTTGGAAAAGCATTAATCGTGTTATAAAGAACGGAACCGATGCCATTTTCAGACAATGTGGACCTGTTGTCATTAGAAAAAAGAAAAACAGAGTTTAAAGTAAGCTTATCCGACATGTCGGTGCTTAGGTTTAATCTAGCATTGTATCTTGAAAAGTTAGCTTTAGCACTACCGACAATACCCTCTTGAGAAAAGAACGTTGCCCCTAATGAATACCTCGTGTTTTTGGTTCCTCCACTAATACCTATGTTATAACTTTCAACAGGCGCTGATTGAAAAACAGAATCTTGCCAATTTGTTCCCTCGCCAATAGCTGTACTTGCAAAAGGCATAGGCTGACCGCCAAAAGCGAACATTTCATTTTTTATTACCGCATACTCTTCAGCGTTTAACAATCCGAGTCTATTAGCGGTCTCTTGAATCCCCCGATACATACTAAACTCAATTTTTGGCTTGGAGTTTATCTTTCCTTTTTTTGTTTCAACAATGATTACACCGTTTGCCGCACGAACACCATAGATTCCGGCCGTTGCATCCTTCAAAACGTTTATAGACTCAATATCTGATGGGTTTAATGCATTTAACCCATCAGAGTCGTAAACAACCCCATCTACTAAAATCAGCGGGTCATTGTCACCAAACGTGGAAAGCCCTCTAATTCTAATACTCGAAGAACCCCCTGGAGAACCAGAGTTTGTGTTAATAGCCACTCCGGAGATCTGCCCTTGAAGCGCTTGATCCATTCTTGAAAGGTTTAGTTTTTCAATATCTTCTCCCTTAACCTTTGCTGTTGCTCCAGTTAACTCTTTGTTTCTCGAACTTCCATAACCCACAACCACAACCTCGTCAAAAATTTGAGAAGAAGAAGCCATTTGTATGTCTATTTCACTCCTTCCCGCGACTAAAACATCTTGAGTGTCATAACCCATATAGGAAAAACTAAGGGTAAGCATACTCGAAGACTGCGTTTTAATACTATAGACCCCATCAACATCTGTAACCGCGCCTTGATTTGTCCCTTTAATAACAACTTTTACCCCGGGAAACGTCTGTTTCTTTTCATCAGTAACGACTCCGGTGACAACCAGTTCTTGTGCGATTAATTCCGTAAGCGGCGAACACAAGAGGGATATAAGTAGAAATATGTTTTTCATATATAAATGTTTTTCAGTGTAAATATATTATTTTTTTATTAAAGTGTAAAAACTACACTAAGGGGGCGTTTTAGTGGGCTTGTTTCAATGCTTTATCATTTATACAACTCAGAAAAAGCCAATCAAAAATACAATTTCTTTCTTTTGCAAAAGGTTCCTCGCGGTTTGTTAAATTTGACGTTAATATGCAAAAAGTTCTATTTATTGATGTCGTTCATCTTGTTTTGAAAGAAAGGCTAGCGTCTCGAGGTTATACTTGTGTTGATGCGACAACAGACAAAAAAGAAGATATCTTGTTAGCGATGAAAGAGGCTTCTGGAATTGTCATTCGCTCAAGGTTTTCTTTAGACAAAGAAGTTTTAACACAGGCTAAAGAATTAAAGTTTATTGCACGTTCTGGTTCTGGAACAGAAAATATTGATTTGGATTATTGCGCACGAAATGGGATTCAAGTTTTTTCGTCCCCAGAAGGAAATAGAAATGCTGTCGCAGAACACGCTCTTGGTTTTTTACTTGCGTTATTAAACAATTTCAAGAAAGCACAGGGAGAAATAGAGGCGGGTTTATGGGAGAGACAGTCAAATTCAGGAAGAGAGCTTTCCTCTTGTACTGTAGGAATTATAGGTTGTGGCAATAATGGGCGAGCCTTTGCCGAAAAGCTTATTCTTCTGGGGGTGAAGGTCCTGGCATATGATAAATACATTAAGATTAATGAGCCGGGGATACTGCAGGTAGAACTTGAGGAGTTTTATAGCCAAGTAAACGTTCTTAGCTTCCATGTTCCGCAAACCGTAGAAACAATCGACATGGGAAATTATAAATTCTTTTCAAAGTTTAAAACCCCCTTGATTGTTCTAAACATAAGTAGGGGAAATGTTATTCATACTCAGGGTCTTGTTCGGGCCATGAAAGAAGGCGTTGTTGAAAAGGCGGCTT
The DNA here is from genome assembly GCA_905182495.1 of Flavobacteriales bacterium UBA952. GTDB lineage: Bacteria > Bacteroidota > Bacteroidia > Flavobacteriales_D > Crocinitomicaceae > UBA952. The sequence continues at coordinate 385,160 of CAJJBU010000003.1, forward strand.
TAGATGTTTTGGAATATGAAACAAAGTCTTTCGAGCGTTTTTTTGAATCCCCCCTACCGGATGACTTTTTGTATTTAAAATCAAATCCGAATGTTGTTCTAACACCACATGTCGCGGGATGGACATCAGAAAGTTATTATAAACTCAGCAACGTATTAGCGGAGAAAATTATAAAAAGCAAAAGCCTTCAATTTTGAAGGCTTAGACGATAATCATATGTTGTTAGGTAAATGGTGAATGATAAACACCAACATGCAGAGACCCATTGTTAGAATCCACCAATGCAAAGGCTGCAACTTTTTACGTGTCATTTGTCTTCGTTTAAGAGCTTTATCTCACAACTAGCTTTTGGGTAGTTGCGTAGTTGTTGTTATCAGAAAGGTTGATAAAGTATATTCCTGAATTCAAATCTTGTACCGTGTGTGTGTTCTTCATTGTAACATCTGCTTTTTGCACGATCTGTCCATTAGCATTGATAATGGTAAGGGTGTTGATTGCATCGTTGTCCCAAGAAACGGTAGCATAATCTGTCGTTGGGTTTGGGTATACGTTAACACTTGTTGATTGAAGGTCAAATACACTCGCTGTACTGATCTCGTCAAGAGTTGTGTGTGCAACAACATCACATCCGTTAGCATCAACCGCAGTCACTTCATAGAAACCACTAGGGACACCCGTAAGGTCTTCTGTTGTTTCTCCGTTACTCCAAGCATATGTGTATGGAGCCGTCCCACCTTGAACCGTAAGGTCAATAAGTCCTTCTTGATCAACACTTGGCTGTGTTGTTTGTAAACTCGCTGTTAGGGCTAAAGATTGCTCAACAGTATAGCTTTCCCAAACACTACAACCGTAAGCGTTCGTAATTTTCAATCTATAGGTTCCAGCAACAAGGTCAGTGATATCTTCTGTCATCATTCCGTTGTCCCATTCAAAGATAAAGTTCGGCGCACCTTCAAGGATTGTAATATCAATCGCACCACTCGCTGTTCCGTTACAAGCGACATCTTGAATCGTTCCCTCAAATACCGTAGGTGTAACATCTTCAATAGTAATTGTAGTGTCTTTTACACAACCCATAACATCAGTAACTGTAAGTGTATAGACGCCACCCTCTAGGTTTGAAAGGCTAAGGTCTGTTTGACCATTTGACCACTCGGTAGTGAAGGGAGCGTTTCCCCCAATGATGCTAACTTCAATTTCTCCGCTATTCGCTAAACAAGAACCTGTAGTGGAAACATTCAAAAACAACTTGTTAAAAGCCGCAGCCATTTCAACAGCTGCTTGTGCGTTTAAACGCCCCTCACCAATTAAGCCTGCGTAGTTTGGGTTTAAATCATCAATATATGTAGAAGAGTTCTTTAAGACCGCTGTAATTTCAGCGTTTGTAAGACAAGGATTAACGTCTAACATTAGGCCTATTGTTCCCGTTACAAAAGGCGCAGCATAAGAGGTTCCAGATCCGTTTAAGTACCATCCTGGTGCCGCAGAAATCGCAACATCATAACCTGGAGCACTTAAGTCTACAGTTGCATTATGTTGGTGTGTCGTTGAAGGGTTACCGATTGTTCTTTCGTGGTTGTCATTAGGACCGATGCTTGTAACAGAAAATACGTTGTTAAATGCAGCAGGGTAAACAAGGTTTTCAGAACCACCACACGTAGAACCATTTCCTGCAGCTGCAACGATAAAGGTTCCGTTGTTATAAACCTCATCAATGATGTCTTGCGTGTATTGGCTAAAAGAACAACCTGAAGTCCAGCTAAGGTTAATTACTTTGTATCCCGCATAAGAAGCGGCGAGAACTTCGTTGTAACTCATTTGGTATAAAGCCAAGGTGCTGTTAAAACCGATAGCGCTTTTTCCTATACTGTTATTGGTTGATCCTGCAGCGATAATTGCTACAGCGGTACCGTGTGTTTGTGAAGATGTATTTGTAGCGTCATAATAAACAACCTTCCCTTGAAGTTCTTCGTGCTCAACAAAATAGTTTTGGTCTGAAATAGCAAGTGTAATTGCTGAATCTCCCGTAGATAAGTTCCATGCCGTTTCTGCAGATATTAAATCTAAAGCGTAGTCAGAAGAAAAGGTCGTCGTATAATCGTTAGGGGTATTTAATGACTCATACACAGGAGCGTATTCAACATTGCTTACCACGCTTACCGTGTTGCTTAATGTTGCATACATGTCTACAACATCTACAGATGAAGAAGAAAACTCATACACGTTTAATAAAGAAGCCTTCCGTGAAGCCGGAACCGCTTTTCTCACATCCGTAATGTTTAAAGAAACAATCGCTGCTGAAAGAGTAGCGTCGTTAGAAACAAATTCTCCTGCCGCGTTTTCAAATGGAACGTTAGATGAATTTGAAATCGTCAACCAGACTTTTGAATCTTGTTGTGAAAAAGTAATCAAGGAAAGAACCGTGAAAGCTAATGTTGTGAGAAGGGAAGTAAAAGTATTCATATCGTGCGTTTTAATGTTGTTGTTTGTTTGTTGACACAAATTTGCAACACTATTAGTCGCCTAGAATGAAATATCCCAAATGCTAACGCAAAATACACGAGCCTACTATACTGCCCTTACGTGTTCATCACAACGAGTATCCGTATAACTACGTACATTATTGTTTTTATATGAAAACGGAGTAACTTTTTGAAAAACGTAATCCCTAGTAAAACAGAGGGTTAATCTTGACGATCTCTTGAGATTTCTTTTTTCACTTCTTTATATCCGAAAAGCAGCGTGTTTTTAACGCCAGGAAGCACCGTTTCAGCATATAGAACAGCATAAGAAGATAGTAGTGAAGCGTTTTTCACCTTTATTGGAACGGCCTTATTTTCAGGATCTAATGGGCCTAAAAGCAAAATTGCGCAACCCGAAAAGAAGCCCCACTTCATCATGCCGACAAGCGCACCTAGAACCTTGTTGAAGACGGAAAGCCAAACGAATGCAACAAACTTTTCAAACAACCGCCCCAGCAAACGAACCAATACTACAACAAGAATAAAAACAATAATAAAAGAAAGGAAGGGGACCATAATACCGTCGTTTTCATCCACGAAGTAAAGGGAAAGCGTATTAGAAAAATGAAAAGCAAAAAAGACACCCGCTAATAGGGATCCAAAGGTAAAGAGTTCCATAATAAAGCCTTTTCGCCACCCTAAAAACAACCCAACGGTTAAAAAAACAAGAATGCAGATGTCTAAAGTGTTCATGTCGTGAATTTAGAAATATATCGTTCATGAGATTCAATTATTAGTCATAAATTTACCGAGAAAGGACGTTAACAACTTAAAAGTATGTTGGAAATTTACAATGACGAATTCTTCATGAAACAAGCGCTTATAGAAGCCCAAAAGGCCTTTGATAAGAATGAGGTGCCTGTGGGCGCCGTTGTTGTGTCTAACAACAGGATTATCGCTAGAAGTCACAATCTAACCGAACAACTAACCGATGTAACTGCCCATGCAGAGGTGCAAGCGATTACTGCAGCATCACAGTTTCTAGGGGCAAAATACTTAAAGGGATGTACCATATATATCACGCTGGAGCCTTGTTCTATGTGTGCTGGCGCTTTGTTTTGGTCTCAGATTGACAAGGTTGTTTTCAGCGCAAGAGATGAAAAGAGAGGGGCTGGCCGCTGCCAACCTTCGCTATACCACCCTGCTACACTGGTCGTTAATGGCCCAATGAAGGAAGAGAGCAAAAAAATAATACAAGCGTTTTTTGCTAAAAAGCGAAGATCAGTCATATAAGGTTTCTCTTATAATCTCTACCGATTGCCTCGACTCGTAGCTAGGAATATGATAGGCACAGTAGCTTAAAAGGATATTAAAAATACGATTCTCCCGTCCATCTAAATTTTTTCCAGCGTTATAAAACAAGTCGTAAATAGAAGCAACTAGGAGAGGGTCGTCAACGCAATCATTAGAGGCTTCCTGAGGGTCAAAAACACCGGTTTTTATATCAAACTTCAGCAACCCGCCGCCCTCCGTTTTTAAAGGTTGATGACCCGAATAATGAATGAGACGTGCTAAAAACAAGACCGGAAAAGCCTTAACCTTAACTTCCTTGTTAAGGTCAATGATACTGCTTTTGATAAAAGCGAAAAAAGACTGATCCACGACTTCGTTGTTAAGAAAAGACTTTAGGCTCTCAGCAACAAAAAAGGCAATTAATATTTTAACAGGTGAGTTGTAGGTTCCCTCTAATGACCTTGACCGTTCTAAATCAACAATATTTTGAAGCCCAGAATCAGACCACCGATAAAATGAAACATGATATAACCCGAGAACAAAAGGCTTTATTTTCTTTTTTTTCCCACCTTTAATAATACCATTTTGTAGCCCATGTTTTTCCGAAAAAAAACGGACCCACAAACTGCTTTCAGAGTAGGGCTTTATGCCAAGAAAAACAACTTCTGCGACTTCTTTCAAAACAGCTGGTTTCCGTTGGTTTTAGGCCTAAAATCTATTTTATAATAAAAAATAGGCAGGAACCCGAGTTGCTTTTTTTCAGAGATAGGCTCGTAGCCCGGACCCGACACGATATTTGGATCTAGGCTCGGCGCATAGGCTAGTCCAAGAAGATTACTAGTGTTTAAGACATTCACTAAATCTAATCCAATTTCGTGAGCCGTTTTCTTAGCATTTAACCTCCAGCTTATTTTTATGTCAAGTCTAAAATAATCTGCAAACTGCCTTTCGTTGAACAAGGAATCTTGAAAAATCACTTCTTTAAACTCTTCCGTAGCGTCAAGGTCAATATAGCCATAGCGCTTTCCTCCAGCTCGGGTTATTTTTATTCCCAGACCAAGGATGTTTTTTTCTCCTAAACTAAATTCTTTTCCCGCCAAGAGGTTAAAGACGTATGAACCGTTGTAGGAAGTGCTCCTCAAGACATTGTCACTTCCGGTGTATTTTGAATCGTAAACCGTTCCAGAAAACAAAAAGAAAAAGCTTTTGTTGAAATATTTTTGAACGGTGAGTTCTAGCCCATAGTTAAGACCTGTTCCTGTATTTTCAAGTGAGTCTGGAAAAATCCTTGAAAATCCAGAGCCCATGTTTATCATTGAAAAAGACGAAGGAGAAACGGTAACAGGAACCTCGTATAAGTGTTGATAATAAGCCTCTGTTTTGACACTAAAGCCCTTCTCAAAAGTTTTTTCATAGCCGATTCCACTATGTATGCTTTTCATGAAGCCCATGTCTTGGTTTTGATAAACCTTATTTCCTAAACCATCAAGCTGGTGATAAGAGTATGTGTATAGTGGCTGCATTTGACTATGCATACCTGCCCCTGCAAAGACGGATTGGTTTTTTCGAAAGCGATACTTCACCCCTGTTCGCGGTTCGATAGGGCTTAAGCTATTGGCGTTTGAGAAATATTGACTGTGCAGGCCAAGGGTGAAGTCTAAATTATCATTGGCGCGATACTTCCATTGCATAAAAGGTTGCACCAAAAGTTTTGTCCCAGAATAGTTCCAACGGTTTTTAAAGAGATCTGGGACGTCTAGGTTATACAAAACAGAATCGGATTGAAACAGGCTAAAAACATCGATATTCACCCCTGTTTTAATGAGATGTTTTTTATTGACCTTATGGTTGAGGCTTAAATGCCCTGACGTTTTTAAGGTGTTAAAATTATACCCCATCATTAGGTAGGATGTATCCACTGAAATCAAAGTGTCTTCTCCGTCAATTATCAAGCTTCGTTGCAAATAATCATGTCTGCTATGCTGCTCTTCAAATGAGGCTGCAACAGTAGCAGAAACAAATGTTTTTTCGTTTAGTGGCTTTTTGAAGTTTAGCCCAGACACATACATAGAGGTGCCAAACTTTTGGTCTCGGTCCCCCTCCCCATAAAACTCCGTTGAATATTCTGTTTGATCTGAAATTAATATATCTATGTTGCTTTTACCCCCTATACCAAACCAAGAGATTTGCCCTCCTTTTTTAAGCGGAAAATTGAATTTAAATGATGCGTCTCCATATTGAGGAACAGCGTCGGTGCCTATTTTTATGCCAATCTGCTGAAATAAAGAGAGTGTGGAATAGCGCGCCATTATTAAATAGCTCGACTTATTTTTCTTTGAAATAGGCCCCTCTGCTAGAAACTCAGTTCCTAGAAAGCCAAACTGCCCGGTAAACTCATGGCGATTATTATTTCCTTTTCTAAGTTTCAAATCAAAAACCCCTGATGTACTATTCCCATATTCAGCAGGAAAAGCACTCATGAAGAAATCGGAGTTTGCAAGAAGTTTATTATTTATAATAGAAACAGGACCACCCGTGCTTCCTGAAATCGCAAAATGAGAGGGGTTTGGTATATCAATACCCTCAACGCGCCAAACCACTCCAAGGGGGCTATTTCCGCGAATAACTATATCGTTTCTAGAGTCATCGGACCCCTGCACGCCCGCAAAGTTAGATGCCATTCTAGCGGGATCCATCCTTGAGCCGGGGTAGCGATTCGTTTCTTCAACGCTAAACTGTTGAGCAGAAATCAATGCCAGTTCGTTAAGAACCTCACCTTGTTTTCGCCCCCGGACAACAACCTCTTCTTTGTCTGAGACAAATTCTACAAGTGGTATACTAAGAACAATTTCTTTTGCGGAAGAAACCTCAATCGTCAATGTGTTTGCAGCGTATAACGAATAAGTAACCCGAACTTCATGCTTACCGACAGGCACATCGGTAATAACAAAGTCGCCGTCAAAATCTGTCAAAGCCCTATAGGGCTTTTCGGAGCCTTTATTAATGGATAAAACGACTTTAACACCAGTTAATGGATATTTTGTTTCGCTATCAAAAACGCTCCCCCGAATTGTTTGGGTGGGTTGTTGTAAGAAGCAAAAAGAGTGAAAAATCAGAAAAGCAATAGGTAATAGTCTATTCATCTAGATCAGTTTGTAACGAAAATACAAGTATTATTTTATTAAAGGCAAGATGAATTGTTTCTAAAAAGGATATTTTTGAGGGGAGATGAATTCTTTTGCACGGTCTTTGTAAAACAATATGAAATCAGTAATTTTAAAAAAAATCAAAACATGAAAACGTCCATCACTTTATTTTTCGCCCTATTTATTTCAATCTCATTTGGGCAAACCAAGCTTGTCTGGCATGAAGACCTAGGCGAAGCAATGGAAATCGCCAATAAAACGAACAAGCCTTTAATGATGTTTTTTACAGGAAGCGATTGGTGCGGATGGTGTATTCGATTACAAAAAGAGGTTTTTTTCAAAGAGGAATTTACAAAATGGGCAAATGAAAATGTTGTTTTACTTGAGCTAGATTACCCAAAAAGAAAAGTACAAAGCCCAGAGGTTAAGTCGCAAAACAGCAGTCTCCAGCGTCAATTTAAAGTGCAAGGATACCCTACAGTATGGTTTGTGAACGCGGAAAAGGACTCTCAAGGCCAGGTTCTGTTCAAGCAAATAGGAAAAACGGGATACGTAAGAGGTGGTCCAGAGGTATGGATTTTAAACGCGAAATCGTTGTTAGGCAGTAAATAAGCCTAGAAAAAACCTTCGCAATCTTCGGCCGTATAGCCTTTTGATGCAAGGTAACGTAGCACCTTCGTTTTTTTTATAAAAGCGGTTTCTTTTTCAGGGAGCGTGGCGTTTTTTTTAGCCACCAAGCTTATTAGGTTCTTCTTGTACACTTCTCGATTGAGATCTCTTAAACCCTCCTCAATAAGCTGCTGGGGGATGTGTCGTTGAAACAAACCAGAACGGATTTTATTTACACCCCACTTTTTAATATTGACCCGACCTTCAACATAGGAACTAACAAATCGCTTATCGTTTAAAAAGTTATTTTTTTTTAGGACATCCAGGAGACTGTTTTCCATCGACTTATCGGATGTGCCCAGTGATTGAATTTTATTTAGAACGTCCTTTGTGCAGCGCTCTTGGTAGGCACAGAACCGCTCAAGTCGGAGTTTTATTTCATCGAACCCAAGGGATTCCATGCTTAGTAAGATATTTTTTCTTTGTTTTTATCCGTGAAAGAATATTCTAAAAGCTTATATGACGACAAACCATTGACGGAGATCCATTTTTTATATTTAAAAAACCAACGCCGTTGTTTTGACAAAATTCCTTTTGTGAAAAAAGCCTCTAGGTATGGATGAACGCTTAGTTCAACGGAGGTTTTAGGGTTTTGTTTAATAAGGTATTCTAGAGTTGACTCTATTTCTTCAGCGAATAAAATACTTGCTTGAATTTCTCCAGAACCATTACATGTTGGGCAAGCCTCTCCGGTTTTAATGTCCGTTTCTGGACGAACTCTTTGCCTCGTTATTTCAACGACGCCAAAACGAGAAGGAGGGACAATATTGTGCTTTGCCCGATCGGACTTCATAAGCTCTTTCATTTTCTCAAATAAAGCCTTATTGTTTGCCCTTTCGTGCATGTCAATAAAATCGACACATATAATACCACCCATGTCTCGCAATTGTAAAACACGCGCGATTTCCTCTGCCGCCTCGATGTTTGTGGCCAACGCATTGGATTCTTGTCCGTCAGCACCTTTCCGGTTTCCGCTATTGACATCAATAACGTGCATTGCCTCGGTGTGTTCGATAATTAGATAACCACCACTAGCCAATGGTACTTTTTTACCAAAGAGTGTTTTGATTTGCTTACTGATTCCAAAGCGCTCAAAAACGTCAAGTTTACCGCTATAGTGTTTTACTATTTTTTCTTTTCCAGGCGCAATAGAAGATACATATTCACGGATCTCATCATAAAGAACATCATTGTTAACATGAATATTAGAGAAGTCTCCATTTAGAAGATCTCTTAACATTGATGAAGTTCTGTTGAGCTCTCCAAGAAGTTTTTTCGGTCCACGGCTACCTTTAATGCTGGAAAACATCTCATGCCACTTTTCGAGTAATTGTTTGAGATCTTGTTCTAGGTCTTCTGTCGATTTGTTTTCAGCGACCGTTCGAATAATAACACCGAAATTTTTTGGTTTAATTCTTCCCATCACCTCTTTAAGGCGTTTTTTCTCTTCGTTTTCACGAATTTTTTGGGACACAGAAATTTTTTCAGAAAAAGGAACTAAAACAAGGTATCTCCCTGCTATTGTAACTTCGGAACAGAGTCGAGGACCCTTTGTAGAAATCGGCTCTTTAGATACTTGTACCAAAATAGACTGAGATGATGAAAGAACATCGGAGACTTTACCATCTTTTTCAATATCGTTTTCAAGTTTGAAGTATCTCAGGTCAGAGACACTTTGTTTGCCTCGTAATGTGTTTTTACAAAAACGGGCAAAAGACTGGTATTGAGGGCCTAAGTCAAGGTAATGCAGAAAAGCATCTTTTTCATAACCAACATCAACAAAGGCAGCATTTAAACTAGGAACAACCCTACGGACCTTTCCAAGATATATATCACCAACAGCAAAGTCAACCCCTCCACGATCCTCATGTAATTCAATGAGTTTACCGTCTCTTAATAGGGCTATCCAGATGTCGTTGGCTCGAGAATCAACAACAATTTCTAATTTCACAAAAGTATTTTAAGTTAAACGAAAGAGGTCCGAACAGGATGTTCGGACTTAAAAACCAAAGAAAAGATTGTTATTTTTTCTTCTTATGACGGTTTTTTCTAAGTCGTTTTTTTCTTTTGTGGGTCGACATCTTATGTCTTTTTCTTTTCTTACCGCTTGGCATATCTATATATTTTAATGTGTATAAAAATCTTTTACAAAATAAAAAGCACTCCCGAAGAAGGAGTGCAAAGGTAAACAATATATTTATAAAAAATAATTTTAACCCACAGTAACATTGTTCTTAACCTCATCTACAAAAACCTTAGATGGCTTAAAGCTAGGAATATTGTGCGCGGGAATAATAATTGTTGTGTTTTTCGAAATGTTTCGTCCTGTTTTTTGAGCACGTTCTTTAACGATAAAGCTTCCAAAACCTCTCAGGTATACATTACGCCCCCCTGAAAGAGATCGTTTTATGGACTGCATAAAGGCTTCCACCGCGCGTAGCGCTTCCGACTTCTCCAATCCTGTTTCCTCTGCTATACCTGCTACAATTTCTGCTTTCGTCATATTTTGAACGTTTAGTTTTTCTGTTTAAATTTCTACAAAAATATGTCTTACATTTCTTATTTTCGCTACTTGAGTCAAAAGAATTAACACTTAATTGTCTAAATGGTTCGTTTTCAGAGATTACTACAGAATTGGTACAGCGAAAATAAACGTGATTTACCATGGCGTAGAACGAAAAACCCTTATAAAGTTTGGCTGAGTGAAATAATTTTACAGCAAACCAGAGTAGCACAAGGGCTAGCTTACTACAATAAGTTCGTTTATACGTACCCAACGGTGAGCGATTTGGCCCAAGCGTCAGAACAGGAAGTACTTAACCTCTGGAAGGGCTTAGGGTATTACTCTCGGGCAAGAAACCTCCATAAGACAGCCAAAGAAGTTTTTAATGAGCACGGCGGTGTTTTTCCAGAGACTTACCTGGGGCTAATAAAGCTTTCAGGGGTCGGCCCTTACACGGCAGCGGCTATCTCTTCTTTCTGCTTTGATGAAGCGCAAGCCGTTTTAGATGGTAATGTTTTTAGAGTGTTAAGTAGGATTCACGACCATCAGACACCAATAAACACTACTCTTGGAATGAAAGAGTTTTCGGTTTTGGCCAAAGCGCATTTAAACCTCCAAGATCCCGCAAGCTACAACCAGGCGATTATGGAGTTTGGCGCGCTTCATTGTAAGCCGAAAAACCCAAGATGTGAAACATGCCCATTTACCTTAGAGTGTTCGGCTTTAATAAACGGAACGATCGATCTTAGACCTCAGAAAATAAAGAAATTAAAAATTAAAAAACGGTTCTTTCTCTATATCGTTTATACAGATAGAGCATCAAAAATGGTTTACTTAAAGAAACGAACAGCAAAGGATATTTGGCATCATCTTTTTGACTTTTACCTTGAGGAGTATTCGTCAAAAGAGGAGCTTGAAAAAGCAATAACAGAAGACTTGGAGATAGAACCCGTGCAAAAAACGCACAAGCTAACGCATCAGACGCTTCATGTCACGTTTATTCAAAAAGAGATAAAGAAACCCTTGCCCACTGACGAAACACTTAAGCCCTATTCCCTGAAGAGCCTGAAGAATTTACCTATTCCCACCCTCCATCAGAAATATATTGAAGAGGAATTAGGTTTTTTGGGTTAGTGTTTAAAGATGTATTTTTGCATTAAGCAATTTGAACGGCCCTGTCGAGAGGGTGACATTATTTACATTAAAAGGTCTATGGCAATTAGCAGTGTTAAAATAGGAATTACAATAGGGGATAAGAACGGAATCGGTCCAGAGGTCATTATAAAAGCGCTTGAGGACCCTAGAATTCTTTCAGGATTTACACCTGTCATTTATGGCTGTCCGATTGTCATAGAGCATTATAAAAAAGCACTAAACCTTGAGCAATTAAAGGTTAAAGAAATTTCTTCAGCCGATAAGGCGGAAAACAATAAAATAAATCTATTAAACGTTTCAACGGAAAAGAGCACCGTTAACGAAGGCAAGGAAGAGGAGTCGTCTGGTAAATTAGCAATATTGGCTATTCAAAAAGCCAGTGAGGATATCTCATCAGGAAAAATAGACGCTATAGTAACCGCTCCGATATCCAAAAGCGTCTGTCAAAACGCCGGGTTTGATTTCCCTGGGCATACGGAATTTTTTATATCCTTATCGAACGGCGCAGAAGGCTTGATGATACTAACGTCTTCTTTAATGAAGATCGCCTTAGTCACAACACACGTCCCTTTGAAAGACGTCTCAGAGAGCATTTCAAAAGAAAGCATAGTAACTAAAGCTGAGGTTTTTCATCAGTCTCTTCAAAAAGACTTTGGGATTTTAAACCCTAAAATAGCGATACTATCTTTAAACCCTCACTCTGGTGAAAACGGAAAAATAGGTAAAGAGGAAATAGAGGTTCAGACGCCCGCAATAAACGAACTTAGAGCCAAAGGAATTTTAGCTTTTGGGCCATTTGCTACAGATGGTTTTTTTGGATCAGCGGCGCCATCAAATTACGACGGGATTCTTGCGATGTATCATGATCAAGGCCTTTCCGTCTTTAAAGCATTGTCTTTTGACGAGGGCGTTAATTATACCGCGGGCTTACCCATAGTCAGAACGTCCCCAGATCATGGAACGGCTTTTGATATTGCAGGAAAAAATTTAGCTTCTGAAAACTCGATGCGTCAAGCTTTATATTCAGCGGTTGATATTTTTGTGAATAGAATTCGATTTAAAGAGGTTCAAGCCAATCCTCTTCCTATAATAAAACGGGATCCGATTGACAAATGGCGCTCAAAGGCAAAAGATTCAAAAAAAAATTAATACATTTGCCATCCCATTTTAGAAATACAAATGATTAAACAGTTAGACATACCGTTTGTAGCCCTAAAGCAAGGAATTCACAATTTCAGTTTTGAAGTTGAGAACGCGTTCTTTGAAGCTTTCCCTTACTCTATTATAGATGAGGGGTTTATATCTGTTGAGCTGTCTTTAGACAAAAAAGACACGCTTATGGTCGGTGATTACAAAATATTTGGATCTGTAGTCTCAACTTGTGCAACTTGTAATGACGTGGTTGAAGTTCCAATTAATGGCACAATGACGCTTTATTATAAGTTCGGTTTGGAAAAAGAAGACGATGAAAATCTAATTGTTTTACCCCCGGAGGCGTATAAGTTTAACCCCGCACAGCAGATTTATGAGCTTATTACTGTTTCTTTGACGTCCAATCCCAAACACGAAGAGGGAGAATGCAACGAAGAAGTAGTATCTTTGATTAAAAGTTATCAAAGAGGAATTGAAAAAAGTGATGATATTGACCCCCGTTGGGACCAATTGAATAAGTTGAATTAATTAAAGACTAGATATGGCACATCCTAAAAGAAAAATCTCGAAAACGAGAAGAGACAAGAGAAGAACTCACGTCAAGGCGACAGCAAGTAATGTTGCGACTTGTCCAACTACTGGTCAGCCTCACTTGTTTCATCATGCGCATTGGCATGAAGGGAAACTTTATTATAAAGGAAAGGTTGTAGCTGAAAAAGCTATAGAAGCTTAAACGCTTCATTTCCAAATGAGAATAGGTCTAGACGTTTCTGGCGGTGATTTTGCGCCAACAGCAAACTTAGATGGCTTAGCGTTGGCTATGGATCATCTTCAAGAGTCAATATTTTATCTTTTTGGAAAAGAAGATGAAATAAAAAAGCACCCTTCGTTTATAGGATTAAATAAAGATCGAATAGTTGTCGTCAATGCGCCAGAAACTATTTCCTATAATGATCACCCAGCGAGAGCTGTTTTTAAAAAACCTAAAAGTTCTATTTCAGTCGGCTTAAATTGGCTATCTACTCGTAAAATAGATGTTTTTGCAAGCACGGGTAATACCGGAGCAATGCTTGTCGGCTCAATCTACAAATCAACAACAATTCCAGGAGTCGTACGACCTTGTATTACTTCAACTCTGCCGGCTATAAACGGAGACAAGACGGTTTTGTTAGACGTTGGATCAAATGCCGATTGTAAGGCTGATGTTCTCTCTCAATTTGCCGTATTAGGATCTATTTACGCAAAACATGTTTTCTCTAAAAAGAACCCAAAAGTTGCCCTTCTCAATATAGGGGAAGAAGAGACCAAAGGGAACTTACTAACGATTGCTGCTCATGAGCTTTTAAAGCACCAAGAAGACATTAATTTCATCGGAAATATAGAAGGTCGAGACATTTTTTCTGGCAAAGCAGATGTTATTGTTTGTGATGGGTTTACAGGTAATATCGTTTTAAAACAAGCCGAAGGTATTTTTTCTTTAATGAAACAACGCGGTATTTCTGACGTGTATTTTGACAGCTTTAATTACGAGAATTATGGTGGAACACCAATTTTAGGAATCAGAGGCAATGTAATTATTGGTCACGGAATTTCAAATGATATTGCAATTAAAAATATGTTGTTACATTCGTATGAGGTTGCTAGTTCAGGATTGGCAAAAAAAATTAAAAAAGCATTCAAATAAATGAAAATAACAGCGGCAATTAAAGGGGTTTACGGACACGTTCCTGAGAATGTAGTGACGAACGATGATTTGGCGAAAGTTGTTGACACGAATGACGAGTGGATTACATCGAGAACAGGAATTAAAGAACGCAGGCACCAGACAGAGGGGGCATCATCAGACATGGCTCAAATGGCCGTGGACGGACTTCTAAAGAAGTTAGATATTGACCCTCTAGATATCGACTTAGTTGTTGTTGCTACCGTAACGCCGGATTATCCATTTCCCTCAACAGCAAATGTTTTGTGTGACAAGTCAGGGATGAAAAACGCGTGGGGTTTTGATTTAAAAGCGGCTTGTTCGGGATTTATCTATGCGCTCTCAACGGGAGCCCAGTTTATTGAGACAGGAAAACACAAAAAAGTTATTGTTGTTGGCGTAGACAAAATGACCTCGATTATAGATTTTGAGGACAGGACAACATGTATCATTTTTGGTGATGGCGCTGGCGCAGTTCTTCTAGAGCCAGATACCGAAGGTCTGGGTGTTCAGGATTTTATTTTAAAAAGTGATGGGTCTGGTAGAGATTATCTTGTTCAGCCAGCAGGAGGTTCGTTACACCCGCCAACTCATGAGACGATAGATAAGCGCATGCATTTTGTAAAGCAGGAGGGCAAACAGGTTTTTAAGTTTGCAGTTACAAACATGGCCGATGTTTCTGCGGAAATAATGGAAAAAAACAATTTAAAAAGCGAGGACATCGCATGGCTCGTTCCTCACCAAGCAAATCTACGAATTATTGACGCTACTGCAAATCGGATGGGGCTTCCAAAAGAAAAGGTAATGATCAATATTCAGAAATATGGTAACACGACAGCCGCAACCCTCCCTCTTTGCTTGTGGGATTACGAAAAACAGCTTAAGAAAGGAGATAATATTATTTTATCTGCTTTTGGTGGTGGTTTTACCTGGGGGGCTGTGTACCTTAAATGGGCATACAATTCTTAGTCAAAAAATATAAAAACAGAATATTATGAATTTTGAAGAAATTAAAGAGTTAATCAAGCTTGTTTCAAAAACAGGACTTGGAAAGGTTCAGATTGAAAAGGATGAATTTAGAGTGACTATTTCGGGAAGCAAGACAAGTTCTGACCAACCTATAATTGTTCAGTCTCCACAGCCTGCAATGATGACACAACCGACGCAAGCTATAGCAATGGAGGCCCCTAAGGCTCCTGCTGCAGAAAAACCAGCGCCAGTTGAAGACAATAACTTAATAACCATAAACTCTCCAATGATTGGTACGTTCTACAGGTCTTCGGGTCCGGATAAAGATTCTTTTGTTAACGTAGGAAGCACTTTTCAAGTAGGGGATAAACTGTGTATCATTGAAGCGATGAAGACATTTAACGAAATTGAGGCTGAGGTTTCTGGTAAAATTGTTAAAGTTCTCGTCGATGATTCGAGCCCTGTAGATTATGACCAACCTTTATTTTTGGTAGAGCCTTTAGGCTAAACAAATACAATTGACATGTTTAAAAAAATATTAATTGCCAATAGGGGTGAAATAGCCCTACGTGTTATTAGAACCTGTAAAGAAATGGGAATCAAAACGGTAGCAGTATACTCTACGGCCGATAAAGACTCTCTTCCGGTAAGGTTTGCAGATGAAGCCGTTTGCATTGGCCCCCCCTCAAGCGCGAAGTCCTATCTTTCTATCCCAAGTATTATTGCTGCTGCAGAAATAACAAATGCGGATGCAATACACCCAGGCTACGGGTTTCTTTCAGAAAACGAAAAATTTTCTCGTGTTTGTCAAGAACACAATATTAAGTTTATCGGAGCGCTTCCAGAACAGATTGCTGGCATGGGAGACAAAGCAACCGCCAAAGCAACAATGAAAAAAGCCGGCGTGCCTTGTATCCCCGGTTCCAAGGGTCTCTTAAAGGACACGCAGGAAGCCAAGCAAAAAGCAAAAGAAGTTAAATATCCGGTCATTTTAAAAGCAACCGCTGGTGGTGGTGGTAAAGGAATGCGTATTGTATGGAAGGAAGACGAAATTGAAGCCGCATGGGATTCTGCAAAGCAAGAATCTGCTGCCGCTTTTGGAAACGACGGCCTCTATATGGAGAAATTTATTCAAGAGCCACGTCACATAGAAATTCAAGTTGCGGGAGATCAATTTGGAAATGTCTGTCACTTGTCTGAAAGAGATTGCTCTATTCAACGACGACATCAAAAGCTAGTTGAAGAAACGCCCTCCCCATTCATGACAGATGACCTTCGAAAAAGAATGGGAGACGCAGCAGTAAAGGCTGCTAAAGCCGTGAAATATGAAGGAGTAGGCACGGTTGAGTTTTTAGTTGACAAAAACAGAGACTTCTATTTTATGGAAATGAACACACGAATCCAAGTAGAACATACGATTACGGAAGAGGTTATTAATCATGATTTAATAAAAGAGCAAATTAAAATAGCAGCGGGAGAAAAAATATCAGGAAAAAATTATTTTCCAATTATGCATGCAATTCAATGCCGAATAAACGCAGAGGACCCGGCCAATGACTTTCGGCCTTGCCCAGGTACGATAACTGATTACCATTGCCCTGGAGGCCATGGTGTAAGAATAGATGCACATGTATATTCAGGATATACCATTCCCTCTAACTATGACTCAATGATTTCTAAATTAATTGTTGTAGCGAGAACTAGAGATGAAGCTATTTTAAAAATGAAAAGAGCTTTAGGGGAATATATTATAGAAGGCGTTAAAACGACGATACCATTTCATCAAAAACTAATGGAAGATCCAAATTTTGTTGAAGGAGACTTTACAACGGACTTTATGGAAACTTTTAAATACTGATACAGAGCTTTTTAAAAGGCAACCAAGCTGTTTTAATTGCGTTATAACTACGAGTTACCATTCTTAAATTTACCACCGTGAACAAACTTTCAACATTCATTTTACTTTGTTTTTTAGGCTTGTCTTACCTTTCTTTTTGCCAAACCCAATCTCAAAAAAAGACAACACCTGCGCCGGAAACGGCTTTAGAGCCCACTAAGGTTGAACAGATTCAAAATCAAATCTCACAGATAGACAATCACTTATTAGCAATTGAAACGAAGCGCGCATATATACTATCCAGTGAAGATGAAACAGCAATTGCAAATGAAACAGGATGGTTTGAATCAATGGCAGTAATTATTGATCAACTTTTAGAGAAAAAACAAAACCTAATAAGTGTATTAAATGCGGATGAAAATGATTAAGTTTTTAGGGGCGCTTATTCTTGCGCTCACCTCCTACCATTCTTTTTCTCAAGGCGGTGTTAGCTGTGGTGAAATGGCCCCTATTTGCACGGATCAGGGCCTTAACTTTACGGCCAATTCCGGTTCAGACGAGGCGAGTACCCTAGACCCTGGAAATGATTATGATTGTTTATTTTCCCAACCGAATCCGACTTGGTACTATTTTCAAATCGCAACTGACGGAGATTTAATAATGAGCCTGACAGCGGCATCTGATATTGACTATGCTATTTGGGGTCCGTTTACATCGCTATCTGTTGCACAGGCAGCTTGTGGGGCGATGGGAGATCAGGCTCCGCCGAACCCAGATAATGGAAACCTCATTGATTGTAGTTTTTCTGCAACCAATATGGAAACACCAACAATTACAGGAGCGCTAACGGGTCAGGTATATGTTATGCTTATTACCAACTATGCTGGTGTCGTTCAAAACATCACTCTTGATCAAACGGGTGGAACAGCGTCTACAGATTGTAATATTGTAACGAACCCACCTTGTGCAATTACGGCATTAAATGCGTCTATTTCTGGCTGTGATTTTTCTTCAAATAATTATGAAATCACAGGTAGTGTTGATCTAACAGACCCTCCCGCAAGTGGGGATTTGGTCATAGAAGATTGTGATGGCAACGTAACCGTAATTGCATCGGCACCATTTAACGCCACCTCTTATAACTTTACAATTAGTAGCCTTCCAGCAAATGGAAACGCTTGTATTATTCAAACTTATTTTACAACAGAGACGACATGTTCACAAAGCATGAATTATGTTGCGCCAGCATGTATAAGTAACTGCCCGTCTTATGACCTTCAAGCATCATCAGCAACAGAGGCTTGTGGCAACCAAATGTATTGGTTAGAAATAGAGAACTCAGGGTGCAATGGCTTTGTAAGTTTTGACGTTGTTGGTAACTATGGTTCTTTATGGGCTAATGAGATTTCGTGGTCTGTTGTAAGCAACACTACAGGAAACATTGTGGCTCAAGGCGGTCCGGGCTCCGATGGCGGAGCAATAAACGTAACTGTTGGCCCGCTCGACCCGGCTGTAGAAGGAACCGTTTATACTCTAGAAATCGTTGACGTATTTGGTGACGGCTTTAATGGTACGGGGGGGTTTATAGAAATCCAGGAGAACGGAAATGTGTTAACAAATTCAATTACGACATTCACCACGTCAAGCATGTTAATAGTGCAGACAGGTATCGTCGTTTCTTCTTCTACATTATCGGTAATCACTCCTTCAGGAGTGATTACAAATGTAACTTCAAATTGTATTGACCATGAAATAGGGCTCATGCTAAACAATACTAATTTTTGCACACCAATAGCTATTGATTTACCCTGGAGTATAACCTGTGATTTAACAGGTGGGCTTATTGCTAGTGGTATACAGACCGTCACCGTTTTCCCTCAGGTACCCTCTGCTGCAAACGACTTAGTTTTGATTACATGGAACTCCACATCTTGCTCCTGGGATGTTACCCCAAATAATGATTGCACAGAATTAGACATAGGAACGCTATTTACAATTACCCCAGACGCATCAACATTAGGCCCCTACTGCTCTAATGGCACAGAGAGTTTTTCTGTGTCTTACCTAGGCTTTAATGGCGCGCCAAACTGCTGTTCCACGGCAGGACCCGTATCTCCAATCACATATACTGATAGCCAAACGATGTCTAATGCCGTTGCTATTGGCTCTCCTTTTGGTGGTGTTAATAATGCTGCACTTATTACCGTTCCTGGTCTTGGAATAGGTGGGAACGCAACATCAGCGAGCATCACTATTGCGCTCGATGGTTATTGTTTTGACCCCCCATCGACTCAAACGGACGATAGTTATTGGGTGACCATTTATGTTGACGGAGTGATTATTTATGACCAACAACATTTTGACCCCCCCGGTGCGTTTAACCAGACTTTTTCCCTCGCCAACATGCCCAATGGTTATAATGAAAATAGTATAATAGAAGTATACGCCTATCCTAATTCATTCAATGCCAATGGAGTTAATACAACGTTTACTCCTGGCGCCTCATGCCCATCTCCTGGTGATGGAATTTGGACGATGAATAATATTTCAACCACATTTACAGCCACCTATGAACAAACATCTTCAACACCTGTAAATTGCGACTTTTCAATTACAAGTCCTTATACTTGTTGCACAACGACTCCGCTTAGCGCCACGGCTCCAGCAAACCAGTCATTTCAGTGCTTGACGGATGTTCCCGCATCAAACGTTTCATTAGTTACTAATGTTGTGAGCGACTGTCCGGTATTGGTTACCCATGAAGATGATACACAGATTGGATCAGGTTGTCCATTTACGATTGAAAGACGCTATAGAATTACAGATGATTGTGGTACGTTCATTTTTGTGACTCAGACTTTTACTATAGAAGATACAATACCCCCGTTTTTCTCTGCACCACCCTTTAACACCACTGTAGAATGTGTAGGCGACATCCCTGTGATGACAGATTTGGCGTGGACGGACAACTGCGATGGAACAGGAACCGTTACTGGAACAGATGGCCTCATCATAGGAGGAAATTGTGGCGGTACAGTCACAAGAACCTGGACACATACTGACGTGTGTGGAAACATTTCAACGGTTACCCAAACCATTACAATTGACGACACAACGGCGCCAGTATTAGCAGCGGTTCCAGCGAATATTATTGTAGAATGTGTAGGGGATATCCCTGCGATGATCGATTTGGCGTGGACGGACAACTGCGATGGAACAGGAACCGTTACTGGAACAGATGGCCTCATCATAGGAGGAAATTGTGGCGGTACAGTCACAAGAACCTGGACACATACTGACGTGTGTGGAAACATTTCAACGGTTACCCAAACCATTACAATTGACGACACAACGGCGCCAGTATTAGCAGCCGGCTCCAGCGAACATTATTATAGAATGTGTAGGGGATATCCCTGCGATGATCGATTTGGCGTGGACGGACAACTGCGATGGAACAGGAACCGTTACCGGAACAGATGGCCTCATCATAGGAGGAAATTGTGGCGGTACAATCACAAGAACATGGACATATACTGACGTGTGTGGAAACATTTCAACGGTTACCCAAACCATTACAATTGACGACACAACGGCGCCAGTATTAGCACCGGCTCCAGCGAACATTATTGTAGAATGTGTAGGGGATATCCCTGCGATGATCGATTTGGCGTGGACGGACAACTGCGATGGAACAGGAACCGTTACCGGAACAGATGGCCTCATCATAGGAGGAAATTGTGGCGGTACCATCACAAGAACATGGACATATACTGACGTGTGTGGAAACATTTCAACGGTTACCCAAACCATTACAATTGACGACACAACGGCGCCAGTATTAGCACCGGCTCCAGCGAATATTATTGTAGAATGTGTAGGCGATATCCCTGCGATGACCGATTTGACGTGGACGGACAATTGCGATGGAACGGGAACCGTTACCGGAACAGATGGCTTCATCATAGGAGGAAATTGTGGCGGTACAATCACAAGAACATGGACATATACTGACGTGTGTGGAAATGTTTCAACAGTTACCCAAACCATTACAATTGACGATACAACAAATCCAACGGCAAGTAATCTCGCGCCAATCAACTTAGCCTTTCCCCCCGCTTCAACCCCAGACGTTAACGCGGTAACCGATGAACAAGATAATTGCACTGTAAACCCGATAGTGGCTTTTGTTTCAGATGTTTCAGACGGAGGGTCATGCCCAGAAACGATTACCAGAACATACAGCATAACTGATGATTGCGAGAATCAAATTCTAGTAACCCAGTTAATTGTAATTGGTGGTGGATTGGTACCAGAACCGACGGTATCAGCCAATGGGCCTTTATGTGAAGGCGAGGACGCTATATTTACAATAGATGGTTTAGCAGGCGCAACAGTTACTTATGATATCGGGCAAGGAGCGTCAACAACTGTTTTATCAGGCGGAACATCAATAATAACGGTGCCTTCAGCGTCAACAGATGTAACAATCACGTTATTAGAGATTGCCGATGGATCTTGTGTTTCAATTATAAACGTATCGGCTGTCGTTGTCGTGAATCTACAAACGACACCTTCATTTACACAGCTTGGAACTTATTGTGAGGGAGACACACCGGGTTTGTTATCTGGAACATCATTAGAGGGAATAACGGGAACCTGGTCACCAACAACGATAAGTACAACAGCGGGAGGAACGATCACCTATTCATTTACGAATGATGCTGGGCAATGTGCTTTGGGAACGACTATGGATGTGGAAATCATCGCACCAACCCTACCTGCTTTTACACAGATAGCACCAATATGTTTAAATGCCGCTTCACCAACACTACCAGTGACCTCTGACAATGGGATAACAGGGACATGGAGTCCATCAGTAATTAAT
Source organism: Flavobacteriales bacterium UBA952 (assembly GCA_905182495.1). Classification (GTDB taxonomy): domain Bacteria; phylum Bacteroidota; class Bacteroidia; order Flavobacteriales_D; family Crocinitomicaceae; genus UBA952. The sequence continues at coordinate 406,933 of CAJJBU010000003.1, forward strand.
ACGAGTGCTTCAGGAACCAGCACGTATACTTTCACACCTGACTTAGGCCTTTGTGCAACGATTACAACCATGGATATTACCATAGATCCTGCGGTTCAATCTACATTTACACAGCTTGGAACTTATTGTGAGGGAGACACACCGGGTTTGTTATCTGGAACATCATTAGAGGGAATAACGGGAACCTGGTCACCAACAACGATAAGTACAACAGCGGGAGGAACGATCACCTATTCATTTACGAATGATGCTGGGCAATGTGCTTTGGGAACGACTATGGATGTGGAAATCATCGCACCAACCCTACCTGCTTTTACACAGATAGCACCAATATGTTTAAATGCCGCTTCACCAACACTTCCAGTGACCTCTGACAATGGGATAACAGGGACATGGAGTCCATCAGTAATTAATACGAGTGCTTCAGGACCCAGCACGTATACTTTCACACCTGACCTAGGCCTTTGTGCAACGATTACAACCATGGATATTACCATAGATCCTGCGGTTCAATCTACATTTACACAGCTTGGAACTTATTGTGAGGGAGACACACCGGGTTTGTTATCTGGAACATCATTAGAGGGAATAACGGGAACCTGGTCACCAACAACGATAAGTACAACAGCGGGAGGAACGATCACCTATTCATTTACGAATGATGCTGGGCAATGTGCTTTGGGAACGACTATGGATGTGGAAATCATCGCACCAACCCTACCTGCTTTTACACAGATAGCACCAATATGTTTAAATGCCGCTTCACCAACACTACCAGTGACCTCTGACAATGGGATAACAGGGACATGGAGTCCATCAGTAATTAATACGAGTGCTTCAGGACCCAGCACGTATACTTTCACACCTGACCTAGGCCTTTGTGCAACGATTACAACCATGGATCTAGAAATCGCGGACCCACCCTTAATAGATGCTGGTACAAATCAAATCATCAATTGTATTTCTAATATTGGGGGTGCTCAAATAGGCTCCTCTCCTATTCTAGGAAATATTTATAGCTGGACTCCAGCTTCTGGTCTTTCAGATGCAGGCGCAGCAAACCCCATTGCAAATCCAACAGGAACAACAACATATACACTTACGGTGACCAATACGTCAGGTTGTTCATCATTTGCACAAGTGAATGTAAGTCTTGACCTTACCGCCCCTGTTATAGGAATCACTAACAACACGGGAACAAATATTCTCACATGCACATTGCTTGATATTAATTTAACGGCAACCGGTGCAGCGAGCTATTCATGGGATAACGGACTAGGAAATATTGATGCAGCGAACATTACTTCTCCAGGTATTTATACAGTAACCGGTACGGGGCCAAATGGTTGCGAGGCAACAGAACAAATAGAGATTATTCAGGATAACGGAGTTGATTTATTTCTCGTGCTAATAGAAACAGAAATTTGCTCAGGCGAAGAGGTTTTGATACAAGCGAATAGCTCTGAGGCTACTAGTTTTGATTGGTCAGTTGTTCAAAATGGTGTAGCAGGAGGAACTGATGGAACAATAGTAAATACGGGAGCAGGAGTAGAAATCATACAAGTATTGACAGCAACAGGAGCATCCAGTGGAACAGTTGATTACACGATCACTCCTACACTTGGCGGATGTATGGGCGAGCCCCAGACAGTCACCGTTACTGTATTAGCGCCGTTAACCCCATCATTCACAACGCCTGGCCCGTTCTGTCTTAACGACACACCTACAGCTTTGACCTTGAATTCACTAGAGAATATTTCAGGCTCATGGTCTCCGTCTTTAATTTCCACCTCAACAGCAGGAGTAAGCAGTTATGTTTTTACCCCAAACCCTGGACAATGTGCGTTAACACAAAGCATAGACATAACAGTGAACGCCCTTCCTGTCGTCGATTTTACTGGTGAAAACCTTATTGGTTGCGCCCCATCTACTGCAACCCTTACAAGCCTTTTTGGCTCTGGTCTTTGGACGATTAGTAATGGTGTTGTTTTAACCGGGAATTCGGTAACAGTAACTGTGAATACTCCAGGGTGTTATGACGTGACACTTCAGATAGAAGAAAATGGATGTACAAATTCATTAACAACCCCTAATTATATTTGTGTAGAAGAAGACCCAATAGCTGACTTCTCTGCTACTCCAGATTTATTTACAGATGTGGACGCGACAATTTCTTTTACGAACCTCAGCTCTGGAGCGACCTCATTTATTTGGAGTTTTGGTGATGGGAACTCAAGCACTTACATTAATCCGTCGAATTTCTATGAATCAACAGAAGAAGGTGCGCTAATCACCCTAACGGCTATAAGTGACTTCGGATGTACAGACGAAGCGCAGCTCATTATTGAATATGATGAGCAAGAAATATTTTATGTTCCTAATTCGTTTACACCTGATGGAGATAATTTTAACCAGGTATTTACACCTGTTTTTTATTCTGGTTTTGATCCTTATAATTTTGAAATGCTCATCTTCAACAGATGGGGGCAAGTTGTTTTTGAAACGCACGATGCCGATATCGGCTGGGATGGAACCTATGGTTTAAAAGGTACAAAGGCATCAGATGGAGCCTATACATGGAAAATTATATATAAAACACCTAAAACGGATGAGCGAAAAGTTTTGGTGGGTCACGTAACCTTAATTCGTTAATAACGAATAAGGAATAAATAAGTTTTTTGAGCACTGCAAGGACTTCTTATAGGATTAATCGTGGTTTGTGGCTAATAGCAACTTTACTTCCTATAATCATCATACCCGTTAAAGGAATCCCCGATATTTTCAATGTTGCTAAAGGCCCTGTTTTAGCACTAGGCTCTTTGTATTTAATCTACTTATTATTTAAAGTAAAAACCCAGCTAATTACACGAGCGAATCTTGTATTAGCGATCTATCTGTTCTTTGTGCTTGTCTCGTCTTTTTTTGCCTACAAGCCCTTACTTGCTTTAGTTGGAATGTCGAATAACGCCGGAAGGGTAGAGGGTTTTCTAACCTTGTTCTTTTACGCTGTGTTATTTTATGCTTCAAGAGAACACATGCGCTTAACAAAGAAGAACATTGTTTTTTTTTTCATAGTGCAATCAGTCGTTGCTGTATACGCGATACTTCAGTTTTATCATATTGATCCTTTGGTTGAATATTTAAATTATAATAAAGGAGCCTACGCAACAATTGGGAATCAAAATTTTTTAGCAACCCTTGCTCTTCTATTATTGATTTCATCTTCGGGCTTTTACCTCAGTGAGAAAAAGCAACATTATATTTTTTTTCCGATGGTTTTTTTCGGGGCCCTTCTCGCTTCTAACACCCGGGGTTGTTGGCTAGCATTGATTGTTATAAGCCTATTGTCTTTGTATGTTTTGGGTTATCGTATGCTTTGGCGGCGTTATCTGATATTAATAGGGGCTCTTTTTATTATGTTTTTCACAATGAACCTTTTTAGTGGAAGCAAAATACAGCAAAGAACCAAAACGATTAAAAGGGAACTTAATATCAATAATGAATGGGCGGGTTCGGGTAGAGCTTTAATCTGGAAAATGTCTTATGATATTGTCAAGACACACCCTTTTCTCGGTGCAGGGCCCGAAAATTTAAAAGAGGCACTAAAACAGACAAAGAATAAAAGAGCTTATTCATATGGTAAACTCACGGGCCATACGGTTGATAAAGCGCATAATGAACTTCTTCATATTGCCGCTGTTTCTGGAATACCGGCACTTATATCATATCTGTTATTTATTCTGATAATTTTTATAAAACAACGTAGGAGTATTTTTAAAAACAAGATAAAGAGTGTTCTCGCTTTTGCTATTTTGGCATATTTAATACAATCACTATTTAATATTAGTGTAATTGCTGTAGCACCTTTTTTTTGGATCTTATTAGGTCTTTTTGCTCAAGAATCTGCCAAAACAACAAATCCACCTACATAAAAACAGCGTTTTCGAGGCCGTTATAAGAGGCGTAAACAACTTTTGGATGTGACTCTAGGAAAAACACATCGCCATTTTTAGAAACCCCTATAGCCCCCGCAAAACCATCGTAAGGCAGAAGTTCAGAAAAAGATTTTTTAAAAGCCTGCTTTAGTGTCATACCGTCTGTAACCCGAGTTACAATTTTTGTTGCAAGCCCGTTGCTGACGATGTCTTCTCCAACACCCGTGCAACTCACGGCACAATTTTCATTCGCAAAATTACCGGCAATGGTTGCTGAATCTGAAACCCTACCGGGTATTTCAAAACCTTTTCCACCCGTCGACGTTGCTGCGGCTAGTTTACCCTCCTTATCAAGAACAACACAACCAACAGTACCCGTTCCTTTGCTTTGTTTTTTAGCAATAAACTCTTTTTGCCGCTCTTCTGTTTGTGTTGAAAAGGAATCGAATCCGGATAATTTCGCATATTGACAGGCGCCAGACCCACCTAATACACGGTCCTCTTCATCCATTAATTTTTGAGCCACAAAAATCGGATTACGGACATCTTCAATATTAATGACACCACTAAATTTTTGTGATTCGCCATCCATGATAGCAGCACTCATTCGAATCTTACCGTCACTCTGGATTTGCGATCCTATGCCCGCATTAAATAATGGGTCGTCTTCAAGAAGTGAGGTCGCATAAATTGCAGTTTGCAGAGCGCTATGATCTGCCAAATACAATTTGGCCTTTTCAAGTATTTGAATTAGAGCTTGCTGCTTTTGTGTTTTTGTTTCAATGGATTGAGACGATTCGCTAAAGAACCCTCCGTGAATAAGAATTCTCATGACAATTCATTTTCAGATTTACGGATCTTAAATTTATTACTGCCTAGGATATAGGTGTCCCCCATACTCATAACATGCACAATGAGATTTTCAATTGAAATAGGCTCGCCAAGAGAGATGTCTGTAATATTAGTGTCTTTTATACTTCTACCGTCAACAATAATAACAAGGCCAGACCCTAAAGCCTCCATTTCATCGCCTGATTTAATAAGCAGGCCCGTATCTTCTCCAAGGCCCAAACCAATTATTTTAGGGTTAGACACAACGGCTTGGAATAAGCGACCTATTCTTCCTCGTTTAACAAAGTGCGTATCAATAGCCACATCATTGATTAAGCCAAGCCCTCCCGTTATTTTAATTTCTCCCTTTAAAAGAGCCTCCTTACTAGACCCTTGATAAATCATGTTTCTTGATGCGCATGCTGCGCCTGCAGATGTTCCAACATATAGAAAGTGTTCGTTTTGATACTTATTTAAAATAGCATCATGAACTGCAGTCCCTCCAATTATCGATGTCAAACGGAGTTGATCTCCACCCGTAAAAAAGATTACGTTCGCATCTTTTATGCGGGACAAAACTTTTTTGTCCTGACAGTTTTCTCTTGATTTTATTTCTAGTACACCGACATTGTCAGCACCGAGATGGTGAAACGCTTTAGAGTATTCCTCACCAACAACATCCGGTATACGCGACGCAGTTGCAATGATTTCTATCCTTGAGTCAGTTCCGCAATGGGATTCATCGATAATTCGTTTTAAAATCCCTCTTTCAAAGAAGTTTAAGTTTTTATCTATTTGTTCCGTGAAATCGTTTTCTGTAAAACTCCCCGTATCAATCCCCCCCCCAATAATGATCAATTTTCCTACAGGTGCCATAAAAACAAAAATAGTTTTTTTGGTGGTTAAATGGATTACAAACGGGAAATTGTTAATTGCTTTGTTGATTTCTATTGTCTATTGTCTTATTTCCCCTTTTCAATATATGTAAATTTGAAGTTAATGTCGACAAAAGTTAAGATAATCAATCAGTCTAATAATTCCTTACCCGAATATAAAACAGCCGGGTCATCAGGGATGGACGTTCGTGCCTACCTAAATGAGGAAGTTAAAATCAAACCTCTAGAAAGAGTATTAATTAAAACGGGGTTGTTTCTGGAAATGGAAACGGGTATGGAGTGTCAAGTGAGGCCTCGTAGCGGCCTTGCCTTGAAGCAAGGGATCACAGTTCTTAATACCCCTGGTACAATTGATGCTGATTATAGAGGGGAGGTTGGGGTCATATTGATTAATTTATCAAGCGAAACGGTGAGCGTAGAGAATGGTGACCGTATTGCTCAGCTCGTGTTTTCGAAAACGGAATGGGTAGAGTGGTCGTCAGTTAAGGAGGCATCTGAAACGAACAGGGGAGAAGGTGGATTTGGTAGTACAGGTATAAAATAAATATAGAATGAATATTATAGTTCCCATGGCGGGTAGAGGAAGCCGGCTCAGGCCACATACATTAACGGTGCCAAAACCTCTAATTAAAGTAGGGGGAAAACCGATTGTACATCGGCTTGTTGAAGACATATCAAAAATGTGTAATGAGCAAATAAATGAAGTCGCGTTTGTTATCGGAGACTTCGGTGAGGCTGTTGAAAAAGAGCTTTTAGAGGTCGCAAAACAATTAGGTGCGAAAGGGTCGATACATTATCAGACCGAACCTCTAGGAACTGCACATGCCGTTCTTTGTGCTGAAAAATGTTTAAACGGCCCTGTAATCGTAGCGTTTGCGGACACCTTATTTAAAGCAAATTTCCAGATTTCTGACGAGGTGTCAGGTATGATTTGGGTTAAGCAAATAGATGATCCGAGTGCGTTCGGAGTCGTTCAGCTTAATGAAAAAAATGAAATTGTTGATTTTGTTGAAAAACCAAAAGAGTTTGTTTCTGATTTGGCTATGATAGGAATTTATTTCTTCAAAGACGGGAAAGCACTTGGCAGGGAGCTAAACTTTTTAATTGATAATGATTTGCAAAAAGGAGGAGAATTTCAGCTGCCTGACGCACTTAGGAGACTAACAGAAAAAGGAACAACGTTTTTGCCGGGAAAGGTAGACGCATGGTTGGATTGTGGAAACAAGAAGGTTACAGTCGAGACCAATAAACAGGTCTTGGGATTTGACCAAGATAAAGGATTGGATCTAATTCACCCTACGGTTGAAATCGTAAACTCTGTTGTTATTCAGCCTTGCTTTATAGGAGAGGGAGTAAAGATTTCAAACTCGATTGTTGGACCCCATACCTCAATAGGGGATTATTCCTTAATCAAGAACTCCGTCTTGACGAATTGCTTGATTCAACATCAATCTTCAGTGTCTAATTTCGTTTTAAAGGACGCAATGATAGGTGCACATGCCAACATTCATCAAAAACCAAAGGACTACAGCATAGGTGATTATACGACAATGAACGATGCTGAGTAGGTTTACTTTTGTGATCGTTTTGCTACTTTGTTCATGCAAGGCACATCAGCCAATTGTACAAAACAATAACACCGAAAACACAAAGTTATTTATTCAGTCCTTTCATGAAGGAATTCGTTTGAAACTTCAAGGGAATTATGTCGAGGCAATAGATCGATTTGATAAATGCTTAACTCTAGACCCATTAGATGATGCGACACACTTTGCGCTTGCTCAAACCTATTTATTCATAGGCGATCTTAAGCTCGCTGAGAAACACACCTTGTTAGCTGTTCAGTATGATAAAACAAATCTCTTTTATCAAGTTGAATTGGCTTATATGTTAAGAGAAAAAGCCGAATATAATTACGCGGCAGAACTTTTTGAAAACCTCATAGCTGCAAAGCCTAGAAATGTAGGATATTATTTTGCCGCAATGGACTGTTACAAAAAAGCAAAAAACTACTCTAAAGCGATCAGCATTATTGAAAAGCTCGAGAGCGCCAAAGGAGAAAATATAGAAACAGCCCTTCAAAAGCATCAAATTTATCTCGAAATGGGTAAAACGAAGGAAGCGGAAAGGGTTCTTTTGTCTTTGGACAAGGCCACCCCAAAAAACCCAATGGTTCTAGCAAGTCTTGTTGATTTTTATTTTAAGAACGGGGAGGAGCCGAAAGCCTTTCTAAGGCTTAAAGACCTCGTTACAGAAGACCCTCAAAACGGAATGGGTTTATTAATGCTTGCAGAGTACTCGTATCGACAAGGAAATCAGAACCAAACAGGGAACTACTTTTATAAAGCCATCCAATCGGAGAATATTAGTGTTGTTGAAACAATCCATGCCTTTGATTATTTAATTTATCAAAAAGACACTCTAAAAATCAACACAAGCATACCCACAATGGAGCGGGTATTTCCGGACAACGACACGATACTTAGTGCGCTTGGAGACTATTATTTTCAGATTGGAGCGTTGCCCTACCAAGGAGAAACCAACAATATTGAGTATAGAAAAACAGGGCTTACTTATTATAATCGAGCGGTCGATGTTAATCCAAACCGATATGATATATGGGAAAAGCTCTTGTATTTTTATTATGACAATCAACAATGGACGCTTTTAAAAAGGGTTTCTGAATCAACAGTTCGAGCATACCCCTTAAAGTCAGAACCGTTTTATTTAGGGGCCGTTGCATTGAATCAATTGAGGGAATTTCAAGCAGCAATTAGCTTTGTTCAACAAGGCTTAATGACAATTATCGACAATGGTGTTTTACAATCGGACCTTCTTGGTCAGCTAGGTGAGGCTTATTTTGGCTCAGGAGATTTAGAAAAAGGAATGGAAAAATACTTGGAGGCCCTGACTTTGAATGAAAAAGCAACAAAGAGCTACTTAAGCTTCAACTTAAGTTTACGGCTATATGAGAAGCGATACAAACTAGAGAAGGCCTTAGAGGTATTAGAAACGAGCCTTTTAACATTGGCAGAAAAGGACAATATGTTTTTATTGCTTCAAACGGACATCTTGTTTGAATTAAACGAGTATGATAAAGCAATGTTTGTTTTAAATACAATTCAGAGCAATGAAAAAGACATTTTAATAGATGTTTTGGAGCGAAAGGGAGACCTCTTTTTTAAACAAAACAAGAACACCGAGGCAATGATTTCTTGGAAGCAATCTAAAGCGGCAGGTGGAGATTCTAAAAAGCTTTTTGATAAAATAAAAACAGGGCTATATGTTGAATAAATCAAACGCGATCTTTCTTGGGTTGTTTTTTTTAATTACCGGATGCGCTAAGCAGTGGGCCGATTCAGAAATTAAACCAGAGAGATTGCCAAAGCTAAAACAAAAAGATTTTATTTTAAAGCTGGACAGTATAAAAAGCATTGCACCGTTATACATGTATTCTAAGTTAAAGATTAATTACAAAGACACTGAAAGAAACGTGTCTTTTAAGACGACATTGAAGTCCGTCAAGGATTCTGCAGTCAGTGTTTTGGTAACGTTTGCTAGAATCCCTGTTTTTGGAGCATTAATTGACACCTCGCATCTTACGATTCTTAATAAAAAAGACAATTGTTATACCAAGGGTCTGATTAATGAATTGTCTAAAACATCAGGAATTAATTTTAAATATGAGAATATTGAGGAGTTGATATTTGGTCACCCAATAGGCTATGAATCTGATCAGAAGTACCACATGTTGAATGACCATTTTCATTACATACTATCTAACCACAGGAAAGGTCAAGGGAGGAAAAAGAAGGAAATTGTTTATTCCTATAGCCTGCATCGGGATCAAAATCACTTGGCCTCGACATCTATTTGGGTTCCAGCTGATTCTGTTCAGATCGAAGCCGTCTATTCTGAATGGCAGTTTTCAGAGAATAAGTACCTTCCAAAGAAAATAGAGTTAAACATTCAAAGCCCTAAGTTTTCTGCTCAAATTAAAATAGAGTACACGAAACTAGACACAACGACACCTGAATCTCTTTTTTTAATTATACCTGAGAAATATGAAAAGTGCGATTAAATTTCTTTTGTTAGCGAGTGTAATTTCATCTGGAGTATTCGGTCAGGGCAAAACAGAAAACCTCAAAAAGCAGCAAAAAAAACTAGAACGAAAAATATCGAATACTAGGAGCTTGTTAAAAAAAGTAACAAGCACGAGAGAGGAATCGTTAAGCGAACTTCAGTTGATAAACAATCAAATTCAAAGCAGAGAGGGCTTACTTCGCCTGTACGATCGACAAGTAATTCTTGCCGAAGGGTTTATACGTCAAAAAGAAATTGACGTTGCTACGCTGAACGAGCGTGTATTGAAACTTAAGGAGCAATATAAAGCAATGATTCTCCATGCATATAAGACGAGAAATAAAAATGGGCAAATGATGTTCGTTCTCTCCGCGGAAAACTATTACGAGGCACAAAAGAGAAACAAGTATCTTAAAAATGTGACTGCACTTCACAAAAAGCAGGTTGCATTAATCGCTAATGACCAGCAGAAGATTAAGTTAGAAATCGCCGCAATAGAATTAGAGAAAACACGAAAAAAGGCAGTTCTCACTCAGAAAAGAATCGAAAGGGAAGAAATTGAAGTCGATCGAGAAAAACAACAACGTGTTTTAAATACAATACAAAAAAAGGAAGCCCAACTTTTAGCGGAGATCAAAACAAACGAGATTAAAAAGCAACAAATAAAAGCAAGAATAGCTGAGGCGATAAGAAAAGAACTGGCAGAAATTGAAAGAAAAAGAAAAGAAGCTGCTCGAAAAAGAAGGGCCGCCAACCCAGGGGTACCGGATTCGCCAAGCTTTACTGATGAATCCTCAGAGGGCCAAATAGTAAGTAAAAACTTTGAAAACAATAGGGGAGCACTGCCTTGGCCAGTTGAGTCGGGGGCAATAACAGAGCGTTTTGGAAAGAACAAACACCCCTCTCTAAATGATGTTTACACGAATAATAACGGTGTAGACATTTCATGTAGGCCTGGCGCTGAAATACGTGCTGTTTTTGCTGGTAAAGTAACCGCTGTATTTCCTATACCCGGAGCAGGAAAGGTGGTTATTCTAAAGCACGGTAATTACAGAACCGTCTATAGTAATTTAAAGGAGGCCTATGTCTCAATAGGCGATGAGGTAAAGATAAAATCAAACATCGGTGCAGTAATGAATCAAGACAGCGGTTTAGGTCAGTTGCATTTTGAAATTCATTTCGTAAGCGGCATGACAACCAAAAGCCTTAATCCATCTTTGTGGGTTGATCTTTAAGTTTTTGTTCGATAGACATTGCGACAATCATCGCGCACATAGCCCAGACAGGAACGGCGGCTTTATCCGTATCTAGATAATTGTTTAAAAAGGCATGAATGAAATAAGAAGAAAGTGACACAATAATTCCCATCAGCAGGATTTTTATATCGTTACCCTCCTCATATTGGTAATACAGCCGAATTGCAGAATAGAATATTGATGCGACGACAGACATAAAGAGGAGCATTCCTACGAGACCTGTTTCAGAAAGAGCCCCAAGGTATTCGCTGTGCGCATTACCCATATCACCGAAATTCGTCGAGATTATAGTTAAGTTTTCAGGGTCTTGAAAAGCGGCATATTCGAAAGCATATGTACCTGGCCCAAAACCAAGTCCAGGTTTCCTTTTGAACATTTCATATGCGCAATCCCAACGATTTATACGTTCTAAATTTGAGGCGTCTGTTGTAACATTGGCTGCACTTTGTATTTTTTCATCAAAGGATTCTGTAGTATGTTCATGGGTGTTTTTAGCCAACATCATTTGCAAGTTATCCCATTGGAAATACAAGCCACCAAGCGCTATAAAACCACCTGCTAACAAGACCTTGAAGTTCACTCTAAAATAAACGACTGCGCCAATTATCGTTGCGCATAAGACACTAAGCCATGCGGCTCGAGTATAAGAAAAGATCAGTCCTAGTAATAAAATCACGTTTATAAGAATCAGTATAGCCTTTGACAAAGCAGGCCTTCCTTTTTGGCGGAGTAACGAAAGGCTTAGTGGGAGACAGAGGGCAATTATTGCCCCATAGATCGTATGGTCTTTAAAAAACGGCCACATCACCCAGTGACCCTCTTCCTCCCCAAAGCCATACATGGAGTGGTGGGCGATCGTAAAACAGACAACAAGGCTACAAGACACGATAAAATACCACAAGAACTTAATCCTGTTTTCATGACTCTTAAAAAAGTAAGTTCCAAATATGAGAATAGGGACGATAAACCAGAGTTTTGATAGCAAAAACTTAAAAGAAACGATAGGCTCTGTGCTCGTAATTGACGTAATAAAAAGCCAAACTAAATAGGATGAAACCGATATGATAATGGGGCTTTTCCAAATTTTATAGTCTAAAAAAGGAGCTTTTAATTGTAAAAAAAGAAACCATAGCATAAACCCAAAAAGTAAAGGTTCAGTAGGTAGGTAGAGACCAAAACCATCAATATACTCCTCGATATTCACGGAAAAGGGAGTCAAAAAAGCAATAAACAAGAAGAATTTCTCCGTTTGATACGTAGCAAGATAAATGAAAAGAAGTCCGATGGGGAAAAAGGCGAGGTATTCAATCCTCATCCAATTAAATAATGTAAAAATAGCAGTTAAGACAAGAACGCCTGCTGCAAGTTTTATTTTATTCTGAAGTGTCATTTTAAGCCTTGCTCTTTAATTCTCTATACCGCTCGATAATTAGTAAACAAAAGACAATGAAAATAAATGAACCAACTGCAGCAATCAGGGTTAAGATCAGTCTTTTTGGCTGGTCTTTTCGGTCTGCAACATCTGCGCTTTGAACAATAAATTTGTGACTAAAATTAGTAGAAGCATCGGATTCCGCTTGTTCGTAAGCGACTTTAAAATCCTCTAGCTTACTTATTTTTTCATTTCTAGACCGCTCTAATCCATCAAATAAGGAACCGAAATTTGAGTTGACATCAATCTTTTGTCGAATCTCCTCTTTTTCCTTACTGCTTTTTGAATCGACAAGAGCCTGAAAGAGCCTGGATCGAACATCCAATGATACAACTCCGAGCTTAGCGAGGCTATCCATTTTATTGAGTAGCACTTGAATTTCGATATCGAGCTGCGTTTTTTTTCGTTTTGTGATTTCGAAGGCGGGTAATGCACGCTCTTGAATCATTTGATTTTTGACAGTATCAATAAGGTTGACAACGGCGTTTGCCATGTCCGCTGCAAGTTTTGGATCCTCGTCCAAAACATCAATTTTAATAGACCCGAAACGTGTTCTCTCAAAGGAAAAGTGACCAATAAAGGCATTATTCAACTTAAACATTTTATTCGGGTCTGAATCACTGATGTCATAGCGTTTCATTAAGTCATACTTTGACACAACATAATCTCTTATTCGTGAAGACTGTAATATTTGAACGAGCTGTTCTGCTTGATCCTCTTCTCCAAAGTCCATTGAAGACGCTTTGACATTTCTAGACTCATAAAAAGAAACAGAACTAGACGCTGACGGAAATACGATTGCGGTCGATAAAAACAAAGGTGTGATAAGAAAAGAAAGGCTATAGCAGGCAATAGTTACGAGGATGGTAAAGCCAATCACGATTTTTCTTCTTCGGAATAAAAAGGCTAATAATTTTTCTCTTTCCTCTGTTAAGTTTAATTCTTTGTTTTCCATTGTTGACTTTTGTGGTTACGAAAATAGAACATATAAACACAAGTAAAACTTAAATAATGAGAATTTATTTGAATTATCTAGATGAGATAAAGAGTTTCTTGAGCGCTTTGAGATCGATCAAGGATAGAATAAAAAGAGAGATGACCCCAATAACAATTTGAATCAACATGAGATATGGTTCTTTCTCAAAAGTGTAACTAACAACATAAAGGCCAAGAATTAACCCTCCTATTTTTAGCAGGCCCGCAGGTCTTCTTGGGATGTCAAATTTATAGACGCAATAGACAAACTGTGCAATTGCAGTCACACCTTGTGTGGCAAAAGTCGCAACAGCAGCACCTAGAGCCCCATATGTGGGAATTAGGATTAAATTAATTGTAATATTGGCAGCAATTCCTATTGCGGAGATTGTATTCAGGACCATTAAGTTTCCGTTCGCGGTTAACAGGGTTCCAAAAATAAAATTCATACCAATTGGGAAAAACCCAAGCATCAGAAATTGAAACGGCCCTATCGCATCGTTTATGTCGTTATAGATCCAGCCTAAAATAAGGGGAGAATTGTAGGTTGTAACAAAAACAATAATAATTATACCCCCTAATAAAAGATTGGCAGAGGTTTTAACAAGGTCTAAAACGACAGCTTGAGATTGTTTTAATTGTTTAGAAAAGATGGGAAAAAGCAGCCCAGCGAATATCATCCCGAACATGAAAAGGGCATCCAACAACCTAAACCCCTGAGCATAAACGCCGGCTTCATATGCACCATTAACATGAATTCGCTCTAGCATGACACCATCTATACGCGTATACAAAAGCATTAATACAACTAACAAGGCATAGGGCCAGCTTTTACGTATTAATTGAAATCCAAATTTAAAATCCCATTGCAGATATGGTCGCTCTATGTGTTTTATGAGCAATAAAAAACCAACAACTAATGTCGTTGCATAGCAAAAAGTTTGGATCCAGATAAACTCTTGTATTCTTATCTTCTCTGGTGCTAACGCGGAAAAAAGCCACAGGCCACCAACGATAATTAATAAAAAACGATCGAGTATAGAAATAAAAGCATCAGTTTTAAAGAAATGAAAACCTGCAAAATGACTTCTCAGATAAGCGATACTGAGGACTAAAAACTGATTTAGTATTAGAAAACCAAGCAGGTATAACGGCTTTCCTGAGTAGCCAAGAAACACCGCGAGAGAGAAGGTGAAAATCGAATAAAAAGAAAATAAAAGTAAGCGAAAGGTAAATACCCGCCCAAAGTACTTTTTTATTTTTTCAGGGTCTTGCGCTAGGTTTTTTGTCGTGAAGTTATTAATACCAAGATCAAGCAGGGTGTTAAATAAAACCGATAAATTCAATAGAGAAAAGTACAAGCCATAGTTTTCGGGCCCAACTCTGTTTTGAACGGTGGCATCAATACCAAATAATGCAATCGGCTTTACAAGCAGATTCAAAAGAACCATGAGCAGTAAATTCGAAAAAAAGATTCTTTGCATATTATTGCTTTACAAGCAACTTAAAACCAATACCATGAACATTCATAATTTCAATATTAGGGTCGTCCTTGAGTAATTTACGCAATTTGGCAATGTAGACATCCATGCTTCTGCCATTAAAATAGTTGTCATCTCCCCAAACCGCCCTCAATGCCGCCTGTCGATCAAGTAGCTCATTTTGATTTTTAACGAGTAAACGTAACAATAAATTTTCCTTAGTCGTAAGTTTTTTCTCACCATCCACCAAATGCAGAACCCTCAGCTCGGGTTCATAAGGTATAGAACCGACCGTTATTTTTTGCCCAATGTCTTTCTTCTTTGCATTCGTCCGATTAAGAATAGCATTCATCCTTGCCAGAAGTTCCTCCATGGAGAAAGGTTTTGTTAGGTAATCATCTGCACCCAGCTCAAAGCCCTTTAGCTTATCCTCGCTCATTGCCTTTGCGGTAAGAAATAGAATAGGAATAGCTTTGTCAAGCTCTCTCACCTCTTTTGCCAAGGTAAAACCATCCATTTCAGGCATCATGACATCTAGAACCATAAAATCAAAGCTGTTTTTAGGGTCATTGAAAAGCTCATATGCCTGCCTACCGTTTCTGGCAAGCTCAACAACAAAGCCTTTGTTTTTAAGATAAGTCCAAAGAAGTTTTCCAAGATTTTCATCATCTTCGGCAAGTAGAATATTTATTTTTGAATCCTTCATTTACTAATTGTTATCTCAAATGTTGTGCCCTTTCCATATGTGCTATCGACTTTAAGGCTCCAGCCATATCCATCACAGACTTTTTGTACATAGTTCAGGCCTAAGCCAAACCCTTTCACATCGTGAACATCACCAGTAGGGACGCGATATAATTTATCAAATATTTTCGTTAAATACTCTTTTTTAATACCGATTCCTTTATCGGAAACCAGTAAAACGACACTATCCGCCTTTTGTTTTATTGTGATGTTAATTTTCGCTGGTTCAGGACTGTATTTTATGGCGTTTTCTAATAAATTCGAAAGAAGGCTTCTAAGATGGGATTCCTTTGCATTAACAAGGGTTTCTACGTTTGATGCAGTGAATTTAATTTCACATTTGTCAGAATCAACTCTGAATTTCGCATTATTAATAACGGTGGAGGCAAGCTCGACAAGTTCAACGGGTCCACCTTCCCAAATCAAATCTTTTCGTTCAAGAATCGAGTTTTGTAAGATGTTTTCTACTAGCGTTTCTAATCTTTTATTTTCTTGCTCGATCATCTTTAGGTATGGGTCTATTAAAGGAAGGTGCTTTTGATCTAATATGTCGGGGTCCTTTAAAGCCTGACAAGCGAGCGCGATGGTCGATATCGGGGTTTTAAACTCATGAGTCATGTTAGAAACAAGACCCGCCTTTATTTCTGACAGCTTTTTTTGTTCCACGATTGTTTTAATCATAAAAACGAGTGCGGCCAGGACAATGCAAACCACAAGAACCGACCCTACAATTGAAAGACGCATTTCTTTAATTAAAAAGCGCGATTGATTTGGGAAATAGATTTGAAGGAACAAGGACTCACTGACTGGATTCTCGGGGAAAAGCCTTGCTTTTACAATGTCTTTCATAGACCCTCTTACACCATACCGATTGGTAGGCTTTTCAAATCGAATAGCGACTCCGTCACTATTAAAAACACAAAAAGTATATCCTTTAGGAAGCCTTTCTTTTTTGAGCTCATATGAGATAATGGAGTCTAAAAAAACGACATCAATTCTTTGCTGGGGGCTTTTTAAGACATTGTCTTTAAATGCTTCGAGCATCATTTCATTAATATATTTTGCTTTTTTAAAAATTTGCTGAACGGCTTGTTGATTCAATTGAAGAGAGAGACTACTCGAATCACTTCCCTTTAACATGCCTGGCGCTTTATTAAAAACATCCTGAATTTCCTGATAGTTTTTTGCTAAAACTTTTTGCTCTGTGCTGAGGCCGGTTAATGAATCATATGCTTTGCCACGGATCACCAAATATTTTTCACGTTTACCATTATTAAAAATACTAGTATCACTTACGCTGACAGATTCTTTTGACGCTGTTAAGGATTGAAACTCAGACTTTAAAATATCTTGGTATTGTAGACTAAAATCTTTATTAATGATCTTCATGTAGCGCCTATAGTCTTCTGCTTTTTCATGCTTGAAGGCTATTTTATTTTGAAAGGAGATGATCTCAGCATCCAGTTTATCCCCATTTTGATCGTAGGTGCTATATAGTTGGTATGACTGCACGACGAGAAGGCTTAACATCGAAGCAGCAAGAAGGATAACGGCTAAATTGATCTGTTGGGTCTTCATGGTATGCAACGAAACTAAATAAAATCAGGGCATGGAAAAAGAAAAGTTAACCATTTTTAACACGTCAAAAACTAGACCGTTGTGCTTTATCTATTGGATTACACTTTATTATATAGTCATTTGATTAATTTTGTCTGAAACAAATCCTGATTATGATTGAAATTCAGCGTATCAAAGAAAAAAAAGAAGAGGTCCTTTTGGGCTTGAGCAAGAGAAACATTGATGCGACACAAGAGGTTGAGCAGATTATTAAATTAGACCACGATTGGCGTCTAAAAAAAACGCAGCTTCAAGATGTTGAAACAGAATTAAATTCTATATCAAAACAAATCGGGATTTTGTTTAGTTCAGGTAAGCAGGAAGAAGCAAAGCTTCTTAAATCAAAAACGGGTGCTTTAAAAGCAACTCTACAAGAACTAAAGATTGAAGAGGACGGATTAGAGAAAAAGATTCAGACTATTTTATTTACCCTTCCTAATGTGTGCACACAAGAGGTCCCTGCGGGAAAGGATGAAACGGCAAATGAGATTCTTGAGGAGTTTGGAACAAGCCCTTCTTTGGAGCAGGCTTCAGTACCTCATTGGGACTTGGCCAAAGAATATACATTGATTGATTTTGAGTTAGGCGTTAAGGTTACGGGTGCGGGATTCCCTTTTTATAGAGGGCAGGGAGCTAAACTTCAGCGAGCATTAGTTTCGTTTTTTTTAGACGAAGCTGTTGACGCTGGCTATGAAGAGTTTATCTCTCCCCTTATGGTAAATGAAAATAGTGGAAAAGGCACAGGACAGCTTCCTGATAAAGAGGGTCAAATGTATTATATAGCCGCGGACGACCTTTATTTAATTCCTACGGCAGAGGTCCCGCTAACTAATATTTATCGAGATGTGATTCTGCCAGACCCTAATTTTTCAATCAAATTAACGGGCCATACACCATGTTTTCGAAGGGAAGCCGGTTCTTATGGGAAAGACGTACGGGGTCTAAACAGACTCCATCAGTTTGAAAAAATTGAAATTGTACGTATTGAAACTCCTGAAAATGCAGAGAAGGCCTTACAAGAAATGATTGACCACATCAAGTCGCTTTTACAAAAACTAGGACTGCAGTATAGGGTCTTAAGACTCTGTGGTGGAGATACAGGGTTTGCCGCAGCGATTACTTATGATTTTGAAGTATATTCTGCAGCCCAAGAAAAATGGCTAGAAGTCAGTTCTGTTTCTCGTTTTGACACCTTTCAGTCCAACCGATTAAAATTAAGGTTTAAAGACGAAAACAAAAAATCACGTCTATGTCACACGCTTAATGGTTCCGCATTGGCGCTACCCAGAATCATGGCGGCCCTATTGGAGAACAACCAAGGACCTTCTGGAATTAACATTCCTGAGCCATTAAGAAGGTATACAGGCTTTGACACCATCACTAAAAAAGGATAAGTAATAACTCATGAAGAAAGTTCTGTTTTTCACCTTCTTATTTTTACTATCCTGCTCCGACCTGCAAAAAGAAACGCAGCAAGCCAAAATCAAGGAACTACAAGGCGAATTATCAGCATACCAAATAAAATTTCAAAATGAATTTATAGATACGCTTTTTGACATGAAGACGAACACAAGCGATCTCGAGCAATCTATAAAAAAGCACTACCACTCTGATACGATCGATCTTGCTATGGGCAGAAAAATCGATAGCTATAAAAGAATGCGACGTATGCTAGATGCATTAAGTCGTACTGGGATCATGCTAAAGCATTCTTTTGAGGAGGAAAACGAGCAGCTTAAGGTCTTGCTTTCAGATGTTACAAATGGTTATGGGCAGAGAGACCAGTATGATAATTACATCAAATTAGAGCGTACAAAAAACGAACAAATTTTTGTGCTATTGAACGAATACCAAGGTCTTAAAAAGGAATCTTTTGGCATCTATGATTCACTTCATGTTGACCTATCTTTATTTGTGAACCAACTCATCGAAGCGCAATGATTCGGCTGCTAATTTTTATTTTTATTTTTATTTTTCAGCTTTCTTGGGCTCAAACGGATACGGACATTAAGCTGGCAGACCACTATTATTCACAGGGTGAATTTGAAAAAGCGAAAGGATACTACCAACTTATTTATAACACCTCGCCAAACCAAGTTTACCTTAATCGTTTATTGGAATGCTTAACCGAGACGGGGGAGGAGAAACAGGCGGAAAAATTATTAAAGAAGGCCGTGTCTAAGGACCCGAGTAACTTGGCGCTCCAGTTTCAATGGGCCGCTTTTTATGAGCAACAAGAAACGGGCTCTAAAGCAAAAAAGATATATGAAACTCTTCTTTCGGAGCACATTACCAATCCATCTTCAGGAATCGCTTTGTTTAATTCTTTTTTGGCATTATCAAAAATTGACTTTGCTAAGCGCGCGCTAGAAACGTCTAAGAAACAATTCAAAAGTTATCCTTTTCACTTTCAAGAAGCAGATTTATATGCCCAGATGAATAAAAAAGAAGAAATGGTCACGACATACATGGAACTTTTGGAAAAACATGATTATTATGACAAGGCCGTGAAAAAAGCCCTACTAACGAGGCTTGACTTGTCAAAAGAGCAAACACCAGAATTTATTTTGTTAAAAAAAGAGCTTTTCGGCCGCGCTCAAGAAGTGAACGCGAGTGTCGTTTTCTCGGAGCTTTTAATCTGGCTGTATATGCAGGTCGATAACTTTGCGGGGGTCTATAATCAGGTTGTGTCTGTGGACATACGGTCCAAAGCAAACGGGATGCGGTTGTATTCGTTTGCGAAAATATGCTCTGAGAACAAAGACTATTCTACAGCCCTTAAGGCTTTTCAAGAGTCTAAAGACATGACAACGAATCCAGATCTAAAATTCATGTGTCTAAAAGGCATTTTACACGTTGGCTATATTCAAATCACCGAGCTTAAAAGATATACTGAAAACGAGCTAAGTAGTGTTTTAGTGAATTACGAATTGGCTCTTGAAACCATTGGGCCTATTACCTCACGTACATTATCTGTTTTAATGGAATACGCGGAAATTTTAGCCTATTATGCGAATCAAAAAGACAAAGCGTTGGAACATCTTATAAAAACATATAACTCCAGAGCGCTCACTGATGTCATGAGGGCTGAGGTTAAAATGCTAAGGGCAGATATTGAATTGTTAAAAGGAAATGTCTGGGATGCCGCCTTGTTGTACATGCAAATTAGTGAAGATTTCAATTTTGAAATAATTGGCAACCGTGCAAAGTTTAAAAATGCCCGAATCTTTTACTACGAGGGAGAGTTTGAATTTGCGCAATCACAACTTGATGTCTTGAAGCAATCTACATCAAAATTATTATCGAATGACGCCCTGGATTTATCTATAATGATTACAGACAACTATGGACTGGACTCCAACTATATTGCGATGGCGTGGTTTTCTAAAGCAGACTTATATATTGAGCAATTACAGTTTACGGAAGCATTTTCTTTATTTGACAGCATCCAGATTAACTACCCATTTCATTCTTTAGCAGATGAGATTCTCTACAAAAGGGCTCATGCCATGTCGCTTAAAGGAGAGTGGATTGAATCGATCGGCTATTATGATGACATCATTAAGTTTCATGCGACGGATATTTTATCCGACAATGCGATGTTTAAGGCAGCAGAGCTTGTTGAGGCGAAACTAAATGATCCAGATAACGCATTGGAGCGTTATAAACAATTACTACTTTCTCATCCAGGGAGCTTATACTCCCATGAGGCGAGAAAACGTGTTCGAAGACTGCGAGGCGAAGAGCTTCAAACAGAAGATGATTTTTAATCTATTTAGGCAGGTCTCTGGCAAAAGCAGGGATGCCGGTTACGTCCATTCCCGTAATCAGCAAATGAATATCATGCGTGCCTTCATAGGTAACAACGGACTCTAAGTTCGCCATGTGTCTCATCATAGAATATTCGCTAGTAATACCCATACCTCCATGTATTTGTCGTGCCTCACGAGCTATGTTTAAGGCGATTTCAACGTTGTTCCTTTTAGCCATGGAGATTTGACCAGTCGTTGCCTTCCCGTCATTTCTAAGCTGCCCTAGACGAAAGGTGAGGAGTTGTGCTTTTGTTATTTCAGTAATCATTTCAGCAAGCTTTTTTTGAATTAGCTGAAAACTACCAATAGGCACGTCAAATTGAATTCTTTCTTTAGAATATCTTAAGGCTTGATCATAACAGTCCATAGCCGCTCCAAGAGCACCCCAGGCAATACCATATCTCGCTGAATCTAAACAGCCCAGCGGTGCACCTAATCCCGATTTTCCCGGAAGAATATTTGATTTAGGAACGCGAACGTTGTCAAAGATAAGTTCACCTGTCGATGAGGCCCTTAATGAGAGCTTACCATGCATTTCAGGTGTAGAAAAGCCTTCCATACCTCTCTCCACAATGATACCGTGAATACGACCTTCTTCGTTTTTCGCCCAAACGACAGCAATATCGGCAAAAGGGGCGTTTGAAATCCACATTTTGGCACCGTTTAGTATAACGTGATCGCCATCTTCTTTGTAATTGGTGAGCATGCCTCCAGGGTTCGAACCAAAATCTGGTTCCGTAAGACCGAAGCAACCTACAAACTCACCAGAAGCCAACTTGGGTAAAAACTTTGTTCGGTGTTCTTCGCTGCCATATTTCCAAATAGGATACATAACCAAGGACGATTGAACTGACGCAGTTGAACGAAGGCCAGAGTCACATCTCTCCAATTCTTGCATTATGATTCCATAGGAGATTTGATCTAAACCAGGCCCCCCATATTCCTCAGGGATGTATGGACCAAATGCGCCAATCTCTCCGAGACCCGGTATTAAGTGTTTAGGAAAAATTGCTTTTTCGTAACAATCATCTATAATCGGGGAAACCTCTTTTTTAACCCATGCTCTGGCGGCATCACGAACTAATTTATGTTCATCCGAATAGAGATCGTCCATCGCATAATAATCTGGGTGTGTGTATTGGTCTGTTTTCATAACTTGTGGTTTTAAAAGACTGTGCAAAATTAATAATTATCTGAGGGGATGTTCTTATTTTCTATTTAATTTTGATTACGAAGATGAACGCAATATCCCAAGTCTATTTTGTTCTTGAGCTTTTTCCACGAGAAATTGTAGTAAAGAACATGCTATTGGCTTTGGTTTTGGTTTGTTTTGGATTTGTTGCGTTATCAAGATTGAGCTGCCCGAATTTATTTGCGTTAGTCTACAAGAATTATTTTTCTTTTAAAACTTACGATTCAACGTTGAATTATTCTGAGAAGATATCCCCATTTGCAAATGCCATGCTCGTCTTGAATCTTTTCATTACGTTGAATATATGCATTGTCGCGATTCTTGAGAGAGGAATAGAGACAGACTCTTTTATGCAAATAACATTCTTTGTGACGATGGGGTATTTAACTTTTGGTCTCATTAGCTATCGGATTGCCTCACTTTTATTTGGAGACAAGTCTTTTGGAAAAAGTATAGGAATGTTTACGCAGCAGGTTTATAACTTCACGGGGCTTTTATTACTGGCTCTTGCTTTGCTCGTTTTATTAAATGATGCATACAAAGAGGAGATTCAATATATCGTGTTCGCAGCACTTTTGTCTCTCCCTATATCAAAGGGGATTAAAGGGATTTTCTATGCTAAATCAAATAACTTCAGTTGGTTATATATAATTTTGTATCTTTGCACCCTCGAAATACTGCCCGTTGTTTTATTAGGGTATTATTTTGTTGGTAAAATATGATTCTTTAGCATTGATTAAATAAACAATTTTGGCCATTAAAACAATCCTTGTCTCCCAACCCGAACCAGAAAACGAAAACTCTCCGTATTACGATCTGGCTGAAAAGCACGACTTAAAAATTGACTTTAGACCTTTTATAAAAGTAGAGGGTGTAAACGCGAGTGAATTTAGAGGTCAGCGTATCAATTTAGCAGATTATTCAGGTGTCTTACTCACCTCTAAAACTGCGGCAGATCATTTTTTTAGAATAGCTAGAGAAACCAGGCACGAAGTGCCTGACAGTTTGAAATATTTCTGCATTTCTGAAACGGTTGCACTTTATTTACAAAAGTATGTCGCCTACAGAAAGAGAAAAATATTTTTTGGTAAGCAAAGGATTCATGACATGATGGATATTTTGAAGAAGCATAAATCTGAAAAAATATTACTGCCTTGTACAGATATTCTTCGTGACGTAATTCCAAATACCTTAGACGAGCACAATGTGAAGTACACCAAAGCTGTTTTGTATCGAACAGTAGCGGCAGACTTATCTGATTTAGAAGATGTATTCTATGATGTGTTGGTGTTTTTTAGCCCAGGAGGAATAGAATCATTATTTAAAAACTTTCCTGAGTTTAAACAAAACAAAACATTAATAGCGGCTTTTGGTGCAACTACGGCAACAGCAGCGATTAAAAACGGATTAGAGCCAAACATTAGGGCGCCACATCCAAAAGCT
Source organism: Flavobacteriales bacterium UBA952 (assembly GCA_905182495.1). Lineage (GTDB taxonomy): Bacteria > Bacteroidota > Bacteroidia > Flavobacteriales_D > Crocinitomicaceae > UBA952. The sequence goes on from CAJJBU010000003.1 coordinate 430,630, forward strand.
CCTTCTATGGTCGGTGCTATCGACTTTTTCTTAAAGGATAAATTGAAATAGATTTTTTATTAGAGACAACGGCTTGTAACTGTTATAAAGTTGCCCGCTAGTTCAAACACTTAGTATTTAATAGACTCAAGCCATATTCCTCCTTTAATTTATTTTACCCTTTTATATATTTCGTTATTTGATTTATAAGTGTTAAATTTATCACACTTAAAAAAAATCAATTACATGAAAAAAATTTTACTTTCAGCAATTCTTTGTTCATCGCTTTTTGCGAGTCAATCAATTGCGCAGCTTCCAGACGGAAGTATTGCCCCAGATTTCACAACGGTTGACGTTAATGGGAACACCCACAATTTGTACGACTATCTAGATGCAGGTTATTCTGTTGTTATGGATATCAGTGCGACTTGGTGTGGACCATGTTGGAATTACCACATAGGTGGTGCACTTGAAGAGCTTTGGGCAAATCATGGTCCTTTAGGAGAGCCAGGAGTGTCTGCGAATACAACAGACGACGTTGTCGTTCTTTGGTTTGAAGGAGATGCCGGAACAGCTTTAAGCGAGCTTGAAAACAGCAGCCTTGGTAATTGGCTTGTACCAAATGGTACAGCGGTAGACTTTCCAATGTCTAATGATGACAATATTGCACAATTGTATCAATTGCCTTACTGGCCAATTCTTTATACAATATGCCCAAATAGAATTATAACAGAGTCGGGTCAAATTAGTGCAAACGCACACTACGCGGGTATCGGAAACTGTCTATCTGCTAGTGGAACGACAAATGGTGCTCTTTTAGGATATACTGGAGAAATTGTTACATGTGGAAACCCTGTCGCAATGAGTGTAGACTTACAAAACATGGGTTCAGGTGCATTAACGTCAAGCACAATCAATGTTATGGATGGAGCAACGACAGTTCTTTCTTACAACTGGACAGGTGACCTTGCTACTTATGAACTTGAAAATGTTCTTATTGGTACAGTTACACCAACAAACACGACTACATATTCAATTGAGTTATCCTCAGATGACAACGCAGCAGACAATACAGTCTCAGCGACAATTAATACTGCTCAGGAAACGTCAGCGACCATTACTGTTGAGGTCTTAACAGATACTTATGCAGATGAGGTTTGGATGGAAATCACAAATTCAAATGGTGATATTGTTTGGTCTGAAGGAAATGAAAATGTTCAAGGAAACTACGGAACAGGTCAATTCCCTCCTCCTGCAGACCCAACATCTCCTCTTGAAAATGCAACCGCTTATAGCTGGCCTGTTACTTTGACAGCTGTAGATTGTTATACGTTCACTATTTATGATTACTATGGTGATGGTCTTCAAGAAGGAAATGGTGGTAACTGGTCTGTAAAAGACAATAATGGTACCGTTATACTATCTGAATCAGCAGTTAATTATGAAGCATCTGATGCTGGATTGATTAAAAACCTTACTGCATCTCTTGATGAAATGACAGCTCAGAATATTGAGGTTTATCCTAACCCAGCTTCTGATATTGTAAATATTTCTTTTGAAAACTCAATTAACGAGACTTTGGTTTCGATTATGGACCTTCAAGGAAGAGTTTTAGTAACGCAAGTTGCTTCTGTTTCCAATGGAACTCAAGTAGTTTCTATTTCTACGGAAGGTTTTGCTAAAGGGACTTATGTTGTTTCTGTTATTGCAAATGGTTTGACTTCAAACTCAAATGTTGTAATCAGATAATTACAATACTATAAAATATTAGGGCGCTTCGGCGCCCTTTTTTTATGCCTTAATTTAGCATCGTAACCACCTAGCTAAAAAGGAAGTATATTTTGTAGAGGAGTATTAATAGATGTTGATTGGGCGAAAGGCACAAATTGTATAAATGGTTAACCCGTCAATAGTAGCGCCCCCCTTTTTTGTTAAGAAGAGTGAAAAGACGGATTTTGACATTGAAAAGCTATAACTTGTAAACTCCGAAAGAATTGCTGCAATTGTTATAAACCCTTTGAACTCTCAAGAGATTTATGTGGCTGCGCTAGGTGCCTTGTGGGGCGACAATGAAGAAAGAGGGGTTTTTAAGTCTTCAGATGGCGGCGAAACCTGGAGCAGGGTTTTGTATGTGAATGCTAAAACGGGGTGCTCAGACTTGCTTATTGACCCCAGAAACCCCGCTGTACTTTATGCTTCCATGTGGGAGTTTAGACGCACAGCTTGGTCATTTGATTCTGGTGGTGAAAATAGTGCCTTATATAAATCCATTGATGGGGGGAAGTCGTGGAATAAAATTCATAAAGGCTTACCTGAAGGTAAATTGGGGCGAATGGGAATTGCAATGGCACAAAGCAACCCAGATGTACTTTATACAGTTATTGAAGCCGAAAACAAAAAAGACAAGGGGTTGTACAGAAGTGATGATCTTGGAGAAACTTGGGCACAAATGAACAACGACTTTGAAATCACAGTCCGTCCCTTTTACTTTTCAAGAATAGTTGTTGATCCTAGGAATGAAAATGTGATCTGTAAAGCGGGACTACAGGGTTCTATTTCTAGAGACGGAGGTAAAACCTTTAAGGGTCTCGGAAACATGCACAGTGATATACACGATATTGTATTTTCAAATATTCATTCTGACATCATGTACTTCGGAACAGATGGTGGGGTCTATCGCAGCTGGAACGGGGGTATAACTTGTGAAATTGTTGAGAATTTACCCTTGTCCCAATTTTATCAGATCAGTGTTGATAATGAGTCCCCATACAATATTTATGGAGGCCTTCAGGACAATGGCTCATGGTATGGACCTTCATCATCACCGGGAGGTATTCAGGCACGGGATTGGAAATCCTTAGGTGCAGGAGATGGTTTTAGGGTCCTCAAACACAGCACTAAAAACATCGTTTATTCTGAGATGCAGGGCGCTGAAAATGTTTGGCGGATTGATAATGAAAATAGATTGGTGAAAACAATACAACCGCTTCCCAAAGATGGGCACGATAAATTGAGGTTCAATTGGAATGCCCCAATGGCTTTGAGCACAACGAAACCCGATAGGATTTATATGGGGAGTCAATACTTGCACAGGTCAGAGAACATGGGAGAATCTTGGCAAATCATCTCCCCTGATCTCACCACCAATGATCCGAGCAAACAAGACCAAGGAAATTCTGGAGGCCTTTCTATGGATAATTCTGGTGCAGAAAACCATACGACGATATTTACGATTGCGGAGTCTGAATTAGACGCAAACGTAATTTGGGTGGGTACGGATGATGGAAACGTTCAAGTTACTCGTGATGGAGGTAAATCATGGGTCAATACTGCGGCTAATATTCCAAACCTCCCTTTAAACACGTGGTGCTATCATATTGAATTAAGCACGCTAGATAAAGCGACTGCATATGCTGTTTTCGATGGACATACAGCCAATGACAAGACTCCTTACGCTTATAAAACTGCGGATTACGGACAGACATGGACAAGTATCATTTCTCCGGGAATCGAGGGTGTCGTACGAAACATACAAGTGGACTACGTCAACCCTGACCTGCTATTTCTAGGAACAGAATTGGGCCTTTATATCACGTTGAACGGAGGGGCAGAATGGTATAAGTTTAGCAACAACATGCCTTCAGTGGCGACACA
>CAJJBU010000004.1 GCA_905182495.1 Flavobacteriales bacterium UBA952
TATTGGAACACTTAAAAGCATTCCTGTTATTCCCCAAAGAGTTCCCCAGAAAGACAAGGCAAAAATGGCGACAAATGAACTTATGTTCAGTGTGTTTCCCATAAGCTTAGGTTCTAACAAGTTTCCTACAATAACCTGAAGGGTGCCTACGACTCCTAAAACCATTAAAAAACTTGACAAATCTCCAAATTGTAAAAGACAAAAGAATGCCGGGAAGAGTGTTCCAATTAAGGAACCGATGGTAGGGATGTAGTTCAATAAAAAGATCAGAAAAGCCCAAAAAACAGGAGCATCAATTCCTATAAATAGCAAGGCTATATAGCTCCCTAGCCCTGTTATAAAGCTCACCAAAGTTTTTAACCCAATATAACTTGTTACAGATTTTTCAATTTTTTCGAGTACATCATTTATTTTTTCAAATTGAGCTTTATTGTTAAATACAGATTTGAGTTTTTGTTGAAAATTCGCCTCCTCTAAAAAAATGAAAAGCGCATAAATAATGATGATGAATGTATTACTTAGTAAATCCGATAATGACTTAAAGATTTGCTTTAAGACCATTCCAAAATCGAAAGTACCGGTTTGGCTTTTTAAATAATCGACTAAATTGATCTGAAAGCGCTCATTGAATTGGGCAATCATATGTTCTATGTTTCCTTCATATAATAGATGTGATTTTGCTAATTCGTTAATATTTGTCATTAATATTTTCGATATAAAAGCCAAAATCGTGATAAGTAACAAGGATGGGATTAAGCTTTTTATCCATAGGGGGAAATATTCAGCGATAAATTTTACTTTATCCAAACCTTGTCTAATCTTACGGACAATGAACCAAAGTAATAAGGCAAACACAAAAGGGATCAATAGGTTTTTACCATAGATAAGAGTGATGACAATTGCTGTCATAGAGATAAAAAAGTAAGCAGTGCTTTTCATAGTACTTTAAAAGTAAGTAAAAGATTTTATTATAAATCGAGGTTTTTCACCTTGATTCTAGTTCCGAAATTTAACACTTTTGGGAATGTAGTTTTGGCGGTGCTGTCTATATATTTATTAGCGTCTTCTTTGCCGGTCTCATACTTCTATTTGGGCGCGATACCGTATAATCGTTTGAGTTAAAATAGTAAAATCGGTTTGGTAGATTAGGTTTTGTGTTTTTTAGTTCTTGTTGCAAAATGTTTTTTTAATTTCAATTTTAAATCATTTCAAGTACCTATTTAACAAGTCATTAACCGATTGATTCAAAGATTCATTTTCTATTGTCTTTATCTTTTCTGGCTCAAGCTTATGAAGCATGTTGATTTCCACACTAATCAAAGGCTTTTCATCAGGTGGCTCAGGAAATATATTTTGCTCTTCGAATAGTCTTCTTGTAACCCTAGCAACTTCAAGTGCTCCTTCAAGATCCCCTTCTTGCTCTAATAAATAAGCCAAAGCAATTAAACCATAAGCATCTTCGGATGTGGAATCCGCTTTTTGTCTTAGTGCATAATATTTTGTAATCAATCTTCGAGCTTCTACAAAATCGCCAGTTGCGGTAGAAACAAATGACTTATTAAAATGATCGATGGTAAACATACCCATGGCTCCTATAGATTCACTGATGGTCATACTTTCAATGTAGTATGCTTCTGCTTTTTCCATGTTTCCAATCAATCGCCACATCTCAGCATTCATATGTGCTCGTTTCATCATCCATTTTTGGTCACCAGAGCTTTCAGAAAGCTGAGCCAATTTAATACTAAGTTCCGCTAGTCTGGTTGTATCGAAAGTTCTTTGAGCGTTTCTACATAATGAAGATAATGCACCTCCTACAAGCGTATCGTCATTAACGGCACGGCCATATTCCAAAACCTTATTGGCCAAATTTATAGATGCTTCATCATTGCCTTCTTTAAACTGTTGATAAGCTTCCTTAAGTAATTCCTTCGGGTCTTGCTCCATCCCCAAGATCATATCTTCATGGCCTATCTCATTGGGTTCGTTGTCAGGAGCGTTAGCCTCGTCCTCGTCTTCAGTGCTACAAGAAAATAGTAATGCTGCAATGCCTAGTATATAGAATGTGTTTTTCATTGGAAATACTTTGAATAAAGTTAATCAGTAATGCTTAGACTGTAGAGTAATCATTTATGTTTTACAACCTAGGACTGAACACAACTCTTTAATTTTCCCTTGTGAAGCCCTTTTTTTGTGAGTTATAGGAACATTGCTTATTTGATAAGTGTGATATGCCCTGTCAGTTGGAAGGTTCTTTGGTCATACCATCTGAAGTTAATTTTCCAGGTATAGATGCCATCCTGACAAAGCTGCCCTCCATTATGTGTCGCATCCCAACCCTGACTGATATCTGTGGTCTCGAACACACGCTCTCCCCAACGATTATAGATGTCTAAATTATATCGCTTCACATATTGAGGGCTTGAGTAAACAGGGATCCATAGATCATTTACATTGTTTCCATCAGGCGTGAATGTGTTTGGCGCATACAAGAAAGGGTCATTTAAAAAGATGACCATTCCTTGTGTGGTGTCGTTGCATCCTTCATCTGTAAGAGCAAGGAGGTTAACATAGAAGGTATCCACGATATTTGGGCTATAGGTATAAACACCAGGCTCAAACCCTAGAAAATCCTGTTCAGACTCTCCCATATTCCACACATAGGTATCACCACCATCAGATTCATTGCTAATATTTGTTGTCGGCACATCTGGGAACAGATAAACCGGATCGATATTCATTGCTGCTGTTGGAGTTTGGTACACCGTAATAAAGTCATTATAGGTCACATCGTTGAAGCAGCCATTGTCATCGTAAGCAGTCAAAGAAACCGAATAAAGCCCTCCTGTTTCATAGCTATTGAATACGTTTTCACAACCATTGAAGGTGTTTCCATTTCCAAAATCCCACTCACAGTCCGCCGTAGCATTGGAGGTATTGGTGAACTGAACCACCAAAGGACTACATCCTGATAAGACATCCACATCTAATGAAATCTGAAGTTCAGGAGGCTCATCAAGAAAAATCTCTATTGAAGTAAAGCAACCTAAGGTATCGAGTATTTCAGCACTAAAGTTTCCTGTCTCCAAAGAATCAATACCAATGGTAGTATCGCCGGTATTCCATAAATAAGTATAAGGTGCTGTTCCGCCAACGGGAATGAGGGTCAACTCGCCGTTACTGTATTCAAAGCACGAAGGCATCACTCTCGTCATAGGTCACCGTCAGTGGCGCCTCGGGTTGGGTTACCGTTGCCGTTTCTGTGATATACACAGTTGTTGGAATCGATGACATTCAAGACATAGTCTCCCGTTAATGGGCAATGAATCTATAAACGAGCGTCGTGTCTGCAATCGGGAAATCCCAATTCCATTGGTAAGGCAGCTGTTCCGCCACTGATCTCCGCTCAGGACATCCCCTGTAGAATCCCCGAAGCAGGACACATCAAGAATTGTGAAAGTCTATATCAAGTGGGCGCCGCAGGCTGGGTCAGCACACACCGAGAGGGTATCGGAGCAAAGCAGCGAATCTGCTCACCAACTACCGCATAAGGGCCGAAGGGGATGTCTGACCAAGTCCTCTGTAGCATGAAAGCGCCACTGTTCCAATCGTAACACATATCCTGTCGACTGCTCGGGGTCCCTCCACTCACGGTCAAATCAACTGCGCCCGTCGCGTCTCCAAAGCAAAGAATGTCTACCTGCGTGGCACTCAAGGCGATTGGGCGCCAAGGGTTGGTCAATAAATACGCTCAAGGAATCCACACACTGATTGGTGTCCGTTACAACCACCTGATAGGTTCCCGTAACCAAGGAGTCTAAATCCTGAATCGTATCTCCGGTATTCCATAAGTACGCATATCCAGGTGTCCCATCTGCAGCACTTAAGTCAATTGATCCTGTCGTATCTCCAAAACAAGCCACATTAATAGAGTCCATACTCAAAAACAAAGGCGCATCTGGCTCTGTTACTGTCACGGCATAAAGGGTCACACAGCTATTACTGTCGGTAATCACAACATCATAAGTTCCTGCAATAAGGCTATCGATATCCTGAAGCGTATCTAGGTTACTCCACAAGTATTGGTAAGGCGCGGTGGCTTCACTGACCGTAAGGTCAATCCATCCATCACTGCCACCAAAGCAGTTTACATTGGAAACGGTGTCTTGAACGACCAAGAGCGTTGGTGATACAATCACGGTATCTACGATCAGATACACAGGCATTGGTGAATCGGTAACCGTTAGCAGTATAGGGCCCCACTGCAAGGCTGTCGATGTATGCTGTAATGGAATCGTTAGACCATAAATACGAATAAGGAACCGTTCCTCCACTAATTATAGCGTCTATACTCCCTAGCGATTCTCCAAAGCAAATGTTGTTTGTCACATCCAACACAGAAGATAAAGGCGCAAGCGGTTCATTGATTGTGGTACTCGTAACAAAGAAACATCCGTTGGTATCCGTTACTATAACTGTGTAGGTTCCTGCAGGTAAAGAATCTACCACTGTTGTTGTATCTGCAGTACCCGTATCCCATAGGTAAGAATAGGCTTCTACACCTCCTTGGGCAACCACAGAAACGGTTCCCGTACTATCGCCATGACAAAGTACATCTATGGAGTCTGCTTGGGCAGTCAATAATGTTGGTTCCGTTACGGTAACCGTAATGGTATCCATACACAACAGAGAGTCTGTGACCACAACCGAGTAGTCTCCAGCAATAAGGCTATCGATAAATAAGGAATCCTCAGTATTGGACCACAAGTAAGTATAAGGTGCCGTCCCTCCTGTAGCAGTGACTGTTGCCGTTCCATTATCTTCTGAGAAACAGATCACAGGTGTCATCTCCACGCTCAAGCTAAGGGGTGCGTTTGGTTGAGTAAGCGTCATGCTTAGACTCGTCGTACAACCTTTGAAATCTTGCACATCAACGGTATAGGTTCCAATAAAGAGATCGGTGAGGTCCTCAGAAAGTGCAGCATTACTCCAAACGTAGCTGTAGCTTCCGTTACCTCCCACGACCGTGAGGTCGATAAAGCCATCATTGCCACCAAAACATGAGATGTTAGAAGAATCTGCAGTTACTGAAATTGGTGCCAAAGGCTCGTTAATGGTAAGTGTAACACTTGCTGTACACAAATTCTCATCGGTTAGCAATAAGGTATAGTCTCCAGCTATCAAAGAATCTAAATCTTGTGTCGTAGAATCATTAGACCACTGATAGGTGTAAGGCGAAACGCCACCTGCGGGGGTCAAATCTATAGCCCCATCAGCATCACCAAAACAGGTCGCATCTATTAGGTCAGAACCCAAAACCAAAGCAAGGGGTTCATTGACGATATAGGTGTTCGTATCGGTGCATAAGTTCTCGTCTGTAATCACAAGGGTATAGCTTCCAGCAAAGATCGAATCAATATCTTCCGTTACACTGCCGTTGTCCCAAGCATAAGTATATGGAGAAGTTCCTCCCGCTGTAGTCACCTGAATAGCGCCCGTAGAATCTCCATGACAGATGACACTCGTAATCGAGTCTGTCGCTGATAATGTAGCCAAAGGCTGGTCTATAAATCCTGAGATAAAACTCTCACAGAAGTTTGAGTCTTCAACAATCACAAAGTAATTCCCTGTGATTAATCCAGAAAGGTCTTCCGTTAGTTCAGTGTTAGACCAATCAAAACTATACGGTGCTAAACCTCCTGTAACTGTCAAGTCTAATGCGCCATCGGAGCCCTCAAAACAAGAAACTGCAGTTTCCAAAACAGACAAGACCATCGTGTTACTAGGGTCTAAGATCTCAATCGAGATACTGTCGATACAGCCATGGTCATCCGTAACCTGACCTATATAAACCCCTGGAACGAGATCTATAATGTCTTCGGTAATCTCATTATTGTTCCATAAGAATGTATAGCCTGGTGTTCCACCGCCTGCAGTTAGGTCTATGGTTCCCTGGTTTCCCCCGATACAAAGGGCATCGGTATGGGTTTCTGAAAGCGCTAAAGCACTCAAGGGCTCAGAGATACTCATGATTCGTGTGCTCTGACAGCCATTACTATCTGTAACTACAACATCATACGGTCCCGCCGGAATCGATGAAAGATCTTCTGTCACACTGCCATTAGACCATAGGTAGGTAAATGGAGAAACACCTCCACTAAACGTCAAATCAATAGATCCCGTAGAATCTCCAAAGCACAAAACATCAACTTGGGAATGGGTTAAAACAATCTCTTCGGGCTCTTGAATTGAATCCAATATCAAAAGTGAACAACCTAATGAATCAGTTACCAATAAATCATACGTACCTATCAATACATTAACGATATCTGGTGTCGTACCCGTATTCGACCACAGGTAAGTATAAGGTGCCGTACCACCGCTGACGGAACTTAGAATAGAACCCGTTGAAGAACCAAAGCAATCAACATCGGTGACCTGTAGAGAAACAAACAAGGAATCACTTGGTTGTGATACCGTCCCTGTAATATCAAAACTACAAGCATTTGTATCTGTTACCGTGATCGTGTAGCTTGCTGAAGGTAAACCTGAAAGGTCTTCAGTGGTATCTGTTGTACTCCATAGATAAGTGTAAGGAAATGTCCCTCCTGTTACCGCAGCATCTATAGCTCCTGTAGAATCTCCAAAACAAGAAACATCAGTTACTAAAAGTGTCACCTCTAAAGGTGCTACAGGTTGGGTGATCTCTACGAGCATTACCTCTGTGCAATTCAGCGAGTCTGTTACCGTGAGTGTGTAGCTTCCAAAAGGAAGGTCCGTAAGGTCTTCTGTTGTTGCACTCGTATTCCATAGATAGGTATAAGGTGCTGTGCCCCCAGCGACTGTAATATCGATACTTCCTGTCGTATTGCCGAAGCAATCCACATTAATATGAACCTCTGAAATACTTAAAGGAGCCGTTGGTTCGGTGATCGTTTCTGTAAGTGTGTCAGTACAGCCATTTAAGTCTGTAACCAGCACATTGTATTCTCCAGTAATTAAGGTATCAGTATCTTGAAGCGTATCCCCATTGGACCAAATAAAGCTATATCCTGGGACACCACCTATAACGCTTAGATCAATGGATCCATCATCACCACCAAAACAAGATACAGCGACAAAAGAAGTCCCCAAAACAATCGGAGTCGGTTCTATCAAAGTAACCGAAGCATTTACCTCACAGTTATTGGTATCGGTCACCAAAACATTATAAGCACCTGCAAATAATGAATCCGTAATATCCGTACTGTCCCCATTGGACCAAAAAACCTCATAGGGACTTGTCCCTCCACTGTAAGAAACTTCTGCAACACCATTACTATCTGCAAAGCAACTTACATTAAAGCCATTAAAGTCTGTAAGGACAAGGGTGCTTGAAACGAGCTCGGTAGGTTCCAAAACATTATATGTGAAAGTATCGACACAGCCATTTGAATCCGTCAATTCTAAACTGTAGTCACCCGGGCTTAATGACGAAATAAGGGTGTCATTTGAGTTGATACTCCATGATAAACTAAAAGGGCTTATTCCTTGTGGGCTAATAGCGATTAAACCATCATTAAATCCATTACAAGTAATGTTCACAATCGAATCAACTATACTTCCGGGTGCGTCAAGCACTTGTATAGTATCGGTAATGTTATCATAAATACATGAGCTATCGATTAAAGCGACACTTAAGGTATAGATACCTGCATTTGCATCTGTGATATTATTAATTATTGGATTTGGCTCGGTAGAGGTGAAGCCATTCGGCCCTTCCCATGAATAAAGTGCATATTCAGATATAGGTACTATTAATTGAATTGAATCACCCTCGCAATAGGGGCTATTGGAAGATATTTCTATTTCAGTACAATTCGGTGCGTTAATGGTTATAATATTATCCGTAGCCGTTGGACAGCCATTGGCGTCAAAAAATGCAGAAGCTCCTGCATTATCATAAGGGTACCCTCCAATTTCACCATCTCCATAAATGAATGATAAGTTTTCCAATGTAGTGTCACAAAGCAGAAGGATACAATCATCAATGACCTCAACCTGAAACTTGATTGCAGCACTATCTGTGCCTAAAGGCGAATTCACCATGGCGCCTCCATTGAGGGCATCTGCGCCGGTACTTACCCGAGTTCTAACAATCCGATCCGCAGGGTCATATTCCGCCTGATCATCACCTGCTGCGTCAGTTTTGGCACCTGTAAAAGGTCCATTTAGGTATTCAATTGAATTTGGAACATAAACGGTTCTGATATCTAATGAGGTTTCCATATAGGTGTCCAAAGAAACATCAGAACCAATGTTTTTACCGACAACTGTATATTCTAAAATATCCCCTGGTTGTGCTGGAGGTCCATTTAAGTCATTTATACTAACACTTGCGCGCAAATCAGGTTGGTAAACATCAATAGCAGAAGTGATGATTCGTGGTAATATAGCATCTTGGGTAGTTACAACACGTATTGTTGCTGATGTGGCGCCATTACCAATATACGTAAATGCGGAATTATCAGGAATAAAAATACCATTATCAAAACCAAGTAAATTATTGAAATCAGGATTTCGGTAGGGTGTTAAAGCTCCTCCGTATGTAATGGTACTATTGAAAAAATCAGATGGTGTTCTTAGCGGGTCAGGTACATCTAAAAACCCACCAGATCCATTGAATTGAAAACGGTCTCCTTGTATACTGCGGTCACCCTCATAAGCAGTTGCCCCAAGTTCAAAACTAACGGGGCCTGTTTGTGGGGTTATAAACCCCGAAATAGGAATATCTAAGTTGTTTTGACCAGCGACATAACCCATCCCGTCAAAAACAGTGAGGTTTCTTAAGGACTCCAGCTCATTTTTGTAGACCACCACAATGGTCCATGCTCCAAATAAATTGTTTGAACCGGTTCTAGATGATACATTTGCGACTGTAAATCTACCATTACCACCTGAGGCCTGGACAAGACTTGTGATGTCTTTAAAACAAAAGTAACTAGGCATACCAAAACTAGGGTTGCTAGGAATGTTTTGTACATCAATAGTCTCATCTGATATAATGGATTGGTAAAAAAAGTTATTGAGCTTGATCTTTACTTGTTCTCTAGTGACATACTCTACCGTGTTTTCTTGAACTCGTGCACTCCAATAAAGCCCTGCCCAACTAACCTCACTGCAAGGGGGAAGAGATAGGCTATCACTTGAAGACATAAATGTTGATCCATCACTATCTATATCGACATAATCCATAGTGATGCCGCCATCTTGATTGTGATTGCCATTCGGCGGCAATTGGTTCTGAAATACAGCACAATTTCCATTTGAATTATCGCAAGTAATGGCAACATTTGAAATCATTTTGATCCCTCCTTTCTGATTTGCCTGGAAACGAATGTCAAATGGGCTGACGACCTGAGAATGGTATGAAAACCCTCCGAAAAGCATAGAAAACACCAAAATGAATTTGGAGATAAATGTCAATCTTACACTATTATTACTTTTCTTTTTAAAAACCACACCCTCTAAACGAATTAACTGCTTATAATGTTGCTTTTAAAACCAAGAAATTTTGAGGCATTTTATTTACGTAGGAAACTACTCAAGTATTTGTTAGCGCATAGTCTTTGTAAACTTGAATTGTTATCTTTAAAATCAATTTTATTTCTCTCCATTTTAGTAAGAATAAATCTTTTTAAAATGAGCATATAATTTATAGATCGTATGATAAAAAGTGCCTTTAAGAATCCCTATATAGTATTGGTTTTCTCGATTATAGTGGCTATTCTGGCCTTTGTTTTGATTCCAAGAATGGCGGTAGATATTTTACCTCAGTTTAAAAAATCAGCGATGCAGGTGATTACGTTATATCCGGGCATGCCTGCGAAGGTGGTCGAAAAAGATATTACAAGTAGGATGGAGCGTTGGACAGGTCAATCCCCTGGTATCGAAAAACAGCTGTCAAAAAGTTTAATGGGAGTTAGTATTGTTACTAATTTTTATGGCGAAGATGTAGACCCTGCTGAGGCAATGGCAAACACTTCCTCATATGCGGTTAGTGATATGTATTACCAGCCTCCAGGGACGCTGCCTCCGATGATTCAACCTTTCGATCCAACATCGTCAAAACCACTAATGCTTCTTACGGTTAGTAGTGATGTTAAAAGCGGAAAAGAGCTTTATGATGTAGCTTATCTTAATTTACGTCAGATGTTGAGTGGTGTGCCGGGTATTGTCGCTCCTGCGGCTTATGGAGGATCCCTTCGTCGAATCTATGTTTATGTAGATCCAGAAAAAATGGAAGCATATGGGATCTCTCAAACTGAGGTTTCAGATGCGATTCAAAAGAATACGACCATGATTCCTTCGGGTGTAGCAAAGATTGGCGATATTAATTATGGGGTAGATGCAAAAGGAATGATTGTCGACATTAAAGATTTTGATGATATTCTCATTGCTTTTAAAAATGATAAGCCTGTTTATATTAAGGATATCGGTCAAACAAAGGATGCTAGTGCGATTCAGACAAATATTGCCAGAGTAGATGGCAAAGAGCAAGTCTATTTACCTATTTTCAAAAGACCCGGAGCAAATACGATTGCTTCAGTTGAAGCCGTTAAAAATGCGCTTCCAGGATTGAAGGCAAGAATGCCTGAAGATGTAAATCTCAATGTGATTTTTGATCAATCTTCTTATGTTCGGAATTCAATAAACGGACTTCAGAAAGCAGGGGTTGGCGGACTCGTTTTGGTCGTTCTTGTATTGATTCTTTTTTTAGGGAATTTTCGTTCTGCTTTTGTAGTGGCATTGAGTTTGCCCTTGTCTTTGTTGTTTTCTTTTATAGTATTATACCTTACGGGACAAGGTATAAATAGCATTACCCTAGGTGGAATGGCTCTTGTTCTAGGCTTACTCGTCGATAACTCTATTGTAGTTATTGAAAATATTGACAGACACTTAAAAATGGGAAAAAGCTCATTTGAGGCAGCAAAAGATGCAGCAATTGAGGTTGCAAAACCTGTTTTGGCGTCTACATTGGTTATTATCGTTGTCTTTTTTCCTGTGCTATTTTTAACGGGAATCGTCAAGTTTTTATTCTCTCCTTTGGCTTTGACTGTTGCTGGCGCTATGGTAGGTTCTTATCTTTTCGCTCTTACGTTGATTCCGATTTGTGCGGCCTATTTTTTCAAAAATTATTTACCGACTACTAATAAATCAAATCCACTTAGCTTTTTTCAGCGGTTTATTGAATATTTAAAACTCGGTTATGCGAAGAGCTTGATATATATTTTGCGATTTCGAATCATCGTTCTACTTACAGGGCTGTTTTTTCTGTTTTTATCCTTTGCGTTTTTTAAAAACGCAGGCTACGAGCTTTTTCCTCCAACGGACGTAGGACAGATGGAAATACAAGTGCGCATGGAGTCCGGAACCACACTGCAAGCTACGAATGAAACTGTGGCCAAAATGGAGGAAGAAATTCGTGAGGTTACAGGTCAAGACTTAGAGCAATTGGTCGGAAATATTGGTGTTTTTTATGATTTACCTGCAGCCTACACGCCAAATTCTGGTACACAAGATGCTTTTATTGGCGTTCAGCTTAAGGAAGGCCATCAAAAAACAACAGAAGCCTATGCAAAAGAGCTTCGGGTCTTATTTCATGAAAAATTCCCGGGAGTCGAGGTGAGTTTTAATCTAGGTGGAATATTAACAGCTGCGCTAAATGAAGGAAAGCCTTCCCCAATTGATGTTCAAATCAAGGGTAATGATTTGAATGTGTTAAGAGCGTTAGCTGAAAAAGTTAAAATTAAATTAGAGGGGATTACGGCAACGCGTGATGTGCGAATCCTTCAACGACTGGATCAGCCTACAAAAAATATTGATATCGATCGTGTTAAGGCTTCTGAATTAGGTGTGGAGCCTGTTGATGCTATAAAAAATGTAGTTTCAGCATTGAATTCCTCTGTCACTTATGATAAGGCATTTTGGATCGATGAAAGAAATGGTAATCACTATTATGTTGGTGTTACCTATCCCGAAAGTGAGATAGCCAAACCTTATGCTCTTGAAAACATCGGGGTGAAAAGTCAAAAAACAAAAGGAACTTTACCCTTTCGAGATTTCTCAAAAATATCAGATGGCGCAAATCCGGTTGAAATCAATCACCACAATCTAACGCGAGCCTTTAATGTTTATGCCAATATTGATGGAAAGGATGTTGGTCGAGTTTCTGATGAAGTACAAGATTTACTAGATGGGATAGAAATACCTGCGGGTTACGAGATCCAATTTGATGGTGAAGTAGCACTGATTAAAAACTCATTCAAGGGACTTGGATTAGGATTGGGCTTAGCGATTCTACTGGTCTTTTTAATTATAACACCATTGTTTAGGTCCTTCAGAAAACCGTTCATTATCCTCTTAACATTTCCTATGGGCCTTATCGGTGTGGCTTTTCTAATGTGGCTCACCAATACTTATTTGAGTATTCAATCACTGATGGGTATCATTATGATGATTGGTATATCTGTTTCTTACGGAAATATTCTTGTCGATAGGATTAATGTCCTAATGATAGAGGGCGTAGAAAAATCTATAGCAATTATTGATGGAGCCAAGGATCGATTTAGACCTGTTTTGATGACAGCATCGACAACTGTTCTAGGTTTATTGCCTACAGCTCTTTCTACACAACCTGGATCAGAGTCCAATGTTCCTCTTGCCATTGCTGTGATTGGGGGTACCATTATGGCGACGTTTACCACCCTATATTTACTACCTGTCTTCTTTTCTCTAATTGCCAAAAAATAAATAACGAGTATGAAAAAATATTTAAATTTCTTATCCATTATAACCCTTGTATCTCTGATACTGATTTCTTGTGGATCTGATGCAAAAGAAAAGACTTCGAAAAATAAAAAAGCGAAGATTCAAACTGTAGAAGTATTACAGCCCTTGTATCAAAGTTTTATTGCCGATATCAAAATTATAGGGAAAGCCAATGCAAATAAGGTTGTTCTTGTGCATGCAATGGAAAGCGGCATTGTTAGTTCTATTGTGGTTGATATTGGAGACCAAGTTCAAAAGGGCCAAACCTTAGCGCTTATTCAAAATCCAGAATTGTTTCAGGAAGAAAACAAGTTCAAGTCGGATTATAATGTAGCAAAATCAGCACATGATCGACTTCAGCGTGTTTATCTGAGAACGCCAGATCTTATTATGGCCTCAGATGTAGAAGAAGCTGAAGGGAACTATATAGCGTCAAAAGCGAAACTAGAGGCGATTCAAAACCGGATTAGTTATCTTACCATAAAGGCACCGTTTTCTGGCTTTGTTACAAAACGACTTGTAGATATCGGTAGCCTTGTTCAAAGTGGATTAAAGCAAAGTAGTCCCATAGCACTGTTTGAAATTCAACAAACCAACCCTATCCGATTGACTGTGGCGGTTCCCGAATCTGATGCCTTTTCGGTACAAGTTGGGACGGAGGTTGAAATTGAATTCCCTGAATTAAGCGGAGCGAATTTCCTCGGAAAAGTAACGAGAAGCGCCAAGGTCCTAGACCCAGCATCCAAAACAATGCAAATTGAAATTGATTTACCAAACAAGGACAGCAACATTATAAGTGGAATGTATGCCAATGTCTCTATAAAGCTTAAGAGTAGATCTGGTATTATCTCGCTGCCACTAACGACTAAATTCACTTTTAAGAATGAAGATTGTATTTGGATTGTCGAGAAGGGAAAGGCCAAAAGAATGGGCGTCAAAGTTGGTTTGCGAGACGCTACTTTTTTTGAAGTTTTGAATAGTGAGATTGATACCTCCACACTGGTTGTTTCTGCGGGCAAGGGAAGACTCGTGAATGGTCAGTCCGTTCAGGTTTCAAAAAAATTAATTAAGAAGAATTAAAATGAAACAGAAGTTATATTACCCAAAATTCATCTCTTATTTATTCGTTGTTTTCACAATGAATTTTGTCCACGCTCAGGAGGTCTTGTCGATTACACTTGGAGAAGTTTTACAACAATGTGGCGCCAACAATGCGACAATCAAAACGTATGAAGCAAAAGTTTTAAGGGCAGAGGCTCAACTCATAAAAGACAAGGAATGGTGGCTTCCTGGAGTATTTGCAGGAGCACAAACCCACCAACTCATGGGGGTCGCCATGAATGGAAACGGCAATTTCTTTATAGATGTGAATCGAAATAATTTGTTGCTGGGCCTGGGGATCAATGCCAACATTGATATCGCGAGTGGTCTATTTCAAAAAAAAGTAAGTGCCTATAAAATACTTTCCATTGCCCGTGAATCCATTGCCGCTAGAAATCATATTTTATTAGAAAGCGTACATGCGTATTATGATTTACTTAGAACTCAGATGGAGCTTCAGGTTTATGATTTTTTATTGACACATTCCGATACGATCATTAATCAAATGAAGATTCATCAGGAAGCAGGCCTGCGTTATGAGTCCGATATACTCATGACAAGAAGTAATAAAAGTCATTTAGAAATAAACGCACTCAATACACGAAAGGAGCTTTCCAAGAGTTCATCTAAGCTTGTTCATTTATTGAGGCTTAATCATGACGTACTTCTCATAAGCGGGGATAGCACCCTTGTTCCATTGCTTGATGAAATCATAGAATATTCGGATACTGCTTTTTATGGTCGTGCTGAATTGTGGGCATTAAAAATGGATATCAAATCCATGGTGTGGGAAAGAAAAATTCATACGACAGGGCTGTTTATTCCGGATTTAAACATCAATGCAAATGGCGGTTATTTTGGGCGTGTGAATGGCCAGGTTTCTCCAATGGATCCTGTTTCCAACCCTGATCCGAACCAATTGTATCCTACAAGTATATTTCAATTTTCTTTAGGGTGGAGTTTACCTTTAGGTAGTTTGTTTTATAAAGGCGATCGTAAAAAAATAGATGCGGATATAAGAGTTAAAGAAATGGAAATTGATGCCTTCAAGGATGTCGCCAGAGAAGAAATTCGAAATGCACATACAGAATTGCGCATCGGACGACTTCAAATGGAAATTGCCAAAGAAGCTATTGATTTATCAGCAAAGGCTCTTAGGCAAGCAACGGAAAGGCAAAAGTTAGGAATTGCAAAACCATTCGAAATCTTTCAGGCACAAGAATTCTTTGTCAACGCTCAACTTGACTATTTAAAAACGGTTTGTGACTATAATAAAGCTTATTTTTCTTTACAGGTTGCAGAAGGATCCAACATAGAAATTAAAAACAAATAAGGAAATCAACATGTGGAAAGTAGCGCTCATATTAATCTTCACCATAATTGCCGTACCGATTCTGACATTTTATTTAGATGAGCCTTTAAACCCATTGCAAAGTGAAGTGATGTATACATTATTGTGGGTTTATGGTATAGCAGCATTGTTGTGTTTTTTAGTCAGTACGCTTACAGATAACTATAGCCAAGTAGATAAAGTATGGAGTATTATTCCTGCTCCATATACCTGGATTGTTGCCTCCTATGGTGATTACGAACCTAGATTGGTTTTAATGGCGAGCCTTGTCACATTGTGGGCCTTGAGACTGACTTATAACTTTTGGAGACGTGGTGGTTATTCTTGGCGAATTTGGTCGGGTGATGAAGACTATAGATGGTCTATATTAAGAGCGCGACCGGGTTTTGAACAAAATTGGAAATGGGTCTCTTTTAATTTCTTTTTTATATCGGCCTATCAGATGGGATTAATCTTATTAATGACGCTGCCAACGGTTAAGAGCATGGGGTCAGTCCAATCCTTGGGATGGTTTGATTATTTGATTGCAATAGTTTTTGTGGGGCTTGTGGTGATGGAGTACATAGCAGATAACCAGCAATTCAAATACCAAGAAGAGAAATATGCCAAGATTAATTCAGGAGAAGCTTTAGACGATTATTATAAAATAGGTTTTACACACACGGGTTTGTGGGGCTTCATGCGTCACCCTAATTATATGGCTGAGCAGGGGCTTTGGATTGTCTTCTATTTGTTTTCAGTCATTTCCACTGGACATTATATCAATTGGTCGATTGCAGGTGCCTTATTGCTTGTGTTGTTATTCAAAGGGAGCTCTGATTTCTCGGAAGATATTTCTGCTAAGAAATACCCAGATTACCTGAGGTATCAGAAAAGTGTTGGACGCTTTTTACCTTTTAAAGGAAGATTTAAGAAGTAAACTTTCGAATGACTTCTTTTTAAAAGGGACTGTATTCTCCGCGCTTGAATAGTTCATGAATGATCGCGGCTTCCATTTTAGAATCATCTAATCCGCGGTGTTCTTCTATTTTTGGAGTCTCTGGAAACAGTATATCCCATGCTTCCTGTGCTTTTGGCCATTTATAGCCAAACTTGCCTTCGATTTTGAAATAGTCAACGCTGTTTTTCATCGGGCATGGGACTTCGGGGCCTAAATTAAACCCATTTTTGATTAAAAAAGCGCTATCAAATTCTCTGTTCCAGGCGGTAATGAGCCCTTTGAATGGATCCATAATCTCTTGTATTTCCTGTTTGTATTCAGATAGCGGCTTTGCATCTCGAACCTCTTCTAGAGTCATAAAACCATTTTGGAAAATCCAAGATTCCCTGTGCTTTGCTGTAAGCTTAGGGTCCTTAAAAACCTGATTGAACAATTCGATAATTTGTCCTGATTCTAAATCTAGTTTTACAATTCCCAATTCTAGAATAAGATCTTCATTTGGGTTTAAACCGGTTGTCTCGATGTCAAGTACGAGAATTTCTTTTTTCATGTTTAATAATATTACTTCAGTCTTGTAATTCCAGATCCTTTGGTTTTCTCTAACGGTCGGTAATTTAATAAAATTATTGCCCTTAAAATGATTTACACTGAAATTTGAAAGTAGCTTCTCTTTTTGCGAATCCCATTGAAAAAGCTCACTTTTGTATGCGTTCCAAACCAATTTGATTCATTTTATGAATAAAGAGACAAAGCAAGAGGAATACAGAGCTCTTGAAGCCGAGCTTAAAGCTTTGATATTACCGCAAGATGGTCTTATTTCAAATATGGCTAATTTTTCTGCCGCGCTTTACAGCCGTTTTGATTTTCTTTGGGTTGGCTTCTATATTATAGAAAAAGAGCAGCTTAGGCTCGGTCCATTTCAAGGTCCTGTTGCGTGTACAAGAATATCGAAAGGCAAAGGGGTTTGTGGTTCTGCTTGGTCCAGAAAAGAGACGGTAATTGTAAATGATGTACACCAGTTTGCTGGGCATATTGCTTGCAGCGCTGATTCTAATAGTGAGATTGTTCTTCCGCTCCTAGTAGATCATGTAGTCATGGGAGTTTTAGATATTGACAGTACGGCTTTTGATTATTTCGACGAGATGGATCGAGAGTCTTTAGAAAAAATAGTGAAATGGTTCGCATCAGTAGTATATTAATCGCCTCAGCAATATTGCTATCATGTGCTCAGATTGGGTCTATAACTGGTGGCCCAAAAGATATTGTTGCGCCTTACATCGTCACGAGCCAACCCTTAGATGGTCAATTAAATGTAACTACGAATCTTATTGAGATTGAGTTTAATGAGTTTGTAGTGCTTCAAAAGGCGTCTGAAAACATTATACTATTGCCTTCAAATGTAGCCTACGAAACCAAATTAGTTAATAAATCGTTGGTTCTGGAGTTGAAGGATACCCTGTCCCGAAACACGACATATTCCCTTTATTTAAATGGGGCAATTAAAGACCTTACTGAAGGGAACGATACCTTGATTCAATTGGTTTTTTCAACTGGAAATGATCTCGATTCCAATAGGGTCATGTTTGAAGTAAATGATGCTTTTACGGGTGAAGTAAATAAAAATATAGTTGTTGGTTTATTTGATTCTTTGCGTAAGAAACAACCCATTTATTTTTCAAAAACGAATGACAAAGGGATCGCTAAAATTAGAGCCATTGCAGATGGTATTTACTATTATTCGGCATTTGATGACAAGAACAAAAATCGTATAAGGGACCTTAGTGAATCTCAATTTGCGAGTAAGATCCCCATTAGAATTGACAGCAGTTTTAAAGATAGTTTAAAGCTTTCCTTGTCATTCCCCAGAATGCTTTCCAACGCCTTGGATGCCCGTTTTATTTCCCCTTATATTTTGGCGGTTCGTAAACCTCACCAACGCTCTTTTGATTCACTTTCATTAGGTTCTTATGATATTTCTAAACTATCTAAAGTGTCGCTCTCCGATGACAGTATACATTATTATTTACCTGAATATTTTGAATCACTTCAGGTCATTTTAGATACCCTCACAAAGAAGGTTAGAAATACTGAGGATTTAAAGGAGTTGACCCTATTGACTTCGCCTAAAAGACATGTTTTATTACCATCTCAGTGCTGTTTGGAGCTTGTGTTTAATACTTTCTTGGATTCAATGACAATGCGTCAAGAGGCCTTTAGGTTGTTTGATTCAAGGGATAGCTCATATCAAGAGATTACCTCTAATCTATCAATTGATAAAAATGTTTTACGGTTTTCTAAGGCAAATTATAGTTGTGAAAAGGTAATCTTTCAAATGGATTCTGGAGCTGTGTTTGGCCCTAATGGTATTGCTAATGATTATATTGAAACGATCATTGAGTGCAAACTACCTGAAAACCTTGGTGTTTTGAATATAGATGTTCAGACCCAGGTTGGACCTTGGTATATTGAGTTGGTTCAAAGCGGAGAAGTCAAGGCCTTACAGACTTCTTTAGAGCAATCTGAGAAAGTCTCCTTTACAAGCCTTCTTCCAGGTAGCTATTCTATATATATTGTCGAGGATAGAAACGACAATGGAAAGTGGGATGCATTTGATCCGTTAACCTTTTCTTTTCCTGAAAAACGGATTTCATACCCTAGAAAGGTGAGGGTGAAAGCCAATTTTGAGCATGATATTGAGTTTGTTATTCAAGAATAAGTTCAAATTCCTCTAATGCGTTTCCTGCTAAGAACTCCTTAAAGGTCATTCTTCTTTTACCTTCCATTTGCAATTCATTAATACAGAGGTATCGATCTTGACAAGGGAATAATATGCCTTCTTCAGAATTTTTAAGAGTAACTTTTCTTTCTTGACATACTTGATCTGTAATGGCGGAAGAAAATAATTTGAACTGAACCTTAGTTCCTTTTGCTTTATTAAAAAGTGCACACCAGGCACCGGGGTATGGAGAAAGACCTCTTATTCTATTGTGAATCTCAGAACTATTCAAAGACCAATCTATTTTACAATCGTTTTTAAATATTTTTGGCGCATGCTTACCCATATTTTCATTCACATCCGCTTGCTTTTGAGCCATTATAGCATCCCCTTCTATAGCGTCTATGGTCTCAACAACCAGTTTAGAACCCACTTGTAAAAGCTCATCATGAAGCGCTCCTGCATTCATGTTTTTAGAAATAGCGACCTTTTTGTTTTGAATGATATCTCCTGTATCTATATTCTCATTAATAAAGAAAGTCGTCACGCCAGTATACTTTTCTCCATTAATTATAGCCCAGTTAATTGGTGCTGCTCCTCTATAATTGGGAAGGAGGGAGGCATGAAGGTTAATGGTTCCTTTTTTGGGAAGAGACCAAACGGCTTGGGGTAACATTCTGAATGCAACGACCACAAATAGATCTGCCTCATAAGATTTTAGCTTGTCGATGAAGCCATCTTCCTTAAACTTAAAGGGCTGTAGCACATCTATTGACTGCGATTCGGCATATGTTTTAACGGCGCTCTTCTTTATCTTTTGTCCACGACCAGCAGGCCGGTCAGGCGCAGTGACAACAGCCAACACTTGGTGCTTGCTTTCCAGGATTTGATGCAATACACCTTGAGCAAACTCTGGTGTTCCCATGAAAATAATTCGCAATCCTTTATTCATTAGCTATATGATTTTCGTTTTCCAGTTTGAATTTCTTAAATATAAGAAACTCATGATTCCTATGACTCCAAAATAGATGTATTCAACAGTCCAGACCCAATAAATATCAAAAGAAAACACATTGATAAATAAGTGGCAAGATGTAATGTAGATCAATACGGTGGTTATTTCGATACATAAGGAGTAAAGTGTATTTCCACTTCCCTGAATGGTTTGATAATAAACAGAAACGAGGCCATATAAAATAACGGATAATGAAATCAATCTTAATATAGCGGCGCTTTTTTCTACGTAAGCTTCTTGAGGATTTATCAATTGCACAAGGGTCTCGGGATAAAATACTGCGCCATGAAAAGTGATAAATAAAAACAGAGTTGTCAGGAGTTGAATCCTTTTTTGAATGATTGGAATAAGATCGGCTTTCCCACTTCCTAAATATTGAGAAACATAGGTCTTTGTAGTACCTGCAAATCCCCATACCGGTACGAAAGCAAGAAAGTAAATAGATCGAATGTTTTGAGAAACGGTTAATTCAAAAACGCCCCTTTGCTCGAGCATCATAAAGAACAAGGTCCAAGTACCTAAAGCAATACTCCCCTGCAACATTAAGGGGCTAGATACTCGTAATATGTTTTTTACTGATTCCCAACTGAAAAAGCGAAACCTAAAGAGACGGGACTCACGGTCAAGCATAAAAAGAACGACCATGGAGAGCATTCCAATAACATCTGAGATTGTGCTGGCTAGAGCCGCGCCTTTCACCCCCAGCTCAGGTAATCCGAAGTTTCCAAAAATCAATGAATAGTCCAAAACAATATTGGATAAAGCTGTTAATACTGCAGAAAACAAAACGGGCCACGTTTTCCCTTTGGCTAAAAAGTAAGCTTGAATAACCAAAAAAAGACAGCTAGGAAAAAAGGCGAAGGCACGGACGCTTAAAAAATCACCCTGAAGCGTCCCTATGGTTTGGTCATGCGAAATTGAAATCAGCCATTTTGGTGCATAAAAGAATAATGCCAAAAACAGTAGTGCTGCAAATACGAATTGAAGCACCAATGCGGATGAAAACACATGGGGTATTTTACGCGTATTTTTTTCGCCAATACGCCGGGCTAATATAATCTGTGTGCCATCTCCTAAACCTACTAAAATCATATAGCAGGTAATGAAAAGCAGTCCCGCATTACCTACAGCATCGAATGAAAGTGTTGAATATCGGCTTAAAAATGCCGAATCTGTGAGAAGAACAATAGATTGAATGAATCCAGAAACCATTAAGGGCATAGATACCTTAAGTAGGCTTGAGTATTTGTAGTCTAGTGTGCTCATTCTAATTGATTCAAAAGTAGTACATTTTACTACTAAGCTATATTCTACAGGTCGTAAAAATGCCGATTGTCGATTTTAAGAATTGAAAATTGAATGTTATCCATATAACTTGTCTATTTTTGTTACAAAATTCATAGCATGGCAAATAAAAGAGATTTTAAAAAGAATTTAAATGAAATGGTTTTTGACATCGTCGAAGAGTGTTTTTATTTACAATTGGGAGATGACTCTAAAACAAAAAAAACCGAGGATCTTATTGATGAAACAGCTGCTTTTCAGGATGAGGTTTTAGGAAAAATATACAGAAGCAAAACCAAAAAAGAATTTTCTGAATTGACCACATATGTTGGCGAAAAAGGAAAATACTTCGTGGAACAGTTGAATGCATTGAATAAATAAGAGATGCTTGTTCTTCAGCATAAAAAAGCTATTGCTGGAATATTAGCCGTTATTTTATTTTTACTCCTTGTACTCCCTTCAAAAGGAGCCTCATTGACCCATAATGCACTTGCGATGGCATTACTGATGGTGATTTTTTGGATATTCGAAGTTGTTCCAATATATGCAACCGCTTTAATCCCATTATTTCTTGCGACCCCATTGGGTCTTCTAGATTCCTCTGATTTAGCAAAATCTTATGGAAATACAAACGTTTACCTTTTTCTAGGTGGCTTTATTCTAGCATTAGCTCTTGAAAAATGGAAGGTACATCACCAAATTGCTTCAAGAATTTTAGCAGTATTTGGCACTACTAAATCACGTGTCCTTCTCGGATTCGGTCTGAGTGCATATCTGTTAAGCATGTGGATATCCAATACAGCTACAACACTGATGATGCTGCCTATGGCACTTTCTATTATCCAATTGCAAAAGGAACATACAGGACGCTTCCCTTTGCTTCTTATGCTTACAGTAGCTTATGCATCAAGTATAGGAGGTATGGCTACTTTGGTGGGCTCCCCTCCAAATACGCAGATGGCCGCGACATTGGCTGCGACATATGATTTGCAAATCACTTTTATAGAATGGATGAAGATAGGTGGTCCAGTGAGCCTTTTGATGTTAATAGCCCTATCAATATTCTTTCAGTATTTATTGGGCAAAGAAAGAAATGAACTTGTACAAAATGAGATCTTTAAAGAAAAATGGACGCGTCCTCAAAAACGCGTGTTAATTCTTTTTGGTCTTGTCGTCTTTATGTGGGTTTTCAGAACGAATATTATTGACATCAGTGGGGTTGAAATTAAAGATGCTACCATTGCTATTTTTGGTGCATTTTTATTGTTTATTATTCCGTCTAGAAAGGGATCTGAGTCCTTACTTGAATGGCAAGACACAGTACGCGTGCCATGGGGTATCTTGGTCCTATTCGGTGGAGGAATTGCCCTTGCATTAGCATTAGACAAAAGCAAGTTATTAATCTATTTAGCAGAGCATAGTACTTTTTTAAATGAGTGGAGCCTGCTCTTTGTTTTACTTACTGTTATTGTGATTTCTTTGTTTGCCACTGAGCTGATGTCTAATTTGGCATTGGTTTCTGTACTTGTTCCCCTCGTAGCTGTCTTATCTATCCAAATGGGATATCCTATTCTTCAGCTTACAATTCCATTGACTTTAGCAGCGAGTTGCGCTTTTATGATGCCTGTAAGCACACCTCCAAATGCGATTATCTTTTCCTCGGGAAAGGTAAGTATTGCTCAAATGGCGTCAATTGGTTTCTTTTTGAATATTGTTGGTATATTGATTTTGTGGATGTATTGCTATTTTTTTATGGCATAAAAAAAGCGCCTATGGGCGCTTTTAAAAAGACATATAATAATTAGTTTTTGTCCTTAGCACAACAAGACTTCTTGGCCGTAGTAGAGGCACAAGATTTAGCTTTATCTGCTGAACAACAAGATTTTTTCGATTTTCTTTTTTTCTTTTTCTTCTTCTTTTTGTCGTCTTTTTTGATTTCGATCGTATTCTCAGATGTAGAGGCAAATGTTTGAACACTTAAAGATCCAACAAATAAAAAAAGGGCTAGAGTGAAATAGAGTTTTTTCATGATTTTTTAATTTAGACCTTAAATATATGAAATTTATGAAAGAAACCCGATACTTGTCAGCTTAGCTTGAACTTTGTCCTCGAGCTTAACATCGACCTTTGTGTCTAGAGGTAAAAATAGATCAACACGAGATCCAAACTTAATAAATCCTAATTCCCCTCCTTGCTCCACATGTTCCTCTTCTTGACCATAGTAGCAAATCCTTCTGGCGACAGCCCCAGCGATTTGTCTAACCAATATTTCAACACCTTTATCGTTGGAAATAACAATGGTCGTTCGTTCATTTTCTGTGCTACTTTTAGGATGCCAAGCAACTAAAAACTTACCTGGATGGTATTTTACAAAAGGCAATCTGCCCTTGATAGGATAGTAATTGGCGTGAACATTCAATGGCGACATGAAAATTGACACTTGTATTCTTTTGTCTTTAAAGTATTCAGTTTCTTCCACCTCTTCAATCACCACGACTTTTCCATCTGCAGGGCAAATAATTTGATTTTCAGCATATACTGCGTGTCGGGTTGGGATTCGAAAGAATTGGACAACCAAAAATAACATAACCAAGAGTAGAAGGTCAATTCCAATTGAGATGGCTTTTGAATGATGGTATAGAAAGATGCTGTTAATAAGCCCTAATGCAATAGTAACTGCAAGTGCAGTTATCATAATTGTAGTACCTTCTCTGTGTAGTTTCATAAGATTACTTATTAATAAAGGGATATGATTAGATCCCATATATAGAAAACAGGCAGCGCAAATAGAATGGCGTCAAATCGATCTAAAATACCCCCGTGACCGGGCATTATATTTCCAGAATCTTTAACGTTCATTTTTCTTTTCAATCCAGATTCAAAAAGGTCACCAATCACAGATGCGGGTGATATGAGAACTGCAGCAGCGAGCCAGAAATGGGCGCGATATAACATGCCTTCATAAAGATAGGTATCTAATAGATAACCCATTAGTATAGTGAAAATGAAACCGCCTACAAATCCTTCCCATGTTTTTTTTGGAGATATTTTCTCATACAATTTATGCTTACCAATCAAGTTCCCACTTAAATAAGCAAAGGTGTCATTTGTCCATACTAATAGGAAAACGCCTAATATTTTAGGAAGTGCAGCCGTATCATTAAAATGAATTTCAGAGGCTAGAAAAAAGGGTATGCAGATATAAATCAAGCCAAAAAAGAAGAGTAAGAGACCAATGCTATTCTTGATTAATGCATGCGCAAAGGCAAATAAGATGATCGCCAGGGGCCAAAAAACACGATAATTCGAATAGTCTTCAAGAGGTTCGTAATGGTTTGCGAGTGATGGAGATGACAAGATTAAAAAGAAAATTAGTCCGGAAATGACTGTTATGGGCCAGTTATTCTTTTGCTTTTGATGTGTTGTAAATAAGCGATGGAATTCGAAAAGACCTATTCCTACGACTATAGAAAAAAGCAATAAGGCATATGATTTATCGGCGATGAGGCTAAGTATGACCAGGCCTACAAATAATAAGCCACTGATACTACGAGTCAGAAGTGTCTTCATTCCTCTCTAATAGTTCAATAGCTTTGTCCTTATCTTCTTCTAAAACATAGATTTCAAAACTGCCAAAAGCATTATACATGGAATCCATTGTACTATTGACTTGAAATTGTATGCCACCCATTGATAAAATTGACTGGCACAGCTGAAAATATATCCTATCAGAAGTAGAAATGATTTTTGTCTTATTCATCTATTTCTTTTTTAGTTTCGGAGTCATCATTCTGAGATGAGTTTTCTTCTTTGTTTTCTGGATCTTTTTTGACTTCTATACCATCCGTAATTTCAGGTGCTGTATCCAGGTTTTGGCTTGCTTCTTCTTCAGTAATTGTCTCCGCGTCCTCAGTTGATTTAGAATCAAGGATATCTGTCCCCCAAGTTCTTTTACCGAAAATAAGCTCTAAGTCTTCTTTGAAAATAACTTCATGTGAAAGAAGTTTATTAGCAAGCTCCGTAAGTTTATCTTTGTTTTCAGAGAGAAGAGCAATAGCTCTTTGGTATTGGGCCTCAATCATTTTGCTTACTTCCTCATCGATCACGCGAGCACGATCATCGGAATAAGGCTTGGTAAACATGTCTCCGCCCCTTGAATCAAAGTAAGAGATATTTCCTATTTTTTCGTTTAAACCATAGATAGAAACCATAGCATAAGCTTGCTTTGTTACTTTTTCTAGATCGCTCAAGGCACCCGTGCTTATTTTGTTGAAAATGAGTTTTTCGGCAGCTCTTCCTCCAAGTGCTGAGCACATTTCATCAAGAATTTGTTCTGTTTTCACTATTTGACGTTCTTCTGGTAAATACCAAGCAGCACCTAAAGATTGGCCTCTAGGAACGATCGTGACTTTAACTAATGGATGCGCGTGCTCGAGAAGCCACGATACAGTAGCATGGCCTGCTTCATGAAATGCAATTGCTTTCTTCTCACTTTGCGTAATGATTTTATTCTTTTTTTCAAGTCCACCAACAATCCGATCAACAGCATCAAGAAAATCTTGTTTATCTACGCTCTTCTTATTGTTACGGGCAGCAATTAAGGCAGCCTCATTACATAGGTTTGCAATATCAGCACCAGAAAAACCGGGTGTTTGTTTAGATAAGAACTCTACATCTAAATTTTCTTGAAGCTTAAGCGGCTTTAAATGCACTTCAAAAATCTCTTTTCGTTCATTTAAATCAGGCATATCGACATAGATTTGTCTGTCAAATCTACCTGCCCGCATTAAAGCGCCATCAAGAACATCAGCACGATTCGTTGCGGCCAAAATGATGACACCGGAATTCGTTCCAAATCCATCCATTTCTGTAAGCAACTGGTTGAGGGTGTTTTCTCGTTCGTCATTGGAATTAAATCCATTGTTCTTACCTCGAGCTCTTCCTATTGCATCAATTTCATCAATAAATATAATAGCAGGAGCTTTTTCTTTAGCTTGCTTGAATAAGTCTCTTACCCTGGATGCACCTACGCCAACAAACATCTCGACAAAGTCAGAGCCTGACAAGGAAAAGAAAGGGACTTGTGCTTCACCGGCGACAGCCTTTGCTAATAGGGTTTTACCTGTTCCTGGAGGACCGACGAGTAATGCGCCTTTTGGGATTTTAGCACCTAATTCGGTGTATTTGTTTGGGTTTTTCAAAAACTCTACAATTTCTACAATTTCTTCTTTTGCACCCTCAAGTCCTGCAACATCTGAAAAAGTGGTATTGGTTGTCTTCCCGTTTTCATATACGCGGGCTTTCGATTTTCCGATATTAAAAATCTGTCCGCTGCCGCCACCGCCACCGCCGGACATCCTTCGCATGACAAAAATCCAAATCGCAATGATGATCACAAAGGGTAGTAGGTAGCTTAATAACGTGCCGAAATAGTCAACTCTTTCTTCATATTCGAAAGGAACTTCTCTACTTTTTAATTCTTGAGAAAGATAGGTTTGATCAATCTTTTCAATTTCGAATAAAAGTTTGGTTTTATCTGTTTCTTTACTCTCCTTAAAAGTTTTACTGATCTTTTTGAAGTTTTCATTATCGCTTTCTTTGACAACTTCTATTCCTTTTTTGTTTAAATGAAATTCAGCACTTTTATCATTAATTATCACAACGCTGTTTACTCCAGAGCTATCGGCTATGTCAAGTAGTGTTTGCATTTTGACAGTCGAGCGTTCGCTTTGTCCCATAAACAATTGGAAGGCGATAAGGCCAACTCCGAGAGCTGCATAGATCCAATATATCGAGAAATTATTTTTTTTCTTTGTCATTTTTCTTTAATTAAGCAGGTATATTCGTTCTTGCGGCATCAGACCACAATTCTTCAATATCATAAAAGGACCTCTTTTCTTTATAAAAGATGTGCCCTACGACATTCACATAGTCTAACAAAACCCAATCACTATTTGTTTTACCCTCTATTTTCCATGGCTTTTCTTTCATGTGTTTTCGTACATGTCTTGAAATTGAATTTGCAATACCATCTACATGCGTGTCTGAATCCCCTGAGCAAATCACAAAAAATTCTGTAATTGCACCATCCAATTCTCGGAGGTCAAGCACAACGATTTCGTTGGCTTTGTTTTCTTGCATCCCCTCGACAATAGCATTACACAATTGTTCTGATGGAGTTTTGGAGTTTTTTTTGTTCATAGTTAAAGGTATCACAAATCTAACTGATTAATTTTAATTTTGTACTTGAAAAATATGACTCGACTCAATTCAAAAATAGGAATTCATAAGATACGATTGTCATCAGTGGATTCTACTAACAATTTTGCTGCCAAACTCGTTAATGAGGGGCTATGTGAACATGGTTCGGTAATTATGGCAGATAAGCAGACGAATGGCAGAGGTCAAAGGGATGCCGAATGGCAGTCTGAAGAGAAAATGAACCTTTTAACTTCTTTTGTTTTTCAGTTTAAAAATATAGAACCACAAGATGTATTTTTGATAAATGCATTTGTTTCACTAGCAATTATTGATTTCTTAAACGAGATGGACTTGGATGCTCAAATTAAATGGCCAAATGACATTATGGTTGGTCCAAACAAAATTTGTGGGATACTCGTTGAAAATAAACTTTCAGGGAATAAACTCTCTCATACCATTGCCGGATTTGGGATTAATGTGAATCAAATTGATTTTCAGAAGCTTTCAGGAGTGACCAGTATGAAGCTAGAGCTTGGTAGTGATTACAATTTAGATCAGGTAATGAATGCTTTAATTGTGTCGTTTAGAAAATGGGAGTTATTAATTACCTCAGAAACTAAAAGAAGACATCTTAAGCAGATGTATCACAATAATTTATTTGGCTTAGATGAGATCAAAGAATTCCAAGTAGATACCCATGTTGTTGAAGGTAAAATCAGAGGGGTAACTGATCAAGGTCACTTGAGATTAGAAGTGAAGGGCGAGATAGCTTTATTTCGCAATAAAGAAATTGTCTATCTATAAAAAGTGTTTGCTTAACCTGGAGGACATGTAGTTAAATAAACTAAGTAATGGTTTTTCTACCATTAGTTTTAAAAAAGCATTTACCTCACCATCAAATTCAATATGCCCTTGTGTTTCATTGGCACCTAATTCTTCAAGAAAAATGGTGAGTCTGAATGGAAAAGGAGATTTTTCTCCAGACTTAAGGAAGACTTTGTTTCCTTCGCTGCCATCTTGAATCAATGAGATCATAAACCCCCCTTGAACCTTAAATGAACAAGATGTTTGATCACTCACAAAATCCTTTACTTTATCCATCGGCAAAAGATGCTCTAGATTGGGTGAATTCATCAAGAATTCTTTTATTATTGGTGCAGCTGCTGCTACGTTTACTTTGTCTCCAGTTAGTTTCATTCTCTAAGATTTTAGCCATTTGGAAGGATCTCTACTCCATTCTCTTAATAAATGCAAGTTATCCTTTTTAATGTAATTAGAATCTAATGCTTTTTCTAATAAGGTCGAGTAATCCGTCAAGGTTGCATAGGCGCACTCCGCTTCGTTAAATCGAGCTTTTGACTCTCCAAATCCATAAGTAAAGATAGCTGCCAATCCTTTGACTTCGATCCCTGATTCTCTCAAAGATTCAACTGCTTTTAGGCTACTTCCTCCTGTCGAAATTAGATCTTCAATCACCACAGCTTGTTGCCCTTTTTCATAATAACCCTCAATTAAATTCTTTCTTCCATGCCCCTTGGCAGCGCTCCTGACGTAAACAAATGGCAATCCCATTTCTTGAGCGATAAGTGCACCAATAGCAATGGCGCCAGTAGCGACCCCAACAATAAGGTCTGGAGTTCCAAACTTTTCATTAATGAGTTCCACGATACTTTGGCGAATATGAGTTCTAACTGCCGGATGTGAAAGCGTAATTCTATTGTCGCAATATATTGGAGAATTCCATCCTGAGGCCCATGTAAATGGATCATTTGGCTGCAATTTTATTGCTTTTACTTGTAAGAGTAGCTCTGCAATTTTCAAGGCCCTATCTTTGTCATTGATCATGGGGCAAAAGTATAAAGTTTTTACTGAAAAATCGGGGATTTTCATCTGTGATTCACCAAAAAAAATATTCCTTGTCAAGATTTCGGTCAATTTATAAATTTCAACCAATTTTCTACCATAGTCGAAAACGGGCCTGTTCAAGTGCTTTGCTCAAATTCGAAAAAAAAGTTCGATGAGTTGTTTGCGAATTTTGAAAGAGTGACAGCAGCAGGCGGTATTGTTTTTAGTGGGAATTGTGTGCTTTTAATTTTTCGAAATGGTCTGTGGGATTTGCCAAAGGGGCATGTTGATCTTAATGAAGAAATAAATTCTGCAGCAGTAAGGGAAGTAAAAGAGGAGTGCGGTATAAACAAATCTATAGATATATTGGAGCCTTTTCGGGAGACGTATCACACCTATCTTTTTAAAGCTAGGAGTATCATGAAGACGACCATTGGTATTTGTTACAGACTTCCCTTTCACAAGAATTAACACCTCAAATTGAAAAAGGGATTACAGCGTGCAAATGGGTGCGAATTTCCGATTTGTCGTAATACTTGTCTGAAACCTTCATTTCTATTCGTGATTTGCTGGAAGAATTTATTGATGTAAATGCGCTTAACGAGTAGTTAAATCATGACGTTTTTATACCTTTGCATCTAAAATTTCTCAATGAGTATTACAAAAACATATGACCCAAAAATCGCAGAAGAAAAATGGTATGCGCATTGGTTAGAAAAAGGTTATTTTAATTCTACTCCAGATGACAGAGAGCCCTTTACAGTCGTAATTCCTCCGCCAAATGTGACAGGTGTTCTTCACATGGGGCATATGCTTAACAATACGATTCAAGATGTTTTGATTCGCCGTGCAAGGATGCAAGGTAAGAATGCCTGTTGGGTTCCTGGAACGGATCATGCATCAATTGCTACGGAAGCAAAAGTAGTTCAAAAGTTAAAAAGTGAGGGCTTAAAGAAGTCCGATTTATCGAGAGAGGTGTTTTTGGAGCACGCATTTGAATGGAAAGAAAAACATGGTGGAATTATCCTTGAGCAGCTTAAAAAACTTGGTGCGTCTTGTGATTGGGAAAGAACACACTTCACAATGGATGATGGTTATTCTGAGTCTGTAATAAAAGTATTTATTGACTTATTTAACAAGGGTAAGATATATAGAGGAGTCCGAATGGTGAATTGGGATCCGGATGCCTTAACGGCTGTTTCTGATGAGGAAGTATTGCATAAGGAAGTCAATTCAAAGTTGTTTTATGTGCGATATAAAGTGGTTGGCTCGCAAGACGAATGGTTGACCGTAGCTACAACAAGACCTGAGACAATTTTTGGCGACACGGCGATTTGTGTGAACCCAAATGACGAACGCTACAAATATTTAAAAGGAAAGCGCATTCATGTTCCATTAACGGATCGAGAAATACCCGTAATAACGGATGAGTATGTGGATACTGAATTCGGAACAGGTTGTCTTAAAATAACGCCTGCTCACGATATTAATGATTACGAAATAGGGGTGAAGCATAGCCTTGATAACATCAATGTTTTTAATGACGACGGTACACTAAATGCCTATGGTCAGCATTATGAAGATATGGATAGATTTGAAGTCCGAAAACTTATTGAAAAGGAGCTGAACGAAAAGGGCTATTTAATCAAGGTTGAGGACCATCAAAATAAAGTGGGTTATTCTGAACGAACAAATGCCATTATCGAGCCAAAGCTTTCCTTACAATGGTTTGTGAACATGAAGGAGATGGGAGCGCCAGCATTGGAAAATGTAATGAATGGAAATGTTCAATTCCATCCGAGTAAATTTAAAAACACCTATCGCCATTGGATGGAAAATATCAAGGATTGGTGTATCTCCAGACAATTATGGTGGGGACACCGTATCCCTGCTTTTTATTATGGCAAAGGGACCAATGATTTTGTAGTAGCTAAAACAGTCGAAGAAGCCTTGGTATTGGCCTCGAAAAAAACCAATAAGTCTTTATCTATTAATGATTTAAGGCAGGATGAGGATGTTCTGGATACCTGGTTTTCAAGCTGGTTGTGGCCTATTTCAGTCTTTAATGGTCTTACTGAGCCCGGGAACAAAGAGATTAAATATTATTACCCGACCAATGACTTGGTTACTGCTCCTGAGATCATGTTCTTTTGGGTGGCTAGGATGATTATGGCAGGGTATGAATACCTTGACGAGTTGCCTTTTAAAAATGTTTATTTCACAGGTATTGTTCGTGATAAATTAGGTCGGAAGATGTCTAAATCATTAGGGAACTCTCCGGATCCAATAGAGTTGATTCATAAGTTTGGTGCAGATGGCGTCCGTGTGGGTGTTTTAATTAGCTCTCCTGCTGGAAATGATTTGCCCTTCGATACAAGTCAATGTGAACAAGGACGCAACTTTTCAAATAAAATTTGGAATGCATTTAGATTGATTTCTAGTTGGGAAGTGAGAGATATTGAACAGCCTGCATCTTCTGCAATAGCAATTAAATGGTTTGAAAATAAATTTCAAAAAACATTGGCGGAGCTAAATGACTTGTATGACAATTATAAGATATCGGAAGCACTAATGGTGAGCTACAAGCTTGTTTGGGATGATTTTTGCTCATGGTATTTGGAGGTTATCAAACCTGGTTATCAGCATCCTATTGATCGAAGAACGTATGATAAATCCATTCTGTTATTTGACGATATATTAAAAACACTACATCCTTTTATGCCTTTTGTTACTGAAGAATTGTGGCATCAATTATCAAATAAAAAACAAGATTTGGTTATATCCCCTTGGCCTGACACGATTGCCCATGACGAGGGAACTCTTACGGCTTTTGATAGTGCCGCAGAGATCGTTACTAATATTAGGAATATTAGAAAGCAGCAAAATATCGGAGCCAAAGTGAAGCTTGAGCTTTTTTATTCGGGGAAATATTTGGGCAGTTCAGAATTCACTTCTTTAATTCGTAAAATGGGGAATCTATCTCTTTTTGAGGCTACAAATGATAAAATAGGCAATTCAAATGGCTTTATAGTTGATGGTATCCAGTTTTATGTTCCTTTTGGAGACTCTGTAGATGTTGAGTCTGAAAGAATCAAACTTGAACAGGAAATTGAATATTCTAAAGGGTTTTTAGTAAGTGTTCAGAAAAAGCTAGGAAATGAACGATTTGTAAAATCGGCTCCTTCTAGCGTTGTGGATAATGAGAAAAAGAAACAATCAGATACCTTATTGAAAATCTCTTTACTAGAAGAAAAGCTGAACAACTTAAGTTAGATAAAGGTAAAGTCGACACGTCTATTTTTACTTTTTCCTGCAGCTGTTTTGTTTGATTCCATAGGTTTTTTTTCGCCTTTAAAATCGATTACAATCCGGTCTCTTCGCAGCCCTCTGCTTGTGAAAAAGAAAATGATACTTTCTGCTCTCCTTTTCGATAAGCTATGGTTATAGGCGTCTGCACCATCTGAATCCGTGTGCCCAGTCACTTGAATTCTTAGATCAGAATGGCTTTTAATTATTTTAATAATTTCTTTTAATTCGGAATGGTATTTCCCATCTATAAATGATTCGTCTACATCGAAAAATATTGGCGTAAAAACAAAATTCTTAAGTTCTTCTAGTCTTTTTTCTGGTGCTGATAATCCAGCGTGATATTCTTTGGAGAAGTTCGATATCCAATGGGTATTTTTTAAAGTTTTGGATTTGCTATTGAAAGAGAATTCACCGCGGTATAAAACGATTCCCATCTTAGTCATGGAGCTATTCATCTCCTCTAGATATCCAGTTTTTAAGTTGTATTTAAATCGATATTGTTGGTGGTCGTTAGCTTCGTTTTTTCTTGACGCGTTAAGGGTAGTGACCTCTTTGATTATGACATCAATATAGTCCTTAGTGCCTACTATTTTTTTGACGGTAACGATTCCTTTAGGGTTTTTAGTTTTCATAACGCCTTCAAGGAGACCGCTTAAAACCTTGATCTCCAATTCATATATATTACCAATATTTGCTGAGTCCAATAGCTGAGCACCTCTCCATTTTCCAGAAAATTTTAATTGTGCATTTAAACCGTTATGACAAGAAAGGAAACAGAATAAAGTTAAAAAAATGATTAATTTCATACGCATTACTAATATGTATTCGAATATTAACAAAAAATGTTCCATTTGAACATTTTATTGCAAAAAGTGTTAAACTCCTATATGAAAAAGATAAGTTTACTTATACTCATTCCTGCAGGTCTTTTATTAATGGCCTTTTTAATGAATCCAAAAACCCCTACAATGCCAGTAAATAAAACATCCCTTCATGAATACGCGGTTACGGATATTAATGGCGTTTCTTACGATTTGTCTCAGCACAAAGGAAAAAAGGTAATGGTCGTAAATACAGCATCAAAATGTGGTTTAACTCCTCAATATGACGCATTGGAGACGCTTTACAAAAAATACGGCGGTGATAACTTTGTGATTATTGCTTTTCCTTCCAATGACTTTATGGGGCAGGAGCCAGGTTCTGATGAAGAGATTCTTGCTTTTTGTAAGAAAAATTATGGGGTTACCTTTCCGGTGATGTCAAAGGTAAAAGTAAAGGGAAAGAACAAATGTGAAGTTTATCGTTTTTTGACCGAAATGTCCTTGAATGGTTTAGAGGACAGTGATGTGAAATGGAATTTTCAAAAATACTTGATTGACGAAAATGGTTTTTTAGATCAAGTAATCTCACCAAGAACTGCGCCTGATTCTCCCGAAATTATTTCTTGGATAACAAAGCGATAAGCCCGTTGAAATATTGTTGATAAGTCCACTTTATTTCGTCCTTAAAAGCTATTAAAAGCGTCCTTAATTCGTTATTTTTGTTTAGACTACAGAAGGGTCTTATATAAAAACATATTTAACGAATGGAAGAACAAGATAAAAGCAATTATTCAGCAGATAATATTCAGGTATTAGAGGGTTTAGAAGCCGTAAGAAAACGTCCTGCAATGTATATTGGAGACATAGGCGTTAAAGGCTTACATCACCTCGTCTATGAGGTCGTCGATAATTCGATTGATGAAGCACTTGCCGGTTATTGTTCAGCTATCGAGGTTTTTATTAATGAGAACAACTCTGTTACCGTAAGAGATAATGGTCGTGGTATTCCTACTGCCATACATACAAAGGAAAAAAGATCGGCTCTAG
Organism: Flavobacteriales bacterium UBA952; assembly: GCA_905182495.1. GTDB lineage: Bacteria > Bacteroidota > Bacteroidia > Flavobacteriales_D > Crocinitomicaceae > UBA952. Next base: position 34,441 of record CAJJBU010000004.1, read on the forward strand.
AGGTCGTAATGACGGTTTTACATGCCGGAGGTAAATTTGACAAAGACACGTATAAAGTCTCTGGAGGTCTTCACGGTGTTGGTGTTTCATGTGTGAATGCATTGTCTATTGATTTAAAAGCCACCGTTTATCGAGATGGGAAAATATTTGCACAGGAATATAAGTGCGGAAAGCCTCAGTACGATGTAAAAGTAATTGGGGAGTCTGATGAGAATGGAACAGAGGTTACCTTTCTTCCAGACCCAAATATCTTTGAAGTTCTAGAGTATAATTATGACACTTTAGCGGCTAGAATGCGTGAGCTATCATACCTTAATAAAGGAATTAAAATAGAGCTTACCGACAGAAGGAACAGAGATGAAAAAGGTGAATTGATTTTCAATACTTATTATTCAGAAAGGGGCGTAAAAGAATTTGCTGAGTTCTTGGATCGTAATAGAGAGTCTTTAATCGCTGATGTTATTTATTTTGAAGGTGAAAAAGACGGTATTCCTGTGGAGGTCGCAATGACATATAATACTTCCTATACTGAAAACATTCAGGCATATGTTAATAATATTAACACTTATGAAGGTGGAACGCACCTTTCTGGTTTTCGAAGAGGATTAACCAATACCCTGAAGAAGTATGCGACGGAGTCTGGTTTGCTGGCTAAAGAGAAAATAGAAATTGACGGAGATGACTTCAGAGAGGGTTTGACAGCGGTACTATCTGTCAAGGTGCAAGAGCCTCAATTTGAAGGGCAAACAAAAACAAAATTAGGGAATAGAGAAGTTACTGCGCCCGTGAGTCAATCCGTTTCTGAGATGTTAACGGCTTACCTCGAAGAACATCCATCTGCTGCAAAAATTATAGTGGAAAAAGTAATACTGGCTGCAAGGGCAAGACACGCTGCAAAAAAAGCACGTGAAATGGTCCAACGAAAGAGCGTTCTTTCAGGCAGCGGATTGCCAGGTAAACTAGCGGATTGTTCAGAAAAGGATCCAGCTGCTTGTGAGATTTACTTTGTCGAGGGTGATTCTGCCGGCGGAACTGCAAAACAAGGTAGAGACCGTCATTTTCAAGCAATCATGCCATTAAGAGGTAAAATTCTAAATGTTGAAAAGGCAATGCAACATAAGATTTTTGAAAATGAAGAGATTAAAAATATTTATACTGCCTTAGGAGTTCGGGTTGGAACTGAAGAAGACTCCAAAGCGTTAAATTTAGAGAAACTTAGGTATCATAAAATCATTATCATGTGTGATGCCGATGTTGATGGTTCGCATATTGAGACACTTATTCTTACCTTCTTGTTTAGATACATGAAGGAGCTGATAGAAAATGGTTATGTATATATTGCAACACCTCCTTTGTATCAGGTGAAAAAAGGTTCGAAGTCTGAGTATGCTTGGGATGACAATCAACGTGATAAATTAGTTAATGCCATGAAAGGTAGCGGGTCTGAATCATCAGTAGGTATACAAAGGTATAAAGGTTTGGGTGAGATGAATGCCACGCAGCTTTGGGATACCACAATGAACCCTGAATTTAGAACACTTCGCCAAGTTACTATAGAAAATGGTGCAGAGTGTGATCAGATTTTCTCAATGCTAATGGGCGATGAGGTTCCTCCTCGTAGAGATTTCATTGAAAGAAATGCTAAATATGCTAAAATCGATATTTAAAATCGGTTCTTTATTCTTGGGATTATTATTTCTTTTTTCTCTAAAGAGTTTAAATGAAACTAATGATGCCTTTTATCAATCATCTCATAATCAAATCCATAATGCTGATACCTTGTACTATCCTGGGATTGAATCGAATGAGCGCCTGATTCGTCATGGAGCCTATCAATTTGTATATGATGAAGATCATGAGCAGGCCAAGTGGGTGTTTTATAAACTAACCCCTTCAATGATCAATGGTCCTTATGAAAGAAGGAATGATTTTAGGGAGGACCCGTTGGTTTTGTCTGGAACCGCTACTAATGATGATTATAGAGGCTCGGGTTATGATCGAGGACACCTAATGCCAGCGGCTGATATGGCTTGGTCTGCTGCATCAATGAGTGAATCTTTTTTTTATAGTAATATGAGTCCTCAAGCGCCATCATTTAATCGTGGAGTTTGGAAAAGATTAGAAAATAGAGTCAGAAAATGGGCGTTGGAATATGATAGTTTATATGTCATCACTGGACCCGTTCTTGATTCGGAATTAAATTTCATTGGAACAAATCATATTTCAATTCCTGAATATTATTTTAAGGTGGTGCTGCGTTTTAAAAATGAATCTAAGGAAAGTATAGGCTTCTTAATGCCTAATGAAGCGAGTAAAAGTGAACTAATCGAATTTGCCTTTTCAATAGACTCCATTGAGCAAGTATCAAATATTGACTTTTTCAAGTCACTAAACGATTCTACGGAAAACCAACTTGAAAGAGACGTTGACACAGGGATTTGGACTTGGTAAGTTTAGTTTAGCTGGAAGTTAATTGGCAATCGACAACGCGCTCTAACGGCTCGCCCTGCTGCTTCTCCAGCGGTCCATTTGGGCATCTTACGGACAACTCGTTTAGCTTCCTTATCTAAATCAGGACTAATCCCTCTTTCAATTTTTACATTCGTTATAGAGCCATCTTTTTCAACAACAAAAGATAAAAATACGCGTCCTTGCTCATTCATTTCTATGGAAGTTTGGGGGTAATCAACATTGTCATTGATCCATTTGATCATTGCAGCAGCTCCGCCCGGGAATCCCGCTTCGACATCTGGGAACTCTACAATCTCTTCGACGACAGTAATTACTTCTTCTTCTGCAATTGGCGGTGGTTCAGGTGGTGTAACATCTGGGGGAGGTGGCTCGTCAATGTTTTCTTCTTCTTGTATTTCTTCCACTATAGGCGGTTGAATAACGACTGCGGGTGGCTCTTCTATTTCTTCTGGCTCTGGCTTTTCTTCCTCTTCTGCCTGATATTCTTGACTTTTCTGTCTTGATTTGGAATCAGATAGATCATCATCCATTTTAACGGATTGGAAAGTAAATGCGGCTAGGGTCAAACCAGCAACGTAATTTAAACCGATCATTAGAAAACTAGATTTGACTCTATCTACATCGACTTCTGAATTTTTCTTTATTTCCATGATATCAAATTTATAAAATTGACACAATTAATATGCCATTTATTGAATTAAATTAGAATAAGCTTCTACTGAAAGTAAATTTTCTAATTCTGAAATATCGGAGATTTTAATTTTTATCATCCAGCCTTCTCCGTATGGATCTGTATTAACGAGTTCAGGTTGAGTTTCTAGGGCTTCATTAAATTCTAAAACCTCTCCAGAAATAGGCATGAATAAATCAGAAACTGTCTTTACAGCCTCTACAGATCCAAATACTTCTTCAATGTCAAGGGATTCATCAACGGATTCTATTTCAATAAATACAATATCTCCTAGCTCTCCTTGAGCGAAATCGGTAACCCCGACAGTTGCAATGTCACCATCTACAAGCACCCATTCATGGTCCTTAGTATATTTTAAATCTTTTGGAATATTCATGTTTTTATTTTTTTAATCGTTTCAAAAATAATGAATTAGATTTGAGAGACAGTTATTAATTTGAATAAACAATAATAATTTTTTAAGACTATTTTTGTAGCATGACATCAGACCAGTTTAAAGGACTTGCTAAAAGGATTGTGGAAATCAGAGAATTTCTAAAAATAGACCAAAAAAAACTTGAGCTTCAAGAGCAAGAACTAAAAACACATGATCCGGAATTTTGGAGTGATCCAAAGGCGGCAGAGATTCAAATGAAATTGATTCAAGAGCTCAAATTTTGGGTAAATGGTTTTATTGATATCGAAAATAAATATGGAGATCTAGAGGTGCTTCAAGATTTTGTGAAAGAGGAAATGGCGAGTGAACAAGAATTGAATGTTGCTTATTCGGTTTTAGTTGATTTGATGGAAGATTTGGAACTCAGGAACATGCTTTCTAGAGATGAAGATAAACTTAGTGCCGTGATACAAGTGACAGCTGGAGCAGGAGGAACTGAATCTTGTGACTGGACGGCAATGCTCATGCGCATGTATGTTATGTGGGCTGAGAGCCATGGTTATAAAGTCAAAGAATTAAATTTTCAGGAAGGAGATGTAGCAGGGGTGAAAACGGTTTCTTTGGAAATTGAAGGAGATTATGCTTTTGGATACTTAAAAGGAGAAAATGGTGTACATCGGCTCGTAAGAATTTCGCCATTCGATTCAAATGCTAAAAGACATACTTCATTTTCTTCAGTCTATGTTTATCCACTTGTCGAGGATGCTATTGAAGTACATGTCAATCCTGCTGACATTTCTTGGGAGACTTTTAGATCAGGTGGTGCCGGTGGGCAAAACGTCAATAAGGTAGAAACTGCTGTTAGGTTAAGACATGCTCCGACAGGTATTGTTATTGAAAATTCTGAATCAAGATCCCAATTAGGGAATAAAGAGAAAGCAATGCAGCTCTTGAAATCACAATTATATGAACTTGAATTGAGGGCACGTATGGAAAAGCAAAATGCCATTGAGTCAGAAAAGAAAAAGATTGAATGGGGGTCTCAAATTCGGAACTATGTTTTACATCCATATAAGCTTGTTAAGGATGTACGAACGGGTATAGAGTCTGGGGATACAGAAGCTGTCTTGAACGGAAAAATAGACCAATTTTTGAAAGCATATTTGATGCAATTTGGCTCTTAAAATGCTGCTGTATATTTTTTTTTTTAAAGGCAACTTTGTTTTTGTCTTTAACGTCTTTATGTTGTGATTGTTTGTTACTTATTGATAGGATGAAGTCAAGAAATGATTTTATCGATTTATTATAATTTGTAACTTTTAAAGTTAAGTTTTTATGAATTTCTCCAAAAGGTATTTTAATACCCCTATGTGGGTATTGTGTTTTTTCTTTACCCATTCTTTTCTTAGTTATTCTCAGCAAAATGTGAGTATTTCTGATGTTCAGACGGCCCCCGATCCATCAAGTGTTTTGGATATATTCTCGACATCAAAGGGTCTCCTGATTCCTCGAATGAATTCAAATGAAAGATTAGCAATTGTAAATCCTTCTAATGCGCTATTGGTCTTTGATACAGATTCGTCCTGCTTTCTTTTTTATAGGGTATCTAATTTGGCATGGTATTCACTTTGTGATTTTTCACAAGGCCCTATAGGCCCTCCAGGGGATGACGGTATTCATATTGAAAATACAGTAGTCAACACCTCAGGTGATTTGATTGTAACTTTAACTGACGGCACAGTCTTAAATGCAGGGAATGTAATTGGTCCGGACGGCGCTCAAGGTCTTCCAGGAAATGATGGAGCTGATGGAACAAACGGAACTGATGGAACAAACGGAATTGATGGTGCTCAAGGTCCAATAGGATTAACAGGAGCAGCCGGAACAAATGGCGCTCAAGGTCTTCCAGGAAATGATGGAGCTGATGGAACAAACGGAACTGATGGAACAAACGGAATTGATGGTGCTCAAGGTCCAATAGGATTAACAGGAGCAGCCGGAACAAATGGCGCTCAAGGTCCCGCAGGAACAAACGGAACTGATGGAACAAACGGAACCAACGGAACAGATGGCATAGATGGAGCCCCAGGTCTTCCAGGAACTGATGGAGTCGATGGAACAAACGGCACAGATGGAACAAACGGAATTGATGGTGCTCAAGGCCCAATAGGGTTAACAGGAGCAGCCGGAACTGATGGAGTCGATGGAACTGATGGAACAAACGGAATTGATGGTTTAGATGGAGCAGACGGCGCTCAAGGTCCCGCAGGAACAAACGGAACTGATGGAACAAACGGAACCAACGGAACAGATGGCATAGATGGAGCCCCAGGTCTTCCAGGAACTGATGGAGTCGATGGAACAAACGGCACAGATGGAACAAACGGAATTGATGGTGCTCAAGGCCCAATAGGGTTAACAGGAGCAGCCGGAACAAACGGAATTGATGGAGCTCAAGGCCCAATAGGGTTAACAGGAGCAGCCGGAACAAACGGAATTGATGGAGCTCAAGGCCCAATAGGGTTAACAGGAGCAGTCGGAACAAATGGAATTGATGGTTTAGATGGAGCAGACGGCGCTCAAGGTCTCGCAGGGAATGATGGAGCTGATGGAACAAACGGAACAGATGGCGTCGATGGAACAAACGGAATTGATGGTTTAGATGGAGCAGACGGCGCTCAAGGTCCCGCAGGAACAAATGGAATAAACGGAACTGATGGAACCAACGGAACAGATGGCGTAGATGGAGCTCCAGGTCTTCCAGGAACTAATGGAGTCGATGGAACAAACGGAATTGATGGTGTAGACGGAGCTGACGGTGCTCAAGGTCCAATAGGATTAACAGGAGCAGCCGGAACTGATGGAACAAATGGAACCAACGGTACTGATGGCGTAGATGGAGCCCAAGGTCTTACAGGAACTGATGGAGCCCCAGGTCTTCCAGGAACTGATGGAGTCGATGGAACAAACGGCACAGATGGAACAAACGGAATTGATGGTGCTCAAGGCCCAATAGGGTTAACAGGAGCAGCCGGAACAAATGGAATTGATGGTGTAGACGGCGCTGACGGCGCTCAAGGTCCCAGGGAATGATGGAGCTGATGGAACAAACGGAACAGATGGCGTAGATGGAGCCCCAGGTCTTCCAGGAACTGATGGAGTCGATGGAACAAACGGAATTGATGGTGTAGACGGAGCTGACGGTGCTCAAGGTCCAATAGGATTAACAGGAGCAGCCGGAACAAATGGATACAAATGGAACAAACGGAATTGATGGAGCTCAAGGCCCAATAGGGTTAACAGGAGCAGCCGGAACAAATGGCACTGATGGTGTAGACGGAGCTGACGGCGCTCAAGGTCCAATAGGATTAACAGGAGCAGCCGGAACTGATGGAACAAACGGAATTGATGGAGCTCAAGGCCCAATAGGGTTAACAGGAGCTGCCGGAACAAATGGCACTGATGGCACAAACGGAATTGATGGAGCTCAAGGCCCAATAGGATTAACAGGAGCAGCCGGAACAAATGGAATTGATGGTGCTCAAGGTCTTCCAGGAACTGATGGAGTCAATGGAACAAACGGAACTGATGGAACAAATGGAACAAACGGTACTGATGGCGTAGATGGAGCCCAAGGTCTTCCAGGAACTGATGGAGTCGATGGAACTGATGGAACAAACGGAATTGATGGTGCTCAAGGCCCAATAGGGTTAACAGGAGCAGCCGGAACAAATGGAATTGATGGTTTAGATGGAGCAGACGGCGCTCAAGGTCCAATAGGATTAACAGGAGCAGCCGGAACTGATGGAACAAACGGAATTGATGGTGCTCAAGGTCCAATAGGATTAACAGGAGCAGCCGGAACAAATGGAATTGATGGTGTAGACGGAGCTGACGGCGCTCAAGGTCCAATAGGATTAACAGGAGCAGCCGGAACAAATGGCACAAACGGAATTGATGGAGCTCAAGGCCCAATAGGGTTAACAGGAGCTGCCGGAACAAATGGAATTGATGGAGCTCAAGGCCCGATAGGATTAACAGGAGTAGCCGGAACAAATGGAATTGATGGTGTAGACGGAGCTGACGGCGCTCAAGGCCCAATAGGATTAACAGGAGCAGCCGGAACAAACGGAACTGATGGCACAAACGGAATTGATGGAGCTCAAGGCCCAATAGGGTTAACAGGAGCAGCCGGAACAAATGGCACTGATGGCACAAACGGAATTGATGGAGCTCAAGGCCCAATAGGATTAACAGGAGTAGCCGGAACAAATGGAATTGATGGTGTAGACGGTCCGCCAGGCCCTAGGATTCAGGAGCACGGAACTGATGGAACGGACACCAACGGTAGCTGATGGCGTCAGATGGAGCCCCAGGTCTTCCAGGAACTAATGGAGTCGATGGAACAAACGGAACTGATGGAACCAACGGTACTGATGGCGTAGATGGAGCCCAAGGTCTTCCAGGAACTGATGGCGTAGATGGAACTGATGGAACAAACGGAATTGATGGAGCTCAAGGTCCAATAGGATTAACAGGAGCAGCCGGAACAAATGGAATTGATGGTGTAGACGGAGCTGACGGCGCTCAAGGTCCAATAGGATTAACAGGAGCAGCCGGAACAAATGGCACAAACGGAATTGATGGAGCTCAAGGCCCAATAGGGTTAACAGGAGCTGCCGGAACAAATGGAATTGATGGTTAGAGGAGCGACGGGCTCAAGGTCCAATAGGATTAACAGGAGTAGCCGGAACAAATGGAACAAACGGCAATTAACGGAATGAGGAGCTCAAGGCCCAATAGGGTTAACAGGAGCAGCCGGAACAAATGGCACTGATGGCACAAACGGAATTGATGGAGCTCAAGGCCCAATAGGATTAACAGGAGCAGCCGGAACAAATGGAATTGATGGTGTAGACGGCGCTGACGGCGCTCAAGGTCCAATAGGATTAACAGGGAATGATGGAACTAATGGTTTAGACGGAGCAGATGGTGCTCAAGGCCCAATAGGATTAACAGGAGCTGCTGGTTCAGACGGAGCTGATGGTCTTCCAGGTCCCAGCTGGACCTTAACAGCACCATCTTTTAATACGAATGGAACGATGGTTGTGAATGGAACCGCAGGTTCAGGTGGGCCAGTAACGAGTACTGCGGGTGCATGGTTACTTGATGGTAATACAAATACGGCTGTCAAAGGATTTGGAACCAATAGCAATACACACGTCGATTTTGAAACAAATGGCATTACGCGTGGAAGATTCTTAAATACGGGTGAGATGCTTTGGGGAAATACAGGGATTATAGCACCAGCTATGGCGGGTGACCCACTTCATTCATATGTTGTAAATAATACGAATAATTGGGCATTTAACGCTATTAATACAACAGCACAAGGGGGTAGTGTTTTTGGTTCAAATACATCAATGGCTAATGCTTTTAGTGGTATTGAAGGTTCAACAAATGGGACAGGAAGTGGTATAAAAGGTATGCATATGGCTATCTCAGGTGGCGGTATTGGTATTCAAGGAGTAACAAATTCGCCTGCGGCCGCTTGGGCAGGGATTTTTATGGGTGATATTGGACTTACGGGTGCGATTTGGAACATATCAGATGCTCGTTTCAAGAAAAATATATTGCCTGTATCGAGCGTGTTGGCGAAAGTCATGGAATTGAAGGTTAAAAAGTATAATATGAGAGCGGATGAATTCCCAGGATTGAGCTTAAATCCAAATAAATCTGAATTCGGTTTTATAGCACAAGAATTAAAAGAGGTATTTCCAGAAATTGTTCAGCAAAAGGCTATTCCTGATCCTTTGGTACTTAACTCGAATAAACAAAATAAGGAAATGGTTGAGGGTTATTATACGGTAAATTATATTTCTTTAGTACCTATTTTAACAAAGGCAATTCAAGAACAACAAAATCAGATTTTAGCTTTAAATGAGCAGATTGGTTTACAAACTCAAATTGATTTCTCAAACTTGACGCAATCGAGAATCATCGCATCGGATAATGCTAGATTAAATTCTGAAAATATTTTCACAGCTAATTTAGATTCTAAGCCATACATTATAGGGGTTTTCGAAATAGATGCTATTGGGAATCAGAAAATTCAAACAAACGGAGTTGTTACTGTTGATGCGGATAACGAGAATGGTCAAATATTAGCAGGAGACCACGTCACAGTTTCTAGTTTAGGAAAAGCTGTTAAATCAATAAACCAGGAATGGGTTTTGGGTGTTGCAGTCGCGAATGAAGCCAGTGGATTGGTTGAAGTAAGAATAGATATCAGATTTAAGCATTAAGCAAATGATGAAAAAGGGTCTATTAATATATATATTCCTGTTTGTTGGCTTTTGGGTCAGCAGTCAAGTAGTGCTTAATAATGGAGCATATATGAATGCGCAATCAGGTGCTTTTATTCATGTAAATGGAAGTGTTGAAAATTCTGAAGGGGAAATCAATATAGATGAAATAGCAGGCACTCCTGCAGAGTTGTATGTTTCAGAGAACATCATTAATAATGATATTTTAATAGCGAATGGATTCATTCGATTAATTGGAAATTGGTTCAACAACTCATCTTTTACTTCTGCAGTTGGTACGGTTTTCCTTGAAGGTACAGATCAATTAATAAGCGGTTCAACTCAAACTAATTTTTTCAATTTGACTTTAGATGGTTCGGGATTCAAAACACAAGAAATAAACGCCTATTCTCATGGAGTTTTAGATTTAAAGCATATAGAACTTCAAACAGAACTTAACACATTTTTTGTCGAGAATACTGCATTGGATGCGGTCCAAAGAACTTCAGGTTTCGTTTCTTCATTGAATGGAGGGTTTTTGTCGCGTCAGACTGATCAAATGTCAACTTATGTATTCCCTGTAGGCTCTAGTTTAGGAGCCTTACGTTATCGCCCAGTAGAACTTTCACCAAATAACCTTTCAAGTAATACATTTGCGGTCAGGTTGGCGAATCTTGATGCCAATCTTGAAGGCTTTGATAGAGGCTTAACGGACTTGGATATATGTGAACTGAATCCGTTATATTACCATCAGATTTCTCGAACGAATGGAGCGGCACCCGTTGATTTGGATATTTATTTTGATGAGGCCCAAGACGGAAGTTGGGGAGGTATTTCAAACTGGACTCAAAATAATACGCAATGGGAATTCATCAGCAATAGTATAATAACGTCAGCTACGCCTTTGTCAATTGCATCTTCTTCAGCTTGGAATGATTTTACAGATTTGCCCTATATATTAACCCACATTAAGGAAGAACCCATTTTTGATTCTATTGAACCCATCTGTTTAAATGCTTTAGCTCCTGTTTTACCCCTCGTTTCATTAAATGGTTATTCTGGATCATGGTCTGGATCAATAGACTCAGGACAATCAGGGCTTCAAACTTTTACTTTTACACCAGACCCAGATCAATGTTCATTACCTACTGAATTGAGTGTATTGGTAATGGATTTACCTGTAATCTCTTCTATTGATGTCACTCAAGAGATAGACTGCTTTGGTGGTTCTGGGGCACTTGAGGTTATCTGTTCGGGAACGGATATGTTGTATCAGGTCAATACGGGGGGTATGTTTAGTTCTAATCAATTTTCTGTAGAATCTGGCATGCAAGAATTTGATGTCATGGACGAATTCGGCTGTATTTCCTCTCAGAGTTATGAATTTATGGAACCTACTGAAATTTTAATGCAGGCTGCAGTTCAAGATATCTTATGTCCAAACGGTATGGGGGTAATAGATTTGACGATATCGGGAGGGACACCTAATTATGATGTGGTTTGGAATGAAATCTTTAATATTGAGGACCCTAGTGATCTAACCCCAGGCACTTATAATGGCGTGGTGACAGATGATCATGGTTGCCAGGATTCTATACAGGTTGATGTTATAGAGGCTTTAAGTAATGAACCGGCTTTTATTATAAATAATTCAGGGACGGCGATTATAAATTGTGTAGTTGCCCAAATTGAAGTGGAAGCAAACGGCGGTACTGATTTTACTTGGTCTGCAGGGTCATCTTTGAGTACTTCTTGGAATGTTTTAACGGAATCAGGAAATTATTCCGTTGATTATATTGATTCGAATGGTTGTGAATTACAAATGAATTTTATTGTTTCTGAAGATTTTAACCTACCTATAATTGCAATTGAAAATGTAAGTAATTTAACCAATCAATTGACTTGTAATGAGCCACAGATTGAACTTCTGGCTTCAGGAGGTGAAAACTTTGTATGGGATACAGATGGGACTACAAATACATCTTTCATTGTAAATGAGGCTGGTGAGTACTTGGTTCTTGGGATGGGTGCCAACGGCTGTGTCGATTCAGCCACGATAACCATCACTACCAATTTTGAATTACCAACCGTAAGCATTCTGAATTTATCAGCTACGAATATTTTGGATTGTAATACATCTACGATTGATCTTCAGGCATTTGGAGGATTGAGTTATGATTGGAATAGTAACCTTGGAGTTAATCCTACTGTCATTGTATCTACCGCTGGTATTTATACTGTTTCTGCCACAGGGATCAATGGTTGTGTAAATTCAGATTCAATTGAAATCATTGAAATTCCGTTACCTACATTGATTGTGAATTCAGAGACTATTTGTTCAGGTGATTCTATCGAACTATTAGCAGAAGTGTCAATTCCTGGAGGGGATTTCACCTGGTCTAATGGATTGGGGACATCTCCTTCAGTTTTTGTATCTCCTATTTCAAATGCATTTTACACTGTGGATTATGAATTGAATGGATGTTCAAGTAATACATCAATAGCTGTTGTTTCTGTCCTTCCAACTCCGGTTGTAACTATTTCAGGTGATAATTCCATCTGTTCTTCTGAGCCCGTTACTTTGACCGGTAATCCATCATTACCTGGAGGAAGCTTCCAATGGTTACTAGGAAATGAGGTTGGGAATTCAATAACATCTTCCCCTTCAGAAACAACTGATTTTGGGTTAGTTTACACCTTAAATGGTTGCCCTTCTGATATTATAGAGTTTACTGTTGAAGTTATTCCAACGCCAGTAGTTTCAGTCTCAGATATTTCTATTTGCATAGGGCAGGAGGGTACTTTAATCGCTCAACCTTCTATATTGGGTGGGACTTTTAATTGGCTTGATGACGGCGCTAGTACTCAAAGTATCTCTGCGTCACCAGATTCCACTACTGATTATAGTGTTCTATACACTTTAAACGGATGTACGAGTCAATTAACGAGTGCTTCAATAATTGTAAATCCAATTCCAGAATTGACAATAGAAGATATTGGAATATGTGAAGGCCAGTCGGGAATCTTAAATGCCGTAGCGTCGATTGAGGGTGGGGCTTATTCATGGCAAGGCTTTAATGAGAGTTCCTCATTTTTAGAAGTGAGTCCATTAATAAGTTCAAATTATTCTGTATCCTATGAATTAAATAATTGCAGTAGTTCAGTTGTAAATGCTTTGGTTACGGTTACAGAGCAACCTCAGTTGTCATATGAAAATCAAGGTATTTGTGAAGGGGAATCAACCTCTATTACAGTAACTCCATCTGTTTTTGGTGGTGAATATTTATGGCTTCCGGGTAATCAGATAACACAAAGTATTACGGTTTCTCCTATCTTAACCACGGAATATCAAGTGATGTATCAAATAAATGGTTGCCAAACCGATTATGAGACGATCACCGTCTTCGTCGATGCTATGCCGCAAACGACCTTTGATGTAAATGTGACTTCAGGATGCCCACCTTTAAATGTAGTATTCACAAATACTACAGACAATACATTGGGTTGTGTATGGTCTATTGCGAGTGAAAGCACCTTTACGGGTTGTGAAAACACGAGTTTCACCTTCTACGAAGAAGGTTGTTATGATATTACATTAACTACAGAAACACCTTTCGGTTGTCCAGGCGTTATGACGATGAATAATTTAATTTGTGTATTACCTAATCCAGAAATTGATTTTTCTATGTCGACCAATCAAATTTCATATGGATCATCTGAAGTTTCATTCGTGAATAACTCGTCAAATGCAGTCGATTATATTTGGAATTTTGGTGATGGATCAACCGATTCTTTATTCAATCCTGGTTCCTATGAGTATGACGTTAATGAGGAAGAGTTTTTTATAGTTAGTTTAACAGGGACTACAGAATTGGGATGTTCAGATAGCGTTCAATTACTTGTAAATGTTAATCAAGATGAAGTGCTTTTTGCGCCAAATGCATTCACTCCGGACGGAGATGGTTTAAATGACTCTTGGTTTCCTACGGTATCAGCCGGAATAGATGAGAATTTCTTCTCTGTGAAAGTCTTCAATAGATGGGGGGAGCTTATTTTTGAGGCGAAAGATTTCTATTCTAGTTGGGACGGAACTTATCAGGGGAACGCGGTTCAAATAGGAACTTATACTTATAGTATACATTACAAAAGAAAGCAGGATGAAGAACGAAAAGTGATTGTCGGACACATTAGCCTTGTGAGATAAACCTTTTGAGGTTTATAAAGATTCTATGAGCTCCTCAAGCTTAATTCCTCTAGACCCTTTCAGTAAAACAGCAAATTCAGTTACTCCTGACATCTCCCCCTTTATTTGAATTACATTTTCATATGAATTTTTGTTATTAATACTTTTGAATATAGGACCAACCGTCATGTAATTAAGTTTATTATCTAGACAAATCCTTAGTATCTTTTGATGCTCTAGAATACTTTCTATTCCTAATTCTAGCATATCTCCTAAAATCACAATTTTCTGGGGATGCTTATAATGAATAAAGCTCTCTAGGGCCAATTTCATACTCGTTGGGTTGGCATTGTAGCAGTCAACAATCAAAAGGTTCCTATCGGTCCTTAAAACCTGCGACCTTTTGTTTTCAGGAGTATAGTCAACAATGGCCTCTGATATTAGGTCTTCTTCAACCTTAAAATACGCTCCAATACAAATTGCAGCTAGGAAATTATAGAAATTATAATTTCCAATCATTTTTGTTGTAAGCCGAGGTGAGTTATAGGAATTATTTTTCCAACTCATTTTAATAAAAGGATCCAAGTAGTGTAATTGTCCAACAACATCAGCCTTTTCTTGTCCGTAAGAAATATTTTGTGTAGCGCTATTAAGTTGGTTTTTAATCAAAAGATCATCTTCATTATAGAAAACTGCACCTTTGACTCGTGCAACTGAGTCATACAATTCAGTCTTTGTTTTTAGAACCCCATCTATATTCCCAAAACCCTCTAAATGTGCCTTACCAACATTGGTTATAATTCCATGAGTAGGGGAGGTTATTGAACAGAGCTCTTTGATGTCCCCGGGTTTGTTGGCACCCATTTCAATAATTCCTATTTCGTGCTCATGGGTTAATCTTAAAAGCGTTAATGGTACGCCTATATGGTTGTTTAGATTGCCAGTTGTAGCCAATGTATTATATTTTTTGGATAGGACACAGTGCATGAGTTCCTTCGTGCTCGTTTTGCCATTACTTCCTGTGATTCCTATAATTGGAATATTCAGGTTATCTCTATGCCGTTTGGCTAAATTCTGCAGAAACTTTAAAGAATCTTCAACATAAAAGACGTGTAGATTATCGGCATATTTTTTTTCGTCTACGATCGCAAATTTCGCCCCTTTTTCAATGGCTTTTGTGGCGAATAAATTACCGTTGAAATTTTCTCCTTTTAAAGCGATAAAAAGAGAGTCTTTTAGTATGTGACGTGTGTCAGTGCAAACACCTGTCGTTTTATAGAATAAGGAGAATAGATCTAACATATTACAAATATGTAAAAAAAAAGCCCGTATTGCTACGGGCTTTTTTTAAATCTTAAATGGTTTTATTTCTTTTTTGAGTTGGCTCTTGAATTGCCTAATCTGTCCATGGCACATCTGAAACCAATCATAGCGGTAGATTTGTCTTCATCTAGAAATCTTCTGGATCCCGGTGATAACCAATAAGCTCTATCAGACCAAGAACCACCCTTGAATACTCGAGATTTATCGGAAATAAGTGTAGTAGGCCATCCACTAACCCCAACATTTACTTCATTTCCTTTTAAATCAAAGTTTTCAAATTCATTCTGGTAAACGGTTTGCTTAGAATCTCTTCTGCCGTTATTAATGTCATCAATTTTCTTTTGATTGCTGTAATAAATAGAAGATTCAAGATCACCGTCGAGATAGTTGATATAATCATCTTTTCGATAATTCAAGCGACCTGCATTTTCATCTTCAGTAACGTTTCTCCACCTTTGCTGCCCCCTCGTTTCGCTAACAAATTCAGTAAGACCATTACGTAAGGTTAATATCCAAGCCGTAATATTTGGGTCTTGTTGATAATTTTTAAATCGAAACTCTAGATAGTCATCTTTGAATATGGAAGAATGATTAAGTTTTGCATCGGTTATCATTTTACCATCTTCTGCATCATTTATATCATATTTTTTTACTAAAAAGTAAATCCCTACAGACTTCAATGCTTCCTCGACGCTACTCACGATGAAAGGATTGTCAGTTGATCCTGGGTTCTCAAGGGTAAGGTTTTCATCGTTAGTTCCATTATACATTTTCCCTTCAAAATGTCCCTTACGGTAATCTTCAATAGAGAGAACGTCACTCTTATGCGCATTTCCAAAAAGGGCAACTTCTAGGTAATGCGAAGCTTTTGTTGCATTACCTTGGTTGTATAAATAAATCGCTGTATCTAAAACACCATTAATGTCATCCAATACGGCAAATTCAATACTATCGTTTTTCGAATATTTATTGTATCCATAAACGTATCCATCCTTGGGCGCGTTGAATTGAAACTTACGCGGGTTTTGACGAGAATTACCTAATATCTGCCCCCTTGTAGAATTGATATAATTAATGTAATCGTCGAAACTCTTTTTGTTATCAAATACTTTGAATTTTTTAGTTTCAATATAATTATTTTCTTGTGTCAAAGAAATCGTAAAATCTCCGGCATCAACAAATGATACAACGATATTACTATCTGTATTCGTACCTAGATAAGGATTCGCATCATGCTGCCAAGCAAACGGTTTTTTTATATCATTTAATTTCTGTGCATTAGAATTTAATTTGACAGAGTCGTCTTTTAAAACTAACCAAACGCCATTCATTTGTTTTAAGTTTTTACTAGCGACAGTGAAATCTACATATTGATTAGGATTTTCTTTAATGTAATTTGAAACATAAGAAGGATCTTGCTTAGCATTTAAATCGTTTACAGCTTTGGTTCCTCCAGTTAAAGAAAGGTATTTCGTTCTTGCGAATTCATTAACAAATTCCTTCATTCCATAAACATCGTAAAGGTTGTCAGTAGCTTGCACAGGCTTGTCATATAGGCCATCAGGTCGCAGTAGTTGTGTGGTGTAAACATTACCTCTAAATGGCATGAATTCATCTGTTTCTTCGCTTGATGTAGGGCGGTAAACATCCATAACCCATTCAGAAACGTTTCCAGCCATATGGTATAAACCATAATCATTTGGCCAAAAATCATCAACGCGTGCAGTAACATCAGCGCCGTCATTCAATGCGCCAGCAACACCCATTAGATCACCTTTTCCTCTTGTGAAGTTAGCCTGTATTGCACCTGCCCATTGGTCTTCCTTACGACGAACATAATGGCCATCCCATGGATAAATTCTTCTAGAATCAATGTTTTCTGATTCAGGATCCAAGTTGCCAATTAATCCTAAAGCAGCAAATTCCCATTCTGCTTCTGTAGGCAGTCTGTATTTAGGCAATAGAATACCATCTTCCATTCTCACAGGTCTGTCACCTAAATTTAAGTCCTTTGCATAAATAGGATCGAAATTAGTCAATTGGTATGGGTCACGAGGAACTTTACGTTTTTTGTCATCTAAGATTTGAGATCCTTTTCCATCATCAACGGTATACCCACCACCTGAATTATCACCTTTAATGGGCTTATTTTTTTTATCTAATCCAGGTTGTCCAACATTCACTGTATAATTTCCATTAAGGTAGTTTTCAGTTGAGAACATGTTTTCTGGAGTGGATGCATATTTATCATCATAATCCTTGTTATAGTATGCGCCAACTTCTAATCCTTCCGCAAAATGCCATTTTATAATTCCTTCTCTAACTAAAATGGCCTCGTTTACACGATCTGTTCTCCATTTACAGAAATCATTGGCTTGTAACCACGATACACCAACTACAGGGTAATCCCTGAAAGACGGATGCCTAAGATAATACTCTACATATTTTTCTCGGTATGATAGTGGTGATCTCCAGACTAATGTATCAGGAAGACATTTTTTATAAATGTGAGGATACGATTTATAATAAACCCTTTTCATCCAATTCATATATTCAGTCCAGTGAAGGTTGGTAACCTCCGTTCGATCCATATAAAAAGAAGAAATAGTAACTCTCGAAGCACTATTATTCCAATCGCCCATCACATCTTCTTCAGTGCGGCCCATCGTAAAGGTTCCCCCCTCCACAAATACGAGACCAGGACCAGTTTCTTGTTCTTGGCTAGGGAATTTTTCAAAACCACCGTTTTTGTAGTTGTTATACTCCCAACCTGTTGACGTCGATCTTTCTTTGGCACAAGAACCCAAAAGGATGGCTGTACTGAAAAAGAAAGCTATTTTAATGTAATTTTTAGTTTTCATGGCTTAACTATAATTAGCGTATATACAATTCTAAAGTTAAAAAACGTTACACTGCCTTAAAATGATGGGCAGGATATTTTTCTAAAGTTTTTCGGTTTTCTTCTACATTTAAGATTGAAACCCATAGAAACTTCATGAGATCCACCAGAGATTCCATTTCCTAATTTGGAGACGGTAATATCATAGCTGTATCCCAATTTAAATTTATCTGTAGTAATACCAAAGCAAAGAATAAATGCATCTCTGTTTCTGTACCAAGCACCAACGGTGAAGTTCCCGTATTTGACATAGGTACCAATATTTAATTCCTGAAATCCATTTTGATATTGGTAAATGATATTAGGCATAATACTAGTTGTACTAGAATACCTTCCTTTTTGCCCAAGTTTTATATCAGCACCAGCATGGGCCGTAAAACGCATCGGTAGCTTAGATTCTCCTAGAATCATAGACTCATCAGGCTGGTTAAGGTGATGTACTGCGCCACCGAAGTAGAAATTCTTACCGAAGCCTACGAAACCTGCAGAAGCATCAAAGTATCCTCTTCTACCATTACCCCTCTGGACATCACCTGTTTGGTAGATGAAACCTCTACGCGGGTCGATCATATCTCCAAAAGTTAGTTTGTCCCAATCTAAATATTTTTGAAACCAAGCTGCTCTTGCCCCAAACATTAGTGAGAATTTTCGATTTACCTTTAAATTATATGAATAAATAGCGCCTAGCATAGTAGTCGATATTGTACCTTGTCCTTGTTGATCGTGCATCGCTAAAATCCCAATCCCACCAGAAATACTTTTAGCATACGTATCAAAAGCCGCAGAATAGGTAACATAATTTCCTGTAAGCTGTGGCCATTCATTTCTGTAGTTCATCGCAAACCTAGGGCAGCCTGAAGAACCAGCGAGGGCAGGGTTCAGATAAATAGGGTTTGAGAAAAACTGCGTGAATGTGGGGTCTTGAGATCGCACCGAATTTAGTTTCGTTGTCGTAAGACAAGCGATCACTAAAACAAATAGAAATAATTGCTTTTTCTTCACACAAATGAGTTTAGTCACGAACAATCTTAACGTGAATATAGTTTATAAGGTTACAAATATCGTATATTAATTGTAATAATTTCAATAATTTGGCGTTTTTTAGACTATGTATACAAATGTGTCAATCAGATTATGACTAAGACCTTATTTTTCTCTTTCTCTCTTTTTTCTTTAACAATTTCTTTTTGTCAAGAATTTTCTGAGACTATTAAATGGAACGAACCAATTAACATCGAAAATGGTGATAATTCCTACCTCGCACCAAACTTTGTCAATGTGCACTATGACAATGGTGTCCCAACTTATTACGTGAAGCGTTCCTTAAAAGAAAGCAACTTGAAATTAAGCACGTTAGAATTCACGACAGAACTTGCTCTAAAATCAGAAGTACAGTTTTTAAAAGAACTTGAAATTAATGTCCCAGAGGGCATTGCTTTAGATGTTAAATTCACCTTTTCTTCCCACAAACCATTTTTAGTTATATCAGGCTTGCCTTTCTTAAAGGAAGGGGGACAGGTTAAAAGAATTACTTCTTTGAAGGTCATTGCTCAAAAACAAGCTAGTCTGGTTAATAAAGATTTTGCTACAGAATCTGTTTTAAGAGCAGGCTCTGGGGATTGGTATAAGATTGCAATTCAAAATGACGGTATTTATAAAATTGATTATAACTTTTTGAACTCGATTGGTATTGATGTGGATGGTCTAAACCCGAAACATGTACACATATTTGGGAATGGTGATGGAAAGCTGCCGGAGCGTAATAACCTGCCTAGAACAGATGATATAGCTCAAAATTCAGTAGAATATATTGGGGCAGGAGATAATCTTTTCAATACTAATGATTATTTGCTTTTTTATGGTTGGGGCCCTAATCGATGGGTTGCAAACGGGAATGCAGAATTTGAACAAATTAAAAACATCTATTCAGATTACTCCTATTACTTTATTAACGTGAACCCTGATCGATTGCCTCAGGAAATCATTACGAGCCCTATATTATCAGGCGTCGCTGATGCTGATGTCGATATTTATGATTTTAGAACTTGCTATGAAAATGACTTGTATTCTCTAGTTGGCGGCGGGCAACGATGGTATGGTGAGCTTTTTGACATAGACTTAGAACAGACTTTTAATTTTTCTGTACCCAATATTTCTTCGGATCCAGTTGTGTTTAAGACGTCTATTGCAACCAATGCAACAAGTGGAGCCGGAACACTACAAAAATACGCTGTCAACGGTTTAACATTAGAGGAATCAATCTTGCCACACACATCTATTGATTTTGTGCGGTCATCCAAAGTATTCTCCTTGCCCTCAAGCAGCTCGTCTTCTATTCCTCTAAAGATAACGATTCAACGAAATAGCCCTAGTGTTATGACCTACCTAGATCGTATTTTGTTAAATGCAAAAAGGTCACTTGTGTTTTATGGAAGCCAATTGGGTTTCAGAAACCTAACGGGCATGCAATCAGGTATTGGTGATTTTCAGATTTCAAACTTCCCAAGTACCGGTTTTGTTTGGGATTTGTCAGATAGGCATCATCCAAAGCGGATTACAGGGTCTTTTGATAGTAATACATTTCATTTTTTAGACTCGCTGAGCTATAGAGAATATACAGCGAGTAATGGTGGGACCTACTTTAATGCCGAGTTTATTGGCCCTGTAGAGTTTCAAAACTTACATGCATTGGAGCAAGTAGATTATCTTATTGTAACCCATCCGGATTTTTTATCCCAAGCCAAACGACTCGCTGACCTTCATCGAAATGAGGGTTTGACGGTTCATGTCGTTACCTCAAATCAAATTTATAATGAGTTCAGCTCAGGAGGTAAGGACGCTGTAGCCATAAGGTCATTTGCTAAAATGTTCTATGACCGCGCATTCTCAAACCCGGCAACAGCACCAAAGTATCTCTTGTTATTTGGTGATGGAACCTATGATCCGAAAAATAGAGTTCCTGACAACAATAATTTCATGCTAACTTATCAAGTTTTAGGTAGTGAGAATCATATTTCAGCTTTGGTGACAGATGATTTTTATGGTATGCTGGATGATGATGAGGCCATAACTGGTTCTGATTTGTTAGACATTGGTATCGGTCGTATTTTAGTATCATCAGCCACTATAGCGCAACAACAAGTAGATAAAATTGAACACTATTTAAAAAATGGGTCCGATTTATTTGGGAATGCAGGTGCTTCATGCTGTCTAGAGGATAATTCGCTCAACACCTTTGGTGACTGGCGACAGAAATATGTGCAAGTAGCTGATGACGAGGAATCAGGATACTTCATAAATAATGATACAGAGCCTCAGTATTTGCATACCAAGCAAAATCATAATGAAATGAATTGTGACAAACTTTACCTAGATGCTTTTCCTCAACAGACGAGTGCAGGAGGGCAAAGGTATCCGGATGTGGTTAGTGCAATTACAAATCGCGTCGAAAGAGGCACCTTGATTTTAAATTATGTAGGCCATGGTGGCGAAGTGGGTCTTGCAGAAGAACGAGTCGTTACAATACCTCAAATTAATTCTTGGAACAATATAAACGCCCTGACATTATTTGTTTCGGCGACATGCGAATTCACCAAATATGATGATCCATCAAGAGTTTCTGCGGGTGAATGGGCATCCTTGAACCCTAGTGGCGGTGCTATTGCTTTAATGACGACAACCCGTTCTGTCTACTTTGGGGTGAATACCACAACGGGGAATAAGTTTTTTCAAAATGTATTTGATCGCAATCCGGATGGAACGCCATTGGCATTTGGAGATATAGTAATGCGAACAAAGAATGAAACTGGCTCTAGTGACAATAAAAGAAGCTTTACGCTGATTGGCGATCCTGCCCTGAAAATTGCATTACCAAGTTTAAATGTTGTAACGGATAGTATAAACGGCTTATCTCCAGAAATTGCCATCGACACAATAAGAGCTTTAAGCAAGGTTATTATCAAGGGCCACATCGAAGATCATTTAGGGAACCCAGTTACGGGATTAAATGGTGTGTTAACGCCATCTATATTTGACAAAATAAAACTTCAAACAACCTTGGGACAGGATCTTTATTCTCCTGAGATAGAATATGAACTGCAGCGGAATGTAATCTATAAAGGAAAGGTTTCCATGACAAATGGTGCATTCGAATTCTCCTTTGTGATCCCTAAGGATATAGCCCTAAATTATGGAAAAGGTAAGATTAGTTATTATGGTTACGCTGATCAAATAGATGCTGGTGGCTATGATACCTCGTTTGTCATAGGAGGCATTGATCCAAATGGGATTTCAGACAATATCGGACCGGAAATAACGCTTTTCATGAATGATGAGAATTTTGTAAGTGGCGGTCAAACGGATTTTGAACCTATTCTTCTTGCAAAAATATTTGATGAAAATGGTGTAAACACAGTAGGTAACGGCATTGGCCATGATATCACGGCGATTTTAGATGGGAATTCTTCTGAACCTTTTATATTAAATGATTTCTATGTCGCCGATCTGGATTCCTATCAATCGGGTGAATTGCGATTTCAATTTGATGGATTGACTCCAGGAAGGCATACCCTAGAATTTAAAATTTGGGACGTTAATAATAATTCATCCAAAAGCATTATTGAGTTTGTAGTCGTGGATAATGAAAATTTGTCTTTACAAAATGTATTGAATTATCCAAACCCATTTACAAGTTCCACAGAGTTCATGTTTGAGCATTCATTTGCTTGTAATGAATTAGAAGTTCAAATTCAAATATTTACAGTTTCGGGTAAGTTAGTACAGACCTTAAACGACGTTATACAGACCCAAGGCTTCCGTGTGAATCAAATATTTTGGGATGGTAAAGACGTTTTTGGCGATCAATTGGCAAAAGGAGTTTATATTTACCGCGTGAAAGTTAAAGATGTAAATGGTCAAACTGCAGAAAAAACTGAGAAATTGGTCATTTTAAAATAATCATAACAATAAAACCTTGCCTTTTGCGTATAGTTATTACTTATTTACACAATCTATGAAGAATCTATTTTTAGCCGCCATTTTGATTTCCTTGTCATTTACGGGATTTGCTCAGCCGACAGGTGGGAGTGGCGTTACGGATGATGATCTGCAATTAAATACGATTACAACTGCACTGCCATTCATGTCAATTACACCTGATTCTAGGGCCGGTGGAATGGGAGATGCGGGTACTGCATTGAGCCCTTCTTCAACTTCGGTTTATTGGAATACATCCATTCTTAGTTTTTCTGATCAAAACTCGGAAATTAGCTTGTCTTATACGCCTTGGTTGCGCCAACTTACCAACGATATACATTTATCCTATTTATCAGGATACTATAAAATCAATAAATCTCATACAATAGGAGGAGCTTTGCGTTACTTTAGTTTGGGTGAAATTACTTTTACTGATGCTTCAGGAAATGTGATTCGAGATGATAAACCAAGTGAATTTGAGCTTACAGGTGCCTATGCTTTTCGTCTTTCTAATAGGACCAGCTTAGGAATTAATGGAAAGTTCGCCTATTCTAATCTAACGGGAGGCTTAACGGTGGGTGGTGTGAATACAAAGCCGGGGGTCGTTGGTGCTGCAGACATCTCATTTACCTATTACAATGATGACGCTAAAATAGGTAAGACAGATGGGGTCTATACTTTTGCAACAACCATCAATAATATCGGTAATAAGGTTGCTTATTCCGAGCTTTCATCTAGAGATTTTATTCCAATGAATTTAAAAATTGGCAATAGCTTTTTAGCGAATTTTGACGCTTATAACAAAGTGACTTTCTCTCTAGATCTTCAGAAATTATTAGTTCCGACACCCCCAAATTTTTATTGGAATGGCTCTGAGTATATTATGACCTCTGGTCTAGACCCCGATGTTGGGGTGATTAATGGAATGCTTCAGTCTTTTTATGATGCCCCCGGAAATGTCGTCGTTGATGAGGACGATGTACCTATTCAAGATGCCGATGGAAACTTTGAGGTGGTTAAAGGAACGCGTTTTAAAGAAGAATTATCAGAAATAAATATTGCTTTTGGTACCGAGTGGTGGTACAATGACGTCTTTGCCGTTCGCGCAGGCGTCTTCTTTGAAAGTAAAAATAAAGGGAATCGTCAATTCATGAACCTCGGTGCAAGCTTAAAATACAATATGTTTGCTATTGACTTTTCTTATTTGGCTTCCCTAAACGGTAGACAGAGCCCATTGGCAAATACCTTGCGTTTTACGGTACGATTGTATCTAGATCAGGCGGGTGCGGGTGGCGAATAAAATTTAGTTCTGCATCGTATACCTTCAATAGACGAAGCCTAAGTTTATTTGTCATTTTAAGATTCATTTTCTTTTAAGCCATAAACTGGTTTTATATTAATTTTTCACTGTTCTCAATTCCTTAGTGTTACCTAGAGCACTTTATTTATATTTGTATTATGAAATGTAATCCTGAATATTCTTCCAAAGAGGCTTTATTAAGTTTATATCAAAAGCCATTATTAGAGCTTGTTTTTGAGGCCGCTACGATACATCGTAAATACCATAACTCGCGAGAGGTTCAGATGTCTTCATTGTTAAGTATTAAAACAGGAGGCTGCCCCGAGGATTGCGGATATTGTCCTCAGGCTGCAAGATACCACACTGATGTAGATGCGCATAAACTAATGAATGTTGATGAAGTTTTAAACCAAGCAAAAAATGCCAAGGCAAATGGGTCTTCTAGGCTTTGTATGGGGGCTGCATGGAGAGAAATTAGAGACAATAAAGATTTTGATAAAGTCGTTGAAATGGTTCAGGGTGTCAATGAAATGGGGATGGAGGTTTGCTGCACCCTTGGTATGATGTCCGAAGGTCAAGCTAAAAGACTTAAGAATGCAGGGTTGTTTGCATACAACCATAATTTAGATAGCTCAAAAGAATTTTATTCCGATGTAATATCAACACGAGAATATGAACAAAGGCTAGATACAATTGACAATGCGCGAAAAGCAGGTATTTCAGTTTGTTCAGGAGGAATTATCGGAATGGGTGAGACAGAAGAAGACAGAGTCGGGCTTTTAATGAGTTATATGGAGATGGAGAACCCTCCGGAGTCCATTCCTATCAATGCCCTTGTTGCGGTTGAAGGAACCCCATTAGAAGATCAAAAGCCTATAGAACAATGGGAACTAATCAGAATGGTAGCTACGACTCGTATTGCTTTTCCAGAATCTATCGTTCGTTTATCTGCTGGTAGAACCAAAATGTCAATGGAAGCACAAGCAATGTGTTTTCTTGGGGGTGCAGGTTCAATCTTTGCTGGTGATAAATTATTAACAACGCCTAATCCTGAATTCAATGAGGATAAGGAGATGTTTAAGATTTTGGGACTTGTTGCCAAGGAGTCATTTGCGGATGGAGAGCAACCTGTTACGAATCCAGATCCGATTTTATTAGAAAAAAAGAGGCTTGCCAAACAAAGAGAATTGGAGCTTGAGGCGGCTAAATCAAAAGTACAAGACGATACATTTGAGCCAAGAAAAGTGAGAACAGTCGATTCGTTATAATGAATGAGCAGCTTATAAAAAAGTTGCTAGATCGAAAAGAATCCGGATCATTCCGTGAGCTTTTCGTTCCAAATCTTGAAAGAGATTTTTTTTCCAATGATTATTTAGGGATGGCTCGCGACAATTCAATTCCAGTCCCACAAAAAAGAGGCGCGACAGGATCCCGTTTGTTATCAGGAAACTCTTCCGAAGCCGAAGATTGCGAGCAATTCTTAGCGGAGCATTTTCATGCACAAGCATCATTGGTCTTTAACTCTGGATATGCTGCCAATTTAGGTCTCTTATCTTCTGTTTTACAGCGTGGAGATTCTGTTTTTTATGACCAATATATTCATGCGAGTTCACGAGACGGTATTCGCCTGTCTTATGCTGAGTCAATTGCTTTTAAACATAATGATTGTGATGATTTAATAAGGAAGCTAGGTAAAAGTAAATCAACGACCAATTATGTTCTTGTTGAGTCCTTATACTCTATGGATGGCGATTTTTCCCCTTTAAAACAAATCGTTGATATTTGTGAGGCGCATAATGCCTATTTAATCGTTGATGAAGCACATACGGGAGCTGTTTTTGGAGCCTTAGGTAAGGGTGTTATCCATAAGGAAGACTTAACTCATCGTATTTTTGCTCGAATAATGACTTTTGGCAAGGGCTACGGTTTTCATGGTGCTGTTATTCTAGGGGCAATCACCTTAAAGGATTACTTGATTAATTTTTCCAGATCATTTATTTACTCAACGGCCCTCCCTGTTGGAGATTACACCAAGATAAAGTCGCTTGTTGGAGATTTGAATATAGGCGAAAAGCAAAATAAATTAGAAAAAAACATTGCGTTATTTAGAAGGCTAAATGAAAAACTTTCTTTTTCTTCGGATATCAAATCCCCGATTCAAATACTTGAATTCTCAGATATAAGTCTACTTCCGAAAGTCGTAAAAAAAATTAAAGAAAAGGGTATTTACACTAAAAGTATTTTACCTCCAACCGTGCCTGAAGGCAAATCAAGGCTTAGGATTTGTATTCATTCCTACAACACAAAAGAAGAAATAGAGCTTATATCCAGTGCGCTAAAATAACGTAAAGAATTGTTTATCCTCCGAAATCGTCGAAACGTACATTTTCATCTGGAACACCCCAATCGTCACACATTTTGATAACGGCTTGATTCATTAAAGGTGGACCACAGAAATAGACCTCAAGGTCTTCTGGAGAATCATGTTTTTCAAGGTATTGATCCATCACAACCTGATGAACAAATCCACTGAAACCATCGCCATTTGGATCTTCACAATTTTCTTTATTAACCCAATTGTCTTCTGGTAATGCATCAGAAAGCACCAAGTAAAATTTAAAATTCGAAAATTCTTTCTCTAAGTCTCTGAAATAATGGATGTAAAATAATTCAGCTCTTGATCGACCACCGTACCAATAGGTAACTTTTCTTCCGGTCTGAAGTGTTTTAAATAATTCGTATAAATGTGATCGCATTGGGGCCATACCTGCTCCACCGCCAATGTATAGCATTTCGGCATCAGAATCATTAATAAAGAATTCTCCATAAGGGCCTGATATTGTAACGTCGTCACCCTCTTTAAGGCCAAAGATGTATGAGGACGCAATCCCAGGATTTATGTCAGCCCATTTATCATTGGCGCGATCCCATGGTGGAGCCGCAACCCTAACATTAAGCATGATTTTCCTACCTTCAGCTGGATAAGAAGCCATGGAGTATGCTCGTACAACCTCTTCATTGTTTTTCATTACAAGGTCTCTAATGGCGAATTTACCTTCAGACCAATCTTTCTCAAATTTATTAGGTTCCCCAGGATGATCTTGAGGATGCGCTGTAATATCCATTTCAGAAAACTTAACTTCTGTTTCAGGAATATTAATTTGGATATATCCACCAGCTCTGTAATTCATGTCTTCTGGGATATCAACAATGAATTCCTTAATGTATGTCGCAACATTATAGTTTGAAGAAACCTTCGCTTTCCATTCTTTAATACCAAGTACTTCCTCTTCAATATGAATTTTCATATTTTCCTTTACTTTAACTTGGCATCCAAGTCTATGGTTAGAGGCAATTTCTTTTCTCGAGAAATGAGGTGCTTCAGTTGGGAGAATTTCACCCCCACCTTCATTGACTTGACAGATACATTGAACGCAAGTCCCACCTCCACCACATGCGGATGGTAAAAATATCCCTGAACTTCCAAGTGTACTGAGTAAGGTGCCGCCACCATCTACTTCGAGCATCCGCTCTCCATTGTTAATATCAATCACCAATTTTCCTTTTGGTGAAATTTTAGCCTTTACAAACAAAAGCATTGAGGTCAATAATAAAATGACCGATAAAAATGCGATTAACGTTATGATAAGTATCGTTCCCATAATTAGTTGAGGTTGTTTTCTGTTTTAATATCAATTGTAGTCGTAACGGCTTCGGTATTTTCACTAGGTGCTTCTTTACCGTATTTAATTCCCATAAAGCTCATGAATGCCATTCCCATAAGACCTGTTACAATAAAGGTGATTCCGAGTCCTCTTAATGGACCGGGGACATTTGAATACCTCAGTTTTTCTCGAATAGCGGCAATGGCTACAATGGCTATAAACCAACCTATTCCTGATCCCAATGAAAATGCAGTGGCATCTAATATCGTTGAGTATTGTCTTTCTTGCATAAACAAGGCGCCTCCTAGAATAGAACAATTCACAGCGATAAGCGGTAAGAAAATACCCAGGGCTCCATATAGAGCAGGTGCAAATTTCTCAACCAACATCTCAACCAATTGAACGATTGAAGCTACAACAGCTATATACATGATAAACGATAGAAAGCTTAAATCTAATTCAGCGTATTCGTCACCAAGCCAAGAAAGAGCACCTTCTTTGAGGACGTAGTTTTCAAGTAAAAAATTCACAGGTACCGTAACGGCTAAAACGAAAATTACGGCGGCTCCCAAACCTACTGCTGTTTTAACAGTTTTAGAAACTGCTAGGTAGGAGCACATCCCGAGAAAGTATGCGAAAATCATGTTCTCGGAAAAAATAGCTTTTACAAATATATCAAGAGTACTTTCCATTGTTGTTTTTTTAATGTTCTTCGATTAGCGCTTTATTTCTAGAGCGTTGAACCCAAATAATAATACCTACGATGATTAAGGCCATTGGAGGTAAAATCATAAGATTATTGTTTTGGTAACCCAGTTCGTACAATCCAGACTCTTCACCTGGTAGTGGATTTCCAAATATCGGAATGCCCATGAGTGTGCCAGAACCCAAAAGCTCTCTAAATACAGCTACAATTATAAGAATGGCGCCGTAACCTATTCCATTTCCAAAGCCATCTAGAATCGATGGCCAGGGTTTGTTTGCCATTGCAAATGCCTCAAGGCGACCCATGATAATACAATTGGTAATAATAAGTCCCACAAAAACCGATAGTTTTTCTGAAAGATCAGGAAGATAAGCAGCCAAAACTTGGTCAACGATAATAACCAGAGAGGCAACAATAAGCAATTGAACAATGATTCTAATTCTAGAGGGAATTAAATTTCTTAAAAGAGAAACAATCCAGTTTCCCATAATGATCACAAAAAGAACAGACAGTGACATGACAATCGCCTGATTTACTTGCACAGTAATCGCTAATGCAGAACAGATACCCAATACCTGAATAGTCACGGGGTTGTTATCCGTTAATGGATCGGTAATGAGCTTTTTATTCTTCTTCGAAAATAGAGGCTCTGAAGATTTTTTTTCAGTACTCATGTTATTTAGTGTTTATGTTCTTAAAATAGTTCGAATATATCGCAAGACTTCTATTGACCATTTCTTCAACACCTTTAGATGTTATGGTTCCTCCAGTTATCCCGTCAATTTTACTTGGGTCGGTAGAGCCAGAATTGTCTTTTACAACTTCATATTTCTTAAAATTTCTTGAAGCATCACTAATCATTGAGGCTTTCCATCTATCCATAAAAAAAGGCTTGTTTATTTCTGCGCCAAGACCAGGTGTTTCTGTTTTGTGAGCAAAGGATACACCGGCCACAGTCCTCATGTCTTCTTTTAGGCAAATATAGCCCCATATCGGACCCCAAAGTCCTTTACCGACAACAGGTATAATATATCGGGTAGAATCCGTTTTATCTTTAGCAATAAATAAAGGAAATCTTTTGTCTTTCGTCTCGAGGGTTTTGTCTCTGTATTCTTTTTTAATATCAATTTCAAAAGCTTCTTTTCCCTTGCCTATTTCATCACCGCTATTATTCAAAACTACGGCATCATCAAGGTTAACATATTTTGGAAACTCTAATTCTGCATTAGAACGGTTAATGCCGGCCTCTTCCACATCCATCATTGCAGATAGTATATCGATTTGTTTCTTTACCCGAACGTTTTGCTCTTTGAGTGGCTTTAAACCTTCAGCTAGAGAAGCAAGAATTATACCGAGTACAACGACAAGTACAATCGCAAATCCAAACGTGAATCCATTCGATTCTTTATTAAGTGCCATATTATGCTGTTTTTAATCTTTTAAGTCTTCTGTTGATGTTTGATTGAACAATATAATGGTCAATAATCGGTGCCATAATGTTCATGAATAGTATCGCAAGGAATACGCCTTCGGGATATGCAGGGTTTAGTACACGAATCATAATCGCCAAGAAGCCACCTAGAAAACCGTATATAATCTTTCCTAATGCAGTTTGAGAAGCCGTAACAGGATCTGTTGCCATGAATATTGCACCGAATGCAAAACCTCCAATAATTAAATGATAGTAGGCGGGTAAGTCTAAATAAGGATTACCTCCTAAAGCATTTAACAAAAGTCCCATCACAAATCCACCGGCAAAAAAGGAGAGTATAATTCTCAGTGAACCAACTCCAGTGATTACAAGAAGTGCAGCACCAATAAGGCAAGCCAAAGTTGAGGTTTCTCCAATAGACCCTGGAATCATACCGGCAAAAGATTCCCAGACCGTGTACTCACTAGAGAAATTTTGAACCGCTTCATTTGATTGGACGACTTCCCCGGCCACCGTGGCTTTGTCAGACATGAAAGACGCCAGATCACCAAGTGCAGTTGCTCCTGAGAATCCATCTAAGCCCTCAGGGTTTGTAGCCATTTTATCTCCTAAACCTGACATCCAAACTTTATCACCTGACATCGAGGTCGGGTAGGCAAAAAACAAAAAAGCTCTTGCTGTTAATGCGATGTTGACCACATTCATACCCGTACCTCCGAAAATTTCTTTTCCAATGATAACGGCAAATGCAGTAGCAATTCCGACCATCCATAATGGGACATCAGCAGGCATAGTTAATGGAATAAGCATTCCTGAAACAAGGAAGCCTTCGTGTAGCGAGTGTCCACGAATCATACCGAACATGAACTCTATGGTTAATCCGACACCATAAGAAACAACTATAACGGGAAGAACAATTGTGAGTCCTGTAAGGAATTTAGCCCCCATTTCAGCAAAATATGGAAGGTTTCTATTGCCCTCTTGAACTGCCAATTCCCAATGTCCAGTATTATATATTCCAAAAAGCAAACATGGAACTAATGCCAGAACTACGGTCATCATCGTTCGTTTAAGGTCGACACCATCACGAATGTGTGTTCCTGAGGTTGTTACTAGTTTTGGCGTAAATGCAAAAGTAGCAAGCGTTTCAAATAATGGATTCCATTTCTCGTATTTTCCACCTTTTATAAAGTGGGGCTCCATTTTGTGTAAATATTTTTCTAAAAACTTCACTGTTTCAGTATTAAGGTTACATACATTCGCTAGCAATTAAGTCTAGCCCTTGTCTTATTTTATCTTGAATATTGATTTTTGTCGTACAAACATATTCGCACAATGCAAAATCTTCTGGTGCTACTTCATAAATCCCGAGATTTTCCATGCTGTCAATATCCTCGGTGATAGCAGCTTTGGTCAATTGAACAGGAAGAATGTCAAAGGGGAAAACGCGTTCTAGTTCTCCTGTAACAACAAAAGCCCTTTCTTCTCCATTTGTATTTGTATCCAATCGAAAATTCTTGCTTTTTGGTAAAAGAAAGGTTGGGAATAACCTAGAATTAGAGAATTTATCAAACCCAAGTCCTAACCAACCTGTCGTTAAAAAAAACTTGTATTCATCGCCTTCAGGTATAACCGTAATTTGATTCGCGTAAAATCCAATATAATCCGTTAACTCTTTTTTATCCCCTGTCAGAACATTTCCTGAAATATATCTGACATTTGAGCCCTCAATTTGCTTTTCAACGAGCGCGCTCATGGTTGAACCTTTTACTATTTTTAAGTAGGTCGGTGTATTTATTTCAGAACCGGTTAAAGCTATTTTTCTTGTAGGATCAATGGTTCCAGAACTTATGAATTTACCTATAGCAGCTACTTCTTGAATGTTAAGGGCCCAAACGAATTCACCTTTGTTTACTGGGTCGATATGATGAATTTGAGTTCCAACATTTCCTACAGGATGCACCCCTTCGAAACAATGGTGGGTCACTCCGTTTATTTTAGCGAATTCCGAATTAGGTTTGCTACTCAAATGAACATTTCCCTTCATTAAAATTTGCAAGGCATCAAAGCCAACTTGAAGCGCATCCATATCCTCACTTAACACGTAGTCATAGTCAGGAGCAAGAGGTGCAGAGTCAAATGAGGAAACAAAAAGTCCTTTCGCGTCATTGCTAGGATCTGCTATAATATCTAAAGGTCGTTGCTTCATTGATGACCAAAATCCAGATTCTAAAAGAAGGGCCTTTACTTCTTCGCTTGAATAATCTGAAATCTTTTTGAGGTCGAATTTTTTTGCTGTTTGTTTGCCATCAGTTGCTATCAGAATATTGGTTATTCTTCTTTTTTCACCTCGAACAACTTGTTTAACAGTGCCGCTGGCCGGGCTTACAAACTTGATGCTTTCTTTCTTTTTGTCATAGAATAAGATATCTCCTACGGATACGATGTCTCCTTCTTTGACAACCATCTTTGGTGTTAACCCATGAAAATCAAGTGGTGAGACCCCAACTATTCCCGTCACAGGAACTTCTCTTATTTCTTTTGTCGCTTCTCCTACTAGCCTGATATCTAAGCCTTTTCGAATACTGATTGTATTGGACATGAAATTTGCAATTATAATTAGACGCCAAATTTACGAAATTACCAATCTTAGTAAGGTGTTGAGAATATAATTTATACCTGTAAATATTAATTTAGACTTATTCTAAATAAGAAACCAGAAATGAAACGAGTTTTAGTAATGCGTACTCGGTTCCTATTTCATGATTTTCAAGAATGTATTTTCTCATGAAGTAGGCATTATAAAGAAATAACTGAGAAATTAAAGGTAAAATCGAAAAAGGCTATGGATATTTGAGTAGAATAGAATAACTTTAATTCATGACTTACACTAAAACACGAGGAATTGAAATTATTGTTTCCAATTGGTTCCGCGGAGATCTGTCTAACGAATCGAATGCGAATTATTTTTTCAACTATGAAATCATCATCCGAAATCGTCTATCGGTGCCCGTACAACTATTAACGCGAGAATGGCACATCGTTCATTTATTACATGGTGTTTCTACGGTTAGTGGAGAGGGAGTTGTTGGAGAAAAACCTGTTCTTTCACCTGGGGAAGAGTTTAAATATGTTAGTGGGTGTGAATTGATTAACTCAATGGGTATGATGTATGGAAAGTTTTTTTTTAAAGACCTCGATATTGATGAAATTATTTATGCTGAAATTCCTACATTCAATCTTGTATATCCTGTGCTATTGAATTAATAGCTGAGCTGGATTACTTTTTTTGTTTCAAAAAAAGACTCCCTAAATAATTTATCTAATTCGTGAATTTTACACTTTAGCTTGATTTTATGGAGCTCGTCGTTAAAATCGCCCCCTTTTAAGTAAATCACCTCTTTAAAGTCCTTGTTTCCCCGTGCTGTGAGGTGATTCGTTAGTTTCATGAAATTCGGCATATTCGTTACTGCGCGACTTACCAGGTAGTTGTACCTCCCAATATGATCCTCAACTCTTGAGTGAATCGTTTTAATGTTTTTTAATTCTAAAATATTTGCAATTTCATTGATGACTTTTAATTTTTTCCCCACAGAGTCTAATAATACAAAGGAGCAATTAGGGTTCGCTATAGCAAGCGGTACGCCAGGAAACCCACCACCTGTTCCAATATCTAAAATGTGGCTCTCCTTAGGAAATGAAATGTATTTTGTGAGCGCCAATGAGTGAAGAACATGTCTTTCTCTGAAATTCTCCATGTCTTTTCTCGATATAACGTTTATTTTTGAATTCCATTCATTATAAAGAGGGGTCAACTGATCCAGTTGCGCGTGTTGTAAAGATGTGAATTCGGGGAAGTAATGCCTAATTAGGTCCATTTATATGGAGTCTTTTGTCTTTTCAGCCATACCTGCTAGAAAGTCCCGAGCTCTAAATAACTGAGCTTTAACCGTGCCAAGTGGTAGATTGAGCTCAGTTGCAATTTCGTCATAACTCAGTTCTTGAAAATATCTCATTTCAACCAAGTCTCTGTATTTTGGTTTTAGTTTGCTTACGAGTAATCTCATGTGAACGACACGTTGATCTTGAATATAAGTTTCCTCAGGGTTTAAAGTATTTGATTTCGCATCAATCCTTAAGATGTCACCATTTTCTGTTTTCACTCCAGTATCCATGGATGTTACCTTTATTCGTTTTTTACGAATGAAATCGATGCAATTATTAGAAGCTATTTTAAATAACCATGTACTAAAGGCAAAGCTTGGTGAATATTGTGGCAATCGGTTAAATGCTTTTCCAAATGCTTCAATCGTGAGGTCGTCTGCGTCATCCGTATTCTTAACCATTTTAAGCATCATATAGTAGATGGACTCTCTGTATCTGCCCATTAAATCTGCATAGGCTGATTGATCTCCTTTTATAGCGGATTCGACCAAGGTTAAATCATGTTTTGCTTTATCCGATAAATGATCTTTGTTTACCATGTTGCCTTCTTTTTGTTTTTTGCTAATGCAAACATCACAGGGATAAACAATGCATAAAACAAGTCCCAAAAGGGGAAGAATAAAGCAAACTTTTTTTCCTGTAATTTATTGAGGCAACGTCCTTGAATCCACCATTTTAGGACGTAAAAAGCGACCATGATTAAGCTGATGATTAGGCTGTTGTCTCCCAATAACACCAAAGAAACAAAAGAAAACCAAGTCAGAATCAATGACACAGGGTAGATTGCTAACAATAGTTTTTTAATAAACTTATATTTTGTGGAAGTTGAATAGTGCCTAGATTTTTGACTGATCCAATCTGATAGGCTTTCTTTTGATGGAGATTCCATATAGGAATCAGGATGTATTTGAATAGAATAATTATTTTTTACAGCCGCTTCTTGAATAAAAAGATCGTCATCCCCGGACGCAATAGAGTAATGTGATTTAAACCCATTCACTCCAAAGAAAGTACTTTTACTGTAAGCTAAATTTCTACCTACACCCATATAGGGGGATTTATTCAGGGCCATAGATAAATAACTAACACCGATCCAAGCAGTATCAAAGCGTATTAAATTATTTAAAAACCCTTTGGTTTTTGCCAAGGGGCCGTAACCAAGTATAAGCTGCTTAGTACTACTGAAATTGAGGGACATTTTAGTTAACCAATGTATAGAAGCGGGCTTGCAATCCGCATCTGTGAAAAGAAGGTGTTCGAATTGAGCTGCTTTAATCCCTAGTGTTAAGGGTAGCTTCTTGCCTGCTCTTAGGTGTTTGTCTTGAGCAATCTCTACGATCTTTAAATTTGAATATTGCTTGGAAAAGGCATCTAAAACTTCTTTGCTGTTGTCAATCGATTGATGATTTACAACAATAACCTCAAATTCCGAATAAGACTGTTCCAATATAAGGGGGAGGTTTTTAAAGAGGTTGTTACTTTCATTTCGAGCAGCAATAATGACACTTAGAGGTAATTTGCTAATCGGAGTCAAGTTGTTTGAATTGAAAAAAGCCAATTTCCTATGAATGATTAAAACATAATACAACTGAATTATCATCGTTATGATAAATACGCTAAGCGTCAAGATAAAAAAGTATGCTTGAATATGTTCTTGCAAAAACTTCATGTTTAATGGTTGTACAAATATGAGCTATCAATTGATTTCAATGTATCTTTGGCAAATATTGTTATTAACATTTTTATGCACTTTGATTTAATACATACAGATAAGAATTCATCTGCAAGAGCAGGGAAGCTTCACACGGACCATGGTGTGATTGAGACACCAATTTTCATGCCTGTGGGCACGGCGGGAACCGTCAAGGGTGTCCATCAACGTGAGCTGAAGGATGACGTTCAAGCAGAAATAATATTAGGAAACACATATCATCTTTTTTTAAGACCAGGTATGGATATTATTGAGGGAGCAGGCGGATTGCATAAGTTTATGAATTGGGACAGACCTATTTTAACGGACAGTGGTGGGTACCAGGTTTACTCTCTTTCTGGTTCTCGTAAAATCAACGAAGAAGGAGTTAAGTTTCAATCACATATCGACGGAAGCTATCATTATTTTACTCCTGAAAGGGCAATTGATATTCAGCGTAGTATAGGTGCTGATATCATTATGGCATTTGATGAATGTACCCCTTACCCTTGCGATTATGCTTACGCTAAGAATTCTATGGGGCTTACACATCGATGGCTGAAAAGGTGTATTGATCAGATGGACAAAACGAATTGCGCTTATGGTTATAACCAGGCTTTATTTCCAATAGTTCAAGGGAGTACCTATAAAGATTTAAGAAAAGAGTCTGCGCAGGTGATAGCCTCTTTTGATGCTTTCGGTAATGCGATTGGAGGGTTGTCCGTTGGAGAGCCGGAGGAGGATCTTTATGAAATGACAGCTTTGGTTACTGATATTTTACCTAAGGAAAAACCGAGATATTTAATGGGGATAGGTACGCCGTGGAATTTACTGGAATGTATTGCCCTCGGTGTCGATATGTTTGATTGTGTTTTGCCATCACGGAATGCGCGTCATGGACTGTTATATACAGAGAATGGAACAATTAACATTAAGAATAAAAAATGGTCTAGTGACTTCTCTCCTATTGATGAAAATAGTTCATGTTACGTTGATACGCATTATTCTAAGGCTTATTTACGCCATTTAATTAAGTCTGGAGAATTTCTAGGAATGCAAATTGCGACCATTCATAATCTGTCTTTTTATCTTAGATTAATGAAAGAGGCGAGAGTACGAATTATAGACGGAAGCTTCACTGAATGGAAAAATAAAATGGTAATACAAATGAATACACGTCTATAATGTTGTCAATAATTGATAGATACATTATAAAGAAATTTCTTTCAACATTCTTTTTTATGTTGGGTGTAATCATGATGTTCGCTATTGTTTTTGATGTCTCCGAAAAATTAGGAGAATTTATTTCGAATAAGGCACCGCTTAATGAAATTGTTTTGGATTATTATGTGAACTTCATTATTCTTTATGGGAATATGTTTACATCTATGATTGTATTTCTGTCGGTCATCTGGTTTACTACGATTATGGCGAAAGACACCGAAATTATACCGATTTGGTTCAGTGGAAAACCTATGTCTCGTTATCTACGCCCGTATTTCATAGCTGCTAGTATTTTAATGGTATTTTCATTAGCGATCAATCATATTATGGTGCCTAGGGCCAATAAGGTCCGTCTAGCCTTTGAGGAAAAGTATTATAGGGACGTTATGGTTGTTCAGGATTATCATGCCGAATTTCCTGAGAATGAATCAGTTTACTTCTCTAACTATACCAATTCTGATGGTCGTGTTAATGATTTTACTTTTCAAAAATGGTCACAAGCCATGAAGCCTATTTATTTCTTGAAGGCTCGTTATGCCTTAAATGAACCTAACTCAAAGAAATGGATACTCAATGATTTGTATGAAAAACGATTTTTTAAAGATTCAATTGCGATTCGACATATAAAAACACTAGACACTTCTTTTAATTTTAGCATCTCTGATATGGCCCAGAGGGAAAATACAGCTGAGACCATGACTTATTCAGAGCTAAATGATTTTATTAGTAGAGAACAAGCGAAAGGGTCTTCAATGGTTCCTATATATCAAATTGAATTGCACCAACGGACTTCTTACCCATTTGCGGCTTATATATTAACCCTAATTGGTGTTTCTGTGGCATCTAAGAAGAGAAGGGGAGGCGTAGGAATAAACATTGCGATAGGTTTAGGCATTGTCTTTGTTTATATTTTTTCTATGAAAATGCTAACCGTAGCCTCATTGAATATAGGATTCCCGCCCTTATTGTCCGTCTGGACACCTAATATATTTTTTGCTTTTACAGCTCTTATTTTATTTCGATTCTCTCAGAAGTAATCCCTTATTTATTATACTGTCCCTGCGTAGTATTACTTATTCTGATTGCGGTCATTACGTATTATCTTATTCGTAGGCTTTTGTATTTTACCTTCTAGCTGATCTAAATCTTTCTTGATTCGATGAAGATACTGGAGATTTGACCCAACTCTTAAAAACTCGAACATGAAAAATTTAAACATACTTAGAATTACTCTTCTATCTTTTATCTTTTGTTGTCTGTCATTCTTTGTTATTAAAGCACAGGATCAAGGTAAAGTATGGGCGACTATATTAAACCCTAGTGACGTTCCATTTATTAATGCCCAAGGAAACTTGGTTTCAAATGACGTTTCGTTTAGTTCTATGATATCTGAATTGGGAATAACCAATGTGACTAAAGCTGTTCCGGCTTCAAAGAGGGGCTCCTTGATGAAGGTTTATGAGATTTCCTCTTCTTCTACGAATTCCGTAGACCTTCTCGCTCTACTTAGCAACAACGTTTCTGTATTGAGTAGAATTGAATATGCCCCAACTTATGAAACGTTGGCTACGCCGAATGATCATCGAGCGACTAATGAAGATTATGCAATTAATTTGATAAATTCAGAGGCTGCATGGGATTACTCAACTGGAGACTCATCAGTTGTTATTGCTATCTCTGATCAGAATATCGATACGAATCATATTGAACTTGCTGGTAAGGTTGTTTATTATAACGCTAATAATTCTACGTCAACAACACATGGTACTGCTGTTTCGATTGTTGCTGCCGGACGAACGAATAACAATGCGTTTTCAAGCCACATCGGTTACAATTGTTCTATAGCATTTTATCTAATGAGTTATAACGATGTTCTTGCGGCTTCTTATGCGGGACTCAAAGTAATTAACCTTAGCTGGACTTCGGGTTGTGAATTCAATCAATACCTTCAAGGCGTCATGGATGAAGTTTATAATAATGGAACCTTTATTGTTGCGGCTGCGGGAAATGGCTCTACTTGCGGTGGTGCTGAGAATCTTGTTTACCCTGCTGCATATGATCATGTTTTTTCGGTTACTAGTATAGGAGAATTTGATAACCATGAGAGAATCCTTGGTGACCCATTAACGACTCACCAACATAATGAGACTGTTGACTTAAGTGCACCTGGTTATGACGTTTTAATTAGCCCTGCACAAAATTGGGAAATGGAAGGTTCAGGAACTTCCTATGCTGCACCATTTGTAACCGGAACAGTTGGACTTATGCTTGCTGCAAACCCTTGTCTTACGAATGAAAATATAGAATACATATTGAAAAGTTCATCAGCTTTTATCGATGATATTAATCCGGATTATGCAGGTTTAATCGGAACAGGAAGATTAGATGCTGGTGCTGCTCTCGCTATGACCATGGATTTTAATGAGATGCAATTATCTGGATTCGCTTCTTTTTCTTGTGGAGAAATTGGTATGCAGTTAGAAATGAGTGTCGATGAAGGAAACGCTCCTTATACTATTGAATGGTCAAATGGTCAAACAGACCTTAGTCTTTCAAATCTAGTGGCTGGAGAATATACACTTACAGTTACTGATGTTTTGGGCTGTGTTATAGACACTACAATTACTATTGAAGATGTTTCGCTTCCAGTAATCGAAGGTGAAATTCAGCATGTATCTTGTAATGGAATTGCTAATGGTGCAATAGATATTTCAATTCTAGAGGGGGTTCCTAATTACACTTTTGAATGGGATAACGGAATGACGACTGAAGATGTTTATGGCCTTTCTGCAGGAACGTATAGATTAAATATAACAGATGGTAATGGATGCGAGTACTGGAGTTCTTACGACGTTTTAGAACCTTTAGACATACAAGCTAGCGTCGCGGTTGTTGGTCCTTTATTATATGCTCCTTTTAACGATGTAGATCTTACGGTTCAGGGTGGAACAGCTCCATACACATATACTTGGAATACGGGTGATGTATCAGAAGATCTGTATGGCGTGCCAGCAGGCTACTATCAGGTAACTGTTATGGATATCGAGGGCTGCTCAAAAGAGATAAATACAACTATAGAAAATTTAAATGTATCAGGTGTTTCTGACTTAGATTCAAGACATGTTGATGTTTATCCAAACCCAACTACAGATTATGCAACTGTCTCGTGGGACAACAAAGCAATTAACACACTTACTATTATCAGTGCAAATGGACAAATGGTTCAAAAAGCAGATGTTACTTCGAAGAGCACGCACACTGTGCAAGATCTGAATTCAGGAATTTACTTTATCAACCTTTCAGATAACAACAACTTCTCAACGACACAAAAGCTAGTTGTAAGATAATCCCTTTAATGTTTAAGTTTCAAAATGTAAAGCCCTCGGATGAGGGCTTTTCTTAGTTTAAGACACTTACGATTCCAGTAGTGCTTTGAGTTGTCGCTGTATAGACTGATGTAGTAGTAGCTAGAAACAAGAGGGCGTGGAGAGTGCTGATAACTCACATTACCCTCGTTCTTTTCACTAATGAAACTGAAAGACTCGTAATCGCGGGCAAAGATCTCTTTTTTTTATTACCAACGAAAAGAGAAACACTATAGCTTTGTCATATTTAATTTTACTGTCTTTTTATAGATCACTTTTATCTTGTTTCCGCAGAGAATTTGACTGAGAGATAAGTCTTTTGTTAATTCGTATGCCCTAAGTGTTTTTTTGTATAGGTGAATGTAACAACACCTATAACAGCCTATGTAGGCTATTCTAATTTAAAATTTAAAATCCTTTAGTGACCGTTAAATAATTATTAATGCAGCACCTTTGATTCACAAACAAACACAACAATGAAACGCTTACAAAACAAATTAAATCATGAGGTCATGAAGTTATTTATCACTAATAAAGTTGCTTTTCAAACAGCATCACTGAATGGAAAAGAGCAAATTGTAGTAGAAACAAAAAACAAGTTAGAATCAGTTGTTCTTTTTATTACTATTTTCTCATCATTCTTTTTGATGATGATGGCGATTAGGACCTTGATTGTTCTTTAGCCAAATCAATACACAGGCCATCTTCAGCTACTTGGCTATTCGTAAATAGATTCTGAAGTTCTTCGGTATGCGCATCATTTGTCTTATATCTTGAAGATAAATGCCCTACAACAAGTTTCTTTACATTTGCTTTTGAGGCAATAAGGGCTGCGTCCTTAGTAGATGAATGAAAAGTGCTATTGGCTCTTTTTTGATCTTTGATTAGAAATGTAGCCTCGTGATACAAAACCGTTACCTCTTTAATGAATTCGACAACTTTTAAATTTTTTTTTGTATCAGAGCAATAGGCATAACTAAGCACATCTGTCGGAGGCAATGTGACGTCCTTAAAGCTAATTTCTTCTCCATTTTCCAGTATTATATCTTTTCCGTTTTGTAATGCTTTAAAATGTTCAATCTTTAAGTTTTTCTCTTTGATTTTCTTTGGGTTTATTTTTAAAGCTTTCTTTTTTTCTTTGATAATAAAGCCACATGTGGGTATTTTGTGTTTTAAAGGAAAACTATGGACCTCAAGGACAGGGTCCTCGTATATTTTGATTTTATCCGTCGTGTTTAAAGCAATGAAATTCAGGTTAAAAGCGAGCCTGGCCCCTCCAAAGCGAAGCATGGGCATAATGAAGTCTTGCAATTCTTTCGGCCCATGGATGAAAAGTTCTTTTTCCCGTCCGAGTAGATTCATCGTGCTCAAGAGACCGACCAATCCAAAATAGTGATCCCCATGCAGATGAGAAATAAAAATATGGCTAATTTTCTGAAAATTAATTTTATACTTTCTGAGCTGAAGCTGGGTGCCTTCTGCACAATCAATTAGAAAATGTCGATTATTGCAATTTACATATTGCGCGGTGGGCATTCTGTTTTTTGTGGGTAAAGCAGCACCACTACCAAGAATGGTAACAGAGAAATTCACTATTTTAATTTAACAAGTGCGCTATCTACATTTTCACACAAATTAAGAACCTGATCTAGTTGCGCAATTTGAATGAGTTTGAAGACATTGGGCTGTAAACCCGCAAGGCAAAAAGTTCCGCTATTATCTTTACAGAGTCTATTCGCTATAAGAATAGCACTCAGGCCTGAAGAATCGCAGTACTTGGTTTGGCTCATGTCCAGTATAATTAGATTTTTTGAACTCTTGTTGAGATGTAAAAACATGCTTTTTAACTCTGGAGCATTGCTTGAGTCTAATTTATCTACCTGTGAGTAAACTACGGCGATATTTCCTTTGTGTTCCGATGAAAAGTTTTTCATTATCATCAAAAATATAAAAATTAGCGTTCAATTTGAGCCGCAAGCAAATAAATTACTGCCATTCGGATTGCGACACCATTTTCGACTTGCTGTAATATGATGCTTTGTGAGCTGTCAGCCACATCGGAAGTGATTTCAACACCGCGGTTGATAGGCCCTGGGTGCATGACAATTATTTTTTTTGTTAAAGAGTCTAAAAGCTCTTTATTTAATCCGAACAACATGGCATATTCTCTGAGAGAAGGGAAGAATTTTTCATCTTGGCGCTCGATCTGTATTC
The DNA here is from genome assembly GCA_905182495.1 of Flavobacteriales bacterium UBA952. Lineage (GTDB taxonomy): Bacteria > Bacteroidota > Bacteroidia > Flavobacteriales_D > Crocinitomicaceae > UBA952. The sequence goes on from CAJJBU010000004.1 coordinate 77,205, forward strand.
GAAGCATATTCGCCACATCGCACCATTCTAATGCTTCTTTTAGGTTTGTTGAAACCTTGACACCAAGAGTTTCCATGTCTTTTGGAATCAGATTGAGTGGGCCGCAAACCATTACTTCAGCGCCAAGCTTTTGAAGGCAGTAGATGTTTGATAGTGCAACTCTAGAGTGAAGAATATCGCCTACAATAACTACTTTTTTACCTTTTACGCTACCGAGTCTTTCTCTTATGGAATAGGCATCGAGTAAGGCTTGTGTGGGATGTTCGTGTGTTCCATCTCCGGCATTTATCACTTTGGCTCCAATTTTTTTGGATAAAAATGCCGCTGCTCCTGGATTAGGATGCCGCATGACCACAAGGTCCACTTTCATTGATAATATGTTATTTACCGTATCAACAAGTGTCTCTCCTTTCTTTACTGAGCTTCCGGATGCACTGAAGTTTACAATATCAGCTGAAAGTCTTTTTTCCGCCAGCTCAAATGACAACTTGGTTCTAGTCGAATTTTCAAAAAACAAGTTGGCAATGGTTATGTCCCTCAGTGATGGTACTTTTTTTATGGGGCGATTGATTACTTCCTTAAAACTATCGGCTGTTTTGAAAATTAAATGGATATCCTCTGGGGATAGGTCTTTAATTCCAATGAGATGCGCAACACTTAAATTATTCATCATTTTCTTTACTGTACAATACTATTTTATCTTGTCCTTCAATTTCAGCCCATTCCACGGTCACACGCTCTGAAAGCAATGTATCTACTGCTTTTCCTACATAGTTGGCTTCAATGGGTAGATCTCTTCTGAATCGGCGATCAATCAAAACTAAAAGCTCAACACTTTTAGGCCTACCAAATGATAATAGCGCATCGAGGCCAGACCTAATGGTCCGTCCTGTAAATAACACATCATCCACAAGAATAATGTTCTTGTTCTCAATGCTAAAATCTATATTGGTAATGCTGGGGATAAGTGGAATTTCTCTTCTTCGGAAATCATCTCTATAAAAAGTAATGTCAAGACTCCCGCAAGTTATTTCTTTACTAAGTATGTTACCAAGTTGGAATTTAAGACGTTGAACAACATGGATTCCTCTAGGCTGGAGTCCTATAATTACAGTTTCACTAAAGTCGTTATGGGTTTCAATGAGCTCATGGCAAAGTCTTTTTAGAGTCAGTTCAAGGTGCTTCTCATTAAGGATGACCTGCTTTTCCATCGCAGCAAAGATAAAGGTATTTTGGGATTTACAAACGAATCAATGGTCAAATGGAAGGATTATAATCGGAAATCAAAAAGAAGCTCCCCGTAATCAGAACGGTGTCATCGTTTTTAAGTAGGGGACTTAGGTTGTGAAAGGCATCTTGCAATGTTCGATTAATTGTTATTTCTTTTTTGAATTGATTATTGATGTTTTGCCAATCCTCTACTGATTTTGATCGCGTATTAGAAAATACACAAAAAGAGATTTTGGTACTGAAGAGTTGTTCGAATGTGTGACGGTCGTAGATTTTACCTTTTGCACTTCCTAGAATGACATAGAGACTTCCTTTTGTTTTCTTTTTTGCAAACTCAATAGAGGCTTGAATACCCTCATTATTATGTGAGACATCAAGGTAAACTTTCGGTTCATCTTGAATGCATTCCATTCTTTTCCCGTATCCCGTATTTTGCTCAAGATGATTTAATGCTTTGAAAATAAGATCGTTTCTTATTTCTTTTTTGTTAATGAAGCGGAGTATTTGAATGGCAAGATTGAAGTTTTCTTTTTGATAATTAGGCAATTCGTCAAAAGTATAACTCGGCTCGTTTATAAAAACAGGACTCTTTTTGCTGTCGGCTTTTTCTTTGAAAATCGAGTAGCTGTGTGCTTCTTTTTTCCCAAGAAATAATGGGGTGTCATTCTTTATGATCCCCGCTTTTTCCTCCGCTATGGCCTCAAGAGTCTCTCCAAGAAACTCCGTGTGGTCCATACTAATGTTGGTGATCGCTGTTGCAATTGGATGAAGAACATTTGTGGCATCTAGGCGCCCGCCCATGCCTGTTTCAAAGACACATATGTCACATTCTTGAGCTAAGAAGTGTTTGACAGCAAGAACAAAAGTAATTTCAAAAAAGGAAGGCTTAAACGCTAATTTTAAAGTTTGAATTTCTTTGATAAAAGAAAGGACCTCGTCTTTTGAAATCATGTTTCCGTTTACTCGAATTCTCTCTCTGAAGTCATAGATGTGAGGTGATGTAAAGAGTCCAGCTTTTTTGCCAGACTCTGTCATTAATGAGGCTAAAAAACTACAAGTACTGCCTTTTCCGTTCGTTCCTGCAATATGAATTGCCTTAAGTTTAGTAATGTCGAGATGAAATGCCTTAAGAAGTGAAAGAGTGTGAGATAAGCCTGGCTTATATGCCATTCCTCCTTGTTTTTGAAAGGCAGGGAATTGATTAAATAACCAATCTATTTTTGAATTGTAATTATCCTGCGTCAATTTGAACAGTGTAGAATGCGGTTCTGATTGGCGCACCAGCTTGAGCCTTAAACTGTACGTTTTTCTTTACATGGTCAACGACCAGTTTAATTACGTTTTGGTCAGGGTGGGTAGTACCGCTAGTGGATTTAGCTGAAATGACTACACCTTTATCGTTTACAGTAAGTAAGACTGTTACTTGTCCACTGTAATCTGTGTTCGGTTGGTTAGGGACGGGTGAATTCATGCGCGTTAATTCGCCATAGCCACCGCCGCCATTTCCGCCGTTATCGCCACCACCATCTCCATCTCCATTACTTCCACCTCCAAACTCCTGTCCACCACCGCTACCTCCAAAAGGATTAGAAACTGCTTCATCAGGATTGTTGTCGGTCAATTCATCGTTGGAATTGTTACTCGGATTTTTACTTTGAGATGGTTTTTTAGCACTTGATGGCTTTTTACTTTGCGCTTTGTGCGATTCGGCAACAAAATTTTTGATTTCTTGTGGAAGTGGGGGGGCAACACTCACTAATGATTTCACCTCATGAGGAATACGAAATTGAATAAAAGACAAGCAAATCAATACAATAAGCATAAAGCTCAGCGTAAAGATTAATGACTTCTTTTTGTTTTCCTCTTTTTTTTCCTTCTTCAATTTTGTTTATTTATCGTAGGCAAGGACTGGATCCCAACCGTTATATTGAGATAAGCCAAGAACCTTGAATACGGCTTCATAGTTTGCTTCCTTGTGCCCGGCTATTCTTACTTTTGTTTTGCCTGATTCTTCAACAGCAGAGGTAATTAAGCCCTCCATGTCCGCATAACTTACCTCATCACTTTCTTTATCTCCTATTTTTACGATGTACGCGTTGTTCTTTAAAACAAGGACTGTCGGTTCTACAGGAGTTTGATCAGTCGGTAAATTTTGTTCGGCTTTCGGTAAATCCAAGGGGGTTTGGTTATTCGCCATCAAGCTCATGATGATGAAGAAAATCAAAAGCAAGAATACAAGATCAGTCATACTGGCCATGCCTCCCTCTATCTTTATTTTATTTCTTTGTTTAAGACTCATGATCTAATGGATTAATTTTCACCTTTCTTATCGTAGTGCTTCATTAAGTTGAATGAAATGTTTTCCATTTCAAGAGCTATTTTCTCTAGTTTCATAACCAAATGATTGTAGCCAACATAAGCAACGATACCTACAACAAGACCTGAAACGGTTGTGGTCATGGCCGTTAAGATTCCTCCTGAAATGGTTTTTATTTCTAAAGTACCAGCTCCTTCTAAGCCGATGAATACAGAAACCATACCAAGAGTAGTACCTAAAAACCCAATCATTGGAGCTACGCCCGAACACGTTGCAAGAACACCAAGTGTCTCCCCTAACCTAGATAGCTCAAAGTCACCTTGGTTTTTTAATTGTGATTCGGCGGTAGATTTCGTGTTTCCATCCTTTTTAGTCGAAATGTATTTGGATATAAGTTTCTTGAATGGATTTAGAGAATTGTCATATTTGCTGAGCATCATTGAATCATATTCTTCCTCTATTTTTCTATTGATGTTGCTGTAACTCTTGAGTATACTGTTATAATCGAAATATTTTTTCACGAAAATAAACACGACATATCCTAAGATAAGGAGAAGGGTTACGTTAATGGTTAATCCAACAAGTTCGTCTGTATTGACGAAAACTTCCCAAAATGTTTTTGTCGTTTCTTTTGGTGTAGCGGTTAAAAAAAATGTAATCATAATGTCTAAACGAATTAGTGTTAGTAAGTTACTGTAAAATTAAAAATACTCCAATACCTGCAAAATAACCAATTAGAGCTAATAAGGAAATTCTCTTGAGGTACCAGAAGAAAGAAATGTTTTCCATTCCCATAGCAACAACACCTGCGGCTGAGCCAATAATAAGCATCGATCCTCCTGTGCCTGCAGCATAAGCAATGAAATGCCAAACTCGTGAATCCATAACATCTGGAAACATTCCCATTGAGGCCGCCACTAGTGGAACGTTGTCGATGATAGCAGATCCGATACCTAATAATGAAACAAATAAATCTTGGTCCATTTGGGCATTTACCGTATTCCCAAATGTATAAATCATACCTAACGATTCTAATGCAGCGACTGTCATTAATATCCCTAAGAAAAATAAAATACTAGGCATCTCTATTTTAGTAAGTGCCTTAAAGGTGGGGCCATGGCCGTGCTCGCTATCTTCTTTTTTGGATAAGGTGAAATCTCGATTCGTTAAAATCTCAGCAACCATTGACATAATACCTAAAGAAAGCATCATTCCTATATAAGGAGGAAGATGGGTCATTGTTTTGAATATAGGAACAAAGACAATCAATAGTAAGCCTAATGCGAGCATGAATGCACTATTTTTGCTTATTTCTTCTGAGGTTTCTTCTAATTCTATTTCACCTTTGAAAATGGGAAGGTAAGTTGCGATAAGTGTCGGAATCAGCATGCAAACTAAAGAAGGAATAAGTAGGGACTCTATAAGCACACCAGCAGTTACTTTGTCTTGCATCCAAAGCATAGTGGTTGTTACATCTCCAATTGGAGACCATGCTCCTCCCGCATTTGCAGCGATTATGATCATACCCGCAAACCACATGCGTAGATTCTTGTCTTTGATTATTTTTCTAAGAATAGTAATCAAAACGATGGTTGCGGTTAAATTGTCAATAATGGCAGAAAGAATAAAGGCCAAAATGCAAACAATCCACAAGAGCTTTGATTTTTTTCTTGTGCTAATCATTGCTTTGAATGTCTGAAAACCATTAAAATGATCTATAATTTCAACAATGGTCATTGCACCCACAAGAAAAATCAGAATTTCACATGTTTTGCCAAAATGGTGGAGTAAGGTATCTTCCATCCAGTCCATTTTAGAGATTTCGCCATGAGTCCCCGTAAGTGGGAGATTAGCGAAGCCATCAACGAGCTTGTGACTGCCTGGGTCAAACCAATTCGCGAATGAATCAAGACCAAAAGCAACGCCAGCCCAAGCCAAAGCCATCATAACTAATGCAGGGATTAGTTTGTCTATCTTTAAGGTGTGCTCAATTGTGATTGCGAAATATCCAAGGACGAATATGACGAGAATAAAAATCTCCATAACTTATATTAATTGATTTAATGCTATTTCGAAGGCTGTTTTAGCTAGGCCAGTCGATTTGGAATTTACTTTATAAGTTGCTTCCAACGCTTCTTTTATAATTTTACTTGTGTCTTCAAATATTTTTTGATCTTCAAGTTTTTTTAAGTCATTAGACATGAGGTAGGCAAAAACACGGGCCATACCACAATTTGCAATGAAGTCCGGAATCAATGCAATGGATTCATCTGCTTTCTCAGCGATTGAACCAAAGAATATTTCAGGGTCAGCAAAAGGAACATTCGCACCTGCAGAAATAACATTAACACCAGCATTAATCATTCTATCTAGTTGCTCATCAGAGATCATTCGAGATCCAGCGCATGGGATAAAAACATCGGCATGAGTATCCCATATTTTATCGTTAGTAGCCTCGTAGCTTTGCATGTCAGCTGAAACCAATTCATTTCCATTCTTATGGAGAAATAGGTCTTTAATTTCTTCAAAAGAGTACCCATCTGTCTTAATTAAACCCCCAACTCGATCAATTATTCCTACAATTTTAGCACCGCTTTGTGCTAAGTAAAAAGCAGCAGCAGAGCCGACATTTCCCCATCCTTGGACGAGTACTTTTTTATCTTTTAAGGAACCGCCCCAAATCGAATAATAGTGTTTGATAGATTCCGCAACACCAAAGCCGGTAATCATATCAGCAACTACATATTTTCGTTCTACGGATGGTGTGTATTTCTCATCCTCAATGACTTTAAGGACACCTTGTCTCAGTTGACCAATTCTGTTTATTTTTTGTGCCTCTTTGGGTTGAAAGTGTCCGTTAAAAACACCTTCTTGCGGATGCCATACACCGCAGTCCTCCGTGATTGGAATGACCTCATGTATTTCATCTACATTTAAATCTCCACCTGTTCCATAATAGTGCTTAAGTAATGGGGAGACCGCGGCATACCACCGTCTTAATACAGCTTCCTTTCTTGGGTCTTTAGGGTCAAAATTTATTCCTGATTTCGCACCGCCGATTGGCGGACCAGCCACTGTGAATTTAATCTCCATTGTTTTTGCAAGTGACTCAACTTCTCTCTTGTCAAGTCCTTTTCTCATTCTTGTTCCCCCACCTGCAGCACCACCTCGAAGTGAGTTAATAACGACCCAACCTTTGGCATCTGTTTCAGCATCACTCCACTCAAATACGATTTCGGGTTGCTTATTTTCAAATTTTTCTAATAATTCTTTCATGAGATATATTCATTCAAAGTGTCAACAAAAGTAACAATAACCTAATGCAAAAGATTCGTTTTTTTTTGATTTACTAACATTAGGGATGTGGAAAAGTAGGGTAGCCTGGCTTATGCAAGACTCCCGTGCTTAACGAAGCCTCTGCTCCTGTTACTGATAAAATAGTCGTCGTGCGGTTCAGTAAGTAACAATAGCCAAGATAGGCAAAGATTAGCGCTTCTTTAAAGTCAATAATATTTATTTCTGGAATAATAACTTTTCCCCTAAATGATTTTTTTATTTGTTCTATGAGGAATTCGTTTTTTGCCCCGCCCCCAGTAAGGTAAACGGACTTTAAATCTTTAGCTTGTAAAGTGGTTGAGATTTGTTCCGCTATATGGATCGTTATAGTCCTAAGTGCTACTTCAGGCGTGTTTTGAGACGTGATTAAAGGAAAAAAAGATTGTTCTAACCATTCCGTACCGAGTGATTTTGGCGCCGTTTTTTTATAATATTCGAGCGAATTAAGAGAATCTAAAAGTTCAGAGTTTAAAGTGCCATTTCTAGCAAATTCGCCTCCTTTGTCAAATGAGCAATCCAAATATTTGGCATATTTATTTAGAGGTAAGTTTCCAGGGCAAACATCAAAAGCATGAATCACGTCATTCTCCTTATAGCTAATGTTACAAAAGCCTCCAATATTAATAAAGGCCGCTGCTTTCCCCTTAAATAGATTAAAGTCCCCAATCGGAACGAGAGGCGCTCCTTGACCACCTGCAATCACATCTAAGGCTCTAAAATTGTTTATTACTGGAATACCGCAATGGTATGCTAAAGTGCTCCCGCATCCTATTTGCATAGTGAACCCATTTTCAGGTTGATGGAGTATTGTTTGCCCATGCGATGCAATTGCTTCAACATCATTTCTGTCAATATTAAAGTCATTTAAAAACAGCTTGACCTGCTCTGCATAAAAGAGACCGATCCTCTTATCAAGTATTTGTAAATATTGAGCACTTTTATTGCTTGCTTCTTGGATATCCAGTTCTAAATCAGTTGGATAGCCAATGGTTCTGCAATTCAGGATTGTGAATTCAATACCATTTTTATTTTCTTCAAACTTGACATGGACTACATCTAAGCCATCAAGTGATGTCCCGCTCATAAGACCAATCAAATTTTTTAAAATCATTTTGCTTTTTTTAATCCCCTTAGAAATAAGTATTTTTGTCAAAAATAATTTAAATTTCACCTAATATGAATTTTGATCTATCAGAGGAGCAATTATCTGTAAAAGAAGCGGCAAGAGATTTTGCGCAAAACGTTTTGAAGAAAGGCGTTATTCAACGTGATAATGATCAGGAATTTCCTGCCGAACAAATTAAGGAATTGGGAGATCTCGGATTCATGGGAATGATGGTTTCTCCTGAATACGGGGGTAGTGGTATGGACACGTTATCTTATGTGTTGGCTATGGAGGAGATTTCTAAAATTGATGCATCTACATCCGTTTGCATGTCGGTCAATAATTCTTTAGTCTGTTGGGGACTTGATAAATTTGGAACAGAAGCGCAAAAACAAAAATATTTGATACCACTGGCTTCGGGCCGAAAAATAGGAGCATTCTGCTTATCTGAACCTGAAGCAGGTTCAGATGCGACGTCACAATCAACAACAGCCTTGGATAAAGGAGACCATTATTTGTTAAATGGCACTAAAAACTGGATTACGAATGGCTCTTCAGCGAGCGTTTATATAGTCATTGCACAAACCAATATTGAAGCAGGTCATAAAGGAATTAATGCTTTTATCATTGAGCGAGGCATGGATGGTTTCATAGTCGGTAAAAAAGAAGATAAGCTTGGGATTAGAGGTAGTGATACGCATACACTTCTTTTTAATGATGTAAAGGTTCCTAAAGAAAACAGAATAGGAGAAGATGGTTTTGGATTTAAATTCGCAATGAAGGTACTTTCTGGAGGCAGAATAGGAATTGCAGCTCAAGCATTAGGAATTGCTGCAGGTGAGATTGGAGATGTCCATAGCATATTCAAAGCAAAGAAAAACTTTTGGTAAAGAAATATACAAGCATCAGGCGATTGCTTTCAAGTTGGCAGATATGGCAACGGAAATTGAAGCTGCTAGACTTTTGGTTTATAGATCGGCTTTGGATAAGGACCAGGGCAGAAATTTTGATCAATCTAGCGCAATGGCCAAGTTATATGCTTCAAAGGTTGCTATGGAACAAACAGTAGAGGCTGTTCAGATTCATGGAGGATATGGATTTGTCAAGGAATACCACGTGGAACGGTTAATGCGAGATGCTAAAATCACTCAAATCTATGAAGGTACTTCAGAGATCCAAAAGATTGTTATATCAAGAGGGATTTTAAAGGACTAAATATAATTTGCTTTTTTTTCTATTAAAAAACGACATAAAAAGGTTGAATTTTAAAATGAGATGTTCAGCATGTAAATTAAATTATTTCTTTTGTAAGCAATTTAAGGCATAGCTAATATGTCCTTCCGCATTGCTCATCGAGTTATAGGTCCCTATACAGACTCCTTTTTCGTTAAATACAAATGTGACCCGACCAGGAATTAGACCAAATAAGTTTCTGGGAACCTTAAATAATTTCCTTAATTCTTGATTGCTATCTGCAATCAAGTTGTAATTCAGTTCGTATTTATTTGAAAAAGAAAGATGCCTTTTCTCACTATCTGATGAGATGCCAATGATTTCACAATTAAAGGAGTTAAAACCTTCGAGATTATCTCGAAAATTACATGCTTCTTTTGTGCAACCTGGAGTGAAATCTTTTGGATAAAAAAACAGAACGATATTTTTAGTGCCTAATATTTTTTTAAAATCAATATTCGTTCCATGCTGATTTTGAGCGTTTATTTCCGGGAATTTCTCTCCTATATTCATAATCTATCTAATCCTTTTTTATATCTATTCAGTGCTCTTTCTCTAGCATACTTATGATCTACAATTGGGCTGGGATATTGATCTGTTCCAAACTCAGGCACCCATTTAGTAATGTAATTAAAGTTTTTATCAAATTTTTGTTGTTGTGTGTAGGGGTTGAAGATCCGAAAATAGGGCGCTGCATCGCAACCACATCCTGCTGCCCATTGCCAACCACCTGTGTTACTGGCTAACTCGAAATCTAATAGGTGTTCCGCAAAATAAGCTGCCCCGAGTCTCCAATCAATTAATAAATGCTTGGTTAAGAATGATGCAACAATCATACGTACCCTGTTGTGCATGAAACCCGTTGCATTTAATTCTCTCATACCAGCATCTACAATAGGATACCCCGTTTTACCTTGGCACCATAAATCGAAGGATTCTATGTCTTTTTCCCATTCAATGAGGTCATACTTCTTTCTAAAGGAGTTTTCTGCAGAATGTGGAAAATGATATATTATCATTTGATAAAAGTCACGCCATATAAGCTCGTTCAGATATGTTTCACTCTTACCCAGAGATTCATTAACTATCGACCTAATGCTCCGTGTACCAAATCGAAGGTGTACCCCAATTAACGAGGTGCCTTGTTGTGATGGATAATCCCTTTTCTCATTATAAGAAATAAGGGTATCCTGGTGAATTGAATTTTTTGGAAATTCGTGAATAATACTTTCGAATCCCATTTCAATTAATTCTATGAGATTTTGCTTTTCTGGTTGTTGAATTAATTTGTCAGTTAATTTTTCACTCGGGTAGGAACTTTTATAATTGTCTTTGAAATATTCTTTCCATTTTCTAGAGTATGGCGTATAAACGGTGTAAGGTAATCCATCTGCTTTAAGTACTTCATTTTTCTCGAAAACAACATGATCTTTGGTGCCAATAAAATCAATTCCTTTTGCTTTAAATGTTTCATGAATAGCTTTATCCCGACCAATAGCATAAGGCTCATAGTCACGATTTGTATAAACAGCAGATGCTTTATTTGCTTCTGCTAATTGCGGAATGATGTCTATTGGATCGCCATGGAGTACCAGGAGATCTGAACCTAAAGTGCTGTATTTTCTCTTGAGTTTTTTAACTTCTTGATGAATAAATACTAAGCGACGGTCTGATTTAGGCAGTCTTGATAGGATTGTGTGATCAAAAATAAAAACAGGAATTACTTCCCTTGAGTTGGAAAGAGCCTTAAAGAGCCCAGCATTGTCATCTATTCTTAGATCTCTTCTATGCCAAAAGATAGATTTATTGAATTCCATATCCACTATTTATCCTTGGCATAGGCTAATGAGGAAAGTTTTTCCACCGAATAGTAATCTGAAAGTCCAGAAACATTAACCCCATTAAGACTTTCAAAATCAAGATCTGTAGGCTTTTCATTTTTTAATTCAACCTTAGAAACGGACAACACCTTCCCGATAATTAAATGGGTGTTGTTCGATTTTATTTTTATATCGTCAAAAAGTTCCAAAGCGATGTGGAGTGGGGATTCTTCTACAAATGGACAATTTATATCAGATCTATATAATGCGGTTAACCCCACTTCTTTAAATTCGCTACGACCTTTTGCATAACGCGCAGAGGTTTGATGCCCTTTTTGATACATATCGCCGGAAATTAAATTGAAACTGTAATACCCGTATTTCAAAATATTTTGATAGGTATGCCTTTCAACGCTGGTGGGTCTTTGCACGAATCCTAATAATGGTGGATTAGCGCCTAGATGCGTAATGGAATTGAAAATAGCTACGTTCTCGTCATCGCCCATACCAGAACCAATTAGGAATGCTGGTTTCGCTCCTGAAAGTGAATTTAGAAAAGTATTATACGCTCTGTCATCCAATTCCTTAAATTTTGCAGATTCCATGATGTGCATGTTTAAATTCTTTTTTTAGCTTCCAGAATATTCGAAAAGGTTGTTTTCTGTTTCCCAAAGGCGTACAGATAGGTCGTATGTTGAATCCAATTTAGCACGTAATAAATCCCAGCAAACGATACTTATATACTCAGCGGTTGGATTTAAATCCTGGAATTCAGGACAGTCTAAATTTAGATTTCGATGATCGAAGCGCTCAATTATTTCATTGTTAATTATCTCTTTTAAGACTTTTAAATCAATCACATAACCTGTTTCAGGATCAATTTTTCCACTGACCCAAACTTCTAATTTGTAATTATGGCCATGAAAATTGGGGTTGTTACATTTTCCAAATATTAGATTGTTCTTTTCGTCTGACCAGTCTGGACGATACAACCTATGAGCGGCATTGAATTTGGCTATTCTGCAAACTTTCATTAATAATAATTTTTCAATGAATCACCATAAGTCTCAATGATGAGTTTAAACCAATATGTATATGAGTTAGGGTCTTCGGTCATGTTCTTTTTTAGATCTGCAATTGAAATCCATGTGAAATCCATCGCTTCTTCAGGATTTAGGTGAGGGTTTTCATCCGATTCACCAACAAACACATGGTCTAATTCATGTTCAATTAATCCATTTTCGAAATCGACTTTATATAAGAATTTGAATACAAATTCTAAGTCGGTCACCATACCCATTTCTTCTTTTAATCTTCTATTCGCTGCGTTAAGTGGGGGCTCTTGTGGATATGGATGGCTACAGCAAGTGTTCGTCCAAAGTCCAGGTGAGTGGTATTTACCTAGTGCACGGCGCTGGAGAAGTATTTCTTTTTTTGAATTAAATATGATAACGGATAATGCACGATGTAATAACCCCATACGGTGCGCTTCAATTTTCTCCATAACACCCGTTGGTTGGTCTTGGGCGTCTACAAGCTGAACTTCGATCATGTTATAGAATGTTTAAATTATGTCGGACATAAGATGTGACAAGAATACGTGCTTTTTTTCTATTCGGAATTCTAACTCTTTCCTCTAATATGGTTGCGGCTTGTGTTCGTTTAATTTTATTGAACAATTTAAAGTAATATTTATAGGCCATGTAAACTCCAAAACGTGCTTTTTTAGGAAGCATAAGAATTCCTTCATATCCAAGTCTAAAATCTTTTTCTATATCTTCTTCGATTTCTTTTTTTACAATATTATTAAATTCTGTCATATTTATTCCTGGAAAATAAGTTCTTCCTAGTTCATTAAAATCATCATTTAAATCACGGAGGAAGTTGATTTTCTGAAACGCAGAACCAAGCTTCATTGCATTCATTTTAAGTCGTTTATACTCGTTTTCATCGCCGTCCACAAATATTTTTAAGCACATAAGGCCCACAACTTCGGCGGAACCTAATATATATCTATCATAGGTTTCCTTATCATGAACCTTTTTATCAAGATCCATTTCCATCGAATCCAAAAAAGTTTCAATTAATTCATGCGGTATATTGTAAGTATTTACGGCCCACTGAAATGAATTTAGAATTGGATTTAAGGATATTTTTCTCTCTACTGCTTCATAGGTATCATCTTTGAATTCTTTGAGTAGAGAAGCCTTGTCATACCCTTCAAACGAGTCAACAATTTCGTCAGCAAATCGAACGAAACCGTAGATTGAATATATGGGTTTGTGTAATTCTGTATTTAGAAAACGAATCCCTAATGAAAAGGATGTGCTATAACGCCGAGTAGTCAACTTACTCATGTCTTGGCTTAGGTTATCGAATATAGCTTTCATTTTATGAATGGTTTTTAAGAACGTATTTGGCAACAACTTCTCCAGATATAATTGACGGGGGAACGCCTGGTCCGGGAACCGTTAATTGTCCAGTATAATAAAAGTTACTTATTTTTTTATTTCGGATAGAGGGCTTTAATACCGCAGTTTGACGTAAAGTATTTGCGAGTCCGTATGCATTTCCTTTAAATGCGTTGTATTCAGTTTTGAAGTCTTCGATGCAAAAGCTTTTCTTGTATACGATGTTTTCGCTAATATCATTACCTGTTCGTTTCTTAAATCGATCAAGTAAAATGTTAAAATATTTTTCTCTTGTTTCTTCGTCATCCTTCAGGTCAGGTGCGATAGGAATTAAGAAGAATAAATTCTCGCAGCCCTTTGGGGCTACAGACGCATCTGTCACTGATGGCGCACAAACGTAGAAAAGGGGAGCGCTAGGCCATTTTGGTTCTTTATAAATTTCTACTCCATGATTTGTTAAAGACTCGTCAAAAAACAGATTATGATGTTGAAGATTTTCTAGCTTTCTATCAACACCAACATAGAAGAGAAGGCAGGAAGGAGCCATTACTCTTTTATTCCAATATTTTTTTGAATAATTTGCATCATCGTTGAGTAGTTTTTTATCTGTGTGATGATAGTCTGCACCAGATATGACTATGTCTGCAAAATAGGATGAATTTGTAGTAATAACTTTGTTTATTCTCTTTTTATCTTTCTCAAATGAAACAACCTCTTCATTCGTAATGATTTTCACATTGTTTTCAATTGCAATTTTTTCGAAAGCCTCAACAAATTTGTGCATGCCTCCTTTTGGGTACCATGTACCTAATTTTATGTCGGCATAATTCATTAAAGAATAAAGTGCGGGGGTTTCATTCGGCATTGCACCTAGAAATAAAACCGGAAATTCTAAAAGACCTATGATTTTCTCATTAGAGAAATAACCACGAATAAATTTACCAAAAGAGGATTCAATTCATACTAAATAGCCCCTTTAAGACTCTTTTATTTGCAAACTCTAAGAGACTCATACTTGGTCTGTAAACCAAATCTTCCATGCCTACTTGATATTTAATTTGCGCATCTTTTAAAAAGGCCCTAAGTTTCAAGGCGCTTCCTTTTTCATTTGATTCAAACCAAAGCTCTAAAGCTTTCATATCGGCAGGGACATCTGTATGGGTGTCATCATTCCAATAAACCCTGTAGGATGGATCTAATCTTTTTAAATCGTAAAAATCACTTGTAGTATGGTTAAATTTCTTGTAGAAATTCTCAAATACATCGGGCATCCAATACCAACTTGGTCCCATGTCGAATGTAAAACCGTCCTTGCTGAATTTTCTAGCGCGGCCACCTATCTCGTTGTTTTTTTCAAGAATGGTCACATCATGGCCTTCCTTAGCAATAAACGATGCTGCTGATAGGCTTGAGATACCTGAGCCAATAATGATAACTTTAAGTGGCATTCTTTAATTTATAGAATAAGTGTAATCGGGTAGTAAATCTATTAATTTTTTTCGGGCTATAAAGATTCTGCTCTTAACAGTTCCAATCGGTATTTCCAGTCTATCTGCGATTTCCTTATATTTAAATCCACTAAAGTGAAGAACAAAAGGCTCTTTGTACTCACTGCTTAGGCTATCTATTTTCTCTTCAATATCTTTTGTAGCAATTTGAGAAACAGCACTTTGCTCGTGGCCTTTGCTATTAGTTATAAGGTATAATTCCTTAGAATTGTCAAAAATAGTACGGGATTTAACTTTACGTCTGTATTGGTTGATAAAAATATTTCTCATGATCGTAAAAACCCATGCTTTGAAGTTTGTTTGCGGCGTATAATAGGTTTTGTAGTTAATAGCCTTGAGCATTGTGTCTTGAGTAAGGTCTTTAGCGTCTTCTTGGTTTCTAGTAAAACCAAGGGCAAAGGACTTGAGATTTGTCTCAATATCCATTAGTGCTTCAGTGAATTCGATAGTTGACATATTGTTTTGTTTAAAGTTATTGATATAAAGTTAAACAAAAAATGTTTAACAAAACAACAAAAAGACTAAACAAAGCTAAAAGAAGGCTGTTTTACAGCTTTAAACCTCTTCTTTATCCCTGGATAAACCAATAAGCATTTTGGATACGAGATCTTTAAGTTTGCTTTCGTTTTTCCAATTCCAATCTTTTTGAGCACAAGAGTCATCAATGGAATTTGGCCAACTATCTGCAATAGCTTGTCGGAAGTCAGGTTGATATTTTATTTTGAAATCTGCTCGTTTTTTTTGTATTTCATCCGCAAGCTCTTTAGGATTGAAACTAATCCCTGCTAGATTATAGGAACTTCTGATTTTAATGCTATCTGATGGAGCTTCCATAATTTCAATGGTTGCCCGAATCGCATCACTCATATACATCATGGGTAATTTTGATTCGGCACTTAGGTAGCATGTGTATTCATCATGCGAAACAGCTTTCACAAAAATATCTACGGCATAATCAGTGGTTCCACCGCCAGGTGCGCTTTTGTAGGAAATTAATCCGGGATATCTGATGCTCCTCACATCAACATCATATTTGTTATGGTAGTATTCGCACCATCTTTCTCCAGCGAGTTTTGAGATGCCATAAACAGTACTGGGCTCCATGACAGTATGCTGAGGTGTTTGATCCATAGGCGAATTTGAACCAAATACGGCGATTGAACTGGGCCAGAAAATTTTATTTATTTTTTTACTTTTAGCAAGTTCTAAGACATTGAATAATCCCTCCATATTAAGCTTCCAGGCAAATCGCGGCTTACTTTCTGCAGTTGCCGATAATAACGCTGCTAAGAGATAAACTTGTTTTACATTGTTGTTTTCCACAATAGTCTCAAGTTTAGATTTATCCATAATATCTAGAGTGATATAGGGGCCGTCTATTATGGCCTCTGGACAATTGTCTTTAATGTCCGAAGCAAGAACGGTGTGCGTCCCATATAATTTGCGCAATTCTAGAACCAATTCAATTCCGATTTGACCACAGGCACCTACAACGAGAATTTTTGACATAACTAAGATTTGTACAAAAATAACTTTTGAAATGAAATAATCACCAAAACTGAGATTAGTCATTTTTTAATTGATTAAATAGCTATTAATTTGTGTCAAGTGAATTTTTATTAATTTCATTACTATTATGCCATTTTACAGAAAATTGGGTTCGATTCCCCACAAAAGACACACCATTTTTAGACAACCAGACGGTGCATTGTATCATGAACAGTTGTTTGGAACAATTGGGTTTGATGGAATGTCTTCATTACTTTACCATACCCATCCCCCTACTGGAGTGCAAGAGATTCTATCATCCAAGGATATAAGTCCAGAAATTGCAGTCGGAAAGAACATGCAAATGAGAGCATTTAAAGGCTTTGATGTTCCGGTCATTGGAGATTTAATTGAATCGAGAATACCCGTATTGACAAATAGCGATGTGACCCTTCATTTATCCCGTCCAAAAAATTTGACAGAGACCTATTTTTATAAAAATGTCGATGCAGACGAAGTTGTTTTTATTCATGAAGGTCAAGGAACGCTGCATACTCAAGTCGGAAATATCGATTTTTCTTATGGAGATTATTTGGTCATCCCTCGAGGAATGATTTATCAAATGCGTTTTAATAGTGATGTTAACAGGCATTTTATTATCGAATCAAGTCATCCAATATATACGCCCAAGCGTTACCGAAATTGGTTTGGTCAATTGCTTGAGCATTCCCCTTTCTGTGAAAGAGACCTACGCACTCCAGAAAATCTAGAAACACATGATGAAAAAGGAGATTTTTTAGTTAAAATAAAAAAAGAAGGTATCCTTTATAATTACAGCTATGCATCGCATCCATTTGACGTCATAGGTTGGGATGGTTATAATTTTCCTTATGCTTTTTCAATTCACGATTTTGAACCCATAACAGGACGAGTACATCAACCACCGCCGGTTCATCAAACCTTTGAAACTTCAGCTTTTGTGATTTGTTCTTTTTGTCCGAGGCTTTATGATTATCATCCCGATTCAATTCCCGCACCTTATAACCATAGCAATATTGATTCAGATGAAGTTCTCTATTATGTAGATGGTGACTTTATGAGTCGAAATGATATTTCGAAGGGGCAGATTACTTTGCATCCTTCAGGTATTCCTCATGGACCTCATCCTGGTGCATACGAGAGAAGTATTGGTAAAAAGGAAACAAAGGAGCTAGCAGTTATGGTGGATACGTTCAAGCCTCTTAAACTAACAAAACAAGCTCTTGAAATAGAAGTTAAAGATTATTATAAATCTTGGATTCATTAATTATATTCCTAAAAATAAAAAATGAAAGAAATTAAAAATGTAGAATACGGGCTCGAGAAAATTTTTGAAGATGCCCAAGATTTTTTACCATTAATGGGAACCGACTATGTAGAGTTTTATGTCGGTAATGCTAAGCAAGCAGCGCATTTTTATAAAACAGCTTTTGGATTTCAATCCTATGCTTATGCTGGATTAGAAACGGGGTTAAAGGACCGTGTTTCATATGTTTTAAAGCAAGATAAAATCAGACTTGTTCTTACAACAGCCCTAAATAGTCAATCTGATATAGGTGAACATGTTAAAAAACATGGAGATGGCGTAAAAGTCATAGCGCTATGGGTCGATGATGCTAGGAAGTCTTACGAGGAAACAATCAAAAGAGGAGCAAAGTCATACATGGAGCCTATCGTTGAAAAAGACGCACATGGAGAAGTTGTTAGGGCTGGTATCTATACTTACGGTGAAACTGTCCATATGTTTGTTGAACGTAAAAATTACAAAGGTGAGTTTTTACCCGGTTTCAGAAAATGGGAATCCGATTATAAACCAGCCTCGATAGGATTAAAATATATTGACCATATGGTTGGTAATGTTGGATGGGGCGAAATGAATACATGGGTGAAATGGTATGAAGACGTAATGGGATTTGTAAATTTCTTGTCATTTGATGACAAACAGATTCATACGGAATATTCTGCCTTGATGAGTAAGGTCATGAGTAATGGTAACGGCAGAATAAAATTCCCAATTAATGAGCCAGCAAAAGGTAAAAAGCGTTCTCAAATTGAAGAATATTTAGATTTTTACGAGGGTTCGGGTGTGCAGCATATAGCCATTGCTACAGATGATATTATTAAAACAGTTGGCGAGTTAAGGTATAGAGGTATAGAGTTTCTTTCTGCCCCTCCACAAGCTTATTATGACGACATTCCTAACAGGCTAGGAGACCACATGAAAATAATGAAAGAAGACATTGGTGAACTTCAGAAATTGGCCATCATGATTGATGCTGATGAAGAAGGATATCTCTTGCAGATTTTCACAAAACCTGTGGAAGATCGTCCTACTTTATTCTTTGAAATTATACAAAGAATGGGGGCAAGAGGATTCGGTGCGGGTAATTTCAAAGCACTTTTCGAATCTATCGAAAGGGAACAAGCAAATAGAGGAACCCTGTAGTCGTATATTAGAAATTTACGAGGAGGGCCATTGCATTTTATACAGTCATGATGTCCTTCTCTTTGATTTCAAATTGAGCGTCGATCTGTTTAGAAGACAGATTCGTTATCTCTTGAATTTCTACTTCTGCATTTTTCATCATGTCTTCAGATAAGCCATCATTTTTCATTTCTTTAATCATGTCCAAGGCATCTTTTCTATTATTTCTAACACCGACTTTGGCATTTTCCGACTCTGACTTGGCTTTTTTCACTAAATCCCTTCTCCTTTCTTCGGTTAATGGAGGAATAGAAATAATTAATTGCTCCCCATTGTTTTGAGGATTCAACCCTATATTAGAATCAATAATACCTTTGGCTAAATCATTTAATGATGATTTCTCCCAGGGTTGTACAATTAAGGTGCGTGCATCCATAACACTTACGTTCGCGACTTGTTGAAGAGGAGTCATTGCCTCATAGTACTCCACCATGATACCAGATAACATCGAAGGAGAGGCTTTCCCAGCGCGTATTTTTGATAATGCACTATCGAAATGTTGAAGACTGTTATTGTTTGATGTCTTCAATTCGTCATAGATCATTTGTAATTCTTCAATCATTTGTTGAGGGTTTAATTTCGTACTAATGTTCCTATGGTTTTACCAGATAACACTTTTTCTAAATTACCAGGTGTATCCATGTTAAATACAATAATTGGGAGATTATTTTCTTTACACAGTGTAAATGCAGTTAGGTCCATAACGTTGAGTCCTTTTTTATAAACTTCATCAAAAGTAATAGTCTCGTATTTTGTGGCGTTTTTATCTTTTTCAGGATCAGCTGTGTAAATACCATCAACACGCGTTCCTTTTAAAATAACATCAGCATTTATTTCTATGGCCCTTAAAGAAGCCGCAGAATCAGTTGTAAAAAATGGATTTCCAGTACCTGCTCCAAAAATAACGACTCTACCTTTCTCTAGATGTCTAACAGCTTTGCGTCTTATAAACGGTTCTGCTATCGCTTTCATTTCTATTGCCGACTGCAAGCGTGTTTTTACGCCATTTGATTCTAATGCTGATTGTAAAGCCATTGCATTAATCATGGTAGCAAGCATGCCCATATAGTCTCCATGAGTTCGATCCATTCCACCTTCTTCTGCCTGAACACCTCGAAATATATTACCACCTCCGATAACGATGGCGACTTCGTGTCCAATATTCTGGATTTCTTTTATTTGTTTGGCGTAGGAATTAATTCTATCGTTATCGATTCCAAACTGTTTAGAACCCATTAAGGATTCTCCACTAAGCTTGAGCAATATTCTTTTGTACTTCATATATTTTTAGTTGAACAAATATATATAAATCAAGTAGGGAAAAAGTAATAATCAAAAAAAAAGCTATCCGGAGATAGCTTTTCATTTATTTTTTAATTTGGTCTAGCTTAAAGAGAATCTTTTAAAAGCTGAAATAGTTAAACCTTTTTCAGAATTATTTAAGAATTGCTCTACAGTAAATTTATTGTCTCTAACAAATTGCTGACTTAACAAAGTATTTTCTTTAAAGAACTTGTTTAATCGGCCAAGAGCAATTTTTTCAGCCATTTCAGCCGGTTTACCTTCTTGAATAGCCTGATCTTTACCGACCTCAATTTCTTTCTCGATAGTCTTAGAATCAATGCCATCCTTATTTACTGCCAAAGGATTCATTGCCGCTACCTGCATAGCAACCTGTTTTCCTGCGTCTTCTGCAATCTCAGATTCACTATTAAGAGCAACTAACGTCGCTAATTGATTACCAGGGTGATTATAAGCGACCACTTTATCAGATTCCATAATGGTGTATGCTGAAAGGTCTAATTTCTCTCCTAATATTCCAATTTGCTCTGTTATTTTTTCTGAAACAGAAAGTTTTTCGTTGTATGAAAGTGACTTGAGCTCATCTAACGTCGAAGGCAGTTTATCCAAAGCTAGGTCTACTAAAGATTGAACTAATGCTAGGTAACCATCGTTTTTTGCAACGAAGTCAGTTTCACAATTCAAAGTTACGATTACACCTGTCTTTGAGTCAGCACTTGATTGCGCAATAATAAGGCCTTCTTTAGCATCATTATCACCTCGTTTTGCTGCAATTTTTTGGCCTTTTTTACGAAGCACATCAACTGCTATTTCAAAGTCGCCATTGGCTTCAACGAGTGCATTTTTGCAGTCCATCATTCCGGCTCCTGTTTGTTGTCGAAGTTTGTTAACTTCTGAAGCTGTTATTGCCATTTCTTTATAAATTTTTGGGTTATTTTTTTTCTTTAACAGCTTTTGTCGCTGTTGCCTTTTTAGCCGCTGGTTTTTTAGTTGCAGGCTTAAGCTGCTACCTTTTTAACAGGAGCTTTCTTCTCTTTCGCTGCGACTGGGGCTTTCTTCTCTTTCGCTGCGACTGGGGTTTTCTTCTCTTTCGCTGCGACTGGCGCTTTCTTCTTTGCTACTTTCGCTACTGGAGTTTCCTCTTTTGCTACTTCTGCAATTGGAGCTTCCTCTTTTACTGCTTCTATAACTGGAGTTTCCTCTTTTGCTACTTCTGCAACTGGTGTTGTTTCCTTTAGTTTCAGGATTTGCTTTAAGATCTTTTCTTTCTTCTAAACCTTCTTGAATTGATTTGCAAATTTCGTCTATAATAATAGTGATAGATTTGGTTGCGTCATCATTAGCAGGTATTGGGAAATCCACAAGTTTTGGATTTGAATTTGTATCAACCAAAGCAAATGTTGGAATATTTAGTCTTCTAGCCTCTGCAAGAGCGATGTGCTCTTTTAAAATATCTACGATAAAAATCGCTGCAGGCTGTCTCGTCATGTCCGCGATAGATCCAAATGTCTTCTCTAGCTTTTCTCTTTGACGTGTCTTAAATAGTTTCTCTCTTTTGTTCAATGTGTCCCAAGTACCATCAGACTGCATTTTATCAATAGAAGTCATTTTACGAACAGACTTTCTAGTTGTTTGAAAATTTGTAAGCATCCCTCCAGACCATCTTTCAGTCACAAAAGGCATATTTACGTTTTTAATTTTTTCGGCGACGATATCTTTGGCTTGTTTTTTTGTAGCAACGAAAAGAATTTTCTTTCCGGATTTAGCAATTTGTTTAACTGCTGCACTTGCTTGTTCAATATGAACAAGGGTCTTGTTAAGATCAATGATGTGAATTCCCTTTTTTTCTTCGAAAATATAAGGGGCCATTGCTGGATTCCACTTTCTTTTCAGGTGACCAAAATGAACACCTGCATCTAACAATTCTTTAAAAGATAATTTTGACATATATATATTTGTTTACATTCCTAAATTCGTCAGCAAGATTGGGGGCGCGATGCCAATTCCAAAAAAGCTTGGATACTAAACCATTCCGGATAACGATTAACGTTTTGAGAACTGGAATTTCTTTCTTGCTTTGGGTTGACCTGGTTTTTTACGTTCAACCATTCTTGGGTCTCTGGTCATTAAACCTTCTTCCTTAAGTAATGGCTTGTTATCAGCGGCGATTTGAACTAACGCTCTAGAGATTCCTAGACGAATAGCTTCTACTTGGCCGTTGATACCACCGCCGCTAACGTTAACGTTAACATTGTATTTACCTACAGTGTCAGTTAGAGCAAAAGGCTGCACTAATTTTGATTGTAGAACATCAGTAGGGAATACCTCTGCTGCTGTTTTGTTATTTACAGTGATGACTCCTTTACCCTTTGATAGGTAAACTCTTGCGACTGCTGTCTTTCTTCTTCCTAATGAGTTGATAATTTCCATACTACTTATTTAACCGTATCAAGATTTAATACTGTTGGTTTCTGAGCTTCGTGGTTGTGCTCAATACCTGTATAAACTTTTAAATTTCTGAATAATTGGCGGCCAAGTGTATTCTTTGGCAACATTCCCTTAACTGCTTTTTCAATAAGTCTTTCTGGGTGTTTCTTTAATAATTGTTCAGCAGCAGTAAAACGTTGACCACCTGGATAACCAGAGTAACGAACGTATTCTTTGTCTTTTAATTTTGCACCTGAAAAAGAAACCTTTTCTGCATTGATTACAATTACATTATCTCCGCAGTCTGCATGAGGTGTGTAACACGTTTTGTATTTGCCTCGAATAACTTTCGCTACTGTACTTGCAAGTCTACCAACGGTTTGATTTTCGGCATCCACAATAAACCATTTTTTGTCGGCTGTTGCAGTATTGCCAGAAATTGTTTTATAACTTAATGTATCCACGTTTGTCTATTTAATAGCTATTTAATAGCGTAAATTAGGGGTGCAAAGATACAACTAATACTTAAATGAACAAGCCAATTGCAAAAAAAAACAAAATGATTCTAGGATTTTTTAAATGATTGAATCGCATTCTTGGTAAAGTCACTTAAAACGAGCTCTCCACTGATTTCAGCACGCTCATTAAGTAGCGTGTCCCAGTGTGCTGTTCCTTGCCAAAAAACCTGCTTTAAATTTGCCATTGCAGCGGGATTTGAATTGGTTAACTTGTCTGTAAGAATTGAAATAGCCTCATCCATAAGTTGAGCGGTTTCATAAACTTGCGCATACAAGCCTTTGCTTTCTGCCCATCTAGCACTTCGCCAAGCACTCGCATTAATAGCGAGGTCACTCATTGCCGATAGACCTATTTTTCTTTCGACAGCAGGCCCAACTACAAAGGGGCCAATCCCCACGGCAAGTTCTGATAGTTTAACATGTGCGGCTTCTGTTGCGAAAGCGTAATCGACGGCAGAAGCTATTCCAACACCTCCTCCAACGGCCTTCCCATGAACCCTTCCAATAATGAGTTTGGTGCAATTTCTGCAGGCGTTAATTACTTTTGCAAAGCCTGAAAAGAAGACTTTACCGTCCTCTATGTTTTTAATTGCAATAAGTTCATCAAAACTAGCACCAGCACAAAAAGCACGATCTCCGCTAGACTTTAATAGAATTACTTTACAATCTTTATGATCGCTAAATTCCGAAATAGTAGAAGCAAGTTTGCTGAGGATATTTCCAGGTAAAGCATTACTTGAAGGGTGACCAAATTCAATTGTAGCCAAGCCATCGGAATCTATTTTAGATATTACATGTCCTTCTTCCATATTATTTTAAAGTAAAACTATCTGAACCAATTAGGCTTTCATTACAGTAAATATTCACTTTGTAATTACCTTTTGAAAGAGGCTCTTCACGAATATCATAGTATATTGAAATATCAAGTGACTTATTTTGGTAATCAATATCTTTCTTTTCCGTATAAGCTACTGTTCCATCTTCAGTTTCCGTAAGGTAGCTTGTCATGCGCTGAAGTGTTTTCCCTGAGGGAGCAATTATTTGCATGTAAACAACCTTCTTTCCAGACGGGGTAATAGGATTTTCTGAAATGGTAAACGTAGATTGAAGTTGCCCTGCTTGACGAGCCTTGGTAGTCACCTTGGCCTTTATAGCAGACTTCAATGCGCTTGAATTGAAATTGTAGGCACTGAGCTTCGAGCCCTTTTTAACCTGTTCAGACTTGACAGCAACCTCATCTTTGTACTGGTCTCTTTCGACTGTTGTTCGGTTCAAATCACTTTTCGTCTCTGTTAGATTTAATTCCAACTGTAGATTCAATGTGTTTAAGGAGTCAATCTGTACCACATAACTTCTCATGATGCCTCGCAAACTTTCATTCTCTTCTTTGAGCTTAAGAACCTGTGATGCTGAAAAATTCTTGCTTCTTTTTAATTTGTCAATTTTTTCGATTTGTTCTTGTATTTTTAGCTTTTGGGCATTTAAGCTATCGGCCTTAGATGCATCCTTTTCTAATAAACGGTCGTAAGTATTAAGCATGTTTTTGAAGTCCGATTTTAAATCTGTGGACATTTCGCCAATGTAACCTTGCAGCATTTTATTCATGCCTTGTAGGGTGTCTTGATACTCAAGATTGATTTGTGCGCATTCTTTTGCTGAGTTTCGCTTTGATGACCAGAAAAAAGTCATGGCGCCTAATGCAAGGACTAAAAATATTATGGTTCCTAAGTATAGGTTTTTATAGTCATTTGAATTTTCATTATCCTCCATGAAATCGTTTTTAATGTAAAAGTAATGTTTTTATCAAATGCGAAAATCCTGAATAGTTACGCTTCTTTGAAATCGTTTTATACTATCGGTGCCAACTGCGGTAAAGCGACTGTCTGAACTCGCGGGATATGGGCCTCCATGATGCATTGATGCACATACATTAACACCGGTAGGCATGTCATTAAAAATAATCCTTCCCGCTAATGATACGCCTACTTGAGTTAATGATTCAAGAAACGCATCTTGTTTAGTACTGAAAATAGAAAAAGTTAATTGTCCTCTTAGTTGATTTAAAACGGGTATGAGTTCTGACTCGTTATCATAATGAAAGATAGATACATGTGGCCCGAAAATCTCCTCCTGAAGAAATGGATGGCTAGATAGTTCTTTGATATTTGAAATGAGGATTGACCTTTCTGGGAATTGTTTATTTACTCCAGTACTTCTTGATGCTTCGGAAAATAGACTTTCTCCAAAATGAGTGCGAATCATTTGGATTGAATTCTCAAATTTTCTTTGAATACTAGGCTGAAGCATTGGATGATCTGGAAATCGAAGAACCTCGGCCTTCACTTCTTGGCTCAATTCTACGCCAGCAATGTTATTCGGAATAAAGAGTAAACCTGGTTTGGTGCAGAATTGTCCAGCATCAGTACAAACAGAATTTGCAATTTTCTTAGCCAATGAGGTATCGCCGTTTTCTAAAAATGAGTTTAATATTATTACTGGATTGGAACTGCCCATCTCCGCAAATACAGGAATTGGGTTTTTTCTGTTATTTGCTATTTTAAGTATGGCTTCTCCTCCTAATTGACTCCCTGTAAAACCTATAGCCTTAACATATTCGTGACCAGCTGTATACGTCGCTAAATCGTATTTGTCATCCAAGATGTGAGAAAAGGTTCCTATTGGAAAACCCATTTCTTTTACGGCTTCATGAACGACAGTTGAAACCATGCTACTCGTTCCAGCATGAAAGGGGTGTGCTTTAACAATGATTGGATTCTTAGAAGCTAGCGCTGCAATACTATCACCGCCCATTGTGGAATAAGCCAATGGAAAGTTACTAGCACCGAGTATTAATACGGTGCCTATTCCGATTTTCTTTTTGATAAAAATTTTATCTGCAATCTCTTCCTTTGAATAGAGATCAGATTGATGGTTTTTTGACTTTAGGTAATTAGAAAAAAGAACAAGTTGATCAACCGTTCTCGCAAATTCATTTTTAAATCGGTTTTCTCCTAAGCCAGATTCTTCACAATAAACAATTTGAAGTTCATCTGCGATCTCTAGTAGCTTGTCTTTAATGGTTAAAAGAAATTGGCCTATGTTTTCGTTGGTCTTTTGACCTAAAATAAGCTGTGCTTCTTTTGCCTTGTCTAATAATGCATTTACTTCATCAACCGTATTTACGGTGTGACTTTTATTGTTAAAAGTGTTTTTTAATGGATTAAATGTGCGAAAAGTCCTTTGGGACATTTTACACCTGAGATAAGCTAAACGAGTAGCTCTCCATGATTTGGTTGGCAAGCATCTTTTTACAAGCTTCATCGACCTTTCCTTCGGCAACTTTCTGCGAATCTGCTTCAATAAATAGTCTAATATGCTTTCCGATTCGGACCCCATCAATTTCAGGAAGTCCAACATTCCCCATTGAACTGCTAACCGCTTTGCCTTGAGGATCAAGAAGTGCGTCTAGTGGCATTACATCAATTTCGGCTTTAAATTTCATCTTTATTTTTTTTGATTGAATGATAAATTGAAACTATGAGATACAAAGTTAAAATAAATGGAATAGACAGCACCTTTAAAAATGGAATACTTAACGCAGAAATGATTAGAAACCCTAATTTTAATTGGTTTTCACGTGGATTTGTTTTTTGAATCTTCAGAGACATTAAAGGAATTGGTAAAAGCATGCAAATAGAAAAGACAGCAATTACGGCCGAAAGTGTATAGGCATCAAATAGGAAATGTATCAAGGATGATTCAGTGGTCCAGGTGTTTAAATTTAGAGAAAAATACAAAGGGAAAAAGCAAAATATGATAGCGATAAGCGGTGTTGGAAATCCACTGAAATTAACGGATTGAGTCTCGTCAATATTGAATTTAGCCAAGCGGAACAATGAGAAAAAAGGAATAAGAAATGCGACCAGAGGAAGGAATTTAATACTTGCATCAAATTTATTGGGGATATGGTAAAAACTAGCGTTTACCCAAGTAAAAAACTCTTGTAAAATGTAATAGTCAAAAAATGTAATCTTATTTGAGGTATCTGCTATAAGTCCTTCTTGATCAATGCCTATAATAAGCATGAAGAACATTAGAAACCCCGGTGCTACACCAAAAGTTACAAGGTCTGATAAGGAGTCTAGCTGTTTTCCCATCGGGCTCATTAAATTGAATCTTCGTGCTACAAATCCATCCGAAAAGTCAAAGAATGCTCCTGCGAAAATGGCATAAACAGCCCAGTCTAATTGGCCGCTAAAACAAAATAGTATTGACAGCATTCCGCAAATGAGATTCATGCTTGTCAGTAGATTTGCAATATTGAACATGGTAATTCTATTAAATATGATTCAAAATCAATAGTTCTTCCTTATCTTTGAATTGTGCCTAATTGAATTACAAAGAACACAATTTTTTACGAAATCTGTTGTTATAATCATTAAATTAGTTCTATGCCCTTTAAAGCGTTTTGTTTCATTTTTCTTATTATTTTTTGTTTTACTGTTCAAAGTCAAACAATTGCACCAAAATATTCCAATGAGTTTTTAGCATTAGGAGTGGGCGCTGAGGCTTACGGTGTCGGAAACAGTGTGGTCGCTGACGTTGAGGATGCGAATTCTATTTATTGGAACCCTGCAGGCTTAGTTGGGGTTTCCAAATGGGCGGAGGTTTCATTTATGCACTCTGAATACTTCGCGGGCATTGCTAAATACGATTATCTGGCGGTCGCTCATGCGATTGATGATAAGAGTGCCCTGGGACTTGGTTTTATTCGTTTTGGAGTTGATGATATACCGAATACAACACAATTGATTGATAACAACGGCGCTATAAATTATGATAATGTAAGTTCTTTTTCTGCGGGGGACTATGCTTTCATTGGCAGCTATGCTAGGAAGTTAAAGACCCCTGGACTTAGTCTTGGAGGAAGTGCAAAAGTTATTTATCGTAAGGTCGGTGATTTTGCTAAATCCTGGGGGTTTGGTCTTGATTTCGGACTTAAATATAAAAGGAATGAACATTTTACATTTGGTGTGATGGCCCGAGATGTGACTTCAACATTTAATGCTTGGGTTTTTACTCTGGATGAAGAAACTCAGAATGTTTTTGTTCAAACAGGAAATGAAATCCCTGAAAATGGCATCGAATTGACTTTGCCGAGAATTATTTTGGCGGCGAGTACTCGTTATAATTTGGGCTCTAAGGGAATCTATGCGGGAGGAGAAATCGATATTGACTTAACGACCGATGGCAAACGAAATACGCTAATTAAGTTGAATCCTTTTTCGATGGATCCTCATTGCGGAGTTAAAATTGGTTTTAAAGATCTTGTTCAGGTTAGGGGTGGGATATCCAACATACAGCAATTTTCAAATATTGATGAAAGTCAATATTGGGGTATCCAGCCTAATTTAGGACTTGGAGTTGGTTTCAAGGGCTTTTCTTTGGACTATGCCTTTACAAGGTTAGGCGCTGGCGAGGCGAATTATTACACGCATATTTTCTCCATAAAACTAAGACTCGATAAACCTAAAAATGCCGGAAAATGAGAATTGTAATCCTTCTTGTTCTTTCACTGTTATCTTGCTTCATTTCGTTAGCTCAAAATTATGGGAATGAGTGGATTTCTTATGATCAAAAACACTTTTCTTTCCCAATATTAGAGTCAGGTATTCATAAAATAGAATATGCTGCAATGGTCAACGCAGGGATACCATTGGGGAGTATCAGCTCGGCAAATCTTCAAATCTTTGGAAAGGAAAAGGAAATCCCTATATACATTGAGGATGGTGGTGATGCGGTCATTGATAATGGGGATTATGTTTTGTTTTATGCCGAAGCAAATGATGGTTGGTTGGACTCAACCCTGTATGATGAGGAAGAATGGATTGGTAATCCAAAATATAGTCTATACAATGATACCCTTCAATATTTTTTAACATGGAATTCAGAAGTATCTAATTTTAGATTCACAATAGAATCGGCTATTGATTTTGAGAATTTTGACGCTGAAGATTTTGTTATTGAAGAGCGCTTTAATTATTATTCAAATAGCTATAACGAAGGAGAGAAATCTTCGGATGCTTCTAGTTCTTTTTATATGCCGGGAGAGGGGTGGGGCAGTTCGCCGAAAAACGGAAACAACGGTTACACTTGGGATTTTGGTGATTTAAATTTTGATGGAATTTTTCAGGGCCCCTCGGCACCTGCAATAAATTATGAATCTGTTGTCGTTGGACGCTCGAATGCTGTACAAATAAATCCTGGTTCAGGAAATCACCATACCCGTCATACAATAGGTGTTAGTGATTTTGTTTTAGTTGATTCTGTTTTTTCTGGGTATAAAAGTGTGTTTATAAATGGACAATTTCCTGCAAGTATTATCTCTCCAAACGGCTCTTCAGATTTCAAAGTGAATATTATTGGAGATTTAGGCGTGGCAACGGATTATCAATCTATAAATTATTGGTCATTTAAATATCCCCGTACTTTATTGTTTTCTAATGAAAGCCGTTTGGATTTTGAGGTGTTCAATTCAACTAATCTTAAATCCAAGATTGAATTAGAAGGTGGTGTTTTTACAAATCCAATTGCTTTTATTGTGGGTTCTGAGTCTTATAAATTAACCTTGGTAAATGACAATGGTCTAATTAAGTTTCTGGTTCCAAATTCCACTCAATTGGATAGACAAAAAATAGTTATTCAAAGCAGCTCCTCTATTCAGGATATATCTGCGCTTCGGCCAGTTAATCAGAATGGTTTTTTCACCGAATATGCATCGACACCCAATATCGAAAGTATGTTGCTTTTTGTTTATAACAAGCAGCTTGAATTGGTCGCCAATGAGTATGCTGCACATCGTTCTTCAACAGATGGAGGGATGTACAATGTTGTCATGGCTGAAGTAGAAGAATTGTACCAGCAATATGGTGGGGGAATACCAAAACATATAAACGGAATACGGCGTTTTGCACATCATATGTATGAGTTATCTACTGAAAAACCTGTAGGCTTATTCCTAATTGGAAAAGGAGTGAGAGAAGCCAATATTACGTCGATTACAAGTATCGGCCCTGGTTCTAGGACAAGTGCTTCCGCTTATCAAAACTCATTGGTTCCGTCATTTGGCCAGCCTTCATGTGATGCTTGTATTACTTCTAATTTTATAGGAACAGATAAGTGGACCCCCTTGATTCCTACGGGTCGCATTTCGGCTAAAACACCGGCTGATCTTCAAATTTATCTTTCCAAAATCATTGCCTATGATGCCCAACAAAACCCTAATGATCCTTATTCAACAAGTACAAAAGATTGGCAAAAACACATATTGCATTTTTCAGGGGGTGGGTCATTTCAAGAACAGCAATCTTTCCAAATCTATTTGAATGGCATGGCCGACAAAGCAGAAGACTATTATTTTGGTGGTGATGTAGAACTTGTTGCAAAAGAAAATGACAACCCAATAAGCCCTAGTGAACTTCAGGATATAAAAGATAGAATAAGTCAAGGTGTTTCAATCATGAATTTCTTTGGCCACTTCTCAACGACAGAAAGCGGCTTTGATATAAACTTAGACAATCCATTAAATTGGGAAAACCAGGATAAGTACCCTGTGCTTATAGCAAATTCATGCTATAATGGCAATATCTTCCATAATGCAACATCAAATTCAGAAAGCTTTGTTTTAACTCCTGATGCTGGGGTTATTGCTTATTTAGGCACGCTCAATTATGGTTTTACCGGCGCGCTTAATTCCTATTCGAATCATTTTTATGAAGCCTTCTCTCGAACAAATTATGGCGGTACTATTGGTGAGCATATTCAGGCAACGATAGATTCGGTCATGGATGAAAATTCAAGCCTTATTTATGAATCTACTTTTATGCAAATGACACTTCATGGCGATCCGATGATTAAGATTAACTCGCATGAACTACCAGAACTTGAATTAACTGATTCTCGAATTTCTTTTGGCCCGGATGATATTTCTTTGGCAACCGATTCTATTGAGTTAACTATTAAGATTCGTAACCTAGGTAAAGCGATAGTGGACACCTTCGATTTAACGGTTAATAGGAATTTTCCAGGATCGTTAATAGACTCTAATTATGTCTATAATATTCCAGGTTTGAATTATGAAACAATTCTGAATATTAAACTGCCATTTCAAGCGAGTCAAGGAATAGGTATCAATACATTCAATGTGAAAGTAGATCGGCCTGACTTCGTGGAAGAGCAATACGATGAGCTGGTAAATAATCAAGTGGTTAAGAATTTTTTAATCAATGTCGATGGCCTTGAGCCAGTCTGGCCCGAAAACTTTGCGGTCCTACCTATCGATTCCGTTACGGTTAAGGCTTCTACTATTGATGCATTGGCACCCTTTAATACCTATCGATTTGAGCTTGATACAACCCCTGAATTCAATAGTCCTTTTGCTAAAGTTATTAGTAAGAGCGCATCGGGTGGGGTTCTCGAAGTGCATCCTTCGGAGTGGTCACTTAAGTCATCAGGAATCTCATCAACCTTGGTTCTTGAAGACAGTATTGTTTATTTTTGGAGAACGGCATTAGATGACACAGATTTGATTTGGAAACAAAGATCTTTTCAGTTTATACCGAACAAAAGAGGTTGGGGGCAAGATGTGTATGGACAATTCATTTCTAATTCATTTAACGGTGTTGAACTTAGTTCAACAAACTTTTATAGGGAGTTTACTCCAATTGAAGCCGATATCTCTTGCCTTTGTAAATCAACCACATCTTCCCCGGGACATTACGATAATGCTTGGTATTTAAATAGTGTAATACAAGATTATAACATATGCACCCTGACCCCTAAGTTTCATGTCGCCGTAATTGACAAATCGACTCTTCAAGCATGGGGGACTCGTTATGTTAATTCAAATGGAACGGTTACCAATCCGAACAATAATTTCGGTAATAACAACGATAATGGCGGATGTAACGATCGCGTAATGAAATACTTTACATTTAATCAAAATAGTGCCGTTGAAATCGATGCATTTCAGAATTTCGTTGAAAATGAAATACCTGATGGAGATTATATTTTGATCTATACGCCGATGACTACGCGCTACGATTTATGGGATAATATTGATCCAGATTTGTATACGACGTTCATGGGTTTAGGATCGGATAGTATTGCGCCGGGACGAGCCAATCGTCCTTTTATATTTCTGACTCGAAAAGGAGATCCTAATTTTGTATTGGAAATTTTCTCTCAAAATAACGAGGATATATTTCTAGACACGTTGATCACAGGGGCAGAAGTTATTGGATTTGAGTCTTCTCCAGTTATTGGCCCTGTACAACAGTGGAACGAGCTTCATTGGAAACAAGATCCATTAGAGTCGAACTCTGATGATACAACCTTCCTAGAGATTCAACTCTTGGATGCTTTGGGTAATTATCAGTCCTCAATAGATACCTTGTTTACACAGCATGATTCGATATTGAATCTACAGACACTTATTGATGGGGGAGTTTATCCTAAAATAAAACTGATCGGAAAATACCAAGATTTAACAAATCAGACACCTGCCCAGGTTGATTTTTGGCATGTGCTCTATAGTCCTATTCCTGAGGCTGCCATTGCTAGTAATGGCGTTTTTCTATGGGAACCTTCGGATACGATTCAAGAGGGACGAATTGGTCAGTTTTCGGTCGATGTAGTTAACATTAGTGATGTTGCTATGGATTCTTTACTCATAGCTTACTTCATACTTGATGCAAATCAAGAGAAGCATTACATACCTTATGAAAGGCAGGATTCTTTGCGCGTTTCAGGGGTATTGAAGGATACAGTTTCATTTGACACCAAAGGATTGGTGGGGAGTAACTTCTTCTGTATGGAAGTAAACCCATACATCAATGCTTCGCTAACGCTTACTGATCAATTAGAATGGTCACACCTTAATAATATATTGCAGTATCCTTTCAGTGTCATTGAAGAGGATATTAATCCTATTCTTGATGTTACCTTTAATGGAATTCACATCTTGAATAAAGATATCATTGCTCCTACAACTGAGATCAATATCTCGTTAAATGATGAAAACCCATACTTACTTTTGGATTCTGATATAGACACTTCTCTTTTCGGTATTTATATTACCGATCCAGATGGATTAACCTCTCGTATCCCGTTTATGGATGGTTCAGGAAATATGGTAATGAATTGGATTCCGGGGAATGAGAATCAGAATAAGTTTAAAATTTCTTATCCCGCTTATTTTGAGAAATCTGGTGTTTATCTTCTTCTTGTTCAAGGATCGGATAAAACAGGTAACGAATCCGGTGATTTTGAATATGAAATATCTTTTGAAGTGATTCATAAATCGATGATCACCCAGCTTTTGAATTATCCAAATCCTTTTTCTACGAGTACAAGGTTTGTTTTTACATTAACAGGAGATTTAATCCCTGATGAGGTTTTTATTCAAATCATGACCATCAGCGGAAGGGTGGTTAGAGAGATTTCAGAGAGTGAAATTGGCCCTATTCAGATCGGACGGAACATCACTGAATTTGCATGGGATGGCAGGGATCAATTTGGAGATTTGTTAGCTAATGGTGTCTATTTATATCGGGTGAAAGCGCAAATTAACGGTAAGGATATTGATTTATTAAATTCAGAATACTGTTTCCATAAGGGGCTGGGTAAAATGTATATCATACGTTAACCTATATATTTTTTAGAAGAATTTACAACTAAAGATTGCAGTGTCATCCACAAAATTCAAATCCCCTCTCCAATCATCTAATTTTGAGAAAATGATATTATTCATATCTTCCATTTTTAAAGGGGAGTAAGATTGTGCGGCTTTAACTAGTTGGTTGACGCCAAATAGTTCTCCTTCGTTATTTTCTAGTTCGATGATCCCATCGGTGTAGAGAACAAAAGTTGAATTTGGACTTAATTCAATGGTGCCTACATTTATTTTTGGAATTTCGTCTAACATTCCGAGACCTATACACCCCTTGTCTAGCATAAATATCTTTTTACCATGGAGGATGAAAGGATGGTTGTGTCCCGCATTAACATACTTCATTTGCCTTGTATGGGCGTTGTAATGGGCTATAAAAAAGGTGATAAATTTTTCGCCTTTGGCACTTCTCATTACCTTTTTATTGAGTTCTTCAATTAAAAAAGGCATTTCGAATCTTTGGTATTTAAATAGAGTGCGAATAGTGGCTTGGAAATTGGCCATCAATAAGGCGGCACTAATCCCTTTTCCTGAGACATCAGCAATACAGATGATATACTCGTCATCCCCTAAAGGAATAAAGTCATAGTAATCTCCTCCGATTGCGTGCCTTGGAATGTATTTGGCGGATAGATCCATTTTACGATTGGAGGGTAGCTGAGAAGGGAATAGAAGTTTTTGCATTTCAGAGGCCACCTCAAGGTCTTTGGAAATTCTTTCTTTGATGATGTTTTGTTCCCCAAGTCTTTTATTCTCAACGGCGACTGCAATAATATTAGTTAGCGTTTGGACAAAGGAAAAATAACTGGTTTCAGTGGTGCTATCTAGATTACTTGAAAGTAATAGAAAAGCGAGCGGTTTTTCCGAATGAAATACCGGTATGATCACTTGAAATTGATGAAGTATTCTTGATTTTGAGGATTCTATAATGGTGATTTCTTTGAATCTGCTAAATTCTTCATCTATATCTCCTAGGTCAATTTTACCCTTAAAACCAATTTTAACAGGATTGCTCCATTTTTTTTGGTGCATCAGTAGCACGAATTTTGAAAATCCGAGTTGCTCTTGTAGAATAAAGGTAAAGATCTTCATCAGATGCTTTACAGGAGCATTTTCATTGATTGCATTCGTAATCTCTAACAAAGACATTAGCTTGATTTCCTTTACCTCGTTTTGGTATACTAAATCTTGCTCTCTTGTTGTATACATCTTTATTTATTCAAAAATTTGGGCAAATTTCTTAAAGCTGCAAGCTCACGAAACTTTTTCGTTGCTTCAATACACGGAGAGCCAAAATAGCTCTTTCCTGTTTCAAGGTCCTTAGAGATCCCCGATTGTGCAAAAACGACAACATTTTCACCGATAGTTACTTTACTGGCGCATCCAACCTGCCCCCAGATGGTTACATGGTCTTTTATCGTTACACATCCCGCGATGCCCGCCCCGGATGCTATTAAACAATCTTTTCCAATAACTGTGTCATGACCGATTTGTACCAAATTATCAATTTTAGTACCCTGCCCTATAGTTGTCATTGATGATACACCTCGATCAATGGTACAAGAAGCACCGATTTCAACATGATCTTCGATCTTGACACCTCCAATACTATTCATTCTTGTATGTATTCGCTTCTTGGTATTGTAATAAAAAGCGTCATGTCCAATCACGGAATTTGGTCCAATAATGACATGGTCTCCAATTTCTACATAGTCCATAATAACTGCCCCTGGAAGAATAACTACCCCCTTACCAATCTGAACGTGATTGCCAATTGTTGCGTTTTGAGCAATCGTTGCAGTATGGTTTATGGTTTGATTCATATTAGCGCCTAATGGACTTTTAGGAAAATAGAACTGAGTCAATTGATTGTAATCGTCAAAAGGGTGATCTGAAATTATGATAGCTTTTCCTTCAGGGGGATCTATTTTCTCATTTATTAAAATAGTATTTGCATTTGACAATAAAGCTTTTTGAAAATATTTTGGATGGTCAACAAAAATTAAATCACCTTTTTCAACTTGATTAATTTCGCTAAGCCCTAGTACCTTATGTGCCTTAGGGCCAGCAAACTCCCTCTTGAGGTGCGCCGCAATATCTTCAATGTATTTTGGTGAGGAGAATCTCATTCGTGTTCTTTTACCAAAAATAAGGATTGATTTGACCCTTTATTGGGATCTAGGCAAGACTTATCACCCTTTCGATGTTCAAAGCAATTCAATAATATTTCATTAAAAGTTTTGGTGTTATTTAAAAAGAAATCCTTATTTTTGCAAACCATTTTTGAAAGAACTATTATGAGAAAAGAGATACATCCAGACGATTATAGACTAGTAGTCTTTAAAGATATGTCAAACGACTACGCCTTTTTATGCCCTTCGTGCGCACCGACCAAAGAGTCTATAAAGTGGGAAGATGGCAACGATTATCCTTTAGTTAAATTGGATATCTCGCACAAATCTCATCCATTCTTTACGGGTGTTGCTCAGTTTGTTGATACTGCAGGTAGAATTGACAAATTTAAGAACCGTCATGGAAGACATATGAAATAATTTATTTCTAATAAATATTTTAAAGCCCTTTTTTAAGGGCTTTTTTTATGCTTTGTTTTTTGAAGGGCTCTTCGTATACGGTCATTGATAGACCGGCCCAACTCTAGTTCCGGAACTAATTCTACAAATATAGCCTCGTAATTTTTGGCATCCATAACATGAAATGAGGCATACAATTGTTGAGCGGCTTCTTTAAGATCTCCGTTTGAGCTAAGTAGATACTGATTTTCAGTCGGTATATCCTTGTCTAGATTTTTTAAGCCGATGAAACCATAATTTTTCAGATTTATTTTATTGTCTTTTTCAAGAATACTATATAATGGGGTTGTCGGCGCATAATGATGTTTTACCATCCCACTGGCAAGTGGTTCATTATCGTCGTTATTTTTATTAGTGACTAATATTTTTTTATTTATGCAATTTTCTAATGCTTCAATATCGATTCCTCCAAGTCTATATACTACCACCTCACCATCATCAAATCCGACAATAGTTGACTCTATCCCTTTATTACATTTACCTCCATCTAGAATGTAGGGGATTCTGTTATTGAGTTGGTCGAGTACATGATTTGCAGTTGTAGGGCTAATGCAACCATACAAATTAGCGCTTGGAGCAGCCAAAGGGAAATCTAAGCTTTCTAGCAGGGCTCTGGTTACAGGGTGATTTGGTACCCTAATTGCCACTCGATGCTTTCCGGCCGTTACAGAATCAGGAATATGACTTTTTTTTGGAAGAAGCATGGTTAGAGGGCCAGGCCAAAATTCTTGAGCAAGTAACCTTGCTGCGTCAGGTATTTTAATAACATCATTAAATGCTGATGGAGTATCCTTATAATGAAGTATGAGTGGATTTGAGAGCGGTCTTTTTTTTGCCGTAAAAATTTTAGCGATGGCAACTGAATTTAGACCATTGGCAGCCAAACCATATACAGTTTCTGTTGGGATTGCTACGACTTCCGAATCAGCGAGATGCAATTTTGCTTTAAGAATATCCTTTCCGACTTCGGTTTGAATCATGGTCAAAAATAAGGATATATTGGATTTATACCCCACTCATCTAATTTTAGATATATAAAAGCCCCAAATTAATTCTTCAATTTAAAGTAGTTGTGTATTTTTGTTTAGAATAAATCTAAATAAGATGTCGATTGTTCTTGCGGATAGTAATGATTTGGTTAGAGCAGGATTGCGCTCAATTATTGCCACACAGACAGGTCTTGTCGATAGTAGGGGAGGCAACAAGCAATGAGGAGCTTCTCGAGCAATTGAAGTCCTTTGAAACTAAAATCATTTTAATAGATTTTACCTCTCATCGGTTTTGATATCGATATCATACCCAAAATTCAAAGCCTAAATAAATCAATTAAATTCATTGCGATTACCCCAGAGCAAAACGCGCAGACCTTGGTGGATGCCCTGAGGCTAGGCGTAATGAGCTATGTAAAGAAGGATTGTGAGTTATCTGAAATTGTGAATGCTGTTAACTGAAACAAGTCGCGGAAACAAATTCTTTTGCGGCCAAATTTTAGAGACCATTCAAAAAGCGGAGATAGATGTAAATGATCTTGATTTTGATTCTTTTTCTTGTGAAGCCGTTGTCTTAAGTCAGCGGGAGAATGAAATCATCAAACTTGTCGCAGAAGGAAATACGAATGGAAAAATTGCCGAGCTATTGTTTTTAAGTAACCATACGATAAATACACATCGCAAGAATATTATGGCTAAGCTAGGTGTTAAAAATACGGCCGGAATAGTTATGTATGCTGTGAAGATGAATATAGTATCTCCAAATAAATTCTTGTTTCGCACCGAGCAATTAAAATCTAACGATCATCTTTAGGTTAAACCTTCTTTGGGTTAAATAATTGGGGATTGAATAATACTTTCCGCTAACATCTTGAATCCATTGTTTCGAAAGAACGTTATTAATACCTAGAAGGTTAAATATTTCAAGGGATAAAAGGGCTTCTGTAAAGTTTTTCTTCCAAAAAGAAGTCTGCGATGCTTTTCTTATAAAATCATAAGACATACCAAGATCGACTCTAAAATAGGACTTCATTCTTAAGGTGTCTTTGTATCGTGTTGGGTCAGGAGGGCCGTATGGTAAACGGGTCCCGAATTGCATTCCCATTTGAACGGTAAAACTTTCTAATCCGGGCATCTGGTCTTGGACAAGAGCTCCGAAATTAAATAACTGGTCGGTTGGTCTAGGGATGTACCCAGGATAAATAACTGCACTATCAACGACAACTTGATCCTCACTAAAGCCAAAAATAATTCTATCTCCAGTTGCGTTATAGTATTCAGTATACTGGTCATCGAGAATATCTTCTTTTGTTGAAAGTAAACCAAATTTAAAAAAGGATTCTATTCCCTCGACAAATTCCCCATGTATATTCACATCGAGGCCATAGGCATAGGCTACTGCATTATTATCGGCGTAGTAACGTGTTCTTACATTCTCAATTTGATAAGGGTTTACGTCCCATAAATATTTATAATACACCTCCCCTGAAAATTTAAAGGGTGATTCTCTTTTCCACATGTTAAAGTAAAAATCGGTGCCAGCGACGACATGAACTGATTTTTGAGATTTCACATTTGTACGGAGTGTGCCGTCGAAATATCTAAATTCTCTATAAAAAGGTGGCTGATAGTACATTCCTGAGGATAATCTGTAGGAGATGTTTCGCTTTTTAAGGGTTTGATTTTGGACAACAAAGGCACTAGGGTAATATACTAATGCAACACGTGGAGTAAGATAACGCTCATTATTTATCGTTGTATAGCCTCCTCTTGTCCCTATGCGTAATGCCAATTTCGAGCGAGCTTCCTTCACGGTGTCTTTGAGCCATATTTTCTCTTTTTCTCCATGTTCACCTATTTTATAGCTACGCTCTATGACTACGTTCTTTTTTGATTTTGCCCAAATCGAATTGAATTGAAAAAAACCAGTATAACGCTGATTACTCAAAGAAAGATCTCCTTTAATTGTTTCAAAAAGTTCAATTTCATTCGAATTGTTTTGTGGCACGCTATAACCTGCTGAGTCTATCATCCTCCATTCACTTAAGACATCTTGAAATTCATCTGCTTGAAACGAGATTCCCCAAATGAGACTGCGCTTTCTGTATTTTACGCGCTCATCATCTATAAAACCATTGTACAATACCTGCTCACCGTTATGATAAATATTTATGATCGTTGCATCTAGTCGATTACGTGCGTGGTTCAGAAATGTACCTATTCCCAATACGGCTATTGAATCTCCGTATTCTTCTTTTGAAGGATCGGTTTCTAATTCATTAATGTAATACTGTCCTTGAATATCAAAATATTCCCTTTCTGTTGTTTTAAAAGCGGTGGCATAAAGATCTAGTTTCGTTTTATCACCTGGTTTCCAATTTAGTGATAGCCCGCCCATCATTGTTTGAAACTTTGTCTGCTCCTGTCCGTCAAAGTAAATCCTAAAAGAATAAGCTTCATTGGCGGTTCCAAAATCCGTTTCTGATGTTTGCGGGCTAAAACGATAATTGTTGGAAGAGTAATGAATTAGTGTTTTCAGACTTAATGTTTTTGAGATTTTAGTCTCTGTGGCAATTTGTCCATCCATAAAGACGGGGTTATATGCTCCTTTTGTAGGCAATGAATTTAAAAAATAGCCATTGGATCTATATCTTGCACCTGCTATATAGCTGAATTTATCGTTTACTTTTTGTTCGGCGTGTGCTTCAGCACCCAATAGAGAAAGCATTAAGGAAGACTTGAAGGATCCAGGTTCTTTATATGATATATCAAGTACAGAGCTTAATTTGTCTCCATATCGGGCATCAAAGCCCCCTGCGGAAAATCGGACGGATTGAACAAGAGCTGAATGAATAAAACTCATTCCTTCTTGCTGTCCACTTCTTGTTAAAAAAGGACGATAAACCAAAAAACCATTTACATAAACAAGATTTTCATCATAATTTCCGCCTCTAACATTATAATTTGAAGTGAGTTCGTTATTGGAGGTAGCTGCAGTTGTAAGTACCAATCCTTTTTCAACACTCCCCGTTATCTTTTGAGCATCGATTACTGTTAAGGACTCTAACTCAAACGGTGTTTCACGATTTTGAATAACATCGACACCTTGCTGTTGCTGAATTGGAAAGCGGACATCTGGAAATCGCTTCATTCCTTGAGTTACAACAAGCCTCTCTTTTTTAATCAGTTCATTTGCTTTATAAACTAATTGAACCGAATCGCCGACATTTAAAGAAAAGGTATACATTCCTTTGGCATTACTGTATGCTTTTTGAACTGGATTTGTATTTATTTTAATGAATACATTTTCAAGGGCATTTCCTTTCTCGTCGAAACAGAAACCCTTGAGTTTATTGGCCTGGCTGTAATGGTGGAAAGCCAACAAAATGAATAAAATACTACTAATTATTTTCACGACGTAAAGTTAAGAGCATAACGATTTACAAACGTATTTATTTTGTTTAATTTTTATGATAAGAATTTATTATATTTGTCGCCACGAAATGGTGGTTGTAGCTCAGCTG
Source organism: Flavobacteriales bacterium UBA952 (assembly GCA_905182495.1). Classification (GTDB taxonomy): domain Bacteria; phylum Bacteroidota; class Bacteroidia; order Flavobacteriales_D; family Crocinitomicaceae; genus UBA952. The sequence goes on from CAJJBU010000004.1 coordinate 118,257, forward strand.
GTTAGAGCATCGGTTTGTGGTACCGAGGGTCGTGGGTTCGAGCCCCATCTTCCACCCAAAAAAGTCTGAGAAATCAGACTTTTTTTTATGTCTTTATTTCTGAAATAAATTGGTGCGTATAAAAGCACAATTCCTCAAGAGAATCAGGCATTTTCGACTCTAACCATGGATGACGGCTTCCGAACACATGATTTGTCTCTTTCATCATATTCAGGTTGCCTTTGCTCCAAGACGCAAGTTGAACAGCGTTTTCAGGAAGAACAGATGTGTCTTCCAATCCGTGGAAATGTGAAATCGGTTTTAGATATTACCAAAGGCTTTCAAGGTTATACTTTGATTTATTTTTCTCGAAATCTTCGTATAGATTAAAATACTGAGGTAATTCTTGCTTCGTACGTCCATTTTTCACGAAACGCACCCCTTTATTTTTCCATTCCATCAATAATTTATCTTTTGGAAAGCGATTTTCAATTGATGCGATTGATGCCCATGTACTAATTGATTTTATTTTTTCAAATTGATTTCCTGCAATCATAGCAATTGCACCACCTTTTGAATGACCAATGAGATGCCCATTCCAATTTGCCTTCTTTGAATCAATATATTTGATTACTGATTGAATGTCCTCTATCTCTTTACTGTAGGTGTTTCTTCCAAATGCTTCAAGATCGTCAAAGTCAATTGCTTGTTCAACGGTTCCTCCGTTGTGACTGGTGTTAAATTTACAAAACCCAAATCCTTTATTCACGAAATATGCTTGGACAAGGTGCCATGCCCCCCAATCTTTGAACCCCATAAATCCATGTATGAAAATGATGATTTCTTTATTGAAGTTTTCAGGAATTTCTAAATCGATTAAACTATATCGAGTATCGGCGCCTAGGTAAGAATCATTAATAATTTTCATGAAGAATATTTAGGATACATATTCTTGCTTATGAACAAGAAGGTACTCTTTGTTTTCTATTTCTCTATACCCCATGTCGTAGCAAAATATATACTGAAGACCTTTTTTTGTCGTGTATATATTGGTGAAATAATGAAAATTGAAGCCAAGTTCTGCCAATTGGATAAGGTGAATCTTGTTTTTACCATTTGGATTTAGATTGGCTAAGATCCTACGGTTTTTTCTTAAAATTCGATTTATATTACGAACGGCTTTATTGGAATCTTCATTGAGTTTGTTGTTGAAGGAATTACGGCAATAGTCACAACAGAACTTTTGATCTTTTCGACCAACTAGTTTCTCATTGCATTCCAGGCAATTACGTTCGTTATTCTTCTTCATCTATACAAGATTAACAAGAATTAACATGAAATACAATTCATAAAATTCAATGTTTCGGATTTTTGTATGAATTAAAATATTGAAACGAATGATTGAGACCAATTCTGAAGCATATTCTAAAGAAACGAACCCGTCCGAGCACTTAAGGAAGCTCAACGCAGAAATAGCTATAGAGAAGATCCTTCTTGATCAACTCAGGGCGGAGATTGCTAGAGTAGTAATTGGTCAAAAGGGTATGATTGATTCATTATTAATTGCTCTTTTGACTGAAGGGCATGTGCTCCTTGAGGGGTTACCGGGTTTGGCGAAGACTTTAGCGGTTAAATCTTTGGCTCAAACTATGGATCTTGATTTTAGTAGAATACAATTTACACCTGATTTACTTCCTGCGGATGTTACAGGAACAATGATATATCAGCAAAAATCAGATGCTTTCACAGTAAGAAAGGGACCTGTGTTCACCTCTTTTTTATTGGCCGACGAAATAAACAGAGCACCAGCGAAGGTTCAGAGTGCTCTGCTTGAAGCCATGCAGGAAGGGCAAGTTACAATTGGAGATGAGACCTTTGAATTACCGTCGCCTTTTTTAGTGATGGCTACTCAAAATCCAATAGAACAAGAAGGAACTTATGTGCTTCCAGAAGCACAAAAAGATAGGTTTTTATTAAAGATAAAAGTTAGTTATCCTAGTGCAGCAGAAGAGCAAGAGATCATACATTCACATATTCAATCTGAGGAAAAAAAGCCACTTCGAAAAATTGTATCCAAAAAGGACATTATTCGATTAAAAGCAATAGTAAAGCAAGTGTATTTGGATGAAAAAATAGAAAGGTATATCGTCGATATTATTCAACAGACAAGAAAGCCAAGCATTCAAGCTTTAGAGCCATTAAAACCTTATTTGATTTTTGGTTCCTCCCCAAGAGGGGGCATAGGACTTGCAGTTGCGGCAAAAGCGCATGCATTTATGGAGGGAAGGTCCTTCGTTATCCCTGATGATGTCAAGGTGATGGCCGTTCGCGTATTACACCATAGGATAGGACTTTCTTATGAAGCAGAAATGGACCAGATTAGTGCAGAAGATATAATCGAAAAAGTAATTCAATACGTAGAAGTACCTTGAGCCTAAAGGAACTCATACGGTCAGTGCGAAGGATTCAATTCAAATCCCAAGGTTTAACCAATCAAAAAAGATTGGGTGAGGTTTCCAGCTCATTCAAAGGTTTTGGGATGAATTTTAGTGAAGTGCGTGAATACCAATTTGGTGATGAAACGAGGTTTATTGATTGGAATGTCACGGCTAGATATAACCGCCCTCATGTTAAGGTTTTTGAAGAGGAGCGCGAGCAAGTTAATATGTTGATGATTGATGTATCAAAATCAATGGATTTTCAAAGTGATCAAAAATCTAAAAAACAGACGCTCATCGAATTATTTGCAACCATTTCTTTCTCTTGTGCATTTAATAAGGACCGAGTCGGCGCTATTTTTTTCTCGGACAAGGTCGAGCGGTATTTTGAGCCAAAGGCGGGTATTAAAAATATATGGATGATTGCAATGGAGCTGATAGAGTGGGAGAGCAGGGCGAAGCATTCCGAACTGATTGTTCCGCTTTCGTTTCTAAGGTCTTTAAAACTAAAAAAATACCGACTTTTCTTATTGAGCGATTTTCATTTTGAGGATACAGAAAAGCAGGTAGAAGCCTTGGTGAAAACTAAAAGAAAAAATAGAATTTATGTACTTAATGTCCGACAAAATCTAGAAACGGCATTGCCTCTTAGGGGTTTTTACCAGCTCATTAACTCCGAGACAGGCTCAAAGACTTGGCATAATGGGTTTTCAAATAAAATCAGAAATAGATTGTCTGACCAAACTGAGACCCTAAAAACATATTGGAAAAATCAATGCAGAAAAAGCAATATGCATTATATGGAACTGACGAGTCAAGATGATATTTTTAAAAAGTTAAATAAATTGATTTGATAAAAACGAAGCTCATTTTATTTTTTATACTAGTCGCAATTACTGCGATAGGTCAAGAAATCGTAACTGTTGAAGTTTCTTCTGACTCTCCTAGGGTTGGCGATGTTTTTCAAATCAAATGCACAGTCGAAGATTCAAATGGCTTTCCTGAAAAAATGCAAAAGGAAAGTTTTTATCCTGCTCGGTATCTTTCTGTGGATACCTCTATTCATGAAACCCTATGCAAGGATGTAGAGATATTAAAAACTGCTGATCGTAGTTTTGTAATTGATGGAACGCGTTTTTATCGTAAAACATATGACGTTATCGCTTGGGATTCATGTGAGTTGTCATTGGTTGGATTTGACTATCGCATTGGAGACAGTGTGAGGAGGTCACAGCAAGTTTATATAAACGTTTCCTTTTATGCGCAAAAAGATAATATTGAAATATATGATATTAAAGAGGCTTTTTCGGATTGGAATTCACATGCTCAGAAATTCAAGTTTGCGACTACTATTTATTTGATCTTAACAATGATGGCCCTTTTTCTTATTTTCCTTTTTATTTGGTTCCGATATTTCAAAAAAGACAAGAACATTGAAACACACCTTTCTATTGAGCAGAAAACATTGTCTGGTATACAAGCCCTATATGCAGATGAGTTATGGCATAAAAACAGGCTTCAAGAACATTTCGTGCAGTTTTCATTTCTTCTTAGAGACTATTTGACACTGCGGTTTGGGGTTTCTTTTCTAGAGAAGACAACACTTCAATCTAAAATACTTTTAAAGAATCTTGAGATTAATGAGGGTATTAGAAGTCAAATTGAAAAACTGTTGAACGCTTCGGACTACGTTAAATTTGCGGATTCAACAATTTCCGATGAACAAATAGAGCTCTTAAAATCTGAATTAATTAAAATTGTTCATGACACGACACCTGTAATAATAGAAGATAAATGAATTGGTTAATTCAAAATACGGGGTATGATTTCCTAGAGCCAAATTGGTTTTATTTATTGCTCTTGTTGCCTCTTTTTATTATTGCGCTTGTCTTGCTAGAGCGGCGTCAATTCCATGGTGTTGCATTCATCCAAACTGAATCCTCTCAGGAATTAATTCAATCATCTTTCACTCAATATTTGCGCCATTTCTTATTTGTTTTAAAAATCGTGTTTTTTGTGTTAGTTATTTTGACTCTGGCACACCCTTTTTCCTGGGAGAATCAGCGACAGAGTGATGCAATCAATGCGACGGGTATTGATATACTCTTTGTTTTAGATGTTTCTGAATCCATGCAAGCTATGGATTTGAAACCCAATCGTTTGAATTCGGCAAAAAAGGTGATCGAACAATTTGTAAACAATAGGAAGCATGATCGTATTGGCTTGGTGGCTTATGCAGGAGAAGCATATTCAGTATGTCCTAAAACAACTGATCACGGGTTGCTTTTAGAACAGCTTTCTAGAGTCAATGGTGAGGAGATGGTTCCTGGGACTGCCATTGGAATTGGTCTCGGGACAGCAGTTGCCCAATTAAAAGGGGATAGTACAGAATCAAAAGCAATTATTCTTTTAACGGATGGAACAAATAATAGGGGGGATATTGCTCCTTTGGAGGCTGCCGCCCTTGCTAAAGGCGAAAATATTCGGGTTTATTGCATTGGCGTTGGCACCAATGGTTTTGCAGCCATGCCAGATTCTTCTCCTTTTGGTATGGGTTATTTCTATGCTCCTGTCGAAATAGACGAGGAGGTTCTTCAAGAAATTTCTGGCTTAACAGGTGCGAAATATTTTAGGGCAACCAACTCTAGCTCTTTAGCAAAAGTCATTTCGGAGATTGATCAGATAGAGAAAAAGAGAATCAAAATACAACCAGATATACAGGCGTCGATAGCTATTCCAGAGTTTTTATTATTCTCGATTCTGTTTTTGAGTACCCTCCTTTTTAGTATTGACTTTTTTTTATTTAAAGGCCATGAGTAAAAGGCATACAAATCGCTGGTCTAGTGTTTGGAAAGTATTTCTTCTAGACCTTATTTCCTCAATACTTATTCTTGCCGTAATACAAAATTTTTTCTTAAAAGGTCTGGTTTTTCAAAACCCGAGTATATTATATCTTCTACTTCTTCTGGTCCCGGCATATTTATTTTTTATTCAAGATCACAAAGTAATCTTATCGCAACTGGAGAGCCATCGTCATTCAAAAAGGCACTCCTATAAGTTCTTAGCCCTTAAGTTTTGTTTCATTGGTTTATTATTTGGAGCGTCAGATCCCGTTATAGGAATTGAAAATACGACTATCGCTTCAAAGGAAGGGGACATCATGGTTTGTCTTGATCTATCACGATCCATGGATGTTAAAGACATTGAAGGCATAAGTAGGTTGGAGGCAGGACGTCATTTATTAAAGGCTTTGGTTAGTAAATTGTCAGGACAGAGGATAGGACTTTGTATTTTTGCTCAAAATGCAATGATTGAGCTCCCTTTGACTAGGGATTATGACCGATTTAAATTAATGGTTTCTGAGGTGAACACGGATCATTTTAGTAATCAAGGAACGGATGTAGGAGGCGCTCTTCAAACGGCTAAGGGTACTTTTGAAAGCGAAAAATTGAATAATGTGATACTCCTTTTAACAGATGGAGAAGATCACGAACCTGAGAGTAATCAAATTTATGATTCGATTGCTAATTCAAATATTAAGTTGATTTCAGTTGCTATTGGATCAAAATCCGGTGGCCCTCTTCTAAAACCTGGAACTGCTTCTATGAGGCTTGATGATGCAGGGAATTTAATCTTATCGAAAGTCAACCTTTCCTTTGTTAAGAATTTATCAGAACTCACAAATGGCGTTTGGTTTCATGCCGAGGAGCGTTATCCAGCTACAGATTTTATATTAACAGAAATTAACCTCAGTTCAAATGGATATTTGCGAGATTTGACCTTTAAGATAGAGCGAAGGGTGTACTTATATACCCCTACTTTTAGCCCTTGCTTCTTTTTGTCTTTATGTATTGTTTCCATTGTTATTCATTGAAACCAAAATGAAAGGTTCATAATTTTCTTTTATTAGTTTGTATTCATGGGCTTTGTTGGTCACAGTCCTTTATGGATACTGCCTTTTTTGCACAAAAACAATATAAATTGAAGAACTACCTAGGTGCATTATCGTCCTATGAAAGTGCCCAGAAAATGCAAATTACAGAAAAAGACACAAGGAATTTAAATGAGATAGCCATTGAATTAGGGCAGGCTACTTACAAGACAGGAGATTATAAACAAGCCATTGAAAATTTCGAAAAGGCTATCTAAAATGAAGCCAAGCAAGAAAACTATAGGCGCACTTTATTATAACCTAGGTAATGCGAGTTATATGTCGGGTAATACTCAAAAGGCGATTGAATATTATAAGCAAGGAATCAAGGCGTCGCCCGAAGATCTTCAAATGAAGTACAATTTATCTCAGGTCTTGCGTAAAAAAGCAGCACAGAAAAAGCAGTCTAATGAACAGGGACAACAAACAGAAAATGTGAAAAGTGATCTTAGTGCAGGCTCGGAAAAAAACACAAAACCATCAAAGTATTCTTTTGAAGATCAACAAAAACAAAAGCTATTAAATGATTTACTAAGGAACGCGGCGAATACAAAAAGAAGGTTAGAAAAAAAGAAAAAAACTCCGTCACCAAAGGCTAAGGATTGGTAATGAAAATAGTATTGTACATATCGTTTATCATTTGTTTTACTTGTGCGATCGCACAAAAGCCGGTTGTACAACTTAAGGTATCAAACATACAGCCGATGGTCGGTGAGTTGATCACGATTCAAATGACTTCAAACCTAGGCAGTGTATTTGAGGTTAAATTCCCAACCGCTTTTACAAGCAGAGAAGAAGTAAATGGAATGCGTCAAGAATATATTAACGGTAGGAGTAATACCGTTTATTATCAGACTTTAAGTGGTTTTTTCGTTACATCAGGCAATTATATTTTAGGCCCCGTATATGTCAAGGGGCGTACAAAAAAAATCAAGTCAAATAAAGTTGAGATTTCTGTTAGTACTGACAAGAAAGAAGGTGAATTAAAAGGAAAAAAGAATACTCCTCAAGCCAACAAGCCTCCAGTTTTTGCTCAGACAGAGTGCTCGTCTCTTCAGATCTATAGAGGTCAATCGGTCAGCCTCAAATCAAAAGTATACTCTAAAAAAGAATTTACTGGAATACGACATTACGAAGCTTATACGATTGTGGGGAAACATGAGGCATATGAGTTGAAAGCGCCTAAAGAATTAGATTGGCTAAAGGTAAATCTAGATGGTCAGGCATACTTGAAGTTACAGTTTGAGGAAAAGGTGATCTTTCCGAATGAATTAGGAGAACTCTCGATTTCCCCTTTTGAGATGATTTTGACTGGCTACGGGAGTTATATGGTTAGGTCAAAGGCGAATACTATTGAGGTTGTGGACCTTCCCGCCAAAGGACAGCCCTATGATTTCTCAGGCCTAGTAGGTAGATTTGAAGTAAATACGACATTATCAGATTCAATTGCCAAGACTCAAGATATTGTTTCTTTGACCATTGAAATCGATGGTATCGGTAACCTTCAGCATGCAATGGTTCCTGAAATTAAATTACCCAAGCAGCTTGAGTTATACTCTGACCCAATCATTACGAAGAATTACAAGATAGGTGTCGATGGATTTAAAGGAAATGTGATTTTCACATATCCAATAAGAGTTCTCGAGCAAGTAAGCAGTGTAATTGAACCTATTTCAATTTCTTATTTTGATCTAGATTCAAATCAATATATAACAGTTAATGGAATGGAGATTGTATTGAATCCATCGGGATTGAACGACTCTATTATTGAAGGTTCAAAAAAAGACCCATCGGAATATGTAAAGCCAAAGCCTATGGGGTCTCCCTCTATTATAAAAGAGGAATCGAATATTAACTTCCTAATGTTTTTGGGGGGCGCTTCAGTACTTTTATTTTTGTTTTTCTTTTATAGAAGAAAATGGAAATCCGATGCGATAAATCATACTGCTTATCATGTCCCCAAATTATCCACAGTTCAAAAACAGATAAAATCTGCCGTAGATCCATTAATTGAGGAGTCAGAGTCGCTTCCTAAAATGGAGCATTGTTTGTTTACGCTGTGTTCTTTTCTGCTCTCTCAGGATAGTTTGAAATTGTCACGGAATGAGATTTATTTATTTTTATCAAAGCAAATAAGTCAAGAACAGATTGATGATATTCGCTCATTATTCACTTCTATTGACGAGAAGAGGTATGCTCAAGGCTTGTCCCAGTCATCTTTTACGCAATTCCAATTAAGTTTTAAAGAGCGTGTATTAACCATTTTGAAATTGGCTTCTAATTAACTCCATAAGCTTTTTTTTAATAATTTTCGAACCTTTTTTAAAAATAATAGTAAAAAACATCCAACCTTGGCGAATTTTCATCGTCTTAAGTGTAAATGTGATAGAACATGAGACAATTAAAAATTGCAAAACAAGTAACGAACCGCGAGACGGCATCATTAGATAAGTACCTCCAAGAAATTGGACGTGTAGATTTAATATCTGCCGATGAAGAGGTGGAATTAGCGCAGAGAATTAAAGCGGGAGATCGTCAAGCACTAGAACGTCTTACGAAGGCGAACCTGCGTTTTGTGGTTTCAGTCTCTAAACAATACCAAAATCAAGGATTGACCTTATCGGATTTAATTAATGAAGGAAATCTAGGTTTAATTAAAGCGGCTGAACGTTTTGATGAAACCCGGGGTTTTAAATTTATTTCCTATGCGGTATGGTGGATTCGTCAATCTATTTTACAAGCGCTTGCAGAGCAAGCAAGAATTGTACGTCTTCCACTCAATAAGATTGGAAATATTAATAAGATAAATAGAGCTTTCTCAGAGCTAGAACAAAAATTAGAGCGCCCGCCATCTGCGGATGAACTTGCTGAAGTATTAGATTGTACACCTCAAGAAGTAAAGCAATCTCTCTCTCAAAACGGACGACACATATCTATGGATGCACCGCTCGTAGAGGGGGATGATTCATCATCAAGTATGTACGATGTAATGGGTAGTAAAGACTCCTTGCCTAGTCCTGAGTCAAATCTTGTACTAGAATCTCTTAGGAGCGACATACGACAGTCTTTAAAAACCTTAACACCTCGTGAAAGTGAAGTTGTTAGTATGTTCTATGGCTTGGAAGGTAAAATGCCTTTATCGCTTGAAGAAATAGGAGATCGTTTTGACTTGACCAGAGAACGGGTTCGACAAATTAAGGAGAAAGCAATTCGAAGGCTGAAACATACTTCCAAAAATGTAATTCTTAAGTCTTATCTCGGATAGCTTATAGGGGGTCTACGTCGATTACAACTCTAACTTTTTTAAATTCAGCATTAGAATAAAAAACATCAATAAGAGATTTTATTTTTTGTTTGACTTTAAAATCCGGAGCGTCTTTTTCAATTTTAATTTTAATCGTCTTAAGGAATTTATTTCTTATTTTCTGAACAATAGGATATTCGGGACCAATAACTCTTTCCTTAAAAACAGATGTAAGTAGTTCTGCTAGATGCTGCGCTGACGAATCAATAGTATGAATATTCTCGTGCTTTAGCGTAATTGCAATTAACTTATAAAATGGAGGGTAGTGATAGTTTTTTCGCTCAATAATCTCATTCTCATAGAATTGAACATAATCATGCTGTCCTACCAGTTGTAAAACCCAATGTTCAGGGTCGCCTGTTTGAACAATTACTCTGCCTTGTTTTCCTTGTCTCCCAGCCCTTCCAGCAACTTGAGACATCAATTGATAGGAACGTTCGTATGCTCTAAAATCAGGGCGATTTAATAGCATATCCGCATCCAAGATACCTACCAGGTAGACATTGTCAAAATCAAGTCCTTTGGTAACCATTTGCGTACCAATCAAAATATCAATCAATCCTTTGTCAAAATCATTTAAGATCATTTCATAAGCGTTCTTTGAACGTGTGGTATCTAAATCTAATCTTTTGATTACTTTGTCTTTAAAAATGAGACTCAGTTCATCTTCAATTTTCTCAGTCCCAAAGCCGATCATATTTAGTCTATTACTACCACAAGATGGGCATGATCCAACCGGGTTTGTTGAAAAACCGCAATAATGGCATTTGAGTAGGTTTGCTTGTTTGTGGTAGGTAAGGGATACATCGCAGTGGTTGCATTTTGGAGTCCAACTGCATACCTCACATGACCAAAGAGGTGTATATCCTCGTCTATTTTGGAATAATATAATTTGTTCACCTCTTTTTAAAACCCCCTCCATTTCTTCTAATAAAAAATTAGAAAAGTGGGAATTCATGTTTTTTAGTTTACGTTCTCTTTTTAAATCTGAGAATAAAACCTCAGGCATTAACAAACCTTTATATCTTTCTTTTAGCGACACGAATCCGTATTTACCAGATTGTGCATTATAATAAGTTTCTAGGGATGGGGTGGCTGTACCCAGGAGAACTTTTGCCTCATGCATTCTTCCTAGCACAATCGCAGCATCTCTACCGTTATATCTCGGGGCGGGGTCGTATTGCTTAAACGAACTTTCATGTTCCTCATCAACAATAATCAATCCTAAATTTTGAAAAGGTAAAAACACAGAAGATCGGGCGCCAAGTATGATTCTAAATTCATGAGCGTCATCTTGTAAAACCTTGTTCCAGATCTCAATACGTTCGTTCTGATTAAATTTTGAATGATAGACACCTATTTTTTCACCGAAGTACTTTGACAATCGTTGGATTAGTTGTGTTGTCAATGCAATTTCGGGGAGTAAGAATAGAACTTGCTTACCCTGGTCAAGCTGGTCTTGAATCAATTGTACATAGATTTCCGTTTTACCAGATCCCGTCACCCCATGAAGGAGGGTTACGTTCTTTTCGAACATTGCACTTTGGAGTGATACCAGAGCTTCGTTTTGCGCTTTCGTTAATTCTTTGAAATCAGCATTATTCCCTTTATTAAGATGAATGCGGTCAATCTGAAAACGCTCAGCGATTAGAATCCCTTTTTTCTCTAGCGTAGTTAATGCTGAAGCACTGATTCCCTCGTCTAGAATAGTTTTTTTTTGGATTGGAAAATATCCTTGTTGTTCATGTCCCAATTGCACAATGTGCAGTAAAGCTTCTACTTGTTTTATATTACGTGGACTGCTTTCCAATTCCTCTAAAATAATATTGAGGTTATTTTCAATCTGAAAATCTTCTTTAAGTACATAACATACTGAAGTCTTGGCTGAATATCTTTGTTTTATTTCTTCATTCGAGATTATAACTTTCCGGTCAATAAGCGTTTTTACGATGGGTTGTACGGTTTGTATAGAAAGAAATTCAGAGAGTTCTTTCAAGTTACAAGAGCCTTTTACTTCAAGATAGTCTACAATTTGATCTTCACGACCATTGAGTTGATCAAGCGCTGCGTCGAATTCTGGGTGCAAAGAAATATTAGTTTCACTCCCAAGCTTGAAGTTTGCAGGAAGCGCTGCGTTCATGACTTCACCTATTGCGGCCATGTAATATTGGGCGACCCACTTCCAAAACTTGAGCTGTTCAAGCGTAACTATAGGTTGGTCGTCTAATACCGCTTCAATATATTTTGATTGGTATTCTTTTGGTACACTTTCATGAACATTTACAACGATAGCAGTATGTAGTTTGTTTTTCCCAAAAGGAACGATAACTCTTAAACCGACAGCAACTTGATCATTCATTTCGAATGGAATCCTGTAGGTGAAAGCCCTATGAATGGGTACGGGCAAAATCACATCAGCAAATAAAGTAAGCCGATTAGACATGAGATGTGGTTAAAGTAATTTAGTTACAGGCAAAGGTCTCTTCGTTCCCAAAGATATTATCCGCGGGATGCTTTGAACAGAATCTTAATAACCCTGTAATAGGACCTTCGCAAAGCTCTCGTGTACTTTTCTTATCAATAGCTCTAATGAAGGCTTGTTGAGGAGAAATGTAGAATGGTTTATATGTCTTGATCGTTTGTCTTGATGAGAAAATACCAATGACTCTGTAACCATTCGTCACATCCAGGTTCGTATAGGTCGGTTTGTTTTGCGCTAAAGAGCTAGAGGGTTGATTCACTAAAATATAATTATTGAGATCTTCCGAACCACCGGTAACGGTGACTTCAAAGCCAAGAAAGTTTCGTTGGTCAATTAGCGCATCATCTGTCACGTTGTTTTCTACCAGATTATAGAATGTTTGTCCATTGGCAGAGAATGTCTTTGGTGAATTGGGTAGTACGTCACTTTCACCAATTTGCCATTCTATTGTCTTGGATATCGCATCTAGTCCAATATACTCAGCGATGTTTACACCGATATTAACATTGACTACGTGGGCGTTTCCCGAATTTGATATCGTTACGCTTGTTGATTTATATTCTCCAGGATTGCTCGCGAATTTAAATGTGAAATTTTGAGACGTCGCAGTCGTTGTGATGCCATTGACTAGAGACGTTGTTGACGAAACTTCAAACTGTCCTGAATTAATTACGGCCTTTAATCGGTATTCGTATTCAGGGTTTAACGATGTTAGCATTGGATTAGGTGAGGTTTGAATAGTTCCAAATGCACCTGAGCTTGACGTCGTTGTGGGTAAAGTCTGGAAATAGTATACCTTCTGGTTTGGTGCGTAAAAAAGTCCGTTGGTGTCTTTGTTCTCAATAGTAGTGTCTCTTAAAATCCAAGTTCGTACAATATTATTCCCATCTAATTCTTCAATAGTTGCATCTACGGTATTAAAGTAGCTTGAATCTTCAATTTGAGCAATTTCAACAGCATTTCCCGGGCCTATAAAAGCACGCGTAATCTTAACATAATGCAATGAGTCTGAATGGTCTAACAAACCATAAACTACAGCGGTTTCTTTAAAATCTCCAATTAAGTCAATTTTTTCGCTGCAACTAAAAAGAATGCAGAGGGTTCCAACTGCACAAATGAATCTTATCATGGGCTTAAAATTTCCAAAAGTTCTACTTCAAATATAAGAAGACTATATGGTTTTATACCACTCCTAGGGTCAGGGTTCGCCCCATAAGCCAATTCGTGTGGGATGTAGAATTTAAATTTAGAACCAGCCTTCATCAATTGTATGCCTTCAGTCCAACCGGGGATAACCTGATTCAAAAAGAATTCTGAAGCCTGTCCACGGTCATATGAACTGTCAAAAGTTTCTCCTGAAAGCAAAGTGCCTTTATAATTTACTTTAACTTGAGCGCCTGCTGAAGGATTCTTTCCTTTTCCTTTTTTGAGGACCTTGTATTGAAGACCAGATGGTGTTTGTTGAACTCCTTTTTTGTTTTTATTTTCTTTTAAAAATTCACGTCCTTCTCGCTGAAATTGTTCAATGGTAACATTATATCTAATTCCTATTTCTGATTTAAGTGAAGCGAATAAAATGTTCACACTATTCGTGTCGTCAAGAAAGACATCTTTCAGGTTAAAACCATCTTTAAGACCCAAATAAGTGTATTTGAAATCGACCAAGTCTAGTGCGTTAAGACTACCGAAGTTATTGTAAAATTCCATTCTATTTAAGGAGCCTACACATGCCGCACATTCCTTAAGGAAACTTTTGTTTTTTCGTAAGTCTGATGACGAAAGAAAAGACTGTATTTTCATTTCACAACTGTCGAGTGCCATATTACTTGTGGAGTCTTGAAACCCAATTAAGATCTCCTCCTTTTCTAGAAGCGAAAAAATACTATCCGATATAAACGGCTTAGACATCTCAAATCCAAGAACATAGGATATACTATCCAACTCTGAGTTTAAAGAAACATCACTGCTTGAATAAATTATATCATTAGCAATCGTTTTGACTTTTTTACTAGATTGTGCGATATCATCTCCACATGACATCAAGATTAGGCCAATTATTATTGAAATCCCTCTGGTCATTTGATTTCAATTAATTCAACGTCAAATATTAAAGCGCTATATGGTTGTATTGGTCCACCTGGGTGAGGATTTGCTCCGTATGCCAATTCTTGCGGGATGTATAATCTATATTTAGCCCCTACAGACATTAGTTGTAGTGCTTCTGTCCATCCTGGAATTACTTGGTTAACACCAAAGCTTGCCGGAGTTCCTCTTTCAACCGAACTATCAAAAACAGTCCCATCAATTAATGTACCGTGATAATGTACAGTAACCGTGTCAGAATCACTTGGTTTTGATCCATTACCCTCTTCAGTTACTTCATATTGAAGGCCTGAATCAGTAGATAGAACTTCAGTTCTCTTTTTATTCTCTTCTAAAAAAGCAGTTCCTTTTTCTTTGTTGTCTCCAAAAGCGGCAGAATTAGCTTCTTCAAGAAATTCTTGAATTAATCCATTCGCCTCTTGAGGATTTATTTTCAATTCCTTTTCTTCGAAAACATCTTGAATCCCGTCTTTTAATAAATTAAGATCCAAGGATCCTAATTGTTGGCTTTTTAAACTTTCGGCAATACTCAATCCTACTGCGTAACTTACTTTGTCTTTTAATTCTTGCATTATTTTATTTTAAGAAGCACAAAGTTAAACAAAATTCGATGTTTAGCCACACAAAATCTATTGCAATTGACATTGTAACCCTATGTCTTTTATTGCGTAAATTAGCTTATGAAAAAGGAGCATTCATTTTCTTATGAAATCTATTCTGATTGGAGTGATTTAGCGATTGAAGACCAGGTATTGGTGGACCGAGCCTATGAGGCTATGGAATCTGCTTATGCGCCCTACAGTAAATTTAGGGTAGGCGCCTCAGCGCGACTAGATAATGACACGATCGTTACGGGAAGTAATCAGGAAAACTCCGCATATCCATCAGGCTTGTGTGCAGAGAGAGTCGCTTTGTTTCATGTTGGTGCAAGCTACCCAAAACAATCCGTGCAAACTTTGTGTGTAGTTGCTAAAGGAGATTTAATACCTGTTGAAAAACTGTTGTCTCCTTGTGGAGCTTGCCGCCAGGTGATGCTCGAGACGGAAAATAGGCAGACAAATAAAATTAAAGTAATCATCGTAAATCAAGACCGCAGAGCCTTGGTTTTATCTAGCGTTATCGACCTCTTGCCATTTGGATTTAGCGCAGGTCATTAATTCCTTCTTCTATTAGGTTTTGGCTTTGTTCGTGACTATCTTTGCTTACTCAAATTTTAGTTATGATCAATTGGTTTACAGTTAAGTTAAAATACACAAAACAGCTAGAAGACGGCACGCTTAAGAGGGTTACTGAGCCCTATTTATTGGCGGGAATGACCTTTACAGATGTTGAAGCAAGAATCTATGAAGAGTTAGGTAGCAGTATAAGGGGTGAATTTTTAGTCACCGGAATTGCCCGAACAGATATTCATGAAATTTTCTCTATTGACGGTTCAAATGTTTGGTATAAGTGCAAAATCTCATACGAAAGCGCGGACGCTGATGGAGGGAAGAATAAAAAGATTACCCAACTCATTTTGGTGGAGGCTGGTAATGTTAAAGAAGCTTATGATAATCTTTCAGAAAAGATGTCGAATTTAATGGTTGATTATAAAGTTATTTCTGTCTCAGAATCTCCTATAATTGAAGTTTTCTATCCTAATGAGAGCTCAAAAAGAGTTGAACCTTCAGAGAATGAGTCAGCTCCTAAGGGGATGGTTCCTAATACAGAGTTCCATTCTAATTCTGAAACAAGCGTTGTGGACGAATACGACACTAATGAGTAAAAACCTCGACCGTCTTCGTGATGAGCATAAGGATTTTGATTTGAATTCGCTAAGTGATTCATTTGCAAGTGATCCGTTTAGTGCTTTTCAGGAGTGGTTTGATATGGCCTGTCAATCAGAGCAACCTGAACCAAATGCGATGGTGCATTCTACGGTTGATAAGCATACTATGCAGCCTTCAAGTAGGGTGGTTTATCTCAAGGAGCTGCGCAAACAAGAGTTTGTTTTTTATACAAATTATCAAAGTGATAAGGCGCTAGAAATGGAAGGGAACCCTAATGTGAGTTTGCTTTTTTTCTGGCCAGGTTTACAAAGGCAAATAAGAGTACAAGGTATTGTTACGAAAATCGACTCTAAAGAGAGTGATGCTTATTTTGAATCAAGGCCTCGTTCAAGCCAAATAGGTGCATGGGTATCTGAGCAATCGAGAGTATTGAATTCAAGGAGAGATCTAGAGCAGAAAAGTATAGAAATAAGTAAAGTATTTCCCGAAAAAGTTGAAAGACCTGAGTTTTGGGGCGGATACGCGGTTTCTCCAGTTAAATTTGAGTTTTGGCAAGGACGTCCATCCAGACTCCACGACCGAATTGTTTTTGAGCGCGCTTCGGATGTTTGGAATTCTTATAGAATTAATCCTTAATAAATGGAACCTACTTGCATTTCTTATGAAAGCGGTTTGAAATTGGTTTATCTTCATAAACCGAGTGCTGTTGCACATATTGGATTTTTTTATCGCGCGGGTAGCCGTTTTGAAAATAAGGATCAGACAGGGTTGGCTCATTTTCTCGAACACTGTGTATTTAAAGGCACGAAGAAAAGGAGTGGTATTCAAACTATTTCAAGAATTGATGAGGTAGGTGGAGAGCTAAATGCATATACGGCCAAAGAGGAGTTGTGCTTGCACGCATCGTTCCCAAAAGAGCATACAAAAAGGGCCATTGAATTATTATCGGATATTTCTGTCAATCCAGTTTTTACAAAAAAGGAAGTAGAAAAGGAGAAAGAAATTATCATTGATGAAATCAATTCATACCTGGATAGTCCTTATGATAAGATTTTTGATGATTTTGAAGAGGAGCTTTTTAAAGGTCATGCCCTAGGAAACAATATTCTTGGTGTGAAAAAGGGGCTTAAAAACTTATCAAAAAAGGATTTAGACCTCTTTGTTAAAAATTTTTTCACAAAAAACAATTTGGTTGTTTCCTTCGTAGGAGATATTTCAATGAACTCAATTGAAAAGTTATTGAAAACATACCTTGTCGAAATGCCAGATCAGGGGATAAAAATTGATGTTGATCCTTTTACGGGTTACAAACCATTTAATATAAAGCGTAAAGAGGCAAATTACCAAGCGCATCTTGTCTTAGGAGGTATGGCCCCAAGCTACAGTGATGACAATAGGACCGTTATGGCTCTGTTAATGAATATTTTAGGTGGTCCAGCCATGAATTCCACTTTGAACATTAGTCTTCGCGAACGTCACGTGTTGGCATACAGTATAGAGGCCAATTACGTTCCATATGCTGATGTCGGGTTCTGGCAAGTTTATGTGGGCTGTGAATCAAAGAATATAAATAAGTCAATCAGGTTAATTAAAAAAGAGCTGAATCGCATTTTGAAGAAACCCATTAGTGCTGCACGTCTCAAAATGGCAAAGCAACAATTTAAAGGTCAATTGGCCTTGGGTATGGATGTCAACTCTGGCTTAATGCACAGTCTCGGTAAAAGTCTGTTGGCATTCGGTCAAATTGATACGATTGAAGATATTCACAATAGTATTGATGAAATATCATCTAAGGATTTACAAGAAATAGGACTTAAATATATGGGGGAAACGCATATTTCCACCTTGATATTTGATTTGAAAGATTAATTTCTAGCGCCAAAAATAGTACTGCCAATTCTAATCATGTTGCTGCCTTCATCAATGGCTACTTTATAATCACCGCTCATCCCCATCGATATGACATCAAAGGAATCTTCTCTCGAGAAAAAATCATTCTTAAGGCTCATATGAATATTGTTTAGGGTCTTAAATTCGTTTCGTATTTTTTCTTGATTGCTTGTAAAAGTTGCCATTCCCATTACGCCCCTGATACATATGTTCTGAAGTTCTTTGTACGCATCTGATTCAATAATACCCGAGGCTTCTTCAAGTGATAAACCAAATTTCGATTCTTCATCGGCAATATAAAATTGTAAAAGTATATCAATGGTACGATTGTTCTTTGCGGCTTGTTTATTTATTTCCTTGAGGAGTCGAAGACTCTCCACACCGTGAATTAAGCTAACAAATGGCGCAATTGATTTCACTTTATTCCTTTGAAGATGTCCAATAAAATGCCATTGAATTTCTTTAGAAAGTAATTCTGATTTAGAGACCATTTCCTGCACCTTGTTTTCACCAAATACGCGTTGCCCTGTATCGAATGCAATTTTTAAATCTTCAATGGGCTTGGTCTTAGATACAGCCACGAGCACTACGTTTTCAGGTAGTTCACCTTTAATATTCTCTATATTTTTAGCAATCATTCATGTATGTTGTAAATGGTCAATCCACTGCGGAGTTTGGGCTCAACCCATGTCGATTTCGGCGGCATGTATAAGCCTTCATCTGCAACGGCCTTTATTTGTTCAATGCTTGAGGGATAAAGCATGAATCCAAGTTTGTATTTCTTTTTTTTCAATTCGAGTTCAAACGACATTGCATTGAAGGTGCCTGGAAGAAAATCAACATCAACACTAGTCTTCAAATCTTCTATTCCTAATATTGGTTTTAAGATGAGCTCAGTCAATAAATTAGAATCAAGACTTTTTACTGGATGTTTAGTATCGATCAATTCGGGGTTGATTTCAAGTGAATACCAACCATTCTCAATATAAAAATTCAGAACGTGATTTTTTTCAGGAGCGACACCTTTCATTATTTTTTTTACGGTTCCCAATTTTTTCAAATGGTCGATAAACGCAATTGGAGTGAGATTGTTTAATGACTTTATTAGCCTATTAAAGGCCATTATATTTAGCTGACTTTCTTCGACAAAGTAAGCCAAGAAATATTTTGCTTTTGGTAACAACGATCCTTTATTAGTAAATAAAGCCGCGGATGATGCTGATCGATGGTGTCCATCCGCAATATAAACATCATTAATACCCTTGAAGCATGTTTGTAAATCATCTGATTGCTCAATAGAAAGCACCCATAATTCATGTTTAACTAGGTCTGTAGTCGTAAATTCGTATTCAGGACGCTCCTTAATTAATTCCCTCAATTTAGTTTCTGTATTTTCAGTTCCTTTATAGGAAAGCAATACCGGTTCTGCATTGTAACCAACAATGTCAAGGTATCTAGTGAAAATGGCCTCTCTAGTGCTTAGGGTGGCTTCGTGTATTTTTATCTTTTTTTGAAGATATTCAGCGACGCTAGCTCCAGCTATTACACCAATACATGTATTTGTATTGCTGGATTGTCTGTATAAGTAGAGACGTTCTGACTCTTCATTAATTAAAATACCTTTGTTAATGAAGTCCCGATATCGGTCTTTGACCATTTCAAATCTCTTGTTGGAATTCGGTTTTGTTTTGATTGGATTTCCAAACTCAGGATTAATGATCCTCAAAAATGTATATGGGTTATCTTCTAGTTTAGCGTTTAAAACATTCTTTTTATAAGAATAATAGGGTCTTGTCGCGACTAAGTGAACTTTATCTCGAACGGGTCTAAGTGCTTTAAATTTAGCTATGTTGGCCATAGAATTAGAATTTGTAACTCATTCCGAAACTTGGTAGTAATGGGAATTGATATATTTCCTCGTTGGTTACCCTGTTGACATAAAATATGTTTTTCCTACTGTAGGCATTTGTAACGCTAAAAACCATTTCCAATATCGTTTTATTTTTGAATTTTATTTTCTTTTTAACGGTTATATCCAAACGGTGATAGTAGGGGAGTCGTTGGCTATTGAATTCACCTAATATAGTTGAAACTGTATTGCTATTATTTGTATTGGGGTCCGATGTTACACCACCTGAGAAGTTTTCGGATTGGAAAAAACCTGCCGTTGGTGTGAACGGGAGCCCTGATCCTAAATTCCACCTCACGCTCATCTCAAAGTCTTTTTTATCTCCAAAGATATAGGACCCAACTATGTTTATGTTGTGGCGTCTATCGAAAACAGGATAATATTCATTAAACCCGTCCCATCTTACATTGTGACCATAGGAGTAAACACCCCATAAAAACAATCGATCTTTACTGTATTTAATGAGAAGATCGGCCCCCATGGATTGGCCAGATTCAATGATAAAGTCTTTTTTAAACACATCGTCAATCAGTTCAAAAGCAGCAACATCTTCGTATAATTTGTTCTGATTAATGTTGCTAAGCTGAGAAAAATACTTGTAATAGCCCTCAAGGTTCACGGTGATGTTTTCCCCGAGATCAATTTCAACGCCAGCGATTCCATGCCATGCATACTGAAGACCATTATTCACTTGTCTAGTCCCGCCAAATTCATTTACAAACTGGTCTTGAACATTTGTAGGCGCACTTAGAAGGCCATTGAATAGGTTGACAATATCTTTGTCTGATGATGCAGATGTGAAATTTTGTGAAAATCGTCCTCCAGAAAACTTAAACCTGATGTTTTCACTAGCATTGTATTTTGCGGCTAATCTTGGTTCAAACGAGATGGTATTTAAGGAAGCATATAATTGAGCGCGTACACCTGTCTGAACAACCCATCTTTTAAAAATACCGCGATAGTTATAGTAAGCCCCAATTTCAGTTGTGAAATTCTCATCTTCAATTTTTCGGCCAACCTCATTATAGGTTGTGTATTTTGTATTGAAGCCATTTAAATTAAATCCATAATTCATTTCACCTTCATCCTTAAGGAAATAGCTGAAGTCAAATCCTAAATCAAAACCACCAATACTTGATATTCTAGGTTCCTGCTCATTTTCTGTAAATGTGGTCTGAAAATTACTTCCATTGACATGACCACGAATGAAAATAGGTGAACCACTCGGAACGAGTAAGAAATTCATTCCACCTCCTGCTGCACTCCAATTTAAGTCAGCAATGGAATAGTTCACACTATCCTGGTTGCTAAAACCAAAGGCGCTAAATTTACTCCCCCCATCACCTGTAAAGGTTATTTTACCATAGAGATCTGTAAAGTTAAAAGGCAATCCATTTCCATCATTAATACCTGGATATAAGCTCTCTGAGGTTAAGTCTAACAAGCTTTTTTTTGCTGAAAAAATATACGAACCAGCCCGAGGTGAATCTCCTTGCTTTTTCCCCAATGGGCCTTCAAGAACCAATTTCGCTAAAAATGGAGAAACAGATGTTTTCCCAGCGAATTTTTTTCTGTTACCATCGCGGTAGGTTATATCCATAATAGATGAAATTCGACCTCCATACTTGGATTCAAACCCTCCAGTATAAATATCAACGTTTTTAATGAGCTCGGTTTCAAAAATGGAGAAGAACCCGATGGAATGGAATGGGTTATAAATAGTCATACCATCCAAGAGAATCTTATTTTGAATAGGTGTACCACCACGTACATAAAGTTGACCACCTTGATCACCTGTCGTTATGACGCCAGGCGTAACAGAAAAAGCGCCTACAATATCATTTTCAGCCCCATAACTAGGGATACGCTCAAGTCCTTCTTTACTAATTTTTAATTTAGAGATTTCAATTTTAGTTCGCTTTGTTTTGCTTTCAGCTGATACTCTGACTTCATCAAATTGCTGAATTGATTCAAGCATCTTAAGCTCGAATTTCACATCTGTAATATTGTTTTTTTTAGTTAAGTCGATAGTTTTAAATTGCACTTCATATTTGAAGTTTTCAACCTTAATGAGGTATAATTTGTTTTCAAGTTTAGGTATTTGGAAAAAACCATTAAGATCCGAAATAGCCCCAGCAACGGTCGTGCTGTCAGGGTTTAAAATTTTGACTTTTTCATAAGCCATAGGTTCCCCATTGGATTGGTCATATATAAATCCTCTCACCGTTTTAGACTGCGCAATCAACTGGTTTGAAACAAAAAGAAAAGAAAGACAAATAAGAAGTATTTTCATAGTAAGGTGATGTAGGGTGCAAATTTAGTGAATTGTTTGCAATCTTTAGTGGCCTATTAAATAACTAACTTTGGTATTTGCTTAAAAAAAACAACTAATGGAATATAGCTATGGAATTAAATAGAATTGAAGAACCTTATGTATTTGAACTCAATGATTCTAATGACCTAAAATTGATTATGGATTCTTCCGCAAGTTTAGAAGGTAAGAATCGAGGGATGACACCAATGCAATTGCTATTAGGAGCACTTATGGGGTGTATGTCAATTGATGTCATGTTGGTGTTAAAAAAGCAAAAAATGTCACCGAAAACTTATAAAGTGACTGTAGATGCCATTAAGAAAGAGGGTGTTCCTACGCCTTATGATCGGATTCATTTTCGTATTTACATTGATAAGGATATAGATTTGAAACGCGTAAATAGAGCTGTGGATCTATCTCTGAATAAGTATTGTTCCGTGAGAGCGAGCTTACATCCTGACATCGCTATTAGTTATGAGGTGTTTGGCATCTAAGAAAATAAGGAGTCTACAAAGGCCTTTTTATCAAATAGTTGTAAATCTTCCATTTGTTCTCCAACACCAATGTATTTGACAGGTATATTCATTTGATCTGAGATACCAATGATTACACCACCTTTGGCAGTTCCGTCTAACTTTGTAACCGCGAGGGCGTTAATGTCAGTTGCTAATGAAAATTGCTTGGCTTGTTCAAATGCATTTTGGCCTGTCGATCCGTCAATGACTAACAGAATCTCATGGGGTGCATTGGGAACGACCTTATCCATTACTCTTTTGATCTTATTCAACTCGTTCATCAAGTTTACCTTGTTGTGTAATCTTCCTGCGGTATCAATGATCACGACATCTGCATTTTGGGACTTTGCCGATTGTAATGTGTCAAAGGCAACGCTCGCTGGGTCTGCACCCATACCTTGCTGAACAATAGGAACCCCGACCCTTTCCGACCAGATAATCAGTTGGTCCACAGCGGCAGCTCGAAAAGTATCCGAAGCTCCCAAGATTACTTTTTTTCCTGCGGACTTAAATTGATGGGCAAGCTTGCCTATCGTTGTTGTTTTGCCAACGCCATTAACTCCCACCACCATAATTACATAAGGCTCTTTCCCTTCTTGAGGTTGGTTATCTGCTTTTGATTCAGATGGCGTATTTTCTAAAAGTTTTGCAATTTCTTCTTTAAGTATATTTTGTAGTTCATCGGTTCCTAATACCTTGTCTTTTTTGACACGGTTTTCAATCTGACCAATAATTTTTAATGTGGTTTCTACGCCAACGTCAGAAGAGATGAGAACTTCTTCCAGCTCATCAAGAACTTCCTCATCAACTGTTGATTTACCAACAATAGTTCTTGCTATTTTGGATAGAAATGAGGTCTTTGTTTTTTGCAACCCTTTATCGAGAGTTTCCTTTTTTGGTTTAGAAAAGAAATCAAAAAGTCCCATATAATTGTAAAAAAAAAGCTCCCATTGGAAGCTTAATTATTTTTTAAATATGATTTAGCTTTTGCTAAACCAATCTTTAACTTTATCGTTATGAACAATTCCTTCTTTGAAGGAGTATGCCCCAGTCTTATCAGACTTAATCATCTTAATTACTTTGGTGTGCTCTTTTCCGCCACCTTTCTGTAAACTTGCAACTACTTTCTTTGCCATAACAAATTATTTAATTTCTTTATGAATTGTGTATTTTTTCATAATAGGATTGAATTTTTTAATTTCCATTCTATCCGGAGTGTTTTTTCTATTCTTGGTCGTAATATAACGAGAGGTACCAGCCATACCTGAGTTCTTATGCTCTGTACACTCTAAAATTACTTGGACTCTATTTCCTTTGCTCTTAGCCATTTCGATTGATTTTGTCTTTTATCGCTTATTTTAAATATCCTTTCAAACGTGCTTCCTTAATGCAAGCAGAAATTCCTTTTTTATTAATCGTTCTCAAAGCAGAAGTTGCTACTTTCAAGGTTATAAAAGAATCTTCTTCTGGAAGATAAAATTTCTTAGTAACCAAGTTCGGATAGAAGCGACGTTTAGTTCTTCTCTTGGAATGAGAAACATTGTTCCCAACCATAACTGATTTTCCGGTAAGTTGACAAATCCTTGACATATGCTTGACGTTTGAGTACGTTATTAATGTAAAAAGCGAGCGCAAAGAAACACTTATTTCGGGAATAAAGCAAATAAAAAGAATAAATTATAATACTTTTTTTAGCTTTTAAATCGACGCTTATTCCATTGCGTTTCTTGGGTGAAAGCTCAATATAGCATCTTTTAAAAAACTTTGGTCAAGATGGGTATAGATTTCTGTGGTAATAATTGATTCATGACCCAACATGTCTTGTATGGCTCTAAGGTTGGCCCCTCCTTCAATTAGGTGCGTTGCAAAGCTGTGGCGAAAGGTATGAGGGGAGATGACTTTTTGCAATTCTATTCGTTGTGCTAAATCTTTAACAATGACAAAAATCATAACGCGGGTGAGTTGCTTGCCTCTGCGGTTTAAAAAAATAAAGTTTTCATGACCGGGCTTGATTTCCAATTTTGAACGAAAATCCTTTTTATAGGCGTCTATTTCTATTTCGACACTTTTACTAAGGGGGACCAATCGTTCCTTATTCCCTTTACCAATTACTCTTATAAACCCTTCGTCGTAAAAAAGGTCTGTAAATTTTAGATTGGTTAATTCACTCACCCTTAGTCCGCAACTATATAAAACCTCTAAAATAGCTCTGTTTCTTTGGCCTTCTTTCCGACTTAAATCTATAGCGGCTATTAACGCATCAACTTCTTCTATTGAAAGAACCTCCGGAAGCTTTCTTCCAATTCTTGGCTGCTCAAGTATTTCGCTAGGGTCAAGCGTAATTAGGTTCTCGATAATGAGGTAACTGAAGAACTGTTTTATTCCTGAAATGATTCGGGCTTGAGAACGAGCGCTCAAACCAAGGTCATACAGTTCGGTAATAAATGTTTGTAAATGACGGTATTCAACATCTTTTACTTTTAATTCTTGCTCAGAACAATAGTTTAATAACTTGTTCACATCATTTTGATAGGCTAAAATTGAATTGGCCGACAGACCCTTTTCGATTTTTAGGTATGAAACAAATTCATTAATATAGCGACTCCAATTAGACACAAGATGAAATTAGCAATAATAAACGGGCCAAATTTAAATCTCTTAGGTTCAAGAGAACCTTCTGTTTATGGATCCGAAAGTTTTGAAAGCTATATTGAGGGGGTGAAACAAAGGTGGAATGTTGAATTGCATTATTTCCAATCGAATATCGAAGGAACAATAATAGATGAACTTCAAAACCTAAATTGTGATGGAATCATTTTAAACGCTGGTGGGTATACACATACAAGCGTAGCGATTAGAGATTGTATTTCTTCAATTTCAACTCCTGTTGTAGAGGTTCATATTTCGAATATTTATGCACGTGAGTCCTTTCGCCATGAGTCATTGTTAGCACCGGTTTGTGAAGGAAGTATTGTCGGACTTGGTCTATTTGGTTATGACCTCGCCATTTCTTTTTTCATGAAAAAATGAACTTTTTAATATCATGGATGTACGGAAAGGAAAAAACATATGAAAAGTTTCCTTCTCTGTACACTTATAGGTTCATCATTACTAACACCTATAATCGATCAACTAAAACCTGTTGAAAATCAAGAGTCAACAATAGATTCTAAGGTAAAAACTTCTCGAAAAATCCAATTGGTTATTTTATTTGACACCTCTAATAGTATGGATGGACTCCTTGATCAAGCGAAGTCACGTCTTTGGGAAATTGTCAACGAATCTGGTTCGCTGAGGTATAATGGTCAAACCCCAACGCTAGAGATAGCGATGTATGATTATGGTAATTCGGGGATTAGCAATACGAATTTTGTACGAAAACAGCTCGATTTCACTTCGGATCTTGATCTTGTGTCGCAAAAATTATTTGGTTTAAGAACCAACGGGGGAGATGAATATTGTGGTGCCGTAATTAAAGATGCTCTTTTGGAGTTGAATTGGTCGGCGGACTCAAAAGATTTAAAAATGATATATATCGCAGGTAATGAGCCCTTTAATCAGGGGCCTGTTGATTTCAAGGAGGTTTGTGTTGTTGCTAAAAGTAAGGATGTTATTGTAAACACGATTTATTGCGGCGAACGGAATAGAGGGGTGCGCGAATTCTGGAAAGAAGGGGCTACGTGTTCCATGGGAGACTATTTTAATATCAACTCGGATCGAGAAGTGGTGTTTATTCCAACTCCTTACGATGATGAAATCAATCGATATAGCGAAAAGATAAACACAACTTATGTGACTTATAATGGATTGGGTGCGAGTAGAAAGAAGATGCAGGTTGAGCAAGATGAAAATTCACTAGATCAAAGTCCTTCCGTAGCAAACATGCGTGCGAAAGCTAAAATTTCTTCAAATTACACCAATAGCAATTGGGACCTAGTTGATGCATACATTGCAGATTCCACGGTTCTATTTAAATTAAAAAATAAAGAATTACCAGAGGAGCTTAAAGGAAAGACAACGGAGGAATTACAAGCACATGTGAAGCTAAAGCAAACAGAAAGGAAGGAGATTAAGTCTAAAATATCAGAATTAAGTGTGAAACGCGAAGCCTTTATTAAGAAGAAGAAAGAAGAAGCGAATACCCTTGAAACAGATGATTTAGGTACTGCGATAAACCAGAGCATCATGACTAAAGCGATTGATCTTGGTTTTGAAAAATCAGTGCAGTAGTTACCTGTAATTGTGTTACTTTCGCATTATGGACGCGATTGTAAAGTACTTTGAAAGTATTGACCCTGTTTTAGCGGCGCTTTTGGCTACGACATTTACGTGGTTAGTAACTGCAATGGGTGCTTCTTTGGTGTTCTTTTTTAAATCCATGCACAGAGCTGTTCTTGATGGAATGCTAGGATTTACAGGTGGTGTAATGGTTGCTGCCAGTTTTTGGTCCTTGCTTAATCCCTCAATAGAGCTCTCAGAGAGAATGTATCCTAATATGGTTTGGATGCCTGCCGCTGTTGGTTTTTTAGGTGGAGCGCTATTTCTTTTTTTCTTGGACAAGAGCCTGCCTCACCTTCATATTAACTTTAAAGAATCTGAAAAGGAAGGCGTTAAAACGCAATTTCATAAAACGACATTACTTGTGTTAGCGATAACGCTACATAATATTCCTGAAGGCTTGGCGGTTGGTATTTTATTTGGAGCCTCTGCCCATGGAATTGAAGGGGCTTCGATTGCTGGCGCAGTTACCCTGGCCATCGGTATTGGCATACAGAATTTCCCAGAAGGATTTGCTGTAGCTATGCCTTTGAGAAGGATAGGGGTAAGTCGCTTCAAGAGCTTTTGGTATGGTCAGTTATCCGCAATTGTAGAGCCTATAGCAGGGGTTTGTGGGGCGTTGGCTGTGATTTATATGGAACCTATCTTGCCATTCGCATTGGCGTTTGCAGCGGGGGCCATGATTTTTGTTGTTGTTGAGGAGGTTATCCCAGAAACGCAAAGAGATAAATATACCGATATCGCCGTATTAGGCTTTATTGGTGGTTTTTTGGTGATGATGATTCTCGATGTTTCCCTTGGCTAAAATTTTCTAACCTGCTATCCGAATCCAATAAGATCCTCCGTGTTTTTCAACGGTTCTTAAATTTTCGTGTTCCCAAATCGGCGCCAGTTTTCCTGAAAGTTCCTTGTCTTCGAAAATGAAATAATTCGGCATGATCGTTACGTACTTTTTCGGGTTTGCGAGGATGTACATCGCTAAACCATATTGCTCTGAATAGAAGCGATCGCACATGAACTGCGGATAATCATAAGGTAGGTATATATCATGGATATGCACAATGACCCCTTTTTTGAGTCTGGGAAGGATTTCCATGAAAAAAACCATTGCGTCAGAATTTGGTAAAATACGATGCGAATTATCTACGAAAAGAATATCATTCTCATCTAAATCTTCAATTATTTTAAGGTCAATATTTTCAAAGGGTTCCCGGATGACTTGGTCTGCTAGGCTATCTATTTCTGCACGAGGTTTTGGATCAATTGAGATGATTCTTGTATTCAGTTCCTGTTCTTGTTTCGCTTTAAAGGCAACTTTTGTTGAGTTACCGGACCCTATTTCAATGTATTTTTTTGGTTTATTTATCGCTAACATTGTGTAGATTCCAATGATGTCCATACCCGGTAAAAATCCATTATTCCAACCCGGTTTAATCGAATCGGTTTCTTTTTCGGAAGTTTGAATTTGCCATATGTTCTCTTTGAAACTTAATGCATTTTCGATGACGGTATGGTAGGACTTTCTATTGGCATTGATTAATTCATAGAGCTCTTTGTGGGGTGGTTTTCCAAAACCATATCTAGGTTTGAATTCGACCTTGTACTCCAAGAATAGATTTTGATATTTAGTACTTAGGAATCTGTATAATTGTTTGATCATTACTTGCAGTTCGTTCTTTTAAAGTGAAAAAGAGTTTTACAAGTGCAAAGATAGATAAGATAATACAATAGAAATAAAATCTAAGTGCTTTTGGTCTGGAATTATTCGCAATGCGATAATGAGCAATTCAATTTATATGTTTTTAAAGATTTATCAGCGTGATATTATCCTTCCTTTAAGTCACTTGTTGATGAAAAATTCTTTTTTTCAAAATCTAATACAGCTTGTGCAAACTCAAACTCAGAGTTTTTTGTGGAATTGAGACCTTCCCTCTTTTGTGTTTGATGTTTTTCATTGATTGCTTTTATTGGCATTGCCAAATTTGAATCATCGTTTAATAACGACAACTTTGAAAATAGATCTAAGTAGGTCGAGTAAACCTTTAGATCTTGGAGAGTATGTTTGTTCATTTATTTCATAGTTCTTTTTGTTTATTCATACTATGATTCATTCACTTGCAAGTGAATTGGTAAAACGACAAATTATTGTTTCGTTTTGTTTATGTTTAGACGTTTAAATTACAATTCAGTTTCAAGAAACACCTTATAATATGTCATATTTAATATTTCGTTAACATTGTCGGCAGACTATTCTTAAACTAGTCTTCTGTAAGACAGTTGTTTAAGATTACTTTTGTTAAAGGAATCAAGAATCAGAGAGAATTGTTTTAATATGTTACACCTGTTAGTTTTTCAGAGAGAGCCCACAATTCTTTGGCATACTGCTTATTTTTGGAGTTTTTATTAGACTTTATTTTTATTGGTGCGCCGCGCATTCCCCCCATTCGGGATGGGCCAAAATAATCTCCTGAATTGACATCTGTATCTACAGCAGCTCTTAATGTCGGTAGTACTCCTTCGCTAACATCTTGACCAAATATTGGATTCAAGAAATTGAACATGAATGAATGCTTTTGTAAATCTGTGGTTGTCCACCCTGGATGAGCAACTGTGACTGTAGGCGAATTTTTAAGGTTTTTTAATTTATCAGCCAGTTCATAGGTGAAGTACAAATTTGCTATTTTACTGTCACCATAAGCTTTGGTGGTTTTATATTTTCTTTTTCCCCAATTAATATCAGAGAAGTCAATTGCTCCCGAATGATGTGCTAAACTAGAGGTTGAAACGATCCTAGCATTTTTTGTTTTTGTGAGCAGCGGCATTAATCTTCCTGTAAAAGCAAAAGGACCTAAATGATTGGTGCCCATTTGTATTTCAAAACCATCTTTGGTAGTAGCAAAGGGACACATCATGATGCCCGCGTTATTGATTAAAACATCTAAATGATTGTATGTTTTTATGATGTCATTAGCGCAAACCTCAATTGATTTTAAATCCATTAGATCAAGGTGATGGATCGTAATCTTGGCATTTGGGATGTTTTCTATAATCTTGGCTTTAACTTTATCTGCTTTGTCTATGTTCCTTACGGCCATAATAATCTGCGCACCTTTTCCCACTAGTACTTTAACGGCCTCAGCTCCCAGTCCGCTTGTTGATCCTGTGACGATAATAATTTTACCTTCCTGACTTGGAATGTCTGCAGTGCTCCAATTCTTTTTTTTCATAAATTTATTTGGCTGTGAAGATACTTATTCGTTTTGATTGTAATACAATTCGTATAACTGGTCTATAAACCCAAAGGCAAAACGGTGAAGTGTTGCGTCGGTAGACATCAGTATAATTACATCATTTTTTTCAACGGTTTCTACTAAGTTTAGCTCAGAAACTAATTGCGGGCCTTCTTCAGGTTTTGGATAGATTTTTTTATTGTAAAACCAAA
Organism: Flavobacteriales bacterium UBA952; assembly: GCA_905182495.1. Classification (GTDB taxonomy): domain Bacteria; phylum Bacteroidota; class Bacteroidia; order Flavobacteriales_D; family Crocinitomicaceae; genus UBA952. The sequence continues at coordinate 148,611 of CAJJBU010000004.1, forward strand.
ATTGTCCATTGCCAAAGGTGTGTTTTGACAGCCCTAGATTATAAAGTCCCCAATAGTAGCTATCGGCAATCGAAAGCACTTTTGTATTTTTTTCTTTAGTAGACTTCTCAAGATGATATTTGGGGTATGCCATCACTAAATCTGGAATATCGAAAAGTAGGTTCATACCCTTTTCGATATCGTCATCACGGTGCTTCATTTTACTTGAAGTGTTAATACTCTTAATACTAAATGAGGGCATGCTTTGCAAGGGGTTCAGTGCATCGATGTATTTGACTAGAGAATCAGCTACTAAGACTTCACCATAGCTGCTCCAATGTATTCCTGTTTTCGGGAATAAAGGATGTGGCGAGCTGTCTTTCATTTGTCGAAACCAATTATGAAAATCAAGTAGTAAAACGTCGCTTTTATTTAGCTGTTCCTTATATGCTTCATAATTGTTGGTCGTTCTTTTTTCTTTTTGGAAGCGCTCTGGGATATATTCTGGATAGAAACTTGCTTTTCCAGGTGCTAAAATGACGATGATATCGATTCCTCAAATTTGAAGACGCTGATATTTTTTTTAGTTTCTCTACTTTGGAGCGTATCGCATTTTTACCTACATAGCTCTTCCCCAAATAGGCATCAATGTAAGGCGTTTCGTACAGGTAGTTTTGTTTACCAATAATGACGGAATTAGCTTTCGCTTCATTGAAAAATGAATAGTAGAATTGATTGTAAAATCGAACAAAAAACCGTTTGTAACCAACATTTTGTTTGATATACTCATCTTGTGTTTTCTGATAATTTCCATTGAACCAATTTTGTTTTGAGAATTTTGGTTTTTTAATTTTTTCAGACCAACCTTCAACTTTAGGTACAATCGGTATCCCTAGCTCAGCTTGAATAAGAGGCAACAATAATACTATGATTATGATTGTCCAAAGGGTTTTTTTTATTTTGAAGCCAAGCTGTTCTCTCATTCTAAAATCTAAAATAAATAAAGGGGTTAAAGTCTGATGAAACGAGCCAGCTAATTGATGAGAACATCAATAGAAAGGAAATTAAAACGGCGAAAAAGTGTGTACTTAGTTTAAAAACTTCTCGATTGTATAAAAAGTTTTGGGCTTTTCTACCAAATTGGAAGAAGCCTATGAACGAGAAGAAAATAGCAAAACCAATCACAAACATGAATTCTTCATTTAGGGCTATTTCAGTCCTAAAGTCAAATGAGAAAAGGGTTAATAGATAGCTTTTTATGTCGGCTAATTTTTCTAATCTAAAAATAACCCATCCAATCATCACTACTAGAAATGTAAAGACCACCGAGGGGATACGACCCGTTGATTTTAGTAATTTTAGCAGGAAAATACGATCCATAATCAAAAATAAACCGTGGTAGGCGCCCCAAATTATAAAATTCCATTCGGCGCCGTGCCATAAACCTGAAAGTAAAAAAACAAGCCATAGATTAAAGAAAACTCGGCGTTTTGACTTGGACCTATTTCCTCCTAAAGGGATGTATAAATAGTTTTTCATGAAGCTTCCCAGTGTGATGTGCCATCTTCTCCAAAACTCACTAATACTTTGTGATATATATGGAGCATCAAAGTTTTCAGGAAACTTAAAGCCCAAGATTTTACCCAATCCAATGGCCATATCTGAATACCCTGAAAAGTCAAAGTAAATTTGAAAGGTATACGCTAGCATTCCAATCCAAGCGCTTGTTGTATCTAATGATGATAGTTCACTGTCAAAAACAAGATCTGCTTGCTCCGCCATAACATTGGCAATCAACACTTTTTTGGCCAATCCAATTGAGAAACGATAGAATCCCATCAATTTATCGTCTATCTTCTCTTCTCTATTAATCAGCTGGGCTGCAATCGTTTTGTACCTCACAATAGGTCCTGCAATCATTTGTGGGAATGAAAGAATATAGAGCATGTAATCCGTAACCTTTATCAATGGTTTATGAATCCTGCGGTAAATGTCTATCGAATAGGTAAGTGTTTGAAAGGTATAGAATGAGATTCCAATGGGTAGAATGACTGAGGTCCATGCAACAGATTTGAACCCCATTAATTGCAATGATGAATTGAAATTCTCAACAAAAAAATTGGCGTATTTAAAATAGGCGAGAAGGCCTAGGTTTAAAAACAAAGACAGCAAGAGTAGGATCTTTCTTTTTTTTTTCAAGCTCACTTTTGTGAATTGCCTTTACAATATAGAAGTCAATTAGGGTTGAGCCAATAATCACAAAAATAAACTTCGGAGCACCCCAGGCATAAAAGAAAATACTTGCCCCAAGCAAGGTGTAGTTTTTCAATATTTTTGGTACCAGATGGTAGATAACCAAGAAAATCGGTAAAAAGTACAGCAGAAAAAGAGTGCTGCTAAAGATCATAAATAAGGACGCTAAATATACTTTTTATAATTGAGATTATTTAGAGGTTAAAACCAACCCCTTTATTGGACGATTATTTTACCATTTTTAACCTCTGCTTGTGCAGTAAGAGTATAACTATATGTCCCAGAGCTTAATTTGGCTATATTAATAGACGTGTTGTTTTGATGTTTGTCTTGGTAAATAAGTTCCCCATCTACAGCATATAATTGGACAAGAATAGGTCCTTCTACGCTCGATGCTAATTTTATGAGTTGATCATTGCTTACTGGGTTCGGGAATATTTTTAGCTCCATTTTTACATCATTTATAATCACCCCGGAAGATCCGCTTGGGCAATAGTTTCCATCTGGCGCATTTTGAGGTAGTTTATATTGAGGGTCTGTAATCAGTTCGTAACCCAATAGATCCATAGTTTGTAAAAGGGATTGTGAACAGGGTTCCCATTCATTTGCGATACCATTACAGGTCTGAGGGTCATCTAAAATACCCATATTGGATACCTGCATCCAATATAGATATTCAATGGCCATGCATTTGTAATCACATGTGAAATCATCATAATGATACCAAGCTTCTGATGGATAGGGATTTGGAATACTCATAAATTGACCACCCCTAGCAACATCCATCGCTGAGGAGAGTAATGAAGAATTGGGCTCTAAATTAAATGCTTCAGGATATACATTTACATGGCCAACACCGTTGATGGTATGCATAATTTCTTCAACCGTAGCGTCAGCGCCCCAATGCCCCGTTTGTGTTGGGTCAATTTCGGTTTGCCAAAGTACAGCTGCGACACCATCCCCTTCATACGTATTGAAAAAGGTATTCATAGCGGCATTATTATCTGCTGCGAAGATTGGCATTAGCGCACCGTTATTTTGCAGTTGTAAAAGCAGGGCGGGGTCATCTACTGTTCCGTCTTCATTGTTGTCTAATAGCTCGGCAAAGACTGCGGCGGCATGAAGTACTTTTTCGTCCGATACCGAGGATTCGGCATAAATACCACAACCATAAACATCAATATATTTTGTAAAAAGGTTAAGGCCTGGGCCACCTGGAGGGGGACTAAAATCAAAACAAACCGTGTTTTGTGCTAATGAGAACAGACTGCTTGAGAAAACAAGTACGCATAGTAATATTAAGTCTTTCATAGTAAGTATTTTAAGTGTCAATACTACACCTTTTTAAATCAGGTAATCATTAAATAAAGTTAAGCTTCACATTAAAACAAACTATATTTCCCCTTCTTTTTTACAATTATGTTAATTAATAAAAGTAAGGTTAGATCTGTTTTTTTTGGTAAAAGAGCCATCCTAAAAAGGAATATAGATGTACAAGTTTCGATACTTTTAGCATCATTATGCTCACCCTTAATTCATAACGAAGATATATCCGTTGAGTGAGGTAGCTATGAATAGCCAAATAAGGTAGGGTAATAGAAGTAGCGAATAAAACTTAAATTCTTTCCTGAATCGCAATAGCATATACGCGATTAACAAGGTTAGTGAACTAATGACAAGTAGGCCTATAGCGATATTTTGGAAATAGAAGAATGTTGGGTTCCAAGCCACGTTTAAAATCCATTGAATTAAAAATAAGATTGCTAGTTCTTTTTTATGTTTTTTTTCACCCCATTCTATAGCCATATAAATGGTGAAGCAGATCATTATAATTGTCCATGCAAATCCAAACACCCAACCTGGCGGAGTCCAGGGGGCTTTATTTAACAAAACATACCAATTGGATGAAACGCCTTTGCCTGTAAATAGTCCTCCTAAAGCCAAGGCGCCAAAGTTTAGAATGAAGAATAGAACGCATCTAATGAAATTCATGAAATCTGATTTATGGAATAATTAGGATAAAAAAAAGCCTGTCAAATATGACAGGCTTTTAAAAACATATATGTTCAATGTAATCCTTAGATTACTTTTACATTCAATGCATTTAATCCTTTTGGAGCTTTCTTCGACATCGAAGCTTACTTTGTCCCCTTCATTGATTTCATCAATTAATCCATTTGCATGTACAAATACATCTTTTCCACCTTCATCTGGTGTAATGAATCCAAATCCTTTGGATTCATTGAAAAATTTTACTGTTCCGTTACTCATATTTAATATTTTTATATAGGGTGCAAATTTAGGTATTTATTTTGAATACACCTAAAATTTTTTAAAAATATTCTAATTTTTAAGTATATACAGGTATTTGGTTTTATATTTTGTGCAAATAAATAACAAATGGACTAACTTTAGAATATGTTTTTGTCCAGTGAATTGGTGTTTCCATCTACGTCTGATGCAAATGAATATGGATTGATAGCCGTTGGAGGAGATTTGTCTTTCGAACGATTGAAGCTCGCTTATCAAAGTGGAATATTCCCATGGTATTCTCAAGGAGAGCCGATTTTATGGTATTGTCCTGATCCACGCATGGTATTGTTGCCTGGAGCATTGAAAGTTTCAAAAAGCATGAGACAGGTATTTAATAGCAATCGGTTTAGCGTTACTTTTAATACGGCATTTGAAGAGGTAATCGCTAATTGTAAGACCGTTAACCGAACCCTTCAGGGGCAAAATGATACATGGATTACTGACGAAATGCAAAAAGCATACCTTAACTTACATGTGAAAGGCATGGCCAAGTCTGTTGAGGTTTGGGAGAATGAAAAATTAGTAGGGGGCCTCTACGGAGTTGAGGTAGGAAATGTTTTTTGTGGGGAAAGTATGTTTAGCAAAGTGAGTAATGCATCCAAAGTGGCTTTGATTTCATTAATAAACAATTCTCAAAAGAACTATAGATTGATTGACTGCCAGGTATATAATGACCATTTGGCAAGTTTAGGTGCCAAAGAAATCTCTAGAACATCATTTTTGAATTACTTATGATTCTAGCCCTAAACGCGTAAAATTTAATTGGGCTAACAGCACCCCGAACCCGGTGCGCAAGAATTATTCCCTGTAGAAGTCATTTCTATTTTTTCTTTAGGCTCTTCTATAAGACATTGATCTTCTGCAAGACAGTTGGTGAATTTGTTTTTTAGTACAAAAACCCCTGATTCAATCGATAAGGCATATTTTCCAATAGTATCACCTTGATATTCTACCTCAATTTCTTCATTGGATAGGTCTAAAACTTGAGTACTTCGATCGAGAATATCAATCAGTTTTTGGGGTTGAAGTTTGTGCTTCGTGTCTTTTGAAAACCATAATTGAAAACTCACAAATTTATCCATGCGATAGGTTCCTCCGCAGTCAATATAGGATTTATTGACGGCAGCAACCTCTGTGACATGAAAATGATCGGGAACAACGAGTCCATCTTCTAAAACAAATTGTAAATCATCAATGCTTTGAATTTCCTTTCTAAATTCGCCTAGATTCATGTCTCTTAATTTTTAATTTATACCTCTCCTGCAACAGCCTCACTTACATTGATGATGTGGTCACCAATCTTTTCACAAGACGAGAATATATCATTATAAATAATTCCTGCTTGGAACTTATATTCCCCTTTTTCAGTGTTTTCTAAATATGACTTTCTTAAATAATTACGGAATTGATTGATTTCTCTTTCAAATTTTACGGCATCATCAAGGTTAATGTGACCAAACTCTGAATTTAAATTGATATTCATAGTCTTAAATGCGGTATCCAGAAGGTCTATCATTTTATTGATATTGTCTCTCTGCTCGGGTAGGAAATAAATTTTCTTGTCATCTTTTCTCTCGAGGGATTTTGAAATTTGATAATAAATATCTCCAATACGCTCTAAATCATTCGTGATACTCAGCATACTTCGAATTTGAGTTGAGGCCCCTTGGCTAATCTCTTGAGTTGATAACTTATCAAGATAATTTGCGACTTCAACCTCAACACGATCTGTAATCTCCTCATATTTCATGATTTTATTATACATCTTGTTTCGGGTTTTCTTGTCTTGATCGTTGATCAGCGTTCTTAAGAAGTCATTCATCCGTGCAGTCACTTCTCCAAATTTCGCTACCTCTTTTGTCGCCTCCAGTATTGCTACTTCAGGGATGCCAATACCTCCGGCACCTGCAATGTAATCCAATTTGAATTCTTCATCTGCCTCTCCGCGAGATTTAACTGTATTAATAGAGATTTTAACTAGGTGAGGTACAAAACCGATTAGAAGCAGCACATTGGCAGCATTAAATAAAGTATGGAAAAGGGCAATCCCTTCATTAGCCATACCTGTATCTGCTGAGTCAAAAGCAGTTCCATGACTTAAGCCTACCAAGTAGCCTATCAATTCCAGAAACAAAGGAATGACAATAAGCATCCAGGTCACACCTATTATGTTAAACAATGAATGAATTCTGGCAGACCTTTTGGCATGGACATTACCTACAAGGGAAGCTAGTTCGGCAGTTATTGTTGTTCCAATGTTTTCTCCAAGAACCATTGCACAGGCAACTTCAAAAGGAATATTTCCTTTAGAAACCATTGTTAATGTCAATGCCATTGCAGCGCTAGAGGACTGAATAACGATTGTAACTAACGCTCCCAATGCCACAAACATAATATTACTGAGTACTGGAATGTCTTTATAGTTGATGAAAAACTGCACCAAAGCTGAATCTTTATCCATTGTAGGGACAGCATCTTTTAAAAACTGCAAGCCTATAAATAGAATCGCAAATCCAATGATTGCATTTGCTAGGTCCTTTGATTTCCTGAAAGACATAAACAAAAGTGGCGCTCCAATCGCAATAAGCACAAGTGCGTAACTTGAAACACTTACCTTGAATCCAAGTAAAAGAACAAGCCATGCCGTGATTGTGGTTCCGATGTTCGCTCCCATCATAACACCCGCCGACTGTCTTAGATTCAGCAGACCTGCGTTCACTAAGCTCACGGTCATTACTGTTGTTACGGATGAAGATTGCACGATGGCTGTTGATGCGAAACCTGTAAACACACCTTTGAATCTATTTGCTGTAATCGAACCCAGCATTTTTCTTAATTTTTCTCCTGCGGTTCTTTGTAAACCATCACTCATCACTTTCATTCCGAAAATAAAGAGTCCAAGAGATCCTATTAGAATCAGAAGTTTCATGACGCCCCAGCCCCTTTCAGTTTTGGCTTTTATTTTGTCTGACCAGATAACATCAGCGTCTTTGTTTATAGTATTACCTGACTTACTATCTACTATTCCAACATAAATCTCGTATTTCTCTGACCCTTGAAGTCCTTTGATTTTATAGCTTGTTTCCTCAATATTGAAAGGCTTGCTAAATTTCCAGTCGCTCCCTTCAAAACCTTTCTTATTTCTTTTAGCTCCGATTTTAGTATTGTATTTGATGACAAGATTTTTATCCTTTAATTGGTCAAAACTTTTGTAGTCCAGACTCCAAGTCAGTTTTAAAGCTTCTGCATTAGCACTCGCCTTTAGGTTCTTAAATACATCTTTAGAAATTTCAATAGAAGCTATGGTGTCTATGCCTTCGGTTAATGCGGATTCAGAAAGAACTTCTTGGTTTTCTGACACACTTCCTACGTTAATGTCATTTCCTTGAGTATAGGCTGACAAAGCTGTCAGTAGGACAATGTAAATAAAAGCGAACTTTTTCATAGACTATAGTTTTAGACAAAAATAAGCATCTAGTTGTATCTAGTCACTAACCATGTAACTGTTAACATTGCGTTAACCTTGACTTAATGTATTTCGCTTAAAATCCCTTGTCGTTATGGTGTTTTGCTGTATTAAATTTAATATAGACAATCGAAACGGACTTTTATATCTCTAGTGTTACTTTACCGTTAAGGTTGTAATAATTTTATATTAGGTTAAGATAATTCTTCATTTCTTTGATTGAAAATCTAAATAGTTATAGATATGAATAAGTTATTATCCCTGTTGTTTATTGGTTTCTCTATGCTTTCAACGGCGCAAGATGGAACGAACAATCCCTTTGGAAAAGGTCTTGTTAATGTTATGGCGAAGGATTCCTCTTGGTCAACTAAAATGTCTTTTAGATTTCAATCTAGATATGATGGTTCATATGATCTCGGAGCGGATAGTTTTTCGGACGAGGCATATGTTCGAAGGGCGCGTATCAAGGGTTCTGGATTTGCATTTAGCCCGAAGATTCAATATAAATTTGAGTATGATGTTGCGAACGGTTACGTTCTTGATGCGGTCTTAAAATATAATTTTGTTGGTAATTTTACACTTTGGTTTGGACAGACTAAATTACCTGGGAACATTGAGCGCGTTTTCTCTTCTCAAAAATTACAATTGGTAGACCGTTCATTGTTAAATTCTAAATTCACTTTAGATCGTGATGCAGGTTTTCAATTAAGACATCATTTTAAATTAGGAAAGACCTTTTTAGTGAGAGAAATTTTTGCGGTTTGTCAGGGAGAAGGCCTCAATGCTAGGAATAAGGATTTTGAGGTTACGTCTAATGGCCATGGCTATACAGGAAGAATAGAGCTGCTTCCTTTTGGGAAATTCACGAAGAAAGGTGATTATTTTGCATCTGATTTAAAACGTGAAGAAAGTCCTAAACTAATGGTCAGTGCAACATACGATTATAATCAGAATGCCATGTTAACTAGAGGTCAGAAAGGTTCACAAATAGCAAGTGGCAATTTTAGAGATTTACAGACGATTTTTGTAGATGCTCATTTTAAATATGCGGGATTTTCATGTTTTGGTGAATATGTAAATAGACAAACGACCAATGGGTCGGCGGTAGTTGATCAGGCTGCAGGTGAGGTTTATTATACCGGTGCATCCCTTAACCTTCAAATGGGGTATTTGATGAAAAACAACTGGGAAATAGCGGGTAGATATACGCAAGTGACTCCCGAGGAGCAAACAGGGAATAACAACATAAATCAATACACTTTAGGATTCTCTAGATATGTGGTTGGTCACAACTTGAAAATACAAGGTGATATTGGTTTTACTCAAGAAGCAAATAAGAATGACATGTTGTTGATTCGTTTGCAGACAGAGTTTAATTTCTAAAACAGAAAATAGCTTCTATTTGAAAACAGGTTCGTTAGGACCTGTTTTTTTTGTTCACTTCTCGATAAAGGAAGATAAAATCTTCGTTCTGTGGCCTGAAAGAATCTAGCTTTTGAAAATGCTTTTAACTTCTTTTATTTTTTCCATAACACATCCCGCGACAGCATCTAAATTTTTATGGTATTTATTAGAGCATTTAACGGCTTGAAGATTTGTACTCAAGGTTATTTCTAATAATACCAATTCTGTTTTATAGGCGACGATATTCTTAAATTCACTCAGGAATTTGACGGCATCTTCTTTTTCCCGAAATACGGATACCTTATCCTTCATGATTGGATTATAAAAAACACCATGTTTTTCATAGAGTGTACTGTAAGAGTTGTCTGATACGCTTCTTGATTTATATCTAAACAAACCTGTTACGGCAGACCCCTTAAGAACACCTTTGAAAAGGGTCGGAACCCAACAAATTGCTCTTCTATGAGCGGTTCGAAATCACTATACCTACACAATAGCTCCTCACAAAGTTTATTTGATGCATTCATAATTTATTAGATAGAGTTTTCATATCGGTTAATGACTTTATATAATCTAAAATTAAAGATCATCCGGATTATTAGCGTTGGTAGTTACAAAAGTTGATTTAATAAAGGATTCTAGAGCATCTGAAATTTTTTTTATGGCAAATTTAGCATCTGATTGGTGTATAATTTCCGCTGGCCCATGAGGTGTGTTATTGACATCTACAGTATAAATCCTTCCGTCATCCTTGTTTCTCAATACATCTAATTCTCCAAATTCCAAATTTAATTTCTTACAATACTTGTTTAATAGACTGATTTCCTCCTGAGTAAAAACGTCTATTGTAGCTGCAATTTGAGTGTTCACTGCTGAGCTTTTAAACCTCTCAGAGACTGGACGCTGCTTTAAATAAACAAAGTCAAGGACATGGTCAATTATTGGCACTCTGATGTCTAGGACTAGATTATTAGAATGAGAATTATCAATAAGGATCTGGTATATGAATCGGTCGTCAAATGATTGAATAGGCCCGTCTAAAATGATTCCATTGTGCATTGCATTAATGTCACTCTTTCTGACCATTTTTCCTTTATGGGTTAATGGATCGACTAAAGTGGCGTATCCAAAAATTTCTTGATGAACTCGGTCTATATTTTTTTTTCCTATGTCTCGGCTATTGAGATTAATGACTTTTATCTTTTTCGATATTTCATCTAAAGACTGATATTCATCTCTAGTTGTTGCATACTCCCAATAAATGGCATGTTCTGTATTTGACTTTATTTTATTTGTGATGTTATAGTTTAGTTTTTTTGCCGCTTTATAGATGATTGATCTGCGGCTAGGGTAGTGGGGATGTACTAAAAGTGATTTTCTTTTAAAATCATTTTTAAAAAAATTGACAATCGATAGCACAAGGAAATTAAAATCTTTTCCAATGATTTCGGTGAGGGGCATCTTTTTGTGATACCTATTAAAAAGGCCTCGGAACTTACGCTTTGATTTTAGGATTGGTTTCATCTCCTGGTATTTAGCAATAGGTATATATTTTACAGGCTTAGATAATCAAATACTCTCCATCATTCCTGTTCAGCGTCAATTTGCTCAATCATTTTAACTGCTTCAGCTCTTGGAGGATATATTTTAGATACAAGATACCCAAAAATCATAGCCAATGCAAAAGATGGTGCTAGGACATCTAGCTCTTTCAAATAGTCTCCTAGTCCGTCAATATTTGCAAATACAAACTTGAATAAGATTACTGATGTAAAACCTGTAATCATGGAGGCAATCGCTCCCTTTTCTGAATACCCATTCCAAAAAAGAGATAGAATAATTACCGGACAAAAAGTGGCAGCGATCCCTGACCAACCAAAAATCATGATCCAAAAGACTTGTCTTTCAGGATATAAGTTATAAAGTAAAATTGCAATTCCAAGGGCAGATAAAGCCATGCCAACGGTTACTAACCTGGAGAATGTAGTTAAGTCTTCATCTTTTAAATCAGGCCTGAATATTTTTTGATAAAAGTCTCTAGTAACGGCGCTGGAAGCAAGAATTAGAAGGGAGTCAATGGTTGACATAATGGCTGAAAGTACAATAGCAATGAATATTGCCACTAAAATTGTGGGTAGGAACTCATGCGTCATCATGCTCAAAACATTTTCACCTCCCGTTCCTAAAATTGCTTCGGGATCCTGCCCCTCACTTGTGAAATAAATTCTAGCAAGAATACCAATAGTAACAGCCGCAGCATCTGTGAGAAGGGTGAAGAACAAGGCGACCCATTTTCCTTTGTCAATTTCTTTTTCACTTTTAATGGACATGAATCGAACATAAACTTGAGGGGAGCCCAAGAAACCCAGTCCAATCATGGAGAATCCTAAAATGGTGAAAAGATTCATCCAGCCATCTGAGCTTCTGCCCATTACTTGCGTAAGTGTGGGGTCAATCGCATTTAAACCCTCAGTAATTCCCACGCCATGATCCATATTAAACCAAATTACGATGGGGAGTAAAACCAACCCAAAAAACATTAAAATGCCTTGGAACATATCCGACCATACAGCCGCTACAAATCCACCAATGAAAATATAGAGTAAAACAATAATGAATCCAATGAGTGCTCCGATTCGGTAGTCAATATTAAGCATGGATTCGAAGGCAATACCGGTTACATCCATCTGTGATGCTACATAAATGACGACAAAAACAACCAGTACCGATGCGGCTATAATTCGAAGCGTATTCGTTGATGATTTAAAATGACTTTGAAGATAGTCAGGTATGGTCATTGCCTTGTATCTATCAGACCGCCTTTTAAATCGTTTTGCCATGAATTGCCAGGACAAAAAGACGCCTAATAATTCTCCCGCAACCACCCAGTAGCCTGAATAACCTGCCATTGCTCCCATTCCAGTGAGTCCGATCAGTAGCCAGCCTGATTCACCAGTAGCTCTTGCCGAAAAAGCGACTGCCCAAAAACCCATGTTTTTGCCGCCCACATAATAATCACTCATGCTTTTAATTCGTCTCGAAGCGAGGATTCCAATGAGAAATAAAATACCAACATAAATAGCTAAAACGGCTATTTTGATGATGAAGTCTTTGTCTTGCATAATGGTCAAAATTGGTAATTCGATCCCGAGTTTTTCGGAAATCAGAAATTTCAAAAAAACGCAACACTATGGGTTTTTAAGAATGTGCAATTTGCTAATAATAAATGCGATTCGGCTCCTTTTTCGTAAAAAACTGCTAAAAAACACTGAAGAAACGCATAAAAATCGCTACTTTCGTATAAAATAAGATGATTGAAAAGTCATTTCATAGCAACTAGTTGGATTTGGGGAATGACCTTGGATTTGTACATTATTTGAACAGAAAAAAGAGATATTCGATTTGAATTCTAACGGACAAGACCCATTAATATTGGAATCATTAGATGAGCTAGTCACGGCGCTTACTGAAGCGGAGCGGACGAAGTATGGCGACATAATAGGTTCATTGAAATTGAAAAAGAGCGCATTAGAAGACTTTTGTTCGTGGTCTAGTGAATCTTATACCCGAAATTGTATTACTGAAAACGATAAGTTTGAATTGATCCTACTTTGTTGGGAAAAAGGGCAGATCACACCCATTCATGACCATGGCGGTGAAGAATGTTGGGTGAAAGTTATTCAAGGGGAATTTAGGGAAGTCATTTCCAAAATGGATAAAGGCGGAGAACTTAATGTTGTTAAAAGTACAATTTCAAAGTCTGACGATATTTCTTACATGATTGATTTTATGGGGTTTCATAGTTTAGAAAATATGTCTAATAAAAGAAGCATGTCTCTTCATCTGTACGCAAAACCTATTCGAAATTGCAATTTATTTGATGAAAAAACAGGTAAATTTGTGAATAAAGATTTGGTATATGATACGGTCTCATCATTTTTAACAAACTGAAATTAATAAAACTTTATGTCTAAAATAAGTAGTGATTTAGCTCTATTTAATGAACTAGTTGAAACTTTAATTAGTGAAGAAGAGAAGAATCCAGTAGCAGGAAGAATAGACTCGGATGAGCTCTACGACGCAATTGACCTTTCGCTCAACGAATCAGCTATGGTTGATGATGAGTTTAAGTCGGTCCTACGAGAAATCGTAATATCCACTCCCAAAACGGCAACAAATTTATTCTTCAACCAACTTTTTGGAGGAAGGCAAAGTAAGGCCGTTTTAGGTGATTTACTAGCCGTAATGCTAAATAATAGCATGTATACATATAAGGTGGCAGGCCCTCAAGTTGGTATTGAGCAAGAAATAATTCGGAAATCTTGTAACCTCATAGGTTACGGTCCAACAAGTAACGGGACCTTTCCTACAGGAGGATCTATGAGTAATTACATGGCCATGGTCATGGCACGTGATGCCAAAGATCCAAATTGTAGATTAGATGGAATGTCTAGACCCATGGTGGCTTATACCTCTATAGAGTCACATTATTCAATTGCGAAGAATGCTAGTTTTAGTGGGGTAGGAAGAAACAATATCCGATACATTCAAGCCGATTCAAATGGAAAAATGATTCCGGAGAAACTTGAGGAACAAATCATTGCAGATATACGTGTAGGTTTCATTCCAGCATTTGTTAATGCGACAGCAGGAACGACTGTATTGGGTGCTTTTGATCCAATCAATGAAATTGCAGATATCACTGAAAAATATAATATTTGGCTTCATGTTGACGGTGCGTATTCCGGAGGTGTGATTTTTAGCAATAAGTATAAGTACCTTGTTAATGGAATTGAAAGGTCTCAATCATTTAGTTATAATGCACATAAAATGTTGGGTACGCCATTGACTTGTTCTATCATTTTGGTGAATGACAAAAAACAGTTGCATGATTCGTTTAGTAACGATGCTGATTATCTATATCAAACAGACGGTGATGATTTTAACTTGGGTAAGACTTCATTCCAATGTGGAAGAAGAAACGATGCCTTAAAGTTCTGGACATTATGGAAATCCGTTGGAACGATTGGTCTGAAAAAGATCGTAGACCAACAATTTGAATTGGCCGATGTCGCTCTTGAATATATTAGAAGCAATCCAGATTACACCTTATACAGTTTCGATGATTCCATATCTGTTTGCTTTAATTATAAGGACACGGACCCCATGGATCTTTGTACTGCACTATATGAACATCAAGTTACAGTCGTAGGGTTTGGATCGTTTAAGGAAAATACTTTTGTTCGTTTCGTGACGATTAATGCGAATAACTCTAAGAAGGACATCTTGAATTTCTTTAAAGTACTGGAAGGATTTGTTGAACAAAACCCGGCCTTAATAAAGACGAAGGAAACCACTCGTGAACGCTTATAGCGAATCGTTTAGCAACAACAATGAAATTTATTTCCTAAGTTTCATTTAAGGTTCTATTTCTTTTATTTTGAGCTCATTTTATTTATCGCAGATTATTAACTTACTTGTTGCTATTATCTTGTTGCGCTCTATCAAATGTATAAAATACAAGCCTCCCGTTAAACCATCTCTCTGTATAGTCGTAGTTTTGCTATTTCTAATTTCTATTTCTTTCACTATTTGGCCTAAGTTATTGTTTATTGTAAGCCTTGCATCGTGTAACTGTTTATCAATAATTAAAGTAGTTTGATTGCTAAATGGATTGGGATACAATTTAATTGTTTGGCTTTGTTCGATTGAATGTAGTCCAGCTATTTGTTCAAGGTTGATCAAGTCAAAGTAGCCATACCCCTGAATAGGGCCGCCTGAAAGCCCACCATACAGGACAACGATAGCTGTGTCTCCTTCGGGCATTGATAGCGTTGATTGTACACTTAATTGTGTCCATGAATTAGAAGAACTTGTGTCACCGGTCTGAATTGTAACTTCCCCATTGTTTATTTTGCCAAAAAAAATCCCGATTTCCGTTGCGGATTCAGCCAAGGCCCATGCCGTTAGTATAAATGATTGTCCAATTGTGATTTCTGGTAATTTCTGATAAGCATAGCCCGGAAAGCACCCTTGGGTATTCCCCCCCCAAACTTTAAGGCTCCAGTTATTCCCTTCTGGAGGAACGATGTTGGATGGTTCAGCAAAACAGGTCCACTCCCAGTTGGATAAATCTGAATTCGAATTGTTTTCAAAGTCACCATTTAAAACTTGTCCGTCAACATCATGGTAAAAGAGCCAAAATGTGATCGCAAAGAAAAGTAATTTCATATTTATCTTGTTGCAGATGCACCGCCACCACCTAATCCGCCTAATCCGAATAAAAAGCCAATCCAATATAAGAAACCTGAATTGTTTTGAGCGTAAATTCCAATATCAGCTCCGAATATTTTTCCGATTATTGCAAATGGAAAACAGATGCCGTGCCATATCCCACTGAAAAAACCAGATTCATCTGTAGTTCTTGCTTCTGGAGCACAAGAGTTTATTAAAAATACGACAGATAAGAAAACGAATATTTTAAAGTAATTAGCCTTGTTCATTTTGATGTATCTTGAGTTACTCTTGATATACAGAGAAATAGCCGTTTAGCCGCAGATCGTCTCCTCAGTAATCTTTAGAATCTTACGCACCTCCTCTAAAGTCGGAGCTTCTGCATAAACGCGAAGTACAGGCTCTGTACCTGACGGACGAATCATCAACCACCGTTCATCATCTATAAAGTATTTGAAACCATCAAGCGTTTCTACATTTTTAATCGAATAATCACCGAAACCTTTGTATACGCCTGCTTTGCAATTGGAAATAATACTTTGTTTTAATTCTTCAGTAATGTGAAGGTCACTGCGCTCAAATTTAAATGGATTTACAATTTCATATACCTCATCAATTAGTTCGTCTAAGCTTTTTCCTGACTTGGCCATGAATTCCCATATGATCAATCCCATCCAAATGCCGTCACGCTCGGGGATATGTCCTTTAACAGCAATTCCTCCAGATTCTTCCCCGCCAACTAAGACATCGTCCGTGACCATAATAGAAGCGATCTCCTTAAATCCAATTTTGGTAGTAATTACTTCAAGGCCGTAATGGTCACATAGTTTTTTGACACGTGGTGTAACGCTAAAGGCAATCGCTATTTTTCCTGTTTGTCCTTTGTATTTAACCAAATAATGAATCAATAGGAGAATCAAGTGGTGCGAATCAATAAATTCTCCAGCGCCATTGAACATACCTATCCTATCAGCATCTCCATCAGTTGCTAAAGCACATTCTACATTTTCTTTTGTTTTAATGTATTGTTCAAGTTCTTGTAAGTTTTTACCGATTGGTTCAGGAGCCTGTCCCATAAAAGAGGGGTTGTAGTCGCAATGTAACAAGTTGACATTGGGTAAAATGCGCGGAAGTACACGTTGTCCTGCACCATACATTGCATCATAAACCAGATTCATTTTGGAATCTTGAATAGCTTGAAGATCAAAATTATTTTTAACGTGTTCAACATACATGGTTTCGATGTCATCAACGCGTAAGGTCCCATTAACGGTATAGTTTTCAAAATTGACATCTTGATATGCTACCCCGCAAATATCCTTAATTAAATCTTCAACTTCTTGTACATGCTGCGGGGCAAGTGGCCCACCAAAATCAGCTTTCAGTTTATAACCATTGTAGGCAGGCGGATTGTGACTTGCCGTTATAACAACACCAATTTGACAATTATACCGTTGTGCTGCCAATGAAACCATTGGGGTTGAAACAAATCCCTCTGACATCCGAACTTTGAGTCCCATTTTCAATAATACTTTCACGCTTGTTTCCATGAAAAGTGCTCCAGCAAAACGACAATCATGTCCAACAAAAACAGTAGGGTCATCATAGTTTTTTAAAAGCCATTCTCCTGTTGCCTCGCTTACACGAGCTACATTTTCGACCGTAAATTCTTTTGCTATAATGGCGCGCCACCCATCTGTACCAAATTTTATTTTATCCATTGGGTTCTATTTTTTGTATTCTGAAACTGTTTTGTCTATTATTGCCAAACAATCATCAAGTTCCTCTTCTGTAATCACCAAAGGAGGAGCAAAACGAATAATATTTCCGTGCGTTGGCTTGGCCAAAAGCCCATTTTCTTTTAGAGCAATGCATAGGTTCCAGGCCGTAGAGCTGTCGGGTTCGTCGTTGATAATGATGGCATTCAATAGGCCTTTTCCTCTTACTTTTACGATGAGGTCGCTGCGGTCAATGATTTCTTGCATCCCTTTTCGGAAGCGCGCTCCAAGTATTCGAGCATTTTGAATAAGGTTTTCATCTTTAACAACTTCTAGAGCGGCAATAGCCACCTTTGCAGCGATTGGATTCCCTCCAAAAGTCGACCCGTGTTGTCCAGGTTTAATTACGTTCATTACGGCATTGTCGGCAAGTACTGCTGAAACTGGATATACGCCACCAGAAAGTGCTTTACCCAGGATCAAAAGATCAGGTCGAGCATAGGTCGTTTCTTGTCTTTCGCATGCTTGTTGACAGTTGCAATCGCCACAAACAGCCAATAGACTGCCTGTTCTTGCAACTCCAGTTTGAACTTCATCCGCTATGAACAGCACGTTTTTAGCATTGCAAAGGGCTTTCGCATCTCTCATATACGAATCATGAGGGGTGTATACACCTGCTTCACCTTGAATGGGTTCTACCAAAAAGCCAGCCACATTGGGCATTTCTAAAGCCTCTTTTAAAGCTGCGGTATCGTTGTATGGTATTTTTACAAACCCAGGTGTGTAAGGACCAAAATTTGCAGTTGCATCTGGGTCGTTAGAAAAAGATACAATGGTTGTTGTTCTTCCGTGAAAATTGCCGTCACATACAATGATAATAGCCTGATTTTCTGCGATTCCTTTGACTTCATATGCCCATTTTCTACATATTTTAAGAGCTGTTTCTACGGCTTCAGCTCCTGTATTCATAGGAAGGACTTTGTCAAATCCAAATGAATCGGTAACATAGGCTTCATATTCTCCTAAGACATCATTATAAAAAGCTCTTGATGTCAGAGTTAGGGTTTGAGCTTGATCGGTAAGAGCATTAATTATTTTCGGATGACAATGGCCTTGATTTACCGCTGAATAAGCAGAAAGAAAGTCGAAATATTTCTTGCCATCGACATCCCAAACGTGGACGCCTTTTCCTTTTGCGAGTACAACCGGAAGCGGATGGTAGTTGTGTGCTCCAAATTTTTCTTCAATTGCAATTACCTGATCTGTTTTTCCCATTACTTTTTCTTATTTAATTACGTGCTTAAAAATAGTAAAATGTCTTTACCAATGAAATGCACTCTCTTTTAACCAATTACCTTGGACTCTTAGTGTTTGTTCTATTACGTCTCGGACACATCCTTTCCCACCTTCAATAGGGGAGTGGTAGTCCACTATTTCTTTTACATCAATCGCTGCATCTTGCGGGCAACATGATACGCCTGCCATCCGCAGTACAGGGATGTCTGGAATGTCGTCACCCATGTACAATACTTCTGCGTCTTGAAAACCGTAGTCTTCTTTGAGTTTGTTATAAACCACAAGTTTATTACTGGATCTCAAGAACACATCTTTTATGCCTAAATCTAATAAACGCTTTTTCAAGTCTTCGCTATACCCTCCTGTAATGATGAATAGCTTGTAATTCATTTTACTTGCATATTGCAACGAATACCCGTCTTTAGAGTTTAATGCCCTCACAACTTCATCACGCATGAGGTATACCTTTCCATCTGTTAATACGCCATCAACATCGAAGATAAAGGTTGTGATTGCTCTAAGTTTTTGTTTATAGTTCATCTTTATAGGTATTTAAGATACTTGCACTCAGTACTTGGTAGATCTCTTTTTTTTGTTTTTCGAGCATCTCTTCATGTTTTTTAAGAATGCCTTGGTCATTTCTTCGCGCTGGTCCAGTTTGCATTTTTTTTGCCTTTTGATCTATTAATAAACTAAAGGTTTTCTTTAAAAGTGGACTTAGAAGTGTCCAATCTAATGCGCGTTTTTCCGCTTCTTCTTGGCTTAAATGAACGATGTGATTAACAAAGTTATTCAGCATTACGGCAACTAAATGGTATTCTTTTCTTTTTTCGGAATCACAAAATGTGTGTTTTAGATTGCATAAATCACAGATTGCAATCATTTGCTTTTGTAGCTCGAGACTGTCCGCTTCAAGTAGAATCGGGAAGTTTATGTTTTCAAATTCGTTGTGAATTCCAAAGGTCTGTAAGGGGTAAAAAACACCCCGAATTTTATTTTTAATGGACTTGATCTCTACACTTCCAGCCGTATAAATTACGCTTTGGTCTGGGTGAATTTTGTCTATAACATTGACCGTTTGGTCGTCATTGACAGATACCAAGACTACATCTGCTTTTAGATCTGAAATTTTTTCAAAGAACGAGGAACCTGTTTCTTCTGCGAGTTTAGATCCTGTTTTTATGTTCCTGCTATGTACACCAGTGATTTTAATACCATGCTTCTTAAAGTGCGATCCGAGTGCAGATGCGACTCTTCCCGAGCCAATAATGGCGATGGTAGGTGAGTCCTGCGTCTTCATTATTTAGCTACGCCGTGGCATTGTTTAAATTTCTTACCGCTACCGCAAGGGCAAGGCTCATTTCTTCCAACTTTTGGAGTAGCCAGTATGGGTTGTCTTTTTTCTGGTCTTTGAGCGGAATTACGAATGGCTTCGTCAAAACCTTCTCTTCCTGAAGGGATTGGATTCGTGTTATTTCCTTGGGTGTTAGATTTTGAACCACCGTAATTACTTTGCTTATCTTCTTTGTTTGTGCTTTCTACCGCTTGTTCTTCAGCGATGTCAAGTTTCATCAAGAGTTCAACCACTTCTTCGTTGAGTCTAGCAAGCATACCTCGAAACAATTCGTAGGATTCTAATTTATAGATGACTAGAGGGTCTTTTTGCTCGTATGTTGCGTTGTTAACCGCAGAGCGTAAGTCATCCATTTCTCTTAGATGCTCTTTCCATTCTTCATCAATTTTCGATAAAATAACATTCTTTTCAAAGGACTTACTTATGTTTTTTCCCTCAGATTTATACGCTTCTTCAAGGTTGATGATCAATCGCATTTCTCTTTTTCCATCGCTTAAAGGAAATACAATGTTCTTGTACTTTTCAGACATGGTTTCATAAACATGCTTGATTTGCGGCATGCCTTTTTCTGCAATTTTCTCGCACTTCCTCACATATTTAGAGCGTGTTCTTTCGTAGACCATCTCCACCAATTCAGGCTTGCCAACATTAGAAAACTCTTCAGTTGTCACGGGTGATTGAATCCCAAGAAGTCTGATGAGGTCCATCTCAAATTCTTTGAAATTTGAATTTTCATTATTGTAAACCGTATTGTCGCATAAATCGTAGTACATGTTGTCTACATCGATATCCAAACGATCGCCGTCTAAAGCATTTTTACGCTTTTTATAAATTGCTTTTCGTTGGGTGTTCATGACATCATCATATTCGAGAAGTCTTTTACGAACACCAAAGTTGTTTTCTTCTACTTTTTTCTGTGCATTACCTATTGATTTAGAAACAAGGCCCGCAGAGATAACCTCTCCTTCCTTTAGCCCCATTCTATCCATTAGTTTGGCAATTCTCTCAGAACCAAACTTACGCATTAAGTCATCTTCTAAGGAAACGAAGAAACGTGAAGACCCCGGGTCCCCTTGTCTCCCTGCTCTACCCCTTAGTTGTCTATCCACACGTCTAGAATCATGTCTTTCTGTACCAATAATAGCAAGACCTCCTGCGCCTTTAACTCCATCACCTAGTTTGATGTCTGTTCCACGACCGGCCATGTTTGTGGCAATAGTAACAGCACCTGCTAGACCTGCGTTTGCGACAATCTCTGCTTCTTTTTGGTGATATTTTGCATTTAGAACCTGGTGTTTAACCTTCTTCATTTGAAGCATACGGCTCACCAATTCTGAAATCTCAACAGTGGTCGTACCTACGAGGACAGGCCTCCCTTCTGCGACCAATCGTTCAACTTCCTCAGTAACGGCATTGTATTTCTCTCTTGCGGTCTTAAAAACCCAATCATCCTCATCCTTTCGGACAACAGGTTTATTTGTCGGTACAACGACAACGTCTAATTCGTAGATATCCCAGAACTCTTTAGCTTCTGTTTCAGCTGTACCAGTCATTCCTGATAGTTTGTGGTACATTCTGAAATAGTTTTGAAGGGTAACCGTGGCGTAGGTTTGTGTTGCTGCTTCAACTGTTACATCTTCTTTTGCTTCAATCGCTTGGTGTAACCCATCTGAATACCTTCTCCCATCTAAAATACGACCCGTAGATTCATCAACAATTTTAACCTTACCATCCATGACAACATATTCGACTTCTTTTTCAAAAAGGGTATATGCTTTTAAAAGTTGGTTGATCGAATGTATTCTTTCTGACTTTATAGAGTATTCTCTTATCAGGGTATCTTTTTTCTCAACGAGATCTTCTGTATTCAGGTTCTCTTTTTCAAGTTTTGCAATTTCAGCGCCAATATCTGGCATAATGAAGAAGTCTCTCTCTTCATTTCCAGATACAAGGTCAATCCCCTTGTCGGTTAATTGAATAGAATTGTTTTTTTCGTCAATCGTAAAGAACAATTCAGCATCAATTTTTTTCATGTGCTTGCCCTGCTCTTGCATGTAAAAATTCTCTGTCTTTTGGAGATTTACTTTAATCCCAGGTTCAGAAAGGTATTTGATGAGAGCTCTGTTTTTAGGTAATCCACGAAAAGCACGCAATAGTGCAATACCCCCGTCTTCTAGGTCCTTTTTATCTTTTGATTTATCTGAAGAACTTTCATTAATGACGGCCAA
This sequence comes from Flavobacteriales bacterium UBA952, assembly GCA_905182495.1. Lineage (GTDB taxonomy): Bacteria > Bacteroidota > Bacteroidia > Flavobacteriales_D > Crocinitomicaceae > UBA952. The sequence goes on from CAJJBU010000004.1 coordinate 170,856, forward strand.
CATTTTCTTGGCATCTATTATACACTGCTGCACATAGGCCTTCTGAGCATGAACTACACGCTCTATTCTAGGTTTTAATACATGAAATTCATGTTCATCACCTTTTGGAGTTGGTCCAGAAATAATTAAAGGCGTTCGGGCGTCATCAATAAGAACGGAATCAACCTCATCTACGATAGCGAAATGGTGCTTGCGTTGAACCAAGTCCTCAACAGAGCCAGCCATATTGTCACGTAAGTAATCAAAACCAAATTCATTATTCGTTCCAAAAGTAATATCAGCTAAGTAAGCGGCTCTTCTTTCTTTCGAGTTTGGACGATGCTTGTCAATGCAATCCACAGAGAGTCCATGAAATTGATACAAAGGGCCCATCCATTCAGAATCACGCTTGGCTAAATAGTCATTGACGGTGACTAAGTGGGCACCTTTTTTTGCCAAAGCATTTAGATATACGGGTAAGGTTGCCACAAGGGTTTTACCTTCTCCTGTTTGCATTTCTGCTATATTTCCTTTGTGTAAAACCGCGCCACCCATGAGTTGCACGTCGTAGTGCGTCATGTTCCATTGCACGGGAGTACCTGCCGCAGTCCATTCATTATGCCAAATAGCTTGCTCGCCATCAATGGTAATCCCATCTTTTTTGGTGGCTAAATCTTTATCAAATTCTGACGCTTGCACAACCAATTTTCCATTTTGGGACCATCGATATGCGGTTTCTTTTATCACAGAAAAGGCCCTTGGTAAGATTTCTTTTAAGGTGATTTCAATCTGTTGATTAATGTCTTTTTCTAGATTTTCAATTTTTTCAAAAATCTCAATTTTGTCTTGAACTGAACTATTAAAATCGTCTGCTGAATCTTTAAGTTCCTTTAATTTTGTTTCTAAGGGTGCTTTTTCGTTTTCTATTCGCGTAATAAAGCCCTTAGTTTCGTCCCTTAGTCCATCATCTGAAAGACCTTGTATTTCAGGGTAAACCTCATTTGTAGCTTCAACAAACGGTTGGTATTCCTTTTGGTCTTTAAGGTTTTTATCGCCAATAAGCCTCTTTAAAAAATCTACAATCATTATATATGTAATTTGCGGATTGCAAATTTAATGAAATTAAAGGATGAAATGAAACGAAATACAACCCTATTCTACATTTGATTTAATTCCACCCTTTTTGTTCTCTGAGGGTTTAAAAAAAGTAAATTTTTCTTGGCTTAATTTGAGAGTGGTTTTGTTATAACAAGTATCTTTGTGCTATGCATCAAAAAATTATTATTCTTGATTTTGGTTCGCAGTATACCCAGCTCATTGCTAGGAGAATACGCGAATTAAACGTGTACTGTGAAATACACCCATGGAACAAAGCTCCTGAGCTAGGAGCAGAGGTTGCAGGTGTTATTCTATCAGGGAGTCCGTTTTCAGTCTTAGATCAATCGTCTCCAAAACCAGACCTGTCAAAAATCAAAGGGAAATATCCATTATTAGGGGTGTGTTTCGGTGCTCAGTTTTTGGCGGAAAACTATGGTGGAAAGGTCTTGCCTTCAAGTACAAGAGAGTACGGTCGAGCAATATTGTCTAGAGTTGATAATTCCCATGCAATCTCGAAAGGATTAACTGAAAACTCTCAGGTATGGATGTCTCACGGTGATACGATTAAGACGATTCCAAATAGTTACAAAGTTTTCGCTTCAACTGAAGAGATTGATGTTGCAGGTTTTTTTGTCGAAGACGAAAAAACATTTGGTGTTCAGTTTCACCCAGAAGTATATCATTCTACTGAGGGGAAGATTCTTTTGAAAAATTTCACGATCGATATATGTGGCTGTGTTGGCGATTGGACGCCTGACTCTTTTGTCGAGGAAACATGTGCCCAACTTAAAAGTAAAATAGGTGATGATCGCGTTATTTTAGGTCTTTCAGGTGGTGTAGATTCATCCGTAGCCGCTGTTCTTCTGCATAAAGCAATAGGGAGTAATCTTCATTGTATTTTTGTTGACAATGGCCTTCTTCGTAAAAACGAATACGAGTCCGTATTAGCGTCTTATCACGGCATGGGATTGAATGTCACTGGCGTGAAGGCATCAGAAGAATTTTATTCAGCTCTAGAAGGAATAAGTGACCCGGAACTCAAAAGAAAAGCAATCGGTAAAGTTTTTATTGATGTTTTTGAGGCTGAATCTAAAAAAGTTAAAGATGCAAAATGGTTAGGACAGGGTACCATTTATCCAGATGTTATTGAATCCATATCAGCTACTGGTGGTCCTTCTCAAACGATTAAATCGCACCATAATGTTGGGGGCTTACCGGACTATATGTCGCTGAAGGTGGTGGAACCTTTACGAAAACTTTTTAAAGATGAAGTTCGTAGAATAGGGCGATCTCTTGATATTGACCATGCAATCCTTGGTCGCCATCCATTCCCTGGCCCTGGACTAGGAATTCGTATATTAGGTGATGTAACGAAAGAAAAGGTACGTATTTTGCAAGAGGTAGATTATATATTCATTCAAGGTCTTAAGGACCATAACCTTTATGATGAAGTATGGCAGGCCGGGGCAATCTTTTTACCCGTTCAATCTGTCGGCGTAATGGGTGATGAAAGAACATATGAAAATGCGGTTGCATTGCGAGCGGTATACTCTACAGATGGTATGACAGCGGATTGGTGTCATTTGCCATATGATTTTTTGGCTTTGATATCAAATAAGATTATCAATCAGGTAAAAGGAATCAATAGGGTTACCTATGATATTAGCTCCAAACCACCTGCAACCATTGAATGGGAATAAAATGAAAGAAATTGTAATTGTGTTATTTGTATTGTTTGGACTTTTTGGTCAGGCGCAGAAATACGCAAAAATTGGTGAGAGAAATGGTGTGAAATATTACATACATACAGTCACTGATTCACAATCTTTATATGGCATTCAAAATATGTACGGTGTTCCTTTGGAGGAAATTAAATCGGCCAACACCGAAATTAAAGAGCAAGTTAATATCGGCCAAGTCATTTATATTCCCATTCGTTATAAGGAAATTGAGCATACGGTTCAGAGCAGAGAAACGCTCTACGGGATCGCTCGGAAATATTCTGTTTCGATTGATTCTTTAAAGGCGTATAACCCTTCCTTGACCAAAGGTCTTAAGAGGGGGCAGTCACTGAAAATCAAGAATTTGATTTTGCCTATTCAATTGTTTAATGATGGGCCTATCGATGCAACGGTCAATTTAGTTGAAGATTCAATTTTAACTTTGACCTCAAACGATTCCATTATTGAATATACCGTAAAGAATGGGGAGACACTTTATTCGATTTCAAAACGTTTTATGGTTCCAATAGACGTATTGCAATCTAGAAATAATTTAAGTAATTCGGGTCTAAAGGAAGGCCAGGTAATTACCATTCCACTAAAAAAGGAGATGGAAATTAAACCTCATGATATTACCGTATTTATTCAGGATACGATTGGGAAGGATACCTTAATAAATGGTTTAAGAAGAAAAGATAAATATGAGGTTGCTGTATTGTTACCTTTTAACCTCGACACATTAGACGATACGGGCCTTCGAGGCTATGCGATGGAATACTACATGGGTGCAATGCTTGCTATTGACTCCTTGCGTTCCTATTCGGTAAATAGTAACTTTCGATTCATAGATTATTTGTCCAAATCTGTTTGTTTTGATAGTTTGTTGCTTTCATCAGAATTGGATTCGATGGATTTAATTTATGCGCCTTTTGATTTCAAAATGTCTCAAAAATTTTCTGCTTGGGCTGACACGCATAGAGTCAAGGTGGTTTATCCTTTAGCAAATCATCATTCCCTGGGCATTGAGAATGACTTGGCTTATTTTATGAATCCTAATACATCATCGCTGTTGACCGTATTGGCTAAACACCTAAGCGAAAGAGATTCAACTCAGATTGTCTTAATTCGAACGAATGATTCGACCGAGATGATAGTTTATGATGAATTTTTAAGAATCACACAGTATTTAGATTCGCCTGTGAAAATTCAAGAAGCGAATTTTTCTAACTACACCTATTTTGCTAAAAAGAAAGGAATGAAAACAGCCTATGTTCTTCTTTCAAAGTGCTCACCGATGATAGAAGAGCTTTTGAAATTTTCTTCAGAATTAGAACATGTCGATATCTATGGTTTAAAAGATTGGAAACGTTGCTCACCATACCTCGGGAGTATTAATAACAACAAGCCTTATCGTTTTGCAAACCCTTCTTTTTTCTCTTATGAGGTACCAGATGTAAAAGCGATTCATAAGGTCTATAGATCCGCCTATAATGCTGACTTAACTAGAATGTCTTGTTTAGGTTTCGACGCGACGCTTAATCTGTTTTTATATGCTCTTTACGGCATAGAACTACCTCAGGGTTTGGTACATCGATTCAATTTTGAGACTTCTGGCGTAAACCATATTAATAAGAGGGCGTTTATACTTGAGTACAGCAATCTGGAAGAATTTTCTATAGAACCATGAATAAAGAGCAAATTGCTTCAGGCTTTAAGGATTTACAATCTCAAATTTGTAATCGCTTAAGCAAAATTGATCATACGGCTCAATTCTTATCCGATGATTGGAAGCGAAGTGAGGGTGGTGGTGGTACCACAAGAACAATCAAGGATGGTCGATTCATAGAGAAAGGCGGTGTAGCATTTTCAAAAGTACATGGCCCAGTAAGCGAAGCAATGGCAAAACAGCTTAAACTTTCAGGTTCTGATTTTTTTGCTACCGGGGTTTCAATTGTATTGCATTCTAAGAGTCCAAAGCATCCGATTATTCATATGAATGTCCGTTATTTTGAAATGGATTCTGAAACCTATTGGTTTGGCGGTGGTATTGATTTGACTCCCATATATATTGATGTGGCCCTAGCCAAGAGTTTTCATTCTAAGTTAAAGGAGCTTTGTGATCGTTACGATCTTGGTATGTATTCAGAATACAAGAAGTGGGCCGATTCGTATTTTCATCTGCCGCACAGGGATGAATCAAGAGGTGTTGGGGGTATCTTTTTTGATCATTTGAGTAAATCCAAATTGCTTTCAAAAGTTCAGGTTTTTCAATTTTGTTTGGATTTAGGGACTCTTTTTACTGATTTATATAAGGACCAACTTGTTGAGGATAATGGTTTAATTAATGAAGGACATCTTCAATGGCAGCTTTTGCGACGTAGTCGCTATGTTGAGTTTAACCTCTTGCACGATAGAGGAACCAAATTTGGGATTTATTCAGGGGGCCGGACAGAGTCGATTTTAATGAGTATGCCTCCAATGGCCAAATGGGAATATAATTTTATACCGCAACCTGGTACTTCTGAATTTGAAACCCAACAAATGCTCCAATCAAGACAGAATTGGGTTAATTTATAATTTTACGAAAAGTCAGATTTATTCTAGCTGTTTTTTTTACTTGTGTTTTCGGTATTTGATGCTTCCAGTTTTTTTGAATGGCTCCGCTCATGACTAATAGGCTACCGTGCTCCATGAGTTGAGTGTGCTTTTCTGGTTTTGTTTTGTGCTTGAATTTTATATTCCTTGAGTCACCTAGGCTTAAAGATGCGATACGAGGTTCATTCCCTAACTCTTTCTCGTCGTCCGAGTGCCAGCCATTGCTGTCGTTACCATCTCTATAAAGATTCACTAATACGGAGTTGAATTCCTGACCTGTGTACGTTTCTATTTTTTGACAAATTGAATCTAAAAGAGGGGTGAAGGACTGTATGATCATTTTACCTCCAGAGTACCCGTAACTTTCTCCATTTTTTGAATAGAAGCCCTCAAGCCTCGGTGTCTTATAGTTTTTACCGAAAACCTTGATATCATTTTGTTTTAATTGCAAATGTTGGCTTAAAGAATCGAAAATACGCTTTGCTTCGTTCCATTCAATAAATTGCGGAAAATAATTTAAAGCCCCATCAGATATATTAATTTTCATCAGAGATAACCTGAAATGAGGTACATGAATGTACCAACCCATTCTTTAATAATTCTTTGCCACATAATAAAGCCGTCTGGGCTAGGGAAAATAGAATTTACAGAGAATGAACCGCCAGAGATTATGTGATAATGATCTGTTGTGAAGCTCGTACATTTTAAGCCTTCCTTCTCGAAACACCCTAAGGCACGCCGCATATGAATTGCAGATGTAATCAATAGAAATGATTTGTCCATGAGTTTTTCCTTTTTAAGAAGTTGGACTGTCTCTAGAGCATTCTCATGCGTATTTCTAGAAATGTTTTCTACAAGAATATCATCTGCAGGTATGTTTTGGTCAATTAGTATATTTTTGAGTTGGTTAGCTTCATGTAATCCTTCTCTAAAAATATAGCCAGAGTCTCCAGATAGGATTATTTTTTTGATTTTACCATGGTGATACAATTGAATGGCTTGCCATAGACGGTCAGAGCCTCTGCGTGCGCTTAATCTATCAAGGTCCTTATTGTACTCAAACATTCCAGAAAGAACAATGCCGTAATCATAAGTTTTGATGGTGCTTTCTTGTTTCCCGGAGATTTCCCACAGGGCAACAAATTTACCAGCTAGATAACCATTAGAGAATAATAAACTAAGGCTTAATGAGATCCAAAAAAAGACTTTTTTTATTTTAGCAGTCTTAATTAGGGAATAGACAACCCAACAAACAATAACCCATAAAAAAGGGGATAGTAGAAATGAAAGAATTTTAGAAAGAATAAAAAACATAGGCTAAAATGTGAAGCTTAAATTAGTGATTTTATTGGACAGATGATTGGCTTTTAGCCGCGTTCTATATTTTAAGAGTTTTATTCACTGGCACAACAACTTTAAGGCTTGCGGGCAGTACTTTTAAAAACACTTCTTTGTTTACTTGAACCGATTCCCCATCATAATGGGCGATGCTATTTATCAATTCTATTTTTGCTTCTGTTATCACTTTAGTTTCAATGTATTTAGATTGACCCGTTGTTTTACCAAAGAATTTTGCAGCAATCATAGGGCCTTTCCATTTCGGGAATGGCCGAACGATGACCATCTCAATCTGTCCGTCTTTAACACTAGAATGCGGTGATATAATGAATCTATTGCCAAACTCTGATGTATTTGCAAAGCAGAGCATAAAAGCTTCGATTTCTTCTGCTTTGTTATTGATGTTAATTTTGATTTGTATAGGTTTGAGTTTAATAAACTCTTTAAAGGAGTGTTTTAAATAAGTTTTAAAACCTCTTTTCTTGTCAGAATCAAATTTCTCGGCTATTAAAGCATCAATCCCAAATCCGGAGGTGCCAATAAAAAAAGAATCGTTTACAGCAACGGTATCCATTAAAGTCATTCTATTATTATTAATACAATCAATTGCTTTTTTAATTTTCTTGGAAATGCCGAGGTGATTCGCTATTCCATTTCCAGAGCCTCTTGGTATAATAGCAAGTGCGGTAGAGCTATGGATAAGACGTGTTCCAATTTCATGAATAGTGCCATCCCCACCTACAGCGCAGACAATTTGCACATTTTCTTTTATAGCGTTGTTTGTGATTTCAAGGGCATGTCCCTTATGTTCGGTATAGAAAAAAGAAGTTTCGAACCTTAAAAGGTCAAGATATTTTAGGATTTTGTGAGAAATCGTTTTTTTCCTTTTTCCTCCGGAAATAGGATTAATAATGAACCAAATTGATATTTTTTCTTCCTGAATTGTCAATAGAAATACTCTAAGAATTCAAAATTGTACAATTTTTTGGAGAATCCTAGATAAAATGACTGTCAAAAAATTAATAAGGAGTGTTGCTATTAGAGAATTTCCTCATATATTTGCACTCTCAAAATGAGTTTTTGAGATTTTAATGGCCCGTTCGTCTAGTGGTTAGGACGCCAGGTTTTCATCCTGGTAACAGGAGTTCGATTCTCCTACGGGCTACATTCAGAGGCCCATTCGTCTAGTGGTTAGGACGCCAGGTTTTCATCCTGGTAACAGGAGTTCGATTCTCCTATGGGCTACAGTAAATAGTAATAACGAAATTAAATATAGAATATGGCAAATCATAAATCAGCAATCAAAAGGATTCGTTCCAATGAAAAAAGAAGGGTGTTAAACAAATACCAACACAAGACAACTCGTAATGCGATTAAGGTCTTAAGAGAGACTGAATCCAAAAAAGATGCTGAGAAATTAGCACCGAGCGTATTCAATATGATTGACAAGTTAGCTAAGAAAAATGTTATTCACGATAACAAAGCTTCAAACCTTAAGTCAGGGTTACAAGTATTTGTGAACGGGATATAAGCATCTCTATACAATTTTTTAAAGGGGCCATTGTGCCCCTTTTTTTATTAAGTTTGTTTGGTATGAAGGTCTTTTTTATCATCTTAATTTTCATTATTCCGTTCATCGGTATTACTCAAATAAATTTTTACGCTACGCCATATGATTCACTAAAGAGTGATTATCGTATAGAAGGAGCAATCAATGATATAGATAATGCCACGAGCTTCTTTGATGCATCTTTTCTGATAACAAATAGTCGTTCTTCATACCTCTCATTAGAAGCGTTTAATCCAGGAGGTTCAAAAATTCATGCCTTTCGCATGTCCAAGAGCCCGCAATTAGTGAGCCCTTTACCGCACATTGGCTTCAGCTATTTTTTCGGAACGCAAGGCGCTCAAAAATTAGGATTTGAATACCAACAAGTTTTTAGGGGGGATTGGGTTCTGAATACTGCAATCTCAACTATGAAGTCTGGAGGTTTTTTTCGCAATACATCATTTAGCCAAACAAATTTAGATTTCGGTATTTCTAAAAAACGAGAGAACTATGGCGTATCAATAACCGGTCGTACCTCTAAAATTGCACGTCAATGGAGTGGTGGTGTCGTAGACGCATCACTTTTGGAGGTTTTTGCCCCTTTATTGGTTCCGGTAAATAAATCCAATTGTAATTCTGAGTTAAAGTATTTTGGGGTAGGAATAGTGGGGTACTTGCGATTAATCAATCGCGAAAAATATACAATAGGTATTACACATGAATCAAGTGTTGACGGGAATAACAGGTTGTTTTCTGAGCAAGATACTTTGAGTGGATTGTATACAAATGTTTATTTCGACACCCTAAATACTACGGACCAGTACCAATTTGGTCGTTTCAATAACACAAGTCTTGTCTATTTTAAGAATTCAATTTTGAACTATTCATTAGGGGTTTCTTCGGCATATTGGAATTATCGGAACATGAATCTTTTTCGTGATACCTTCGAATTAGATTTATTACAGGAATTAGAATTTTCAAAAGAAAAGTTTAGATTAAAACACAAAAGTAAATTCAATACGATAGGGGCTTCACACACTTGGGAAGTTAAGAATGATCTCCGATATAAAAATGGAGCTTTTACTGTTTTGTTATTAAGTGAATTAGGTCAAAAGTTGCCTGAAGTTTACCAGCGTTATTATAGCTCAAATAATGTTTTTTATTCCAATACCGATCTAGCACTTCAAACGCATTCGAAACAAGCATTGGAATTGGTCTTTAAAAGACCTATGTACAAGATTACCACTGGTTATGCCCTTCATGTTAATAGAGGTGTTTACATGTACGATATGACTCAATTAAATTGGTCTAATTCAACGGAGCTAAGCTCAAGTGTGATTCAGCAGGCATATATCAAGTCTAGTATCAACCATAAAAAATTTAGTTGGCGTCAGGTTTATAGGTTTTCTTTGACAAATACTGAAAGATTGATTGTTCCTCGTCACCAGCTGGATGGTTCAATTATAACAAGTGTTGGTATTTTTAAGGCTAAAAGGCTAAAGGCGACATTCGGATTGACTTATAATTTGAATTCAAGAACAAGTGTCATTCCTATTATCGAGAATATGGGGCAATATAATTTGTTGAATATATCAACTACGGATTCTCAAAAAGGCTTATTTAATATGGGTGCAATGGTGGCTGTGAAAATTGAAACTTTTCGATTTTTTGTAAAGTTCAGTAATATCGGGTATTTTTGGAACAGCACCAGTTGGCAATATATAGATGGGATTTATCTTCCTGAATTAACTTTAAGAGTTGGTTTGACCTGGGATTTTTGGAATTGACTACTATTTTAGCTTCCTAATACTTCAAACATTTTAGAGCCAATTTGTGCAGGTGAGTCAACGACATGAATGCCACATTCTCTCATGATTCTTTTTTTCGCTTCTGCAGTATCTTCTGTACCACCTACAATTGCTCCTGCATGACCCATTGTTCTACCTTTTGGTGCCGTTTCTCCTGCTATAAAACCAACTACAGGCTTGGTTCCATGCTCTTTTATCCATTTTGCGGCATCCGCTTCGAGATTACCACCAATTTCTCCAATCATAACAATCCCTTTGGTTTCAGGGTCATTCATAAGAAGTTCTACGGCTTCTTTAGTCGTTGTTCCAATAATCGGATCACCACCAATACCAATCGCAGTCGTAATTCCTAAGCCGGTTTTAACTACCTGATCAGCAGCTTCATATGTTAGGGTTCCAGATTTAGAAACAATCCCAACCGTACCTTTTTTGAACACAAACCCAGGCATGATTCCTACTTTGGCTTCGTCAGCTGTAATCACTCCAGGGCAGTTAGGTCCAATCAAGCGACAATCATATTTTGCAATATAAGCCTTGGCTTTTACCATATCGTTTACAGGAATTCCTTCAGTGATGCATACGATTACTTTGATACCTGCTTCAGCAGCTTCCATAATAGCATCTGCAGCAAATGCTGGTGGAACAAATATAATAGAGACATCAGATCCCGTGCGCTGAACGGCTTCAGAAACAGAATTAAATACTGGTTTTTCTAGATGCGTTTGACCTCCCTTTCCAGGGGTGACTCCACCGACAACGTTTGAACCATATTCTAACATTTGACCTGCATGGAAAGTGCCTTCACTTCCTGTAAACCCTTGAACAATAATTTTTGAATCTTTGTTAACTAGAACGCTCATGTACTCTTAATTTTGAGTTCAAAAATAAGCAATGGAAGTGAAAGAGAGTGCAATTCGCTTTTATTTTATCCCAACAATTTCAATTTCGTAGAAAAGTATAGAGTTTGAAGGGATTTTATCCAGTTTATGATTGCCATATCCCAATTGAGGTGGCACAATAATTTGAATTTGGCTTCCTTTTTCACTTAGCATAAGGCCTTCTTTCCATCCACCTATCATATCCTTAACAGCGAAGGTTATAGGTTCTTTTTCCATTTCGAATAAAGTCCCATTTAGGAGTTTTCCCTTAAATAAAACACTGACACTGTCAGTATATTTTACTTTGGGGCCAGTTCCTTCTTTTAAATAGTGGTAATACAAGCCTGAGTCTGTGCGCTCAAACACAATATCTTTTTTTGTTGCCCATGCTTTTATTTTGGCTTCAAATTCATTAAGATCATTTTCCGTATAGGTTTGGCATGAAAAAAAAAGCGTTGTCAATGCGGTCATTAAAAAAAAAGTTCTCATAATTTTATAGGTGTAATTTGATAACCTTGCGCCAAAAGTAAATTTAGAATAAGTTGCATAAAACAAATATACCTTTTGCTCCAAAAGCAAAAAAAACTTTTTGGTCTTTCATCATCGTTTCCATTTTTGGAATCCATTTCATATTCCGATCGTCTAAAAAGACATCCCTATAGGCCTCGAATAACTTGTCATCTGTTAGAAGACAAAGTGAATCTAGACTTTGTTTCGAATAAGTGTTTTGCATTTTCTCAAAATCTTCTTTACCCGTCTTATTGTTTTTTAACTCATTAAAGATCATATCCATTTGCCCCTTATAGGGTATGGTATCGAAAAGTTGTAATTGAGCCTCTACACTTTCAAGTTGTAGCACTTGAATTTCATTTAGATGTGCCAATTTTTCCAGTTCTATTTCATGTGATTTATGCACAGCAGGTAAACTAGCGGACATAATGAATTGCAAGACTAAGAAAGGCTTGGCATGATTAAAATTGGCTTCAAATTGTTCTGCATTCATGAGCAGTGTTTTTTCAGCCCAGGTTGTTAGACGATCCCATTGGGAGGATGAACAGTTTTCATTCAGTAATTTATTGCTGTCAAATAATTGATTGGCATCTAATGATTTATTTCCTAGGTCTTTTATTTCTATGCAAAGTACCTCAGTTTTCTTCAAAAGCTTTGTGATTTTCTTTGGGAAGAAAAAGTGGTCAGCATCCATAACGTGCATCGTGCCAAATAGGTATGAATTATGTTTACTCTTACTTGGATGACTAATTTCGTAGCATAAGGTATTGTTTTGAGTGGCACGGAGACCATGATATGTATAAATAAGTATAATAGGAGGCGATTCATTATACGAGTTTAGCTAGATAGTGGTTTTCATCTTTAAAAACCTGTTCACAGGATAGTCCTATTTTTTTGGCATGCTCTTTTAAGGTCTCAAAGTCGATATATAACCAATTGAACAAAGGGCCGCTTTCAGAATTGTAGTGCATTTGAAATTGAAATTCACCATAATAAGAGCTGTTTAAATCAATCCAAATACTGGAATCATCTTCTTTATACAGATATTTTATATCTGTGGAATCAAGTAATATTTGACCCTCTTCGGCTAAAAGAGATTTGCACTGTGCAAGAAAACCTTGAAGCTTCGATAACTTTTCACTAATTCCGATCCCATTCATCAATAAAAGAATAGTATCGTATTTTTCTTGAGTCTTGTATTCTTGAAGCCGCACTAATTCACAGGGTATATTTTGAATCTTTAAATATTTAATCGCACCTGGAGAGACATCAAGCCCCGTAACATCATGCCCTTTTTCAATGAGGATTTTTAGGTGAGTTCCTGCTCCTGCACCTGCATCTAAAATTTTTCCTTTACATAATTCGATGGCTTTTTTTTCAACAGGAGGCATTTCTGAATGACTTCTAAAGAGATATTCAACCGGCAGCTCATCATCGTCACATAAATCTGAAGAAACACGAATGACCCTGGGTTTTTTCTTTTTTGCAAACTCTAGAATAGCATTTCCGAATGGGTCATTTGTTGAAGTATCGTCCATTATTTAATTAGGTATAAGGGTTCAAATCCTCTTCCGAAAATCCATCTTCAAAATCTTGGAATCCATATTCGTCTTCCTCCTCTTCGGAGTTTTCATCTGCCGGCATTTGTAAGTCTTCATCAAGCTCTTTTGAATCTTCCTTTGGTTTTTTACCTATAGATAAAAGAAGGGTTGGTTTTTCAGGTGTTTCCTCTTGAATACCTATACACTCAATAAGAAAAATCCACATTTTTAAGAAGTCATAGACCAAAATTAATTTTTGGTTAGGATCTTCAATGATGTCTCTAATCGTGGTGGAAGACATTATTTTTTGAGATTCAGGCTCGCCAAAGCTAACATCCATTAGGCTGATCTCTTCTCCTTTGTCCCAGGTTTCATTGGAGACATAAAAACTCGCCATCTGGTTTCCTTTGAATTGGTAGGCTTCGATAATGGCATTGAATAAGGCTTCGAAATCATCATCGATGGATAAAAGAATGTCACAAAACACTTCTTCTTTTTGACTCGTATCTAGTAATACCCTAAATTTTATACCTGCCATAATTTTTTGTTATTTGGACGTATTCAATTTTTAATTTCGGTCTTTTTTAAGCCGAGTTCTTCACCATATTGGAGCATAAGTTTCCTTGCCTGATCCTCAGAGTTTTCAATATCTCCTTCTAAAATAGCTTCTTTTATTTTACTCTTTATGACCCCTATTTCATAACAAGGACCTATGTTAAATGTTTTCATTATTTCTTCCCCGTTTACAGGGGGTTGGAAATTTCTAATTTTATCTTTCTCTTCAACTTCCTGTAGCTTATTGGATACGATTTTAAAGTTGTCTCTGTACTTTTTCACTTTAAATTCATTCTTAGAAGTAATGTCTGCGTTACAAAGTTTCATTAGGTCTTCAATATCGTCACCTGCTTCATTTATTAACCTCCTTACAGCGGTATCTGTCACATTACCTTTTACAAGCGCAATAGGACGGAGGTGCAGTTTTACTAGCTTTTGGACATATTTCATCTTAGAATCCAAAGGTAATCTGTGTTTGGTGAAAATACGTGGAACCATTTTGGAGCCTAATTCTTCATGACCGTGAAATGTCCATCCGATCTTCTTGTCAAATCTTTTTGTCGCGGGCTTTGCAATGTCATGCATTATGGCGGCCCACCTGAGCCATAGGGATTCGGTACTCAATGATATATTATCTAGAACCTGAAGAGTGTGAATGAAATTATCTTTGTGACTTTTTCCATTGATCGTTTCTATACCAGATAAGTTCAGTAACTCCGGGAAAACAAAATCCAGTAAGTTTGTTGATTTTAAAAGTTTAAACCCCCTGGACGGTTCGTCGCATAAAATGATTTTATTGAGCTCTTCTGTGATTCGCTCTCTAGAAATAATTTTGATGCGTTCTGACTGGCTTTTGATAGAACGCAAGCAATCTATATCTAGCTTAAAAGAAAGTCTAGTCGCAAATCTGATGGCTCTAAGCATGCGAAGAGGATCATCTTGGAAAGTAATGTTTGGATCTAAAGGTGTTTTGATGATTCCTTTATCTAAGTCCCCTAGGCCATTAAATGGATCAATCAATTCTCCTAAGTTTTCAGGATGGAGATCAATAGCCAATGCGTTTATTGTAAAGTCTCTCCTGTATTGATCGTCTTTCAACGTTCCAGGTTTCACCTCAGGGTTTCTAGAGTCTGGGGAGTAAGATTCTTTTCTAGCTCCTACAAACTCGACATCAATGTCTTTGTATTTAAAATGAGCCGTACCATAATTCTTAAAAACTGAGACTTTTTTAACTCTGAGGATTTTAGCTATTCTTTCAGCGAATGCGGTTCCGTCACCCTGAACAACAATGTCTATATCTTTTGATTTGTTTCCTATAATAAGATCACGAACAAAACCTCCAATTACAAATGCTTTCTCATCAGATGATTTAAGCTCTGACGAAATCACCCTAAAGACGGGGTGGCTTAAATATGAGGCGTAGTTTTGTTCCATAACTCCTTACAAAAGTAGGTAAACTTAGGACAGGTGATAATAGGTAATGTGGACCGAAATCAATCCTCGTCTGAATCAAAAGAAAAAAGACCACCTTCGATGGGTTCGTCGTCATCAAAGAATTGGAAATTTTTACCACTTTTTTTATGAGCGGTCATTTTCTTTGTCTTTTTTGACCCTCCTTGATCTGAATCAAAGCCTTTAGTTTTGCCTTTAAAAGATTTTTTTCTAGAATCATCGGACGGGCTTGATGAAGAACTTGAATCTGTGCTTTCAGTTGATGAGCCTTGTGGTGGTCTGCTATCTCTGGTTCCGCTGGGTCTTGGTTTGTCATTGCGATTTTCTGCAACTTTAACAGCAATCCTTCTTCGATTAATTTCAAATCCGTCTAAAGCATCAATAGCTTTGGAAGCTTCTTCGTCTTTAGACATTTCCACAAAGGCAAAACCTCTTGGCTTACCCGTGTCTTTGTCAGTAGGTAAATGTACTTTACTTACTTCCCCGTACTCAGCAAACAATTCGGTTAATTGTTCTTTAGAAACACCAAAATCTAATTTGGCAACAAAAATACTTGTCATAAAAATTTAATCAATACTGACTTTGCAATTCAATTAGAGTCCGAAATTAGGATAAATATTTGAAATAGTTATTAATTATTTTTCACAAATACTTAACAGGTAACTGCATAAGTTTGATTTTCGCCTAAGAGTTAGACTGAAATTATGTGATTGAGCACATAAGGAACCCTTCTAATTATTCAAGTTTGTGTTCCATGATGCCAGTATTAGTAGCATTTTTTGAACAAAATAGGCTCAAAATCAAGTCATTGGATCTATGGGGTATTAACAACAGGATTACAATTGATAAGAATTTGAATTTGATATATATTTTTATATAAATATTTCAAGCGTTTCAATAAAAACAATTGAACGATTAAATTCCCCGATGTGAAATGAGCTTCGAAATAAGTAAATCACCAGCGTCAAGTATTAAATTCAAGTTTCAAATGTCGCAATTCGAAGGAGATGTTGAGGTATATTCCTTACATTTGCAGGAATTTATGAGACTTATAAAAAGAATTCCGCACGATAGATATTTGATTGAGCTCCATCAATACAATCAAAAGATGATTCTAAAAATTTCTTTAGATCATTATGAACAAATATTTAAGATTCCTGAGTCTGAAAATTATGGTCAAGAGGAATTTGAAACATTGGTAAATTCTTCTGAATTCCTTAGTAACTGCCTCAAACGCTTTATAACCATGAGAGAAGATTTCACCTCTTCCTTTAATTCTATTTCAAAATGAAAAACATTATTTATATCTTTTTTATAGGTTTGACAGTTTCCTGCTCGAACGATTCTCAAGATGCGCCCCTCCCTGCTAAATCTGAACCTGTAGGTGTTCTTGCAAAGGACACCAGTGGACTGGTAATCGCTTTTTATTTTAATGACAGTTTAAAAGAAGGCTTTACTTACTATAAAGAAATTGATGAAGAAGTAAGTCGTAAAAATCTAACATTTCAAAATGAACTGCAACGAATGTCTAAAGTTTATGAGAATTTTGTTACCAAAAAAGGAGCAGAGGCACAGCAAGGATTTTTGTCGGAGAATGAGATGATGAAGGTGCAACAAAAAGCCCAACAAATGGAGGCTGATATTGTACAATATCAACAAAGAGAGGGCGCAAAGCTAGAGGCGGAAGTAATGAAAAAGTTGACAGCGATTAATAACAAGGTAAAGTCATTTGGAAAGAAATTTAGTGAGGCCAATGGCATTGACTTGCTTATGGGGTATGCCGATGGTGGACAAATCAATTATGTAAATCAAAGTATGGATGTCACACGTTCTTTTATAGAATACCTGAACAAGGAACAGAAATCCATCGAAGAAGAACTCTAGATATGTTAGTTGCACAGAAAAAACAGCAGGAGAACATAGCGGAATATGTTCTATATCTATTTCAAATTGAAGACATTGTTCGTGCACTCCATTTTGATATTGATCAAATTATGGATTCAGTGGTAAAACCGAATCTCCCGGATAGCTCTTTTGAAATTCAATATAGAAAATGGTATGAAGATATCATCAAAGAAATGAAGCGTTCTAACCTTGAAAAGAAAGGCCATTTAGATCGGGTTATGGAAGTTCTTAAAGAACTCGTTTTCTTACATAATACGATGACATCATTAAAAGGGGAAAGCAAGTACAAGCAGCTTTGTAATGATTCCTTGGGTTTCATTTCCGAATTTCGAATCAAAGCTTCGATGAAGAACCCCCATGATGTTGAGGTCTTAATTCATGCGATGCATATGAAGCTCCAATTCAGGTTGCGCAAAAAAGAGATTACTCAAGAAACAGAAGATGCTATGGATACGATGCGAATTCAGTTGGCATTTCTTGTCAGGGAATATCATAAAATGAAATCCGGTGACTATTCATTTATGCAAAACTAGGGTATTCAGGAAAGTCATTTAATGATTTAAATTCTTGTTTTACTTTGTCTTTACCAAAAATTATGTGATCGATACCATTACTTAATACAAGGTAGTCCGCTTGCAGGCCTTTGTAGTAGGCCAAAGACTGCTCAAAGACACTTTTGGTGATGGAAATGGATGGCGCCTTGCACTCCAGAAGTAAAAAACAATTTTGGTCTGGAGTAAAGACTGCTAAATCCCATCTTTTTTCTAAATCTCCGTATTGGATTTTTTTTTCAATAGTTAGCAGGCCTTTTGGATAGCATAGTTTTTCTATAAAAAAACTGATAAAATGTTGCCTTACCCATTCCTCGGGAGTAAGTACTATTTTCTTCTTGCGGACCAAGCAGTTTACGAATAGCTGTTCGTCTGTTTTTGTTAGCTTTAAATTAGTTTTAGGAAGATTTAGTGGTACTATGGTAGGCATTAAATTCCAGGTAGAATTAGATTTATATCCTTGTAGTTCAAGTCAAAAACTTTTCCCAGCACTTCATTGGTCAGGATTCCTTTATAGATGTATACGCCATTTCTAAAACCATTGTCCGAGCGTATGAGCTCGACCACTCCGCCGCGCTCACCCATTTCTAGTAATAAAGGGGAGAAGATATTGGAAATTGCAAATGAAGCCGTCCTTGAAACTCTCGAAGCAATGTTAGGAACACAATAATGTGTGACACCGTGCTTGATATAGGTGGGGTCATCATGGTTGGTTACTCTGGAAGTTTCAAAACAACCTCCTTGGTCAATACTCACATCTACGATTACTGAACCAGATTTCATATCCTGAATCATCATTTCTGTAACAACACAAGGTGTTTTTCCAACAGATGACCTCAACGCTCCAATAACAATATCTGCTCGTCTAATTGCTTTTGCTAATACTTTTGGTTGAATAATAGAGGTGTAAACTCTTTGACCAATATCATTTTGTAGTCTTCTTAGTTTGGAAAGACGGTTGTCAAAAACTTTAACGGATGCGCCCAGTCCCAGCGCGGCTCTTGTCGCAAATTCCCCAACGGTTCCAGCACCGATAATGACTACTTCAGTGGGTTGCACACCTGCTAGGCCACCAAGCATCATTCCTTTTCCTGATGAAAAGGAGGAAATTAATTCACCCGCAATGAGAATACTGGTCGTGCCTGCTATTTCTCCTACAGTTCTCACTAATGAAAAGACACCTTCTTCATCCCGGATATAATCCCATGCTATTGCAGTGATTTTCTTTCTGATCAATTTTGTAAGAACTTCTTTAGGTTGTATTGAGATTTGAAGTGCAGAAATTAGGGTTTGATTTCCAGGCATCAAATCAACTTCATTGTCCGAAGGTGGGGTTACCTTGAATACAATATTACATTCATAAATCTCTTTAGGACCTTGGCATATTTCGGCTCCTGCCTCACTATACTCTTGATCACTGAAATTTGCACCATCTCCAGCTTTTGATTCAATTTTTACATGATGACCATTAGCTACAAGTAAGGATACCGTTTCGGGGACTAAGGCTACGCGTCTTTCTTGAAAGGAGGTTTCTTTTGGAATACCAATATGTAAACTGCCTTTTTTCCTTTTGACTTCTAGCATTTCTTCTTGTGGAAGAAGATTGCCTTTTTGAATAAGTTTTTTTAATAATTCAGGATCCGTGTTCATAGTCTATTTCAATGGTTCTAGTGTCGTCTGATTTATGCTGAATGGTAATCCATCGTGTTTCTGGAGGGAGAAACTGAAGTACTTTTTCAGGCCACTCTATAAATATAGTAGTTTTTTCGTTGAATAATTCTTCTAACCCGAGTTCAAATGCCTCATAATCATTCTTTAAACGATAGCAATCTAAATGATAATAGAGCCTATTTGTCTTTTCGTTTTGATATTCGTTGATGATGGCATAAGTAGGTGATCCTTGCAGATTTACGATACCAAACTCCTTTAATAAAAGCTGAATGAGGGTTGTTTTCCCTACGCCCATCTCTCCTTTGAAGGCATAGCAGTTATAGGTGTTAAATAGTTCCTTGTTTTTTTTTGTAAAAGTATGGAGCTCCTCTAAATCATTGATTTTGAATTTTTTCATTCCTTAATTCCTTGGTAAGGTAATTCCGAATCTTTTCCCCAAACCTTTAACTCTATTTTTTTCCCGTCGTATTCTGCGTAGGTAGAAAAGTTGATCCATTCTCCTAAATTAAGGTAACGGGTATTTTCTATGGCAATATCCATAGGCAGATGTCTGTGCCCAAAAATAAAATAGTCAAAGGGTTTTACTTCGTTTTTTTCCTTACAAAATTGGTAAAGCCACTCGTCCTCTTTTTTGGTGTAATTAATGTCTTTGGTTCCAGTTTGTATCCTACTCTTTTTAGAGAAATATTGTGCCAAGGACAATCCGATTTTAGGATGGATACACGAAAACAAAAATTGACAAAATCTATTTCTAAAGACGCGTTTAATAAACTTATAGCCGATGTCCCCTGGGCCTAATCCATCACCATGAGCTATGTAAAAGTTCTGGTCACCTAGTTTGATTTCGAGTTCATCGGAAACCATGACGACGCCTAGTTCTTCTGAGAAGTATTTTTTCATCCACATATCATGATTGCCGAGAAAAAAATAAATCTCAATTCCACGATCAGCTAGGGCTGCTATTTTCCCTTGAATTCTGACAAACCCCTTAGGGACTACTTGATTGTATTCAAACCAGAAATCGAAGATGTCTCCTACTAGGAATACGGCTTGGGCATCTTTTTCGATGTGATTCAACCAATCGATAATTCTAACCTCTCGTTCTCTACTTGTTGAAGGGTTGGGAGCGCCAAGATGAAAGTCTGAAGCGAAATATATTTTTTTACCAGGAAGTAGAGTGATTTCCTTCAATTTAGTTAAATATTTTCTTTAGTTCAGTTTCTAATGCCGCTGCACGGAGATTGGTTTTAATGATTTTCCCTTCTTGGTCAATTAAAACGGTAAAAGGCACACTGCTTACTTGATATTGACGTGAAACTTTGCTCTGCCACCCTCCTAAATCACTTACGTGGTTTGGCCAAGTCAATTGGTCAGCCGCTATAGCTTTCTTCCATTTCTCAAGGTCCTTGTCTAGGGAGACACTCATGATTGTAAATCCTTGGTCTTTGTACCTGTTGTATATTTCAACAACAGCAGGATTTTCTCTTCGACAGGGGCCGCACCACGATGCCCAAAAATCAATAAGAACGACTTTTCCTCTAAGATCAGAAAGCTTCATTTTTGTTTTTCGATCGCGCATCAATTCTTCAAAATCGGGAGCTGTTTTCCCAACACCTAGGGGTTTATTTGTTTCCATTTCAGCCATAAGTTGTTCAAAGCCCTTGACGTAATTTTGAACAGTTACGCTTTTTGGAAAACCTTTTTGAAGCTGTTGTATTACTGAGGCATAGGATTTTGTTTCCTGTTGTGGGTTAATAACACTCAAGGCCAAGACAATAGCCGCTGAGTTTTGGTTGCGGCCCAAGAAGCTTTTTAGTTTACTTTGAAAAGAATAATATTCTTTTTGCATATACGAATTGATGCTTTCTTGTTTGGTTGGGTTTTCTTTTATAGCTGCCATTGCTGAATCATTTTTATATTGAAATCCCCCAAGTACTTTTGCGAATTTATTCATTGCGACTGATTCGTCTGAGCCAATAATATTACAAAACTCGTTTAGATTTTTCCCATCACCATATATCTTTATATTGGATTGATCACGACATACTAAATGAATGTTGATTGCCCCTAAGCGAAGTAGATAATAATCTTCACGAGGGAGATTTATAGTCTCGTTGAATTTACCTTCCTTATTCATGATTAAAGTGTCAAAATCTTTGATGACATTGTTGTCATAAAGTTGCGAAAGGAATAGGGTATCCGTTTTAGACCCAAATATAGAACCTGATACGTCAATATTTATTTCTTGAGCTTTAATTCCACCAAAAGTAAGTAGGCAGAGTAGGAGTAGTTTGATTTTCATATTTAATAGTTAAAAATGGATTTTAATCGTTCTTCTAGTGAATTTCCACGAAGGTTCATTCCAATGATCCTCCCTTCTGGATTAATTAACACGGTAAAGGGAATTCCTTTAATTTGATACAGTGGGACCACAGCAGAATTCCATCCTTTTAGATCACTTACGTGATGCGGCCATTCTAATTGGTCTTGTACAATTGCGGATTTCCATTTGGTTAAATCTTGGTCAAGAGAAACAGATAAGATTGTGAAATTTTTCTTTTTATATTTTTTATACAATTTGACCACATTAGGGTTTTCCCTTCTACAAGGACCACACCATGATGCCCAAAAATCAATAAGAACATATTTGCCCTTTAAATCGGAGAGACTTAATTTATCTCCATTAATAGTAGTGGATTCAAAGTCGGGCGCATCATAGAAACCATTATTTAGCATATAGGTTTGCATGATTTCAAATTGATCGACAAAATTTTGCGAAACATCAGTTTTAGGGTAAGTCTTGTAAAAGGCTGAAGCGACACCCCCAAAGATTTGAATACGCTCTTCATCCCAATCCTCTGGGCTTTGCATAATGTATAAGGAGAGCACAATGTTAAAAGGGCTTGCAGGATTTTGTTTCATTTTTTGTGCAGCAAAATCGGAAAGACCTTTTAAGTTCCCAAGGGCTCTGTTTTTTTGATATTCCTCAAGGTCTTGTGACCATGAAACTCCAGATACACTGATTGCATTTCCAATGGAGTCTTTGTGCGTTTTAATTAAAATGGAATCTCCAGGTACAAGCGTTAATTCAATAGAGTCAAGCGAAGTTCCATTTACTTTTAAAATATAATAGCCTAAGCCTGGGACATCTGCACTCAAAGAGAATTTCCCAGATTGGTCTAATGTTACAGAACCTAATTCAATCGCTTTTCCCTTTGACTTGAGCATGGGAGCTTCTAAAGTCATTTGCAATCCACCACCATTAATGATTACACCATTTATCGTGACTAATTGTTCAACTTGATTGTTGTTTTGAATGGTAAAAGAGGGCTCTTCGTATTCAGTTCCACAAGACAGAAGTCCAATGAAAAATAAAACAGCCGTAAAATGAAAGTAATTAAGCGTCATTCAATTTTTTTCTAAGAAGTGAGTTTGCAATTTTCGGGTCAGCTTTCCCTTTTGATACACGCATTAATTGCCCCATAAAAAAGCCAATAAGTTGCTGTTCACCATTTTTAAATCTTTGAGCCTCTGACGGGTTATTTGCAACTACTTGATCTATAAAAAGCCCTAAATCATCTTCATTGGATACTTGAATGAGGTTCAGTCTTACTGCTATTTGTTTCGCTTCTTCCCCAGAAGCAATCATTTCGGGGAAAATCTTTTGCGATGCTATTGAGCCCGATACTTGCCCTGAATCAATGATCTCTATAATTCCGGCAATAGCTTTTGGCTGAAGAGGAAATGCACTAATGTCCACGCCATTTTCATTCAAATAAGATTTGACAGCGCCCATCATCCAATTTGCTGCCGACTTATAGTTACTAGTATGTTCGATGACTTGTTCAAAATATAAGGCGATTTCTTTAGCTTCAGTGAGGTTTTGAGCATCGTAATCTGAAAGTTTTAATTCCGATACGTATTTTTGGAAAAGAAAATCGGGTAGCGGAGGCATTTCAGCTTTAACCAAATTAATTTGACCTTGATCTACAAAAATGGGTTGTAAATCTGGTTCTGGGAAATATCGATAGTCATTCGCCGCTTCTTTAGAACGCATGGAAATCGTACTGCCATTGAGCGCATCAAAACCTCTTGTTTCTTGGGAAAGGGAGCCTCCTTCTTCAAGTACATCAATTTGTCTGATGATTTCAAATTCAATCGCTTTTTGTACGTTTCGAATTGAATTCATGTTTTTCACTTCGACTTTGGTACCCAATTCAGGCGCGCCATATAAGCGAACAGAAATATTAGCATCGCATCGCAGCGAGCCTTCTTCCATATTGCCATCACATATTTCCAAATACCTTACAAGCTTTCTGATTTCACTCAGGTATTGGTAAGCCTCTTGTGAGTCGCGCATATCTGGCTCTGTCACTATTTCGAGTAGGGGAGTTCCAGCTCTATTTAAATCAACCAAGGTGTCATAAACATCAACATCATGGATGCTTTTCCCAGCATCTTCCTCCATATGAATTCTTGTAATACCAATTCTTTTTGGCGGGCCCTTATCCGATTTTAAGTCAATAAATCCCCCAGTACAGATAGGAGTTTTGTCCTGTGTGATTTGATAGCCTTTGGGTAAATCTGGATAGAAATAATTTTTTCTTGCGAAATATTGATATTCGGCGATATCACAATTTAAAGCGATACCGAGCTTGATCGCATATTCGATCGATTTCTTATTCATGACAGGTAGGGTTCCTGGATGACCTAGTGTTACAGGACTCGTATGTGTATTTGGCGAAGCGCCAAATGCATTCACATCAGAAGAATAGGCTTTTGTTTTGGTGAGAAGTTGGGCGTGAACCTCCAAGCCAATCACTACTTCATATTTATTTCTTTGCTCTTGTGTCATTTTAGATACTTGAAATAAGTTCTTTCATAATTAGGGTCATCTTAGGCTCTTGTTTTGCGGCTACTTCAATAACATCTTGATGGGTTACTTTTTTGATTTTTCCTGGAACTCCAAGGTCAGTAATAATTGAAACAGCAAAGCATGGTATACCCATGTGTCTTGCAACAATTACTTCAGGAACTGTTGACATACCAACCGCATCAGCACCAATCGAATGAACATAACTGTATTCTGCGGGTGTTTCTAAGGTAGGGCCTGTAAGCCCGGCATAACAACCTTGTGAAACTTTGATGTTGTTGCGTTCTGCAATTTTCAGAGCCTGCTTAATCATCTCATGGCTATAGGGCTCACTCATGTCAGGAAAACGCGGACCTAATTCCTCATAGTTTTTACCAATTAAAGGGTTGCCTGGAAAAAGATCAATATGATCGTTAAGAATCATGATCTCCCCGATTTCAAAATTTTCATTTACCCCCCCCGATGCATTACTCACGAAAAGTCTTTCGATTCCAAGAAATTTCATGACGCGAACTGGAAAAGTAACCTCTTGTAAGGAATATCCTTCGTAATAGTGAAAACGCCCCTGCATGGCTACTACAGATTTCCCTCCAAGTTTTCCAAAAATTAATTTCCCAGAATGACCTTTAACAGTTGAAATGGGGAAATGAGGTATTTCAGTATATGGAATCTCTTTAACGATTTCAATCTCACTAACAAGACCGCCTAGTCCGGTGCCTAGAATAATACCTACTGAAGGCTTTAAAGCGGTCTTTTCTTGAATGTAATCGGCCGCTTCCTTAAATTTTTCTAACATGCTCTTTAATTAAAGATTTAAACTTTTCTTCATCTTGGATAAGAATATTCATAGGTTGATAATACCATGGCGTGTTATCATTTGAGATCAATGACTCAAATTTAGAAAGCCGCACCTTATCTTTTTCCGTAGTCAGAATAATCGATTCCTTAGGGTCAAAGATACCAAATTTTTCATGTATTTTTTCAATATCACTCTTGCCAAAAGCGTGGTGATCAGGAAAAGAAATTGTTTCGATTTTATGGCTTGTTTTTAAATATTCAATAAGGTGTCTTGGGTCTGCAATTCCTGTAACCAAAAGAATGTTTTTTATTTCCCCAATTGCTTTCCCTAAGGGATGCATTTTACGATATTCAATAGTGCTGAAAAAAACGGGTTTTTCATGAATCGAAAGTGCTTGTTTAAAAGCGGATGTTTCAGCCAATGACATTCTATTTGGACATTTGGTAATTAAGATACAGTCGGCTCTTTTCGCGTTGCTTCTAGGCTCTCTTAATCGGCCAATAGGCAACAGATAGTCTTTGTGGAATGGGGCATTATAGGGGGTTGTCAGGATACAGAATTCGGATTTAATTTTGCGATGTTGTAATATATCATCATAAAGCAATGTGCAATTGGGTTTTTGTTTGCGAATTTTATCACTACCGACCGTCCTGTTTTCACATACGAACACATGTGCTTTGGCTCCAAACCGTTGCTTGAACATTAAAGGTTCATCTCCCACACAAGAGCTTGAAGAGGTCGTCTCAACCTCTAGAAAGCCTTTGGTCTCACGCCCATAACCCCGGCTTAAAAGGGCGGGTTCTCCACCTAGGTTTAAAATAAAATCAGCGAGATAAATAGCCAATGGACTCTTTCCTGTTCCACCCATGGATAGATTGCCTATGCCAATACTATAAGAGATTTTTTTTGAGTGAATTAACCCGAGATTAAATAATAGATTACGTAAAAATATGACGGCGCCATAAACCAAGGAAAAGGGTAGTAAGAAAAACCTCATAGAAGGGTTTGTTTCCTAATCAACGTGATAATCGGAGAATTCTTGTTCTTCAGCGTAGTAAAAAATTCTTACTTGTGCTGTGTCATTCAAAAAATCAATTTTACCAATTTCAAAACGATTAATACTTAAGCCCGTTCTTGTTTCGATATCCTTTTTCATTTCGGGTGCCTTATCAGGCGTAATCAAGTCAATGCGCTCATAGTTTATGGTCTTTCTGGTTTCATGTTTCATGAGCCAAAGGAATTCTAATATATAGGTAAGAACGACCATGAATACATTAATCAATGCCATTTCAGCAATACTAAGTTGATTTGAAGCCAGTGCATTAACAACACTTAGGCCAATAATCAAGAAGAGATAGGTCATCTCTTTTATTTCAATAGCATCAGTACGGTACCTAATAATGCCGAAAATAGCAAATAAGCCAAGTCCCATTCCTGTATCTATATCCAACTTTTTCAGCCCAAAACAAAGGAAAAAGGTAATGGTACCAATTAGATAATAGGTGAATAGATAATCCTTTCTTTTCGTTTTTTGATAGTACAAAAAACGAATCAGAATTGTAATGAAAACGATGTTTACACAAAGTCGAATTAGCAATAAATAAAAGTCTT
>CAJJBU010000005.1 GCA_905182495.1 Flavobacteriales bacterium UBA952
CAATCACAACGGTATCACAGCAAATAAGAAGTTGATCAGCGCCTATACTTTCTTTTAAAGCATTTGACTTGAGTTTCGCTAGAAATGGCGCTACGTCAGCTGCGGGCATCAATGAATCAAAACTTTCATCAACATCCGAGACCATAACGCTAAATTCAAATCCCAATTGTTTTAAAAGTTCTTTTCTACGGGGCGATCCCGAACCTAAAATAATTTCCATAATTAAAAGTATAATGCGCTTAAGCCAATGACCATGCTCAATTTAAGAATTCTTTGACTATAACTTGTGAACAGTCTTTCATCTGACAAGATAATTAAGATACAAAGGTTTAGAATCAAAGCTATGGTTATAGCAATATAAGCGCTTGTCTCAAGTTCTAGGCCGTAAACCAAATTTCCAATTAGTAAACAAAGCATTTCTGTGATTAAAATCAGACCTACAAAATATCTCGTTTTCATCGATCCATATTTAATAGGGATAGAAAGAACTTTTATTTTTTCATCACCTGAGATATCCACAAGGTCTTTACAAATTTCTCTGGCTAGGTTTTGTAGGATGGCAAAAAAGGCCAAAACATAAATCAAATTTAGTTTAGGCTTTAGGTCATTAAAATCAGATATAGCACCTGTATCTTTTGAAAACATAAAAAAGCTCAATGCCAATATTGGAATAAATCCCGTTAGCAGTGCAATTAAAAGATTGCTAAGAAAGAGTGTCTTTTTGATATAGGAGCTATAAAGCCAAAGGACAAGGATACATGTGATATTAACTATTACATACCAAAGCGTATGGTATTTCGAACTTAAATAAAGGCCGATTCCAAATCCTAGTAAATTAAAGGTTATATAGATCCAGATGACCTGTTTCCTTTGCATGTGCTTTGTAATAATGAGCTTTAGAGGCTTATTAATTTTGTCCGCTTCTACATCAAAATAATCATTAATCATATTGCCAGCTCCCGCTATTAAGACTGTCGACAGTAAAAGAAAAGAAAAGTCGAATGTATTAAAAGGTGTTAAGGGATAGTGAGACAGAATGCAATAACCAACACCGATCATTGTAGCTATGATAATGATGAGGTTCTTAGGTCTTGTTAATCTAACAGCGGATATTAAAAGGTTTCCCTCCATACGGTTCTTCTGTTTTGTTGATGGGCAGCCTCTTTTTCAGAATTGTTATTCATGTCTCCTATTTTTTCATCTGAAATAATGGGACTCGATGATCCATAACCCTTATAGGCTAATCTTTGCGCAGGAATACCTCGTTCGATAAGGAATTTGTATACGGCAGCAGCTCTAGCTTCCGATAAGGTGAGATTGAGGGCCTCATCTCCTCTCGAGTCTGTATGGCCTCCAAGTTCAATCTTAATCCCATCATGGCCTTTTAAGATAGTTCGCGAATAGATTCAGTTCAATTTTGGATTCTTCTCTAAGTATGGCCTTGTTCAAATCAAAAAATACATTTTTAAAAATATTTTCTGATGTTGCAGCTATCAAACTACTGTCGTTCTTCACAAGAATAGGTTTGCTTAAAGGGATGTCTATATGAGCTATCCTTGTTTTCATTTTTGGATAAATCAAAGTTCAAAGAATAGGGATGGTAACCTTCGAAGACTCACAGAGATTACATAGTCTCGATCTAAAGGAAGCGGGACCATAAATTTACCCGTAGCCTCATCCGCTTCAGAGGTAATGATTTGTTCCCCATTGGATCGGTCATATAATTCAAATCTTCCCGGGAGTGGTTGTGTCGTTTGTTTGTCATAGACAAAACCATCAAAATATAAGGTTCGAATTGCTCTTGACTCAGTTGGGAGCACAAATGAATAAATGTCTAGGTCGCCAAAACCTCCTTCTCGGTCTGATGCAAAATATGCGATTTCCCCTTCAGCCGAAACCATTAGAGAGTTTTCATCATATTTTGTATTGATCGGATAACCAAGGTTTTCAGGTATAGACCATTCGCCATTTGCTTGCTTTCGAGTCACGAAAAGATCAGATCCTCCCATTCCAGGGTGTCCTTTTGAGGCAAAATAAAGCGTTCTACCATCAGGATGTATATGCACTGATTCTTCAGTATTCGTAGTATTTACATGATCAGGAAGTCTTAGAGGTTTCCCCCAAATGCCATCCCCTTGAAGCTGTGATACATAAATGTCGCTGTTGTTTGTACGGTCCCCTTTGATGCCTCTTACGAAATAAAGTGTTTTACCATCGGCGGATAGTGAGGGTTGAGATTCCCAATTGGCCGAATTCACGTAGCCAGGGAGATTAATCGGCCCATACCAGGTTCTTCCTATTTTTTTTGCGTAAAAAAGATCACAACTACCTCCTCCTTTTCGATTTGGCCCATAAGAACCCGTTTGGTCAGCGCAGGCTACAAAAACCAAGCTCCTGCCATCTGCAGAAAGAGTAGGAGCTCCCTCGTTATTTGAAGTGTTAATGTTACGGGGCATAGGAAAAGAGGGGCTCCAACTTCCCGTTGAGTTTTTGTTTGAGACAAAGAAATCCTCTTGCTCATTGAAGTCAATATTCTTAACTTTTAAGAGCCTTGTAAAGAGCAGTGTTTCACCATCCACAGTCAATGCGGGATAATATTCAGGGCGTTCCGTATTGATTTCGGGACCTAGGTTTATCGGATTAAAGTCTTTTGGGTTTGCGATTGAATAGCGAGCAAATTCTGCACTTCTTTTCATTAAGTACACTTGTGAACTGAGTCGCTTACTTGCGTTGGGGTTTTTAATAAATCGGTCACAGTATTTAATACTTTCATCATAATTCCCTAAGGCTAAATTTAGGTTTGCGAGGTAGCAAAATGTGGCTCCTGAAGCGCTGTGGTTTGGATTTATTTCGAGAGCTATTTCATATTGCTTAATAGCAGATGGGTAATCCAAAGAATACTCATAAAACTCACCGAGTAAGAGTTGGGCTTCCCAAAATTCAGGTGCTTTTGAAATGGCTTGCTTAATGATTTTGATACCCGCCTCATAATTAGGACGTCCGTTAGATTGATCAAGAAATTCACTAGGTGCATTTCTTCCCTTTTCAAAAAGTTTAATGGCCTTTTTACTTTTGGTAGAATAACCAAAAGGAATTTGAGCGCATGCACCAATAATACTGCCGAGAAGAATAAGAATAAGGATTGAGACTCTCATGATTGCAATCAGGGTATATTCATGTATTTATGGGTTTGTAACGAGATACGCCATCCTTTGTTACGTTTTACAAATTCAATGATTGGTTCCATTAATGTATCTCTCTTCGACCATTCTGGTTGCAGGTAAAGGTGACAGTTTTCGCCGACTTTAGCCGCGTGGTCTAGGGCCCATTTAAAATCAGAGGGATGGAAAATAACAATTTTCAGTTCATCGGCTTTTTCATAGGCTTCATTACAAGGCTTCTTGAATTTTTTAGGAGAAAAAGTATACCAATCAACATTGCCTTTTAATACATAACATCCCGAAGTTTCAATGGCTATCAATCGATCAATATCGTGTAGCTTTTGAACAAGCGGGCCAAGATCATACATGGCAGGTTCTCCTCCTGTGAGAACAACCCAATCGCTATGGTTTACTAATGCTTCCTCCTGGAGTACTTGAACGTCTTTTAAAGGATGCTTCTCAGCATCCCAACTCTCCTTAACATCACACCACACGCAACCTACGTCGCAGCCTCCGGTCCTTATAAAGTAGGCGGGTTTTCCAGAATGAAATCCTTCTCCTTGAATCGTTAAGAAGCTTTCCATTATTGGTAATTGTTGAGCCATAGGGAATTGAAATTTGGCTAAAGTTAAGCAATTGATTTTGGATATTGATTCACAATAAACATATGTTTAATAGGAGTTTTAGGAGCTCTTTCATAAATGGAGTACACAACGACTATTTCGTTATATTTGTTTAAACCTAAAATTATTGTTTATGAAAAAAATATACCTCAGTTTTCTTACCTTATTACTAAGCTTTTCTTTCCTAAGTCAGCAAATAGACAATGGATCTATGGAAGAATGGGATGATTTAGGCTCTAGTCAAGAAGAACCAAATAATTGGAATAGTTTTATGTCTGCAACGGGTGGATTAGCCTTATTTGGTTCACAGCAAGTGGGTCAATCCTCTGATATACCGATAGGTTCAATAGGTATGTATAGTGCTCGTGTATTTTCGAAAAGCACTTTTGGTATTATTGCTAATGGAAATTTAACTTTGGGCCAAATTAATATGGGTAGCTCTACAGCGAATAGTCCCGATAATTTTAACTATTCGAATACTTCTGACGCAGACTTTTCCCAGGCACTTAACTTGATGCCTGACTCCATTGTTTTCTGGGTTAAATTTGAGGCGAGTAGCAATATGGATTCCGCAAGGATTCATGCGGTTATTCATGATGATTATGAATTACATGATCCAATTGATGCTGCTTCCGAGTCCCATGTCGTTGGGGCCGCAGGTCTTAATTATGGAGTCACGAATGGTTGGGTCCGAAAATCAGTTCCGTTTGAGTACTCTGGCGCTTCAAGTACACCGGAGTTTATTTTAGTAACATTCACCACCAACAAAACACCTGGAGGTGGAGCTGATGGCGATGCAATATTTATTGATGATGTAGAATTAATTTACAATTCACCTGCGGGAATAAATGAAATTGATCTTGTCGATTGGGTTAGTTATGTCAGTGAGAAAGGGCTTCTATTTTCTGAGGGATTTAATATTGAGAGCGAAATCAAGATATATTCGACTACGGGACAAATGATTAGAACAGCATCGGTTCAAGAATTGAAAGGGACTCAACTGAAATCGGGCTTTTATATTATCACCCATAGATTAGGAAGTTATAAGGTTTTAGCACACTAATTACATGAAGTATTGTCTTGTAGTTTTATTTGCAGGTATTTACTTTGCCCTCTATAGTCAAAATGATTCAAAGGTTAAAGGGCTTGTTCATGACGCCGATGGTCAAGTGCTCTTGGGAGCAACAGTCATTTATCGATCTGACATTTCAAAAGGAACGATTGCAGATGAAAATGGCGCTTACGAGCTCTCTGTTCCTTCAGGAAACTGTAAGCTGATCTGTAGATACACAGGTATGAAATCCGATACAATATCTTTTCGGCTCAAAGAAAATGAAATAAAGGAGGTGAATTTCACGCTCTACTCGTACATAAAAGAATTCCAACAAGTTGATGTTAAAGTGGGTAAATTTGACAAACCCATAGAGGAGCAAACAGTCTCAATGATTGTGTTGAAACCAGAGCTCATAGAAAATAAGAACACCCGGAGTATTGAGACTGCTTTAGATCAAACTCCAGGTTTAAATATTTTAGATGGAGAACCTCAAATACGCGGGGGAAGCGGTTTTACTTTTGGTGTAGGTTCAAAAGTAGCCGTTATTGTCGATGACATGCCTATGCTTTCTGGGGATGCCGGCAGGCCAGAGTGGGGGTTTATACCAGTTGAAAACATTAGTCAGATTGAAGTCATTAAAGGTGCCGCCTCTGTCTTGTCAGGCAGTTCTGCACTTTCAGGATCAATTAACATACGTACGGCATATCCATCTGCCAAACCAAAAACTAAAATCAATGTATATAGTGGTATTTATTCAAGACCAAGCGACCCTAATGCAAATTGGTCGTTACAAGCACCTATCATCGTTGGTGCTAACTTCCTTCATTCTCAGATGTTCGGGAATTTAGATGTCGTTATTGGGGGGAATATTAATTATGACCATGGATATATCGGACCACCAATAACAGATTCTCTAGTAGCTACAGTTTTTCCTGATACGATTACCAACTTCTCAGAAAATGATTTAGTTTCTAAACGAGCCAGGGTGAATTTCAATGTGAGATATCGATCAAAAAAAATAAAGGGTTTAAACTACGGTATGAACGGTAATTTCATGAAGATGCATACGAACATGCCATTGGCATGGTTAAATGATTCTTCAGGGCTCTTTAGGGCTTACCCAGGTGCAATATTCTTACAGGATCAGTTCATCTTTAACTTAGACCCGTTTGTGAATTTATTTACCCAAAGTAATGGCAAGCATTATTTGCGCGGTCGAATATTACGCGCAGACAATGAGATGAGCGCCAATCAGTCTAATAAAGCGACTACATATTATGGCGATTATATGTTTAAAAAGAAATATAAGGAGTTTAAAAATCTAGAATTTGTAGGTGGTTTAACCTCTACTTACACGAATTCCTTTGCGAATATTTATATCGGTTCGGGTACACCAAATAATAGAATATTTAATGTTTCAGCCTATTCTCAAATGGAAACAAAACTTAAAAATATTTTGAACTTATCTGTCGGAGGCCGTTTGGAATATTTTCAATTAAATGATTCGATCACGGCCTTGAAGCCTATTTTTCGTGCAGGTTCAAGTCTGAAAATATATCAAGAGACCTATCTCAGAGCATCCTATGGTCAAGGGTATCGATTCCCAACAATTACCGAGCGTTTCATTCGCACAGGTGTTGGCAATTTTGGTGTATTCCCAAATCAAAACTTACTCCCAGAAAGTAGCTGGAATGCAGAAATTGGAATCAAACAAGGTGTAAAGATTGGTGGGATCTATGGTTACCTAGATTTTGCAGGTTTTTGGCAGGAATACCAGAACACAATTGAGTATATGTTTGGTATTTGGAATGAGCTCACTAATGTTCAAGCCATGGGGTCAAGTGCCGGTTTTATGTTTCTAAATACAGGGGATTCCCGGGTCGTTGGAATCGATGCCTCTTTTGCGGGATTTGCAGAGTTTAAAAAGCACCATAAAATGAGCTTTCTTTTGGGGTATAATTATATAGTTCCTAAGACTTTAACACCTGATTATGTTTATGCCATTGATTCGAATCAACGAGAATTCAGTTATAATTCTACATCCTTAGATCCCTCTGAGGGAATTTTGAAATATCGTTTTTTACATAACGCCAAAATGGATATTGAATATTCTTGGAAAAAGAAATTTTCAATTGGTGCCAGCGCAAAATACTTTTCAAAAATGGTAAACATGGATAAGATTATCAAAGAGTTTGAGGAGTTTACAGTTGATCAGCAATACCTTCAGGACATCCAGTATATGAATTATTTTGAGAATCACCGTTTTGGAAATTGGATTTTTGATGCACGAGTATCATTCAGCTTTTCAGCTTCACATAAACTTGCCTTGATCGGGAGTAATATTTTAAATCGGACTTATTCCTTGAGGCCCCTTAAAATTGAATCACCAAGAACGATTTCTGTGCAATACACCTATAAGCTTGAAGGAAAGAAGTAGGCGTTAGTCTTATTTATGAAGCTGAATTCTTAATAGGTTTAGCGCACTTAACACCGTCATTTTTAAATTGCGCTCCCTGTTATTAGAGAATTGATGTTTTTTCGTGATGACACCATCCTTTGTTGCAATTGCAATCCAGACAAGGCCGACAGGCTTTGTGTCTGTCCCACCTGCTGGGCCAGCAATTCCAGTTGTGGAGATGCAGATGTCAGCCCCAAGAATTACGCGTCCATTTTTCGCCATTTCTATTGCTACCTCTTCACTCACTGCGCCATATTTTATTATTAGCACTGAAGGCACCTTAGCTAAGGTAGACTTTAACTTATAAGAATAGGTAAGTAGCGCCCCGAGGTAATAAGAAGATGCGCCCGGAATACTACTTATTTGACTAGCCAGTAAACCTGATGTGCAGCTTTCGACAGTACCAATTGTCAGATTTTTATCGATCAGATGTTTGCCAATAACCGAAGGCAAGGTGTCTTTGTCATAACCAAAAAAATGTTCGGGGATTTCATTTTCTAGTTCAATAAATAGTTGATTTATTTTATTTTCATCACCAATACCCTTTGTAGAGGATATTCTAAGTTTAACGATGCCCGGAGAAGGTAAATACGCCAATGAGAAATTATTAGAATAGACTTTTGCTTCCCAATTTGCTATCTTTTCTGCAAGAAAAGACTCACCTAATCCCTGTGTTAATGCAGTTTTGTGGTAAAGAGACTCGAGCTTAAAATGCTTCTTGAGCATGGGTATGGCTTGTTCTTCCATAATCCCTTGCATTTCATAAGGTACTCCAGGTAAGCTTATATAAATTTTATTGTTTTTTTCAAACCACATTCCTGCAGCGGTGCCATAATCATTTTCTAAAATAATGCAATCAATAGGAAGTTCAGCCTGCTTGTAATTAGATTTAAGCATAGGCCTTTCTCTTTGTGCGAAAAATGCTTCAATTTTACCCAAAGTATGTGGGTCTTGTTTTAAGGCACTACCAAAGTAAGCACTCAAAGTGTACTTTGTAATATCATCTTTTGTTGGCCCCAAACCACCCGTAATAATAATGCAATCCGTATTGGAATTGATATTGTCAAGACTTGCGATTATTTCTTCTTTTTTATCGCTTATAGCAACCGTTCTTAGAATGTCTGCTCCGGCCTTGGATAGTTTTTCACCAAGCCAAGAGGCATTGGTATTAATCGTTTGTCCGATTAGTAATTCATCGCCAATGGAGATAAGCTCTACTTTCATTTTTTTGTGAATTTTGCGATGGATTCAATGTGACCCGTATGCGGAAATTGATCGACCAAGCTATATTTATCCAAAACATATCCTGCATCTAAAAGTGCAGAGGCATCTCGCGCTTGTGTGGAGGGATTACAAGATATATAGACAATGTTTGTGGCACCTAAATCAATAACCTTCAGAAGTGTTTTTGGAGCAATACCAGCACGAGGTGGATCAAGAACTAAGGTGTCTATCTTTCCTTTGTATTTCGGGTTGAATTTTAAAAACTTACCAACATCTGCGGCAAAAAACTGGGTATTTAATATCCCATTACTGATCGCGTTTTTATTAGCATCTTCAATGGCTTCAGGGACAATGTCTACTCCTATAATTGAAACTTTTGAATTTCGTTTTGCCATGAGTTGGGCAATGGTTCCTGTACCACAGAATAAGTCCATAACGACTTTGTCTTCGCGGATGTCTTGCTCGAACACATAGTCTAAAGCTTTGTTATATAGACGTTCAGCGCATTTCGGGTTTGTTTGAAAGAAACTCTCCATTCTCATTTGAAACTTCAACCCAAGTAATTCTTCTTCAATAATATCATCTCCAAAAAGAAGCGTACTTTGTCCGTTTTCAATTTTGGCACGATCTGCTACATTATCGTTAATCGTATGCAAAAGACCCGCAATTCGATTCCCCATTAATTCTTTAATGAAATTGGCAAATGCAAGTAAATCAAAATCCTTCAAGTCTTCAGAGGCAGTTACTAAGTTCACAAGAAGTTGGTTTGAAGCGAATGATTTCCGAACAACTAAATGTCTGAAAAATCCAGTTTTCTTCGGAGGGTGCCATGCCTTTAAATGAGTTCCTTCTAAAAAGCTTCTGACCTCTTTTAATTTATTTTCCCATTCTTGATCAAATAGACCAGATGCCTTGTTTAAGCTTTCTACCTTCCACCATGTTCCTCTGCGCTTAAAACCTAAAGCAAAGGCATCGTCTTTTTCTGAATCAGTCGCTAGACAATGTTCAATGGATGAAAAGCTATATTCCATTTTATTCCTGTAATAGAAATGATCTGGTGCAGAAATAAATTCATCAAAGATGTCGTTGATATTTTGAATACCTGATAGTCTTCTGAAGGTGTCAAGAGTCGATTCTTTTTTGACAAGTTCTTGTTCTTTAATCGGGACATAAATGTAAGGTGCTCCCGATATTTGCTGATATTCATTTATCTGTTCAACTGGAGACCGTTCTATAATATCGAGTAATTTAGCTTCGTAGTGCTTCTTCTTTTTGGCAGAAATGATGACATGAACTTTTTGTCCAGGATAGGTGTTGGGAACGAATACTACTGTTCTCTGGTTATCAGATGTTATTTTGGAAATTCCTTTGCCTCCAAATGCGAAGTCAGTAATTTCTAGATCAATTTTATCTCCTCTTTTAAACATTTTAAATCATTCCGCGGATCACGCCTTTGTCTGAAGCGCCTATGAAATCAAGGATTTCATTTCTTATGGCACTTTCAGGGATGTTTTCTTTTATCGCTTCAATTCCTTTTGAGATATTGCTGTGTTGAATGTATAGTATCCTATACAAATCTTCGATTTCACGAACAGTTTCTTCTGAGAAACCTCTGCGTCTCAGTCCAACAGAGTTAACTCCGGCAAATGTCAAAGGTTCTCGTGCTGCCTTGACATAGGGTGGGATATTTTTACGGATGAGTGAGGCACCACCAATAAAGGTATGTTTACCAATATGGGTGAATTGTTGGGCTGCCACTTTTCCTTCCAAAATCGCATAGTCATCGATTTGTACATGACCGGATAGTCCAGTGTAGCTAGCTAAAATCACGTGATCTCCGATGGTGCAGTCGTGTGCTATGTGAACATAGGTCATAAGGAGACAATGTGATCCTATTTTTGTGGCCATTTTATCGTTCGTCCCACGATGAATGGTTACACATTCCCTAATGACAGTATGGTCACCGATTTCTACAATAGTATATTCACCTCCGAATTTTAAATCTTGAGGAATAACTCCAATTACGGCACCCGGAAAAATTTCGCAATTCTTACCTATCCGGGTTCCGGGGTATAGCACAACATTCGAATGAATTTTAGTTCCTTCTCCAATTATTACATCTTCATGGATATGTGCAAATGGATCGATCGAGACACTTTCTCCAAGTTCTGCTTTTGGGTGAACTGATGCTAATGGGCTAATATTCATTAGGCTTCTTTATCTTTTATGACTTGGGCTAGCATTTCTGCTTCTGCAACAATTTTACCGTTGACATATGCGATACCTGCCATTTCTACAAGTCCACGTCGAATGGCGGACATAAGTTTCAATTCAAAAACAATGGAATCTCCCGGAAGCACTTTTTGTTTGAATTTCACGTTATTTATTTTCATGAAATAAGTGGAGTAGAGGTGAGGGTCTTCCACTTTACTTAATGCAAAAATCCCTCCTACTTGAGCCATGCCTTCAACCTGAAGAACCCCCGGAAAAACAGGGTTTCCTGGAAAGTGCCCAGTGAATACTGGCTCATTCATCGTGATGTTCTTCACGCCCCACAATTGTATCTTCGGTCAGCTCCATGATCTTGTCTACCATGAGAAATGGGAAACGATGTGAGGTAGCATTTTTGCGATAGCATTGATATCGTACACAGGCTTCTGTTGGTCAAGATCAAAGGATTTACCTTGGTGCTTTCTGCTTGTTGTTTTCATGTATGCTCTTTTAAGCACTTTAGCAAATCTTACGTTTCCCGTAGTGCCCTGGTCGTGCAGCTAAAATATGTGCGCCTTGATTAAAGGCCTTCCCATCGAGCGCTAAGATCTCCCATACTATATCTAGTAGCTTATGTGACGGGCTGGTTCATTTTCATACTGCAGCTTTGTGCTATTCAAGACGCCTATTACCCTCTACCGTTACTTTCTAAGTCTTCTTTTCCCACTGATTTTGCCAACTTGGTGAGCTCCTCCTGTGAAATTGCTCCGTTCGTTTCCCCATAGACAGGCAATCGCATCGTCACGGATCTCCACCCTTAATTAAGTTATTCTTTGCTCAATACTTCTAATTCTTCGCAGGAATACAAAAGTTCTACATTGGAGCAATCTCGCCGTTAAATTCATCCGATATTATACATACTGGCATGCGTGTTGTGTACCCAAGCGCAGGTGAATTGGTAGTCCACCATCACCGTTAGCTCTGTAGTTCATCGTCTGGAACGGCTAAGAATTCGATGCCATTCTCCTCATCTTCCCATGGAATGTTCTCTGTTAATTCAAAATAAAGTCGTTCAGCGTTCTGTTCTTCATAACCAATAGCTTCTATTGCCTCTACGAATTTTAATGAGCTTCCATCCATAATTGGGATTTCTGGGCCATCTAATTTGATAATCTGAGCATTATCTACCTGACAGCCGTACAATCGCTGCTAGGACATGCTCGGTAGTGTAGACACGGCCGTCCATTGTTTTGCTCGAGTGTCGTTCCTCTTTCTGTTGACTACAACCATGTCTACAGTCTGCGTTGATTATAGGCTTACGCCTTCCTAGGTCAACTCGTTGGAATTTGTAACCATGGTTGGCCGGGGCCGGATGAATTTCAAGATTTGCTTCTACACCCGTGTGTAGACCTATTCCTCTGAGTTTTACAATTCCTTTTAGGGTTCTCTGTTTCTCGGACATTAATTTATTCTTTTGTTAACGCTTCAATTTTTTCTTCTAATTCTTGGACCCTTTTAAGTAATCCAGGTAGTTTTCTGAACCCGAAATAGGATCTCTTAAAGTCATCTAGTGGAATTCCCGGAGATCCCATGAGTGTTTGTGCTTTTTTAATGCTTGATGGAATTCCAGATTGGGCTACTATTTTTGTTTGGTCGGCAATTTTAATGTGTCCACTAATACCCGCTTGGCCTCCAATTAATACATTCTTGCCAATTTTAGTCGATCCTGCGATACCTACTTGTGCTGCCATAGCTGAGTCTTCATCAACATCAACATTATGAGCGATTTGACAGAGGTTATCAATTTTCACTCCTTTTCGAATGAATGTGGACCCCATCGTTGCACGGTCTATAGATACGTTTGATCCTAATTCGACATCATCCTCAAGAACAACATTACCTATTTGAGGGATTTTTTGAAATTTCCCTTTCTCGTCTGGAGCAAAACCAAAACCATCGGAACCGATTACACTTCCGGCGTGAATAATACAATTTCTTCCAACTTTGCAGTCATGGTAGATACTTACATTAGGATAGATTTTAGTTCCATCCGCGATGCTGACATTTTCTCCGATATAGGTGTTTGGATAGATAATTACGTTATTGCCTATAACAGCGTTTTTACCAATATATGCAAAAGCTCCAATATGTACGGATTCTCCTATTTTCGCTGTTTCGTTAATATGGGCAGGTTTTTCGACACCAATCTCTTTCTCGTATAGGTTTCCATAAAGTTCAAGAAGTTTTGCAAAACAAGAATAAGCATCCTCAACTTTTATCAGTGTCAAGTTTGGTGGTAAATCTTTACCCGGAATAAAGGATTTATTTACGATACAAATACTTGAAGATGTGGTATAGATGTATTCTTCATACTTCGGGTTTGACAAGAAACTTAGCGTTCCTTTTTGTCCCTCTTCAATTTTAGCCAAATCATTGACCATAGATTGCGAATCTCCTTGAATTTCTCCATTAAGAATATCGGCAATTTGTTCAGCTGAAAACTCCATATTTCAAAAGTATAAAAAGTGAGTTGTTTAATAGCATGATTTCCAAATTAAATAATCAGTCAAAGGTAGATGGGAAGCCCCCCTAAAAATAAACTTTAATTATTAACTTACTTTAGACGCTTAGAGCGTCGTTCATTGCTATGGACAAAGGTCTTCGATATAGACGAATTTGTAGATCCTTGCCTTTTCTTTAAAGTAGGTCGAAAAAAAGTTTGCTTCTCGTCCAGACCCCGTTCTTAAAACTATAGAATGTACAGGTTTAGGGGATTTAGCCAAATCTGAGTTTAAAATATTTATTCTACCATTTTCAATAAAAAGTCTGTACAAAGTACTATCCTCTTCAATACCTAACGCTTTTCTTTGACAATTAGTATGCGCGCTGCTGTCAGAATAAAATAGATTTTTTTTGGAGGGATAATGTACTGGTGTGCCTAATCCTTTTTTAGAGGGGCTTGCATTTTGAGAAGAAAATTGATTGGGCAGCAATTCACAGATGAAAGCATCCTCATATAGAACGACCTGTGCTACGAAATTCTCCTTTGATTTTGTAGGTCCTTCTAGGTGATATATTTTTGGATTCTCTCTCTTTTTACTCTTTGAAAAATCAACATCGGCATCTTCTAAATATTTTGATATTTCTGCTTTCTTGAATGCCTAAATTCTTTAAAACGGCAAGGTTTGTATCGGAGATAAAAACAATCCGACTTATAATCATTTCTTTTACTCTATTTTCCGGAAGCCAAGAGCAGCCTCGGTTGTTGAAGAAAAAGAAAACGAAAAGAAGACCAATTCCAAAGCCAATTCCGTAATATAAAATCCTTCTATAAAAGTTATTCATAAATACTGATTACTCAAAATGAGTGGTTATTTGCAGAATGGGGGTATAGTTGAATTGGTCAAGCTACCCCCAAAAGAAGTTAAAATATTTATAAAAGAGCCTCAAGTTTTGCCGCTAATGTTGCTTTTGGAACAGCTCCAACTGATTTGTCAACAACTACACCGTTCTTAATGAATAGTACAGTAGGTATGCTTCTAACGCCGAATTGAGCGGAGACATTTGCATTCTGGTCAACATTTACTTTTCCGACAAGCAGCTTTTCCGTCGTATTCTTTAGACAGTTCACTCATCATGTGGACCAACCATACGACAAGGACCGCACCATTCTGCCCAGAAATCTACCACTGCTGGCTTTTCTGATTTTAAGTACTATTTCTTCAAAGTTTGCATCTGTTATTTCTAAAGCCATAATGTTTTTTTTAAAGTCTTTTAACTAGCGCAAAATTAATTTAAATATTTAATGAAGGGTCATTTTATCCCATCGAATTATGTCTTAAAGCTCTTTTTTTAGATATTTCGCGGTATATGATATGTGAGTGGCCTTCTTCACGAGCTGTTGAGGTGTGCCACAGAAAAGAACTTCTCCTCCTAAGTCCCCACCTTCTGGACCGATGTCAATGATTTGATCCGATACTTTAATGATATCCAAATTATGTTCGATAATTAGAACCGTGTTACCCTCGTCAACCAAAGCATTTAAAACGGACAATAGTTGTTTGATGTCTTCGAAGTGTAGGCCTGTCGAAGGTTCATCTAAAATATATATAGTTTGACCTGTTGATTTTTTTGAAAGCTCGCTTGCTAACTTGATTCGTTGGGCTTCACCACCAGAAAGCGTTGTTGAAGATTGTCCTAATTTAATATATCCAAGCCCTACACGCAATAGAGTACCTATTTTTTGTTTGATCTTAGGGTGTGCTTCGAAGAAATCAAAAGCTTGCTCAATGGTCATGTTAAGCACATCAGAAATGGACTTACTTTTGTATTTAACTTGTAAAGTTTCTGAGTTGTATCTTTTTCCGTGACAAGTCTCACATTCAACGTGTACATCAGGTAAAAAATTCATTTCAATTAACTTCATTCCACCTCCATTACAGGTTTCGCATTTCCCTCCTGAGACATTGAAAGAAAACCTCCCCGGTTTATAGCCTCGAATAAGTGCTTCGGGTAAGTTGGAAAATAACTGTCTTACTTCGTCAAAGATCTTGGTGTATGTTGCTGGATTCGATCGCGGCGTTCTTCCAATTGGATTTTGATCGATTTCCACAACCTTATCTATGTGCTCTAAACCTTTCACCTTTGTATACGAAAGTGGTTTTCGAACACCGTTGTATATGTGTTCAAATAGAATAGGTACGAGTGTCTGATTAATTAAAGTTGATTTCCCACTGCCACTAACTCCGCTGATGCAGGTCAGTGTTCCAAGCTTTATTTTAATCTTTACAGATTTTAGATTGTTCCCGGTTGCACCAATTAATTCAAGGGTTTTACCATTCCCGGGCCTTAATTTACTCGGGAGCTCAATTTTTCTCTCTCCATTTAGATATTGAGCGGTTAAAGAGTTTGACTTCAGCACGGTTGCATAATCCCCTTTACTTACAATTTCCCCACCATTTACTCCAGCTCCTGGGCCAATGTCAACAATGAAATCTGCTGACTCCATTATTTCTTTATCGTGCTCCACAACAATGACTGAATTCCCATTGGATTTTAATTTCTGAAGTGATTTAATAAGCTTCTTATTGTCTCTTTGATGCAGTCCGATCGATGGTTCATCAAAGATATAACACACGTTAATCAGTTCTGTACCAATTTGTGTAGCGAGTCGAATACGTTGGGCCTCTCCGCCTGACAGGGATTTTGACGGGCGATTCAATGAAAGGTATCCTAAGCCCACATCTAAAATAAAATCAAGCCTTACTCGGATTTCTTTAAGTAGCTCTTTAGCTATTGTTTGTTCTGTAGCACTTAAATTCTCTTCAATGTTAGTTAACCAATCCTTCAGTTGATCGAGTCCCATATTGCTTAACTCAGCGATATGTTTGTTATTTATTTTGAAATATTGGGCTTCTTTTTTGAGTCTTGATCCTTGGCAGTTTGGACAAACCTCAGTTGTTGTATAACCTTGCGCCCAACGTTCAATTTTTTTGGAGCTATTCTGTGCATGTCGTTTGAGAAATGGAAGTATACCCTCAAATGAAATTGTATTTTGATTTAGGCCATCAAAAGCGTTGCTCCCATTCAAAAGTAAGGAAAGTGTAACTTCATCGAGTTTGTTAATAGGGGTTTTTAGTCCATATTTTGCATGTTCCAAAATCCTTTCTATTTCTTGAAAGATCCAATTTTTCTTGTATTTCCCGAGGGGTTCAATCCCTCCTTCATAGATGGTTTTATTGACATTTGGAATCACCTTTTTTTTGTCTGCTATCTTTACCGTTCCGATACCTGAACACTCAGGGCAAGCTCCATATGGTGAGTTAAATGAAAATAAGTTTGGCTCCGGATCTGGGTAGCTTATTCCAGACGTTGGACAAATGAACTTACGGCTAAATTTCCTTGCCTCTTCATTACTGTAGTTATAGATGATTAAAAAATCATCACCGATACTAAATGAATTGGTCACAGAATCCGAGATTCTCTTGTAATCAACATCATTGACAGCAAACCGGTCTATTACAATTTCAATATCATGAACTTTATAACGATCAAGTTTCATTCCGGGTAGGATTTCTTTTATCTCACCGTCCACTCGAACTTTTGTATAACCCAATTTTAAAATCTGTTCAAATAATTCTCTATAATGTCCTTTTCTGGCTCGAATTTTTGACGCTAGAATTGCAATTTTCTGCCCCTCATACGATGTTTTTATAAGTTCGGATAATTGATCATCAGCGTACCGGACCATTTTTTCACCAGTTTCGAAAGAATAGGCTGTTGAAACTCGGGCGAATAACAACCTGAGAAAGTCATATAGCTCTGTAATCGTTCCAACTGTGGACCTAGGGGATTTGGATACTGTTTTTTGTTCAATGGATATGACGGGGGAGAGCCCTTCTATTTTATCCACATCAGGCCGCTCCATTCCTCCAATGAATTGCCTTGCATAGGAAGAAAATGTTTCTATATAGCGACGCTGTCCTTCAGCAAAAAGTGTGTCAAAGGCAAGTGAGGATTTTCCACTACCACTGAGCCCCGTGAAAACGACGAGATTGTTTCTTGGAATAACGAGGTCAACATTTTTTAGATTATGTTCTTTCGCTCCGTAGATTTCTATACTATTTTTTAGTGACACTTAGCTTATTAGTGGATTGAATACAAAGAAAACAGAAATCCAACAATATTTGTTCTCAATAAGAGAAATTAGCTTGAAAAGAGTGAGTTGTTAAGTCGAGCGTTTATATTTAATTGTATACCTGTAAAGGATGAGAAAGACAGCGATGAAATATAAAAGAAAAATCATGATTTCTTGCAATCGACTGATGAGTACCAAATATATAATCGCAACTGAAAGTAAAAAAGAAACAAATCCAATAAAACTAAAGATTATCCATACCTGTCGATCTTTATATCCAGCATAAACCAGATGGTGAGTGGTATGGTCTTTCCCGCCTAACATTGGAGATTTCCGAGACCTTAATCTATTAATGACAACTGTTAAGGTATCGGCAGCGGCAGGGGTAAGTGCGGTAAGGGCAAGAATTAAACTTATCCATGAATGGGATTGGGTAATTGACCCAAGATTCCAGAGGAATTTAATAGTGAAAAAGGCAACGAAAAGTCCAATAAACTGACTGCCGGCATCACCCATAAACATTTTAGCAGGATTAATATTATAACGTAAAAACCCTAATACAGATCCAATTACAGCAACAAGAATATACAACCAATACAATTGATTTGAATCGCCGACAAGCATTGCAGAAACCAAACAAGCTAAAAGTGCAAACAAGACCGTTGTTGCTGTGATTCCATCCATATTATCTAGCATGTTCAATGAGTTCATTAAGATGACAACCCAAACTACAGTAGTGATGCTATCCAAAACAACATGATGAAATAGGTCAATACTTGTTCCCGAGAGCACTAGGAACAATCCACATGACAACTGGACAAATAATTTAAATAGAGGTTTGGTGTCATAAGCGTCATCAGCCAGTCCCATAGAAAATGCCAAGCTGGCAGAAAAGAACAATCCAATAAACTCAATGTTTCCAAAGACATTGATGTCTGGCTCAAGTATAAGATATAAAAACGTTGCAAAAAGAAACCCAAGAAACAACCCAATCCCACCTAGAGATGGCTTTGACTGGTTACTCCATCGAACAGTAACATCATTTTTATTTCGTATTCCAAGACTCTGAGAAAAACGCAATAATAATTTATTGGAGAGCAATGATACCAAAGTGCCTCCCAAAATAAAGATTAATATGTTGATGTAGCTAATCATAATTATTTAAAAGGTGTAATTAAAATCTCTAAAA
This sequence comes from Flavobacteriales bacterium UBA952, assembly GCA_905182495.1. Lineage (GTDB taxonomy): Bacteria > Bacteroidota > Bacteroidia > Flavobacteriales_D > Crocinitomicaceae > UBA952. The sequence continues at coordinate 18,558 of CAJJBU010000005.1, forward strand.
TTCATTGCTGATTTGTCTTTATGAGATAAAATAGGAGATTCTATTCCCCAATCTATATTAAGTAATGGGTCGTTCCATAAAAGATCCATTTCATCATCTTTAGAATACAAATTCGTGCATTTGTAAGAAAAAATAGTGTCGTCTTGTAGCGTTACGAAACCGTGTGCAAAGCCCTCAGGTATCCATAACTGAAATTTGTTTTTATCGTTGAGTTCTACTTTATAATGTTCTCCATAAGTTGGAGATGTTTTACGAAGATCTACAGCGATATCGAGCACACTTCCTTTGATAACTTGCACTAGTTTTCCCTGTGACATTGGATGTTTTTGAAAATGTAAACCTCGCAAGACATTTTTTTTGGAAATTGAAATATTATCTTGCATAAAATCAATAGGACCATCTATAAGAGTGTCGTATTTTAATTTATTGTAGGATTCGAAAAAAGCACCTCTCTCATCATTAAATATCGAGGGTTTCATCAAAACGAGCCCATTAATATCTATTTTTTCTTCCACCATTTCGAAAAAGTTGTATTTATTAATTTTTTAAACTCATGGGACCTCTATTTCATCATCTGTATAATAACCTTCTTCACCATTGGCGTATTTTGCTCCGTACCCATACCCATACCCATATCCATACCCATACCATACCATACCCATACCCATATCCATAACCTCCTCTGCTCGATTCAATACCGTTTAAAATAATATTTAATTTTTTAATTTTTTGTACTTCTATTAGTTCTTCCACGCGATTGACAAAAACTCTTTTTGAATAATTCGCTTTGAAAACATAAAGAGGGATATCTGCCTCGGATAGCATTTTTATTCCATCAGAAACGATTCCGACTGGCGGATTGTCAATCATGATGATGTCATATTTTTCTCTCAGTCCTAAAATAACATCTTCTAAGGCTTTACTTTGGATTAACTCTGACGGATTTGGAGGTATAGGGCCAGCAGTAATAAAGTCAAGATTCGGTATGTCAGATGGCTTAATCACTTCTTCTAAGGTAACCAGGCCTGAAATAAGGTTACTCATTCCATCATTGTTTTCAGCGTTGAATCCATGATGAATCTTGGGCTTTCTTAAATCGAGATCTAATACTACAGTTTTTTTACCATTGGCGGCAATCATGCCGGCAAGGTTCAGAATCACAAAAGTTTTCCCCTCTCCAGAAATTGAAGAAGAAATGGCAATGACTTTGGCATTTTTGTTTACGAAACTCATATTTGACCTAATAGACCTTATGGCTTCTGCAATTCTCGATTTTGAGGATTCTGTCACAACAACCTCGGAGTATTTCATTTTCTTTTTATAAAGGGGAACAGCTCCAAGTATACTGGTGCTTTCAGGTAGTAATTTTTCTAGATCAGAAACACTTATAATATCATTGTAGGTCAAATACCGAAGTGCGATAAGTCCAAAGCCTATAATAAATCCTATGGTGCAATAAAGTAAATAAATCAATGAATGATTAGGGCTAATAGGTGTATCGGCGTAGTAAGGAGATGTTAAAATACGGTTTGATGTAGAGTAACCGGCATTAAATAATTTAAATTCAATCTTTTTCGCAGTATATAAGGAGAAGTATTTGTTGTTTATACCTTCCATTTGTTTTAAACGGTCATACTCATTTTTTTTTCAGGAAGGCCGCGTCGGTTATTAAAATATTGCATTGATTTTATCTTGTAAGATCCTTCGATCATTCATTAAGCGCTCTTCAACGACATCCATACTTTTTCTTATGGAAGATGCGATTCTTAAGACGCTCATTGATTAAAATGACCTGTACATTTTCGTTAGTAACCTCACGTAAAAGATCATCTTTTCTTTCCAAAAGGGAATTTAAATCTTCAATTTGGTTTAAAATAGTACCCTCAAAACTTTTTTTTCCAATCATTTCCGGAATGAGCCGATAGATTTGAAGACGATTTGGATTGTTTTTTATTTTTTGATGAATTACTCTTGCAGTAAATAACTCTTCATCAATAGCTAAAACTTTAGATGTTAAATCATTAATATTAGAGGATAGTTGATCGCCATAAGTTTCTGGGTTTAAGATTTTGACTCGTTTTTGGTAATCATTCAAACTATCCTTTGACATTTTAAGGATTATTGCTAATGAATCCAATTGAGTATCAATAAATTCAATTGTTTTGTTTGCGCTATTCTGCTTGCTGTCACGCTCCCAAGATAAATATTCATTGATCACTCCATTTACGATGTCGTAGCACAAACGCGGGTTGAAGTATTCATATGAGACTTCGATTGTTTTTGCATCCTCATCAAGAATACTTATTTTCAAGTTGTCCTTTAATTTTCTTGTTAAAACTTTTGCGTTATTAATCGTGAAATAGATATCGCTCTCTTTAATTAACTCGGATGCGTTATTACCATTTAAAGTCCTAATATAAATATCAAATTTGTGGTTTTTGATATGTTTGTTTAGTTTTCCTTTTCCGATCGTTTTTTCATCGATTTTTAATTCAATCGAATTTTTTTTAGATATTTTTAAATCGATTCTTTTTCCTATCAAGGTGGAGTCAAATAAACTATAAATAAGAATTTCAAAAGGTGCAGTTCTATAAAGGTCCTTTGTTAATACTTCTCCTTCCGCAAAAATACTTGTTTCCATATTTAAGGACTGAATCGCTTGAGTAAACAAAACATCTGACTTTAGTAGTTCAACTTCTTTTGAAAGAATGTTTTTATCTATTCCTATGCTTGCTGTACCTAAGACCCTACTTGTTTGGTCATCTTGAATAATTTGAATAATGGTATTCGATCGATATACAGGTTTTGTATAACGAATATAAAAGAACGCCATAATTGAAAAACATGCTGATATACAGAACAGGGCACATACCAGTGTCTTTTTAAGACTGTAGCTAATATACGTGAATCGAATTCCGTATTTAAAGCTGTTTTATTTCGGTCTTTATCTTCCAAATTAATTAGGATAAAATATATTGAATGTTAATAGAGCTGTTGTTAAAACACTTAACCATGGGGTTATTTCATAAAGAAAAGAGGATGCAATTCTTGGTTTGAAATCAACATAGATGTAGTCGTTACTTTGTACGATCATTTCAGCTTCCTGGAGTCCAGAAATAGTCGAGAGGTCGATTATATAAATCTCTCTTCCTTTTGATGTCTTACGCATTAATTTTATTGAATTTGATTTCCCCGATGCATTAATGCCACCTGCCATAGCTATTGCCTCCAGTAAACTTGTATTTGTGTTTCGCAAGTAAATAACTTGTGCATCGCCTTTTCCTGGAAAAATAATTACACGTTGATTCGTAAGTGATATTTGTACAAAAGGATTTAAATAATTCTTAGAGAGTAATTCCACCAAAAAGTTCTCGGCTTCCACAATCGTCTTTCCCGAAATATCAATAGGCCCAAGGAGAGGGAGATTCGCCATTCCATCTTGTCGAATCAAGTATGAGGTTCGCATGGCTAATTGAGAATTAGCCTGATTATTATTATTATTATTACCATTATGTTCTCTGCTGAAACACCTGATTGGCTGAAAATTATTTTCTCACCTTTATTTGTACCGAAAATAAAATTAAATCGATCCCCGGTTCCTAGTTTGTAGTCTTCATTCGGTGTAAGCGGAATGGAATCAAAAACGAATTTGTCACCTTTGGGTATTTTAAAAAGAATATTACTATTGATGTTCGCGCACGAACTCAAAAATAATAAAGCAGGAATAATCGCAAAAAGCAAAGTTTTTGAAAACCGCATTAGTCGAGCTGATTTAAAAGTTTTTTGTAATAGCTCTCCATGTCTGAGGCTAGACGCTTGTAACTGAATTTTAAATGAACGTGCTCCCATCCTTTGGTTTTCATTTTGTTCCGTAATTCGTCGTCTTCTACTAATGTTTTTAGCTTTTTGACGAATTCTCTTTTATCCTTACGAGAAATAATGAAACCGGTTTCATTTTGGGAGACAATATCCGAAACACCACCTACATCTGTTGAAATAACGGGCAAGTTTGAAGCCTGCGCCTCTATAAGACTTACAGGAGTTCCTTCGTTTTTTGAAGTTAAACACATGATGTCCATTCCTGCGTTAAATCTTGAAATATCAAAAACCCATGAGGTCATCACGATATTGACGCCTTTCTTTTGAAGAAGGCCCACTCTTGTATTAATTTCTGTGCGTAATTCTCCATCACCAACAATGAAAATTTTGATTTTCCGATCCGTTAGGGTCACAAGTTCTTCAATGACATCCAAAAAGAAAAAATGATCTTTTACAGGAGCTAATCGTCCAGTAATACAAATGGCTATGGTGTCCTCACTTATGTCGTGTTCTTTTCTGACGTCAATCCTATTTTCAGGATAATTATCCTGAAACTTTTGTAAATCAAAACCAAGGGGGATGACCTCTATTTTTTTTGATGTGGTGATTTTATGCTCTTCACATAACTCATTCTTTTGTAAACTCGAAATCGCTATGATTCCTGTTGATCTCTTTGCTAGATATCGTTCGATGTTTTTAAAGATGGAGGTTTTTATTTTCCCAAAATAGGAGTGAAAAACGTGCCCATGAAAGGTATGCAAAACCACAGGTACATTACAGCTGAATGCAGCCTTTCGACCAATGGCTCCAGCCTTTGATGCGTGGGTATGCACAATGTCAGGTTTGAATTCTTGAATAATTGTTTTGATCTTTTTTAAGGCCAAGCGATCACTTTTTAAATTGGGCTCTCTTTTCAATTCAGGAATCAAAAGGGGTTCTACGCCATACGCTTTGAGTATGTGTAATGAATTCGCCTCGTTTTCCTCTGGTAGCCCCCCGATAAGAAGGGTCTCAAATTCATCAGACATGAATTTGGTGAGAAAAGTCGCGTTATAGGTTGGGCCTCCGATGTTAAAGCGGTTTATAATCCTAAGGATTTTAATTTTTTTCTTCACGCCCATTATTTCGCATTTTTTTCGTTTTAAATGTGTTCTGTTGAAAAAAGACATCTATAAAACGTAAAATGGTATGTTATTTGAAGTTCTTTTGTCTAAAAGAAATACAATGCAAAAATATAGTTTTTTTTCCGTCCTAACGTTACTTTATTGTTGTTCAGGGCTATTCGCGCAAATATCAATTCAGAAGCTAGCCAATGCGTTTGAACAATCGCCCGAAAATAAATACGCTAGTATTTCACTTCTCATTGTCGATTTGGATAAGGATTCTGTAGTCGCAAATATCAACAGTGATAAGACATTGATGTGTGCCTCAACGGCTAAATTATTTAGTACGTTTTCGGCTTTAGACCTTTTAGGTTCGGACTACAGGCCCACGACGTCCATTTATACGGATGGTTATATCGATTCAAGTGGCGCGCTACAGGGGAATTTAATTATCCGTGGAGGAGGAGATGTGACCTTAGGAAGCAAATACTTCCATAACGAGGATGATCAATTTGAATTTTTGAATTTATGGAAGGATACCTTGAGAGGTATGGGTATTCATTCAATTAAGTACTCTGTCATAACCGATGGGTCTAGCTTTGGATATGCTGGAGTTCCTGATGGTTGGGACTGGTCTGATATGGGTAATTATTATGGGGCAGGAGCTTCGGGGATTAATTTTCATGACAATACAGTTAAGTACCATTTTCAGACCTTTTCACCTGGTCGAAAAGTAAAACTTATAGAAACCTTTCCTCTAGATGAGAATTTGAAATTCAGACATTCTATCAAGAGTGCGAATATCCGTAATGATCAATCTTATTTATTTGGTGCGCCTTATTCTCAAGATCGCTTTGGGATTGGAAGCCTGCCCTCAAACCGAAAAGTTTTCACCGTAAAAGGAAGCATGCACGATCCAGAATATATGCTGGCAAAAGAATTTTCGAGGTTTTTAAAGGATTCGAACATTCACGTTGCTGGTGAGTCTTATGGATTTCGATCGCTTGGTTTAGATCCGATTCCTTATGACTCATTATCCTTATTATTTGTGCATGAAGGACAGCGAATAAAAGACATCATTGATGTCACCAATTTAAATAGTGTGAATCTATTCGCTGAAGGTCTTCTTAATCTAGTCGGCTATGAGAAAAAGGGTTTTGGATCCACAACTTCTGGAATTAAAGGGCTTTATGATAACCTACAGAATAAAGTGAATTTAGATGGAATGAAACTAAGGGACGGTAGTGGTTTATCACGAAAAAATGCAGTTTCAGCACAAAACTTTTGCAATCTTTTAGCCTATATCTATAAAAGTACTTTGTATGATGAATTCAAGTCTTCATTGGCTATTGCTGGCGAGACAGGGACCCTGAAGAATATTTGTCGGTCACAAATGGCGTCCGGAAGAATGTTTGCTAAAAGTGGTACACTGAGCAATGTAAAGGCATATTCAGGCTATGTTAAATCCGATTCAGGTAAAAACCTAGCCTTTGCAATAATTGTCAATAATTTCGACGGTCCCCGCTATCAAATAGTCAAAAAAATGGAGGTTATTTTTAATGCAATGGCTAGCTATTAAGCTCGACATCAATGACCATTGACCAAAATTCATCTAAGGGTATGCCTTGACATGAAAGCATTTGAGGGACAATACTGGCTTTTGAGAATCCTGGGATCGTATTGACCTCTATAACGAAGGGTTGTTTTCCTATTACGATGTAATCTATTCGTGCAACAGATTTCAGCTGTAGCGCATTATAAATCTCTTTAGATGTGTTTTGAATATCAATTGTAAGTGCTGCTGAAACCTTAGCTGGTGTTTCCTCTTTTGATTTACCATTATATTTAGCATCATAATCGAAAAAGTCATTGTCTGTTGAGACTTGTGTTATGGGCAATGCTATTAGCCCTTCTGGGGACCTAAAGACAGCGCAAGTCAATTCAATTCCATCTAAGAAGGATTCTGCAATGATGGTGTCCCCCTCCTTAAAGGCGACCTCTATAGCGGGTAATAGATCGTCTTTCTTGTTCACTTTAGAAATCCCAAAACTAGAACCAGACTCTGTGGGTTTCACGAAAAAAGGAAGTTTCAATTCGGTGATAAGGGAGTCTACATTAAATGCGATATCCTTGGTGATCAGTTGAGATTTAGCCGTTCTAAATCCTCGAGCGTTTAGGAATTGATTACAAAGGTATTTGTCAAAAGTCAGTGAAGAGGCCTTTGCACTGCTGTTTATGAAAGGGATTCCGATGAGGTCAAGTAAGGCTTCTATTTTACCATTTTCACCAGGAACTCCATGAATACAGATCAAAGCAGTTTCAATGCTTATTTTATTTTTCTGGAATTGAATACTTCCATTATTTCGATTAAAGATGCCTTTTTCGCCATTTATTTCGCAAAACCAATCTCCTTTTACCACTTGAATTTTATAAACATCATATGCCTTAGGGAAATGGTCAAATATTGTCTGTGCGCTTTTCATGGAGATATCAAACTCTGAAGAAAAGCCACCACAAAACAGACCTAAATTTTTCATAGAATTAAAATTTAGTTAAAATTAAGTCCTAGCAGCTGTAAATATATTCGAAGCCTAAAAAGTTTTCAGCATATACTATGTGAATTGATTCCAATTCGTTTCTTATTTTTGCTTCCGTATGCGATTTTTTTACTTTTTATTGTACATAGTCTTAGTTTATACGCTTAGGTTTTATTTCCGACGGATAAAGGTTATCAATAAGCCGAAGAGATTTAGCAGGACAATTTATGTTAGTAATCACCCTGCTGCATTTATGGACCCTTTGCTTTTAGCTTCGTGTAACCGTGCTGTGGTTTTCTTTATGACCCGATCAGATGTCTTTAATATTTTTACGAGGCCTATTTTTTGGACGGCCCACATGCTCCCTATTTATCGGCAAAGAGATGGTGTAAATACAAAGACGAAAAACATCGAGGTTTTTCGAAAGTCATCCGAGATTTTATTAAAAAATAGAAGCCTATTGATTTTTGGAGAAGGTGTTTCTGATGATGATTTTGTCCGGCGCTTAAAATCGCTTAAAAAAGGAGCATTGAGAATTGGATTTACGGCTTTGGAGGCTTGTGATTGGAAAAAAGATATTTATTTGGCTGCTATTGGATGTAATTATAGTGATCCAGCAAAATACAGAAGTGATGTCTTGATTAAAAACTCAGAAAAGATTCATTTAAATAGCTTCCGTAAAGAATTTGAGGAAAATCCAAACAAAATCATTAAGCAACTCACGGATCGGCTTGAGCAGCTCCTTAAGTCAAATATGATTCATGTTAATAATCTTGAAGACACAACTTTTACAGAGCGCATATTGCTTGTCAGTCGAAAGGGTATGCCTAAGTTTATTGAAGATAATGAAAGTCTGGAAAGTCGTTGGGATATCACCAAGCAATTTGTAGACGATTTTAATTTAAATCCTTCTAAATACGAGTCTTTAAAAGAACCCGTTCATACTTATTTTGAAAAGCTAAAATCTCGTGGTTTAAGTGATGGTGAAATGTATGATGCAAAGCAAAGTATTACGAAGGCTAGTGATTTGATTTTAGAATTCTTAAAGTTGCCTTTCATTTTGATAGGCGCCTTACATTGCGGTATTTTTTACTATGCCATCAAAAGTTATGTGGAGTCTAATTTTGCTAGACCTGTGTTTTGGGGCTCAACCAAACTCGTAATGATGATTTTTATATGTGGATTATCAAACCTTTCAGTATTCTTGGTGTTACCTAAATACATAGGTGTAATGGGGACGGCAGCCTACTTTTTAATAGTACCTTTTATGGGATTTGTATTTCATGGCAGTTTGGTTTTTTGGCGCGACTTAAGAAGGAACCAGAAGATTAATGCAATGAATCTTTCAGATTTATTAGAAGAGCGATTAACTTTGAGGAATAAAATAGCCGAAATAACGGAAAAGTAGCCTTTCAACTTGGAATAGAATGGATAGTAGCAAAGAGATTAAAACGAAGATTGGTAAGCCTAAATGGCTCCGTGTGAAACTTCCTACGGGCGAAAGCTATAGAGAGGTTCGCCGCTTGGTGGATAAGCACAAGCTGCATACAATTTGCGAAAGTGGAAGTTGTCCTAATATGGGCGAATGCTGGGGTGAGGGAACGGCAACCTTTATGATTCTTGGTAATATTTGTACACGTTCTTGTGGTTTTTGCGCTGTAAAAACAGGCCGACCAAATGCTGTGGATCTTATGGAACCACATAGGGTTGCTGAGAGTGTAAAGCTAATGAAGGTGAAACATGCAGTAATCACTTCTGTCGATCGAGATGATTTGCCTGATGGTGGCGCTGACATATGGGTCGATACCGTCAATGAAATCAGAAAACAATCGCCCGCAACAACGCTTGAAACATTGATTCCTGACTTTGCAGGTAAATGGGAGAATTTACAGAAGATTATTAACGTTGCTCCCGAAATTGTTTCTCACAATCTTGAGACTGTTAGACGTTTGACAAAAGAGGTGCGAATCCAGGCAAAATACGACAGAAGTTTAGAGCTTCTTTTTAGACTTAAAAAAGGAAACATGAAAACCAAATCTGGAGTTATGCTCGGTCTTGGTGAATCTGAAGAAGAGGTCATTGAAACGATGGAGGATCTTAGAAATGTCAAAGTAGATGTACTGACATTAGGTCAATACCTGCAGCCTACTGCTAAGCATCTTTTTGTTCAGGATTTTATTACTCCAGAAAAATTTCAGTTTTATAAGGACTTGGGCCTTAAGATGGGCTTCCGATATGTGGAGAGTGGACCTTTAGTAAGATCTTCTTATAGGGCAGAAAAACATTTGTTTTAGTTTTTTTTCGAGGTGCATTAGATTTTTTAAAAAAATGTCTATTTCTTCTCGTAAATCTTCAGTGAGTTCTATTTAAAAACTGAAAATAATTCCGTATTTTAGCATCTATATACCTAACTTATTCAAAACGATATGAAAATTAGATTTTTAATTGGTTCATTATTAGGGGTTTCAGTTGTAGCAACTGCGTTTCTACTCTCAACCACTCAAAAAGACTCTTCAACTTATTCTCCAAAGTCACTCTCTGCGCTTGAAGCCAAAACAGGTGGTAATGATGCCATCGCATGGTACAAAGCACAATTTGTCAATTTGGAAACAGGTCTGCCGTACTCAAATGAGGAAATAATTGAAATGCGTAAAGATCTCCGAAGATTGCCTTCAAACAAAACCATTCAATTCATGGACTATGGCCCTGATAACATAGGTGGTCGAACTCGTGCAGTTCAAGTTTGTAGAGTCTGGAACGATCGGATTTGGGCTGGTGGTGTTTCAGGTGGCTTATTCGTTTCTTACAATGGAGCAAATGCTTGGGGGAAAGTCACCTCATATAGCGATGCTGGCGCAAGCCCGAATATATCAAGTATGACACAAACGATTGATGGAACCTTATACGTAGCGACGGGTTCAAATCAAGAAGGCGGGTCCGGTAACGGAGTATGGTACTCTACAGATTTTGGTGTAAATTGGGCTAAAGTCCCAGGTACTTCAAATTGTAATGAGATTGAAAGTTCTGACGTTGATAATTACGCTTGGATATCTACAGGCTCAGGTTTGAAAAAATGGAAAGTAGGAGATGCTTCTATGACTTCTATTGGAGTGGGACAAGCTGGAGGTGTTAATGCTCTTAAAGTTTCTAAAGACGGCCAAGTAATCATAGTGAATATCTCAAATTTAACCTTTGTGTCGAAGGATGGTGGAGCTAGTTTTGAAAACAAATCTTCAAATACTCCAGCTGACAACCTCGTAGGTAGTTCTGCAGCAAGAATCGAGTATACGATATCTGCTGGATTGAATTCTTCGGGGAAACATTCTTTATATGCTGTTCTTACGAACTCCAATCTCGTTGGTATGTTTGTTTCACATGATGATGGTGATATTTGGACCAAATTTGTAGGCGCATCAGGTCCTCCAAATGAATTTGATATATACAGGGATCAGGGTACTTACAATTCAATTGTTACAACGAACCCTACTGATCCAGAAGAAATATATATTGGAGGGATTGATATTTGGAGATGGAAACAAACGGTAAACAATCCTCCAAGTGGTGGTTTTGAAAAAGTAAGCCAGTGGTTTGTTAATCCTAGCTCTTCTATTTATGTGCATGCTGATAACCATGAAATGAAATGGGATGCTAACAATCGTTTGTATATTGGAAATGATGGTGGTGTAAATATTACGAATGACTTCGCGGACAATTGGTATCCAGCAAATCGTGGATACAATGTAACTCAGTTTTATGGAATTGCTTTTGATCGAACTGGAGCAGTTATGGGGGGGGCACAAGACAACGGAACCCTTTATAATGACCATAGTTTGTCTACATTTCAAGAATTTAGAGAAGTTGGAGGAGGTGATGGTTTCGAATGTGAGATATCCTTTTTCAACCCTAACGTGATGTTCTCATCTGTTTATTACAATTCGATTCGTAGATCAGGTGATCGTGGTGCTAGTTTTAATAGTTTCTTACCTGATTTGCCAAATAGTTATGACCCAGCAGGTGAAGAGGGTAGCGCTTTACACCCATTTCATACGGAACTATTTTTAGCAGAGAATTTTGACGAAAACTCTGAAGATAGTGTACTCTATGTTCCTACCAAAAATTATGCCGCGGGTGACGTCATGCAGGTGCCTAGTTTATCATCTGGCGATACAATGACGGTTACAGCTGCTCAAGATTATTACTTCACAGATACTTTGTATTTCACCCCAGCAGTTTCTAATGACTCTGTGAATTTTGGCGTCAATCCGGTAACGGGTGAATTACACGCAATGGGAGCCGATACTGTAGATTTTAATGTTTCTTGGGATACGATCACTGTTCAGGATCCTTACCAATCATGGTTTCTTGTGTGGGTTGGTACGAATGGTGGTGAACTATGGGGGACCAGAAACGCTTTGAGATTAGCAGTTTCAGATCCAAATTGGGTCTGTGTTGCTAGAGGCATAGGAAATAATAATGGAGGTGTTGATGTTGAATTCTCTCGAGATTTAGAGCATTGTTATATTTCCGCAGGAAATGGTATCTGGAGAGTTGATGGTCTTGGAAGTGTCTATACCAGTGACACTTTGTTTAATGAAAAGGTGTCTTATGACATTATCGGAGGTGTAGATACTAGCCCTTCATTTACTCAAGCCACCAAGATTAATAATGCTGCTGCTTCAGGCATTGCTGTTAACCCTAATAATGCCGATGACTTGGTGATGTTTGGAGGAAACGTAAGAAGGTCTTCTAACGCGACCTCTGCAGCTCCTAGCTTTTCTAATTTAAGTGCTGTTGGAGTGCCTTGTACGGATGGTATCATTGATCGCAATGATCCAAATATCATTGTTGCAGGTACGCTTATGGGTGCTGTTCTTTCTGAAAACGGAGGGGCTTCTTGGATAAATGTTTCAGCTGGATTTGAGGGAACAGTCGTAACAGAGGTACGTCAGTCTTGGAGAACTTTAGAAGAAGGAAACGGACGGCCTGGAGAAATATATATAGGAACTTATGGCAGAGGTATTTGGGCATCATCTGATTATTTAGGGACCAATGACCAAGAAATTACGAGTAATGAAGTTGCTCTCGATATGGAAATCTATCCAAATCCTGTTCAGAATGAATTTACTGTTGCTTTTGACATGGTAAAAACCGGTGACGTTTCTATAAGTATTTATAGTTTGTCAGGGGCTAAATTAAAGGCATTTGAATTTAATAATGTTCTTTCAGGCTCACAAAAATTGAATCTTGATGTAAGTAGCTTACAAAGAGGTACGTTTATCGTTCAGTTAATCTCTGACGATCAGAAGCATGCCAAGAAGATTATGAAATTATAATTATAAGGGCGACTTAGTCGCCCTTTTTTTTTGCGCTAAACTTTTATTATCCATGGTAACCTGTTCGCATTGCCTTTCAGAAATTGAGAAGATTCTATCAGGTGCTCATAATGCCATTGTATTAGACCCTCATATTCATAATAAGAATAGCGAATATAAAAAGGGCGAGATCTTGTTTTCTGAAGGTGGTATTCCCAGAGGTGTCTTTTATATCCACAGTGGTCTCATTAAGATTATTAAAAGTGGTAATGAGGGGAAGGAACAGATCATTGAAATTGCAAAAACTGGCGATCTTGTTGGTTTCAGAGCAATGCTAAGCGATAAAACTTATAACGTTGATGGCGTGATGCTTGAGGACACCTCAGTTTGCTATATCCAGAAGTCGGATTTTATGCAAGAAATAAATTTGAACGAACAATTGCGTAACACGGTTATTCGTGTGCTATCAAAGGAATTGCAAGACCGTGCAGATCTTCTGACTACAATGGCTCAGAAAACGGTAAGGCAGCGTTCGGCATTGGCACTGATATTACTCGATGATATCTACAAAGGGAATCCAATTAATTTGTCAAGAGATGATTTAGCAAATTATGTAGGCACGGCAACTGAGACAGTAATTCGTTTGCTTCGTGAGTTTAAAAAGGATGGTCTTGTAGGTATTCAGGGAAGAAAAATTACAATTTTAGAAATGAACCGCTTGATAGAGATCTCTAAATTGATTTAACCTTTTTTCTACAGATTTCATGAAAATTCTCAAGAAGGAGACTTCCTTGTAAGCCTGATGACTCAGGATGAAATTGAACACCGTATATCGGTTTTTCATTATGTTGCATGGCTTCATTAAAACAGGTGTCAGAAGATGCTAAAAGTTTAAAGTTATGCGGCACAGTTGTAAATTCACAATGGTCTTCTTGCATCTGTATTAGATGAGGTAAGCGATAGAATAAAGGAGAGTCGTTAAAAACTTCGACATCTTGAAAAACTCTATCTTCTTTCATTTTTTTGACCATACCCCCGTACTGTAATCCAATCAATTGATGTCCAAAACAAATCCCTAGAAGCGGGATTTCGATATTCTTGATCCATACACTCGAATTCAAATAGTCATCAGTTTTTTCTTCAGTTAATAAAATTGGAGCTCCTGAGAGTATAACGCCAGTATAATTCTTTAAAAGATCATGGTCTATCTCGAACAAGGGCAGGACTTCGCAATCTACGAACTCGTCAATTATCTTTTGTATTTGAGGGGTTTTAGAACTACCGCAATCAACAATTAAAATCATAGGTCAATTTTTCCAGCACCATATCGAACTACAAATGCTTCCTCTTGGCTAAAGCAGTCTATAATTGTTGAGGGCTCAATTTTACCAATACCCCCATCGATAATAATGTCTATTTGGTTTTCATACGTTTCAAATATTTGATAAGGGTCAGTGTAATATTCTAACAAGGGTTCGTCCTCATCGTGCAGGGATGTCGATGCAATAGGATTGCCCAAAGCCGCAACTAACGCTTGTGTAATCGCGTTGTCTGTGATCCTGACGCCAATTTCCTTTTTCTTTGAGTCAAACAATTTCGGGATACTTGAATTCGCATTTAATATGAAAGTAAATGGACCAGGTAGGTGCTGTTTAATCAGTTTGAAAGTGGGTCTGTTCAGATGTTTTGTATGTGATGATAGCTCCGTAAAGTCTTTACATATTATCGAAAAGTGGACTTTATTTAATTTATCCCCTTTAAACTTCGCGAGCTGACTCAATGCTTTTTTGTTGTTTAGGTCACATCCTACGGCATATACCGAGTCGGTAGGAAAAATGATAATCTTACCATTTTTTAAGGCCTTTACAGCTTCCGTAATCAAACGGGCATCTATGTTGTTAGGGTTGATTTCAAAAAACATATTAATAAATTATACATGAAATAGCCCTGTGGTCACTTAATTCTTCTTTTTGTATTTCAAAATTACTTGAATTCAATTCTTTTGAATGAAATATGTAATCAATTCTTCCCGCAGGTAAAATGCCAATATAAGTAGCCCCGAACCCAGATGATGTATTTCTAAATGCATCGGTTAAGTCGTCTTCAAATTTATGATAAGTATAAGACATGGGGGTGTCATTAAAATCACCAGAAACAATCACAGGGTAAGGAGACGTTTTAATGTGTTTACTGACGGCTTCACTTTGTTTTGCCCGAATAGAAAAAGCGGTCTTTATTTTTTGAAAACCTCTACTATAGCCGTCTCGTGCTTGGTCTTTGTTTTTCTGTTTAGAAGGGTTTGTGTAATCTTTGGCTTCGAGTTTGATCGACTGGAGGTGTACATTATAAAATCTAATGGTATCTGATTCTTTGACGAGGTCTACATATATGCAATAATTCTTATTGTTTTTGTCGACATCTTGATGAACGACATCTCCTTGATTGATAATCTGGTATTTAGAAAATATTGAGACACCAAAAGTTTGTTTGCTTTTCTTAAGATGAATTCCTTTTTCGTGATACAAGTCACTACCCATTATACTTTTTATGGAGTCTAATGTATTGAATCTTGTGGGATTTTTCTGTTCATAATATTCCTGTAAACAAAGTACATCGGGATTTTCCTTTCTTATAAATTCAAAAATTTCATTTCTAGTTTTTAATGCTTCCTTAAAGTCCTTGTTGTAGAGGTCAAATAGATGGACGTTATAGCTCATTACTTTCCATTGACTGGCGTTTATTGGCACATCCTCTTTGCTAATACTCACGGAAAATATTTTCATTTGAAAAGGAATTCCTAGGATTAAGATTATTGCCGGGAACCAAAGCCATGAATCTTTTTTTGAAAGCCAAACAATTAAAATGATAATATTTATAAGGGATAGGACGGGAAATGCTAGACCGAAAAAAGGGAGTAGGGTGTAATCAGCAGGATCGATATAGGGGGTGAAATAGGAAGTAATGAGGCATGCACTAAAAAAAAGAGTCACAATTTTCAAAATGAAATCTATTGGAGCTTTTATTTTATTTCCTCTAGGCATTTTTACTTTGGTTAAATAGAAAGTCCTTTTCTTCTTTATTTAGGGAGTCGTAACCTGATTTAGATATTTTATCTAAAATACGATCTGTTTTCTCTTGTTTTTTTGTTTTTTCAAAGTTGTATTCTTCATCTGTTTTTACTTTTCGGTCACTTGCTTTTTTACGCTTACTTATGTTTTTCACCTTTTTACCTAAAGATTTAAAGAAGAGGTCAATTTGAGTATTGATGTTTTTTGGCGTGTTCAAGTTTTGCATCGCAAGAAGGCCAAATAGAGCTCCTCCTAAGTGTGCAAAATGGGCGATATGGTCATTCGTATTTCCAATTCCAATGAGGTCGGTGGCTAAAAAGAAAAGGGCGATAACAAATAAGCGAATAGGAAACGTGCCGAATAAATAAACTTTGGTGTTTGGACTATAGAATGCGAGTGCAGTTAATATTGCCATGACGGAACCCGAGGCGCCGAGCACTGTGTGAATTTCTCCTATAAATGTAACGGAGACTATTTCCGAAAAACCACCCGCAAGACCACCAAACAAATAAGTTATTAGGAGCATTCTCGAATCAAAAAATTTTTCAAATAAATTCCCAGCAAAATACAAGAAGATCATATTTGAAAAAATATGATAGATGTCAAAGTGCGAAAACATACTGGTTAATAAACCCCAGGGCATAAATAGAACTCCTTTCCAGGAAGCATTGAGGGTAAACAGTTTATTTACGTACTCAAAAGCCCAACCATTACCCGAGAATTTAGCTAAGGCAAATAGAATATGAATGAAGACAAATGTTGCAACATTGATAATAATCAATCTGTTGGTCATTGTTCCATTTTGAACTTGATATTTAAGCTCCTCAAAAAGGTTTCTTTTCTGAATCATTTTACCAAAAATTTCCCCGGTCTTTTTTACGCCAAAATAAAACGAGAATCGCGCCTGCAATTGCACCACCGACATGTGCTAGGTGGGCAGTTGAGTCACCCGAGTTATTTAAATAGGATTGATACACTTCAAATAAAATATAGGCTCCAACAAAATATTTTGCTTTCACGGGTATTGCAAAGTACAAACGGAACTCAGTATTTGGAAATAGGATGGCAAAAGCTGCCATAACACCAAAAATAGCTCCTGAAGCTCCAACCATTGGGGTATTTATTTTAACTAGATACTCATTAATCGCTTCATTGTTTGTTAACTGTGTGAATTGATTAATTTCCCTGATAGAATGACCTTCAGCCATTATTTGGGATTTTAAGCTTTCTATTTCATAGACGCCCATTGCGTTGAATAAAGCGAAAGCCCCAAAAGCTGAGACAAGATAAAAGAGAAAAAAACGTTTCGGGCCCCAAATTCTTTCAAGGTATCCACCTAGCATAATGAAAATCCACATGTTAAAGAAGATGTGGATAAAATTGGCATGCATAAAGAAATGTGTAACCACCTGAAAGGGTTCGAATAGGGGTGAGTTGACATAATGGGCACCAAACTTGCCAATGAGATTTATCCCTTGTGATTCTAGAAACAAAGTGGCTAAAAAGAATAAAACATTGAGAATAAGTAGGTTTTTGGTGACCTGGGGTAGATTATTGAGCATGCTAAAATTTAGTGGTTAATTCTTCAATTGTGAGTGTTTTCATAATAGGTTTTCCGAAAGGGCAAAAGGAGTGGTCAGGACTGGAAAACAGCTGGTTAACGAATGTTTCAATTTCATGTTCCGATTTAATTTGAAAGTCTTTTGAAACAACATGTACAAGATTCGAGACGATCTCATGAGCCAATTCGCCTTTGTCGGGTTGTTCAGTGTTCGTTAATGTTCTACTGACATCGTCAATACAAGAATGGCTTGTTTGCTCAGAGATACACGAAGGAAGACTTTCTAACCTTATGCCGTTATTTTCTAGTTCAAATTGAAACCCAAATTGCTTAAGTAATGATTTAGATTCATTCCAGGCATCAATTTCATTTTGGTTGAGTTCCATTTCTAAAGGGAACATTAGTTTTTGCGAAGCGAGCGGTGCAGACACGAAGCTTGTCATCATGTTGTCATAAAGTATCCTTTGTTGTGCTCGATAAGTATCTATAATGAGAATCCCTGATTTCACATTGCTCAGAATGTAACGACCTCTAATTAAATATTTATTTCCGCGGTATTCTTCTTTCTCTTCGATTAGGGCATGTTGAGAAGTGTTTTTTTCTTCGCGAATGGCGTAGAAATCTTCCCATTCCTTCGCGTCACTATTTTTACCAAAACCTTGGTTGTTTAATGCTTTGTTTGATGAAGTCCCTGTACCCTTTTTAGATTCAAAAGTGGAAAACGGATTGTAGCTTGGATCAACCTTTATTTCCGGTTCCACAGGGATTTCATTTTTATGAGACAAAGGAACATCAAAACTTGTGTCAATATCAAAGTCTATACTCGGTGCAATGTTGTACTTACCCAAAGCCTGTTTGATACTCGAGAGTAAAATGGTGTATATGAATTTGCTTTCTTCAAAATTGATTTCTGTTTTTGTTGGATGAATGTTTACATCAATTTTCTCTGTATTAATTTCAAGGAATATAAAATAGGAGGGGTGAGACTTTTCAGGAATAAGCTGCTCAAATGCTTTTGAAACGGCATGGTGAAAATAGGTGTGTTTGAAAAAGCGTTGGTTCACAAAGAAATATTGCTCACCTCGAGATTTTTTCGCGTTTTCAGGTTTCCCAACAAATCCAGATAAGGTTACGATGTCTGTTTTCTCTTCTATCGGCACCAGTTTTTCGTTACTCTTTAAGCCGAAGATATCTGTGATTCGCTTTCGCAAATTCCCAGCGGAAACATTGTAAATATCGTTGCCGTTATGTGTTAGTATGAATTTCGTTTCATTGTGGGCAAGGGATACCCTTTCGAATTCATTTCTAATTGATGTGAATTCTGCATTATCCGATTTTAAAAAAGACCTCCTTGCAGGGACATTAAAGAAGATGTTTTTCACTTCAATACTCGTTCCTTTTTCACAGATGCATTCTTCATTTCGGGTTGGTGTGCCTCCATTCATTTCTATGAGCGTACCGGTATCATCCTGTTTTTCTAATCTGGTTTTAAGGGTAACATGGGCTATTGACGCTATTGACGCCAGAGCTTCTCCTCGAAAGCCTTTGGTTTTCAGTTGAAACAAGTCTTCTACTTTATGAATCTTACTTGTTGCATGTCTTGTAAAACATAGTGAAGCATCTTTTTTTGACATCCCGCTCCCATTATCTTGAATAATAATGCTTGTTCTTCCAGCATCTTTGATATGTACTTTTATTTCCGTGGCTCCTGCATCTACTGCATTTTCAAGCAGTTCTTTTACGACTGAAGAAGGTCGTTGAATCACTTCGCCTGCAGCGATTTGATTTGAGATTTGCTCTGAGAGTAAATTGATGATGTCCATTAGTTCATTAATTTAAAAATGACCCGATCAATATCATCAAGACCGTTTAAAAGAAAATAACCAAGAATAAATACGATTGACAATAATACAAGTGTACGCGTGTTTTGGGAATAGACACCGTTTTTTGACACCCTGTTTTCTTGTTTTTGTTCCTCTATTTTTTCGCGCATAAGAAGCACGCGCTCATCTTGACTCAAATTTTCGTTTGAGTAGAATTTTCTTTTCAGTTCAATTTTTTCTTTTCGAGCGTTATAATATCTCGGGAAATAATCGAACTTCCTGGGTTTGATATTGGAATTTAAAAATCTCAATAGGAATCTCTTTCTTTCTAACAAAAATAAGGAAAAACTCGACCTATTTGCTAGAAAGTAATATCTAAATTAGAGTCTGACTATGGTACCCATGTATTCAGGACTTTCTCCTTTTTCAGGTTGCTGAAGGATTACTTTCCACACAAATGACTTATTCTTTTCTACGAGTTCACCTGAATTCTTATTTACACCGTCCCATGCTTGGTCAGAATTCGAGGTTTCATAGATGACTGCGCCATTAATAGGGTCGATCACAATCATTTTGAAAGGTGTGTTTCTTTTCGTTAAGGCAAAAGGCATGAAGGTCGTATTGCGGTTGTCGAAACTATTTGGAGTAAATGCATTAACGGCAAGTAAGTTGTAATTCTTTTCTATGTAAAAAGTAACCTGGGCTTTGCTTTTGCAACCATTGATATCTGTTAGTTCACCTTCAATGCTATAATTACCCTTATCAAATAGGTTGAATGTTTCTTTTTTACCAGATTTTGACGTTGGCTCATTATTTAATTTCCAAGAGACCTCGCCTTCAGCGAATGCTTGAACATTAAATTCAGGTAAACCATTTTCAAAATCTACATAATCCGCAGCGCTCACTTGAATCTCTTGAGCAGGGTCAACTCTAAACGAAGTAGAAGTAATGAATTCATTAGCGTTGTCTATATTGCCAATAAGGTACATCCCTTTTTGGCTTAAGTTAAGATTCGTGTTAGATTTAGCCGGCATTTCTATGAGTTCGGAAGAAGGAAGTCGCAGCCAGATACTTTTTTCATTAGTGTTCGAATAAGAAATCGTGCTGTTAAGACATTGATTACCCATTTTGTTAAAATGAAGCTTAACTTGAGATTCGTGATTATCGCTCAGACCTGTTAATTCAACTTCCCTATATACTGGGGCGATGAGATCAGAAATTATTTGTTCCTCAATGATATCCAATTCCAGTCCTTCTATAAGTTGATTTTTTTTCTCATCTCTACTTATTGTAATGTTTATGTTTTCAGGACTCTTCGCTTCTACATTTAAGGAGACAACTGATGAATCTTCTTTAGATAAATCCTCTTTAGAAGGATGAAGAACGTTTTTCTTTTCAGTTTCTGTTTGACTGTGCTTATTAATTGGGGTTTTCGCAGTTTCTTCAGCGGTAACAAATAGATAAGTAGCAACAATAGCAACAACGCTCGCCGCACCAATGAACCATTTTAAATTGCTCGAGGCCACTCCGTTTTTAGCATCTAGCCTCTTACTCAGTTGAGACCAAGCATTCTCATCGTAAGGAAGCTCATGGTCTTTTAATGACGTTTTAAATAATTCTTCTATATCACGCATTTTAATCTCTTATGTTACTGAATTCCTCAGTTAAAATATTTTTCAAATTCTTCTTTGCTTTAGACAAATTTGATTTGGAAGTTCCTTCGCTGATCCCTAAAATTTCAGCTATTTCTTTATGGGAATATTCTTCGATGACAAATAAATTAAATACCGTTCTGTATCCTGGAGATAATTTATGAATGGCTTCTATCGCTTTTTCAGCTTTAAACTCAATCAGTTCGATTTTTTCGTTTTCTTCAATTTCATTTGAAGCGTCCATTTTAAAATCGTTGTCATTGTCTTTTAATATGGGGGCTCTTTTTGCTTTTCTGATGGAATCGATAGCCGTGTTCACAACAATACGCCGAACCCATCCTTCAAAAGAACCTTTAAAATCAAAAACTTCCAATTTGTCAAAGACCTTGATGAACCCCTCTTGCAGCACCTCTTGTGCTGTGTCTCTGTCAGAAATATAGCGCATACATACACTTAACATCTTTCCATAGAACATCTGAAATAAAGCCTCTTGCGAACGCCTGTTGTTATGTAAACAACCTTCAACAATATCTTTTAATTTCTCAATGTTCTCCAAAGTTCAACAATTTTAAAACGGATGTATTTGATTCGCGTTGCCTTTAAACGCAAATAAAACATATGTAATCAAACAAATTAGTATTAAATGTATTATTTTCGTGTGGATATTTAATAAATAAATAGATACAAATGAAAGTAACAGTAGTAGGTGCAGGAAATGTAGGTGCAACATGCGCGAACGTTTTAGCACAACGAGAAATTGCAAATGAAATTGTATTGTTGGATATAAAAGAAGGTTTTGCTGAAGGTAAAGCACTAGATATTTGGCAGACATCCCCAGTAAATTTGTATGATTCAAGAACCATTGGGTCAACAAATAATTATGAGATGACAAAAGACTCTGAAGTTGTAGTTATTACTTCTGGATTACCAAGAAAACCAGGTATGTCCCGAGATGATTTAATTGCTACAAATGCCGGTATAGTCAAATCTGTAACTGAGAATATAGTAAAGTACTCTCCAAATGCAAAAATCATTGTGGTATCAAACCCACTCGATGTCATGACTTATTGCGCTTACTTGAGTGCAAATTTCGCATCTAATCAAGTCTTTGGAATGGCAGGTGTTCTTGATACAGCGAGATACAGAGCCTTTCTTGCAGCAGAATTAAATGTTTCCCCTAAAGATATACAAGCTGTATTGATGGGTGGACATGGTGACACGATGGTCCCTCTCCCGAGATATACAACTGTTGGTGGTATTCCAGTAACGGAGCTTATTGAAGAGGACAAACTAAATGAAATTATCGAACGAACTAAATTTGGTGGTGGTGAAATTGTTAAGCTTTTAGGGACATCAGCATGGTATGCTCCAGGAGCATCAGCAGCTCAAATGGTTGAAGCAATTGTTAGAGATCAAAAAAGAATCTTTCCAGTATGCGCATGGCTGCAAGGTGAATATGGTTTAAAAGATATTTATTTAGGTGTACCAGTCGTTCTTGGTAAAAATGGTATTGAAAGAATTATTGAACTTGATTTAAATGACGCGGAAAAAGCGCTTCTAAGTGAATCCGTTGAAGCTGTAAAAAGTGTAATGTCTGTTTTAGACAATATGAACGCGAGTAGTGTAAGCTAATTTTAGAATTCAAATATTTGAAAGCGCCTTTGGGCGCTTTTTTTATTTAATTCTGTTCTATAGCTCCTATATCGGGAGGGTTGTTTCTGAAATTACCTAGAATATCTGTAAAAACGGAGGTTCCAAAACCTGAGTCTTGTAGTGGTGACGAATTTGGGAATCCAAAATCATCTGCTGTTATATCATTGAAGGCAGGGTTTAACAAATTATCAAAACCAATTCTCCAAATACAATTTTGATAAAAGGAGTCATCGTATTCTATTTCACTTTCAATAAAGCAATTTTGAAAATCAAAATTGAGCTGTCCAGCAAAGTTTTGAATGGTGTCTAAGGCAATTTCAGTTTCAAGATTTCCAGAAATCACACTATTGTATATAATTCCTTCATCGATTTCAAATCCTATGTTAGGGTTGTCATAATAATTTCTAATACCTATAGCGGGAGACTGTGCTGTCCCATAGCCCATGAAGTTACAGTGGTTGAAATTAAACCTAGCACTTTTCAAAACAAGGAGTGCATGGTATCCATTCTTGGCAATCAAAAGATTCTCTCCCTTGAGTGATGCCTCATCATAAAGAAAAACACCATAACTAGAGTGGTTATAAATTTCACTATTCGTTATGGTAACCGCATATTCTGAAGGGCTGCCACCGCTTGAATAGACATGGATACCCGAGGTTCCGTTTTTAATGATAGCATAATCTATGGTGGATGGTTTTGCTTGGTTGAAATAGAGACCATAATATTGACCAGGAACATTGTCATATAAAGCCTCAAGTCGGTCTCCTTGAAAGACGACCTCATTGTCTAAGAAGCCATTGACCAAAAGGGTTCCCTTATATACATAAAGCAATGCGTTTTTATGTAAATGTACAGTCGCACCTGCCTCAATGGTAAGGGTCTGAGCGGAATCCACAAGGCTATACCCGTATATCACATGTGGTTTGTCTGATGGCCAGACTCCTTGCGCTTGATCTTGATAGTGGAAATAGGCATCTTGCCCCCAAACAGCAAGGTTTACATACTGGTCAAGACCATTTGTGCGAAAGCGAATGGAGTCTTCTATAACAAGAGGAGCATTTTGGTTATTGATATCTAAGGTAACTTCTACAAACATAAACAAGCTGTCATTTTCAACGATACTAATATTCTCATGTAGTATTCCAGAAACGCCATCTAAATTTATTCGGAATGGTGAATCAGCACCTCCCATGAGTTCTACTTCCTCTATTAAAATGTTTTTGTTGTGGTTGTTGTATATTTTTAATTGCTCTGTAGTTGATCCGATTGTGGTAAATACCGTGTCAAAAACTAAAGTGTCAAGTGAAAATTCAAGATGTCCAGTACTCGTGAAAGAATCTTTTCTACAACCTTGGGTAGTCATTAGATAAAGTCCAATAGTAACACAAGTGATGATAAAAGTTAATCGACGCATAGGCAAAGAACGATATTTCTGATGAAATATTTGTTTTGTTTTTAATATTTGATGCGTGTCGAGTTATGTTTAATTTTAAACAATGAACCTTTTGGTGTAATAGTTGTATCCGAAAGAAATAACTTCCATCTATGAAGACACTATCTGTAATAGCATCCTTATTGTTTATTAATATTTGTTCTGCTCAGCCGCCAGAAAATCAGTATTTGAATAATTCGGTCATAAACAATTCAGTGATCACTCCTGTGCAGAATGAAGAGCAAGAGCTGGAGGAACAAACCATTCAAGTCAAAGACAATTCAAATAAAAGTGAAAGAAAAAAGTTAGAAACAGGAAAGTATAAAAGCGCAAAAGGGTATTCATCACAATCTATTCAGTCTTCTCGAATTATTGAAATTGAATACAGGAAGTCGAAAACGCAGGTGTCATCAAGAATGACAAAGCCTGAAAGTCAAGAATTAATGGAGAGGGAACTTGATAAACTCGCCGGTGATAGCGAGGCATCATTTGAATACCATTTATATAACTACACCTTGGGGAATTATGATCTGAAGCGAGAGGAGTCCTTAAATCAAGCAGAGGGATTAAGGCCAAATGACCAAAGGGTTCTTGTCCAAAAAGTGGCGAATGAATGTGTTAAAGGGGATACGATTTCTACAAAGTTTTATTTGCAAAAGCTTATGGGAACCAAAAGCCTAGTTATGGAGACTCTAGACTATGCAGAAGATGTTTTGGTATCGAGTAAGGGCAATGATATTTTAATTACGCATGGCACCAATGACACCTATGGTATACTATACCATCAGGTGAATTCCCCTGAATATGGTTCTCATGAAATATTGGTCGTATCGTTAGACTTCTTACGGAGTCCTTATTATCGTGAATTGCTGTATAAAAAAGGAATTAAAGTTCCGTCTTCTAAAGCAATAAATACAGATTACTTTAAAGAATTTTGTGCGCTTAATTCAGATAAGAAAATTGCTGTATCACTTACATTACCTATTGATTACCTTCGGCGTATTGCGCCATTCTCAACACCTTATGGTTTAGTTTTGATAACTGGAAATCAGAAAGCACTGTGCCTGACGGATCTAGAAAAACTATGGAACAATCAATTAAATAAAAGAAACCTGACCGTACATAAAAGTAAACTAGCCCAAAACTATGCCCGGAATTATAAACCTTCAAAAGTTTTACTTGAACGATTTCACGAGCAGCAAAACTCTTCTCCCTATATCAGCGCTCCAAATAAATTAAAGCCTCATAAAATTAAGGAGGGAGTCTCCGATAAACATTGAGATGAGAATATTTAAACCACAATATCCGAAGCTGCCAGATGAGGAACTTCTTGTGCTTATGGCAAAGGGAGATCAACGGGCATTTGACGAGGTTTATGTCAGGTATTCTCAGCCCTTGTTTGGATATTTTATGAAGCTTTTGGCACGTGATAAAGAGAAGTGTGAGGATATGGTCCATGACCTATTTGCAAAGATCATTCGTAAACCTGATTATTTCGATGTCAATCGGTCTTTTCGTACTTGGGTGTATTCAGTAGCATCGAATATGTGCAAAAATGAATACAAAAGGATGGCGGTAAGAAAAAACGTAAAATACGATATTGAACCCGCCCAATTTGTTCAATCGAGTTCGGATACCTTGAAGACAGTTCATGAAAAAAGTTTTAGCGATTTATTGCATCATGAACTAAGTAAAATGGATGAGAAGCATAAAAGTGTATTTGTTCTCAGGCACTTTGATGGCTTTTCAATGAAAGAGATTGCAGAGGCGCTAGAAATTAATGAAGGAACTGTAAAATCACGTTTGTTTTATGCAACTAAGTTTTTGGCGGGTGCTTTAAAGCAGTTTAACCCTATATATCAATAAAATGGAGGATAAATATTTAGAATTATTGAAACGCTCGAATTACGAGGATCTTAAGTCAGGATGAAAAAGAGATCCTTAAAGATCTTTGCACAAATGAAATGGAATTTGAGCGCGCGAAGTCTTTAATAATAGATCTTGATTTAATGGATAAGAGAACTACAACATCTCCATCCCTCGATGTTAAATCAAAACTTGATGCTGAATTTAGGCAGGTTCATGCCGGTCAGAGAGGGGGTGGTTGGTTTAGGTTTTTATTCCCGCCCTTAAAACCTATCATGTGGAGACCAGGTATACAAATAGCCATGCTTTTTGTATTGTTTTTGGGGTCGTATTTAATGATCGAGTTTATTGGATTTAAGGATCAGAATACTATGATTCAGTTGGCTCAAGAGGATCATAACACGAGCCAAGAATTTAAAGTGATGCTATCAGATTCAACCCTCAGTGCGCCTACTATTGTTGAAGTGGAGTTGGTTGAACCTAAACTTACTCTACAGGATGTTGTGGTCCTCGAAGTAAATACGGATAAGCTAGAACGAAGCTTATTAACCGTCAATAATCATAACCAAAGAGAAATGGATTTAGTATCCGCTAAAAATATTTCAGAAACCGTAGCCTCCAGGAGTCGGGATGACTTTGAGTTTGACAAGGAGCCTATTTTACTCGGTGAAATTGATTTAGAAATTGAAGAATCCGAATTCTTGATCCCTACAGCGGCTGAGTCACCGGATCTATTGGAAGGCCTATTTGTTACCTTTTAAGTTTTAGGATAAAGTTTTCTTTGACCTGCTGAGGTCTTTTAATGAGCACACCCATTCTAAAGAAATCCATACTAAGATGGTATGTTCTTGATGATTTTAGTCTCTTCCAGCTATCATGCATAGCTCCACTCCATCTTATGTCGTCCAAAATAAAAACGGTGTTATCATGGCTATACAAATCTAAAAGGCCCATGTATTTTCTTAGCGCTTCGCCATCGTGATGCCCATCAATAAATATTAAGTCAAATTTTTGGGGTTTAAATTCTTTTATGGCTTGTTCAAATGTATTATTGATGAGCTCAATTGGATATGGAGAAAGATTCTCTTTGGCTAGGGCATAGGTTTCTGGGCACCCTTCTATGGTTGTGATTTTACTTTCAGGATTTCCAAAATGCATATAAAGAGACCCCATACCGACTGAAGTCCCTAGCTCTAAAATACTTTTAGGCTTGAAGTAATTGCAAAGTTTAAAGAGCAACTTTCCATTTTTTCCAAAGGAGGAGCTTGTGCTAAAGATTTGTTTAACTTTTCTACTTTTTTTAAGCTTCTTACTTTTTGCGCCGTGGTCCTCCACATTTACGACCTTTAAATCCCTCTTGTTTTTGAATGCAAAAGTTAAGATTTCCTTTTCGCTTTCTTTGGTGAGCCTTGCAGGCATTCCATCTTTCATGAAATTAAAAACAAATGGAGAATGAATTCCATGCAAGCGCTTTGCGTTCCATCTATAATTAATATATTCGAAGAAGATATTCATAAGTTA
This sequence comes from Flavobacteriales bacterium UBA952, assembly GCA_905182495.1. Lineage (GTDB taxonomy): Bacteria > Bacteroidota > Bacteroidia > Flavobacteriales_D > Crocinitomicaceae > UBA952. Next base: position 45,905 of record CAJJBU010000005.1, read on the forward strand.
CTATTTATGCCATCAAGTCATTCCGAAGCTTCGCTTAAAAATCAAAGTGATAAAGTAAAACACGGTAGCCCAAAAATAAAAATAATAGCACCTTGTAAGGTCGGAAATGGTGTTTTAAAGTTAGATGCTAACCAAAAGGATTTTTTTGAGAATAAATTCCAAAAAATAACGAAGCCTATATGCTATTTTGTTCCAGCATCGGGATCGGGATCAAGAATGTTTGATTTTCTACAAGCAGAACTTTCTTTAGGGAATTCTGAATTTGCATTGAAAACGAAGGAGTTCGTAGCGCGGTTAAAAGAATTTTCCTTTTATAAAGCCCTTGATATAGATCAGAAAAATAGAATCAATCAATTCTCATCAACGCTGGAATTAATAAATTTCATTCTTGGTCAGCAGGATGGAGGTTTGGGCATGGAGTATTTTCCAAAGGGATTGGTTCCATTTCATTCTTATGGTGGTGATGAAAAATCTGCTTTTTATGAGCACTTAATTCAGGGGGCGGCACTTTCTTCAAATAAGGCTAATTTTCATTTTACAATTCAACTAAGCCATAAACGATCTTTTGAGAATGCTTTAGAAAGGTTTGTCAAAGAAAATGAAAGCGAAGTCAATGTGTGTTTCTCTTTTCAGGATACTCAAACAGATTCTTTTGTTTTTGATGAAAACTACGCGCCTAAAACTAAGAATGGTAGATATATGCAAAGGCCTTCTGGTCATGGAGCCTTATTGGGTAATTTAAATACGATTCAAGATCAGTTTGTTTTAGTCAAGAATATTGATAATGTACAGCATCATTATAAATCAAAGAATAATTTAAGGATTTGGCGCGTGCTTTGCGGGGTTTTGGCCGAGGTGAAAGCTGAGCTTAAAGAGCTTTATATCAATCCAAATGAGGAGCGTTTATCATTGCTCAGTAAAAAGTTTCAGTTATTCTCAAAAGAGGAAATCGTCCTTACTAAAGATACTGAGAGTCTAAAGCGCCTAATCAATAGACCTCTACGAATTTGTGGAATGGTATTGAATGAAGGGAAGTCAGGAGGGGGCCCATTTTTTATTGAATCAAATGGGAGCGTAAGTAAACAAATTGTTGAAGGTGCACAGGTGAATGGTTTGGAACAACAGAATTTGTTTGAGTCAGGCACTCATTTCAATCCTGTGATGATGGCGTTAGATACTTTTGACCTTGAGGGGCGTAAATTTGATCTGCAAGACTACTGCAATGATGATCAGTATTTTGTAGTGAACAAAATATTTAAAGGTGAAAAGATCACATTTATGGAGAGGCCTGGCCTTTGGAATGGTTCTATGTTTAATTGGAACACGATTTTCATCGAAATACCTGGGGATACCTTTACACCCGTTAAAACGGTATTGGATCTTCTGAATCCTGGACATATCCAAGATTGATATTTTATTGAATTTTAATTTCTTTTCAATCTGTAGTGCTTACCTTTGGTAAAAAAAAATAGAATGAAAATTCCAGTTACAGTATATTCGGAGATTACTCCAAATCCTTCAACAATGAAATTTGTTGCTAATAAGTATATACTCCCTTCTGGAGAATCTGCCAATTTCACCTCTCAAAGTCAAACCATGGGGTATTCTCCGCTTGCAGAAGAGCTGTTTCGTTTTCCCTTTGTGGATGGTGTTTTTCTTGCGGCTAATTTTGTGACGATAACCAAAACGAATAATGTTTCTTGGGATTTTATTACCATGCAGATACGCGAGTTTGTTCGCGACTGGATATCAGAGAGTAAAGAGATTCTTTTAAAGAGTCAGGACCCAGCGCTACACGAATCACAAGATGGTGATACCAAGGTGCCTGAAATGGGAAAAAGTGAGTATGATCAAAAAATAACTGGACTTCTTGATGAGTATGTGCGTCCCGCAGTTGAAAATGATGGTGGTGCTATTGATTATGTCGGTTATGATAACGGAAAGGTCGTTGTTTTGATGAAAGGATCCTGTGCTGGCTGTCCTTCTTCTACGGCAACTTTAAAGGGAGGAATCGAAACATTGCTGAAGCAACACATTCCCGATGTTCAAGAGGTAGTAGCATTGAATCAATCAATCTAAACCAACTTTTTTATTTCTATCCAATTCCTTAGAATAATTCGTATATTTAATATGGTCAAGTTCATCTGTGCTTGACTTTAAATGAAGATGAGATAATGAGTAAATATAACTTAAAGGAATCCCTAAGAAGTTATTTCGGTTTTGATAAATTTAAAGGAAGTCAAGAGGCGATTATTGAGAACCTGCTTAATAAGCAGAATACCTTTGTAATTATGCCTACAGGTGGGGGTAAATCGCTATGCTATCAGCTTCCGTCTTTTCTGCTCCCGGGCACCTCTGTAATTGTTTCTCCATTGATTGCATTAATGAAGAATCAGGTCGATGCAATTCGGAATCTTACAAATAATGAAAGTGTAGCCCATTTCATGAATTCATCTTTAAGTAAGGCTGAAATAGAGAGAGTGAAATCTGATATACGGGAGGGGAAGACCAAAATGCTTTATGTAGCCCCAGAATCGTTAACTAAAAAAGCCAATATTGAATTTTTAACTTCTGTTGATATTTCATTTTTTGCTATTGATGAAGCCCATTGTATTTCTGAATGGGGGCATGATTTTAGGCCAGAGTACAGAAGACTTCGAGAAATATTTGAAAAAATATCAAAGGTTCCAATTATTGCATTGACGGCTACGGCTACCCCTAAAGTTCAACATGATATTCAAAAAAACTTGAATATGCTTGATGCTGTAGTTTATAAATCATCATTTAATAGAGATAATTTATATTATGAAATTAGACCCAAAAAGGATGTCGAAAAACAAATCATCCGATATATCAAGAGTCGCTCTGGTGAAAGTGGAATTGTATATTGCCTGAGTCGAAAAAAGGTTGAAGAAGTAGCCCAGCTATTACAAGTGAATGGTATCAATGCACTTCCTTATCATGCGGGCTTAGAAGGTGGTCTTCGGGCTAGGAACCAAGATATGTTCTTGATGGAAGAAGCAGATGTCATTGTTGCAACCATTGCTTTTGGAATGGGGATTGATAAGCCGGATGTTCGTTTTGTGATTCACCATGACATTTCAAAGTCCCTAGAGAGCTATTATCAAGAGACGGGGCGTGCTGGCCGTGATGGAGGTGTTGGTGAATGCTTGGCGTTTTATAGTTATAAAGATATCGAGAAATTAGAGAAATTTTTACAGGGAAAGCCCATTACTGAACAAGAGATTGGTAGGCAACTGCTTAATGAGATTGTTTCTTATTCAGAAACCTCTGTTTGTAGAAGGAAATTTATTCTCCACTATTTTGGTGAGTTCTACGATGAAAAAGGATGTAATGAGAAATGCGATAACTGTAAAAACCCAAGAGATCGCTTCGAAGGCTCCGAGCATGTCAGTCGGCTCTTAAAAGCGGTTCTTTCTCTTGATGAGACCCAAAAAGCAAAACACCTATGTTCCTTTTTATCAGGCACACTTACTTCAGATATGAAGTCTTATAAACATGATCAACTCCCTGATTTTGGTGGCGGAAAGGAAAAAGACGAATATTTTTGGAATGCAGTTGTGCGTCAAGCAACGGTTGCAGGATTGCTCAGTAAGGAGATTGAGACATTTGGTGTGCTTGGTTTAACAGATGCGGGGCATGCCTTTATTGCGAAGCCTAGTTCTTTTATGCTACTCAAAGAGCATGATTTTTCGAATACAGATGATACGGATTCCATTATTTCAGGTGGTGCTAAGGAAGCTGCTTTTGATGACGAGTTATATCAATTGTTGTTAGATTTAAGAAAGTCTATTTCCAAGGAAAGGGATATTCCTCCTTTTGTGATTTTTCAAGAACCATCTTTAAAGGATATGTGTTTCCAGTATCCAATAACCATGGAGGAGCTTACCAATATTCAAGGGGTGGGGAACGGAAAGGCAGCGCGATATGGTGCGCCGTTTGTTGCATGTATTGCAGAATATGTGGAGCATAATGAAATTGAACGACCACAGGATATTATGGTGAAAACCTTAGTTAATAAGTCTCAGCTGAAAGTCCAGCTTATTCAAAATATTGATCGAAAACTAGCGTTGGAAGACATTGCGAAATCTCAAGGGAAATCCTTTGAAGATTTACTTTTAGAAATAGAAACAGTCGTTTCCTCGGGGACCCGTGTGAACATTAACTATTACTTAAACGATGTTTTAGACCAGGATAGTCAGGATGAGGTTTTTGATTACTTCAATGAAGCAGAAACTGATGATATCATCGCGGCTTATAGAGAGTTTGATGGGTTGTATACCGAAGAAGAACTTCGTTTGATGCGTATTAGATTCATGAGCGAGGTTGCAAACTAATTATCTATAACTCTAATGCTGAAGCAATTGAATTGCTTGAAACGGCATGGTAATTTTCTTTAAACTCATCGAACCAATCTAGTGCATTTTGACGTGAATCATCATGGTTGTAGAGTGCACTGTATAGCGGTAATATAAATTTCCTCCTACCTACTTTTCCTAAGAATGCTCTTAAAGAAGGATTGACGGCTGTGTAATTAGATGAAATAGCTTTCATGAACCATTCAAATTGAATTTCTGCATTCGTCCATGTGGTAAAATGCAGTTTTTTATCGAGAAGATTCATTTTATTGCTATCGAGGTCTTCAGGGAGGTGCCTGATAAAGGTCAACCATTCTTGGACAGAGTATTGTTCTCTGCTCAATGGGGCTCCATATCCAGCCTCATCTTTCATTACCGCCCTATTGCTCATGTTATTAGGCGTAACAGCCTTAGAAAAGATGTCATTGCCCTGCGCGAAGCTTTTTGCCATAGACTTTACATTCTCAAAGCTTTGTGATTCAATTTTCAGGCAATTATCGGGAATCCCCGCATGGTAAATCCACTCTTGATAATTAAAATCGATAGCGTATTTTTTAAGTAATTCTTGATTCAAATAATTAACAAAGTCATCCGTGCTTACAGAGGTGAATTTAAAGTGGTCAAAATAGCTTGCTAGAAACATGTCCATTTTTTTTCTACCCACTGTTGCTTCGAGTGTTTTAAGAAAGAATGCTCCTTTAACATAGGCGACATCTGTCATTCCATCATCAGGATTTCTTCCTTTTAGGTTTAGGAATAAGTGACCGTCTTCTGGATGTTCACTACTGTTTATGCGTTCCATTTCTTCTTCAAGCTCAAAAAACTCAACAAGTGCGAGGTTGTCTGCGCCTCTTTTACCGATGATTTCTTCCATGATTCTGTTTTCGAAATAAACAGTAAACCCTTCATTGAGCCAGAAATCATTCCATGTTTCATTGGTTACTAAGTTTCCAGACCATGAATGTGCAAGCTCATGAGCGATTACTGAAACCAAGCTTCTGTCGCCTGCTAGTAATGTTGGATTAGCGAATGTTAACCTAGGATTCTCCATTCCTCCAAAGGGAAAGGAATAGGGTAGGATCAGTAGGTCGTATTGTTCCCAGGCATACTTGCCATATAGTTTCTCTGCGGCTTCCATCATGTCAGGTAAATCTTCAAATTCATACATGCTCGCCTTTAAGAGTTCAGGCTCACAATAAACACCAGTATGATTCCCGAGGTCTCCATATACTAAATCACCAACAGCAAGTGCTATGAGATAGCAAGGAATTGGTTGCTTCATTTCAAAGTGGTATGAGCCCTCTGAGTTTTTCTCGATGGGGTTAGACGCACTCATAACGGCCATTAGATCCGATGGTACTTTTAGATCAGCGCTATATGTGATTCGGTTTGATGGGGCATCTTGGATCGGAATCCATGTTCGTGTAAGAATGGCTTGTCCTTGTGTATATAAAAAGGGTTTGTTCTTTGAACTTGTCAAAGCGGAGTCTAACCAATCCAGTGCTTCTGAATCGGATGTTGTCTCATAATAGATATTAACCTGTTTCGTTTTTTCTGTAATTGAAACGATCAGTGCTTGGCCAAGAATGGGGTCTTTTGTGTCCCCAAGGATGAATTTTACTTCTACTTCATCACTTTCAATACCCGTTGTTACCCTTCTTATTATCAGCCCATTAATATCAAATATAGCCTTGTTTGTGCCATGGTTTTCCATTATGTGGCGAGCGACACCTCGCAGCTTTTCGAGTTTGAAGTCAACCTCTAATTCTAGGTGTAAATGTTTTGTATGGATCGCATCAATATTTGCGTAAGAATGATTTTTGGCATCGGCGGCAATTTTTGAATTTTCAGTTTGCTTTGTTTCCTTTGCTCCGCATGATGTTAAAAGAAGTAATAAGAATCCGTATACGAGTTTCATAGCATTATATTTAGAATTTTAAAATACCAAACCTCTCTTTTCCTCCTAGTAAGGCATATAGAAGTAGTTTATTGTTGTTTGGATCTAGCTTAAACATTTTGGGAACAACGATTGATTTTAATTCTTTTCGGGCAAACAAGGTGTGTCGAGATAATAAACCAGAATCAAGTTGTATCGCGGTTATTGCAGCTACATTTTTTCTTCTTGATAAGTTGAATGAATAACAACCTCCGCCTGACTTGATGAAGTCTCCCTCTTCATTATAGTTCTTCATATTGTCATTGAATATGAAGTAAATCGACGCTCCATCAGTAAAGGAACTATAAGATGAAAAGGGGCCGCCGTCATTTGTTGACACCTGGGATTTTTCAATTTTTCTCTGCCAATCAAAAGCACCGTCATTGCCAATCTTAAAGGCGATGATGTCATCATAATAATAGTAATAGATTGTTGATGATAAGCCTGTTCGACTGTCGTAGCTTGTTCTTTCGTAAATGTAGTATTGCTCAATTGAACCCACTAATGAGCCGTCAGAAAGCGTATAGATATCACGTATTTTGAAATTATAGAGTTCTTGATTCCTCTTCTTTTTTCTTTTGGACCGCATGACACTTCTATCCTGGAAATTCATTTTAATGAATTCTTTTTTGAAGGGTATGAATCCCTTGAAAATTAAAGCGTCTTCCTTTGTGTCGAGTCGAATCATAAAAATCCCGTCCACCAAGTGTTGTCGCCTGTTGTTGTTTTTTAGCTCATTGTTTCCATAGATCCCCGAAAGTGTGAATATCCCTTCATCGTTGGAAGACATTTTTATATCATCGATTCGCTTGTCTTCTAGGTCCAATGAGAATTCAAGAAGCTCATTGTTTTTGATTTGGTAAACATGAAGCGCCTTAAAGTTGTCATAGGCCTTGGTGAAAATTCGGTCAATAGGACGTTTATGCTCGGTTAAGCTTAAAAAGTAATTTCCGGAATTTGAAACATGATGCTCATTGATACTGGTCATATTGCCATTTAGGGGGATGTTGTATTCCCCTTCAAGAAGTTTGTTTAGCTTCTTGTCAAGAATGACATAGCCATAGGAATCACTGAGTGCTTTTCTACCGGCAATTGCCCATACGACACCTATGAATTTATTGTTACTTGATGAAATGATCCCGAAATTGGGCTTTGCATTTAGTTTTGGATTATTGTAAGAGGCAAGCAATTGAGAGGGGCCTTCTGGAAGAAGCCCGGCGCTAAACGGTTGAACGTATAAAACAAGCTGGCCATTCGTCTTGTCTGATAAAAAAACATAAAGCTGTTCTCCGATATAAAGGGCTGTTTCGAAATTGGCAATTCCAGATGCGGCTACCTGTTTGACTCTTTGTTGATTAACAAGAGCGAGTTTTTCATGGTTTGTTATCCGATAAGTACCAAAGGCTCTTCCTCCAGACCATCGTAAAGTATAGAACTCTTGCCCTTGTTTGGGCAGGATGTCTAGCAGCGATCCTGGTGAACGTGTTAACGCACCCCATTCTAACTCAAATTTATTTTCGGCCCAAGTGTTTTGGGTTAAAGAACTGAAAGAAAGAACTTTAATAAATATTAATAAAAGTATTACTTTATACATAATTTTTATCTACCTACCAATTGTATACCAAGATACGAAGTAGGTTCAATCAATTTAAGTTCTTCTTTTAATTCTGCAGAGATGTCGAGCGAGTCAATGAATTCGTGCACAGATTCTTTCGTTACTTTATCATGTGTTCTTGTAAGTCCTTTTAGTGCTTCGTATGGTTTCTCGAAACCTTCTCTGCGCAAAACGGTCTGTATAGCTTCTGCGACTACCGCCCAATTGTTTTCTAATTCCTTTGAAATCGCTTTCTCGTTCAAAACGAGTTTAACCAATCCTTTTAATGTTGATTGAAAAGCAATGATTGAATGGGCTAATGGAACACCTATGGTTCTTAAAACTGTTGAGTCCGTTAAGTCTCGTTGTAGTCGTGATAATGGTAGTTTTCCCGATAAGTGCTCGTATAAGGCATTGGCTATGCCAAGATTTCCTTCGGAGTTTTCAAAATCAATCGGATTAACTTTATGTGGCATTGCAGAAGATCCAATCTCTCCGGCCTTTAATTTTTGTTTGAAATAGTCCATTGAAACATACGTCCAGATGTCCCTGTCTAAATCAATCAAAATGGTATTGATTCTTTTTAAGGCATCAAAAAGACCTGCAGTATGGTCATAGTGTTCAATTTGTGTTGTCGTTTGGCTTCTATGTAGACCAAGTACGTCATTGACAAAATGATTAGAGAAGCCAATCCAGTCGATTTCAGGGTAGGCAACATGATGGGCATTGAAATTACCTGTTGCGCCACCAAATTTTGCTGAAAAAGGAACTGCAATTAAGGTTCCTCTTTGAATCTCTAGTCGCTCACGAAAGACTTTTAGTTCCTTCCCTAAGCGCGTAGGAGATGCCGCTTGTCCATGTGTTCTTGCCAACATCGGAATGTCCTTCCATTCGTTTTCGAGCTCTTTTAATTTTTGAGTCAATTCATTGAGCATCGGTAAGTAAATCTCTTGAATCCCTTCCTTTAAAGATAAGGGAACCGCTGTATTGTTGATATCCTGAGATGTTAACCCAAAGTGTATAAACTCTAAATAACGTTCAAGCCCAATTTCCGTCATTTTTTCCTTTAGGAAATATTCTACGGCTTTCACATCATGGTTGGTTGTCTTTTCTGTTTGCTTAATCCACAGGGCGTCTTCCTCTGAAAAATTACGATACAAATCTCTAAGTGTTTCTGATAGATTTACAGGAAAGTCTTTTAAAAAGGGCAACGGAATAGCCGTAAGGGCAATAAAGTACTCTACTTCAACAAGGACGCGGTAGCGGATTAGGCCATATTCAGAATAATAAGCTTGTAGGGCTTTGGTTTTGGATTGATACCTTCCGTCAATTGGAGATATAGCTGTAAGTGGCGAATAGTTCATGAGATTACAAAAAACAAAGATAATGCTTCCTATCGTATTTTGAGAATGTTTCTCTTCGATAAACAAAACTTAACACAGTTGGTTTAAACATAAAAGGTTTAGGTAATTTTGAAGCATGGTATTTTCAAGGAGTTTTATTCGTTTTAACTGGCTCGTTTTGGTGCTGATCTATCTTGTTGTAATAGCAGGTAGTTTTGTGCGAATTACGGGGAGTGGGATGGGGTGCCCAGATTGGCCCAAATGCTTTGGAGAGTGGATTCCTCCTACATCTGCCGATGACCTTCCTGGAGATTACAGACAGGCTTATTTAGAGAAGCGAAGTAAAAAAGTTGTCAAATTCACGAAGGTGCTTTCTGTAATTGGAATGGGTGAGACTGCGTCGCTTTTGCGCACAGATCCTTCAGTTTATGAAGAGGAGCCATTTAATGCACAAAAAACTTGGATCGAGTATGTTAACCGTCTTTTTGGCTTTTTAGCCGGTAATGCGATGTTATTCGTCTTTTTCTGGCTTCTTTTTTCCTATCGAAAATCGAAGTTGCTTTGGATTTGTGGATTCAACTTGATTCTTATGGGGTTTCAGGCTTGGTTTGGCTCGATTGTCGTTGCTACAAATCTTGTTCCGTGGACCATTACCGTGCATCTGTTTTTAGCATTGCTCATTATTGCTATTCAAATTTATGTCATCATACTTGCTGCTGGCGACAATAGACTCTTTCAACGGTATGAGCTATCTAAACCAATGCTTCTTATGCTTTGGGGTATTTTTGCGATTACTTTCTACCAAATGTTCTTGGGAACTCAAGTACGGGAGTCCATTGATGTGCTTATTAAAAATGATGTAGGTCAAGATGCGTGGACAGAAGGGGTAGGCTTGCCTTTTTATATTCACCGAAGTTTTTCTTGGCTTGTACTTGTAATGTTACTTGTCGTTTTTTGGATCAATGAAAAACAAAAATCCTTCACGGGGATTCGGGTTGCATTTATAGTTCTAGCTCTTGAGCTACTATCGGGCGTTTTATTGGCTCATTTTAATATGCCAGATTTGGTACGCACAGCCCATTTATTATTCGCTTCAATTCTATTTGGAGTATTGTTTTGGTTTCTGCTTCAAGGTAGAATTTTACAAAAGAGGTAATTACTTATTTCGCTTTTCAAATGGGATGCTCATCCCCTTGATTTCGAGAATGTAAAGGCCATTATTTAGATTTCCAACATCGATACTTTCGCTACTTGTATCTAATTGATTTTCAATCACAAGAGACCCACTAATTGAATAAATAGTATATTTAAAAACGCCGTTTAAACCAGTCGTATTAAGGCGGTCGTTGCATGGGTTAGGAAATACTTTAATATTGTCTTTATCGTATTCAGAAAGTCCAACATTACTTAGTTTCCCCCGTCGATACATGACATTTCCAGAGTCTCCATCTCGATAAACTACGTGAACGAAACCATCTCTGTAATACAGGTCTGGATTCAATTGGGTGCCTGTCGTATTGATGTTTACCTGGCATTTCGTCTGCTCGAATAGGGTGAAATCATTAGCTGTTCCAAAGGCACAGTAGATTTCGTAATTGCTATTATCAGACGCTTGCCAAACTACGAATAACGAATCATAGGTTCCATGAATTCGAGGGTAGTTAGCGATTCCATTTACGTTTTCGGGTTCGGGTAACATAAAGGCTTCGTTGGAATTGGTGCCACTCAAAAGGTCTTTTTTATTCACATAGCAACGGTACTTGCCGCTCGCTCTACTGGCTGAAACGCTAAACAAATTAGATTGATCAATAAAGGCATCGGGGCCAGTTGATGGACAGGATGTAATAGACCAAAATAGCTGGTCTATATTTTCATAGTTCGGAAAACTAACTCCGCCATCGTTAGAGGTGACAGCATAAAGATCTCTAACATTAGATTCATTGTTTCTATATAAGAGTGCATGGTCATTCCCTTTGGATGCATAGGCCGCAGGGCAGCAGTCACATGCTTCGTCGGGAACTGTGTTTGCAATTTCTTGCTCTGTTGAAAAACTTACGCCAGCATCCGTAGAATGTGTTACTACATACCTTGGATTCGACCAAACGCCATCATGGGCCATATATATGACGCTAGGGTTACCATTGTTATTAACAGCTAGATTGGGCAGCCACGCTACTCCTTCACCATGTGAATCTGTTCTTAGGGTATCAGAGAAGGTGAGTCCTCCGTCAGTGGACCTTACACTATAAACATGCCCCTGTTCAATTGGGGCTTGCTTGAATACGATGAGTATCGTATCTCCGTTTGAATCTATTTCAGGACCTGTCCAGGTTGATAAATAACTTTGAAAGTTATCAGGAGTAACTTGAATAGGCGTATCAAAATTATTCCCATTGAATTTAGACGCATGAAGTATCCCTGTTCCGATTTTACCGAATACAACCACGGGTTCATTGTTTCGATTTAAAGTGATTCTTGGCCGTGTATATCCATATATACTGCCCTCTGCAACGGAAATAGTATCTTCCCAAACGATTACAGACTGGGCATTTATAGGGGTTGGAGTACTTATTTGAAGTGCGCTAAAACCGAGGATAAAGAGTAGTTTTTTCATTTATTAAAGATAAGAAAGAAAAGAGTTGTACAAAACAGTATTAGAAAATTTATATTTTATTACTTTTGCACCCACAATGATGGATTATCCATCGGGTCCTATAGCTCAGTTGGTTAGAGCACCTGACTCATAATCAGGTGGTCCCAGGTTCGAGTCCTGGTGGGACCACAGTTAAAACCCAGTAACACATTGTGTTGCTGGGATTTTTGTTTTATCAGAGATTTTACAAAATTAGGGTCTTAATCTTTTTGCTTGTTACGATTTATTTTTTTGACTTATAAGTTTGCAAACTTTTGAGTTTTTGAAAACCAAACAGATATGTCCAATACTATTTTATCGATTTTAAACCAAAGTATAAACAACGCTAATGTCTCTGCTTTGTTAGAGGAGTTACGTGATAAAGATTCCAAATTCTTATTGTATAATCCAGAGAAGCAAGATGTAAAAGGACCTCTTGATAAATGGGAATGTCATGCCGCAGAATCAATGGGGGTAACGATTGAAATTCTTGATGATGTTGTAATCAGTATATGTATTGAATCGTCATTTACAAAGGTTCTTGAGTTTTTATTTATTGAAGAAGAGTTTCAAACATTGATTTCGACCATGAGTAGAGCGGCAGTGCAGAATCGTTTGGGAAAGCCTTTGTATTGCACAGAGCTATTTGACCATTATTTAATGAACGACGAAGTTGTTTTAGGAGTGTTGTCCTGGCCACATTTGAATGATGAGGTATCAACCTATTGCTTTGGTTCAAAGCGCATATTTTCAGATCCAGAACGGATACCAAATAGAAGCTCATTTACCTTCGATTCTTTGTATCATCAATTTAATTAGAATTTTTGAATCCGCGTTAATCACACTTTTCTATTTCAGCTTATATAAATTCTCAGCATGCATCAAATCCTCAATTATAGTTTTGATGTTTAGGCCTTGTTATTAAGTTTGAGTTATTTTTTTTTGTATTGACAATAACACATTATTTGTGTGTTTTTTTGAGATTTAGGTCTTTGATTTTTTGCAAAACTCAAAGTTTTTCAGGATTTTTAACTTCTAAATTTTATACTACATGAAAATCATTTGTCTTAGTTTCATACTTTTTGGTGTGAGTTTGTTTTCTATTTCTCAAACAACATATTCAGATTACCAAGATGGTAAGGTTATTTTTGAATTACCATCCTCGGCGAAACTTTTCAAAGCGTCCCAGGGGGTTCTTGAAGAAAAAGACCATCCATTTCTAGATCCTATTTTTGACGAGTTTGGAATCTTCGAGGTGGTTCAGCTTCATCCGAATATCAAAGATGTAAAGCTGCTACGAACTTATGAAATACGATTTTCTGAAATAGATAAAATCGATGATCTTCTTTCTCGCGTAAAGCAAACAATTAATGTCGTCTATGTGGAGAAGAAGGAACTCCATAGAACTTTTTTAACACCCAATGACCCCTATTTCACCAATTCTTTTAATAATGGTATGTGGTGCTTGTATCAAATCAATGCACCTCAAGCATGGGATATTTCTACCGGGGATGCCAATATTATTGTTGCGGTAACCGACAATGCAATTCAAATCAATCATCCGGATCTCGTCAATAAAGTGGTTCCGGGTAGAGACGTTGTAGACAATGACAACGATCCTTCCCCTTGTGGTGGTAATGATGGTTTTCACGGTTCTCACGTTTCAGGAACGGTTGGCGCAGAATCCAATAACAACCTTGGTGTGGCCTCAATTGGTTACAATATAAGTGTGATGCCAGTGAAAATTGGTAACTGTACTACAGGTGCACTTACTGGTGGTTATGATGGCGTTATTTGGGCAACGGACAATGGCGCCGATGCGATCAATATGTCTTGGGGAGGCGGAGGCATTTCCAGTTATGGTCAAAATGTTTGTAATTATGCTTGGGACAATGGAGTTATTTTAATTGCGGCAGCAGGAAACGATGGTACAAACGAACAGTTTTATCCAGCGGCCTATGAAAATGTAGTCAGTGTTGCTTCCACGACAAGTGGAGATGCAAAATCAAGTTTTTCTCAATATGGATCATGGATTGATATATCTGCTCCAGGTTCTCAAATCTTAAGTACAAATGAAGGTACTTCTTACCAGTTTTCACAAGGTACTTCAATGGCATCTCCAATGGTAGCAGGGCTTGTAGGTCTTATGATTTCTCATGCACCTTCTGCCACACCTCAAGATATTATTGATTGTCTTTTGTCTTCCGCTGACAATATTGATGCTGCAAATGGAAACTACATCAATCAGCTTGGTTCGGGAAGAATAAATGCAGAAGAAGCATTGATTTGCTTGAATGCATATACCTATAGTTTGGACGCAGGTATAACTGCCATTTTTAAACCTGAAGGACAATTGTGCACAGCTACGGTTAATCCAGAGTTCGAACTGAGAAATTATGGAAGCCAAACTTTGACTTCTGTAGCGATTTCATATCAATATGACGGAGGTGGAACTCAAACTATTAATTGGACAGGTACACTTGCACAAGGAGGCGTGGAGACAATCACTTTACCTTCGCAAACATTTGGGACAGGTGCCCATACACTTACGGTTACATGCAATACTCCAAATGGATCGGGTGATCAAAATAATTCCAATGACAGCGAAACCACATCCTTTAATATTATCCCTACGGGTCAGATTGTTACAGTTGAGATAAGTACAGACTGTTGGGGTTCTGAAACCCAATGGGCGGTAACGGACCCAAATTCTGGAGATCTTCTTTTAGCAGGAGGCCCATACGCCGATATTACGGGAGGGGAAACGTATCAGAGTGAGGTTTGTCTGGCAGCGGGTTGTTATGAGTTTACAATAACGGACACATATAATGACGGAATGTATGGGAGCCAGTATGCTTCATGTGCTGTTGATGGGACATATAGTATCGCACAGTCTAACGGGACGGTTGTCGCCTCTATACTTGCAGCAAATTCGGACTTTGGAGCAGAGGAGGTAAATCCATTTTGTGTAGTTTCAAACCTTGGTTATGATGTTGGTGTAAGTGACATACTTTATCCTTTTGGAACGATATGTAATCCTGCCATTGAAGCTCAAATTGAAGTGTTTAATTATGGTTCTCAAGCAGTAAGTTCCCTCGATATTATTTATGATTATGGTACAGGTACTCAGAACACGAATTATAATGGCTCAATAGCTTCTGGAGCTTCGGTAATTGTTATTCTTCCTGTTGTAACGGTTAGTGGTGGTTCAAGCACCTTGACGGTGACGGTTCAAAATCCAGACGGAAATCCAGATGAGAATGTAACCAACAATACCATGACATCATTATTTTTTGTTTACGACAGCTATCAGGGGCTTCCTTTTACTGAGGATTTTGAAAGTAATAGCTTTACAAGTAACAGCTGGTACTTGACCAATGCTGATAATGACTTTACTTGGGGAATTGTGCCTGTGGATGGTACGGCACCCGGGGATAAGGCAGCTAAGATTGATTTCTTTAATTATTCTAATGGAGGACAAAGAGATGGTT
>CAJJBU010000006.1 GCA_905182495.1 Flavobacteriales bacterium UBA952
TTGATTTTTCGCATTTTGCAAAAGTAAGTACAATTGAATTATCAAAAATAGAAGCCCTAGTATTGAAAGGTATTCACGCAAATATCGCGCTAGAGGAATTCAGAGACTTACCTATCGATGAAGCCAAGAAAATGGGAGCCACAGCACTATTCGGAGAGAAATACGGGGAAAAAGTACGGGTCATTAAATTCCATGATTCTATAGAACTTTGCGGAGGAACACATATTGAGTCTACCCATGAAATCGGCATGTTTTCAATCACTACAGAAACTGCGGTCGCCTCAGGAATCAGAAGAATAGAAGCCATTACCGGGGATACTGCTAACGAATATTTCAGGGCAAGAAGTAAAAATTTTGAGTCCATTTCGACTTTACTTAAAAAGCCGAAAAATCTTGAAAAATCTATTCAAGAACTTATTTCTAAAAATCTAGATTTGACCAAGCAAATTGAAACACTTCAAAAAGAAAGTGCCAAAAGAATTAAGTCCGAACTCAGGTCTAAAATCACGGATCTAAATGGAATAAATTATCTAGGAGCCATCTCTGAGCTTCCAAGTTCGAGCGCTAAAGACATTCTATTTCAACTCAAAGGAGAGTTAGAAAACTTCGTTGGTGTTATTGGTAATATTGATGGCGAAAAATGCGGTCTACATGTCATTGTTTCTGATCACCTAGTAGAAGAAAAAGGGTTTAACGCCTCTCAATGGATTAAAGAAGTAAGCCATTATATCCAAGGTGGTGGTGGTGGCCAAGCCTTTTACGCATCTGCGGGAGGAAAAAAAGCCTCTGGCCTTGAAATAGCCATACAAAAAATTAAAGAAAAAATTTAAGAGCGCTTTTTTAATAAATACTCCCATATATTTTTAAGATACTTTTTAATCTCGGGTTCTAAATTGAACAAAAAAACTGAACCAAAAAAGAATAGGCTTGTCAGAAAGGTTTGACCAATAAACTGTAAGTATTCATTATTTGTAAATTGAGGTATGTCTCTGGTCAAAAATAGACATGCAACACCTAAGGCTATAACCCAAAGCTGTTTCCATGTAAAAGGATGAAGACCGTATGTGAAATAGACAAATAACATTCTCCCTATATTATAAACGCAGAGTGCAATTGCCGTAGAAATAGCAGCACCTTTAATGCCATACAATGGAATTAAATAAAGATTAAGGACATAGACTATAACAATCAGACTGATTGTAAAAATTAAATCATATCTATATTTTTTAGATGTTGTAAAAATAGCACCGTTTAATCCAAAGTACATATCCAATAAACGCCCCATCATTAAAAAGAAGAAAACGCCAATTCCCTCTTCAAATTCAGGTTTTAAAAATGAAAATAAAAAATCAATATTCACCCACACCATAAGAAACAAACCTAGACCAATCACAAGTGAAACAGAACTCACCTGGCGATAAAGTTCTTTCATTTTTGTAAAATCACGCTGTTTCCAATACTCAGCTATTAACGGTGAACTAACACGAATCAAGGACTTGTAAGGTACTTGTAAAGCACTTGTAAGGAAGATTACGGTTGTGTAAACTCCCGTTGCACGAAGTCCGATATATTGAGCAATCATGATCACATCTAGAGAATTAACGACTACACTTCCCAAGGTGTTTATATAATTAAATCCAGAATAATGAAAGAGGATCTTTTGGAATCGCTTTGAGATATTAATATGACTTGGACTTACATAAAACTCTCCTATTTTAATCAAGTAGGCTATTAAAATTAAAGGTGGAATAAAAAACAAAAGGCTATGCCATGCAACAAATTGACCAAAATCAATATACTGCATCCAAAACAAAAAGAGCAACACCGTAACAGATAAACGCAACACAATATCTAGTGCAAAAACAGAAATTATATTTTTGAATAAGGATCTCAAATAAACTTCAAAGACCAAATAAAGCACGTAGCCCACTCCCAATGGAATAACCCATAAATAATACTGCAGAAATAACGGAGACTTTTCAAGATAGATAGATTCAATACTCGATCTAAAAATCAAAAAGACAAGGGTTATTGTTAGAACGCCAATCCCGACAACAAACAACATAAAGCTCAGAAACCCATGATGGGCTCTACCTTTATTTTTGAAAAAAGGAAAGAATTTCCAAATGCTATATACACTACCAAGGTTGGAAAACTGAGCAAACAAAACCCCCAATGAAAAAACAAGATTAACCACGCCAATCTGTTCAGTGGAGAAAATCAATAAGAAGAGTAGGCCTTTATTTATATACCCCAAAACCAAACCAAAAGAGGAAATTAATGTTGTTCTTAAAGCATCTTTTTGGACAAGCCCCATTTTAAATATCAATTTAACAATTGTATTAAAGCGAAAGGTACAAAGAATTTATACTATTTTAGACGCGTTTTAGCGGTTCAATAAAGAAAACAAAATGGTATCAATCGTAATATGTACGTACAACAGACAGGAATATCTGCCTAAATGTTTAATGCATTTAAAAAATCAGAGCTGTGCAGCTTCTGACTTTGAAATCGTGCTGATCAATAACAACTCTTCAGATGACACGGATTCTATTTGTTTGACTTTTTTAAAGGACAATCCGAAGCTTAATGTGAGTTATTTCATAGAAAAGAACCCTGGCTTGTCGTTTGCGCGTAATAGAGGAATTAAAGAAGCCAAAGGGGACGTCATTTGTTTCATTGATGATGATGGATTTGCGATTTCTGAATACGTTAAAATCATCGCCGAATTCACAGAAAATGAACTTTACAATTCATTTATGGCATTTGGAGGAAAAGTAATACCGTGCTACAATGAAGGGAAATCCCCTGATTGGATAAGTCCATATATTAGCGGCTTGGTTTCTGAAGTTGATCTCGGAGTAAATGTAAAAGCATTCACGAAAAAATATCCTGCGGGATGTAATATGATTTTCCGAAAAGAATTCTTTGAAAAACAAGGTGGATTCAATACGGACCTTCACACCCGAGGTGATGATAAATTTATTTTCTTAAAACTCAAAGAAGCCGGACACAAAATACTCTATATCCCCACTCTTGAAGTATCGCATTTCATTGACGATTATCGCCTTGAAAAAAGCTTTATCATAAGACTGTCAAAAGTAATTGGCCAAAGCGAAGCCATACGTTTGAAAAACAAAAGTGCTTTTCAAAAACTACTTAAACAAACTGAGTATCTCTTTAAGCTTTCTGCAGCACTTGTCATTTCCGCATGGTTTGTTTTGAGGGGAGATGCATTAAAAGCCGCTTATATTATTCGTGTCAGGTGGTATGTCTTTATCGGCTACTACCTCAATGAAAAATTATAACTTTAGAAGTACCCAAATATAAAAATGGGGTTCAATATATGCTAAAATATTTATACAATTACTCTGGCCTTAGGGTTTTACATGGCATCCATGAAGCCAAGATGATGCGAAAGAAAATTTCAAAAGAATCAATTAAATCTGTTAGCCAACTACCTATTAATCAGTATAAAAAATCTGATACATTATTCATTTTAGGGAGTGGACATTCTATTACCGAAATCACTCCAAACGAGTGGGGATATATTAAAAATAACGATAGCCTCGGCTTTAATTCATGGGTCTTTCATGACTTCACGCCTACCTATTACTGTATGGAAACCCCCATAAAAAGCAAACATTTCAAGGCAACAATTAATGAATTTAATCTAAAAGCTGAAGAATACAAAACAGTTCCTTTTATCATTCAATACCAACATTTTTTAAAGTCTCCTAATAATTACAATAACTTGGAGCTTCCCAAAGAGAATATTTATTTTAACGCTCCATTAATGCCAAATACCACATCTGACAGAATATTAAATCTTCTTTTAAGTTGGTGGGAAAAAAACAATGCAAAATCCATGTCATGGTTGATGCACTATTCAGGCAGTCTTTCTTACCTCGTTTCAATGGGGTATGTAATGGGGTATAAAAACATTGTTCTACTGGGGATTGACCTAAATGACTCTCGCTACTATTTCCATCATCAAGATGCCAATAGCTCATCGAAATTATATGCAGATATTCATGATGAAACCATGAGGGAAATGAATATGGAAGTCTCTAATAAAATTCACGACACGGCAAACATCAATACAACTAAGAAATACGGATGCTTACCAATAGATCAATACCTATATAAATTCAATGAAATATTGAAAAGGTCAGAAGTAAATTTATTTATCGGTAACAAGAACTCTAAACTTCATGAAGGTTTACCACTATTTAAATTCCCCTAAAAACAATCTAAAGCAGCTATTTTTTGTTTCCAAACAAAGGCTTTAACCCTATTCCAAAGACAAATAAACAACTTAAAAGAAGAAGCGTTGAACCAATTAAAGATGCCGTTTTAGCCTTGTAAAATGATTGAGGTTCAAATCTCCACTCTATTTTGTTTTCCCCTGCAGGAACAGTTACACCACGCAATATATAATTGGCTCTAAAATTGGAAGTCAATTTCCCATTAATGTAACAATTCCATCCCTTTGGATAGTATATTTCGCTAAAAATTGCATGCTGAGACGTTACCGATCTCGAAGAATATTCAATGGAATTCGCACCGTATTTAACCATTCTAATTTCAGCCTTTTGATCTGGGTTCAAAATATTTTTCACTCCCTTGAATTGATTATGCACTACTGCGGTAGTACTCAGATTTAAAGTGCTATCAGAAAGCGAAATAATCTCTGCATTGGCATCTGAAACTCTTATGAGATTAGACACAAACCATGCATTACCCATAGCGGATGTATTTTGTACTGGACTTTGCTCAGGATTCAAGACAACATATTTTGTATTAAGCATATTGAGTGTAGGTGTGTTCTCAAAGACGCCCAAGCCCAATCGATTTATATTTTGCTGAATAAAGACCGCTTCCTTACCTACTCTAAAATCTATTAGTTCTTGATATCTCTTAAGCTTCGCTCCATGATACCCTCCAATACTCTTATGATAATAACTAGTCGTTGTTTCATTAAAAGGATTCCCTAAAGTGAAAACTCGGTAATTCGTATTCTGATTCAGAACCCCAAATTCAGCTATGAGATTCTTGACCTTTTCATTTTCCATTGCACCGTAATAGAAATGATTTTCCATGCCTTTTAAAAAGGCTCCTTTCTTCTTCTCAAAACCATTAATGGAGGGAGTCTCATTAGAAAGTATATACCGATCAGTGACACTAGGCATTTGAGGAGGTAACAGTGATAATTCTTTTGGCTCAAAGCTATTGTAGGCCAATCGATCCTCATTTTCATCCATAAAACCTAAAGAAACAAGATTAGATATTCTATCTGCATCTCGGTCAACATCGCTAATGGAAGTATTCAAATAACGTTTAGAAACTGAAAAATTATCTCCGATTGCAAGCACGATTAAAACAATTCCGACAAAAAGATCAATATCTTTTTTTGTAAAAATATAAATCAAAATAGTATTATTAAGACAATACAAAAGCGCGAGCTGCATCTTTTTTAAATAAGAAAGCCCGAGCGTCTTTCATTGCCGATTTAAGATTCGTAAAGTATTCTTTAGCTTCAGGTTGGTTCGTTACCGCATCTGTAAACAGTTTGGATTCATTTTCAGAAATAAAATTACCGCTCAAAGTAGGTGCCAATACCATGAGACCAAAAAACAAGAGAATAACACCACTAGTTAGGTATACTTTTCTTGAGTCTGAAAATGATAATTTATTTTTAAATAAACCATCAAGGAATAATGCCGCAATCATTGGAATCATTAACTGAAGCAGTACCAATATCATTTTTGAATCACGAAACTTATTATAAAGAGGAAAGTGATTAATGAAATAATCATTAATACCACCAGGATCATTGGAGGCCAACAGCATGGAAAAGATACCCAGCAACATAACAGGCCATTTTATTGCGTCTTTCAGAAAAACAAGGCCGAAAATAAAAAGCACAAAAAGAACAACTCCAAAATAGAAGGCACCACCACTAAAACGTTGCCCACCCCAATATGTACTCTGACTCATAAAGGTTTTATCGCTTGCAAAGTTGCTGTTTTTTTCAAAATCTCTTTCCCCTATATACTCCATGAGCTCTTCATCATTCCCAAAGGGCTCTCCTTTCTCTCCTCTAGCTTTTGGAATCAACATAGACAAAAGTTCTCCCCCACCATAATTGTATTCTAATATGTAGTCAGTGTCTAAACCACTCTTTTTCACCTTCTTTTTTTCACCATTTGCCTCGATACTCAATTCTGTCGGGCCTCTTGTCGTGAAAGCACTGTATTCTGCTGTCGGTAATAGACTTGAAGCATTGGAAAGTAAGGCCAATAGAGCACCTATTAAAATAGCTACCGATGGAAAAACAACTCCCCTTATTTGTTTATTCACAATCAAGCGAACGAACTCTCCCAAACCAATAAACAAACATAAAAAACCAAGATAATAGGTCATCTGCGGATGATTTGCCATTATGTTTAAGCCGAAAAACAAAGAAAAAACAGCGCCGCCAAGTAATGGCTTACCTCTAAAAGCTAATATGAGGCCACCCAAAGCAGGCGCGATATAAGCAATGGTATTGACCTTTGTAATATGTCCAGCGCCTAAATACAAAATATTGATGGTACAGAAGCCGTAGGCAAGTGAAACTCCAATAGCTAACCAAGGGTTTATTCTTAAACAAAGTGCAAATATGTAGAAGCCTAACATTACGGTAAACAATATTCCAACGGACTTTGGAAGTCCCATTTTAATCGTTCTATCAACATACGATAGCATGTTGTTGTTTTTATAAACCAAAATCTGATAAGCAGGCATTCCTCCAAACATAGAATTCGTCCACAACGGATCTTCACCGTATGTGGCATGGTGGTCTAAAATCTCTTTTGACATCCCCTGATATTGCTTTACATCAGATTGTTTTAGGCTATAACCCTGAAAAAGAGGAGAAAAAAATAGGGACGAAAAAACAACAAATGTGACTATAGCTGCCAAATGTGGCAATGCCAATTTTAAATAAGGTTTCATTTTCTATATTTTTGAATTAGAATAGTTTTGTACATCTGCTTCGGAAATAATTGGTCCACAAAGAATAACAAGTCGTTCAATAATATTTCTAAGCTCTCGAATGTTACCCGTCCAGTCGATATTCTTCAACGCATCTAAAGCTTTTAAATCAAATTTTTTGAGTGGTATTCCTTGATCAGCGCAGACCATTTTAATAAAATGATTTGCCAAAAGAGGGATGTCCTCTACCCGCTCATTTAGCGAAGGAACATGAATAATGATAACAGCAAGTCGGTGAAACAAATCTTCTCGAAACCTACCTTCTGATATTTCCTTCCGCAAATCTTTATTCGTTGCCGCGAGAACGCGACAATTAACTTTAATATCTTTTTCACTACCGACACGCTGAATTACATTTTCTTGTAGAGCTCTTAATACTTTTGCCTGAGCACTTAGCGACATATCACCAATTTCGTCCAAAAACAAAGTGCCTTCGGTTGCCAACTGAAATTTACCTTTCTTATCTTTCACAGCAGATGTAAAGGCACCCTTTTCATGTCCAAAAAGCTCACTTTCTATAAGCTCAGCGGGTATTGCCGCACAATTAACTTCAATAAAAGGCATCTTTTTTCGAGCTGAAAAATCATGTAGCGAACGGGCAACCAATTCCTTTCCTGTACCATTTCCTCCAGTGATCAATACCCTTGCATCTGAAGGAGCAACCTTCTCAATCATTTCCTTGATACCGTTGATTGCTTCGGTTTCTCCAATAATAGAGCTCCCTTTAAATTTCTTAACAGAAGTCTTAAGTGTTTTAGTTTCTGCAACCAATGAGTTACGGTCCTTCGCATTTCTTAAGGTTACTAAAATTCTATTGAGGTCAAGCGGTTTTTCTATGAAATCAAAAGCACCATCTTTTATTGCCTGAACAGCCGTGTCAATGGTTCCATGGCCACTAATCATGATTATAGGCGTTTCGATATTTAGTTTAATAGCCTTAGCTAAAAACTCTAAGCCGTCCATTGCGGGCATTTTGATATCACAAAAGATCAAGTCATACTCTTTGTTTTGGATCAATTCTAGACCTTGTTTGCCATCTTCTGCCTCAGTAACGCTACATTCTTCATATTCGAGAATTTCCATTAACGCACGTCTTATGGCTCTTTCATCATCAATTATCAATACATTCATAACTATCTTACTTTTCGTTCTAACATGGGGACAAATTTAAATGTTCCAAATTCTTCTTCGGTTAAAACACCATCTTTGTCTTTTCTGATTTTTAACATTTTCTGCTCCATTCCATCTCCAACAGGGATTACCAATATTCCACCATTCTTCAATTGGCTTATCAACTCGATGGGGGTTTCTGGAGCACCACAAGTTACCAAAATTCTATCGTAAGGAGCGTAGGATTTTTGGCCCTGATAACCATCTCCAAAAAACATCCGTGCAGAAAATCTAAAATAATCAACCATAGACTTTGCCTTTAGATACAATTCTTTATGACGTTCAATACTAAAAACCTTGACGCCCAATGCAGCAAGAATACAGGTCTGAAAACCGGAACCCGACCCTATCTCGAGAACTTTATCTCCTTTTGATAGTTCTAAAAGTTGTGTTTGAAAGGCTACGGTATACGGGTGTGAGATTGTTTGCCCTGAACCTATTTGAAAAGCCATATTGGTATACGCCTGTTCATCAAAAGCAAGGTCAAGAAAATAATGCCTTGGAACACTTTCAAAAGCCTGAAGAATTCGGTCATCTGAAATCCCCATATCTTTTAGAGATTGTACTAATATCTTGCGTTTCCCCTTGTGTTTAAAAGAATCTTGTAAATGATTCATCAAATTTATAAATTTATAATTGGTAAAATAGTCAGACCCATAATTGATGGGAACAACAAATTTAACCCGAATTTAATAGTTTTAAGGAGGTTACCTCTTTAAATTCTTAACTTTACTCAAGATTTAGAATAGGTCAAAAATGAATGCAGTACACACCAAAAAATGGTTTGTAATTAAAACCAGAAGTCGAGCGGAAAAGAAAACCGTTGAACGTCTTGATTTATTGGGTTTTACGAGTTATCTGCCACTTCAAACAACAATCAAACAATGGAGCGATCGCAAGAAGAAAGTAAAATTGCCTTTAATACCAGGAATTGCTTTTGTTTTTTGCTTTGAAACGGAGCTAATATCTCTCTATGATATTCCGGGGGTTCACTCCATACTCAGATTTTTAAATAATTATGCCGTTGTAAGGGAAGAAGAGATTAAAAATATTAAACTCTTACTTAAAGACAGTATTGACTTATCAGATGAGGATTTCGAAACAATTATTGAAGGTGAATTAATTGAAGTAACACATGGACCATTAAAAGGAATTATTGCAACATCTATCGAACATCAACGTAACTATAGATTAATAATACAATTCGAGAGTATCGGACGACAGTTTGTTGTGCATGTGCCGCGCTCTCAAGTTAGAAAAGTCAAAGATAAAATCGCCTAATCTTTGAGTATAAAATGTGAGTTTTGAATTTATCAATGGGACTCACAAGAGGCGAAGCCATATAAAAAATGAAAATAGTTATTACAGGCGGTGCAGGGTTTATTGGAAGTAATACTTGCGTTGATTTAATAAGTAATGAACACGATGTTGTTTGCCTAGATAATTTTCTCACAGGTAAGCGTGAGAACATTGAGCATTTATTGAATTTACCACAGTTTTCGCTTGTGGAAGGAGACATTAGAGATCTAGACACTTGCAGAAAAGCGGTTAAAGGAGCAGATCTCGTTCTACATTTAGCGGCATTAGGATCAGTTCCTCGTTCCATCGCTGACCCAGTAACGACCAATGATATTAATATCAATGGATCTCTTAATATGATTGTCGCAACAAGAGATGAAGGGATTAAACGATTTGTTTACGCCGCAAGCTCATCGACTTATGGCGATTCAGAAAGTCTTCCTAAAGTGGAACACATTATCGGAAGGCCTCTTTCACCTTATGCGATTACAAAATATGTAAGCGAACTTTATGCGGATGTTTTTGCCAAAACTTATGACATGGAATGTATTGGATTAAGATATTTCAATGTATTTGGTAGACGTCAAGATCCAAAAGGCGCTTACGCTGCTGTTATTCCCAAATTCACTGCTTTGCTCTTAAACCATGAAGGACCTGTAATTAATGGAGACGGCACATTCTCGAGAGATTTCACATACATTGACAATGTTATTCAAATAAATAAACTGGCTTTATTTACCAAAAACAAAGAAGCCTTAAACGAAGTTTACAACGTTGCTTATGGGGAAAGTTCAACTTTAAATGAACTTTATGAGGAGATAAAATCCAATCTCTCACAATATGACAGCAATCTTTCTTCGATTAAATCTGTACATGGACCTAATCGAAAAGGAGATATACCGCATTCACTAGCATCCATAGAAAAAGCACAACGCCTTTTAGATTACAATCCTCTATTTTCATTAAAATCAGGTCTTGAAGCTACGATGAAATGGTATTGGGATCATAAATCTTCTTTAGAAGTTTAAATGGATATATTAAAATTAATCGGCAGAACTGAACCTTTATTTGTAAAGGACATAAGTACACATGAGAATTCTTTGACTGAAAAAGTATCTAACAGTAGTTTTTTAGTACTTGGTGGCGCAGGATCTATTGGCCAAGCCGTTGTAAAAGAACTTTTTAAAAGAAATCCAAAGAAGTTACATGTTGTCGATATAAGTGAGAATAATTTAACGGAGCTAGTTAGAGATCTCCGGAGTTCTTTTGGATATATTAACGGAGACTTTCAGACTTTTGCACTAGACATTGGTTCTGATATTTATGACGCATTTATTGAGAATGACGGTCATTTTGAATATGTCCTAAACCTTTCGGCTTTAAAACATGTGCGAAGTGAAAAGGATCCGTATACCTTAATGAGAATGATTGAGGTTAATATATTAAACACTGAAAAAACAATACTTCAATCCATCAAAAAGGGAAGTTCCAAGTATTTTTGTGTTTCAACTGATAAAGCGGCAAATCCTGTAAATATGATGGGCGCCTCTAAAAGAATCATGGAGAAATTCTTGATGCGCAGAAGTCAAGCAATTAAAATCTCAACTGCTCGTTTTGCAAATGTTGCTTTCTCGGATGGGTCACTGCTGCATAGTTTTAACCAACGGATCCAGAAAAATCAACCTATCGTAGCCCCTACTGACGTGAAGAGATACTTTGTCACTCCTGAAGAATCTGGACAATTATGTCTCATGTCCTGTATATTTGGTGAAACGCGTGATATATTTTTCCCTCAGTTATCAGAGAAAATTGATTTAATTACGTTTTCTTCCATCGCCAAAAAACACTTGAAAACACATGGCTATGATGCCCATGAATGCAAAAGTGAAAATGAAGCAAGGAATTCAGTAATGGCTTTAAAAGCAAACAACAAATGGCCTTGTTACTTCACTGTTTCTGACACCACAGGA
The DNA here is from genome assembly GCA_905182495.1 of Flavobacteriales bacterium UBA952. Classification (GTDB taxonomy): domain Bacteria; phylum Bacteroidota; class Bacteroidia; order Flavobacteriales_D; family Crocinitomicaceae; genus UBA952. The sequence goes on from CAJJBU010000006.1 coordinate 11,478, forward strand.
GAAAAAAGTTTTGAAGAGTTTTTCATGCCAAACGAGACTCTTGATTTAGCAACTTTTGATAAATTGGGAATCGTTAAAAGCACGCCTTCATTTGACGAAGACAAGCTCAACAACTTTATGAAACAAATAAAACAGTTTCAAACAGAAAAATCTTGGTCCAAGGAAGACATCGTTCAGCTTTTCTTTGAAATGCTCCCTGAATTAGAATATGAAGACAAAGGAAAATATTTAGACTCTAAAATGTAAGACGCATTGGATAACAAGAAAACCATATCATTCATTAAATCCATATTTGGAACTAACGAGTTCATCCCTTTGCATGTTCCTAGTTTTAACGGAAATGAGAAGAAATACCTCATAGACTGTATTGACAGTACATTCGTTTCAAGCGTCGGTCCCTATGTTACTCAGTTTGAAAAAGAAATAGCAAAATATTCCGGCTCCAATTATGGTGTAGCTGTAGTTAATGGAACAGCGGCATTACATACTGCCTTAAATATTTTGGGGATACAAAAGGATGATGAGGTCTTAACACAAGGCTTGACTTTCGTAGCTACAGCAAATGCCATTGCCTATTGTCATGCCCATCCCGTATTTATTGATGTTGATATGGATACAATGGGATTATCTCCTACGGCTCTATCTCTTTTTTTAGATGCAAATGCAGAAATAAGAGATGAGAAATGCTATAATAAGATTACCAAAAGAAGAATTTCTGCATGTATCCCAATGCACACTTTTGGATTTCCCTGTAGAATTATTGAAATATGTAAAATATGCAAGCAATGGGGGATTCCTGTTATTGAAGATGCTGCGGAAGCCCTCGGAAGCTCTTTGAATGATCAAAAAATGGGGACATTTGGGGATATTGGCGTATTTTCTTTTAATGGAAACAAAGTGATTACTGCAGGTGGTGGAGGGGCTCTGGTAACCAATAATAAAGATTTGGCTCTTAAAGCAAAACACCTAACCACAACGGGAAAAACACCACATCCATTCGAATTTCATCATGATGAGGTCGCATACAACTACAGGATGCCAAATATTAATGCGGCGCTAATTTGTGCGCAACTTGAACAACTAGACCATATTCTTTTAAACAAAAGGACTTTAGCGAACCAATACAGAGCGTTCTTTGAGAATAGTTCATACAATTTTCGGTGGGAGACTGCAAAAACAAAAGTTAATTTTTGGCTCAACTGCCTTGAATTCAATAGTAAAGAAGAAAGAGATCAGTTTTTAAAAGATACAAATGAAAACAATATAATGACGAGACCGATATGGCAGTTAATGTTTAGATTACCTATGTTTAAGTCTTGCCAAACGGACGAACAAACCAATGCCTTATATTTGGAAGAGAGGATTGTAAACCTTCCAAGCAGCTATAGAAAAAATGGATAAAAAAATTATTCTTCTTGGATATTCTGGACATTCCTATTCCGTAATTGATGCCGCACATTCATGTGGACAAAAAATAGGTGGGTACTGCGATCTGGAGAATAATGAGACAAATCCTTTCAATCTAAAATATTTCGGGCCAGAATCAAAACTCGACAATGAAGCATTCAATACAGACTTTACACTTTTCCCAAGTGTTGGTGACGGAATACTAAGAAAAAAACTCATTTCATTCATTGAAAAAAATAAATTCCATCAAACGGTAATCATTCATAAAAGCGCCCATGTTTCAAATAGAGTGGAAATTGAATCCTCTGTATTCATCTCAAATGGAGCCATTATTAATACACTTTCAAAAATAGGGAAAGGAACGGTCATAAACACTGGTGCAATCGTAGAACACGAATGCGTTATAGCAGAATATTGTCATATCGCCCCAGGGGCAGTTTTAGCTGGAAAAGTACATATTGGAGCAAATTCATTTATAGGTGCAAATGCCACTGTTATTCAAGGCGTTCAAATTGGTTCAAATGTCACAATCGGTGCAGGAGCAGTTGTCCTTGATGATGTGCCTAATGGAATGACTTATATTGGGAACCCAGCAAGAAGACTAAAAAAATGAAACAAGTATTAATCATAGCCGAAGCCGGAGTCAACCATAATGGTGATTTAAATTTAGCCAAGAAGCTAATAGACGCTGCAGCTGAGGCAAAGGTGAATGTGGTGAAATTTCAAACATTCAAAACAGAAAAGCTTGTCAGTAAGAAGGCTAAACAAGCAGCATACCAAGCAAAGAATTTAAACATAGAAACTAGCTCTCAATTTGAGATGTTAAAAAAACTTGAACTTCCTCAAGATTGGCATTATGAACTCAAAGCTTACGCAGAGGCTAAGAAATTGGTGTTTCTCTCAACGGGCTTTGATCCTGAAAGTTTAGACTTTCTAGAATCATTAAACCCTCCATTTTTCAAGATACCATCAGGTGAAATAACGAATAAACCTTATTTAATTCAAGTTTCAAGGTTTCAAAAACCAATTGTACTTTCTACAGGAATGTGCAATCTAACAGAAATTAAGGATGCCCTTGAGATTTTAACATCCAATGGAGTTAAAAAGGAGGAAATTCGTGTGCTTCATTGCAACACTGAATACCCTACACCTTTTCAAGATGTCAACTTAAAAGCAATGTTGACAATCAAAGAACAATGTAATGTTGATGTGGGATACTCTGACCACACACTTGGAATAGAAGTATCAATAGCTGCTGTCGCATTAGGCGCAACTGTTATTGAAAAGCACTTTACCTTATCTCGAGATATGGAAGGACCTGACCATGCCGCTTCATTGGAACCCGATGAATTAAAGCATCTGGTTTCAGGTATACGAAACGTCGAAAAAGCCATACAAGGTGACGGACAGAAACAACCTAGCGCTTCAGAACTTAAAAATAAAGCGGCAGCCAGAAAAAGCCTGCATACTTCAAAAGACCTCGAAAAAGGTACGACTATCAAAGCTAGCGATATTGAAATAAAAAGACCTGGTGACGGTATCAATCCAATGCAAATAGATTCAGTTATTGGCAAAAACACCAACAAATCTCTTGAAGAAGGTTCTAAATTAAAATGGGAGGATCTAGATTGAAAATAGCAGTTTTAACAAGTTCTAGAGCAGACTACGGGATCTATTTACCATTACTTCATTTAATGCAAACAGATCCAGGGATTGAGTTGTCAATCATTGCATTTGGGAGTCATCTCAAAGAACAATTCGGCAATACCATTGACCAGATTAAAAATGATGGCTTTAAAATTGGAGCAGAAATAGATAACTTGAAGTTCGGTGATACCCCCGAAGAAATTGCACTTAATTATGGACATACAGCTATGCTTTTTGCAGACTTTTGGGCCAAACATAAATCTGACTATGTTCTTTGCTTAGGGGACCGTTATGAAATGGCAGCTGCCGTTAATGCTGGAATCCCATTCGGTATAACTTATGCCCATCTGCATGCAGGTGAAACAAGCGAAGGAGCCATAGATAATATCTATAGAGATCAAATCACATTGGCTTCAAAATATCATTTTGTAGCTATTGAATCTTTTATTAGCCGTGTTGAGACCATCACCAATTCAAATGGTACAGCATTTTATTCTGGTGCAATCGGTCTTGAGAATATCAACTCAATTGATTTCCTAAATATAGAAGACTTTAACACGAAATGGGGGATTGATTTCTCAATGAAAACACTACTTGTAACCGTTCACCCGGAAACAATAAACCCTTCATCAAATCACCAAAAAATTGAGGAACTTAAAGCAGCATTAGATTACTTGCTCACTAAAATACAAGTTCTGGTGACAATGCCCAACGCAGACACACTCGGTTCTCTGTATAGGGAAATGTTTGAGGACTTAAAGATACAACACGGACAAAATGTTTATTTAATTGAAAACCTAGGGACCCAATCCTACTTTAGCGCTATGAAACTTGCTTCGTTATTGTTTGGCAATACATCAAGTGGGATTATAGAGGCGGCATCATTTGGTAAATACGTGATTAATATAGGTGATCGACAAAAAGGGCGTGCACATGGCGAAAATGTAATTCAAGCACCTTTCAATAGAAAACAACTCATCAATCTTACTGAAGAACATATGGGTAAAATTTATTCTGGTCCAAACATATACAAGTTGGATGAGGGTTCGGATCTAATAATCAAAATCTTAAAAGAAAAACTGAATGGCATATAAGAAGCACGTCATATCCGAAAATCAAACAGTAAAATCGGCACTTATCATGCTTGATGCACTCGCCTACGATGCCATACTGTTTACAATCAATAATAGTGGGGTTCTAACCGGATCTGTTACAGATGGAGATGTTCGGAGAGGTTTTGTAAAAGGAATAACAATTGAAGATCCCGTAAAGAAGGTCAGTTATAAATCACCTAGATCTTTCTTGATAGATAACGTCGATATCAACCAGCTGGTTGAATTCAGAGAAGCAAAAATTGGAATCGTTCCCATTGTAGATAGCCAAAACCGAATTATTGATGTTATCAACTTTAGATTACGAAAATCATTACTTCCAATTGATGTAGTCATCATGGCAGGTGGAAAAGGAATGCGATTGAGGCCACTTACTGAAACTATTCCAAAACCATTACTTATGGTTGGAGACAAGACGATTCTTGAGCATAATATGAGAAGACATGAGTCTTACGGGGTTCAGTCCATTCATATTACGACTAATTATTTATCCGAAAAGATCGATGAATTCGTCAGTGAAATAGGTCATAGTTTTAGAACAAAAATAAAAACGGTCAAAGAAGAAGACTTTTTAGGAACAATAGGCGCTGTTGGTCTTATAAAAGAATTCAATCAAGATTACGTACTGGTCTCAAACTCAGATTTACTTACAGATGTCGACTACGAAGCCTTCTTTTTGGATTTTATTAAAAATGACGCAGACATGAGCGTTGTTAGCATACCCTATAGCGTAGATATTCCATACGCTATTATGGATATTGAAGAAAATTATCTTCAAAGTTTTCATGAAAAACCGCGTTATACGTATTTCTCAAACGGCGGCATATATCTATTAAAAAAAGAAGTTTTAAATAACATCCCTGTCAATCAACCCTATTCTGCAACAGATCTAATGCAAAAACTCATATCTGATAAACGTAAAATACGAACATTTGCACATAAAGGATATTGGCTGGATATTGGCCAACATCAAGACTATAACAAAGCCCAAGAAGACATAAAAAGAAAGCAGTTTTGAGAATCGACAAAAAAGACGTTTTAGTTGTAATACCAGCAAGGTCAGGTAGTAAAGGAATCCCTGGGAAAAACGTAAAGAAATTAAATGGGAAACCACTCATTCTTTACACGATTGAGCTTGCAAAAAAAATGTTTAGTAATGAACAAATCGTCGTAAATACAGATGACCTGGAACTCGCGGCACTGGCTAAAAAACATGGTGCTTCCATCCCATTTATCAGGCCACAAGAATTGGCGCAGGATCATTCAAGTAGCAGGGATGTTATTGTTCATTTATTGAATACATTAAAGAAAAGTGATTCTTTACCAAAGGCTATAATGCTGCTACAACCCACCTCCCCTCTTAAAGAATTACAGCACCTTCAAGAATCTTTAGATTTATTTTTGAATCACAATTGTGACATGGTCGTTTCAGTCGTTGAAAGCAAAACAAACCCTTACTTCAATCTTTTTGAAGAGGATGAAAATGGCTATCTAAATAAATCTAAACCAGGAATCATTTTAAGGAGACAGGATATGCCTCCAGCATTATGAATTTAACGGCGCTATATATATATTTAAATCAGATTCAATTCTTAAGTCTGAAATGTCCGAGTTTAAAAAAACAAAGAAATATGTGATGTCCAAGGAGTCTTCTGTAGATATCGATGATGAGTTGGATTGGAAAATGGCAGAATTCTTACTCACCAAAAATGAAGAAATTAAAGATTAGGATCCATTCCGACTCAATTTAAAATCAATAAAGAACTCGATTTGAAAAACTTACTCATTATTGGCCTCGGTAGACTAGGTGTTCGTCATTTACAAGGGATGCTAAACTCCGGGATTGCCGCTCATATTTATTGTATTGATATTCACAAGCCTTCTATAGAGGACGCCAAAGAAAAGGCTTCAGAGGTCTCGCATGGTTCGGAACTAATTTATTCCCCTGAGCTTCCCGAGGGAAAGCAAATTGATCTCGCAATCATTGCTACCAATTCAGGTGAACGCTTTGATCTATCCAAAAAGCTTTTGGAATCCAACGCGGTTCGACACCTCATCCTAGAGAAGGTTGTATTTACAAACCCTAACGAATACAGCGCCTTTTCGAAACTACTGAAAACCCAAAACACGGCTTGCTATGTCAATCATGTTAGGCGCCTGTTCCCTCATTACCAAAAATTAAAAGACCAGCTTCAAACAACAGTTCCAATTCATGGGAGTGTCTCTGGTTCAGGATGGGGACTAGCATCAAACACACTTCATTTTATTGACTTATTTCAATTTTTAACAGGCTCAATCGCTATTGAGATTAATACCAAAGGACTCAAAGACTTTTTCCCTGCCAAAAGAAAAGGGTATGATGAAATAAGCGGCCTTTTGGAAGTCAAATTTGCAAATAATTCTACCCTATTTATTTATTGTGGTGAGGCAGATTTTAATGGTATTTCAATTCATTTAAGCCAAAACAATCAACAATTCTTTATCAATGAAGGATTATCAAATATTATGAAGAGCTCAGAGGTTTCAGAAATAGAAACCATCAGGTCTTTCATGGTTACAGAAACTACGGCACAAATAACAAAGGAATTATTGAATACGGATTCATGCCAATTGCCTAAATTCCATGCCATTAAAGATACGCATGAATTGTTTGTATCCACCCTATTTAACATGTATTCAAATACTACAAATACGGCAAATGAAAAGCTCAAAATAACCTAATGAACAAACTATTATTAATTGGCGCAGGTGCTATGGCCGTGGAATACGCAAAGGTACTTGACGATCTAGATTGTGATTTTGATGCAATATGTAGAAGCGAGGAGCGTGCAAATTCATTCAAAGAACAAACAGGTCACCTATGTTTAGGTGGTGGTATTGAAAGCATAAAGGATTTTTCAATCTACAATAAAGCGATTGTCGCAACCAATGTTACAAGCTTAAAGCATTGTGCAAAAATCCTCATTGAAAATGGCGTAAATGAAATACTTCTAGAAAAACCAGGTGGTATTGACCAAGCAGAAATAGCAGCCCTTCTAAATTGTGCCAGGTTAAACCAGGGTAAGGTATTTATCGCATACAATAGAAGGTTCTATGCATCGGTGCAAAAGGCAAAGGAAATGATTGAATCAGACGGCGGCGCACAAACAGCGTCGTTTGACTTCACAGAATGGTCTCACGTCATAGAAAAAATCGAAATGCCGGCTGTTTTAAAAAGAAATTGGTTCTTAGCAAATTCAACGCATGTTGTAGATATGGCCTTTTATTTGATCGGTAAACCCATGGAATTAGCCCCCTTTACATCTGGAGCGCTTTCCTGGCATGTGCCCTCAAAGTTTTCAGGTTCTGGAATCTCTACCGAAAATGTTATTTTCAATTATAGCGCAAACTGGGAATCTGCTGGTAGATGGAGCTTGGAAATCACAACAAATAAAAGAAAGCTGATTTTCTGCCCTCTAGAAGAGCTACAGGAACAAGCTCGTGGCACCATAGCAGTAACTAAGGTCAATGGAATTGATTACGAAAAAGACCAGGCATTTAAGGCAGGTATTCATGCACAAACTAAAGCTTTTATTGAAGGAGAAACAACAAAACTTAAATCATTAGAAGAGCAGGTACAAGACTTAAACTACTACAACCAAATACTCGGAAAAAAAATTGGGGCTAACTAAACAACTTAAAAACTCGGGGATATTACTGTTTGGACAGCTTTTTATTAAAGGAAGCTCCTTCCTAAAACAGCTTATTCTTGCTTTTTATTTGGGAATATCAGCACAGGTTGACCTCCTTCTTATAGCCCAAATCATACCCTCAATTTTACTTAGTATTCTCGCTGGCGGTGCTGGTGAAATCTTAGTAACAACACAACAAAAAAACAAGACCTATAATGAGCGATTTTTAGCGCTGTTTATTTTCTTAATCGTAGTCATCACACTATGCCTCGGTCTTATATATCTGTGGCTAAACCCCTTGGTTGCTGGGCTGTTCAATGTCTCGCAAGTTCAAGCCGATTTGTTTTGGCAGATTTCGATCATCATCATCATCAATCAAATTCCTTCTGTATTTGTTTCGGGACTGCAGCCCTTGCTATATGCAAAGGGAAAATATAAATACTATGTTGCATCGAGTTTGTTTTCGGAGCTATTTGGTGTAGGTGTTATTTTATACCTATTTAATTCGATCGGTATCATTGCTTTTCCAATAGGCTTATTAATTACGCAGACAACCAAAGCCATTTTCTACTTATGGGGGCATCGGATCAATTTTAAATACTTATTTCAACCATCTGTATGGAGAGAACAAAAGCAAGAGCTCATCTCGATCCTGAAAAAAACATTTTCATTAGGCCTTCAAACCTTATTAAATCATTTATCCGTATTTACAGAAAGGCTGTTAAGTTTCCGCTTCTTAAACCCCGGTTTTCTAAGCTCCATGAATTATTCAAAAACATTAAGCCAGCTGCCGAAAATGGCGATGCTGTCATCCATTTTAACAACGACCTATATTGAACAAGTTGATCGAAAAACCAAAGGCCAAAGTGATTATTTAGGCTATACAAAACGTATGGAAAAGGCCTTGAGTGAGATTGCCTTTATATTTCAAATGTTCAGCATGATCTTCGCGCCTATCATTCTCGTTTTATTTTTCAAAAGAGGCGCTTTTGACAGCAGTGCAGTGGAACAAACCTTTTTAATCTATCAGATACTAACCGTAGGGTTTTTACCTGGTTTGATGTCTAGCTTTTTATCAAGAACTATGTACATTGAATCGCAATATAAAAAGTTACTACAGATCATATTTATTAAATCCTTAATTGAATTTGGGATTATGTATGGCTTTCTGGAATTTTCGCAATATTCAATTCCAATCGCACTTGTTATTGGTAAGTTTTTTACAACGATTGCCATATTTACCTACCTCCAAAAAACAAATCCTGGGATTTTCGATGTTAAAGTCTTTATCAAAACCTATCTATTGCTTATTTGCTCGAGTGCGGTGATCATTTTAATCAACAATTATAGCTTGAGCTTGATCCTATCTAAGGACATCCTCAATATGGGAATGATGTACTTTCCTTTATTTATAATATTTCTCTATATTGCTTATACGTATTTGAAAAAACAATACAAAAGTGATTTGCGCTCTATTCTTAAAAAGAAGTAATTAAAATGTCGAATGAAAACATACAATATTTTAAAAAACTTCAGCTTTTTAAGAGGGTTTTTCAACCCCTAATATATGTGTTAGACAGCACACGCTTGTTGCCCTTCCTAGTTCCTGTTTTAAATTGGACTATGCGGAAATTTAAAATCAAGCGACAGCTTCAAAAAGACTTAAATTACCGTCTTATTGCAAAAGCAGTAAAAGGCCGACTAAATAAAGAACCTAAGAAAGAGGAGAAAATAATATTGATCCCCTTTTTTACAGGAGGTGACAATATCTTTCTTTTAATAAACATGCTGATCACCTACCGGCTGCAGAAGAAAGGCTACCGAGGTATCTTCATTATTTGTGATAAAACACTTCCGGTATGCACCAATGAACGCGTCTTAAAGACCAGGACTGAAGACCCGTATCTATGTAAAAACTGTTACCGCCCCTATGACCTGTATGCCAAAGTAATCGGAGCAGAGTTCTGGAAGCTATCAGACTTTATTGATCAAAAATCCGTTTCGGAAAAAGAACACGAAATCAAAGCCTTTAATTCGATTGACGAATGTAAAGAGTTTGAAATAGACGGTGTTGCGGTCGGCCTGATTGCCGAAAAATCGGTCATGCGTTTCTTTTTAACAGGCGAACTCAACGATTCCGATGAGCATCTTGAAATCTATAAACGGTTTCTACTTTCTTTAGCTTTCATCGCTAACGCTTGGGCAAATATCATATCAAAAATAGACCAAAAACCATCACTTGTTCTTCTTTACAACGGAACGCTTTCCTTTGAAACCTACATTCGAAAACATTGTGAAAGTGACGCTATAAATTATGTGACGCATGAAACCTATGTGGGACAAAACTCCTGGATTTACAAAAAAAATGACGAGGTCATGAAGCTCACATGGGCCAACGAGTGGAGCGAATTCAAAAAAACACCTTTAAACAAGGAACAACTTAACCAAGCCAAAGACTTCTTAGAAGGATTAAGACATGGTAAAGAAATGTACGCCAAATTAAACGAACCTACCCCGATAGAAAAAATGATAGACGGTGAAGGAGAATTCGCAGTGCTTTTCACCAATTTAAACTTTGACACTGCGGTTCTGGGTAGAAATCCTTTGTTCGCTTCTATGAGCGATTGGATCGAAAAGGTAATAGACTATTGGATCGAGCATGAAACAAGCTTAAAACTGATTATTAGGGTTCATCCGGGGGAAATTAAGCTGGTAACGCCATCAAGTGATTTCATAGGTCCGAAAATCAGAAAGAGAATCAAAGGACACTCGAATATCATATTATTTGATGCTATAGATAAGGTGGATTCGTACACGCTGATCGAAAACATGAAATTTGGTTTGATCTATTCTAGCACGATAGGGCTCGAAATAAGTTATATGAACAAAGTATGTATGATTGCCGGGGATGCTTTTTATAAAAACGAAGCCTTTGTTATTGCGCCAAAAACCCTATCAGAATACTTTGGACAACTCAAAGGTCTGATTAAAGACCCTTCGATTGAGAACAAAACAAGTAGACTAGAAATCTTACACTTTATCTTCTTCATATACTTCCACCGGGTCAAAAGACTGAATGGCATCAGCATGGACCACTCCAATCACGTGAATTTATTTTCATTCGAAACCATTGAAGAACTTGACCAAATGAACAAAGAGACCTTTGAGGAATTTGAAAAAGAAATTTCGATATGACCAGAGATAAACTATTCATAAGGTGGGTCATAATGCTGCCTGTTTTTAATATACTTATGGATATAGGGATGAACTTTCTGCCTAGCCTTGAAGGTTCCGATAGGCTTGTTAAGAATCACTTTCCTGATTGGGCTAATCTTATTCTTTTTAACGAATTACAAGCTAAATAAGACCCGGTTAAATCAGCTCATTGTCTTTTTCACTTTATACTTAATAGGCCTATCCGCTTTGTCTTCTAATACAAGTATCAGCTTTATAGATGGGGCATTAAAAACGGCAATTCCGTTTTTCATGATTCCCATTGGCATATTGGCCTCTCGCATGAGGAAGAACCTACTTGTCAAACCCATGATCTGGGTGATTATAATTTTGTTAATCAATTATATTGTTTCACAATTCTTCAAATTAGGTGTTTCAATTTATGAGAAAGATTCTTTTTATACCGGAGGAGCAACAGCCTCAGCTCCAATTATTATAGCATTAGGACTTCTGATTTTATTTCATGCATTTAATCTCAGGAAATTACCCTATGGCAAGCTATTTACGACTTTCATTGTAAGTTCTGCTCTTTTTATCATCGTGTTTAGCCTAAAGCGTGGTGCTATTCTTGCTCTAATTTGCGCTACGATCGTCTACCTCCTTTATACTGGTCAAAGAGTAAAAACGATTGGTCGATTCATTCTAGTAGGCCTGCTAATGGTGTTTATTCTAAATACCAATATCGAAACCTTTTATAAACGTTTTGAATCTAGGACTACAGAGAGAAATGAAATACAAAACGAAGGTAGATACAAAGAAATATTTTACATTTTTCAAGAATTTGAAAGTTCAAGCCCCCTTAAGGTATTCTTTGGAACAGAGCCCTTTAATTCTGATGTAGTAATGGTAAAGTATTTTGGACGGAAAAGAAGATTGCACGTAGATTACAACATTCTACTCCATGGTACAGGAGTCTTTGGTCTACTCCTCTATTTATCACTCTATTATAATCTATTTAAAATCAACATCAATGAAAAAAATAAGTTCAGAAGATTAAAGGGAAAAAAGCAAACTTTTTCGTTCACTGAAAACTTTGCCCTAGTCATGAGTATACTTATATTAAGCTTGGTCATGGGCTTATCTGGAGGTCTCCAATTTATGAGCTATAGGATTATGATGTTCTTGGCAACTGGTTATTATTTAGGTAATTTGATTCATTCCAATCAATCACTCAGGCAACAATCAACAATCGATTCTTAAAAAGACAAGCTAAAGAATAGTATTGAAAATCATTAAACATTACATTTGATTTACTGAATTAGATGAAATGCAATTAAAAGAATCGATTGAAATCAAATAAAATAAAATTTAGCCTAGACTATTCTGCAGTCAAAACCTTTTTACAGACCTTACAGCCCTGTTTACAAGAAGGAGATCATACGGTTTATGTAATCGGTAATCAACGATTTATAAATTCTTTTCAATCCCATTCCTTAAGTATAGAGGGGTTTAAAGATACTGGTTATCGCAATTTAGAATATGGAATAGTCATCCTAGTCGAAACAGATTCTATAGAGATCTATAATGATGTATTTGGAGGGTATCCTCTTTTCAAAACTCAAGAAAATGACCAAGCGATCCTGTCAAATTTCTTAGATTTATCCGAAGAATCCGTACTCGACACCATAGCCATTATCGAATTCATTCATTTTAATCATGTGCTAGGGGACCGAACTTTGTCAACAAACACAAAGAGAATACCAGGAGCCTCAAAAATATCTATCAACGTACAAGACTATAAGGAAGAAAGACTTCTTGAATGGTCGGATTTAGAAGCCATCCTATTTGACGAGGAGGCACCAACACCTTCAGGAAAATCTTGGTCGGGCATAGATGCGTTTATTTCGAGTTCTAAGACCACTAATCCTAAAGATGTATTGACGCTAACCGGCGGCTTTGACTCAAGGCTCATCATGGCGGTTATGCTTAACGCAAAATCTAAATTTAGCACGATTACATGGGGACAAAGCGGTAATCTGCAGACAAAAACTGCAGAACAGATAAGCAAGGATCATTCATTAGAGCACCGTGAAGTCAAACTCGACGAAGAATTTCAGAGTGAAATTAATACGTATCTCGATTACATTGTTTCTAATGGTAGTGAAAGCCCATTCATCATTGACATACCCCAATTTGTTCATATGTGCAGGAGCCTAGAAAAAGACACCAATTTAATTTCAGGTTTTATGGGGTCAGAAATTATTCGCGGCCCAAGCTATTCATCGCAGGTTACACTAACGAAATTTGCAGCAGATATTGGCCTAGCTAAAACCAAAGAAGAGATTAAATTATTAATTCAGGAATTTCAAACAGAGCATCCATTCCTCGATGATACTGTTGTCAACCAAAACATAGACGAACTCGTTGATCTTTATGCGGACTATTCTAAAATTGGAAAGCAAAACAGCAACTGCAACACTTCAATCTTTAAATATCTATTTTTAGAGAAGTACCCGAAGATCTATGGTCCGATTGTTAAATTTCACCAAGACCAAGACATCAACTTAATCAACCCATTTATGAGTATTGACTTCATAAAGCGAATGCTTCGGGAGAATAAGGCAAAGACTGACTTAACGCCTTACGAGGGAAATGCATTCTACAACTATAAGCTATACAAATACTACGCGATTGCCATTAATGGTATCCACCCACCATTGAATAAAACTTATGTAGACAGAGGGTATAAAATCGCAGACCTAATTTCACCATTAGGCTTGATAAAACTGCCTCTTTTTCAAATTTACAGAAAGTACTTGAGGAAGCACAAAGTAAAAGAAACACCGACCGTTGATTCTAAAAAGTGGTACCAGTCTCATTTAGAAAAAAATGCAGAAAACCTAGACGAAAGGTTACTTTCCATCATTAATAATGATACACTTAAAAATATTAATCAATTGAATTCAGTACATTCTATTAAATCTCAATTAATTTTAGGATTAAATAAAAAACTAAAGGCTTGATCTTTTTAAAAAAAATATGGTTTATCTATTTCGTTAACCTCTGGATGAAAATAAGTTTCTTCACGATACATCGCTCTGTAAAAACGGGAGCTAAATTGAGATTTCGTGGATTTCCACATTTGGAGATTTTTCCTAAAGCGAACTTAGTTATAGGAAACCATGTTCTTTTAAATTCATGGAACACCGGCTACCACCTCTCCATGTTTCATCCTGTAAAAATATTATTACATACCTCTAATGCAAATTTAAAAATCGGAGATAACACTAGGATTCACGGGACATGCATTCATGTCAAGTCAGAGGTTTCCATTGGTAAAAACTGCTTAATCGCAGCAAATACTCAAATATTTGACTGCAATGGGCATGCAACTGCAATGAATGAACCTGAATTGAGACTTGTGCAAACGGACACTCCAAAAGAAATTATCATAGAGGACAATGTTTGGATTGGAACGGCCTGCATCATTCTACCCGGTGCGCATATTGGAAAAGGAAGCGTTATAGGTGCTGGAAGTGTAGTCTCCGGGGTGATCCCTCCAAATTCAATAGCGAAAGGAAACCCAGCAACCGTAGTTCAAAAGAAATAAATGGAAACAATATTTGCCATAACAGACTACAACGGTCACTTCGGTTCTAAATGGTTGTCAGCACCCTACAGAAGTGGGTACGATAAAACAAAGCTCTCTAGTAACTTCAAGTCATTCGGGTTTAAAATTGAATTTATAAGGCCCTCAGAAATACAATTTTCAAAAGCACAATGGAAAGGTGTTCGCGTTCTATTGACCTCATCAGAGGAAAGAGGGCTGATGTATAAGAGTTACCTTGAAGATATTGCATTTGGACTTACTGAATGTGGTGCGGTTTTATTACCAGCATTGGGGTATTTACAAGCCCATGAAAATAAAATAAAGAGCCTTATTTTACAGAACCTAGCTATAGATGAACCCATAAAGGTGTTAAAGTATCAAACCTTTGGAACCTACGAGGAACTCGAACACCTATTGACCACTCAAAAACTTGAATTTCCCTGTATCGTCAAAAAGCCAGATGGTTCAAAAGGAAAAGGAGTCTACCTCGCAAAAAATAAAGCAGAGCTAAAAAAAATAACTAAGAAAATATCTAGAAACTTTAACCTCTTCGCTTGGCTCAAAGAAAACGTAAGAATCTATAAACACAAGGGGTATAAGAAAACCTCTATATATTCCAATAAGTTTCTAATACAAGAATTCGTTCCTGACTTAAGTTGTGATTGGAAAGTTTTAATTTATGGAGAAAGCATCTACATCTTAAAAAGGAAAGTGAAATCAAATGATTTTAGAGCCAGTGGCAGCGGGTATGGCTATCAATCTGGTGCGACTTCAGATTTCCCTATGGAGTTCATAGAACCATTGTATCAATTCTTTTTAAACCTTAAGGTCCCGAATCTTTCAATCGATTTTGGCCATGATGGAACAAACGGTTTTATTTTTGAATTTCAAGCCTTGTACTATGGGACCTCTACGCAATATAAATCCAAAGAATTATTCAAAAGAGCAAACGGAGAATGGAACATCGAGGCTAACGAATCTGATCAAGAGTCCATATTCACAAGTAGTATTGTTGAATTTATCGAAAGAAATAAATGAAAGTATTATTTGTTTGTAGCGGTAATAAATCAAAAAATAAACCCGGTGTTGTAGTTCAAAACCAAGCCAACACCTTGATTAAAAAAGGAGTAAGTGTAAACTTTTATTTAATTAATAACAAAGGCTTCATCGGCTATATCAGAGCAGTCATACCATTAGTGGTTCAAATAAAAAAAGGCAACTACTCTGTGATTCATGCGCATTATTCACTTTCTGGGTACGTCGCAGGTATTGCAAAATTATTTACGCGAAAAACGAAACTAATTGTTTCACTTATGGGGAGTGATACTCAAGGAAGCAGGATTAAATCAAATTTGATTCATGCTTTCGCAAAATATATTTGGGATGAAACCATCGTTAAAAGTAAGTCAATGGTAAAAAATATTGAATTTAAAAACGTAAACATTATACCAAATGGTGTTGATTTAGATACCATTGTGGAGGATCCGAAATTGAAAAACAGAAACAACACCATTCTATTCCCTGCAAACCCTAGCCGTATTTCTAAAAACCATCCCCTTGCAAAAGCATCCGTAGCGCTGCTAGGAGATAAACACGCTGATCTAAAAGTAATGTATAACCGGCCTCATTCCGAAATAATAGATGCGATAAAAAACTGCGCCTGTGTCTTGCTTACATCGAAATGGGAAGGCTCTCCAAATATCATCAAAGAAGCGATGGCTTGTAATACCCCTATAGTGGCAACATGTGTTGGCGATGTGGAACAGCTTTTAGATGGTTTAGACGGGTGCTTTCTTACCCAAAGCGATGTTGATTCAGTGTCTAAAGCCATCAAAAAAGCACTTCTCTATTCTCAGGAACATGGACATACCAAAGGAAGAGATCGACTGATTGATTTGCAAATAACTTCAGACCTTATTGCAGGGAAGATAATAAAGCTTTATGAACCGAGCTAAGACCAAAGGCGTCATCGTCATTGAGGGGCATATTCAAGGCCTCTCTAATACGCAATCTTTAGGGATTAATTCAATACCAGTATGGGTTGTAGACACAAAGCCTTGCATGGCAAAGCATTCAAAATATTGTAATAATTTCGTTCTCTGCCCTGATTTCAATTCAGATTCATTCGCTCAATTTCTTGTAAAACTTGCACAAGAAAACGAGGTCAAAGACTGGCTTCTAATGCCCTCAAATGATCATGCTGTAAGCACTATATCAAAACATAGAGAAGTTCTTCTGAAGCACTACAAGGTCCTTACCCCTGACTTCGCTGTTATTGAAAATATTTATGACAAACTAAAATTAATTGAGCTCGCCAAAGGAATTAACATACCTACTCCGGAAACCTACCACCTAAACACGATAAATTCAGATGCCCTCAAAAGCATCAAATACCCTGTTATAACAAAAGGGAGAAATGGCCTTACCTTTTATAAAAAAACGAAGAAAAAGGCACTAATTGCGGAAGATAAAGATTCACTGATGAATCAATTACATTCGCTAGAGCAATTGATGCCAATAGATATGGCTTTCACTCAAGGAATCATTCAAAGTAATGGAAATAACAAAACCATATCCTTTACTTCATTCTGTGTTGATGGTCAAATCAAAACATTTTGGATGGGTGTGAAGCTCAGGGAGCACCCCGTGAAATTTGGAACAGCCACATTTGTTAAAAGCACCTATGTTCATGAAATCCGTGAACACTCGATCAAACTTATAAAGGAACTAAATTATTCAGGGATTTGTGAAATAGAATATCTTCAAGATCCAGCTGACAATCAATATAAGCTTATTGAGATCAATCCTAGAACTTGGCTATGGGTAGGGCTTGCAAGGTCTTGCGGAATCAATTATGCTAAAATAGCATACGACTTTGTAAACGACATCCCAATTACATATCCACAAGAATATTCTACAGAAAAGTATTGGTATAATCCGATAACTGATTATGTTTACGGACTTAAATCGATCATGCAAAAAGAAATTACATTTAAGAGTTTTATTCATTCTCTCATCAAGAAGAAGCAAAACGCACTATTTTTTAAACTCGATTTTAAACCTGGTGTCTTTTACATCCTAAATATTTTCAAATTCTATAGAAATAGGTAATGTCAAACAGCAACCAACGGATTTTAATAGACATCGGACACCCTGCTCAGGTGCATTGCTTTAAAAATATATACTGGGACTTAACCAAAGAAGGTCATCAAATAAAGATCACAATTAAAGAAAAGGAAATCACGCAACTTCTTCTCGATGAATACAAAATACCCTATGAGGTCCTGAGTAAAAAAAAATCAGGTCGTATTTCGAAAATTTTAGAATTGCCCCTCATTCTATTTCGCTATGCAAAAGTTGTTATAAAATTCAAACCAAATATTATCCTTTGTCGCCTATCCATTCATTCTGTATGGATTGGTAAACTATTTCGAATAAAAACAATTGCTTTAGCAGATACCGAGCATACCAAACGTCTTGACTTTATAACCACCCCCCTAGTTAACTTAAAGCTTACTGGCACATCTTACCACCGTGAATTAGGTGCCAATCATTATAAATTCCCTTCAAACCTAGAGCTACTCTATCTTCACCATAAACGATTCACATTTGACAAGACAAAAATTCAACCAAAGCTTTTAAAAAATAAAGTTGCCATACTCCGTTTTGTTTCATGGCAAGCGCACCACGACATTGGTGAAAAAGGAATTTCCCTTTCCCATAAACGAGCCCTAATAAATACCCTTAAAAAAGACTATACCGTATTGATTTCATCAGAAACAACGCTACAAAAAGAATTTCAAGAATACGAGATCGATATCCCTGTTGGCTCCATGCACCACTATTTAAAACACGCACAATTATATATAGGGGAAGGCGCCTCAATGGCTTCAGAAGCTGTCTGCCTAGGAACACCAGCGTACTACATTAACTCATTAAGTGTTGGCTATATTCGTGAACAGGAATCGTATCATTTGGTCAAATCATTCGATAATTCTGATGCATTTATGAGCACCTTTAAAGAAGATTTAAAAGTAAATTTTGACTGGTATAGAATTGATAATTACAGAAATTATATCGCCCAACAAATAGACTCGACAGCACTACTCACCTGGTGTATTCAAAAACACCCGTTTAATTTAGAGGCCTACAATAAAGCTATAGCTGCAATTAAAAAAAATAACTAATGGACTTTGACATCAATACATATCTAAAGCTATTGACAGCCATCAAGAATAAAGGGTATTCGTTTCAAACCTTCCAAGAATTCATAAAGGAACCCATGGAGAGAACGGTTGTTTTGCGCCATGATGTGGATTTAAAACCTTTAAACTCTTTGGAATTCGCAAGAATACAGGCAGCGAAAGGCATCAAGGGCACATTTTACTTTAGAGCCGTAAAAGAAAGCTGGGATGATGATATCATTAAAGAGATTCATTCCTTGGGACACGAGATTGGTTATCACTATGAATGCTTAACCACTACAAATGGTAATCTTGAGCATGCGATGTTAGATTTCAAGGAGAATTTAAAAGCATTACGTAAGCTTGCACCCGTTGAAACGATATGCATGCATGGCAGCCCATTGTCAAAATACGACAGTAAAGATCTATGGAAATCATTTGACTATAAAGATCTAGATTTGATTGCAGAGCCTTATTTCGATGTCGACTTTTACAAGACCCTCTATTTAACGGATACAGGCAGGACTTGGAATAATAAAAAATATAGTGTTAGAGACCATATAAAGACAGATTATCAGTTTCAATTTACGAGCACCAAACAAATCATCAATGCAATTGATTGCGACGAATTACCTCATCAGATTATGTTCACATTTCACCCCCAAAGATGGACAAACAATAAGTTTTCTTGGTTAAAAGAGTTTCTTTTACAGAATGTAAAAAATCAAATTAAACGGTTCCTCGTTAAGTGAAAAGTTAAAGATTAAATCTTTCTAATCTTCTTTACCTCAAAGATTGTAGTCCCATCATATAGATAAATGAAATATATTCCCTTAGGTAAATCTCTTCCTAGAATAATTTCTTCTGATGCGCGATTATTAGATTGCACAGTAACAGTTTCCATTAAGCCACCACGTATATCAAAAATCTCAATATGCATTAGTTCCGCTTCAATATTCTTAAGAGGGGTAACGACAAAATAATCATCAGATGGATTTGGATGTATATTCACCAAACTTTGCGTTTTCATAAGACCGGATGTGGACGAAGAAATAGCATCGTCAAGTACAATAATAGATGACGGCGTTGTAACCGTGCATGCATTTCCATATGCTTGTTCAACACCATCATACTTGGCTCTAACTTCTATAGGGTAGGACGTACTCGCACTTGGAGCTACACCCAAAATCTCAATCAATGTGATGTCCCTGGTCGATTTCCAAGCTGATACATTACCTCCACTTCTAAATTGATAAGATTCAACAGGATCCAATCCATTTGGACTGTCGTAAATCAATGGATTAGCGTAAACTTTTTTGTTCATCGTGGAAAGTGCACGAGGACAATCAGATGGTCTTAATTGAGTTACGGGTTGTGGAGCAGTCACCGAACATGCGGTACTATAATCAAAAACAGATCCCTTAAAGGTAACTCTACATTTAATACTGTATTCGTGACCATAACTAAACAATGGCAACTCGTTTAATTTAACTTTCCGAACTGTTTTATTAATTGTTTGGACACCATCTCCCCCCGTCAAATCTGTTACTTCAAACTCGTAATTGGTTGCACTAAATATGGCAAAAACAGAAATAGGTGTATTAAAGGAGTTCAATTGCGCATCGCACAAATGCTGTACCTCAGTATGGGCATTTGCAGTCGTACTAATTGAACAACCAGTACCATAAGGCGTCCAGATTCCAGCTACAAGCCCACGGGCTGCGATATTATAGCCTTGACCATAATCATAGGTCGGTTGGTTACTTCCATCTAGGAACTCTGCGAGTCGGGCCTGATTTGTAGTGGTGTAAAGTGTATCTATAAATGTACTGCCTATTCGCAAAAGCCATTGGTATTGAGTTGCTCCTATATCTGCGCAAGTAAGGTATTCATAAGCTAGATATTCAAATGTATTCCCACAACCATCCGTAATATCAGGTCCGATAGAGGGAGGAGAGAAAACAGAACACCAAATACCAAAGGGCATTGTTACTCCATTGTAAATAGGTCTTACTCTTATTTCATACTCTTCATTAAATAATTGATATTCAGGATCAGCCATTGTAAGTCGGAACTCTCTGGTAGGAGTAGAAATAGTTTGAGTCGAGCCCGTATTAGTTACGTTCCTTATTTCAAATTCATAGGAATCACCATCAGCAACTTGAGCATATACGGGATAATCTATGTCTGTCAAAATCCGGCCGCAATCAGAAGGTCTTAGTTCTGTAATTATAGTTGGTGTAAAAACTGAACACCAAGAACCAAAAGGTTGTAGAACCCCACCCTGAGTTGTTCTTACACGAATTTCATACTCTTGGCTTAATAGCTGGAAGTCAATACTTGCAGTCATTGCTAAGTTAAAAGCTCTTGTGGGCGTAGTCACTATCTCAGTAGTTGAAGGGTCCGTAACATTGCGTACCTCGAAATCCCATGAATCGCCAACATTTAATGAAGCATATAATGTCTGAGAAATAGATGTTAGAGATCTGCCGCAATCAGGTCCTCTTAAGGCAGTAACCAAAGCTTTGCTTTCAGGGTTACAAACACCTCCATAAGCACCAAAACTAGATCCTCCATCGAAACTCATGCTAACTTCAACATCGTATTCACAGTTATATCTGCTTATAGTTGGTATTTGATCCAAAAAGAAAGAACGCGATAGATTTTCTACACTATCTGTTACGCCAGTTGTTGTGTTGAGCACTTTAAATCGATAGGCATCTGCACTTGCGTTTGAAGCATACAAAACCTTCGTAAGGGTTGTATTTACTCGGTTACAATCTGCGCTCCGCAATTGCGTTACTTGACCAAACGCCAGGTTGATATTTAACAAACAAGAAATAAATAAAGCGAATGTAAATCGCATAGTTTTGTATATTTTAATAAAGGTATTAATTTTAGTTTACTTTTGCAAAGAGAACGATGATTATGGTGGAAGAGGACATTTCGAAAATATTCAACAGGATTGCTGATGAAAAGCAGCATTCGAACCATGAATTATTCATAAAAGAGTTCGTTCGTTCTATAGACGAATCTATTGATCGAAAGGATATCCATATTGACAATACAATGCTGAATGCATTTGATGACATCAATTCGCATCTCACAGAAATATCAAAAAAACTAACCTCTAATGGCTTTTACATTACACAAGCAGAAACATTAGAAGACTGGAGAGTCAACAATAAAAAGAAATTAAACAAATCCCAGCTAAACTTTCATTTTAGATTGTTTTCTTTCTTAATGTTCAGAGTTATACCAAGAATCAAGTTTTTAAACTTTCTAAAAAAATCAGTTTTTAAAAGTCGCAGTGTTTTGATTTCAAAGGCTGAAATTTTAGGGAGATTATCCTACAGTGGATTTGAAATTTATGACTATCGAAAAATAAAGGACTCTCATATTTTTATTACAAAAAAAATCAATTGCTCCGAAAACGAACAAAGTAAGTGAAGGGCCTATTTTTACGCAAAATAGAATCGGAAAGAACGGCAACATCATAAAAGTCTATAAGCTCAGAACAATGCATCCTTATTCTGAATACATTCATGGATATATGCTTTCCAACCATGGTTTTGCATCAACAGGGAAAATAAAGGATGATTTCAGATTGACAAAATGGGCGAAAATTTTCAGGAAATATTGGCTTGACGAGCTGCCTCAATTCATTAATCTAATAAAAGGTGACATGAAAATAGTTGGATTCAGACCCGTGAGTCAATCCTACTTTGAAATACTACCCCCTGAATTACAAGATATTAGAAAAGAGTTCAAGCCAGGTTGTATTCCTCCTTATGTCTCTCTAGACATGAAAAGCACCTTTGAAGATGTGCTAAAGGCAGAAATAAAATATATGAATAGTAAAAAACAAAAACCTTTTACAACTGATTTCGTATACTTTTTCAAGGCAGTTATTAATATTGCCTTTAAAAATAAACGTAGTTACTAAACATTCATGTCTTCTAAGCTGATTTCTTGCGCTCTTAAAGTAACCCTTCTTCTTTTGATCGGTGTTTCTTGTACCCCAACAAAAACCATTCGATTTAAAAATACAATTGCAAGTAACGATTTCTTGGCCTACAAAGCACAAACAAATCATGTTCCAAAGTTTCAAAAAAATGACATTATTGAGCTTACGTTAATTTCCAATAATGAAGAGTTTTCAAAGCTTTTTTCTTCGGCACTCGATAATGGGGTGAGAAACCAGCAAACATATACATCTGGAGTATCGGCAATGAAAGGTTTTTTGGTTCAGCAAGATGGGACCATAGACGTTCCCTATATTGGGAAAATCATGGTCAATGAGCGCACAAGAGAGGACGTGACCTTGGAGGTGACGAAGAAATTAAAAGACTACATAAAGGAACCTGTGATTCAACTAAAAATATTAAACTTTAAAATCACTGTACTTGGAGATGTTAGAAACCCAGGAACCTTTAATATTCCAAATGAGAAGGTTTCCTTTATGGAAGCCATAGGAATTGCAGGTGATCTAAACATTACGGCAAATATTGAACAAGTGAAGGTCTATCGTGAACTAAATGATTCCCTAACAGAATCCATTATTGACTTGTCCAAGAATGATGTTTTTTTCTCTCCCTACTTTATGCTCAAACAGAATGACATTATTTATATCCCACCAAACAAAGCAAAATCAGCAACAGCAAGGTATAGCCCAATTTACATACCCCTACTGACTTCTGTATCGTTACTTCTTACTACGTTGAATTTATTTCTCAATCAATGAAGCAGATAAGAACCAACGACGAAACAGAAAACCCAGCTGAAACGATTAACCTTAAAGAGATTTGGTTTAACATGGTTTCTAATTGGAAATTATTTGTTTTCCTATTTAGTGTTT
Organism: Flavobacteriales bacterium UBA952; assembly: GCA_905182495.1. GTDB lineage: Bacteria > Bacteroidota > Bacteroidia > Flavobacteriales_D > Crocinitomicaceae > UBA952. Next base: position 35,141 of record CAJJBU010000006.1, read on the forward strand.
GTCTGATTGCAACCTTCCTCTATCTGAGGTATACAACACCGCTATACGAAGCTTCCATTAAAATCATTATAAAAGATGATGAAAACGTAACCTCAGGCTTAAGCGAAACATCTGCATTCGAAGATCTTAAAATCATGCAGTTCAACAATTCGATTGAAAACGAAAAATCTGTCATTACTTCGAGAACGATTATGGCAAACGTGGTTGACTCATTAAACTTAGATTACATTATAAAATCCGTAGGTGGTGTCACCGGCTTGACGAAAAGAGATTTGTATGGAATCTCTCCTATTTCCGTATACGCTGTAGATGCAATAAACCCTGAGTCTGATTTACAATTTAATTTTAATATAAAAATTATAGATAAAGATAGAATTCAGCTAAAAAATGAACTAGACCAGCTGCTTATAAATGCACGTTTTGGTGAGAAATTCAATTTTAATTCCACAACAGGACTGATCGTTCAAAAAACATCCAATTACAATAAAAACTCAATAGGTAAGGAATACGCAGTCAGAAAAATCAAAAGTAATACCATTATAAACTCTCTAGTTACACAACTAGAAATTGACCAAATAGTATCGAATGGCTCTATACTAAACATATCTATAAAGAGTCCCTCTTATCTTAAGGCGATTGATCTTTTGAATACGCTAATTATAAAATACAACGATGATGTTGTTAGCGATAAAACACTCATCACAAAAAACACTGATCAGTTCATTAATGAGCGTGTAAATATTATCTCTAATGAATTAGAGATAATAGAAACAAATTCTAAAGAATTTAAAGAAAGAAACAAACTCACAGACATACCCACAGAAGCAGAGCAAGGTATCATTACCCAGAATGATTTCTCTAAAAATATTTTAGATGCAAATGTTCAATTAGAGCTTGGCAAGCTCATGCTTAATTATATTGAGAACAATGAAAACTCTTTGCTTCCAACAAATTTAGGCCTTGCGAATGTAACCATAGAGAAAACGATTGAGATCATCAATAAATTAAACCTAGAACGAGAGGAAGAACTAAAAACAGCTACCCTAAAAAACCCTAAAGTTGAAAATCTGACAAACCGTATTATAGAACTTAAAAAGACGATTACTCAATCAATCGAAAATTTAATTACCGCTAAGCAAACCATTGTAAATGAGTACTTAAACAACCAAGAGCGAATTACAACCAATCTAAGCCTTCTGCCTGGATATGAAAAAGATTTTCGTTCGATTCAACGCCAACAAACAATAAAAGAAACATTGTACCTGTACCTCCTCCAAAAAAGAGAAGAAAACCAAATTGCAATGTCCATGGGAATAGGGAACGCTAAAATCGTTGACCAAGCCTTTTCTTACAATTCAATTATTTACCCGAAGCCTAGGCTGTTTTATATAGGCGCCCTCCTATTGTCGATTTTCGTGTTTACTTTGATTTTGTATCTAAAAAAGTTACTAAGCGACAAAGTTTATTCAAAGTCAGATATAGATAGTCAAAACCTACCCTATATAGGAAACATACCCTTAGGAGAAAAAAACGCAAACATCGTTATTTCTAAAGGAAGTAAAACGGCTATATCAGAAGCATTTAGAACCCTAAGGACAAATATAGACTTCATGATGACCAAAGAGGAAGGGAAAGCAAAGACCATCTTCATCACCTCAACTGTCGCCAAAGAGGGGAAATCTTTTACCGCGGTAAACTTCTCCCTATCCCTAGCATTATCGGGTAAAAAAGTATTGATCTTGGGAATGGACCTTAGAGCGCCCAAGCTTGAAGATTATATGGGGAATGAAAGATCTAAAGGAGTCACAAACTTTATTATTGATTCAAGCAAAAGCTTCCAGGATTATATCTACACAACAGAGCTGAATAGCAATATTGATGTGCTGCCATCCGGCGACATCCCTCCTAACCCATCAGAACTACTGATGTCTGATAAAGTAGCGTCATTATTTGAAGAACTCAAAGACCTATATGACTATATTATAGTTGATACAGCACCTGTTGGGATTGTCAGTGATACATTACTCATTTCTAAGTATGCAGATACCGTTGTCTACGTTGTGAGAGCCCATCAATTGCCTAGAAAGATGCTGAATGTCGCAGTCGATCTGAATAAGGAACAAAGACTACCGAACATGGCCATTCTTTTAAACGGAACTTTTGGAAATAAAGGCTACGGGTACGGGTACGGTTATGGTTACGGCTATGGTTATGGATACACCGGAGACTACTACGTCGAACAAGACAAAAAAGGATCTAAACTGAACCCCTTAAACTGGTTTAAAAAGAAATAGACACAGGACAGTGGTCAGAACCCAAAATCTCACTGTGTATTTCTGCTGCTGACAACTTTGGAACGAGACTTTCTGGAAACCAAAAAATAATCAATTCTCCATCCTATATTTCTTTGCCTAGCTCCCGCTCTATAGCTCCACCAAGAATAGTGATCCTCAGTAGTCGGAGAAAGAGCACGAAAAGAATCAATGAAACCCGAATCTACATACCGATCCAAACCATCAATCTCCTCTTGCATATGACCTGCTGACTTATTGTAATTCGGCTTTGGGCGGGCTAAATCAATAGATTTGTGTGCAACATTAAAGTCGCCACAAACGACAACCGGCTTGGTCTCTTCTAATTTCTTTAAGTAGGCACAAAAATCCACATCCCACGTTTTTCTATAAGGAAGCCTAAGCAAGGTATTTCCAGAGTTCGGTACGTAGACATTAACCAAATAGAAGTCTTTGTACTCTAAACAAACCACCCTACCCTCTTGATCATGTTCACTTTTTCCAATACCACAAGTCACAGATTCCGGCAATGTCTTGGTTAATATCGCGGTTCCCGAATATCCTTTTTTCTCTGCTTCGTTTGCATATACGTGGTAATCACTCAACGGGGAAACGGCAAGCTTCACTTGCTCCACTGTAGCCTTGGTTTCCTGCAAGCAAATAATATCATAATCAATTTCTTGCATATCTTCAATAAACGACTTTCCAACGATAGCACGAATACCATTAACATTAAAGGATAATATTTTCACGATTCGCTTGATTTACATTTCTCTTCAGGTTTCGCACCACAGAAACTACACGATCCTTCGTCGTTTTGAAACATGGGGTTGTTACTTGCACATGTTCCTGCAAACTCACCATTTTTTTTCAATAAAATCTTTATAGCGATACCTCCAAAAGCCAATGAAAGTAGAAGAATAGGTAATAAGTAACTCATCATGATGTAAAAATATTAGTTTTTATCTACAAAAAACAACCCGGACGAATTTCTTTTTTATTTGAGCGACGAGCATTTAGTAAATAACCAATTCCTAATTCCAGATAATCTGCTTTAGCCCAATGGCTTTTTATAGCAACGTGAGAAAACAAGCCATTATCACCCTGGTATCTAAATCCTATGCGGTGATATAATAAACCATCCGGCGTATACCAATCGCGGACATAACTCCCCATACCAAACATAAAATGCACACGATTAAGAGGCACCAAGTAAGCCGCATAAACCCCTAACTGCAAAATGGACCATTGCGTTTTATCAACGAGGGGCTCAAAATCAAAATGAGCTTGGTTTGAAATTAAATCAAGGCCTAATTCCACTCCCGCTTTAGCATTAAATATAACTCTACTAAAAATAGTCGCTGCATAAATTGGGAATTTACGCACGCCATACGGCATAAGCTCTTTTAAAGAAAAGATACCCAATCCTCCAAAATAGATCTTTTTATAGCGCAAAGTCGAAACTGAAATCGATGTCTTTTTTATGACATTTATTTTTCGACTATACCCCAGGGATAAATACGGCACATTGAGTCCTAAATTTGGCACTTGAAAGGCTGAATTGCTAAAGTGCGTTATATCTAAAGCAAGCGATATACTGTTTTTCTTGAATCTATACTTGGCCTTAAGAGCCATTACTACCAACATGTTTACATGAGAACCTATCGCAATATTTAAGGGGTTAAAGATAGAATCATATTTTCGATTGGTAAGTCCTAAGCCTGTGCCGAACTTCCAGTCTAGTTCAAAGTTTTTTTTCACAAGAATAGGCAGCTCAGCAAAACCATAAAGAGCAAGATACCTTCCAAGTATATCATTATTTCCTACAGAACCCATAAAAAGGGTTGCACCAACTGTCGGGTCTTTATACGATTCGATCCACGAATCCTTTCGGTGCAAGTGCTTGAAACAGGAAAATTCGCTTGCCCAAGCTATTTGTTCAGGCAGCATGGCCATTTCGCCTTTATGTGCGGCTAGAAAACCCGTCTTCAATTGGTAGGACAGCCCCCACTCTGACTGAGACCAAGTACTTGCTGTTTTAAGAAGCAGGAGAAAGATGAAAAGAATCGTTTTCATTTAACCAAAGTTAAGGAATCAAAGGGATATATCTTACTTTTACAGACTATTATGGATTTAAGACTTCAAGCCTTTGAACGGCTTCTCAACATCATGGATGACCTCCGTGAAAAGTGTCCTTGGGACCAAAAACAAACGATAGAATCACTTAGGAATTTAACCATTGAAGAAACCTATGAATTGGCAGATGCAATAACGAAAAATGATCTGAAAGAGCTCAAGGGCGAAATAGGAGACCTTCTATTACACATGGTTTTTTATTGTAAAATAGCAGAAGAGAAAAAAGCCTTTACAATCACAGATGCATTAAATGGAATTTGTGAAAAGCTCATACACCGGCATCCGCATATTTATGGAGATGTCAAGGTCGTTGACGAGGCTGATGTTAAGGCCAACTGGGAAAAGTTAAAATTAAAAGAAGGTAATGATTCCGTTTTATCCGGAGTTCCGTCTTCACTTCCATCACTAGTAAAAGCAACTAGAATACAAGAGAAAGTTCAAGGCATAGGTTTTGAATGGAAAACTTCAAAAGATGTTTGGGCAAAGGTCAAAGAAGAAATGCAGGAATTTGAGCATGAAGTTGAAGTCAATTCCAATGCAAAGGAAGAGGAATTCGGTGATTTGATATTTTCACTCGTAAATTACGCTAGATTCATCAATATTTCGCCCGAGTCCGCTTTGGCAAAAACCAATACTAAATTTATTTCAAGATTTCAATTGATGGAAGAGCTCATTAAATCGGATAAGCATGGTATTGAGAAAATGACTCTAGAAGAAATGGATGTCTATTGGGACAAGGCGAAAAAAATATTGAAAAACAAATAAGTGACCTAAAGGAGTTCTTCAATTATACGGTCCATTGAATACCCCTCAGCATCTGCTCTATAATTACGAACAAGTCGGTGACGCAGAATAGGTTTTGCAATTGCCTTAACATCTTCAATATCTGGAGAATATTTACCGCGCAATGCAGCATAACACTTGGCGCCAACTATTAAATATTGAGAAGCGCGTGGTCCTGCACCCCAAGTTATATACTTTTTAGTCACCTCCGTAGCCTTTTCGTTCTTAGACCTTGTCTTATTTACTAGAGAAACAGCGTATTCCAACACATTATCTGCAACAGGAATACGACGTATTAAATCTTGGTAAGCTATAATCTGTTCAGAAGTTAAAATTACATTTAATTCATTCTTCTCATCTGAGGTCGTTTTTTTAACAATCTCTAGTTCTTCCTCATAACTTGGGTAATCTACCCACACATTAAACATAAAGCGGTCTAACTGCGCCTCTGGTAATGGATAAGTACCTTCTTGTTCTATTGGATTCTGAGTTGCTAAAACGAAAAATGGATTTGGTAATTCATAAGTTTTTCCTGCGGCAGTTACACTTCTTTCTTGCATCGCTTCCAATAAAGCAGACTGTGTTTTAGGAGGTGTTCGATTGATTTCATCAGCTAGAATTACATTAGAAAAAACAGGGCCTTTAATAAATTTAAAAGTCTTATTTTCATCTAGTATTTCAGAACCAATAATATCAGAAGGCATCAAATCGGGAGTGAACTGGATTCTATTAAAGCCTAAGCCCAAGGTTTGTGCTATGGTATTAACCAAAAGCGTTTTTGCTAAACCTGGGACGCCAACAAGAAGGCAATGCGCCCGAGAAAGAACACTTATGCAAACCTGATCGATAACATCATCTTGACCTACAACAACCTTGGCTATTTCAGCTTTTAATCGCTTATAACTAAGAACGAGTTCATCTACTTTATCCTTATCCGACATACGCTTATTTAATTAGTTTTGGTAGCCATTGATGGTTAAAATTACAAACCTGATAATTTTCATCAATTCTTATAAATGCATTTGAAATCTTTGAATCAATCCACTTTGCGGTTATCATTTGTTTTTTATCGATTTCGGCAGCCGCTTTAATCAAAGAATAATCATCACTCATATTAGCTTCATGCGGTGTGAATCGGTCCATGAGACGAACAATTCTTATGCCTTGTTTTCGTTCATAGATATCGACATATAAATTAGGTGTAGTAACATCTCCTTTCTCCATAGCGTCCGTTAACAAATAGATTTGTTGATCCACTTGGTTAAGGTCTTCCATATCCCAAGTTTGATCACCCGTAATTGGATTGGTAATCACACCTCTATTTTGCATTGTGCGGTCATCATTGGAATAAAGACCTACAGCCTCTTCCCAAGTAATTTCATTTTCATTTAGCCGTTTGTAGCATTCTTCCATCTTAACTGAAGCGTCGTTTATGGCATCATTGCTGAATTCAGGCATATTTAAAATATGAAGACATTCATAATCCTCCCCTTTACGCGAAAGTAATTTTATAATATGAAAACCATACTGGGTTTCGATTATATCTGAAACCTCCCCTACCTCTAATCCAAATAAAGCAGATTCAAACTGAGGAACCATCATGCCTTTAGAAGCCTGTATTTTACCCCCGAGTGATCCACTACCCGGATCGTCAGAATGAATTCTGGCCATCGTTTCAAATGACTTTCCTTCTACTAAAATCTGATCTTGGACCTCTTTTAATTCTTGAATGGCACGGTTCTTATCATCCTTTGTGATTTCAGGATACATCACGATTTGTTGAAAGCTTAGTTTCATATTGATAAATGGAATACTGTCCTTAGGTAAACTAGAGAAGAAACTTGCGACCTCTTTAGGGGTTACAGAAACAGCGCTAGTGATTGTTCGTTCCATCTCTTGAGCCAGTATTTTATCCTTTATCACCGACCGGAATTCATCCTTAATCTGAGAAGTCGATTTCCCATAGAATTCTTCAAGTTTTTCCCGGCTTCCTATTTGTTTTTCGATCAACCTAAGTCGATTTTCCATTTCAGCATCTACTTGCTCATCTGAAACGATAATACTGTCTAGCTTTGCCTGATTGACCAGAAGCTCTTGAATCATTAACTGCTCAAGAATGGAACATGAGAACTTAAGGTCTACAAGCATTTCAGACTGCTTCGCCTGCAGTTGCTGCTGCTCCAAATCAGAAACAAGAATAATATTGTCTCCTACCTGGGCAACGACCTTGTTTACTAATTTGCCAGGTTGACAAAATGCAGAAAATGAACTCGCTATAAAAACAAATGATAGAAGTCTAATCATTCGTTCCTAAATTATAAAGGACGTCTTCATTAATTTTTATTGGATATTTCTGAACCAATTCTTTCATCCAATATTTTTCTAGATGATTCTGGTAGTCAGAAATAACAGCACCTTTAATTTCTGAGAGTTCCTTAGGCATTGATGGTAATTTTTCGTCAACCACAACAACATAAAACTTTTCTTCAAACTCATAAGCCATATTTCTTCCGAACTCAAAAGACTTTCCATTCATGAAAGGCGTAGATTTCTGGACATACTTATTCATTTTTACATCCAAGTTTAATTCAGAATTCTCATTTATTTCTTCAAGAATCACTTTACTATTATTCTTCTTCTTTTTAAGCATCTTATATACTTTTTCTGAAATCTCAGCAGAAGCACAAATATATACCGTTGCGCTCAAGCGGTCGGGCCACATATATTTGGTTTTTTGAATCTCATAAAAGGACTTCAAACCTGTAGTATCTTTAACAGCCTTGTTCCAAACCTTATCGGACATCACCTCATAAAGAATAATTCCATCGTGGTATTCTTGCACCAAAGCCTTGTATTCAGGGTATTTTGATGCTAGAAGTGATTCTTCATAAGCCAGAACTTCTTTTTTCACCCACAACTTGTATTGCTGATCCACAATCGACTGAAAATCTTTTCCACGTCCGCCTCTATACGATTTACGTAAGTGATTTTCAAAGTCCATTTGACGGTAATTTTTATTTCCTAAACTAAAAAGAACATGGTCCACTTTCAGACTCTCTGCATTCCATTTCCCAATAAAGAACGAGGAGTCTAAATTTTGAACAAACCAATCTCTATATTGCTTTTCACCTTCAATAAATCCATACTTAAGCTTTAGCTTAGAAACAAATACGTCTTGGGTCTTTTTAGAACGATCATCTTTATTTACTCTTTTTTGAAGCTCATTTTGCATTTCGTTAAATGACTTCAGGTCATTCCATTCTAATCTTCGAATAATATGAAAGCCATAATCTGTTTTAATTGGTTTCGAAATACCACCATCTATTTTAATGGAGAAAGCTGCATCCTCAAAAACAGGAACCATCCTTTGAGAAGTACCTGATCCAAAAACGGGCAACTCACCACTCTTTCTAGAAGAAGATGGATCATCTGAATACTTTGCAACATAGTTTTTCCATTGCTTGTCAGATAAAGAGTCTACTAATAATGCGTAGATCTCTTTAATTTTCTTTTCAGCACTTTGCGCATCCTCAGCACTAGATTCAGATGGGGAGGAAATCATAAGGTGTGCACATTTCATAGTTCCACGTGCAGGGCGTTTGTCAGTAACCTGTAGGATATGATACCCATATTTCGTCCTGAAGGGCATGGAGATTTCCCCTACCTCAGTTGTATACGCCGTTTCTTCAAATGAATATAGCATCTGAAAAGCAGTAAAGAAGCCTAAATCCCCCCCGTTTTCAACTACAGATGGGTCTTGAGAACTGTTTTTAGATTTAGCGACTACATCAAATTTCTCACCATTCAATATACGTTTTCTCAGCTCCATCAATCTACTATAGGCCACAAGTGTGTCTTTAACTGATGCCGTTGGCTTTAATTGAAGAAGAATGTGTGACGCACGAACTTCGGTCTTTAAACGGTCATAAGCTTGAGTAACCATAGCTTTATTTTCAACACTATCAATTAGATATGGTAAAGCTAGCTGCTTTCTATAACCCTCTAGCTCTTTTTTCAATTTAGGGATGGTATCATAACCTAGCGCCTCGGCTTCGGCAACTTTCAACTTGAATTTTTTAAATAAATCCATGTATTCATCTAAAGAAGCTTTGTCATACTTAGGGTCATCATTGTTCTTAAGGTAAATCTGAAGAAATTCACTTTCAGTGACCTTTTGACCGTTAATTTCCATAACGACGGAATTCTGAGAATGAGTATTAACAACCGCGAAAAAGATAATTGAAACGAGGGAAAATATTTTTTTGAACATGCTTTTATTTAAATTAATTATTTAATACTATAATTTGGAGCTTCTCTTGTTATGGATACATCATGAGGGTGAGATTCACGAACACCAGCTGAAGTAATTCGAATGAATTTTGATCCTTTTAATTTATCAACCGTTGCCGCCCCACAATACCCCATTCCGGCTCGAATTCCTCCAATAACCTGATACATCACTTCAGACACTTCGCCTTTGTAAGGAACACGACCTACGATTCCTTCTGGAACTAATTTCTTCACATCATCTTCGACATCTTGAAAATAACGGTCTTTAGAACCATCTGTCATCGCTTCGACACTGCCCATTCCTCGATAAGTCTTGTATTTTCTTCCCTCGAAAATAATCGTTTCACCGGGGGATTCCTCAACACCAGCAAACATAGAACCCAACATAACAGAATCCGCACCCGAAGCCAAGGCTTTTACGATATCACCCGTATAACGAATACCTCCATCAGCTATAACGGGGATCCCTGAACCTTCTAACGCCTTAGCAACGTCATTAACGGCCGTCAATTGTGGAACACCAACACCGGCTATAATTCGGGTCGTACAAATAGACCCAGGACCTATACCCACTTTCACAGCATCAGCGCCCGCTTCTACAAGATACTTAGCAGCCTCCGGAGAAGCGATATTACCTACAACCACATCGAGATCTGGAAACTTAGATTTAACGGCCTTCAATTTCGTTACAACCCCCTTGGTATGTCCATGAGCTGTGTCAATTACGATAGCATCAACACCTGCCTCTACAAGTTTCGCTACTCGCTCAATAGTGTCGTCTGTAACCCCAACAGCGGCAGCAACTCGCAAACGGCCAAGAGAATCCTTGCAAGAAGTAGGATGCTCTTTGACTTTGATAATATCACGATAAGTAATTAACCCAATCAATCTATTGTCCGAGTCGATAACCGGTAGTTTCTCAATTCTATTTTCCTGAAGAATAACCTCCGCATTACTTAAGGAAATAGACTCTAAAGTCGTTATTAGCCCGTCAGAAGTCATTACTTCTACAATAGGTCTTTTGATGTTCTTTTCAAATCTCAAATCTCTATTCGTAACGATCCCTATAAGCTTCTGTTCATCATCAACTACTGGAATTCCACCTATGCTGTTTTCTTTCATTAAAAGAAGCGCATCATCTACTAAAGCATCCCTGTGAAGTGTGATTGGATCAATGATCATTCCACTTTCAGATCTTTTTACTTTCCTTACATTCTTGGCTTGATCTTCAATTGACATGTTCTTATGAATAACACCAATCCCTCCTTGTTGGGCAATAGCAATCGCCATTTTATACTCAGTGACCGTATCCATAGCAGCAGATACAATGGGAGTGTTGAGCTCAATATTACGAGTAAACATACTCTTCAAACGAACATCTCGAGGTAAGACCTCAGAATATGCAGGTACAAGTAGTACGTCATCGTAGGTTAAACCTTCTTGTATTTGAGATAAATTTTCTAGAGACATAATGAACCTATTTTTAAAAATAAATTCTTGCAAATTTAGGAAAAAAAGACGTCACATAAGAATTAAGGTCCAATTACTAATGTTAATATTCTGCAAAATTTATGTTCCGATGTTTTTAATATGTAAACTTGTCCCGTGAAAAAATGGTTTATCTATGTTTTAATTTGTAATCTCGTCACGCTTTCCTATGATGGTTTAGCCCAGCGGACGGACATCGACACGAATGAAATCCTACAGCTTTCTGGGGTTGTTGTTTCCGAGCAAGACCTTACCCCGATGCCCTACATTACGGTTTATGACAAATCGATAGGCAGAGGAGTTATTGCTGATTATTATGGTTACTTCTCCATGGTTTCGTTCCCTGGTGACACCTTATATTTCTCCTATTACGGATATAAAACATCAACATATATTGTTCCCGATACGCTAGAAGAGAATAGATATAGTATGATACATATGCTTCAACAAGACACCATTAATTTACCGGAAATCACTGTTTATCCATGGCCATCAAAAGAAGATTTTGCGAATTTTTTTATTGAAATGAATCCCTATGACGATGCGATTCGAAGGGCCCAGCGAGAATTATCAGGAGAGTCCCTCGCTTTTGTTGCCGCAAGGCTAGATGCTGACGCTTCATTGGCAAGTGGTCTTCTTTCTAATCAACGCTACACCAAGTTATATACCAATGGACAGCTTCCTGTCAATAATTTATTGAACCCTTATTCATGGGCGAAATTGATTAAAGATTGGAAAGAAGGTAAATTAAAGCGGGAATAAAATCATCTAGGATAACACAGGAAATACTTCTCTACAGGCCTTGCCAAGGCAGAAATATTTAAATTATCTGATGCTTCAGATAAATCAACAATCTCCCCAGACTTCATAAGAAGATTGATGTTTTGAAATTTCTGATTATAAGCCTTATTCATTAGTTTATCAGAGAATACCAAATAATCCAGATCCATACCTGAGAAATTGCCACTTTTTAATAATTGATCTTTGACCCCCTTGATTTTTGCAAGTGAAAATGGTTTTTTTGAAATCTCTATTTTGAAAAGCCTACGATTAACTATAGATGATGACAAAAACCCAAGAGTCGCATCAGTATTTCGAGACCAAACCTTGAGACTTTGCAGTATATCATAATCATCCAGTGCGGCGAAATTCTCTAAAACAGTATCAGCATCACCAAAATCCTCGTGAGAAACGTCTTTCTTTAAGAAAAAAGAGAGTGCTGGACTTGCGAATACTTCATGGCCATTTCTTAGAAGTGATTTTGCTCTTCTTAGTGCATAAATAAGCATGTATTCTGCGGATACTACTGTTTTATGCAGATAAACCTGCCAATACATTAACCTTCGGGCTACAATAAATTTTTCGACCGAATAAATCCCTTTCTCCTCGATAACAAGCTGACCTTCTCGCACCTGAAGCATTTCAATCAAGCGATCACTGCCAATAGTCCCTTCGCTTACTCCAGAGAAAAAGCTATCTCGATTCAAGTAGTCTAAACGATCCATATCAAGCTGCGAAGAAACCAATTGATGTAAAAAAGGTTTGTTGTACTTATCTTCGAAAATGGTTAATGCCAATTCAAGATCTGAACCAAATGTCTTTTCTAAGCTTTTAATGAAATAAGCGGAAATATCTTCATGACTCACAGATTTAACAATATCAAATTCTAAGGCATGGCTAAACGGTCCGTGACCTATATCATGTAATAAAATAGCCAAAAGAACAGCCCGCTTTTCTCTGTCTGTTATTTCATGACCTTTTTTCTGCAAGACGGAAACGGCCTTACCCATAAGATGCATAGCGCCAATAACATGTTGGAATCTCGTGTGAACAGCACCCGGGTATACAAGATGACTTAAACCAAGTTGAGAAATCCTTCGCAAGCGCTGAACATAAGGATGTTCGATAACATCAAAAATAAATTCATCCGGTATCGAAATAAAACCATAGATTGGATCGTTAATAATTTTCTTCTTGTTGTTTCGAAATCGATTCGCTTGCAAATGTTTACTTTTAATACTTACCCCAAAAATAACGTAAAAGAATGACTAATTCAGGAAATATCTTATGGGCAGATGACGAAATCGATCTTCTGAAACCACATATTCTTTTTTTAGAATCAAAAGGATATAGGGTCGAAGGAGTCACAAATGGATTGGATGCTTTAGAGAAAGTTCAAGAATCATTCTTCGATATCGTTTTTCTAGATGAAAACATGCCTGGTTTATCAGGACTTGATACGCTTACGCGCATCAAAGAAATAAAGCCAAATATTCCTGTCGTGATGATTACCAAGAGTGAGGAAGAACATATCATGGAAGATGCTATTGGCTCTAAAATTGCTGACTATTTAATCAAACCAGTAAATCAACATCAGATATTAATAAGTCTCAAGAAAAATTTACAAGCCAATCAACTTGTGAGCGATAAGACGAGCCTGAATTACAGACAAGAATTTCGTCAGCTCGGAATGCTTTTAAATAATCGACTTGATTTTAATGAATGGAAAGACCTTTATGCCAAATTGGTATACTGGGAGCTTCAGCTTGATAAAATTGAAGATTCTGGTATGAGTGAAATCTACGAGATGCAAAAAAAGGAGGCCAATCAACAATTTTGCAATTTCATAGAAGACAACTATCTAGATTGGTTAAATGGAGTTGAAGAAAGCCCCGTATTTATTCACAATCTCTTGAAAGATCGAATTTTCAAAAGAAATTCAGATAAAAAAACGTTGGTTCTTGTTATTGACAACCTTCGATTTGATCAATGGAAAGTTTTGGAACCTGTTTTTAATAAATACTTTATTAAAGAAAAAGAAGAAATTGTCTTTTCAATTTTGCCAACAGCAACTCAATATGCAAGAAACTCTTTTTTCGCTGGGCTAATGCCTTCTGAAATCGCTAAAAAATACCCGCAATATTGGAAAAATGAAGAAGATGACGGAGGGAAAAATCTTTTTGAAAAAGAGCTTCTTGAAGCCAATTTAAAGAGGTTAGGTAAATCTAACCTTCGCTGGTCGTACAACAAAATAACGAATGTTGCCGCTGGCAAGAAACTCGTTGAACAGTTTCATAAACTCAAGGAAAACGACATGAATTTTCTTGTTTATAATTTCGTAGATATGCTTTCACATGCAAGAACCGAAATGGAAGTAATCAGAGAGCTTGCAGATGATGAATCTGCTTATAGATCATTAACTATATCATGGTTAGAACATTCACCGTTATTAGATGTTATCAAGAAAGCATCAGAGGAAAAAATGAATTTAGTAATCACAACTGACCACGGTACAATAAAGGTAAATCAACCTGTTAAAATAGCAGGTGAGCGCAATACCAATACGAACCTGAGGTATAAGGTTGGTAGGGGACTTGGATACAAGGCCAAGGATGTATTTGTCGTTCGTGACCCGCAAGAAGGCTTTTTACCTAAGCAAAAAATGTCGAGCGAGTTTGTTTTCGCAAAAGAACAAGACTTTTTTGTGTACCCAAATAACTATAATCATTTTGTGAATTATTATGGGAATACTTTTCAGCATGGTGGAATTTCAATGGAAGAAATGATGATTCCATATATTGAAATGAAAGCAAAATAAATAGTATCCTGTCTTATGAATCTGTTTGCTTTGTGTAATTTTGTAACAGCAATATTAATATGAATCAAACTCCAGACTACATCAAAGAGCTACGCTCTCAATTCCCGATCTTAAAAACAAAAGTGTATGGGAAAGACTTGGTCTATTTCGACAATGCCGCTACCACACAGAAACCGCTGCAAGTCATCGAACGCATTCAAAGCTACTACACTTCAGAAAACTCAAATATACATCGTGGAGTTCATCATTTAAGCCAAGTTGCGACCCAGGATTATGAGGACGCAAGAAAACTTATTCAAAAACATATTGGATCGAATAAAGAATCTGAAATTATTTTTACAAAAGGCACAACAGACGGCATCAACTTAGTCGCTTCATCCTATGGCGAACTGCTCAAAGAGGGTGACGAAATATTGATTAGTGCTATGGAGCATCATTCGAATATTGTTCCATGGCAATTAATCGCTCAAAAAAAGAATCTCTCCTTGAAGGTCATTCCCATTCATGAAAATGGAGAATTAAACATGGCGTCCTTTGACGAATTACTTTCCGAAAAAACAAAACTTATTTCGATCACGCACATATCGAATACACTTGGAACTATTAATCCCATTAAGGAAATAATTAAAAAAGCCCACATCTTTGGGGCGAAAGTATTAATTGATGGAGCCCAGAGTATACAGCATGGGGAAATTAATGTATCAGAATTAGATTGTGATTTCTTTGTTTTTTCCGGACACAAAATATTTGGACCTACTGGAATCGGGGTTTTATATGGTAAAGAAGCCCTTCTAGAATCAATGCCACCATACCAAGGAGGTGGAGACATGATTAAACGTGTTTCTTTTGACCATACATCATTCAACGAGTTACCCTTCAAGTTTGAAGCGGGAACGCCTAATATTATTGGAGGAATAGCCTTAGGTACAGCAATTAAATTCCTAAAATCTATTGATACTGAGCAAGCATTTTCCTATGAAAAAGCACTTCTTAATTATGCAGAACAAGAGCTTAAAAAGATAGATGAAATGACGATCATAGGCACAGCAACTGAAAAAACCAGTCTTGTCTCCTTTAATGTTGGTCAAATTCACCCTTTTGATATTGGAACATTGTTAGATAAACAAGGGATTGCAGTTCGTACAGGACACCATTGTACGCAACCGCTAATGGATTTTTTTAAAATTTCTGGTACCTTAAGAGCCTCTTTTGCTTTTTACAATACCATTGAAGAGGTTGATGTTTTTATTGCTGCATTGAAAAGATCATTAAGTCTATTAAAATGAGCACGTTCATAGAAAAGCAGGAGGCAATTATTGAGGACTTTGATCTATTTGATGATTGGATGGAAAAATATGAGATGATTATCGATTTAGGTAAGGAAATTCGAAGTATTTCGGAAAGTCAAAGAAATGATGACCAGCTCATTGAAGGTTGTCAATCCAGAGTATGGCTAAGGACAGAGTATAAGGATTCATTGATGTACTTTTTCGCTGATTCAGATGCGATCATAACAAAAGGAATAATCGGGCTTCTTATCAAAGTTTTTGACGGAGAGAAACCTGAAACAATCGTCAAAGAAGAACTTTTTTTTATAAAGAGAATCGGGTTGCAAGAACACTTATCACCTACTAGAGCGAATGGTCTCTTAGGAATGGTAAAAAGAATGAAAATGGAAGCCTTAAAACATATATAATGGAAGATTTAGAGAATACAATTATTGATGTTTTAAAGTCAATTCACGACCCCGAAATACCAGTCGATATATACGAATTGGGTCTGATCTACGAGGTAAAAATAGATAAAGAGAAAAATGTGGAGATAGACATGACACTAACCTCTCCAAATTGCCCAGTTGCGGAAAGCATGCCTAAAGAAGTCGAAGATAAGGTCGGAGAAATTACAGGTGTAAAAAGTTCAAAAGTATCTATTGTATTCGACCCACCGTGGGATAAAGACATGATGAGCGAAGAAGCAAAGCTTGAGCTAGGGTTCCTTTAGCCTTATCTGATGTAAACTTCTACCCTTCTGTTTAAGGAACGGCCTGCAGCAGTCGTATTTAAGAACTTAGGCTTCGTCTCACCAAAAGAAACCACTTCGATAAGACTCGAATCAACTCCTTTACTTATTAAATATTTCTTAATAGAATTGGCTCTTTTTAGAGCTAAATTATGATTTAATTGCTCATCACCAGTTATATCTGCATGTCCTGAAATCAATATAGAGGAACCAGAAATGGACTTTAACAGGTTAGCCGTTTCATTCAAAACCGCAAAGAACCTAGGCTGAACAGACGACTGATTGATCAAGAAATTGACATCTCCAATTGAGGTAAGACCCGTCTTGTCTAATACCGGTAATACATTTTCATTCGTCACTGGATTAACATCAGGCGTTGGTGTTGGCGTAACATCAGGCGTTGGTGTTGGCGTAACATCAGGTGTTGGCGTTGGCGTAACATCAGGTGTTGGTGTTGGCGTAACATCAGGCGTTGGCGTTGGCGTAACATCAGGCGTTGGTGTTGGCGTAACATCAGGTGTTGGCGTTGGCGTAACATCAGGCGTTGGTGTTGGCGTAACATCAGGTGTTGGCGTTGGCGTAACATCAGGTGTTGGCGTTGGCGTAACATCAGGTGTTGGCGTTGGCGTAACATCAGGTGTTGGCGTTGGCGTAACATCAGGTGTTGGCGTTGGCGTAACATCAGGTGTTGGCGTTGGCGTAACATCAGGTGTTGGCGTTGGCGTAACATCTGGTGTTGGTGTTGGCGTAACATCAGGCGTTGGTGTTGGCGTAACATCAGGCGTTGGTGTTGGCGTAACATCAGGTGTTGGTGTGATGGCTAAATCTGAGGTGATTTCCTTTCCATTACAATCTACCGAAACACCCAAAGGCGTATCTATTTCTTGATCCAGATAATTTATAACTCCATCACCATCATCATCCTTGAAATTTGATTTAAGATCCATATTGGTGCTATCCAATTTTTTGATCTCATTTTCCAAATAAGACATATCGGGAAAACACGGAGAATAAGCCCAATCCATATGTTGTTCATGTTTGCCCAGATAGATATTAAATCCAATGGATGCATTGGCAACAAAACCGTCAAACCCTCGCTTAGCCACAGGGCTCAGCATATCGAAAGTCTTTTGCTGGTAGACATGCCATATAAATGAGGCATCTAGAAACAATGCGGCCCTATTACCCAATTTAATTTGAGGAGTAAAACCCATCATGAAATTCACCATTCTTTCGTCTTCCCCATCGAAACTGACATCGCTTTGAAGCATTGAGAACCCTCCTCCAGCATGAAACAATAAACTAAGATGATTGGTGAAATTCTCAAACATTAATAGACGACCCAAATTTGCAACCCCCTGCATTGAAACACGATAATAATCTGTTTGAAACGGTAAGCTAATGGTGTTATCACCAACTTCACCATTGGTTATTTTATCGTATCCAGCATCTATCTTAATCCCATACTTATTATTAAACATGTAACGAACACCTCCGGAGGCGTGAAACAAATCGTATGTGTTTGAAAAATAATTTGCAGTATAAGGCTTCACGGCATTTGTAAGACCGGCACCCAAATCTAGTGACCACTTGTTGTTTTGCTCAAATTGACCAATAGCCGTTAATGAAAACAAAAATATTAGAATGAAAATAACCGATTTATTCATGGAAAACCCTTTGATGAATGACAAATATAAAACAAAATAGACGAATACCTTCTATTCTTCTTTAACGAAAATAAACTTCCTCAATTGAAAGTTTAATGGGTCATAATACTCCAAAACCAAATCTCTTTTCGTCAGAAGAATGACTTGGTAGGTGTTTCGAAAAGCCCCACCTCCAAAATCAAGCCGCTCTTTCGATTCATTTAAGACTAGGTTGTTCCCATCAAATGAGAGTTCAAAAGGATAAATAATTGAATTAAATTCAAGAGTGAAATTACAAGAACCTGCAGAAACTGCATTAGTGAAATCAAGAGACAATTGACCTTCCGCATTTTCAATAATATGAGTATCTCCCTGACCATCAGTCACTTTTATTCTTTCGATGATCCAATTCCCATCTAATCTGTTTTGAAACCGAACACTTTTTGTACAGCTAGAAACACAAAAAAGGAACAATATAAAAATGAATCGATTCAATTTATAGTAGATAAAGCTATAGAAGAAAATAATAAAAGACCTGTCTTCATTGACCTTTCATCAATATCGAATTTTGGGTGATGAACGTTATAGGTAATTCCTTTTACTTTGTTACCCACACCCAATCTAAAAAAACAAACTGGGACAAGATGACTATAAAAAGCAAAATCTTCTGCAGTCATTCTCAAATCTAATTCTTGGACAAAAGAGTCATCAATCACCTTTAAAGCCACATTTCTGGTAAAACGTGTTAAATCTGGATCATTTCGAAGAAAAGGATAACCTTTTGATACGTTTAACTTCAAGACACCCCCATACTCCTTCTCGATGCCTTCGGCAATCTTGTTTAGCCCTAACTTCGCCTTTACACGCCAATCTTCGTCCATTGTTCGGAAGGTGCCTTTTATAATCGTGCTTTGAGGAACTACATTTGTTGAACCTAGCGCCTCAAATCGGCCAAAATTAATTACACTTGGCACAGAATCCGGTGTGTTATTTTTAATGAAATCACGTGCCCTTAAAATAAACTCAGCCCCCATAAACATAGGGTTGATTGTTTGATCGGGCAAAGCGCCATGTCCACCTTTACCTGTTATCTCGATGTGCAATTCATCACTAGAGGCCATATATAAACCTTCTCGAAACCCGACATTTCCAAACTCAAAATCAGGAAAGACATGAAGAGCAAACATCTTAGTTACCTTCGGGTTTAACAAACCTCCTTCATCAATAATCAAATTAGCACCACCGGGATTCATTTCCTCACCCGGCTGAAAAATTAATTTAACTGGTTGGGGTAGAAAGTTTCGGAAATGATGAAGAACTTCGGCTAACCCAAGTAATATCGATGAATGAACATCATGGCCACAGGCGTGCATAACACCATCAACTTTACTCCTGTAGGGCACCTCATTTTCTTCATGGATGGGCAAAGCATCTAAATCTGCTCTAAAAGCAATACATTCTTGGTCTTTTACATGATGGTCTCCAAATATAGTAACGAGGACACCTGTACCTCCTATACTTTTAACCTCATTTAACCCAATATTAATTAAGGTTTTTTTTACAAAAGAAGCGGTGTTATGTTCTTGATATGAGAGCTCTGGATTCATATGTAAATGCTTCCGGTAAGCACACATTTTATCAAAGAGAGACGATGTAAAATCCTTTATGTCATATACATCAATCTTCATTTGCAACAATTGATTGGTAACCCGATAAAATTAATTTAACAGAAACAAGCGCCATAAGCAGTCCAAACAGAAACTTAACAAGACTTGGGCTCAATTTTAATGATAATTTAGAACCAAAATATGCGCCTACAAAGAACGTGGCAGCAATTATTAAGCCGTACTTCCATTGTACGTTTCCTTCCTTCCAATAATTCATTAATCCGAGCCAAACAACAGGCATTGCCAAAACAAAAAGACTGGTTCCTTGTGCTTCATGCTGGGTCAGCCCCAAAAGAAAAACAAGGGCAGGAACAATAATAATTCCGCCACCTACACCAACAAAACCACTGAGTATACCGGCTAAAATTCCTATTGAGGACAAAATTATGATTGTTTGAGGCGTCATGTTTTATTTTTTTTTAAAATTAATAAATCTATTCAATAAGTAAATTACAACCTCGGATGTCCGAATCTTGAATCCTTCCAATAATTTCGAAACCATTGCCCCTTCGCAAACCTAAGTCATCTGTGGCAATAAAGCTACAACTATAAATATTCGCCAAGTCAATCACATTCAAACCAGCTCCTTTATCTCCATTAGTCATCATAAATGGATCGCTTATATCTCTGTATAAAACCCTCATCCATGGAGGCGTCAAAAAAGTAAAATCATCCATACTGTATGCCTGTGACAATAGTTCAGTCATCCCATATTCAGAATACAATTTACTGATCTGAAGCTTTTCTTTTAATTGCTTATACATAGCAACTTTTGACAATTCCTTTCTCCGCCCTTTCATTCCACCTGTTTCAATTACAATGCAATCCCTCAAATCCATATTCAATTCCATCAAATCCATTAATGAATAGGCTACGCCAAACAAAACAATTTTTTTACCTTCTCGCATCGCTTTTTCTATCGCCTCAGGGATTTTCTCTAAATCATTTAAAATAAACCTTGAATGGTTGGACTTCGTTTTTTTAATTAAACGATCCACCATATATACCAAGCTAGAATCACCTTGATCCAGGTAATTAGGTAAAAGTGCTATAATAATAAGTTCATTAGGGTCACCTATAAAGAATTCAAAGCCTAATTCAAAAGATCGTTCGTAAATATTGACGTCTTTGACAAAATGGGAACTCCTCTCCCCTTGTGTGCCACTGCTCATAAATACATTATCCATTGTATTTGGTGTCTTGTCAGTAATGATTTTATGCGTTTTAAATAAAGAAATGGGTAAAAAGGGAATCTCATTGAGATTCCTAGGGGATTTTTTCCGAACTGAATTTACAAATGAATAATAGACCTCACAATGATCCATTTGATATCGAAATACCTCAAAGGCCAAATCTTCAAATTCACGATCAGAATGATTTTTAAAAATTTTATTCTTCCACTCCACATTTGCAAAGGTATTTAAAGTCTGTGATAATCAATAAAGTCATTATTTTTGAACTGAAATTCATTTTCATTGTTAGTTAATGATAACTTAAAATCAGAAGATTGAAAAGAACATGTGTCTTACTTATACAACTTGGAACCCCTGACAGCCCTTCTACAAGGGACGTTAGAAGGTACTTGTCAGAATTTTTAAATGATCCAAGAGTTATTGACCTTCCTTATTTGGTGCGGAAAATTCTAGTTAATGGAATCATCGTTCCCTTTCGGGCTCCAAAATCAGCCAAGATTTATAAAGAACTATTTGACCTAAGCAATGGGGAATCTCCGCTTTTAACGCATACGCAGAGCTTAACGAGCCTATTGCAAGATCGATTTAAAGAAACTGATGTTCACGTGGAGTTCGCAATGCGCTACCAAAACCCCTCCATGGATTCCGTTATGGAACGAATCAGAAAGGAAAACTTTGATCATATCATATTGCTTCCGCTTTTTCCTCAATACGCGAGTGCTTCAAGCGGTTCGGCAATTGAAAAAGGTTTAAATATTCTTAGGAAATGGTGGGTTATTCCTAAAGTCAGTGTCATCAACGAATTCTGGCGTGAAGAAGGCTATATAAATTCCATTATTGAAAGAAGCAAGGCTTTTAATTTATCAGAATTTGACCACGTTTTATTCTCATACCACGGGCTTCCTAACCGTCATGTAGACAAGGTTTATGAAGGCAGTGACCTGTGTTCTGACCAACCTTGTGAAATTGAATTAAATGAAAAGAACAAATTCTGCTACAAAGCAACAGCCTATGCGACAACACGACTGATTGCTGAAAAACTTCAACTTAAGGAGTCTGACTATACGGTTTGCTTTCAGTCGCGGCTAGACAAGAAATGGCTCACCCCATTTTCAGATAAAGTAGTTGAAGATTGGGCTAAAAAAGGAGCTAAAAAACTACTTGTATTCTCACCAGCTTTTGTTGCCGATTGCTTAGAAACAACGATTGAGATTGGCTCAGAGTACCAAGAGATCTTTGAGGAAAATGGCGGTGAAACAGTGTCGTTGGTTCCAAGCAGTAATGACCACCCAGAGTTTATTAATTGTCTTGAAAATCTCATTCAAAAGCAATTATAATTGTTTACTATTAAATAGTTTTCTAATTTTCAATCTAAATAAAAAATAAATGTCAAATACCACTGAAAAAGTAAGTTATAAAGTAAAGGATATATCCCTAGCTGAATGGGGAAGAAAAGAAATTAGACTTGCTGAAGCTGAGATGCCTGGTTTAATGAGCCTTCGTGAAGAACATGGAGAATCAAAACCACTAAAAGGAGCAAGAATCGCAGGTTGTTTGCACATGACTGTTCAAACTGCTGTTTTAATTGAAACTTTAGTTGAACTTGGCGCGGATGTAACGTGGTCATCTTGTAATATCTTTTCTACACAAGACCATGCCGCGGCAGCAATTGCAGCAGCAGGTGTTCCTGTATTTGCATGGAAAGGCATGAACGACGAAGAATTTGATTGGTGTATTGAGCAAACTTTATTTGCCTTTAAAGACGGTGAGCCATTGAATATGATTTTAGACGATGGAGGTGACTTGACCAATATGGTTTTTGACCGCTATCCTGAATTAACAGCAAACATCAAAGGACTTTCAGAAGAAACGACTACAGGCGTTCACAGACTATACGAAAGAAAAAACAAAGGCACTTTAGTGATGCCTGCAATTAACGTGAATGATTCTGTTACTAAATCTAAATTTGATAACAAATACGGATGCAAGGAGTCTCTTGTTGATGCAATAAGAAGAGCTACAGATACAATGATGGCAGGTAAAGTAGCTGTCGTTTGTGGATATGGCGATGTTGGTAAAGGTTCTGCAGCTTCATTACAAGGTGCAGGCGCAAGAGTTATTGTTACTGAAGTTGATCCAATTTGCGCATTGCAAGCAGCGATGGATGGATTTGAAGTTAAAAAATTAGACTCAGTGGTACATAACGTTGATATTGTTGTTACGACAACAGGAAATAAAGATATCGTTGTTGGTTCTCATTTCGAAAAGATGAAAGACAAAACAATCGTTTGTAATATTGGCCACTTTGACAATGAAATTGATATGGCATGGTTGAATGGCACTTATGGTGATTCAAAAATTGAAATTAAGCCTCAGGTTGATCTTTATAATATCAAAGGAAACGAGATCATTCTTCTTGCAGAAGGTAGGCTTGTGAATTTAGGTTGTGCAACTGGTCACCCATCATTTGTAATGTCTAACTCATTTACAAATCAAACATTGGCTCAATTAGAACTTTGGGAAAATTCAGACAAATACGACAATGACGTATATATGCTTCCTAAATATTTAGATGAAAAAGTAGCCAGATTACACCTTGCAAAAATAGGTGTTGAGCTTGAAGAGCTTTCAACAGACCAAGCGGATTATATCGGTGTAAAGGTTGAAGGACCTTATAAGCCAGAGCACTACAGATATTAAGAATAGATTTATTCTTCAAAAGAAAAGCGAACCCAATGGTTCGCTTTTTTTATGCTTTGTTGATAAGGATCTGAATAAACGCTCATTTTAATAGCTGTTATTTATTGTTGTAATTTGTATGCATTGATGGCATCGCTAAGTAGGCCTTTAGCGATCCTCTTATTACCAAACCCTTTTGATTCCATTTTATTTGCCCCCTTATAATTTGTAAACCATAATTCTATAATTTCTAAAATACCATTGTAACTTTTCTTTAAATCAGCAATGTCATTGATGGTGTACAATGGGGAATTATCTGAAATAGCAATTAACTTATCATCGTGCTCTCCTCTATCCATTAAAAATAGAACCCCAATTATTTTACATTTCACGACACTGCCTCTTTCTGATGGAGGTCCAAGAACAAGTATATCTAATGGGTCTCCATCTCCACCGTTTTCTTTCGGCAATAACGTTTGTGGAACCATTCCATAGTTACCCGGATAGCCTACATAATTTACAACCCTTGGTTTTTTATCAACGAACTCCCATTCAATTTGTCCATTTGATTTATTCAATTCCCATTTATCCATTGTGCCGCATGGGATTTCAATTATTGCATTTACATCCCCATCTGCATAAAGGGGCATATAATCTGTCAATAAATTGATGCTTTTTGTATCCTTGTCTGAAAAACCTTCCTTGCTTTCAGTGTTTAGATTTTCGCATGAGGTGAAAATTAATAATATTGACAGGCCATTGAATAAGGAAATGTATTTGTTCATTACTATAGTATTGATTACAAAGTGCAGGTGACAAATTTATCCTTGTTTTTCCATTGCAAAGTCATCACACTATTGACAAATAGCTATTCGATGTTTTGTTTTAAACATGAAACAAGAAAAAAGAAGCCTTATCCTAAGACGCCTGCTGCTTGATTAAGTTGAGTGCAGAACCTGCTTCAAACCACTCTATTTGAGAGGCATTGTAGGTGTGATTCAATGAGATGTTTTCTTTAGAACCGTCTGCATGAACAACTTCAAGTGTTAAAGGTTTTCCTGGCGCAAAATCCGCTAAGTCAACGAAGTTAAAACTATCATCTTCTTGGATTTTATCGTAATCACTTTCAATGGAAAATGTCAAGCCAAGCATTCCTTGCTTTTTCAGGTTGGTTTCATGAATTCTTGCAAAAGACTTTACAATTACCGCCGCAACACCTAAATGTCTTGGTTCCATTGCAGCATGCTCTCTTGATGATCCTTCGCCATAATTATGATCCCCTACAACAATAGTTGAAATACCAGCCGCTTTGTAGGCTCTTTGTGTTGCCGGAACTGCTCCGTATTCCCCTGTCAATTGATTTTTAACGGTATCGGTTTTTAGATTAAAAGCATTCACCGCTCCTATCAAACAGTTGTTTGAAATATTATCTAAATGGCCTCTATAACGCAACCAAGGTCCAGCCATTGAAATATGGTCTGTAGTACATTTACCGTGCGCTTTGATTAAAAGCTTCGTATCGTTCAATACACTACCTAATGGAGTAAAAGGGGTTAAAAGCTGAAGTCGTTGAGAGTCATTAGCAACAGCAACAGAAATAGCAGAACCATCAACGTCTGGTGCTTGATATCCAGCATCTTCCACATCAAATCCTTTTGGAGGAAGCTCGATACCAATTGGCTCATCTAGCTTTACCTGTTCTCCGTTTTTATTGGTTAGTGTATCTGTGGTCGGGTCAAAATCTAACCTTCCTGATATTGCAATTGCAGCTACCATCTCAGGAGAAGTAACAAAGGCATGCGTATTAGGATTACCATCTGCGCGTTTTGCAAAGTTTCTATTGAAAGAGTGAACAATTGTATTTTTAGGTGCATTCTTAGGATCACTATACCTACCCCACTGACCGATACACGGCCCACATGCATTAGTGAATATTTTCGCTCCCAAATTTTCAAAATTTTGCATTAAGCCATCGCGCTCTGCGGTAAATCTTACTTGCTCGGAACCTGGGTTAATTCCAAATTCGGCTTTTGCCTCTACTCCTTTCTCAAATGCTTGTTTCGCAATAGAAGATGCTCTTGATAAATCTTCGTAAGAAGAATTCGTACATGAACCTATCAATCCCCATTCAACGTTTAAAGGCCAATCATTTGCCGCTGCCTTTGCTGACATTTCTGCTCCGGCTAGTGTTGCTAGATCAGGAGAGAAAGGACCATTAATATGTGGTTTTAATTCGTCTAAATTAATCTCAATGACTTCGTCAAAATACGCTTCTGGATTTGCATAAACTTCGTCGTCACCTGTAAGGTGTTCTGCTATTTCATTCGCGGCATCCGCGACGGCATCACGACCTGTTGAACGCAAATAACGCTCCATGGATTTCATCATATCCAAAAGTTGAAGTCGTTGCTCCAATTTCCGCCCCCATGTTACTTATAGTACCTTTACCTGTGCAAGACATAGACTTCGCTCCTTCACCAAAATATTCAACAATTGCGCCCGTCCCTCCTTTAACAGTAAGAATTCCTGCAACTTTCAGAATCACATCCTTTGGAGAAGACCATCCGTTTAACTTTCCAGTTAATTTAATTCCAATCAATTTCGGGAATTTAAGCTCCCAGGCCATTCCTGCCATTACATCAACCGCATCAGCACCACCAACACCAATAGCCACCATTCCTAATCCGCCTGCATTCACCGTATGTGAATCCGTTCCAATCATCATTCCACCTGGAAATGCATAATTCTCTAAAACTACTTGGTGAATAATTCCCGCTCCTGGTTTCCAAAAACCAATTCCATATTTATTGGAAACTGAATCTAAAAAGTTAAAAACCTCAGACGATTGATTCATGGCGTTTTGAAGGTCTTTATCCGCACCTATTTTCGCCTGAATTAAATGGTCACAATGCACGGTTGTAGGCACTGCAACTTGTGTCTTTCCTGCCTGCATAAACTGAAGCAATGCCATTTGAGCCGTAGCATCCTGGCAAGCTATTCTGTCCGGAGCAAAATCAACGTATGATCCACCTCTTTGGTAGGGCGTCTTTGCATTCCCCTCCCATAAATGAGCGTAGAGTATCTTTTCCGCCAAGGTTAAAGGCTTTCCAACAGCGGCCCTCGCTGCTGCTATTCGTTCAGGGTACTTTGCATATACCTCTTTGATCATTTCAATATCAAATACCATCGTAAATTTCTTTGTGATGCGAATTTAAAGAATTTGAACGAAGTATCAAGGGCTTTTAAAGCATTGTTTACAAAACAATTCTAACGGATGAAAGCCATTTAAGAAGAATGGATTCAAATGCGTGGTTTTACATACATTTGTTATAACATATTTGAGAAAATTAAAATGCAAAATATATTTAAAGATCTTAAAGTTATTGATATGTCAACGGTATTGGCAGGCCCTTCGGTTGCAACATTTTTTGCTGAATTAGGAGCAAGAGTCCTTAAAATAGAATCACCAAACCCAGGAGATGTGACTCGATCTTGGAAACTGCCATCAGAGGATCATAAAAGCAATATATCCGCCTATTTCTCAAGTGTCAACTACAAAAAAACATACTTGAAATTGAACCTTTTAGATCAAGAGCATTACGCTTTGTTTTCCAAACACCTTAAGGATGCGGATCTTATAATTATGAATTTTAAAAAAGAGGACTATAAAAAATTAAAAGTTGATGACGCAAATCTAAGAAAAGTAAACTCTAGACTAATTATTGGAAAGATCACCGGTTTTGGTAACGAAAGTGACCGAATTGCATATGATCTTATCCTTCAAGCTGAATCAGGATTCATGTCTCTGAACGGAGAGGAAAACCAAGCTCCAATGAAGATGCCCGTCGCACTTATTGACGTGTTGGCAGCCCACCACCTAAAAGAAGGGCTACTCCTTGCACTACTTGATAAAAAACCAAGAACAATTAGTGTCTCCTTGTATGATGCTGCAGTCTGCAGCTTAATGAACCAAGCGAGTAATTTCCTGATGACAGGTGAAGCCCCGAAAAGACTGGGGAATTTACATCCTAACATCGCTCCTTACGGTGAATTATTTCATACCCTTGACCAAGAACTAATTACCTTTGCAATTGGCAGCGACAAACACTTCAGCTTACTGTGTGAACTTCTAGGTTTAGAGGGCGTAATTGAATCCAAAGCGTTCCTTAGTAATCAAGAACGCGTTAAAAACAGAATTCATTTAAAGAAAATAATCTCTAAAAAAGTAGGACTGATACAATCAAAAATGATTTTAAGAGACTGTTTGGATATGGGAATCCCTTGTGCTAAAATCACGGGAGTTGAGGAAGTATTAAAAAGCTCAAAAAGTCAATCACTCCTAAGAAAAGAATTAATAGAGGGAAAAGAAACAATAAGACTGACGAGTCTAGCAGCGCAATGGAAATAGTCACTCGAAGCCCCGGGAATCAAAAAGAATGGGATGCCTATTATGATTTAAGATACCGGGTTTTGCGGGAACCGTGGAAAAGACCGAGGGGATCTGAAAGAAACAGCGGAGATACTTCAGCACTTCATTTCGCAACTTACCTTGGAAGTGAATTAAAAGCCATTGCTAGGGCTGACGTAATCGATTATAAGCAAATTCAAATTCGTTTTGTAGCCACCGAGAATGGTCAGCAAGGCAAAGGGTATGGAAAAAGAGTAATGCTTTCCATCGAAAATCATTTTAAAGATTCTCAAATAAAAGAGCTTATTTTACAATCAAGAGAAAATTCAGTCAAATTTTATGAATCGCTTGGTTATGCAGTTAAAGAAAAGACCTACCTATTGTTTAATGAAATACAGCATTTTTTAATGATAAAATTGATCAATCATGAATCTTGATGAAAAAGTATATTCGGAACTAGCACAGCTTGTGACAGAGCATAAAAGTGAACTGTTTGACCAAATAGCAGCCCAACGCACAGACTACATCAGTGTTGTAATAGAGAACCTATACAAAGAGCATAACGCTTCGGCCGTACTCAGAACGTGTGATTGCTACGGAATCAAAAAGCTCCATGTGATTGAAAATGAAAACGAGTACAAAGTCAATAGAGAAATCGCCTTAGGAGCAGGTAAGTGGGTTGACATTGAAAACCACAGTACGGGCAATCCGCCAACCTTAGAATGTATTAAATCGCTTAAGGAAAAAGGATACAAGATTGTTGCGACGACTCCGCATACTGAGGATTATGACATTTACAACATTCCCATAGATGAACCTATGGCATTTTTCTTTGGTACAGAGTTTAGTGGATTATCGCAAGAAGTCTTAGACCACTGTGATATGAAAGTCAAAGTGCCCATGTACGGATTCACGGAAAGCTTTAATATTTCAGTATCCGCTGCCATCTTACTCAGTGCAATCCGCAAAAGGCTTGGAGATACAGAATTAAAATGGAAACTTAAACATGAAGAACAAATCAAATTAAAAACGGATTGGTGTATGAAAAACTTGAGCCGAGGAAAGGAAATCGAAGAAGAAATTAGACGCCGACTAATCGAAAAAGAATCGTAAATTTGAGCAACTAATATTAAAGAAAACAGAAAGCAATATGGGTAAAGGAGATAGAAAAACGACAAAAGGTAAGAGAACTTTAGGTTCATACGGTAATTCAAGAAAAAAGAAAACCAGTGTTGTAGCTGTAGCCAAACCTAAGAAAAAGAAAGCTGCTAAAAAAACAACGGCAAGTGCTAAGAAAACAACCACTGCAAAAGCAAAAGCAAGCACAGTGAAAAAGACAACAACGACCAAAGCTTCGTCAGAAGAGTAGGTTTCTCTAGATTGTTTTTTTGTTTTTTTTGGAGATTTCATTGAAAAATAACAATTAATCATGCTTCACGTGAAATAGTTTTTAGACTTTTGCTAAAAACTATAGTAAATGAAACATAATTTTGGTGCTGGACCATGTATCCTTCCGCAAGACGTATTTCAAGAAGCCTCTGAAGCTGTTAAGGACTTCAATGGTCTCTCTATATTAGAAGTCTCCCATAGACATAAGGATTTTGTAGCTGTTATGGATGAAGCCATTCAGTTGGTGAAAACATCTTTAAATGTTCCAGAAGGCTACTCGGTTATTTTTCTTCAAGGAGGGGCTTCTCTAGGTTTTACAATTAGTGCACTGAACATGATGCGAGACTCAAAAAAGGCTTCTTACATTAACACGGGAGTCTGGTCAAAAAAAGCAATGGCCGAAGCTAAAAAAGTTGGCTTTGAAGTGCTTGAATGTGCTAGCTCTGGTGATCATAATTTCAATTACATCCCGAAGAACATACAAGTAGACTCCGCGTCTGACTATTTACATTTCACATCAAATAACACAATATTCGGCACGCAATTCAAGGCAATGCCTAAAAGTAATGTTCCCTTAATATGCGATATGTCATCAGATATTTTCTCAAGAGAAATTAATGTGTCCGACTTTGATCTGATTTATGCAGGTGCTCAAAAGAATATGGGACCAGCAGGAGCTACTTTATATATTGTTAAAGACGACGTCCTAGGGAAATCGACTTCCTCCTTTATGCCTACCTATTTAGATTTGAAAACACACGCGGAAAAGGACAGTATGTTCAATACGCCTCCTGTTTTTCCTGTCTATGCTTCGATGCTGAACATGCGTCATCTAATGAAAAACGGAGGCGTTCAATCTGCACAAAAGAGAAATGAGGAAAAAGCTAGTTTGCTATACAATGAGATAGATAACAATCCGCTTTTTAAGGCTGCAGTTGCTGCACCGGACCGCTCAAACATGAATGCCACCTTTTTAATGACAGATGAATCACGAACGGACGAGTTTAATGCATTATGGCAAGAGAACGACCTAGTTGGACTGAAAGGTCATAGATCTGTAGGCGGTTATCGCGCATCTATGTATAATGCACTTCCGTTAGAAAGCGTGCGTGTATTGGTGGATGTAATGAAGCACTTTTCAAGTAAAGGATAAATAATATATTATGATGAAAATATTAGCAAACGACGGTATTTCTGCAAGTGGAGTGAATGCTCTAGAAGCAGCAGGATTCAAAGTAATTCTAGATAAAGTTGAACAAGAAAACTTAATTGATTTCATTAACAAAGAACAAGTTGTTGGCGTCTTGGTTCGAAGTGCAACGACCGTTCGTCAAAACGTTATAGATTCCTGCCCTAGCCTTAAGCTTATCGGAAGAGGTGGCGTAGGTATGGACAACATAGATGTGAGCTATGCAAGAGAAAAAGGGTTAACCGTAATTAATACGCCCGGCGCTTCTTCGCAATCTGTTGCAGAATTGGTAATGGGACATCTTTTTGCCGTATCTAGATTTTTATATGCTTCTTATAAAAATATGGAGCAAGGAGAATTCGCCAAACTGAAAAAAAGTTATGCTAAAGGTGTTGAGCTTAGAGGCAAAACCATTGGAATCATTGGATTTGGTAGAATTGGACAAAGCCTAGCTTCATACGCTTTAGGAGCTGGAATGAAAGTTATTGCTATTGATCAATACACGGAAACAGCTACCATATCGTTAAATATAGGTGGTAAAACTGTTGATGTTCAAATCACGCCAACAAATGACCTGTCTTCAGTAATTGGTGATCTCGATTATATTTCTCTTCATGTGCCCAAACAAGCAGATGGAAGTGCCGTTATTCAAATGAAAGAATTTGAAATGATGAAAAAAGGGGTTCGTATTGTAAATGCTGCTCGTGGTGGTGTGATTAATGAAGCAGATCTCATCAAGGCTATATCTGCAGGAATTGTCGCTGCGGCTGCATTAGATGTATTCGAAAACGAACCGAATCCTAACAATCAATTACTCGCACATTCCCAAATTGCTACCACACCGCATATTGGCGCAGCAACAGTTGAAGCACAAGACAGAATCGGGACTGAGCTTGCAGATCAAATCAAAGCAGTCTTGGGTTAAGCCTTATTTTTGCTCTTATTGACATTAGATGAAAAAGATCTTATACTTATTGGCCCTTAGTATTTCCTTATTAATCACAAAGAATGGCAATACTCAGATAAATGAAGACAAGATGGGTGCATGGTACATGTACTTCTTCAATACAACATTTAGAGAAAGCCCTTGGGGTATTCAAGGAGATGTTCAATTCCGTAATTGGAACATTGCTGGAGACCTTGAACAATTATTGTTACGCGGAGGAGTAACCTATAAACCTAAAAAGGCAGACATTAAACTGACTTTTGGTTATGGGAATGTTACTACGGGTAGTTATGGAACGGATAAATCAACAAGTAATGAGAGTAGAATTTATCAAGAAGCGTTATTCCCTGTTCAATTTGGCAATCGTTTGTATACTAACCATCGATTCCGCTATGAACAACGGTTTGTAGAAGGACAAGATTTAAGAACACGCTACAGATATAATCTATTTTTAAATATAGCATTGAACAAAGCGGTAATGGACAAGAGAACATTATACCTGGCATTATACAATGAGTTATTTATAAATGGTCAAAGAAGCACAGGTAATGGAAATACTGTGGAGGTTTTTGACCGAAATCGATTCTATGTAGCTTTGGGATACATGATAAAAAAAGGGTTAAAGATTCAGTTTGGTGTAATGAACCAAACAACAAATAAATGGAGTAAAAATCAGTTGCAATTAAGCTTTCATCAAAAAATTTAACAGTACACAACAAAACCTAAACGGCATTAAAATGTAGTTTAGACGCAACGTCGGAAGATCTCAATGTTTTATAACATTTTCAAATCCCCCCTAAATAACCTTCCATTTAAATATCCTTTTACAAACACCTAATCTTCTTATTTACATGTTTTTAAATAAGTATTTTAAACTTAATAAAATACGTTTAATGTGAAATTTCATTTTCACCAAGTATCTATTTCAAATATATTTGTAGTATGAAAAAAATTATTGCGCTTATACTCTTCGTTCCAGCGCTCGCGTTCGGACAAAAAAATAATTCTGTCAAATTTATAGAGCTTAATATTGGAGCAGCAACAATAGGAAGCCACGATCCGTATGATGCTATCTCGCCCGGTATGAGTGTTTTATTTGGTCAAACAAAAGAGTTTTCAGAAAAAGGGATCTTCGAATATCAGGTGGGCCTTGCGGCACCTAGCTTTGTAACAGGAAAGCTAGCAGTAGGTATAGGTAATCTTCACAAGAACATTGCCTTGGCCATTAGACCATGGCCATTAACCGTTGGCCCACAAGCTAAAATAGGTAGGTTCTCACTAAGTTTTGAGCTTGGCACTGCTGATGACGTCAGTTTTGAAGCTGGTTTTATAGCAACCGTAGGATACCGATGGACTATTGGAAGTAAAAAATAAGCAACAACAACAATTTACAGTAGCTCCATCGATTCAATAGCGTCCCCTTCAACTATTGCATCAATAACTTCTAATCCATCGGTTACTTTCCCAAAACAAGTGTGGGCTCCGTCTAAGTGAGATGTATTGTTTCGACTATGACAAACGAAAAACTGAGACCCTCCCGTATTTTTGCCTGCATGCGCCATAGAAAGGACACCTCTATCATGGTATTGATTACCACCTTCCAATTCACAGTCAATTTGATAACCAGGACCACCGGTACCTGCCATTCCACTTGCTCCATCTTTGGAATTAGGGCAACCTCCTTGAATTACGAAGTCTGGCAGCACTCGATGCCACTGTAAACCGTTATAGTAACCGTCATTTATCAGTTTTACAAAGTTAGCCACTGTATTAGGCGCGTCTTCAGTGTATAAAGACACCGTCATGTCTCCTTTATTCGTTTTAATCAATACATTCATAATTCATGTTTTTGGAAGTCAAAAGTAATTTTTTTTATCCGAAACCCATAGAATGTTGAAAACTTCGTTGATAAACCAAAAAAAAGCGATGAAAACTCAAGGTCACTAGGGCTTACCTTTGAATAACCCGTTGAGTTGAAGCAAATGTTTAGTACACTGATCAAAAAGAAATTATCTGACAATCAAGTTGCAAATATCTTTATAAATGCAATTTTTGATTCTGTAGATAAAGGCTTCCTGGAAATAGCTTCCTTAATCAATGAGGACCCTGTATTTGTTACTTCGCCAAAAATAGAACCTACCGCTAGCGGAGAATTTGGAATGGTCATTATTGTCGGCAACTTATCTTTTCTTGAAAGTACATTCGATGCGGACCAAGCCTCTAGAGTTGAATCCTTAATCTTTCAGAAGCTCGCAGTAATATATGATTTGGAGGAAAATGAATTTGTTAAGCTAATCCGAAACTATCAAAGTTTTATTTCGCGCGTAAATCATCCATCTAAGAATTGGATATACGGAATGTCTAAAGCTATTTTTCACAAATATAAATTGAACGAATTCCAAGACGAGTACTTCAAGAGAATGCGGGCTCCAAATCCATTATTCTTAAAAAGAATGGATGAGGTCGTCGCTAATTACATTTGGAATTGGGATGCGTTCTTTAAAAAGTACCGACTCTAAACCCCTTACTTATTTATTTCTTGAGTTCAATGTTTCCTCTAGGTTAAGGAATCACGCTGTTTTATTAACTGAATCGTAACCTTCGATTAATCAATTATTCTCAATGTATGGTGAAATTTGCATCAAACAATTGAAAATATAAAAAAATGAAAAAGACAAATCTATTATTTGCCGTTCTATTTTTAGTAGCGGTAACAAGTTGCCAGAAGAAAGGATGCACTGATCCTAATGCTACAAACTACAACACGGAAGCAGAAAAAGACGATGGTAATTGTGAATACGCTACAGACGAAACAACAGTTTCAATTACAGATAACATAACAACAAATACAACTTGGACTGCGGACAAGGTTTATATCCTTGCAAGTAGAATTTCTGTAGAGTCAGGAGCTGAATTAACGATAGAAGCAGGAACAATTATTAAAGCTCAGGCAGGAACAGGTCCTAACTCAACTGCACTTCTAATCGCTAGAGGCGGGAAGTTATTTGCGAACGGTACTGCTGATTCACCGATTATCTTTACATCTGTTGCAGATGAAATTATGCCAGGGGAAAAAGCTAGTCCTAACCTAGACCCAACTTTAGATGGTCTTTGGGGAGGCCTTATCATTTTAGGTAACGCGCCAATCTCTGCATCTTCTAATGCCATTCAAATTGAAGGCGTTCCTCCTTCAGATGCCAATGGTCTTTACGGAGGTTCTGATGCGACTGACAACTCTGGTTCGATCACTTACATTTCTATACGTCACGGTGGTGCAAACATTGGAGAAGGAAACGAAATTAACGGTCTTACTCTAGGTGGTGTTGGTTCAGGAACAGTTATATCAAATATAGAAGTAGTCGCTAACCAAGATGATGGAATCGAATTCTTTGGTGGAACTGTAAACGTATCAAATCTAATCATATGGAATGCAGGTGATGATGCAATTGACACTGACCAAGCATGGTCTGGCACCCTTAACAACTTCATCGTTATAAATCCAGGTGATGAATGTTTTGAGCTTGATGGGCCAGAAGGTTCGGCTTCAGGAACACACACAATAACCAACGGTAGTATATACGCGGGTAATGCGCAAGGCTTAGTGGATTTAGATGACAACTCAAACCTTATATTTACCAACCAATATTTCTTCGGTTTAGCTGCTGGACAAGATTTCGATCAAATGCCAACAGTAGATGGTTTCTTAGATGCTTCTAACTTTCAAGTCACATTGCCTGTAGGTGGTGTTTTAACAGATTTTTTCAAAGGTGGTTCTGATGCATTTACTATTGAAGTTACTGAAGGAACTAACACTGTTGGAGCAGATGCTTCAGTACTTACAGGATGGTCTTGGGCTGGAATCAGTGGTAATCTTTCAGGATTCTAATACACCCCTTTAAATATTTAATTACTTGTGCAAAACTCGCAGCTTTCCGCTGCGAGTTCTGTTATTAAAAAAAACGATGATGAAACACCTTTACTTTTTCCTCTTTTTGATCGCAATGAACGTCTTCCCTTCTTTGGGGCAAAATGGCATCATCAGAGGATCAATAATTGACGGCGCTACTGGTGAATTTTTACCCATGGTTAAAATACAGGTGGAAGGTCTTAACAAAGGGGCATTTTCCGATCTCGATGGTAAATTTGAAATATCAATGCCAGTAGGCACATACAGCTTAATATTTTCAATGTATTCCTACAGCAATACGATCATAAGTTCAGTAAAGGTAATAGCAGAAAAAGTCACTTTGGTTGAAAACACCGAACTAAGGGCACAAGTAACCGAAATAGGTGAAGTTACAGTTCAAGCTGAATACAAAAAAAATACTGAAAATGCCATCCTGCGATTGAAGCTCAAGTCGGCCAATATGATTGATGGTATTTCTGCCTCAAGTTTTAGAAAAACAGGAGATTCTGATGCTGCATCTGCAATGAGAAGAGTTCCGGGTATTTCAGTCGCGAATGGGAAATATATTTTTATTCGTGGTATTGGAGACCGTTACAATAAAACAATTTTAAACGGCTTAGACATTCCAGGGTTAGATCCAGATAGAAACACGCTGCAAATGGATATTTTCCCAACATCACTTATTGACAATATAGTTGTCAATAAAACATTCAGTGCGGAGTTGCCCGCAGATTTTACAGGTGGACTGGTAAATATTGAGCTCGCAAGCTTTCCAAACCAAAAAACACAAAGTATTTCTTTCAGAGCAGGTTATAATCCGAACTTCCACCTTCGCAGTGATTATTTGGATTATCAAGGAGGTAAAACTGATTTTCTTGGTTTTGATGATGGCACAAGAACGATACCAGCGGAAACAAACATCCCATCGTTTGTACAAACTCTAGGTAGCAATACAGAAGCTGCAGACCGATATGCGGATATTTTAAATTCCTTCAATAAAACACTAGCAGCAAAGGAATCACAAAGCTTTTTAGATGGTGGATTAGCAATGAATTTTGGAGATCAAATAAAAAAAGAAAAAAGAACCATTGCGTACAATTTCATGCTGAATTATAGAAACAATACGGAATTCTATAAAGATGCATTGTTCGCAAGCTATGGACTTCCTGGCAATCCAGACAAAACAGAAATGGATACCCTTGAATATCAAAAGGGTGATTATGGTATAAATACAGTGATGCTTAGTTCGCTTGCCGGATTTGCAGTAAAAACATTAAAGGCAAAATACAGTATTACAGCCATGCACCTTCAAAATGGCGAGTCAAGTGCGGGTATTTTTGATTTTATCAATAATGATGAAGGTTCATACTTTACGGGATACCAACATAACTTATCGTATAGCCAAAAATCACTTACGAATGTTCATATTGCTGCGAAGTATAAACTTGAAGAAAAAAATTGGGACCTAGAATGGAAGCTATCTCCAACATTCTCAAGAATTAAGGATCCAGATATTCGTTTTACCCGCTATGAAAATGTAAACGACGGCGGTGTAAGAATAAGTTCTGAGTCTGGTTTTCCAGAACGTATTTGGAGAGACCTTTCAGAAATCAATGGTGTTGGAATTATAGCGGGAAAGAAAACCTATTCTGCATTTGGATCTAAAGCCTATTTAAAGTTAGGGACGAGATATACCTATAAGCAAAGGGATTTCTCCATTAAGAATTTTCAAGTAAATATAAGAGGAGATATTCCCCTTACAGGAGACCCAGACGAATTATTTAGCAATGAAAATTTATGGCCCTATCTCGGCAATCCGCAAGAAGGAACAACAATCGATACCCCTTTCTTACCGAATAACCCTAATACATTTAATTCGAGTATAAGTAATGCGTCAGCGTATGTGTCGAATGAAATGACAATCGGTAAGAAATTTAAATCAACAATTGGTCTGAGAGCTGAATATTACACACACAGATATACAGGACAAGACCAACTAGGCACCAATGTTTTAAACAACGAAAAGGTTCTTGAAAACTTAGGCATTTTCCCGGCATTGAACCTGGTTTATTCTGTAACAGAAAATCAAAATTTCAGGTTTTCTTATGGAAAGACCATTGCCAGACCATCTTTTAAAGAACTATCTTATGCTGAAATATTTGATCCAATCACGGGTAGGACATTCGTTGGTGGTTTGTTTCAGGATGCAGATAACGCCACAGGAGTTGTTTATTGGGATGGTGAATTGACGAGTACAGATATACATAACCTAGATTTCAGATGGGAGGTGTTTCCTAGCAAGGGACGTACCGTTTCTATCAGTGCCTTTTACAAAAAGTTTATTAATCCTATTGAGATTATTCAATACGCTACACAACCAGGTGCTTTCCAACCCCGAAATGTGGGAGATGGCCAGGTAGTGGGTGGAGAAATTGAAATCAGAGAAAATCTAAGTTGGATTAGTGAGAAAACAGAAGCCTTTGATTTTATACTAAACGTAACCATTGTTGATTCTCGAATTGACTTAAGCCAAACAGAATATGACAGCCGCCTGGCTAACGCAAGAACGGGTCAGGTTATCGAATCCTTCAGAAAGATGGCCGGCCAAGCACCCTACATCATAAATGGTGGTTTTTCTTTTAATGGTGCAGAGAATGGGTTTTTTAGCAATTTTCAAGCAGGTCTATTTTACAACGTTCAAGGGAAAACATTGCAGTTCGCAGGTATTGTTGATCGACCCGATATTTACAGTGTCCCATTTCATAGCTTAAACTTTAATTTCAATAAAGCATTCGGTAAAGACGAGATGTACAGCTTAGGTGTTAAAGTCACCAATTGTCTAAATGATAAAAGGGAAAGCGTATTCGAATCTTATAATGCACAAAATCAATTCTTCTCGCAATTGTCTCCTGGAGTATCTGGATCACTCCGATTTAGAATTAACTTGTAATTCAAATCAACTGATATTCTGAGCAAGTATTAAATTTCATTGATCTGCTAAATTAATTGTGAAAAACTGAAACCAAATTCAATAACTCTCGTTTCACCTTTCACACATTAATCACAATGAAAAACTTTTTTACTTCATTCCTTATTTGTTTGACTCCGGTATTTATTAATGCCAGTTCAAATAACGCTAGGAAAGATTATATAAAAGAGTATAGCGCCATAGCTGTTGAACAAATGATGGCATTTAACATACCCGCGAGCATTACACTTGCACAAGGTATTTTAGAGTCTGGGGCAGGGAATTCACTTTTGGCTCAGTCTTCAAACAACCATTTCGGAATTAAATGCGGTGGTAGTTGGAATGGAAAAACATCCTTCCATGATGATGATAGAAAAAATGAATGTTTTCGGGCATACTCAGAAGTGATTGAATCCTATATTGATCATAGTAAGTTTTTAACCTCAAATCAACGCTACGCATCCTTATTTAATTTTGAAAATGAAGATTATAAGTCATGGGCAAATGGTTTGAGCAAAGCCGGGTATGCTACCAATCCTCATTATGCAAAAAGACTTATTCAATTGATTGAAGAAGAGGAATTGTATCAATATGATCGTATGCGAAAAAAAATGCCGATTGTATCACAGAAGTCTCAAGGTTTAATTCAAATACAGGCTTCTCAGGTTTCTATTAATAGATTAAACGTAATAGCATCTTTGAAAGGTGAAACATTTTATAAAATAAGTTTAAAAACAGGGATTTCTTTAAGACAATTACATAAGTACAATGCTGCATTGGGTACTATGGAGAATATTACAAAAGGGACACCAATCTACTTACAAGCTAAGAAAAGACGTGCCCATTTCAAAAAATTCATTGTCCTTTCATCCAATAGCACACTCGCTGATGTTTCACAGTCAGAAGGTGTTAGAATAAAATCACTCATGAAAATAAATCGTATTTCCACTCCACACCAACTGCTGGAGAGTGGCGTAAAAATATTCCTGCGTTAGACTTAGGTCACAAGGAATTTGTTTGTTGTTTGTTTTAAAGCCCCTTCTTGGGGCTTTTTTTATTAACAAGAATAAAGAAAGGGAAAATCTTTTCGTAAATTCGGCCTTCCATGAAAACCTTAGGCTTTTTACTATTATTGTGTTCAAACGCTTATATCCATGCACATGAATCTTATTTTTCATTCGCTGAAATGCAATATGATTCAACCTGTTCTTGTTTAGAAGTCACCCTTACCCTTTCAGCACATGACCTTGAAGAATTTTCCTTAAGTAAAAACATCATCAAATCTGAACTGGAGATTGGGCTTGAAAGTGAAATAACACGGAATACTATATTTCAAGATATCATCCTAGAAGGCTTTAAAATAAGTCAATTTAGAAAGGATATAACACTGTTTTATGAAGGCTATGAACTTTTTGATGACGGTACTTGTTCATTTTACCTGAGGAGTGATCAAGTCCTGAAAGATCAAGTGACTCTTTTTTATGGACTTTTCATGACCATGCATGCTGAACAACAAAATAAACTAAGCTATAAAAACCAAGAACTACAAACGGTATACAACTTCTTTATATTCAAACGAGAAAACGAAATTCAATTATGAAATATATCTTTCCTATTTTAACGCTATCAATTTGTTTATTATCTAGCATGAGTTATGCGCAAAAAAAATTCGCGCAAATCGAAAATTTAATTCCGACTCCAAACGAGTACAGGAATGCGGCAGGTGCACCCGGTCATAACTATTATCAGCAGCAAGCCGATTATAAAATGGATCTCGTATTAGAAGATCATACTCAAATATTGAGGGGTACAGAAACCATAACGTACACAAATAATTCGCCTGATGTACTAGAATATCTTTGGTTACAACTAGATCAAAATTTGTTTTCAAGAACATCTGACTCTAAATTAATTACCGTAGAGAAAATGGAAGATTTTAGATCCTTAAATCAAATTGAGCGAAAGTTATTTGATTATGATGGTGGTTTTAAAATCGAAGAGGTAAAGGCTACAAATGGCGAAGATCTGAGCTATGCGATTAACAAAACAATGTTGCGTATTGATTTAAAGCAAGCCTTAAAAACGAACGGCAGTATTTCTTTTAATATCAAATGGTGGTATAATGTCAACGACAGAATGGCTGTTGGCGGTAGATCTGGATATGAATATTTTGAAGAAGAAGACAATTATATTTATACAATTGCTCAGTTCTTTCCGAGAATGTGCGTATACGATGACGTATCAGGATGGCAAAACAAGCAATTCTTGGGTAGAGGAGAATTTACCCTGCCATTTGGAAATTATGATGTCTCCTTGACTGTTCCTGGCGATCATGTTGTTTCTGCAACGGGTACAATTCAAAATGAGAGCACCGTACTGTCTCCTACTCAAAGAAAACGTCTTCAAAAAGCAAGGAAATCAGACTCACCTGTTTTCATCGTAACACAGGAGGAAGCAGAAAAAGCAGAAAAAAGCAAAGTGAAATCTTTAAAAACATGGAGATTTAAGGCTTCAAACGTAAGAGATTTTGCATTTGCAAGCTCAAGAAAATTTATTTGGGATGGTCAGAACTCAAGTGTAGGCGATCATGATGTATTGTGTATGTCATATTATCCAAAGGAAGGTAATCCACTATGGG
Organism: Flavobacteriales bacterium UBA952; assembly: GCA_905182495.1. Classification (GTDB taxonomy): domain Bacteria; phylum Bacteroidota; class Bacteroidia; order Flavobacteriales_D; family Crocinitomicaceae; genus UBA952. Next base: position 76,376 of record CAJJBU010000006.1, read on the forward strand.
AAAGGTATTCAACTAAACTCGTTGCCCACACCGTAAAAACCTATTCAAAATTCACTACAAATTACCCCTACCCTGTTGCGATTTCTGTACATTCTAAATCAATTGGAATGGAATACCCTATGATTTGTTTTAATGGAGGTCGTCCCGAATCAGATGGAACCTACACAGAGAGAACAAAATATGGCATGTGGGGCGTTATTATTCATGAAGTTGGTCACAACTTCTTCCCCATGATTATCAATTCTGATGAAAGACAGTGGACATGGATGGATGAAGGGCTCAATACCTTTGTTCAATATTTAACAGAACAAGAATGGGAAAGAGGATATCCTTCAAGAAGAGGGCCCGCTTATAAGATTGCCGATTATATGAGAGGAGACAAATCAAACATCTCTCCTATTATGACCAACTCTGAAAGTATTAGACAGTTTGGCAACAATGCCTATGGAAAACCTGCAACAGCGCTTAATATTTTGCGTGAAACGATCATGGGGCGTGAGCTTTTTGATTTTGCATTCAAAACATACTGTGAACGTTGGAAGTTCAAGCACCCTACTCCTGCCGACTTCTTTAGGACCATGGAGGATGCTTCTGCTGTTGATTTAGATTGGTTTTGGAGAGGATGGTTTTTTAGTACGGACCACGTAGATATTGCTCTTTCAAATGTTAAACTTTTTCAACTAAATACGCAAAATCCCGAAATCGAAAAGGTATTTTTAAAAGACCAAAATAGCAATAGAGATATCCATATTGGTGACTCAAAAAATAAAGAATCCATAAAGTCAACCATAAATGAAAGAGATACCCTTATTGATGATTTCTATGGGAAACGTGACATATATAAGGTGGATGCCCTGGATTTAAAAGAATATGAAAGCTTAAAACAAAGATTGGATGACGGTAAAATAAACTCATTGAATGCAGGTCACTTTTTCTATGAGCTGACGTTTGACAACATCGGAGGGTTGGTTATGCCTCTTATTATTAAAATCTCTTATCGGGACAATACATCTGAGGTGGTCAGAATACCTGCTGAGGTGTGGAGGGCAAAAGAGAATGTTGTCACTAAAGTTTTGATACTCAATAAAGAGGTTGCTAGCTTTCAATTAGATCCATTTCTAGAAACTGCAGATACTGATTTACAAAATAATGCGTGGCCAAAAAAGATGCTTCCATCACGATACGACTTGTTTCAAGAACGTAAAATGAGAATGCAGCAAAGGGAGAACCCTATGCAAAGACAGATAAGAGTTGACCAACTAAAAAATTAATGCTGGGTTCAATATATTCAATCTCTTCTCGTATAAATTATTTATACTGGTTAACAAGCTTATATACTATTTAAAAACCTTGTTGATCTTAACATAGATAGTAGTTATGCTTTCACCTATACAATAAATATAATTTCAAGCAACTTTGGCCGTAAAGGTTTGGGATTGAATGGTCATCTCACCTTTATAAACGTATAGACATGAGGCCCACGAATGAAATTCATAGTTGAAAATGGATTATAGATTTCCTTAATTTGATAAAAACACTAGGGTTTGTATATAAATGTATTCTCAATGCAGGCTTCTAGGCGTTCAGGAAATTGTGTGCCGATCGAGAATTCATTGCGTGTATTGTTTTCGCCTTCATATTTGAGGATAACAGCATGAGGTCCCTGAATATTATAAAGCCATCCTATTGGTGTGATTCTAATACCATAACCATAATACCATGGCGTTTTAATTTGTTGAACGGATGAATAAGAAATGATCTTAAAAGTAATCCGAATGATACCTATTCCATAAATGAGCTTAATTTTATCAGAATAAACCTCGATCCTTAGCTTATAAAACATGAATATCAGCAAGAGAAATAAAGCATCCATACTGAGCGCTTGCCAAATCAAATCGTTTGAAAAAAAATGTACAATTAATCCGATAATTAATAGTGGTATGATTGTAAACCTACCGTATTGTGTGCTGCTATACATCATGAATTAAAAGTACCTCAATTTCAGGCTATTCTTATTTCTTACGGAAGAAAATCTTAACTGGAACACCTTCAAAGTCAAAGTTGTCGCGAAGCCTATTCTCAAAAAAGCGCTTATAAGCATCGGTCACATATTGAGGTAAATTACAAAAGACAGCAAACGAAGGTGCATGCGTGGGCAATTGTTGAATAAACTTAATCTTTATATACTTCCCCTTCACAGATGGAGGTGGTGTCGCGTGCACAACATCAAGCATGATGTCATTTAACTTAGAGGTCGGTATTTTTTGGATTCTATTTTTGAAGACAGTCATTGCAGTCTCAATTGACTTATGTATTCTTTGCTTGGATAGCGTTGAAGTAAAAACAATCGGAACATCATTAAACGGAGAAAGCTGCTCACGTAATTTATCCTCATAATTTTTAACAGAGTTTTGATCCTTTTCTAATAAATCCCACTTATTGACCAATACAACAACACCTTTTGAGTTCTTTTCTATCATATAGAAAATATTCAAATCTTGCTTCTGTAAACCTTCTGATGCGTCCATCAAAAACAAGCATACATCTGAATTTTCAATTGTTCGAACCGAACGTAAAACTGAATAATATTCAATATCCTCTGTAACTTTTGCTTTCTTACGAATACCCGCGGTGTCAATCAATAAGAAATCAAAACCAAAAGCATTATATCTTGTATGTATAGAGTCTCTCGTTGTACCTGAGATGTCTGTAACAATATTGCGATCCTTCCCTGTAAAAGCATTGATCAGTGAAGATTTCCCAACATTAGGCTTACCTACAATTGCAATTCTCGGCAAATCAGTTTCCTCTAGAACTGAGTGGTCGTGTGCATCAAAATAGGTAACGACCTCATCAAGGATCTCACCTGTCCCCGATCCATTTGTAGCCGATAAATCATAAACCTCTCCCAAACCAAAAGAATAAAACTCAGAAGACAAACCAACACGAGCTGTATTGTCTACCTTATTTGCAACAACGATAATATGCTTATTACTTTTTCGTAACAGTTCTGCAACAACCAGGTCCATATCTATAATCCCAGTAGTCACATCGACCATAAAAAGAATTACCGATGCCTCATCAATTGCAATTTCAACCTGTTTTCGAATCTCCGATTCAAATATATCTTCCTTTGTTTTCGCATAACCCCCTGTATCTATGACAGAGAAATCACATCCATTCCATTCACCGTGACCATAGATACGGTCACGAGTTACACCACTAATCTCTTTTACAATTGCATCTCTAGATTCTGTTAACCTATTAAAAAGAGTCGATTTCCCTACGTTTGGTCGGCCAACAACGGCAACTATATTTGACATATGCTAATTCTTTAATATCCGTATTTCTTAAGCTTTTGCTCAGAACTACGCCAATCCTTATCTACCTTAACGTAATTGTCTAAAAACACTTTTTTATCTAAATAACTTTCTAAATCTATCCTAGATTTTTTACCGATTTTCTGAAGCATCTCTCCACCTTTCCCAATGATAATCCCTTTTTGAGAATCCCTTTCCACAATGATTTGAGCACGAATTTTAATAATAAAATCCTCCTCTTTATACTCTTCAATCAGGACTTGGCAGCTATATGGGATTTCCTTTTGACAAAGCAAAAATATTTTTTCCCGAATAATCTCAGAAATAAAAAAGCGCAAAGGCCTATCCGATAAGTCTTCCTTATCATAGTACGGTGGGCTTTCAGGAATATGCTGTATAATCTCTTCCCACAACTCGACTACATTAAAATCATGTAACGCAGATATAGGACAAACTTTAGCGTTCGGTAATTGTTTTTTCCAATATTCAATTCTTTTAAAGACCTCCTCCTGTGAGGATAAATCAATCTTATTTATCAGACAAAAGACAGGTACTGATAACTTCTTTATTCGCTCTAAAGTTTGAACGTGGTTCATTTGACGTTCAATCGTATCCGTTACAAAAAGCAATACATCCGCATCCTTAATGGATCCTTGAACACTATCCATCATATTGTCATGAAGCTTATAAGCGGAGTTCACAACCCCTGGCGTGTCAGAGAAAACAACCTGTAAATCGTCTTCGTTGACAATGCCAATGATTCTATGCCTTGTCGTCTGAGCCTTAGATGTAACAATGGATACGCGCTCACCAACAAGACGGTTCATCAACGTTGACTTTCCAACATTCGGACTTCCTACAATATTTACAAAACCAGATTTATGTGACATCTTAATTGAATAGGGCGCAAAGGTACGATATTTAAAAAGATGTTGTTAATAATTCATTCATTGTATAATTACAAAGAACAAGAAAACCCCTTGAACGTATAAATAAACCAAATATATTTTCTAGAATTGAGGCAAGGGCATCGTATCGCTTCTTTTGCGAATCGATATCGCTCGATTTAATGAATCTTTTGCCTTTGAACCAAATATTGCTGTAAAATAGGTGCAAAACCCTGAGCCACATCCACTTCAATAAAATCAATATGTAAATTAACACATCGCATTCGAATCTCCTGAAAATGTTCCTTTAATCTGCTTGCATATTCCTTTCGGATCTCCAAAGGATTTAGCTTTAATCTTTCCCCTGTCTCCATATCAATGAGTTCATGTGGTCTGTTATCAAAGTCCAAATCAAGCTCCTTTTTCACATCCATCACCTGAAATAAGACCACTTCATGTTTGTTGTGCTTTAAATGTTGAAGCGCCTCAACGATATTGTCAATTTGTCCAGGGTCATCCAATAAATCTGTAAAGAGAACAACGAGACTCCGTTTTGGGGTTAATTCGGCAATTTCATGCAAGGCTCCTGCAGTACTTGTCTTTTCTTTTTGCTTTGGGTCATAATTGATAAGACGCTCCTCCATTCGGTCATAAAGTTCTCTATGGTGACGCTGAGACGACTTTATTTCCGACATAAAATCAATTTGTGAACTGAAAAACGATATGCCGACCGCATCGCGCTGTCTACGCAATAGCTCCATCAAACTAGCAACCGCATATACAGAAAATTCGAATTTGGAAGAATTTCCTTCCTGAAAATACATCGAGCTTGATGAATCAATGACAAACAAGCAACGTAAATTGGTCTCTTCCTCATACTTTTTCGTGTACATCCTCTCCGTCCTGCCGTATAATTTCCAATCAATATGGCGCGTGGATTCTCCCGTATTATATAACCTATGCTCTGCAAACTCGACAGAAAACCCATGAAATGGACTTTTATGCAATCCGGTAATAAAGCCCTCTACGACTTGTCGAGCAAGAAGCTCTAGGTTTCCGAAATCGGCAAGTTGAATACGTTCTATTGGCATGTGATAAAAATAAGGAAATTTTAGCCCTTTTGAGTTCTTCTGAATCTAAAATATGCATTCATTAAAATTCCAGTTAAAATTAACAAAACCCCAATATTTACAAATAAATTGAGCCGCTCATCAAAGACCAAGTACCCGACCAATAATGCATAAATAATTCCCAAGTACTGGAATGGTATAATCACAGAAGAAGAGCCTAGATGAAGTGCTTTGGTTAAAAGTATCTGAGCAAACTGAGTAAACAAACCTATCACAAGTAACAAAATCCATTCTATACCAATTGGCATTACAAAATTAAAAAAGCACAAAATGGTCATTACCGGAATAGAGATCATTGGGAAATACAATACAATAGAAATAGGAGCATCAGTTCCTTTTAATTTTACGATTGCCGTATACGCAATCCCTGATATACTAGCAGAAAGGATACCTAGACCAATCCAATAAGTCTCAAATATGACCCCCACATAATCTAATACATAGTGTTGAAGGGATATTAAACAAACTCCTATAAAGGCAAGCAACACAAATAACCATTGTATTTTATAAATACGCTCGCCAAGAAGTAAAAAAGTAAATAACATCGTGAAAATAGTTGCTAACTTTGCACCAGCTCTGTCATTTGTATCGTCATAAAGAACAATATCAGAGCTACCGTACCGGCAACACCTCTTATTATGAGCCATTTTTTATTCACTCCAAAAAAAGGCAGTCCTTTAAAGGAAATAATAAGGGAACTCAATATAAAAGATACGATTGAGCGCGCTAATACGAGTTCGTGCGCAGGTAAAGACTGTATTTCATAGGAAGCAAAGTTCCCTCCCTGTCCAAATATTTTCACAATAAAATTGACGACTAAAAAACAAATACCTGAAAGAACAACGTATAGAATTCCCTTTTTCACATCAATAAGTTATACGGTGAAGGTTAATAACCACCTTTCTTTTTTATTTGGTATTTCTTATCTACCAGGATTGTATAGATCTTATCTACAAAGTTTCCTTGAACAAGAATCTCAGAATCTTTAATACTACCCCCAACACCGCATTTACTTTTAAGCTCCTTTGCTAAAGTTTTTAGGTCAGCCTCAGTTCCAACAAACCCTTCAATTAAGGTAACCTCTTTACCACCTCTGTTTTTTCGATCTAATGAAATATAAAGTCTTTGATTTGAAGGTTCCATTGTTTCTTGCTCTCCATCTGATTCATTATCAAATTGAAAATCTGGATTGGTAGAATACACAATATTTACTCGGTTTTTCTTATTCTTATTCATGTTTAAACTTTGTGTTCTATAAACTGATGCAAAAGTAATACATCCTTTGTAAGTTAAATATTTAATTTTACGGGAGATAAAGCTCCATGGATAAAAAGAAAATAATAACGATTGTAGGTGCCCGGCCTCAAATCATCAAAGCTTCAGCTATTAGTCGTGCAATTGATTTGCATTATAAAAATGAGATTAATGAAGTAATTGTGCATACAGGTCAACACTATGATCAAAACATGTCTCAAATATTTTTTGAAGAACTTGGTATTCCGAACCCTAGCTATAATATCAATGTTGGTTCAGGTAGACATGGACAACAGACTGCAAAAATGATAGAGGGTATTGAAGAAATACTCTTAAAAGAAAGCCCATTTGCGGTTATTCTTTATGGTGATACAAATTCGACAATAGCAGGCGCTCTTGCTGCGTCTAAGCTTCACATACCTGTTGTTCACATTGAAGCTGGCCTGAGAAGTTTTAATAAAAAAATGCCTGAAGAAATTAATAGAATAGCATGTGACCATATGTCTAGCTTGCTTTTCTCCCCAACGAAACAAGGTCTCTTAAACCTAAAAAACGAGGGGTTTTCTATAAATAAAGACGGAAAGGCATCCATGGACAAACCCCACATGTATCACTGTGGAGATATTATGCTTGACAATAGTATGTTTTTTAGTCAACTCAAGGACGATTCATCAAAACTGATGGGTCAATTAAACCTGAAGACAGACAACTATGTATTATGCACGATTCACCGAGATAGCAATACCGATAAAGAATCGAATCTTGTAAATATTTTAAAGGCACTAATAAATTGTCAAAAAGAAACAAAAATGAAAATTGTCCTGCCCTTACATCCTAGAACTAAGGGTAAAATTGAGCAATTAAAAGACCAAAGTTTTGTGAAGTTATTTGTAGATAATAAAGACATACACTTGTTGCCTCCGGCCGGGTTCAATGACATTATAGCCCTTGAAAAAAATGCACGTTTAATTATTACGGATAGCGGAGGACTTCAAAAGGAAGCATACTTTTTTAGAAAACCCTGCGTTATACTAAGAGACCAAACGGAATGGGTTGAAATAGTAGAGAACGGTAACGCAATACTTACTGGAGCTAATTATGAGAAAATAAATAGCGCCATTGACCATCTATTAATGAAAAGTGATTTTACCTACCCTAATCTCTTTGGAGATGGACAAGCTGGTAAATTTATCTGCTCCAAAATTTTAAGCGACCTTTAATTAAATGTTAATATTTGTTGAGCAACAGAACGAGCGATTAAAATACACCTTCGATTTTATTTTCAAGGAGAGGGATCTAAATTACACCCTAAGCTCTGACACCAATTATTTTATAGAATTCAAAGGGCCTAAATTCAATTACTCATCAATAGATCTAGACCAAGCAATAGGGTTCAAACCATCTCCTTTACTTTTAAACCTTGGACTTGAACATTACTCCATAGACAAAAAGTTATTTCACAAAGAACAATGTCTAACCATTAACGGCGTAATGGACCCGATCGCTAGTATATTTTACATCATCACGCGCTATGAGGAATACAATTCTTCACTAACAGATAAGCATGGTAGGCACCAAGGAACTAAATCCGTTTTGTATCGTTTTGGATGGCACGAAAAAGCAATGTGCGATCGTTGGAGTGAAGACTTTTTAGCCTATTTAAATGAAAAGTATAACTACGCCTATAATAGAAAAAAATACCTGCCACAAATTGTTCCAACCTTCGATATTGATAAGGCTTACGCATACAAGCACAAAGGCCTATTTAGAAACTTTTTAGGTTATTTGAAAGACCTTTATTCGAGAAATAAAGAACAAACTAAAGAAAGAAAATCAGTTTTGGAAGGGAGGGAAAAAGACCCTTTTGATAATTATGATAAAATATATGACATCCATAGACGAGGATTCGATGTGAAACTATTTTGGATGCTCGGTAATTACGGAAAATTTGACAAGAACATTTCCCACAAAAATAGAAGGCATATTCGGTTGATACGCAAGATGAATAAAATTGCTTCGATTGGCATTCATCCCAGTTACAAATCAAATAGCAATGATTTTTTCATACATAATGAAATCGAAAGACTTCAAAAAATAATAGAAAAGCATGTTAGAATCAGTCGGCAACATTTCCTAATACTCTCCTTCCCTAAAACATACCAAGCCCTTATAGAACAAGAGATTGAACATGATTATAGTATGGGGTATGCCGATATTGTAGGGTTTCGAGCTGGCACTGCAAGAGAATTCAACTGGTTCGATGTATCCAAAAACAAGAATACGAGTTTACGTATACATCCTTTTGCATACATGGATGGCACACTAAACGAATATTTAAAACTATCCACAAATGAAGCGGAAGAAAGAATCGCACAATTATATCTTGAGACAAAATCCCAAGGCGGTGATTTTCTGTTCCTCTGGCACAATGACACCATTGGTGACTATGGTCATTGGAAAGGTTGGTCAAAAGTCCTAGAATTTAGTTTAAGATTAAATGAGATCGCAGATTAAATATGAATTTTGTCAGAAATCTACCACTTACGATTAAATGGCGCATCGATTAAATCGCATTGCGGTCTTTGGTGCGCAAGGCATAATTAAATCCATTGTAAACTGAATAAGCACCAACCTGACCTTTGGTATTCATTGCTAAGAATCCACATTGTAAACCTGTAACATCATCGTGTTTTGCGATAATTCTCTCTACCGCCATTTTGCAAGCCGCTTGTGGGTGGTGACCTTGCCTCATTAGCTCAACGACCGTATGACTCCCAGCAATGCGAATAATAGCTTCTCCCAAACCCGTGGCACAAGCCCCTCCAACTTCGTTGTCGACAAAAAGACCTGCGCCTATTATTGGAGAATCCCCAATTCTACCGTGGAGCTTATACGCCCAACCACTTGTCGTGCACGAACCACTTATGTTGCCAAATTCGTCCATAGCAAGCATTCCTATGGTATCATGATTTTCATTATTAATCGTAGGTTTTTTAAATTCATCCTTATGCTCTTTTTTCCATTCCTTCCAATCCTTTTTCACCTCTTTTAATGGTGTTTTAGCCGTTTCAAAGCCCTCTCTAATGGCAAAAGACCTGGCCCCCTCACCAACTAACATTACGTGCTGCGTCCGGTCCATAACAGCTCTTGCTACAGAGATTGGATGAAGGATTCCTTCGATACACCCTACGGCACCACAACGAGAATTTTCGTCCATAATACAGGCATCTAATGTCACATGACCATCGCGATCAGGTCTTCCGCCGATCCCCACACTTCTATTAGTGATGTCAATCTCCGTCACTTTTACACCGGCCTCAACAGCATCTATTGATTTTCCAGCATTGTCCAAAATAACCCAGGCCCCTTCATTAGCAGCTATTCCGTGACTCCATGTTGAAATTACGATAGGATTCTTTACAGTAAAATTCGGCGAGAAATTTTCTTCTGCTAAAGCCATTAGATTATTCGGCTTAAGGACAGATATAAATGCCGATGCCATCCCAAATTTAAAAAACGATCTTCTTTTCATAGTTTCTATTTGCGTTGTTCCTGAGTAAGCCAACGGTGAAAATCATTGGCGTTATTAACATGTTGTCGGCCAGATTTCGTGAAGTTATGTCGGCCAGAATAATTAGCTTTTGCACACATGAAAATATAATCAACATCAGAGGGCTGAAGCACCGCATTCAAAACATCGGTGCTAACGATACAAATGGGTCCAGGTGGTAAGCCCGTATTCTTATAGGTGTTGTAAGTGCAATCAATATCTCTATGTTCATATAGCAATCTTTGCACTCCATCTAATTCACTACCCCAACAAAATTTAAAAGTCGGGTCAGATTGAAGTTTAATATTTTGATTTAAACGATTTAAATATAAACCAGAAATAACCGGCCACTCATCGTGAATTCTAGACTGCTCCGAATAAACAATACTTGCTAATGTATATGCCTCACTAGGCTTTTTAAGCCCAATCTCATGGAGCTTAGAAAGTCTATTTTCATTCCAAAATGTTTTAAACTCAGTAGCCATTCTATCTGTAAAATCAACTGCGTAGGTATCGTAATAAAAAAGATAGGTGTTCGATAAAAACATTGAAGGAAATTCATTTGCCGTGAATCCATACTTTTCACATGTTTGATCATCTAATAAAAAGTCAGCGATACTCGAACTGTCAGCCTGAATATGTTGGGCTACTTTTTGCGCAATTTTAGAAAGTTGATTGGGGCCTGAACAGTTGTTAAAAGTAACTTGAACCTCTATTTCAGCATTTCCATTACCAAGACGATTCAATTTAAAACCATTCAAAAGGTTACGATAAGAAAGCTTGGGTTTAATTATATATTTTCCAAAGGCTATGTTGGTTTGGTTCATACTCTTATACCTTCCTACGGCCAAAAAAAGAGCCACATCATCAATGATTTTTAAATCATATAAACGACCAGCCAATGTATCTAGACCTGTTGAATCTGTAATATAAAAAGAATGATCTTTCAAATTGATTGTGGTTTTCTGGGAAGCCAAATACAACTCAAATTTGGGATACATAAAAACCGCAGCAATGGCCAATACAATAATTAAGACAGAAAATTTTATAAGTTTTGTCATATACTTACTTGATAGATTAATTGATCAGGTTTTAATGGATTCTCGATGATTCTTGTATAGCCTAAGGATTCAAATAAAGAAATACTTGCCTTATTACTTTCCTGAATCAAACAATCAATTTTTCTTAAGCTTAAAACCACCTGAGCATACTCTTGTAACTCAAGTATCGCCTTCTTTGCGAAGCCCATCCTACGCAGCTTTTTTTCGTATACTAAAACCCCTATAGTACCTTTCGAATTCGCGAAATCTACATCATAGAGATCCACTATACCAATTGCCTCCTTATTCGAATGTAAACAAATCATCATTCTCAGTTGGCCTGAATTTCTTACATCTGTCTGCTGCTCAATCATTGAATAGATCATCTCTAAAGAAACCTTATTTTTAGTTTGAGTTACAAGCTGTGTTTCAGGATCTAGCTCCCACATATATACGCGCAGCGCATCTGCTTTTTCTACGAGTCGAATATAAATACCTTGAGCTTCAATCATGTAATTGATTAAGTCGTGCATCTATATCAGTTAAACTATACTTCAGTATTCCCAACTCTTTCTTTTTTACATTTTTGGAAACCCAACCTTCTATTTTATTTCTGCGCTCTAGCTCATTCAATAAATCAGCTAATTTCATAATATAACTAGGCATTTCCAACACTATTTTTATGGGACTCAAGCATGAATTATCTGATGACATCGCATAGGTAAAAGAATCGAAAGCACCCAATATTTGAGTCAAAGAAATATTAAATCTTAACTTCACCTTTACGCATTTAATGCTTTTATTATCAACTACTTCATTAACTACAATGCATTTGGAAACATCCTTTCCATTACTCTTTAAACTAAAAAACATACCACGACTAGAAATACCGATATGGGGAGGTCTTTTGTCGACATGAAAAATCCATAACAATACATCATTCTCTTCAGAAACTGATGACAATTCAACCGTGGGTTCAAAGCTATATTCAAATACTGATACTGCCTTCATATATTAAATTAGCTGGACCAATTAAATGGACATTTGAGAACTCTCCTTGTGAATTACGTTCAAAAGAAATTTGCAAGTCGCCTCCTTTGGTTTTCAATAGAACTGTTCGGACTGACGTATCACGATAATGCGCATGAATTAATGCACATGCGGTAGCCCCTGTGCCACAGGATAACGTTTCATGCTCCACCCCCCGCTCATAAGTTGCTATTGATAAGGTATCTGGCCCATGCACATACATGAGATTCACATTGATACCATGTTCAAAATATTTCGATGAATTACGTATCCTTTTACCAAAAGAAAGAACATTGGAAGTTGTCAAGTCGCTAAGCTCATCTACGTAAACAGCAAAATGAGGTGAACCCGTATCCATAAAAAAGGCTTCCTGAGAAGGCGAAATATCTTCACTCATAGATAAAACATACTCTGGCATGAGGCCGTAGGACATTTGTAATTTGACGTCATCACCACAAAGCAAAGCTTCATGAATTCCGTCAATAGCTTCAAAAGAAAGATTTTCGTTAGCCAGCAACCCAAGATCACCTGCAAATTTCACTGCACAGCGCGCACCATTGCCACAAAAACTTTTTGAGCCATCAGGATTATAAAAATCCATATAAAAATCATGATTGGCATTTCCTTTAATAATAATGACACCATCAGAACCAATTCCAAACTTTCTATCACATAGAAAACGAATCTGACTAAGGTTGAGATCACTATATAAACCTTCTATGTTATTGATAAGAATGAAATCGTTACCAGTACCTTGATACTTTGAAAAGTTGACCTTCATCGCGTAACAAATGTAATCAATATGGTTAGTATTTCAGTTTAAAAGTGCTTAACAATCTTTAACACCGTCTCTGTACCAAAACAATAGTTTTTGGTGTTAACCTTGTAACAACATAATTATTCAATGACAAATGAAAAAAAATTCTAGTTTAAAAACAATTGCTTTAGGGTTCACAGGAGGTTTAATGGCTATTATAATCTTTATAGGGTATAATACTCCAAAGCAGCCCCAGTCAAAGGGGTTATTATCAGATATGGTAATTAACAGGGGGGTAACGGCTCCTATTTATAGAACAAATTTCACTGGATTGGCTACTACTGATTTCAAGGAGGCATCTATAAAATCCATAAATTCGGTCGTTCACGTAACAACCAAGGTTGTTCAAACGACCTTCCAAAGAGATATATTTCAAGAGTTCTTTTATGGTCCTGGCGCTGGAGGAAAAGAATACAAGCAATTTGGAGCCGGAGCCGGTTCAGGCGTAATCATTTCATCTGAGGGTTACATCGTTACAAACAATCACGTTATTGAAAATGCAAGCGAAATAGAAGTCACCTTAAATGACAATTCAAAATACACTGCAAAAGTTATCGGAACAGATCCTGCAACAGACATCGCGGTTATTAAAATTGAAGCCTCAGGCTTATCAGCGATTGTGCTTGGAAATAGTGATCACCTAGCCATTGGAGAGTGGGTATTGGCAGTTGGTAACCCATTTAATTTAACCTCTACTGTAACTGCAGGAATTGTATCTGCCAAAGCACGAAACATTAATTTATTAAATAGCCCTGATAAAAACGTTGTACCCATTGAATCTTTTATCCAAACTGATGCAGCAGTAAATCCTGGGAATAGTGGGGGAGCATTGGTAAATACAGCCGGTGAACTCGTAGGAATCAACACCGCTATTGCCTCTCAAACTGGTAGCTATTCTGGATATTCATTTGCTGTCCCGGTCAACCTTGTTCAAAAAGTAATGCGAGATCTCATAGATTATGGTATTGTTCAACGCGGATATTTAGGGGTTCAAATTACTGATATAACGCAGGAGTTGAAGACTGAAAATAACATGCCTAACTTAAAAGGAGTTTATATATCCAAAGTAATCGATGACGGGGGTGCGGATAAGGCAGGACTTCGTGAAGGAGATGTCATCTTGAAAATTGGCACAAAGGAGCTAAACTCTTCGGCTGCCTTACAAGAAGAAATTGGAAAAATGAGACCCGGAGACAAAGTTGCTGTTACGATTAGGAATTCTAAAGGAGAAGAACTTACGAAGGAAATCATTTTAAGAAATAAGGAAGGTTTTACGAAACTAGTATCTAAAGAAGAGATTAAAAAGAATGTTGCCTTGGGTGCTACATTTGAAAATCTAAGTTCTAGCGAAAAAAAATCTCTCAAAATTAATCATGGGGTAAAAATTAAAACTTTAAACCCTGGGAAATTAAAATCTTTAGGCCTAAAAGAAGGCGTTATAATCACAAAGATAAATAATGAACCTGTTCACGACATAGAGCAACTGACCACAAAGTTAAATGATTCAAATAGAGGAATTCTTCTGGAAATAATGTCTGAAAGTGGGAAAAGAGACTACGTAGGATTTGGTTTATAAGCACCCATTTATTGGGCACGATTTTTGGTGTCAAAATCGATGTGTTTTCATTTTAAAAAAAGACTTCGAATATTTTTCATTCTCCTTTTTTTGGTTTTACTTTGTCATCTGCAATTGATTAAATTAACTCATTTTAACCCCCCCCTTTAGCTCATGAGACAGCTCAAAATAACTAAATCGATAACGAACCGTGAAAGTCAATCTTTAGATAAATATTTACAAGATATAGGACGTGAAGATTTGATTACAGCTGAACAAGAAGTCGAACTCGCGAAAAAAATTAAAGCTGGTGATCAACTTGCCTTAGAAAAGCTTACTAGAGCCAATCTTCGATTCGTTGTTTCAGTTGCAAAACAATATCAAAATCAAGGCCTAACACTTCCGGATTTAATCAACGAAGGAAACCTTGGTTTGATAAAGGCGGCACAGAAGTTTGATGAAACAAGAGGTTTTAAATTTATTTCATATGCCGTTTGGTGGATTCGTCAGTCGATTCTTCAAGCGCTTGCGGAACAAGCAAGAATTGTTCGTCTACCACTAAACCAGGTAGGATCACTAAATAAAATTAATAAGGCATTTTCGAAGCTAGAACAGGAGTATGAAAGACCTCCTTCAGCTGAAGAACTCGCTGAGGCATTAGAAGTTCCTGAAGACAAAATTAAAGAAAGCCTAAACGTTTCTGGACGCCATGTATCTATGGATGCTCCTTTAACTAGCAATGAAGATGGCGGTACTTTGATGGATGTAATGGCCAATCATGACGCACCTAAGACAGACCAAGCATTAATGGCAGAGTCACTCCAAAAAGAAATTGAGCGTTCTTTAAGTACTTTAACAGATAAAGAGCGTGAAATTATTCGATTGTTTTTTGGAATTGGGATGAACCATGGTTTAACCTTAGAGGAAATTGGTTCCAAATTCAATTTAACACGTGAACGTGTTCGTCAAATTAAAGAAAAAGCCATTAGACGACTTCGCCACACATCTCGAAATAAACTTCTTAAATCTTACCTAGGATAAGGAATATAAGCTGCCCCCCAATGGGCAGCTTTTTTTATTAGAAATCAATCAACAAAACAATAAAAATGAAATTCGAATTGGGTTATGAAAAAGGCTTGCACCTTCATATAGAAAAAGAGCGAGCAGCTGTAAAGCTTCAAAGTAAAGTAGGAGAACTTCTCTATGAAAAAGGAATTGAATTGGTCCTTTTTAGACATCATTTAACGGATATTACCATTTCTGAAATCATCAATCTACATGATTACTCTAGAAAAGTGAGCAGTAAACCAATTGATGTCTTTACGACAGCAGATCTAGCAACGCAGCTTTTGGAGTTAGATATTATTCCTTCAAAATTAGATATCGGAAAGCTTGCCGACGAATGGATTTCGGAAAAAGATTCGTTTACAAATCAAAAAGATTTTCTTTTGAAAAAGCTTTCAATTTTAGAAGAAAACCAAGAACAACCAGTAAAACCTAGGGACGTTGTACTTTACGGTTTTGGTAGAATTGGCCGACTTGCTGCAAGGGAACTAATCAAACAAGCAGGTAAAGGCCAGCAGCTTAGATTACGAGCGATTGTAACTCGTAGTTCTAATGACGCTGACATTATAAAAAGAGCATCATTATTAAGGAATGATTCAGTGCATGGAGCATTTAAAGGATCGGTTAAAGAAGATTTAGAACAAAAAGCACTCATCATTAATGGACAACTGGTTCATATGATTAGTGCAAATACACCGGAAGAGATAGACTATACTGCTTATGGAATTGATAAGGCCTTAATTATTGACAATACAGGAGTTTATACAAACAGAGAGGCTTTATCCCGTCACCTGAGCGCTAAAGGGATTAATAAAGTACTACTAACTGCTCCTGGAAAGGAAATACCTAACATCGTTTATGGAATCAATCAAGGAGAACTTAATTTAGAGGAGGAAGATATTTATTCTGCAGCATCTTGCACGACAAATGCAATTTCTCCTATTTTAAAAGTTATTAATGATAAATTCGGAATTCAAAAAGGACATATAGAAACCGTACATGCCTATACAAATGACCAGAATTTATTGGACAATATGCATAAAAAACCTAGAAGAGGAAGATCAGCGCAATAAATATGGTTATTACACCCAGAAGCAGGTAATGCTGTAACTAAGGTTATACCTCAATTAAAAGATAAATTGACAGCAAATGCGGTTCGTGTACCGACACCAAATGGTTCCTTAGCCATTTTAAGTTTAGATTTAAACACTAAAAGTACGATAGAAGAAATCAATCAGGTGATTCACAATGAAGCCCTTAATGGAGATCTTGTCAATCAGATCTATTATTCAATGGACAGTGAACTCGTCTCTAATGACATTATTGGAAATACGTGCTGTGCTGTTTTCGATTCACAAGCAACGATAGGATCTAAAGATGGAAAAAGTGTCGTTCTATATACATGGTACGACAACGAATACGGTTATACCAAACAAGTCATTAGGCTTGCAAAGTATATAACAAAAGTAAGACGGGCTATCTATTATTGATATACTCCTGGCTGCTCTGTTGCTAAGTAAAGGTTGATTAAAGAAATAACAAGTGCAGTAATGGCAATCACTAGCGCTATTGTGCTTCTTTTACTGTGTCTATCCATCATACTACTACTTACGTCTTTATTAATGATTAAGTTTCGTTACTAATTCAATTTTTAATTCGCGTGTAATTTTTCATTATTCAAGTTTTGTAATAGCAAGTCAAATAATATGTAATGAGACTTATAATTCTAAGCGATCCCACTGTATACGGTCACAAGTTAAAAATCGGGAATGCCCCTAATGGAATCAATCGCACCCAAGAGATTTGAATTAATAACAGGAATAGAACTTATGACACTTATAACCATTTAAATTGTATGTTGATAATTTTCGTTTAAAACATGCCCCTGTTACTATAATTACCTAAATTTGCAACTGAAATTTTAAGTTTAAAATTATGTCAGCAGATATTTTCGAGAAAATCAAAGAAAACAGAGGCCCATTAGGGATTCACGCCAAACAATCACATGGATATTTTACATTTCCTAAACTTGAAGGCGAAATTAGCCCTCATATGGTTTTTAGAGGTCGTAAAATGTTGAATTGGTCACTAAATAACTACTTGGGCTTAGCAAACGACCCTGAAGTCAGACAGTTAGATGCTGAGGTAGCTAAAGAATATGGATTTTCTCATCCAATGGGAGCTCGTATGATGAGTGGAAATACAGATTTCCATGAAAAACTTGAAGATGAACTTTCAGAATTCGTAGAAAAAGAAGATACAATCTTATGCAATTTCGGATACCAAGCGGTTCTTTCTTGTATTGACTGCTTAGTCGATCGAAAGGATGTAATCGTTTATGATGCTGAATCACACGCTTGTATTCTAGATGGCGTTCGACTGCATATGGGAAAAAGATATGTATTCAAACACAATGATTTAGAAGATTGTGAAAAACAGCTCACACGGGCAACTAAGCTAGCTGAAGAAACAGGTGGGGCGATCCTATTGATTACCGAAGGTGTTTTTGGAATGCGCGGTGATCAAGGAAAACTTAAAGAAATCGTTGCTCTTAAAGAAAAGTTTAATTTCAGATTATTTGTTGATGATGCACATGGAATCGGAACCTTAGGTGCTAAAGGAGGCGGTACAGGTCAAGAACAACATTGTCAAGACGGCATTGATATTTATTTTGGCACATTTGCAAAGTCTTTTGCTTTAATTGGAGGTTTTATTTCTAGTGATGCACAAGTTGTAGAGTATTTACGTTATAATATGAGGTCACAGATTTTTGCGAAATCATTACCAATGACACTAGTTAAAGGTGCCTTAAAGCGACTTGAAATCATGAAACGAAGTACCGTTCATAAAGATAAATTGTGGGCGATAACAAATGCTTTGAAATCAGGCTTGATAGAAAATGGTTTTGAAATAGGACCTTCAAACTCATGTGTTACACCAGTGTATTTAAGTGGCTCGATCCCTGAAGCGACAAATCTTATTTTTGATTTACGCGAGAATTTCAATATATTTTGTTCGATGGTTGTATATCCTGTTGTACCTAAAGGTATGATTATATTGAGATTGATACCAACGGCTTCACATACCCTAGAGGATGTCTCTTACACACTTGATTGTTTCTCTAAAATCGTCGGAAAACTGAAGGCCGGAGATTACATTGCAGATGAAATCGCACCTATTACATAATAGCCGCTATTGCTTCCGGCAAAGAAGTATCATCTTCTGTAAGGTGGAATCATCCACCTGAAGTGATTTACTTGAATAAAAGTTTGAATTTTCATGCGACTTTTCTTTAGTAGCTGAAAAATGTATTCCTTTTGGATGGATCGTATCTATAATATCCCTAATATTTTTTTCACGCACGCCACCCCCGGGTAAAATTTCAATTCTTCCATTTGATAATGAAATAATATCCTTCAAATTTTTCATTCCTTCATCGACATTGATGGCATATCCAGCAGTTAAAATTCGATTAAACTTCATGGTGATTAAGTTCTCTAAAGCGACCTTCCAATTTAAGACATCATCAAAGGCTTTATGAAAAGTAAGCTCAATTTTCGGAGTCAAAATTCTAATTTGCTTTAGAAAAGGGATGTCTAATTTCCTATCCTTATCCAAAGCCCCAACCACTGCCCCCTGAATGCCTAATTTTTGATAAAGGACAAGCTCATCCAAAATCTGTTCTTTTTCAAAACTTGAATAACAAAAGTCACCGCTTCTTGGGCGTATTAAAACTTGTGTATTAAATCCGAGATCAAGAGAATATTGAACAAGACCTAGTGAAGGAGTCAAGCCGCCACAAGACAAGTTTTGACAAATCTCGACACGATCTGCACCATATTTATGAGCCAACATGAGGGACTCATAGCTCGAAACACAAATTTCAACGATCATAGCTCCTTTATAAAAGTAATATACAACTGTTTTGTTTACTAAAGATAAGGTTAATTAGGAATAATAAGACGCCAAAATAATGCTCTAATTTTCCTTATATTTGCATGCAATGGAAGGTATATCAAAAAAAGAAAAAAAACAGAACGAAAACGTCGATTTCGAAGCTTTTAAGACACAGGTTATAGAAGATTACAAACTTGTCTGCTTGTCAAGAGAAGCTTCATTACTAGGAAGAAAAGAGGTGCTAACCGGTAAAGCAAAATTTGGAATTTTTGGAGACGGAAAAGAGCTTGCGCAAATTGCTTTAGCAAAAGAATTTAGAAAAGGTGATTTTAGAGCCGGATATTATAGAGATCAAACGATTATGTTGGCTATCAATGAGTTGACCATTGAACAATATTTTTCTGGCTTATATGCACATGCCGATGTAGAGGTTGAGCCTCAATCAGCAGGTAGACAAATGGGAGGACATTATGCAACCCGAAGTCTTGATCATAAAGGGCATTGGAAAAACTTAATGCAACAGAAAAATAGTAGCTCGGATATTTCTCCGACTGCCGGGCAGATGCCTAGACTTGTTGGCCTGGCCCAAGCTTCAAAAGTATACAGAGAAAACAAAGAGCTAAGCGCAACAGAATCGGCTAAAAAATTCACAAACTATGGAAATGAGGTTGCCTTCGGAACAATAGGTGATGCCTCGACTAGTGAAGGCCCATTTTGGGAATCTATAAATGCCGCCGGAGTGATGCAAATTCCTTTAGTGATGTCAGTTTGGGATGACGGTTATGGCATTTCAGTTCCTAGAGACTTACAAACAACCAAAGGCTCTATTTCGGAAGCGCTTGCAGGAATGCAACGTACTGCAGATAAAAAAGGATATGAAATATTTGTTACCAAAGGTTGGGATTACGCCCACCTATGTCAAACTTATGAAAAAGCGGTTCGACTTGCACGAGAAGAACATGTTCCGGTTCTGATCCACGTAAAAGAGGTCAATCAACCACAAGGTCATTCTACTTCAGGCTCTCACGAACGTTACAAAAGCAAAGAACGATTAGCGTGGGAGAAAGAATATGATTGCATTGAAAAATTTAAAGAATGGATCCTTGCTTTTAATGTTTCTGGAAATAAAATTGCGGATGAGAATGTACTTGACGGTATTCACAAAGAGGCTAAGGCTCAAGTACGAGATTCCAAAAACAATTCATGGAAGAAATACACTTCTGAAATTCAACAAGAATTAAAAGAAGTAAGTGCTTTAATTGAAGCTACCGCACAAAACAGTTCTGAAAAACAATTTATTCTCAAAGAACTTGAAAACCTAAATAAAACATACGAGCCTATTCGAAAAGACCTTCTCAATTCTGCTAGAAAGGTAATTAGAATGATGTTTAAAGAAAAAACGCCTCAAAAAAGTAATCTTGGAGCTTGGGTAAAAAAAACCATCAACACATGTTACGACAAATACAGTTCACATCTTTATTCAGAATCGGATTCAAGTATTCATCAAATAAAGACCGTTCCTCCTACCTACGGTAAAGAAAACAGAATGGAAGATGGTCGAATTATCCTAAGAGAGAACTTCAATGCACAGCTCGCAAAAATCCCTGAATTACTTATCTTCGGAGAAGACGCTGGGAAAATTGGTGGTGTCAATCAATCCCTCGAGGGGCTCCAAGAGCAATATGGAATAAATCGGGTCTTTGATACTGGAATAAGAGAATGTACAATCATTGGACAAGGAATTGGGATGGCCATGCGTGGACTTCGACCTATTGCAGAGATTCAATACCTCGACTACTTACTGTACGCCGTTCAAGTTTTATCTGATGATTTATCAACGCTTCAATACAGAACCAAAGGCGGTCAAAAAGCACCACTAATTGTTAGCACGAGAGGCCATAGACTCGAAGGCATTTGGCATAGTGGTTCTCCAATGGGTATGATTATTAATGCATTGAGAGGAATGTTAATCTGCGTCCCTAGAAATATGACGAAAGCTGCAGGTTTTTATAATACCCTGCTACAAGCTGATGAACCCGCTTTGGTAATTGAGCCTTTAAATGGTTATAGAACTAAAGAAAAGTACCCGGAAAATATTGGGGAATTTACAGAAGCCCTTGGTATTCCTGAAATTGTTCAAGAAGGAACAGATATCACATTGGTTTCTTACGGATCTACTTTTAACATTTGTGAATTGGCAGCTAAGCAATTGTCACAGTTTGGAATTTCAGTAGAATTAGTGGACATTCAAACATTAATTCCATTTGATATACATCACAAAATTTCTGAATCCTTAAAAAAGACAAATAGGCTTCTTATTATTGATGAAGACGTAAGCAGCGGTGCAACGGGTTATATGTTGGACAAAATCATGGTCGAGCAAGAGTGCTTCTATCATTTGGATTCTGCACCTCATACGATGAGCTCTAAAGACCATAGATCTGCTTATGGTTCAGATGGTGACTACTTCTCAAAGCCTAATATTGATGATATCATTGAGAAATGTTATGCTATTATGAGTGAAGTTGCCCCAAGTCGCTTCCCTCCTCTTTACTAATATAGCTTTTATCTAATCTCAAATTGGTAAGGCAATCGCATTACGTTCCCCTCCCATTCTGAAATAGTTTCCAATCTGTTTCCGAGGGACCGTAATAAGGGATGCTTAAAAAAAGAAACACCAGATTCTATCTTAATATTCTTTTCATTGATCATTTTAACAAGAGTTGCAATAGGATTCTCTTTAATCTCAGGGTAATATACAACTCGATCACTCGAAGACTTTGTAATCCCTTTTGCGTAAGAAATTGCTGATTCAAGAGAACCAATGCTATCTACCAAACCAATACCAAGCGCATCCTCACCTGTCCAAACCCTTCCGCGAGCTACCTGCTGAACTTTTTCTTTAGACAACTTCCTTCCAGTAACTACACGGTCAAGAAACTGTTCATAAATAGCATTAACCTCCGCTTGAGCCATACTGAATTCAGAGGCTGTCAGCTTACGGTTTGTAGAAAGAATAGAATGCTCATTCGTCCCAATTCCATCAACCTCTACACCAATTTTAGCAAGCATATTTTTGGTATATGGCAATACACCAAAGACACCTATAGACCCTGTTATTGTAGTCTTATTCGCAAAGATCATGTGCGCGGGGGTCGCGACATAATAACCACCCGAAGCCGCATAATCCCCCATAGAAACAACCACTTTTTTAACTTTATTGGTGAGGTAAACCTCTCGCCAAATTTCTTCTGATGCCAAGGCACTACCCCCTGGACTGTTAATCCTAAATACAACACTCTTAACGGACTCCATCGTTCGAACTTTTCTAAAATACTCACAAATCTTCTCACTTGTAAATCCTTTACCATTTTTAGATATTGAACCTTCCGCTAAAATAACAGCAACAACTGGTTCACTGGACTGAGCTAACAATTGGTCATCCTTAAATTCAGATTGGCTATAAGTAGAAAAGGAATATAGATTTAAATCCGTTCTATCGGAAACCTTTACCTTTTTCATCAACAAACCATAGACTTGATCGAGGTACATAGAGGAATCCATAAGATTAAACCGAACGGCATCCTTTACATTTTTAATACGCATTTCATTAGCCAAAGTATTAAGCTGTTCTTTTAAAATAGATCTAGAAACTGAAATATCCTGAAGCATTGTAGACCATGTGGAATTCAAATAAGTATCCATTTGTAAACGACTCGAATCACTGATTGAATTTAAAAACAAGGGCTCAACTGCACTTTTAAAATCATTATTAGCCCCTTTCAAAATCATGACTTCTAAGCCTAGTTTTGACAGTAGACTTTTAATAAAATAAACCTCACCACCTAGACCAGACCATTGAAAAGCTGAGGAAGGAAAGCCATAGACCTCATCAGCTACAGACGCCAAATAATAGGCCTTTTGAGAGACATATTCACCAGAATTATAAGCAACAATAAACTTCTTACTTTTTTTAAATTGCGCTAGTCCCTCGCGTATTTCTTGGGCTGTCGCAATTCCGCAGTTTAAATCTCCAAAATCTAAAAATAGCCCCTTAATATTGTCATCCTTTGCGGCTTGCTTCAAGCCAAATAAAATAGCTGACAAACCTTTGGTATTATTCACTGATAAACTTAATGGATCGATATCAGAAGAAGAATTCTCCGAAATAGAACCAGCCAATTCTAAATGTAGAATGGTATTACTTTTAACACCTTCACTATCCTCTCCAAATAAAGAAAGACTTCCTAAGAGCCCTGCGAAAACAAGAAAAAACAGTAAAGTACTGCTTAAAAAAACAGATAGAAATACAGCCCAAAACACTTTGCTAAAAGGTATTTTTAATTTTTGATTTTCCATATTTTAAATTCTATAATTAATCTAATTGATAAAGTCTCCTAAATTCCGTCCATTCTCAACAATATTAAATTGAATAGTGAAACGTATTTCATCTGCATAGCCACCATTAAAAAGATTACCCATGTTAGAAGATCGGTACAATGGAAAGTAAACACCAAAGACTTCTCCGACCTTTAATGCCAATCCAGTATTAAACATATATTCCATTTTTTGACCTTTTGGAAATAAACCTTGATTTAAAAATAGACCAAAAACATTAGGCTTAACAGGTAATGAAATATAGGTATTCAAGGAACCTATCCAATTTGTATTCGACCCTACATTTGACGTGCTATAAAAACCACCCATACCATCCATTTGCTGCTGAACTCCTCCTCTCGCAAAATAATATTGCTCTAAAAATAAATCTTGACGCCCCCTAACTCCAGACATATTTATGGATAGACGGTCAGAATCATATGTATTCAATTGGGTTACGAAATTCTTTCCGAAATAGGCGCTAAAATCAATGCTGCGTTTCATTTCACTTATTCTATAATCCAATGAAAAACTAGACTTTATTTCCGCTCTCAGAAACATGTCTCGACCCCCTTCAATTAAGTTAGCATCTTGTTGAACATAGGTTAAGATTGGTGACACAGAAAAGGTAGCATTTTTAAATTTCTTTCGAAAAACATATTTGGATTTAAAACCTAAACTTCTTTCCCATAAGGCACCATTCGCATAATCCCCTTTAAGAATTCCTTTTAGCTCTAAATAACTATATGAAGTATTCTTTATACTCCTATCTCCTAGAATAATTTTCACATAGGGAGATAAACCAACAAATTGCGACGTTAGGTACCCTCCATGGCTAAAAGATTTTAAAGATGCGCCAACTTTCATTTGCTTGATGCCTCTTTTAGGTAAAATCACATATAAAGCCTCGGCTACCCCCACCATATTCTTACTCGCCAGGCCAAACTGAGGTGCCAAAAGGAACTGAAATCGATTGAGCGGTACTCCTAGGTTATGAAATGCGGCTCCTAGCATTAAACCGTCATAGGCATTTCCAGCAATTGTTGGGGTCCAGAATACATTGGTTCTGTGTGCTTCATGATCACCTGATAAAAACTCAAGTTTTAGCGGCTCCCATTTATGAAAAAGGGCTTTCTTTCGCCATAAATTGTTCTGTCTAGAGAGCTCCGGTATATCCTTACTAGCATCAATGGACAAGTGTGTATACTCAGAACGATTGGATTTTATCTTACCTTCCTTTCCTCCAGGCTCCAACCAAACAGTTTCCACTAATTCTGAATCATTAAATACATTAATTTCAATTGGGCCATTTACTTGACCTACATTTTTCACTTTGACTAATGAACCCACTTTTTGTTGGTGAACGTTTACAATTTTATAATCAATATGATTTGTCGTCTGGATTAAATCAGTGAAAAACCAATCCAATTTCTTTCCCGTTTCATTTTCAAAGAGCGTCTTTAAATCTTCAGGTTGCGGGTGTTTAAATTTCCATTTGTCGCACTAACTCCCGTGGTTAATTCATCATCACCTAAATAATCTTTTAAATAATACAGATATTTACTTAGTGGATACATATGGTTCCATAATTTGCCGAAGAGAATTCCTTAGAATGCGTCTCAATGGGTTGATCGGCACCTACTGTATGGGTAAATCGATAAGTTAAATCCCCCATGTCATGGTAATCTAAATCATTGAGGTGAAAGCGGCCATTCAATACCATGTCCGAAAGCCTCGTATTTGCTGGATATTTTGTTTGGATATACCGAACCTCATTTAAAGTATTGATCCCTTCATCCATCCACCCGTGTACCCGTTCATTACTCCCAAGAATTCCATAGAACCAGTTATGCCCAACTTCATGAACGATAACTATTTCTAATTCTTCCTTGGAGGATGCGTTTCCAATTACGGTTACATTGGGATACTCCATCCCTCCTCCAGCACTAATCGTTCCATCAACCGCACTTACATGACTATAAGGATAATTCCCATTCCATTTGTCATCTGAACTAAAGTCATTCAAATATTCAATTGCAGCATTGTAATCCTTCATATTCAAATATGCCATTCCAGCACTAAACGATGCTAGATTTCGGGCAACTCTACTTCCCCTTTCAAGACGACATAGCGCTTGTCGGCAAACCACGCAAAATCATGCACATTTTCTTGCTTGTATCGAATCGTTTTAAACTTATCCGAAGAGGGAGGAAACGGTGTATTAACGCCTCCTTTTTTTGATTTAGCAACCAAAGAAACTAAATTATCCTTCGTTTTTTTCGCCAAATCATTCATGAAATCAATTTCACTTGCGTTTTGCAAGTTTCCTGTAGCCCCAATAACATAATTAGAAGGCAAGGTTATAGAAACATCAAAAGTTCCAAATTCCGAATAGAATTCGCCCTGATTAAGATATGGCATCGGATTCCAACCATTCTTATCATAAACTGCAGGTTTTGGATACCATTGTGTGATTTGATAGGACTGTCCGATATGTCCAAGCCTCGATAGTCTACCCGATGGGATTTTGACGCGAAAAGGAGTTGAAACTTGAACAGAACGCCCAGGCAGTAAAATATGGTCCAGTTGTATGATGGCGATATCCGGATTCCCATTAAAGGGAGCATGCTTGACATAACTCCCATCAACCTCAAATCTCAAAGAATCAATATAACCTAAAGCACCTTCCTTAAGCCGGTCTAGATCTGCACTGCCGCTTGTCTTAAGCTGACCTGCTAATGCCGTAGACCCATTACTATATGCATTTGGCCACAAGTGAATATACAACTCTCTGAGTGTGTCCGGAGAATGATTAATATACTCGAAAGACTCCAAAGCATGTAACACGTGGCTAGAATCATCTAGCGCAACAGCTATTTTATAATTAACCTCTTGCTGCCAATAATCCTGTGCGAATAAAGACCCAAAGCTAAGACAGGTAAATAGAAATAAATTAAATACAATACGGAGTTTCATAGCAAAAAAAATGGGCTGCAACATTGCAGCCCATAAATTTACATAATTGAAACCCTATTTAATCATTCGCTCGGTACGAATATTTTGATTTTCATCCGTGAATGTGAAAAGATACATTCCTTTAACCCAAGCTGAAGTATTTATTTTCATACCATTACTGACAGCTAAAGATGAAATCAATCGCCCTTGAACATCTAGAATGCTAACAGAAACATTGTCTGTTCCTGAAGTATGGATAGATACATAATCTTGGAATGGATTTGGAGAGACTTTAAGCTCTAAAAAGGCCTCAGTGATACCCGAAACATCGTTAGGGACAAAGCTACCTAATCCACAAGGGAATAATTGATAACCACTATCGAAAGGATTTGAAGAATCATATTGCCCACCAACTCCAGTCACATCGAATAAACCTTGTGGAACTGCTCCTCCAGGAATATCTGTATCAGAATCAATTCTTAAGGTATAAACATTTATACCATCTGTAACATCAATATTATTAGATCCTGTAGGGAATGTAGCTATTGGATCCACAAAACTAACTCCTTCTAATGTAATCCATTGCGACTCGGTACCCTCATTTAAAGCCGTTACGACTGTTGGTGTAACCGTTGGCATATCTGCCGCAATAACAAGAATACTATCAGCAAGTACCTGTGTTAATCCATTGAACTGATCTATTTGACCAAGTATTCGAATCATGTCGCCTTCATTTACAACGTAAGCACTTACATCTGCAAAATTATATACATTAATTCCGTTGTTGTCTATATCAATAATCGCAAAGCTTAAACCTTCGTCACCATCAAAATCAATACAATGAACAACACCTTCTATAGAGACATAAACATCCAAAGAGTCAGCCACTCCATCTACATTACTTGTAGTAATATCAGCAATTGTTGAAGAAGTATAATCTAGTGTTTCTCCAAACAAGGCAACAGTTTTGGATTCAGGTGAATCACTACCTAAAACAATAATTGTTCCTGTCATTCCATTAAGCGCATGGCTTCCTACTGAGCAATCGTATTGATAGGTTCCTTCAACAGTAAATACATATGAGTACATCGAGACATCCGTAGTTGCCGTAGATATAAAACTCTCAGGATTATTGAAACTGTTTCCGTCAATCGTACTATTAGTGAAATTGACGTTATGTGTTCCGCCATCGTTCACCCAATAAACAGTATCACCTGCATTAATTGTCAATGATGCTGGAGCATAATAATAATTTCCTGCATTTACAGTATGTGAAACAGGCGTGGTTGCACCACCTGAAGAAATCGTTGCTGTACCCGTCTGGTTGTAGTTTTGAGCCGATCCATTAAGTCTAACATAGATTGGTGTACTTGTAACTTCACCAGGAACAATTTCCCCATTCACAACAACAGAACCTAAAACTCCAGCGTCAACCGGATTCGCATTAGGGCCTACGATCATAAAACCATACTGAACTATTAATCCTGCAGGCAATTCAGCAGCAGTAGCAGAAACACTAAAATTTCCATTGGCCGGTAAATCAATAATTTTTGAACCTCCAAAAACATCAGCAAAAGTAATTGGGTCTAAAGCCTTTATGAAAAACTTAGCTTCATAACCAAGATCTAAAGTGTTAGAAACGACGGTCCCTGCAAAAGTTAAGTCATTATCATTAGCGGAAGCACCCGGCTCTAAAAGCGTAATTGCCTCCATCGTTTTATTTCCGTTACCTGTCGTTTGATTTACCCAAAATGGATCAGCGGTATTGTCACCGTAGGTATTGAAATTAGGCTGAAGCCTCAATGCCGTTCCAATTACGGAGGATTTCAAATCGGAAAAACCCCAAGCCGAACCAAATACATAGCCACCACCATTCTCAGGAAGTTCAAATACATTCATATAACCGCCCCAATTCGCATTTACATCCACAACGGTTGCATTCGGGTAAGATGGTAAAGTCAATGAGTTTGAGAAAGTTCCATTTGAAGTTTCTGAAACCTCATATTCTCCAGTAACTTCAATTGTTAGATCACTTGTTAAATAGTTACCTGAAACGTCAAAAGATTGTTCAGCGGATGGTGTACCCACAAAATGTGAAAAATCAATAAGTGTATCCGCTGAGCTAAATAAAATCGCATCTGGATTTAAGATCTCTCCCATTAAAGGAACAATGATATCATCTGCACCAGTTGAACTTAAAACGATTTCCCCATTTGAAGGAGAAGCCGGTGCTGCGCCATTTAAACGCACATAAAGTAATGTTGCTGTTAATTCACCTGCTGTTTGCAACAAAACAACACTAGGACCGAAACCCGTAGCTGTTGTCAGTGAAATTTCATAATCACCATTCACTGTAGCTGTAACATCAGTCGTAAGGTTTGAACCTGAAACTTCAGTTGTTTGCTCATCAGATGGAGCGCCTACAAATTGAACAAATCCACTTAAATCGGCTGGTGAAGGAGAAACTGTAGGACTTGTTCCTGGTGTCGCTCCAATCCATACACCTGGATCAAATACATTATCTCCAGCGTTAATGGGCAACTGGGTATGGCTTGTACAACCGGTTACTTGGCTATCAGCCCAGACATTCCATTCAGATTCATTCCAAACTGGATTTGATGCAGTAACAGTGGCGATTCTCTCCGCCCTTCCATCTTCAAATTCATGACATGTACCCGTACCATCTTCTCCAGGAACACCAAAAATATCGATTGTATTATCGGCAGCATCAAAAATAGCGATTTGATCATCACCATTGCTATCGGCCGCTCCAGCGGTACCTGCATCTATATCTGCTACAAGACCATAAACAGTTTGGAATTCAGCACCATTTGCCGCAATGATTGCAAATGCACCAGGGGCAAGAGTACCTATAGAAGTTAAATCGATCCCAGTTCCTTGAGGAGCTGCATTTCCATTTGTCCAACGCCTTAATTCCCAGTCTGTTAAATCAACAGATGCGTTGCTTACGTTGTATATTTCAACATATCTTGCTAAAGCGTTATCATTAGGGTCTGCCAACTCAGTAATAATAACTTGACCTATAGAGGTAATGCTAATAAACAGCGTTAATAATAAAGTAAAAAAGTAGTTTTTTTTCATTGTTGTTCGTTTTTTTTGAAGGATAAAAGTACAAAAGCAAATTGAACAAAACTACCATTGTTACCAAATAAAAAAAGGCGCCGAAGCGCCTTTTAAAATTATATGAATTAAAGTTAAGCCTTAGGCTCTTCCTTTCTTTCTGGTCTTGGCAAAAGAACTTTTCTAGAAAGTTTCCATTTTCTAGTTCTTGGATCTTTACCCATTACCTTAAACTTAAGAACATCACCTTCTTTACACACATCGCTCATTTGCGCTGTTTTTTCCCAGGCAAACTCAGAAATATGAATAAGACCATCAGTACCAGCAACGATTTCTACGAAACAACCGAAATCCATTACCTTTTTAACCACACCTTCATATTCGGCTTGATCTTCTACTTGAGGAGGAAAGGCAATTAATTTTAATTTGGCCATGGCATTTGCCATATCATCTGCATTATTAGACAATACTTGTACTCGACCTTCTCCATTTTCTAATTCTTCAATCGTAATTGAGGTATTGGTTTCTTTCTGTAGACCTTGAATGATTTTTCCCCCAGGCCCGATGATTCCACCAATCATTTCGTTTGGCACGTTGAACGCTTCAACTCTAGGAGTTTGAGGCTTCAACTCTACATTTGGTGTCGGAAGTGTCTCTAAAATACGATCTAGTATATGAAGACGACCAGCTTTTGCTTGCTCCAATGCTTGAATCAATACTTCATATGGTAAACCGTCAACTTTGATGTCCATTTGACAAGCTGTTATTCCTTTAGCTGTACCTGTGATTTTAAAGTCCATATCACCTAAATGATCTTCATCACCTAGGATATCAGATAAAACAGCAAACTTACCGTTCTCAGCAACCAATCCCATCGCGATTCCCGAAACAGGAGCCTTGATTTGGATACCTCCATCCATAAGCGCCAATGTCCCAGCACAAACTGTAGCCATTGAAGAAGAACCGTTAGATTCTAAAATTTCAGAGACCAAACGGATCGTATATGGATTATCATCTGGCAAAACTGGTCTTAATGCTCTTAAAGCTAAATTACCATGACCAATTTCTCTTCGAGATACATTGAACTTCATTCTTGCTTCACCCGTTGAAAACGGCGGGAAGTTATAATGCAACATAAATGGTGTTGTTCCCTTGAAGGTAACATCATCAATCATCTGCTCATCCATCTTACCACCAAGTGTCAAGGTCATTAAGGATTGAGTTTCACCTCTAGTAAAAACTGCAGAACCGTGAGCGGTTGGTAAATAATTCACTTCAGACCATATAGGACGAACTTCATCAAATTTACGACCATCTAAACGGATGTTATCATTAAGCATCGTATCACGAACTGCTTTTTTCATAGACTCCTTGAAGTATACAGAAACATATTTACCGATTTCTGCTGATTCTTCTTCCGTTAACGAAGCAAGAAACTCTTCTTTAATAGCGCCGAACAATTCTGCTCTTTTGTCTTTTGACGCAAGCCCTTGTCGAGCAACGTCTCTACACTTGTCATAAGAAAATGCAGCAACTCTCGTTCGAACATCTTCGTCATGTTCTTCGTGTGAATATTCTCTTTTAACGGCAGCAGCAGGAATCTCAGAAGCCAAGTCTAATTGAAACTGACATTGCTTTTTGATCGACTCGTGAGCCACTTTAATCACATCAACCATTTCACTTTCAGAAGCTTCATTCAATTCACCTTCAACCATTACTATATTATCAATCGTACCAGCAATGATACAATCGAGATCAGAAACCTTCATTTCTTCTAGCGTTGGATTAATAACGAATTCACCATCAACTCGACCAACTCTAACCTCAGACATTGGTCCATTAAAAGGAATGTCAGAAACTGCGATACAACAGGAAGCTGCAAATCCTACCAACGCGTCAGGACTATTTACACCATCATAAGCAATTAACTGCATCATTAATTGAACCTCTGCATGAAAATCATCCGGAAACAAGGGACGCAATGCACGGTCAACAATACGCATTACCAAAATCTCTCTTTCAGAAGGACGCGCCTCTCTTCTAAAGAAACTACCCGGAATTCTTCCGTCAGCGGCAAATTTCTCTCTGTAATCTACAGTAAGCGGTAAAAAATCAACGCCTTCTTTTGCACCTTTGTTTGCAACAACAGTTGCTAAAATCATTGTATCTCCCATTCTCAATACAACAGCACCATCAGCTTGTTTAGCCAACTTACCGGTTTCAATGGAGATTTTTTTGCCACCGATTTCGATGGTCTTTGTAATTCCTAAATTCATATTCTATTTATTATTATCAAATTATTTAAAACAAAAAGGACAGCCGATACTATCGATTGTCCCCTCTTTAAATACGTTTTGCAATGAAAAAGATTAACGACGAAGCCCTAAATCTTTAACCAATGCACGATATTTTTCAATATCTTTATTCTTAAGATAATCCAATAAACTTCTTCGTTTACCGACAAGTAATTGAAGTGCCCGTTGGGTACCATAATCTTTTCTATTCTTTTTCAAGTGCTCTGTTAGGTGACTAATTCTGTATGTAAAAAGAGCAACTTGCCCCTCTGTAGAACCAGTGTTGGTGTCTGAACCACCGTGCTTCTTGAAAATTTCTTTTTTTACTTTTGTATCTAAGTACATGCCAATATTTTTGTAAATAATTCTTATGTAGTTCACTCTGAACGGGTGCAAATTTAGCGATACTTTTTAAATAAACAATAAGTTTTTTACATACACATCTTAAAGAAAGACAATCGATGTTTGAAAAGTCAAAAATAAATAACAAAAAAAAGGGGCTCAACGCCCCTCTTTGTAATTAATCTAGCTTGATTAAAGCGATTTAAACGGTAAATATGGACTCTTAAGCCATCCCGCAAATGTGGAAATCAATCCGTATAAAAAATGGTAAACAGCTAGAGAAACATACATTCTAGCTAGAATTAAAAGAGCACCGACCAAATTCCAACCAATAGCGACAAGACCACTCCAAGACCATGCATCACCCGATGAAACCGACACGTCCCATGACATCCAGTCCGAGATTACACCTGAAACGAAATCCAAACCGAACATACCACAAAGTGCAGCAAGCCCTTCCATTGGAAGACTCCAGAATTGATTTACGCTATCCATAGCTAGAAAAGAAAAACCTCCCATTATGGTTATATCAGTTAACCATGACAAAAACATACAAGCTGCAGAAAAAACCACTCCAATTGCCATGACTTTTCCAATTAGCTTTATATTCTCAATAACTAAATCCTTGAAAATAAAGTTGACTATTGAGCTATTTGATTTCCCCAGACTATCACCAGCTGTTCTTACGACTTGAGCGATAGGGAAAACTGCATAAAGCGCAATAAGCATAGAAATAATAGCACCTAACATTTCTTTACCCTCGCCTAAGCTAACGTCGGCATCCCATAATGGACTAATAAGTCCATAAACGGCTCCAACAACAAGTATTAATGCTGCCACTTTATAGAGCATACCTGTCCATTTTGCAATGTTACTCTCCGAGTCATCTACCATAGAATTAAATACATTCCCTGATAATTTTTCACCAATCATTTTGGGTAGATCCAGTACTTGATTTACATAATTTTCCATAATTATAAATTTTAGATTTAACTTAAATTAACTATAAATAATTGACGAACAGAATGTTAGGAAATCAAGTTATTAACAATTAGACTGTGCGTACACCTTGATTGGATAGTAAACACTGGCCTTAACAGGCTGTCTTTTCTTTAAGAAAAATCAACTTAAAAGTCGAATGAATAGCCCAATTGTTTTATATTTGCTGTGCTTTTAGGTGCAAATTTATTTGCTGAAAAAGGAATCCGGTGTAAATCCGGAGCTGTATCTGCAGCTGTAAGTGTCTTAAAAACGACTTAAAATACCACTGAATATCTCGGGAAGGTTAGTCGAATTTGACATGAGCCAGAATACTTGCCTAAATGTTAATAAGAAGACTTCAGATTAAAGTCAGACTTAATCCCCCATCCTTTGGGGTGTTAATTTCTTTTAGCTGATTTTTTCAACGTTTTATTTTTTTTTAATTACTTAATTTTTTTAACGATGAAGAAAGTTTACATTTTTTTAACTGCGCTTTTTATGGGCGCACAACTACAGGCTCAACCAACAATTGATTTTGAGTCCTCTTTAACCGATCCCGAAACCTACGACAATGGAGCAGATGGCAATGGCGATTTTGATTTCTCTCCCATTACCTTAAACAATTACTATGACGCTGACTTTAATTACTTTTCAGGGTTTGCAATTTCAAATGTAACGGATAATACAACACCGGGGTACTTAAATCAATACAGTGCTTACTCCGGTTCTGGTTCAAACGGCTCGAACACTTATGCCATAGGGACATCTAATCCAGAAATACATTCCAGTTCAGAACAAGCAAGAATTGTTTCATTCGATGTTTCAAACACAACCTATGCAGGCCTGTCAATGCTAAACGGAGATTCTTTTGCAAAACAATTCGGTTCTCCCAATAACGCTGCAGGTGAGCCTGATGGTACAGAAGGTGATGATTTTTTCCGTGTATGGGTCATTTGCGAAAGTTTATTTGGAGAAGACAAAGACTCCATTGAATTCTATTTGGCTGACTTTCGTTTTGAAGACAATGCGGAAGACTACATCCTGAACACATGGGAAACCATTGATTTAGCAAGTTTAATTTCATTTGATGTTTCTCACGTTTACATGCGCTTTGAATCCTCAGACATAGGAGCCTTTGGAATGAACACACCAGGCTATGTTGCGATTGATAATATCGGATGGGAAGGTACCTTTGGTGTTTCTGAAGTAAATAACTCGGGTTTTCAAACCTACCCCAATCCAGTGAAAGACATCCTTCACATTAAAGGAGCTGAGGGACACCTTTCTCTAATATCTTCAAACGGCACAGAAATTTTTAAAGGAGAGCACAACACCATCTCTAGCATAGACTGCTCAGATTTACCATCAGGTGTTTATCTATTGAAAATAGATACAGAAAATGGAACAGTGTCAAGAAGAATTGTAAAGTAACGCATATATAGAACCGAGATGAGGAACTTTTCTTTCATCTCGGTTCATTATTAAACCATGAGAATTATTTTTGTTTTTTTCATCTTTATTGCCGCTCCATCTTTTGGTCAAAAACCGGCAATACAAGAACTTCAAGAAATAAACATTAGCTATTCCTTAGATTCTATCTCTTCAAAGAAGAAATGGGAAGAAATGGAAACAAGTGAAATAGAAGCGCTTCAAGCTGAAGACGCCGCTGACTTGATTCAAAAACTCACGGGTACTAGCATTAAATCCTATGGAGGACTGGGTGGCCTGAAAACTGTTTCTTCTCGTGGTCTAGGAGCTAAACACTCAGCGATTATTGCAGATGGCTTCAACATCCAAAACACACAGAATGGCCAAATAAACCTGGGGCAAATACATACCGATAATATCACACACATCTCCGGAGGAAGTGCAAGAAAACCCATGCTAATGCTTCCCGTTTCCGCACAAGTTTCTGGGAGTATTTTTTTAGTAGAAACCTTCGAGAATTATTTCGGTAATGCGGGGCTTCAATATAGAACGCTTGGAAAGCTAGGCTCATTTAATCAAAAAGGGACCTACAGCGCGCTTAAGTTCACCAATAAAAAAATACTATTGTGTGCCCATGGCAGTTTCAGGAATGCTGACGGCACCTACCCTTACACCATACCTAATGGAGACCTTACCATAAATGGAATCAGACAAAACAATGATTATCAAGACAACTCTTTTGGAGCAACCATAGGGTTTAAAGGTAGAAATTCAATTGTTCGCATGGGATACCTTCAAAAGAATTTCAATCAAGGACTCCCAGGTGCCATAATCTTCTACAACACCTTTTCAGATGAAAGAATGACTAGTGGAGAACAGAACATCTTCGTAGACTACGTACTCAAAAAAAATAAATATTTTTTCAGAGGCTTTTTAAAGCTTAATAAAAATGAACTTTTATATAAGGATCCGGATTACCTCGGTCAAATCGGGGGACTTCAGGTTCGGTATGAAAACAAGACACTACAAATAGGCACTTCAGGGGGAGTAGAACTTTCTGAAAATCTAAAAATACATTTCGGATTAGAGCAAGTCACAAGCGAACTGAATGTGAGTGACAGCAGCTTTGCTCGCCCTAGAAGAATCCATAATTATGGTCTGATTGGTTTGACTTTCAATCTAAAACATCAGCTTCACTTAAAAGCACAGCTCGCAGCACAATATATAACAGAAGAAAACACAGTTGCAGGAGGCGCAGGTGAGCAATTTAGGTTGAATCCTTTTATAGAATTAACGACCAAAGAATTTAAACATAACCTCAAGCATTCCTTGTGGTATAGAAGCTCTTTTAGAATGCCCACGTTTAATGAACTTTATTATAAAAACATAGGAAACATAAACCTTGAACCTGAAGAAGCACATCAAATTAATTATACATGGTCTTTATTACCCATTCAAAAAAACAATTTTGAAATGTACCTCAGAAATAACCTATATATCAACCTTGTCGAAAACAAAATTGTGGCTATTCCTACCCAAAACCTTTTTGTTTGGTCAATCCAAAACATTGATAAAGCAAGAGTCTACGGGCTCGATATAAAAACGGGCATGGAATGGAAGCTTTCAGCAGACTGGAAAGCTGCTATAAGCGCAAGCTATAGCCTGCAAAAAGCATTGGACATTACAGATAGAAGTGCACCGACCTTTCGACATCAAATCGCATATATTCCACTTCACACCTCTAACATTGACCTCTCGATGAATTATAGAGGTGCAGGAATTCGATTCTCGAACCACCTCGTATCAAGTAGGTATTGCCTCAATGAAAACATCGCCAACAATAAAGTTGATGGGTTTTTAATTAGCAGTATTAGTGCTTTTTACAACTTAAAGCTCCCAAATCATCATTCCATAAATATGAGATTCACCGTGAAGAATCTTTTAGACAATTCCTACGCCTATATGAGAAGTTATGTAATGCCTGGAAGAAATTATTTAATCGTAATGAAATATGCGTTCAATTAAAATACTATTCGTGCTTTTCTTATTCGCGGCATGCGATAAGGTCGATCCAATTGTTCCT
Source organism: Flavobacteriales bacterium UBA952 (assembly GCA_905182495.1). Classification (GTDB taxonomy): domain Bacteria; phylum Bacteroidota; class Bacteroidia; order Flavobacteriales_D; family Crocinitomicaceae; genus UBA952. Next base: position 113,461 of record CAJJBU010000006.1, read on the forward strand.
ACAAGCAATCCACTATCAAACGGAGCCATCGTTCTTTGCGAAGGATTGTTTCAGCAAAATAACACCCAACTTTCTTTTATCCGTTTTAGCGATGCCCAAGTAGAAAATAACTTTTTCTTAAATCGTGTAGGTCGACAGCTCGGTGATACGGGGAATGATATAAAACGATATGGAAGTAAAATATATATTCTCGTAAATGTTTCCAGCACTATAGAAATAGTAGATGCCAATGATTTTTCTTCTATCAAGCAGATCAACATGATGAACGGCACAAGCGCAAAGCAGCCAAGGGCAATTGTTTTTCATGAAGGTGCTGCCTTTGTAACGTGCTTTGATGGCTATGTAGACCGTATAGATACCGCAACCTTAAATATTACAGAACGCATTCCAGTCGGCGCAAACCCAGAAGGATTGGCTATAGCAAATGGCAAATTATATGTCGCAAATTCCGGAGGGCTCAACAGTTCCTCAATGGATTCTACAGTTTCGGTGATAGACCTCTCTACCTTGGAAGAAATAGACCGAGTCACTGTTGGTTTAAATCCTGGAGGTATAAAGTCGGATGTAAATGGCGCTATTTATGTGATTACAAGAGGAAACTATGGTTCGATTCCATCTAGAATGGTTCGAATTGAAAGCCAGACGGATCAGGTTTCAGAAGAATTTGACTTTGATATTTCTAGTTTCAGTGAATTTAACGGTCATTTTTTATTTACCAAGCACAACTTCTCTTCAGGAGAAAGCTCTGTCGGCATATTTAACACGACAACACAAACAGTTCAAGAAGAAGCATTTATAAGCTTAAATCAGGTTCAGACTCTTTATGGTGTAACTTACAACCCAATAAATAATAAGATTTACCTCTCCGATGCCATGAACTATACCAATACGGGTTATATACACGAATACAGTTCTTCAGGTCTCTTTATTCAAAGCTTTCATGTCGGCTTAAACCCTTCAAAATTATTATTTTATGAATAACACCAACGGTTATTTCCTAACCTTATCACTTGTAATGCTTAGCTTTACCCATTCTGAGCTTACGTTTGGACAATCCTATGCACCTGAGCCAGGAGCAGCTGGATCTACAGCTATTCATAAAGATTCTTTAGCCATTGCCAGATGGGCCGATCAGGTCACGGTAAACCGTGGCTATAAAGACATCCAGCAACCAGAATTAGGTCTCACAGACTACGGACAAGACCTTGACGCGACAGGTATTGCAGACAATATGGTAGTTTCCCTTGGAGATGGCGGCAGCGCAATAGCAAACTTCTCAAATCCGATTCAAAATGAAGACGGTCCTGATTTTGCGGTTTTTGAAAATGGATTCTCTGACCACTATATGGAATTGGCATATGTTGAGGTGAGCTCTAATGGAATTGATTACACTCGTTTTCAATCCATTTCCGAGATCCCCAATGATATTCAAATAGACAACTTTACGTTTTCCGATTGCAGGTACGTCAATAACCTTGCAGGAAAATACCGTGTTTACTATGGTACTCCTTTTGACCTGTCTGATCTAGAAGGCAGCCCCGGACTTGACTTAAATCATATTATTAGCATTCGTATTATTGACGTCGTCGGATGTATTGCACCAACGTTTTCAAGCTATGACAGCGAAGGGAATACAATCAATGACCCCTACCCGACCAATTTCGATTCTGGAGGTTTTGACCTCGATGCCATCGGTATTATGAATAGTTTGGACTTGTCAATTGAGGAAAACAAGTTCAAAGCAGGTGTTTTTCCTAATCCTGTTAAAGATATACTGTATCTAAAAGGATTTACAAATGAGGAAAAACACATTGTGAATCCTATGGGTGCTCTTGTTTTAGATTTCTATGGAGACAGGGCTCATGTAGGTCAACTTAGACCCGGAGTTTATTATTTAAAACAAGCTTCGAAAATCATTAAATTCATCAAAAATTGAATTGATTTCTTAAGCCCAAACTTTGGTTCCTTCAGAACAATTCTTGCAGATATCGACCTGAGACCTGTTGTTCACCACAGCACTTCTGAATCCTCTATATTCAGGAGATTTCCAGATCTCTTTAAACTGATTATTTTGAACGCTTCCCAAGACATGACTTGCGTCCTTATCAAAGCAACATGGAACAATACTTCCATCCCAAGTGCTGACAGAACCAGACCACATTCTCCAACAATGGTTACCAGGGTTTCCCTTTTAATTTATAAGTCCCATCACCTTGCCTTTTATACCTAGAATACCTCTCGTTTTCAGGCATCAAAGGATTTCCGTTCTTATAGTCGTACAGTTGAGCTGTTTTTATCCGAACCTCATCGATAGACATTTCAGAAGCTAGTTCAAATACCTGCGGGATTTCATGCTCATTTGGTTTAACTGCCAAAAACTGAAAAATAAGATGTGGGGTATGTGAATTCCTTTCTCTTTTCGCTGCTACAAGGTTCTGACTCGCTGAGATTACCTTGGATAGTTTTCCATGAACCCTATATTGCTCATAGGTCTCTTGTGTAAGCCCATCAATTGAAACAATAATCCGATCTAAACCAGAGTCAACGATCTCAAGGGCCTTTTCAGGTGTAATAAAGTGACCATTCGTTGAGGTTGATGTATAAATTCTAGAGCGCTTAGCATCCTTGATTAATTCCAAAAATTCGGGATGTAAAAAAGGTTCTCCTTGAAAATAATAATTGATATAAAAGACTGACTTTTCTATTTGATTTAACAACTTCCGATGCAAGTTTAAATCTAATTTTCCAGTAGGGCGCGTAAATTGTTTAAGACCGCTAGGGCATTCAGGACAGCCAAGATTACACGCCGTTGTAGGCTCAATACTCATGGATGCTGGCAAGCCCAAATGAATCGGCTTCGAGAAGATTCTTGCACTTAAAAAACTAACACGTAATAATAATATATTCCAAATCCTAAAAGCGGTTAGATGTCTTACTATTCGAATTGAATCTCTCCATTTTGACATGAGGTAAAATTAATAAATATCAACCTTGTAACAACATGAATCAATAGACTAGATTGTGATTCATCCTTGTTTACATTTATTATTATATCAAAGCAGGCGCTATTAATTGCTAAAAGCAATATCTTTGTATAAAGCCAAATCAAATGCAAATCATCCTCAATCATATTCAAACGCAACAAAAAATCACACGTCTTGGACATGAACTCATTGAAAACTGTTTTGAAGAAGAAGAGGTGTTTATTGGGGGTATTAAAGGAAATGGATTTCTATTGGCAACAATATTAGGGCATATTATTGAAAATAATTCAGATATAAAAGCAACATGTTTCGATATTTCTATCAATAAGAGCGAACCATGGAGCGAACCTATTTCCTTAGGCATTGAACAATCAAAATTAAAGAAAGGATATATCATCTTAGTAGATGACGTCATTAATTCGGGGAAAACACTTCAATATGCGCTTGTTAAATTTCTTGAACAGCCAACCAAAGCAATTAAGACTGTGGTTTTAGTAGATAGAAAACATAGGAGGTATCCTGTGAAAGCAAATTTCGTAGGCTTATCCTTATCAACGACCCTACAAGATCGAGTGCAGGTTGATTTTGCGGAAGGAGAAACCAAAGCTTTTTTGACATGAAGAAACCAACTGAAGCGACCTCTAAATATGACCATCTTGAATTGATGAGCGCCAAAGAATTACTGGAAGGTATCAATCAAGAAGATCAAAGCGTTGCATTTGCCGTTCAAAAGGAAATTCCTAGTATAGAAGCTTTTATAGATGAGGCATTAGTAAGAATGAAAAAAGGCGGACGTCTTTTTTATATCGGAGCAGGAACCAGTGGAAGACTAGGCGTCGTTGATGCAAGCGAATGTCCACCAACCTTTGGTGTTGCCCATGGTGTTGTCGTTGGAATCATAGCGGGAGGGGATAAAGCAATTAGAAAAGCTGTTGAGTTTGCTGAGGATGATACGGAGCAGGGCTGGTTAGATTTATGCAAATATAAAGCAAACGATAATGATATCTTATTGGGAATAGCGGCATCTGGAGGTACTCCCTATGTTATAGGAGCGATCTTGAAAGCCAATCAAAATGGTTTGTTAACTGCAGGGATTTCCTGTAACCCAGATTCTATACTTGCAGAGGCGGCTACATATGCTATAACTCCAATTGTAGGACCGGAATTTGTCACAGGGTCAACACGTATGAAGTCAGGTACTGCTCAGAAAATGGTGCTTAATATGATTTCTACGGCTTTAATGATTCAGCTTGGCCATGTCAAAGGAAATAAGATGGTTGACATGCAATTAAGTAACAATAAATTGGTTGAAAGAGGTACACGTATGGTTTGTGAGGCACTTGATATTCAAAAAGATAATGCAAAAGAACTCCTCATTAAACATGGTTCTGTGAGAGCAGCAATAAAGGCATACGGCAATCATCAGTGATTTTTACCAAATGGTTTGGGTATTCGAAACGGAATTATTTTTGATTTCCAAGTCACAACTTCAAGATTGCAATTATAAAATCGCTATAAAAAGTAGAAGAACGTATAAATAATGAATCTCTTTAAAATCAAAAGACACGTTTACCTAGTACTGTGCATTGCTCTTTTAATTTGTGCAGTCCAATTGTATTTTTATAACATCTACCCTTGGATTCAAATCACAAGTATAATCGTGGCCTCCATAATCACATTAGCGGTATCTGAATTGAATAATAAGCCTAGCGATCAAAGTAGATGGTTTTATTTGGGTATTTCTATTTTTCAATTCATATTAGCTGGATTAATCATTCTGCAAAAGGAATGGGTTCTAGAATATCCCCATCTCCTTGCCTACCCAATACTATTTGCTATTAGTACAATTCCTTATTCAATGTTTGCAAGGAGAAAAAACAAATACACTCATGTATTTCTATGTATTAGCATAACTGTAGCATTGGTTTTAAGTATGAGATTGTTTTTTCACAGCCCTTACCTAGACCTCTTTATTCTGATTGGACTCGGTGTACAATGCATTTGGATTACAATACTTAGTCTTAAAAAAACAGTTAACGTATAATCCGGCCATAGCCAACGAGTCTGTTTTTCCAATAAGACGATGCTTCAATGTCAACGACAGAAATCCCTTTTGACGTAGATGAGTGTATCATTCTTTTATTTTCATGAGGTTGGTTAACAAGGATTCCTACATGCGTGATTTCCTTACCTTCCGAAAAGAAAACCAAATCTCCCATATATGCCCGTTTAGCTTGGATCGTCTTTGCATTCTTATATTGATCTCCAGCAACCCTAGGTATGTTGAGATCCAAGTGTTTGAACACATGTTTTGTAAATCCACTACAATCAAAGCCTTCCGAATCTACTCCACCCCACTTGTATGGAATTCCAATAAATTCATAAGAATAATGAATCAGCCTAGAGCGCTCAGAGACATCCATTCCTTCAAAAACTAACCCCTCAGGGCCGACATCTTCTAAAACTGGATTTTTAAACTTATAATTTTTATAAACATTTTGAATCCAATCTTCAACTTGCTTTCTGTTATCTTGTTCAACAACATTGTTCTTTTCCTTGAGCCACTGATCGAAGAGTATGGCCATATCGCCAAGTTCCTTAGCATGAGATTCCATCATCACAGACCATTGTTCGCTTTGAAAAACGGCATTCATCAATCGACAGCTTTCATCTATTTTCACCAGATTTCGTTTCATCCAATATGGATTTTGCATCAATTGAAATGAACTCATAGCGCTGTAGTATTTGGGCAAAACAAAATCACTATAGAGAGGGTCTCTCATTAATTTACCGGCCTTTCTATGAACAGACTTATAATGTTGCTGATCATAGTATTGCTCCAGACGGCAAAAACAGTTGACAAACCCACTATCATAACAAAAACAAAACCTTTATTTGTTTACTCACTTAATTCTTGTATTGAACACCTATACAAAGATATGACGATTGATAAACAAATACCAAAGGAATTAATTCTTGCACAGGCAGAATCAGGCATATTTGTCAACTTAAAGGTCTCGCCATTAACAAATGCATTTACACCCCCTAAAATATTTCTGTACGCCAAAACATTATTTTTAATTTTATAATCCAAAGGCTTAAAATTAGTCACTTCGGATTTTACGCCATCACAATAAGCGAAAAAGTAAGAGCTTTCTGTCCAGACTACAATATCATCCTTCACATCCCAAGAATCGGCTCCAAAATTGGAGAGTTGAGAAACTTCCCCCTCTTTGTAATGCCAGAGGTTACCGCTATTGTCTTCATAAACAACAAACCCCCTTCCAGACTCATAACGAACCATGGGGAGTTGTTCTATATCATAGAATTGTCCTTTATCAAAAACAGCAAAAGTTTGTGTTGTTGGGTCGTTAAAGCAAAGAATATCTGTACCTACATCAAATGATACATATTGCTGATTATTCCAAACATCGATATCATATATATCACCATTCCAAAAAACCTTGTACATATTGCCATTATCTTTAAAAACAAGGGCATTTTCCCCTATAGAAACTGGCATTTCCAGTTCCCCCATGAGCGTTGTGAGCATGTAAGATGAATCCTTCCAAAATACATTTGAGGAATTGAACCGCGTATCTTCAAAAACGATGATACTATCCTTAACTAGATATTCTCTAGCGAAATAAGTCAAGGTTGAAAGCCGGTCCGAATCCCACATATTTAAAGTGGGCCCTATTTTATACCCCATAAGGTGATCCGAAACTTGGTATTCAACATTCAAGTTGGTTACGTCTTTTCTTTTTATTCCATCAAACAATCTTAGATTCCCTCTAGTGTCTCTATATGCAACAAGCTCATCACCAGACTTAAAATCAAGAATAGGCTGCACTTCTATCGATCTAAAATAACCGTCCTGGAAACTCAAGAAAAAATTATTAAAGTCAACAACAGGGATTACACCTTGGGACAAAAGATTTGAACAGAGTATGATAAAGATGAGGCTTGTAAATTTCACTGACACAAAGTTATCAAAATTCAGACCAACTCCGTATTAACTGTATTTAACAACAGAAATAATAGATATTTTTCGAGAAGTGTAAAAAGAGATGTACTTTTGGAACTCTAAAAATTAGACTATGAATAAAATAATAATGAGCATGTTTCTTTTAATGGTTGCAGCAAGCTTAATGGCGCAGCCCAAAATTGAATACATCGAATATGATTTGAGTAATGGTATGCATGTTGTTTTACATAAAGACAATTCTGCACCTGTAGTAACCACTGCGGTAATGTACCACGTGGGAGCAAAAGATGAAAATCCTGAAAGAACAGGATTTGCACATTTCTTTGAACATCTCTTGTTCGAAGGAACTGAAAACATCCCTCGAGGAGAGTGGTTTACGGTTGTTAGTTCTAATGGTGGAAGTAACAATGCGAATACAACCTCTGACAGAACCTATTACTATGAGGTATTTCCATCAAATAGCTTAGAATTAGGCCTGTGGATGGAATCTGAACGCTTGATGCATCCTATCATTAATCAAATAGGAGTTGACACACAAAATGAAGTGGTTAAGGAAGAAAAGAGAAGCAGAATCGACAATGCCCCTTATGGAGGCATTCAATATGCGACTGCCACAAACAAGTACTTATTTGACAAGCACCCCTACAAAATGTCTGTTATTGGTGAAATGGAGCATCTAGATGCTGCAACCTTAGAGGAATTTCAGGCCTTCAATAAGAAGTTTTATATCCCGAACAATGCCGTATTGGTTGTGGCTGGGGATATTGATGTTTCAGCTACAAAAAAAATGATTGAAGATTATTTCGGTCCTATTCCAAGAGGAAAAGAGATTGAAAGGTCACAAACTAAGGAAGACCCAATAACAGAAACGATTAAGGCTACAGAGTATGATTCGAATATCGAAATCCCTGCATTGGTGTTGTGTTATAGAACACCATCTATGAAAGACCGAGATGCTTTTGTATTACAAATGATTTCTACTTATTTAAGCGATGGGAAAAGCTCAAAACTTTATAAAAACCTAGTTGATGAAAATAAAAAAGCGCTTCAAGTTTTTGCCTTTAATAGAGGGATGGAGGACTACAGTGTCTATAATATTATTGCCTTACCACTAGGTGATGTTTCATTGGAAGAATTGACCAATGACATTGATTCAGAGATCTTAAAAGTACAAACGGATTTAATTTCAGAAAGAGACTACCAAAAACTTCAAAATAAATTTGAAAATGGTTTCGTGAACGCCAATTCTAGTATCGAAGGAGTTGCCAATTCACTTGCCCGTTACTATATGTTATATGGGGATATCAGCCTGATCAATAATGAGATTGAAATATATCGTTCAATCACAAGAGAAGAAATCAAAGCGGTTGCGAAAAAGTATTTAAATCCGAACCAGAGATTGATCCTAGATTACTTACCTGAGTCAAACAAAGAAAAATAAAAAGACCTTTAATATGAAAAATCGAATATACTTATTGTTTGCATTGTTATTTACGACGGTTAGCCTTTCGGCTCAGATTGATCGAACACAGCAACCAGAGCCGGGACCAGCCCCAAAGATTAACCTAAAGAAGCCGGTCGAATTCACACTCGAAAATGGTCTTAAAGTCATGGTTGTCGAAAATCATAAACTACCAAGAGTGAGAATGAATCTTGCTTTTGACAGAACGCCCATGGTATCCGGTGATAAAGCTGGAGTAACTTCCCTTCTAGGCGCGATGCTTGGAAATGGAACATCCACAATATCTAAAGATGATTTCAATGAAGAGGTTGATTTTTTAGGTGGCGATTTATCTTTTGGTTTTGATGGTGGCTACGCTAGTTCTCTTTCGAAATACCATGAACGAATGATACAATTGTTAGCGGATGCTACAATGAATTCATTATTGACGGATGAAGAATTTCAAAAAGAAAAAGAAAGACTATTAGAAGGACTAAAAAGTCAAGAAAAAAGTGTTGACGCCGTTTCTAGTATTGTTGGATCTGCTTTATCCTATGGCGTAAGTCACCCCTATGGAGAATTCGATAGTGAAGCGACCATAAACAATGTCACTTTTGAAGATGTAACATCTTACTACCGAAGCTACTTCAACCCTTCACAAGCGTATTTAGTGATTCTAGGAGATGTTTCTGTTGAAGCAATCAAAGTACTTGTGGAGAAAAATTTTAGCAATTGGAAAAATGGAGAAATCGTTGACTATAAAGTTCCTGAAGCCAAACCGAATGCCGAAAGTTTAGAGATCAATTTTATTGAACATAAAATACATTCAATATCAATTCGATTCAAGCAATGTGTCTCTAAAAATGAGTGATCTGGATTACCACGCGGTACTAATAGCCAATAAAATTTTGGGTGGAGGGTTTAACAGTTACTTAAATATGAACCTTCGTGAAGAACATGGTTATACCTATGGTTCTCGATCATCTGTTGGGTCTGATAAATATGTCACACGATTTAGGACCTCAGCATCCGTGAGAAACGAGGTGACAGACAGCGCAATAGTACAAACATTAAAAGAGGTTAACCGTTTTCAAGAGAACCCCGTTGAAGCTGCTGCTTTAGCAAATGCGAAAGCAAAATATGTCGGCGACTTTGTCCTTGCCTTGGAAAAACCTTCCACTATTGCGCAATACGCAATAAACATTAAAGCTTATGACCTGCCCGAAGATTTTTACCTCAATTACTTAGAGAAAATTAATGCAGTCACGGTAGCAGATGTCCAGAGAGTTGCCAATAAATATTTTAATGCTAAAAACGCTCGTTTTATTGTTGTTGGTAAAGGAAGTGACGTCATTGAGAATCTTGGAAAAACAGGTATTCCCATTAAATACTTTGATAGAGAAGCGAATCCGGTTGAGAAGCCTCAATTTGTAAAACCAATTCCTGAAGGCGTAACTGCAAGTGGCATTTTATCTAATTACATAGAAGCGATAGGCGGTGCTGAAAAAGTAAATGCTGTGAAAACTGTAATGACAACTGTTGATGTAACCATTGGAGGGGCTCCTTTCAAGCCAACTGCAGTAATAAAAACAATGGCACCAAATAAATCATCTATGGAAATGTCCGTTGCGGGAATGGGGACCATTATGACACAAAAATTTGATGGAAAGGAAGGATATGCTGAACAGCAAGGTCAAAAAAGACCGATGTCAGAGAAAGAACTTAATGACAAAAAAGAGGAAAAAGGTTTGTTCCCAGAAACTTATTTGACTGCCGAACAAATCTCTCTAATTAGCCTAATTACAGTTAATGGTGCAGATGCTTATAAAATTAAAATTATTGGTGAGAATGAAGCTGTACGCTACTATGACGCTAAAACCTCATTGTTAGTTCGGACAGAGGAAACAGAAGAGGCTCAGGGACAAAAAATGACATCAACAACAGATATCTCAGACTATAGAATGGTTGATGATATCATGATGCCTTTCACCAAATTGATTACGGCAGGTCCGCAATTGATTACTTTTTCAGCTTCTGAAATAAAAATAAATGAAGGCGTGAGTAAAAAAGATTTTAAATAAGAATAAATTGATCTAATTATTCAAGTAAGACTTGAATACAAAACTGTCAGTAAATTTACTGGCAGTTTTTTTTGTTTCAATTTTGAGGTTATTAGATTGACAGAAATGAATATCTTTGTTACATGAGTGACTTTGTTGTTTCAGCAAGAAAATACAGACCCCAAACCTTCAGTACCGTTGTAGGCCAAACATCGATTACAGAGACGCTCAAAAATGCTATAAAAAATAATCACTTAGCGCAAGCGTTTTTATTTTGCGGACCGAGAGGGGTTGGCAAAACAACGACCGCACGTATTTTGGCTAAAACCATTAATTGTACAGCCCATACCAAGGAAACTGAAGCTTGTGATCAATGTGAATCTTGTGAAAGTTTTAATTCAGGAGCATCCCTCAATGTTCATGAACTAGATGGTGCGTCTAACAATTCTGTCGAAGGAATTAGAGGTTTAATCGATCAAGTCCGTATTGCACCTCAGCTGGGTGATTTTAAGGTTTACATAATAGATGAGGTTCATATGCTTTCCTCGAATGCCTTCAATGCCTTTTTGAAAACTTTAGAAGAGCCACCAAAACACGCCATCTTCATACTTGCTACTACTGAAAAACACAAAATAATTCCAACAATACTTTCCCGTTGTCAAATTTTTGATTTCTCGAGAATTAAAGTATCCGACATCTCAAAACACCTGGCTGAAATAGCAAAAAAAGAAAAAGTAAAAGCTGAAATAGAGGCTTTGCATCTTATCGCTATGAAAGCAGACGGAGCATTAAGAGACGCCCTTTCTGTTTTTGACCAGATGGTGACTTTTTCTGGAAATAATATAACTTATAAATCAGTTGCAGAAAATTTACACATTCTGGATTATGACTATTTTTTCAAGTTCATTGAGTTCTTTGAAAATGAAGATATACCAAACTGTCTTTTATTATTTAACGAGATTCTCGAAAAAGGTTTCGATGCCCATCATTTTTTAAGTGGTATATCAACACATTACAGAAATCTATTGGTCTGTAAAGATGAAAAATCAGTTGGACTTTTAGAAGTTCCGACATCTACTGAAAAAAGGTATGTAGAGCAATCAAAACTGTTGCCCTACCCTACAATTACCCGCGCTTTATACGCATTGAGTAAGGCAGACACATCCTACAAGGCCTCAAGAAATCAGCGCTTATTGGTTGAAGTTATTCTTATGGAGCTCTGTTCACTGAAACAAGAGCAAGAAAAAAAAAAGCCCTAACGGCACGGATTGACTTCCTGCCCTTCCCGCAAAAGTTCCCTTAGGAAAAAGACAAAACCCGAAACGATTCCAATAGAGTCTCAAAAAGAGACTTCAAAAAAGGTTGACCCTCCTCATCCTAAAAAAGAAGTTTCAACTATTTCTGCTAATGAAATTAAGAAAGAACAAGTTCAACCTAGAAAAGTAAACAAGCCTGAAGCCCGTTTATCGATTAAGGAACTACTTCAAAAGGAAAAGGACTCTAAAAACAATAATGATAAAGACCTCCCCCAAGAAAAATATACAATAGATCGCTTAATCCGAATTTGGCGACAGTATGCCTTTCAAGTTAAAGACGATGGGATGGAGACGTTTTACAATGCTCTTGTAAAAAGAGATCCTCTCATTGAAAAAGATGACGTCCTTAAACTATTTGTTGAGAATAAAATCCAGGTAGACTATATAAAACCACTATTGAATGAACTGACCTCATTTATTAGAAATAGTTTAAAGAATCACAATATTAGCGTCGTTATAGAGCTAACCGAAAATTCAGTTGAGGACGTGAAGTTTTTAAATGGCAAAGACAAATTTGAGGTGATGGTCAAAAAGAATCCTGATCTAAATACCTTGAGAAATCTATTTAATTTAGATGTGGAGTATTAATGATTAATGCAAACCCTGATTTTAAAATAACCTATCACTCCCTTAAGCAAAAGGAGTCTATCGAAGCATTCACAAAAGAACTTAAGAACGAAGCTGGCTACATCTCATGCCAAACCTCAGGGTCTACAGGCAAGCCCAAGGAAATACAAATAAGCAAGAAAGCCCTCGTGGTTTCTGCTCAAAATTCAATTGATTTTTTCGGACTGAAGAGTCATCAAAATGCCGCATTATGTTTATCTATTGATTTCATTGCTGGAAAAATGATGCTCGTCCGTGCTTTAATAGCAGGAATACATATCCATATATACCCAGTTAGTACGAACCTTTCGGCGTGTATAAATAAAACTATTGACTTCATAGCCATCGTCCCTTTGCAACTTGAGGAACTTTTGGCCAATACAAAAGGAAGATTAAATTTAAAAAAAATCAATAAGATTCTTGTAGGAGGCGCGTCAATTTCAACAAGGACAGAGGAGCAATTAGCACTCAATGAACTTACTGTTTATCAAAGCTATGGAATGACAGAAACGGTTACCCATGTCGCTATTAAAAAAACAGGGTTTCAGGGAGAAGATGTCTATCGTTCTCTGCCAGGGGTGCATTTTGAGACGCAGGAAAATCGACTAAAAATTATATACCCTGCAATCAGCGAGGTCCCAATTCAAACCAACGATATTGTTAATTTAGTTGACGCGAATAGCTTCCAATGGCTCGGCAGAGCCGATTTCGTAATAAATTCAGGAGGAATCAAGTTTTCTCCGGAACGGCTAGAAAAAAAACTTAACCAAATATTTGATTTTGAAGTGATGGTGACAGGAATAGAAGACGCCAAATTAGGTCACAAAGTTGGTCTAATTATTAAAGGTGAGGCTTTTCAACAACCCATCAAAAAAAGTGATTTCAAGGGGCTTATGCATCAGTTCGAAATCCCTAAAGTATATACCTTTCTCAATCAATTTGAGAAAACGCTCAACGGAAAATTGGACAGGAATAAAACAGCAATTAAAACGAAAGGATTTGTCTGGAAAAACATATTATGAAATCCTAAACCTACCCGAAGGTGCTTCTAAAGCTGAAATTAAAAAGAGCTATAGGGCTTTAGTCAAGTTATACCACCCTGATGTTACAGATGACCCTAAAGCTCATGAGAAATATCTTGAAATAAATCAAGCATATGAAGCTTTAACAGAACCTCAAAAAACGAAAAACAAGCCGAATAGCCACAATACATCTACACGCGAAAATAAATGGAATAAATACAGAGAACAAAGCAAAAAGAAATATGCAGAACGTCAATTAAAAAAAGAAATAGAAATTCAACAGTTTTATAAGAGCCTAAGACTTGGGTGGCGGAGAAATTGGATTCGTATTAATGCGCTAATTGGTCTAATCATAAGCCTATTTATGATTGCGGATCAATTTGCTGAACCGGTTCAAAGAAAAATTAAGGTTACGGGTTTTAAAAATTATTCAACAAACAACTCCATAACAACAATAGAAGGAGATTTTACGGTTGATGAAACACATTCAAGTATAAGAGGAAAGTCGGAATTCGTTCTTTTTGAAAGTAAATACCTGAAGCATGGTTTATTCATAAATTACGACCACGAAGGTGAAATTCAATCACAAAAAATTCTATATTCACCAATAACACCGAGCTTTTATTGGGGGTACAAAATCGTATTGTTTGTTTCTCTAATGCCCTTTGTGTTTTATGTTTTGTTTAGAAAAAATAACGCGTGGTTTGTTTTCTTGCATTTTAGCTGTCTAATTGTCACAACGCCATGGTTGGTCTATTTCGTCGCTAAGCATCCAATCATGTTTCATGTACTTCAATTTGGACTAGATTAATATGACTAAAAAAGAAAAAGCAAAATACATTATCAGTGAGCTAGAATTACTTTATCCCACAACACCTATTCCTCTAGACCACAAAGATCCTTATACACTTTTAATTGCCGTGCTCCTCTCTGCACAATGTACAGATGTAAGGGTGAATAAAATCACTCCTGCCCTATTTGAGTTGGCGAACAATCCATATGACATGAGCAAGAAAAATGTGGACGATATACGCGCTATTATTCGTCCATGTGGACTTTCTCCAAAAAAATCAAAAGCTATATCGGAACTTTCGATGATTTTGGTGGAAAAATATAACGGTAGCGTACCTGAAGACATGGTACTTTTGGAGGAGTTACCAGGCGTGGGACATAAAACAGCCTCAGTAGTCGTTTCACAAGCCTTTGGTCAACCCGCGTTTCCTGTTGATACACATATACATCGTTTACTTACCAGGTGGGGAATAACATCTGGCAAAAATGTCGTTCAAACAGAACGAGATGCAAAAAAAACATTCCCTGAAGAGATATGGAATAAGCTTCATCTTCAAATTATTTTCTATGGTAGAGAATACTCTCCTGCCAGGAATCCTAAACTCTTACTTGATTTCATTACCTCAGAAATTGGCACCAAAAAGGCGCTAAAGGAGTTTAAATAAATCAACAATTGTTGATAAGCTATCTTAAAAAGATGTGAATAAATTATATTTTTAAAAGAACGACGTATAGACTCGCGAATTCCTATATTTGTTTTATGGACGCGACAGAAGGAAAAAAGACACCAATACAACGACTCAAAAACACATCAAGTCTGATTAACGACATGGGTAAACTTCCTCCTCAAGCTATTGATGTTGAACAAGTTGTACTTGGTGCCATGATGCTTGAAAAAGATGCTGTCGATAATACAATCGACATCTTAAATGAGCACAGCTTTTACGATCCTAAGCATCGGATTATCTTCAAAACAATACACTCCTTATTTGCAAGTACAAGTCCTATTGATCTTGTTACAGTCTCAGCACAACTTCAAAAAACGGGTGAATTAGCGGCCGCTGGAGGCGCTGCATATATTTCCTCATTAACCAATAGAGTCGCCTCTTCTTCGCACATTCAGTACCATGCAAGAATTATATCTGAGAAGCACATCAAAAGAGAATTAATTCGAGTCAGTAGTGATATTATCAAAGATTCTTACGATGATACAAAAGATGTTTTCGAATTACTCAACACCGCAGAAACCAATCTTTTTAAGATTGCAGAAACCAATATGAGTAAACAAGCCGCAACGATGCAAAATGTGATTCACGAGGCGATTGAAGAAATAGAAAAAGCATCGAAAAACACAGGAGGGATTTCAGGTGTACCTTCTGGTTTTCATGAATTAGACAAGATTACAGCAGGCTGGCAAAGATCGGATATGATTGTATTGGCGGCAAGACCTGGTATGGGGAAAACAGCTTTTGTCTTGTCTATGGCAAGAAACACGGCTGTTGATCACAATATGGGAGTCGCCGTATTTTCATTAGAAATGTCCTGTATTCAACTCGTTAAAAGACTAATTGCGAGTGAGGCTCGTTTGTCAGGTGAGAAACTAAGAAAGGGAGATCTGAAGGATTATGAATTTCAGCAACTTCATACAAGAATAAAGAAATTGTCTACAGCTCCGATATATATAGATGATACTCCTGGCCTTAGCATATTTGATTTCAGAGCAAAATGTAGGCGCTTAAAATCACAACACAATATTGAACTTATCATTATTGATTATTTACAGTTGATGTCGGCCAAAACAAGTGAAAGCGCTAAAAGTAATGGCAATAGAGAACAAGAAATCTCAACAATCTCAAGGTCCATTAAGGAAATTGCAAAAGAACTTAATGTCCCGATTATAGCATTGGCTCAGCTCAGTCGTTCTGTAGAGCAACGTGGTGGTGACAAGAGACCTATTCTTTCTGACCTTAGAGAATCAGGTGCTATTGAACAAGACGCCGATATTGTATCGTTTATATACAGACCTGATTATTATGGCTTCACTACAGATAGTGATTCAGGAGAAGATAACACGGGAATCGGTGAAATTATTATTGCCAAACATAGAAACGGAGCACAAGGAAAAGTAAGACTGCGATTTATTGATCAATATGCACGATTTGATAACTTGAACGAAATACCCAACTATGACGAGCTTCAAGGTATGGACGGCAAGTCAAAAGCACTCAATCCTGAAAACTCAACTTACACGGTAAAAAGCAAAATGAATCAGAGCGAAAAATCAGAAGATTTAGGAGATTTCAACAAGACCGATATGGATCAAAACGACTTTTGAAAATGAAGTCTCGTCTCTTTTTTATACTCTTTTTCATGTCATTTTCTTATGTGAATGCTACACAATTGATGATTTTCATGGATGAAAAGCAGAAGAACCATCTCAAGGCATATGGTATCGCATTTTGGGTCATAGAAAAAGAGGTCAGCGTTGAATGGCTTTTGAATTACAGAGGTGGGGCTTTTTTAATGCCGCATTTGGTTACCATTGAAGAAGAGCTCATGATTCGAGGAGTTTCGTATCAAATACTTACTGAAGGTCAAGTGAATCAAATTAAAAGTGAAATTTCAAATCCCGAGGTAAATATGGCGGTGGTTCAATTAGAAAAACCTCCGAAAATAGCAGTCTACACACCTCCGAATAAACAGCCATGGGACGATGCCGTAACCATGGTATTAGAATATGCAGAAATTCCCTATGAAAAAATATATGACTCCGCTATTGTCATGGGGCAGCTTCCTGAATATGATTGGCTTCATCTCCACCACGAGGACTTTACAGGACAATACGGTAAGTTTTATAGGTCTGCCAGGTATCAAAAATGGTATCAGGAACAAGTAGATGTTGCGGAAGGAAATGCAAAAATGCTTGGCTATAAAAAGGTGTCCGAGCTAAAGCTAGCAGTAGCAAAAAACATCCAAAATTTCGTGATCGGAGGTGGGTTTTTATTTACGATGTGTAGCGGAACAGATAGCTTTGATATCGCCCTAGCCGCCCAGAACACGGATATTTGTGAAAGTGTTTTTGATGGAGATCCTTCAGATGCGAATAGCGACCAACAACTTGATTACGCAAAAACTTTTGCTTTTAAAGACTTTAAGCTCACCAAAAACCCTATGATTTATGAATATTCTGATATTGACGGAACCTACTTGAGGGCAAATAAAACAATACCTAAAGAGATAGATGAATTCACTCTATTTGACTTTTCAGCCAAATGGGATGTTGTACCCACTATGCTAACACAATGTCACCAAGATGTAATCAAAGGTTTCATGGGCCAAACTACGGACTTTAAAAAAGACTTAATTAAGTCAAGTGTCCTTATTTTGGGCGAAACGAAAGCAGCGGAGACAGCGCGATATATTCACGGAGAGATGGGACAAGGAACTTGGACTTTTTACGGAGGTCACGATCCAGAAGATTATCAGCATTTCGTCGGAGACCCGCCTACAGACCTCAACCTGCACCCTAATTCTCCCGGTTATAGACTGATCCTTAACAACATACTTTTTCCTGCGGCAAAAAAGAAGAAACGCAAAACATAAATTATACCTTTTTTATTGATATGTCAATGGAAATTGCTAAACTTGTGGTGTAAAGGTTCATTTTCTGATCTCTTTTTTAATTCCCCCTCTATTCCTGAAGATTTTATGAATAGACTAACTTTTTGAAGTATTTATAACAACCATACACATTTGACGTAATCTCGTCGCAAAACATCTAAACCAACCTTAACTTAATTAGAAAATAATGGAAAACACATCCTCTGAAGATGCTAAAGATTTGTTTAACAATGAATCAACAGATAGTTCTCCCTCAAAAGATGAATCTCAAAAACCTTCTCCTGCCAAAAAAAGGACAAGGAAGCGTATAAAAGCAGAAATTGAAACAAAAGTTGATTCTGTAAAAATTGAACCGACAAATGAAGAAGTTACCGAGGAAGTTAAGCCGGTAAAAGATTCTAAATCTGAAGAAAAAGATTCAGAAGAAAAACCACAGGAAGAAAAAGCGGTTGTCAAGAAGGCTAAAGAAGAAAAAGTTCCAGAAGAAAAACCACAGGGAGAAAAAGCGGTTGTCAATAAGGCGGCTAATGAAAATAAACCAAAGGAAAATAATGCACCGGTAACTTCAGAAGCTAAAAAAGTAGAACAAACTACAAAAAACGAACATAAAAAACCTCCTTACAAAGACAACCGTCCAGCTAAGGAAAATAAAAGCAACTATGATTTAGTAGGAATCGTATCTGCAGAAGGCGTGCTTGAAGTGATTCAAGATGGTTATGGATTTTTAAGGTCTTCGGATTACAACTACCTGCCTTCGCCTGATGATGTTTACGTTTCTCAAAACCAGGTAAAACTATTTGGTTTAAAAACCGGAGATACACTAAAGGGAACGATTCGTCCGCCTAAAGAAGGGGAGAAATTCTTTCCACTAGTACGTGTAGAATCAATTAACGGAAGAGACCCTTCATATATCCGAGATAGAGTACCATTTCAATATCTCACACCTCTTTTCCCTTCGGAAAAATTTAATTTGACGGGGCATAAGCAAGAAACATTATCAACGCGTATTATGGATTTGTTCTGCCCGATCGGAAAAGGACAAAGAGGAATGATTGTAGCCCAGCCCAAAACGGGTAAAACCATGCTATTAAAAGACGTTGCCAATGCGATAGCGGCAAATCACCCAGAAACATACTTAATTGTTCTTTTAATTGATGAAAGACCTGAAGAAGTTACAGACATGGCTCGAAGTGTAAAAGCTGAGGTCATTGCGTCAACATTTGACGAGCCTGCAGAGCGACATGTGAAGGTTGCTAATATCGTTCTTGAAAAAGCAAAAAGAATGGTTGAATGCGGTCATGACGTTTGTATTTTATTGGATTCAATAACTAGATTAGCAAGAGCATACAACACGGTTTCTCCTGCATCGGGTAAAGTTCTTTCTGGTGGCGTTGATGCAAATGCACTACACAAACCCAAAAGATTCTTCGGTTCAGCTAGAAAAATAGAAAATGGCGGCTCACTATCAATATTGGCAACTGCCCTTACTGAGACTGGGTCTAAAATGGATGAAGTTATTTTTGAAGAGTTCAAAGGAACGGGTAACATGGAACTTCAGTTGGATCGTAAAATATCAAACAGAAGAATTTATCCGGCTATTGATATTACGGCTTCAGGAACTCGAAGAGAAGACCTTTTATTAAGTAAGGACGTACTGCAACGTATTTGGTTAATGAGAAAAGTCATTGCCGATATGAACCCTGTTGAGGCCATGGAATTCTTGAAAAACCACATGCAGAATACCGTTTCAAATGAGGAATTCCTTGTTTCAATGAATAGCTAATGAAAACACCTATTAAAATTGGAGTAGGATTTGCTTTGCTATGGATCATTCTTAAGCTAAGTGCATTTAGTTTCAATGTCTTCCTGACGGATCTTAAGCCTTTTGTTTTCGCTAACATGTTATTTGTAACCCTAGCTATTTCTATTGCTTTATATGCCAAAAAAAGGCAGCAGCCAGGTTCAAACTTACTTGAAGACGTCAAAACAGCAATGATCCCTGGGGTTTTGTACGCGGTAATCGTAAGCAGTTTTATCTATTTTTATTACCAGTCAATCTATCCAGAATTCAATAGTTCAAAAATTACTGAAATAGAATTACGAATGAATGACGAAGTTGCGGTTGCTGATTTCAGAAAATCTAATCCTGGGATGGAAAATAGCTCTAGTGATGAAATTAGAGAAAAAGTAATGGACAGTATGAATAATTATTATTCTGCACAGTTTACTATGACCGTTTCTTTACTAGGACTTTTACTTTACGCGACATTAAATAGCTTAGTTCTCTCTTTAATCTTTCGTCGGGTTATTTTTCGTAATGTTTAACCGATAAGTTCTTCTCCTAGAAGATCATAGTCAATACCATCAAAATCGCCTGAGGACATCATAAGCAATACCGTATTCTCATGGTTTAATGCCCTGATAAAACGCAGTACATCTTCAGTGTTGTTCTTGACGATAACATGACCTCCAAAAGATTTCTGGACTTCATCTACCGTGAGATGATCTAGCTTTTTATGTTTTACAACTTCTGGACTAAAATAGACCAAAGCGTGATCAGCAGCCTCCATACACCCTTTGTAAAAAGGAAGGAAATCCTTTCTTAAAGATGAAAAAGTATGAAGCTCCATACATGCTATAATTTTACGTGTCCCATATTGTTCTCGTACCGCATTCGTAGTTGCTTTAAGCTTCGAGGGGGAATGTGCAAAATCATTAAACATAACAAAGGAATCCTTTTCAATCACTTTTTGCAAGCGCTTACCCGCACCGGTGAAGTCAGCCATCGCATTTAAAAAGTCATTATTGGAGATGCCAAGATGCGCAGCAAGATGCATAGCACCCATCATATTCTGCAAATTATGACTTCCAAAGATTTTCATTGGATATGACTTCGCATTATACATCACCATAGTGCCTTCATCTAGTGTTTCAAAAATCGGCACACCATACCCCTGAACCTGAAGTCTACCTCGATACTTATCTCCTAGTTTATTGACCTCTGAATCTTCAAGGTTGTAGACGAGATGCCCCCCCTCCTTTATGACCGAACAAAAAACATCAAATTGGGAGATGTAGTTTTCAAAAGTCGGAAATACATTTATATGATCCCAAGCGATACCACTAATGAGTGCCACGTCTGGTTTGTATAAATGAAATTTAGGTCTTCGATCTATTGGAGAACTCAGGTATTCATCTCCTTCTAAGATCATAAAGTCTGCTTCATCGGTCAAACGGACCATGCAATCATATCCTTCAAGCTGAGCACCAACCATATAATCTACATTTACAGATTCCTTTTTACAAACATGTAAAAGCATGGAAGTGATCGTTGTTTTACCATGACTGCCACCGATAACGATTCTTTTTTTAGATTTACTTTCTTCGTAAAGGTATTCTGGATAAGAATAAATGGGGATCTTTAGGGATTTTGCCTTTAATAATTCAGGATTATCTTTTCTTGCGTGCATTCCTAAAATAACCGCATCTAGCGAAGTATCAATTCCTTCAGCATTCCACCCCATATTTTCTGGTAGAATTCCTTGATTGAAAAGACGGGAACGGGATGGTTCGAAGATCTCATCATCAGAACCAGAAACCTCAATTCCTTTTCTACTGAGTGCAATAGCTAGATTATGCATCGCGCTTCCACCAATGGCTATAAAATGTACTTTCATTTTCAAACTTTACACTAAAGTAAAAATGAAATACGGACCAATTAGAAAGGATTCAAAGAGTTACTGACAGAGGACTATTAATTATAATCCTCTTGAAATCCCACAAGACCTTCAGAACAATAGCTTTTAAATTTGCCATCTTCAGAATAAATGAAATATACTTCAACAGCCAAATCAGTATGTTTTTCAAGAAATAATTTACTTTGATCTAAGCCAACAACCATGAAGTAAGTTGCTAAGGCATCGGAAAATGCACAAGATTCAGAAACCACAGTAGCCGATAAAAGTTGGTGCCTATTCTGCTTTCCTGTTTTTGGGTTTATCGTATGTGCATACAACTCACCATCTTTAATAAAGTATTTTCTATAATTTCCACTAGTCGCTATGGCGCAATCTGAAAGAGAGAAGGCAGAATGAACAACCTGTTCAGAAGTTAAATTATTCTCACGAGGTGTCTCTACCCCTATTTTCCATTTTTTATTTTGTCCCTTTGTTCCTGACAACTTGATTTCACCACCGAGCTCGATATAAACATCATCGTGACCTTTACTTTTGATAAACTTCATCAATAGATCAACTGAATAGCCTTGAGCTATTGCATTAAAATCCAATTGAAAACTAGGGGTCTTCTTTTGAAACAGAATAGTTTCTCCAACGATATGAAAATCAAAATGCAAACCTTTCGCATACCCCACAAGTTTTCTTGCAGAATCTAAGGAATGCTTAGATGGTATATTTTCACGCCCATCGCCAAAGCCCCAGATGTCTATTATAGGCTTGATCGAAGGGTCAAAATAGCCATCAGTCAAATTGAAAATCGTATCACTTAAAAGCAACATTTGTGTGAAAGCATCTTGCTGTTTCAAAAGGGTGTCTTTGAAAGATGCTTG
Source organism: Flavobacteriales bacterium UBA952 (assembly GCA_905182495.1). GTDB lineage: Bacteria > Bacteroidota > Bacteroidia > Flavobacteriales_D > Crocinitomicaceae > UBA952. Next base: position 135,858 of record CAJJBU010000006.1, read on the forward strand.
ATTAAAACGAGATACTAATGAAGTATTGACATAAGTGGAAAGTTTCATGTCGAAAGCATAAAGAATACTGTCGATATCCTTTTGGCTAAAATTAAGGTTCGTATCAAAAACCTGTAATGTATAAGTTGTACCTTGCGCAGATCCTGAAAGCCTATACATCTTATAATCAGTACTTGTGGTGTTGCTATCGCAACCCAGAAAGAGAATAAATAATACAAGGAAAGAAAAGGGTTTAATCCTCGATAACATCGATTCCGGTTGATCCGTTAAACCAAATGTCTTCAGTCACTGCTGCGTTATTTCTTGTATAGAAAGGCCTGCCACTTTCATTCGTGGTTTGCTCATAAACGACACCATAACCATTTACATCCACAACCACTCTCTGGATTGTAACAGAGGTTACATCACCTTGAGAATTGCTTCTTTTAAAAACACGCTGAGTCATTTTGTTCGATGGAAATAAGATACCATTCTCATCCTTTAAAAAATTAGCTTGTGTTGCATAATCGGGTGTAGAGGATTTTAAACTTTCGATTGCCTTTATCCGTTCTTCTCCAGCAACTTTTGCTAAAGAATCCTTTCTTTGCTGTTCAAACCCTAAACGCTGCATTTGTACGCGGCTACCCTCTAATCTTTCATCGTTATCTATATGATTTTGTCTTTCGATAAGCACACGCTCATTCTCCAATAAGTTCTGCCTTGAAGTAAAAGACTCATTTCTTTGATTCGCACTTAACAATGCCATCTCAAGCATGTAATCCTTCTCGGTGTTCCATTCTTCTATTTGTAGTGCAGATAATTGCTGTTGCTCAACTGCATTTTCCTCTTTCAATTTAATTTGCGCATCTAAACGTTGCCTAGCGTCATCAAAATCTTTTTGTAAGATTATATTTTGATTATTAACCTCTTTTTGATTAAGCTCAATTACATTTAAATAGGTTTTCATCTCATTTGCAGAAGCTTCGTTTCTAACACCATCCGTTGTTTGTGCAAAGAACTTTTCAAATTCTATTTCATTACGAACGTCTTGCAAATCCTTTAGTGGATCACTCTTTTTCTGCTTGATTGTCACGGCTAAATCATTAAATGCTTCAAATTCAGAACCACTGTGAAGCTGACCAGGGGATTGAACAACCACTCCAGAATTTGAGGATCTTGTTGTCGGTGTATTTGCACTCGTTATAAAATCAGAACCTCCGGACCAACTAGTTAGTGAATCTTTCATTTGACTCAGATCCTCGGCAGGGATGATTCTATAATTCGCATTTGCAATTTTAAATGCGCTCTTTAAGTCCACTAGAGCTTCTGATTTTTTGGAATCAAGCTTTGCAAAAGCCTGGTCTTTTAAGTTATACATCTCCTCAAGACTCTTGATTTGCTTTTTAAGCGCGATTACTTTTGGGTCTTTTGACCGTGTTTTCATGGGTTGTGAATCAAGGATTCGATTGGCAAGGTCATAGAATTCGCGACCTTTAAAAACATTACTATATGCCTTTTCCATTTGTTTTCTAAAGGCTTCTTGCTCAGAAAACTTTTTACTTGAAATTTGAGCAATTCCGTTTTCAACTTGACCGGAATAGGTATTAATCAATGGTTGATCTGATAATTTTTGAATAAGCATTTCTGCTTTTCTATAGCTAGATAAGCCCGCATCTAAAGAATCTGTGGAATTTTGATTCTGTGCTCTAGCAATATACTTTTCTATAGAAGAAGAGAATCTGTGATTTTGAGCCTCTTTTTTTATCGCTTTTATTTCAGTTTGAATCTTTATGCGTTGCCCAGGGTCAAGCACTTGAATTGCCTTTAATTTGGTAACACAATCTTCATATAGATTTAGCGAACGTAAAGAATCAACTGCTGACCTCAATGCAATAAGCTTTATGTTATCAATTGACTGTTTCTGATCTCTATTACGAGATTCATCAATTTTACCCAATCGATACTTTACTTGGCCATCATCTATAATCGCTAATGCACTATTATAATTTGCCTCAGCCTCATCAAGGTCACTTAAGGCAAATGCCTCGTCGCCTTTCCTTTTGAATACTTCAAACTGTTCTCTATCCTCTTTATCCTTTTTAATTTTTACAAGCAATAATGCTAATTCTTCTTTTTTTGACTGTAACACTGCGTTATTCGGTTCATAAACAAGAGCCGAATCAATGAAGACTATCGCCAGTGAATAATCCTTGTTTTTCAAAGCACCAGAGAGCTTCTTTTTAAATGATTCTGCCTTTGAGCCCTGATTTGCCTCAGCATATTTTTTCAGAACTTCATCTTCAATATCTTTCTTATATTTCTCTTCGGGTACGGCTATATTTCTAGAGGGGTCCCAAGTGAATTTTTCAGCGTACGTGTTTTTAACAAAATCAAGATCAGCTCCTTCACGAATTTCAAACAACTCAATGACCAATTCCTCCATGGCCTGAAGAATTCCATTCGGATTTTTAACTTTTAGCTCATTGAAGTCTAATAAAACCTTTTTTGAAATATATCCTGGTTTTGAAACCATTACCTCAAATGGTATATTGGTTTTTATTGAACCGCTAATAAAATAGACCCCTTTATTATCGGAAAGAGATTTCGAAACCATTCTTCCATTCTGGAACATATACATCGATGCACCAAATATTTTTTGTTTCGAAGTGAAATTATTAATATACCCCTCTAAAGAAATCTCCAATTCCTTTTGGGCATTAGCTCCCATTGAAAATAGTATCGCGAAAAAGAAAATAACCTTGGTCATAGAAATCTTGTTTCAATTGTGCTTCATAAACGTAAAAAACTAAATTTGTTGCACTTATACAAAAATGCGTAAAAAAGACGAATAAAAAAATGCTTCGATTTGATGAATTAAGCTTTTGGGAGAAATTATCCTACTTTGAGAAAATTGATTTTCTAATAATCGGTTCTGGCATTGTAGGAATGAGTACAGCTCTTTATTTAAGGAGAAAACACAATGATGCCCGAATAGTCATCATGGAACGCGGATACTTACCCACTGGTGCAAGCTCTAAAAATGCCGGTTTTACCTGCTTTGGAAGTCCGACCGAATTGTATGATGATTTAAAAAACATTGATGAGAATACGGTTTGGGATACCTTTTCAAATCGTTACCATGGTCTAAAGTCATTATTTGACCTTGTTGATAAAACAACTTTCGATTATGAACCATGTAAATCATGGGATCTTATTGAAAATGGTGTGAAGAATGATATCGACAATGAATTCATTGAATATATTAATACTAAATCTAAAGAAATCACCGGGATTTCTAATATTTATGGGGAGGATGGAGAGATTTCTGAAAAATTCGGATTTGAACATATACAAACGTCTTACTGTAATAAATTAGAAGGGGCTATTCATACTGGCAAACTGGTTCAAGCCCTTCATAAAGAAGTAACGCATAATAACATACAGGTACTTTATGGTATTGAAGCACTTTCAATGGAGAATTCATCAAAAGAGGTTCATATTGAAACAAAATACGGGACACTCAAAACTGAAAATTGTATCATAGCCACTAACGGATTCGCCAAACAATGGATTAATGAGGACATACTCCCCGCAAGGGCACAAGTCCTTGTTACCAACCCAATCAAGGATTTAAAGGTAAAAGGTACATTTCATTTTGAAAAAGGCTATTATTACTTTAGAAATGTAGGTGATCGGATTCTATTAGGAGGCGGACGGAATATTGACATAGATGGAGAAACTACTGAAGTATTTGGAACGACTGATCAAATACAAAACAAACTTCAAGAATTACTTAATACGATCATTCTTCCTAATCAGCCGTGGTCTATTGAATATTCATGGTCAGGAATCATGGGGGTTGGAAAAACAAAAAGTCCGATAGTAAAGATGTTGAACAATAACACAGCGATCGGTGTTAGATTGGGAGGAATGGGTGTTGCTTTAGGCGCTCAGGTAGGTAAAAAACTTGCTAGCTATTTTTAGGATGAAAAAGAAAGAAGAATCAAAGGTATTTGTAAATCCAATAGACCCTGACAAGGTTACGGAAAACCCCCATAACCTAGAATATGGACACCACGCAGGAAGTGCACTGATCAAACCAGAGGACGAAGGCAAGCTCAAAAGCCGCGCGCTAAATGCGATGGACCATCAAACCGATATGCAATTAGGTCAGATCTATGAGCAAATGCAACTTCTAGCCAACCAAGCACAAAGGCTAAATGACCGTAAAAAGATTTCCGAGTTTATTTATTCCGCAGAATCTAGATTTGAGCCATTTATTAATCACACCTATCATCTGTATAAAAGAGAAAGCGGTCTGTTCCTTCTGTCTCTTATTGGCCCAAATCAGTGGGGCAGAAAAGTAAATTCTTTTGATTTTGTAGCAAGCGTAAAATTACTGGCAGACCACACTTGGGACATTCTAGAAAAAAACGACAACTTCGAATTTAACGTATAAATACCCATTCCGCAGCAGTAGACAATTCTTCGGCATACCTATATCCTTTTATATCTGCCCTTTTAAGATCTTGGCAATTCGTAACACCTTCTTTAATGATATGACGTGCCATACTCCCTCTTGCGTTTTTAGCATACATCATAATTGTTTTAAGTTTTCCATTTTTAAAGTCCTTAAATAAAGGAGTTATAATAGGAATTGGTATAGTTGAAAAATTCAAGACTTTTGAATATTCTTTGGATGCAAGATTTACAACAACATCATCGGATGATAGTTCTTTTAGAAATTCATTGGTCAAATCCTCATTCCAATATTCATAGAGGTTCTTAATCGTAGAATTTACTTTGAGTTTCGTACCCATCTCTAATCGATAAGCATGTATTCCGTCTAAGGGCTTTAAAAGACCATAGAGCCCCGAGAGTATCCGTATTGAAGCCTGCGCTCTATTCCACTCCTCTAAGTTAAATGAATGAGCATCTAGCCCCTTATAAACCTCCCCTGTAAAAGCTAAAGCAGGCTGTATGGGCAGTTTATTACTGTGAAATGTTGTCCAATCCTGAAATCGAGACCAATTCATTTCTGCTAATGCAGGTGAAATTGACATTAAGTTTGAAAGTGCATGCGGCTCAAGAAGCTTGAGCTTTGAAGCCAAAACGGAGGCCTTATCATCTAGGATAGGGATTGTTGGTTTTCCAATTGATATGCGCTCTTTAGAAATTGACTTTGCTGGCGATAATAGAATCTTTAACATGTTACTTATTATAAAAAACAAGTTACCTATTTTGTTCAAACTAAAGTAAAAAGAGTTACGGTTTACTTGAACTAATTTTTATGCCCACAAAAAAAGTCCTAGGCTGGGCTGGGCCATAAATAAAATTACTATCTCGGTTTTTACCAACATCAAAAGAATCCTGGTAATCATTAAAAATATTTTTTATTCCCGAATACAAATCAAGTTTAATTTTGGACTTTTTAATTTCCATCGAATAAGTAAACTTTACACTTACATTAGAGAATGAATCCGCATTAATAATCTCATTATCTGACTGATTAGGGGCTCCCGAAAAATGAGGAACTAACATCTTACCCGTATAAACATAATTTAAATTCATGCCAAACCGCTTATTTGGATTGAAATTTAAAACAGCGAAACCATAATCATTAGGAGTCCTCACGAACCTCGTTAAACCCTGCACACCTTCTATATACTCTACAGTCTCTTCAAATTCATTCGTTTGAATTGTAAATCCAGCTTCAAGCTGTAACTTTCTTTTGTAATTACTTCTTAGCTCCACAGTTATCCCTTGAACAATGGCTGCTTGGCCATTTTGTTTTTCGAAAAGGTAACCAAATTCATCTTCTCCATTTGGCTGTAAAAAAAATGCGTCTTCCAATTTTGTATAAAACCCTTCGATGGTGAACCCTGCAATAAAGTTATCGTAAGGCTTATCAAAATTGACGGAAGCGCTCCAGCTTTCCGAACGTTCTTCATGTAAACCATCTGCTAAGGTAACTCGAGAGACTCCACCCCCAGCAAAGGCAATATGTAAATCCGTATCAAATGCTTGAGGCGCTCTAAAACCGGCTCCATAACTCAGTCTAAATTGCGTGTTTTTTTTCAGTTTGTAAAGCAACGAAACGCGAGGACTCCAAATGAGTTTGTCTACCAAATTATGTGCGTCTACCCGGCAACCAGATAAGAGATTTAAATTTGGCAATAAGGCCCAATCACTTTGAAGAAACAATCCAATGTCGTTAAGCTGCTGATCAATCAAATAATTATAGGCTGGTATTTCATCAAAAACGACATCACGCAAAAATTCAGCTCCAAAGGTGATTACATTTTCTCCTGATACAAGAAAATCGACCAACTTATGGTTTAATTGAATGCCCGTATTAACAGTAGATATATCCGAGACTCCATAAGGAGGGTTTTCCATGTGTGTGATAATGTCTATAGAGTCATTGGGGAAGATACCTGTATAATGGTCACGATTTGTATACTGGTAGGCAGCATAAAGGATAAAAGAAGAAAGATCCTGATTGAAATTAATTTGATAGTCTCCACTAGCCATCCAAACATGATGTGTTCGCTCTTCAGCTTGACCTCTTTCATAAACAGGAAGGTCTTCTCGCATATCACCACCGTATCGATATTCATTCAGATTACTTACACTCAACTCTAACTTGTGATTTTCTTTAGGTAAGAAGAAAGAAGTAAGCCCGAATGAATTATTATTGAGCTTAGGAAGCTCTGAATATCCATCTTCGTTATGGTCATAAAATTCACGTCTTCTACTATTAAAAAAAAAAGAAAGGCCCATGTTGCGATCCTTCGATACAGCCGTGTAATTTCCATTTAAAATTTGATCAGAGCTCAAGGCATTAATGTTCTGATATGTATAATTAAGATCAAAATTATTTTCCCTCGGTAATTTGGTAATCACATTAACCGTGCCTCCGATAGCACTAGATCCATATAATGAAGAACCACCACCTCTAATAACCTCTAAGCGTTCAATCATGTTTACAGGAAGCTGTTCAAGGCCATACAAACCTGTTAAAGGACTGAAAATTGGTCGCCCATTAATCAAGATCTGAGAATAGCCTCCTGCCAATCCATTCATACGCAATTGTGTGTAATTACATGTTTGACAATCCGTTTCAACTCGCAAACCCGGTTGAAATCGAAGTCCCTCTGCCAAATTACAGGACTGAAGAGCCTCGAGACTCTCACCTGTAAGTACATTCACAATAACATTTGAATTGGTTTGCCGTTTATAGGTTTTGGTGCCTGTGATAACAATGTCATCAAGTTCCATTATCGGTACAGAAAGAATAATTTTCAAATGAACCCTGGGTGACTCTTCGGTTAAGAGAATAGTTTTAGTTACCGCTTTTAAACCAATTGCCGTAATGACAACATCAAAAGATCCAAAAGGTAATTCTGAAAAATGAAATTCTCCTTTATTATTGGAGAGGTAATTTTTTGAAAGAGATGGAATACTTACTCTAGAAAACTCTAGTGGTTCTGAATCTTGTAATACGATCCCATCTAAAAAACCAACCTGCCCCAAAAGGCAATGACCCGAGAGAATAAAACAGATTAATAGATTAAAAATAAAAACTGATTTTCCTAAGAGAGCAGTGATGTTTTTATGGATAGACATTCATTTTTAAATCTTACGACTTCTTTATTTGAATCTTCTTCGTTAAATCAACAAGTAATGGTGTCGCAACAAACATAGAAGAATATGTTCCTACTAAGATACCGATAATCAAGGCGAAAATAAATCCTTTAATCGCTGCACCACCAAACACAAAGATGATTAACAAAACAACTAGTGTTGTCATCGAAGTATTTATTGTTCTAGACAAAGTAGAATTCAAAGCACCGTTAATTTCAGACTTAAAATCAGCTTCTTGTTTCCAAGATAAATCTTCACGTATTCTATCAAAAACAACAACCGTATCATTTATAGAATAACCAATCACTGTTAATATTGCCGCAACAAATGCTTGGTCTAAATCCATGTTGAAGGGTAGTAAATCACCCAACAAAGAAAAGATACCTAGAACAATAATAACATCATGAAACAAAGCGAAAATTGCACTTGCCGAATATTGCCACTTTCCGAAACGGATAAAGATATATGCGAAAATAATGATCAATGAAAGCACAATCGATATTTTAGAAGAGTCCTCTAATTCTGCAGAAACAGTATTGGAAACGAATCTTGATTCTGGCTCAATATAATAACCACCAAGATTAGGTTTACAACTCTCCATTGCCTCAGTTAATTTTGCTCGGACATCATTCTCTGCATTGTCCTTGTTCAATAAATAATTAGTGGTAATCTCCACATTAAATGAACTAGATTTTGTTTTAACATCAACAGATGACCCTGGCATCGATGCCGAAAGTTGCTTTTTAATATATTCTGATTGATTCTCTGCTGATTTGTCAAATTTGACAGCATAGGTTCTACCACCTGAGAATTCAACTGATTTAGGAATTCCTTTTGTCACTAACAATGCAAGAGAACCAACAACAAGAACCGTTGAGATTACATAAGTTACTTTTCTTTTGTCAAGGAAGTTTATATTCATTCCTTTAAAAGCATTCTTAGTAAGTTTCGTGTCAAATTCAATCGTCTTCCCTTTCCCTAAGTACCATTCAAATATCATTCTCGATATAACTAAGGCTGCAAATACGGAAGAAAATATACCTATGATTAAGGTAGTAGCAAATGATTCTATTGGTCCCGTTCCAAATACTTTAAGAACGATAGCTGTAAGAAGCGTTGTAACGTTGGCATCTATAATCGAAGATAGTGCCTTTTGAAAACCTGTTTGAACTGCACTTGATAAATCCTTTCCTTTGGCTTGTTCTTCACGGATACGTTCAAAGATTAGGACATTTGCATCAACTGCCATACCAATAGTCAAAACAATACCTGCGATACCTGCTAGCGTAAGCACGGCTCCAAAAGAAGCCAATGATCCAAATATGAAAACAACGTTGGCTAACAAAGCAATATCAGCTACAATACCAGATTTTCCATAATAGAAGAACATATATAGTAATACCACTAAGAAAGCAACAGCAAAAGAAATCAGACCCGCACGTGTGTTTTCCTTTCCGATTGTTGGACCCACTTTGGTTTTTTCCTTAATAACTAATGGAGCCGGAAGGGCACCACCATTCAAAAGACCCGCTAAATCATTTGCTTCATCAAACGTAAAACTTCCTGAAATCTGCGTGTTACCGTTATTAATCGCTCCACGTACCTGCGGTGCACTATAAACAACATTATCCATGGTTATAGCAACGAGACGACCGATGTTTTCTGAAGTCATTCGACCCCATTGATCCATCCCTTCATCGTTCATTGAAAGATCTACCGTAATGTCTCCAGCAACTTGATCATAACCTTGACTTGCTCTCGAAATGTGACTGCCATTCACTCTAGCCTTTCCATTTTCAGGAACCCTACAAGCGTATAAAAACCAACCTTTTTTCTTTTTAGCATTGTCAACAAAATCTTTATCTGCTCCCCACATAAATCGCAACTGACTGTCAAATAAGGATGCAATGTCTGAACGACTTAATAATGCAGAAACTTTTGATTTCTCTAAATCACCTGAAGCATAACCAACAGCATAGCCACCAGCAGACTGTAGTAATGAAGCTAAACTATTCCCTGAATCTTCAGCTGGGTCATCAAAAGTTATTTCCTCTGTTGTATCGATTTCAATTCCCTCTTCTTGCATGGACAAGCGAATTGCCTCACTCCAATTAGACTGAATTTGATCAAATGAATACGTTTCAAAAAACTCTAAGTTTGCTGTAGATTGTAATTTTTCGGCTACAGTTCGCTCATCCTGAACACCCGGAAGCTCTATGTATAGACGATTGTTTGCCTCATCCTTTTGAATATTAGGCTGTGCTACACCAAATTGATTAATACGTTTGTTCATTACGTTTTCAATTCCGTTCATGGCATCACTGATCCGCAATCTCAATGAAGCCTCGACTTCGTCATCGGATGTTGTGATTTCAATACCTTCTCCATAGAAAATGGCATTTAATTTCAATCCATCATTATACTTACTATAAGCATCAAAAAACAAAGTCAGAAAGTCAGCGGACGCATTCTCACTTTTCAGCTTTAAAGCTTGTTCGAAAGGTTTTTTAAACGCTGCATCATTTTGATTTTTTACTTGTGATTTAAGAAAGTCAGGAGTTGAAATCTCAAGGGTAACACTCATTCCTCCAACCAAATCCAAACCAAAAGCAAGAGATCTTTTTTTAACTTCAGAGAAAGTAGAACCCAAAACAGGATAGACTACTTTATCTGCTTTACCCCTTAGAATCTGATTAACGAGAATTCCTTTTGCGATTTCAACAGACTCTGGTTTGTTAAAGTCTATAGTGTCATTATTTGTACCAACTAAGCCTATTCCATTGTTGGAAGCCATGGCTTCCTTTTTAATTTTAAGAACAGTTTGATCGGCGGTCTTTCCAGCATCGCTTTCAACGCCGCTAGCAACCCAAGTGAAAGACAATTGGTACAAACAAACAGCAGTCAATAAAATGGTTAAAAACCAAAAGAATCCTTTAATGCGCATGTGATTTCAGATTAATGTTTTAATAAGCGTGCAAATATAGAATTTACATTACTTATATTCAAATAAAAACCTATATAAGATTGGAATTAATTGATTGTTCTAAAAGGATTTAACGGTTTGGATTCTTGACAGAAATAAAGTTTAGTAATTCATCAGCAAAAACAGACCACTCATCTAGGTTACTTGATTGCTGACGCTGCAAATTATCCCTAACAATTTGTAATTTACCCCCCGTAAAGACATGGTCTATTTTTGACGCAATACCCTCCGGATCAAGTGATTCTAAAACAAAGCCGTTTTCACCATCTACTACCCCTTCATGTAATCCGCCATTTTTTGAGACTAAAACAGGTACTTGAAAAGAATTTGCAATGGCTTGAATACCACTCTGAGTCCCATTTTTATAAGGTAAAACACAACAGTCAGCCGCGCTAAAGTAGTTTGAAACGTCCTCGTCCGGAATAAATGTATCGTGAAAAATGACCTTGTTACCTTTTAACTTTTCAATCTGCTCTATGTACTTTCTCTTATCTCCGTATACCTCGCCTGCTATTAGTAAAACGTAGGAATCGTCTAGAAAATCAAAGGAGTCTATTAAAAGATCTAAGCCTTTATAATCCCTAACCAATCCAAAAAACAATAGCACTTTTTCTGACTTATCTATACCTAATTTATTTCTTTGGGATTGCCTATCTTTCAATACGCCGAATTGCTCATATTTCGGGTGGCCGATGACTTTACATATGGCCTTTGGATTATAGCTTAAAACATCTTGGCGGACTTTTTCAGAAAGGACAATAAATAAGTCAAAATGATTTACGAACCATTGGTTCATTTTTTGATCAAAGAATCGTTTTTTCATGAGGCGTCAAATTATGAATCAGTGCCACCTTGCATACAGATTTATGAAACCTCTTTGCCATAAAAACATACATAGGAGCAAAAAAAGGCATCCAATAATTTGCAATAAAAACAGTGGGAGTATCAGCCCTTAGGATTCTTGATGAATGCAAGTACGTGAAGGGATTGTAGCTTGTTACAATCCGAGGATACGCTTCCC
>CAJJBU010000007.1 GCA_905182495.1 Flavobacteriales bacterium UBA952
CGAAGGAATTACTTAAGGAAGCTTATCAACAGTTTAAAGAAGGCAATGATGAAGCATCTATAAATTTGGCCAATAAGGTTTTGGAATATGGCCGTGCCGTTAATGACGATACGCTTGTAGGAGGTGCATTATCTTCATTATGTAGAAACGCTCAAAGAACTTTCGATACAACCAGACTAGCGGAACTTAGTATTGAATTGGCTCAGCTTTCTGAAAGCTCTGGTGACCAAAAATGGATGATGAAACGAGCACATATGAATGCTGAGATGTGGCGATTGATTGGAAACATGGAAAAAGCAGAAGCATACTATATTGAAAGTATGACCATCAGTGAATCTATAGGAGCCATGGGTATGTTTACCATCGATCATTTTAATAAGTCATTTGTTTCTACCGCAACTGGCGATTTTGTAGAAGCTCGAAGGTTGATTACAAAATATTATGCACTAAGACAAAAAGCGGATTCCACATCCGAAGATGCTTATGGTTTAATTGCTTTGGCTTATTTATTAGAGCAAGAAGGGGATCTTGAAGGAGCACTTGAAGTTGCTAGGGTTACAAGAAGACTATTCGAAGAGCAAAATATATTTCCTGAGCCACCTGATGAAAAGCCTTTGATTAGTGTGGAAATCAACATGCTTCATAAGCTTGAGCCAGAAAAGATAAAGACAATAGAAAATGAATCTTTGAATCAATCGGTTAATGACTTGTTAAATAGGTACTTGAAATGATTTAAAATTGAAATTAAAAAAACATTTTGCAACAAGAACTAAAAAACACAAAACCTAATCTACCAAACCGATTTTACTATTTTAACTCAAACGATTATACGGTATCGCGCCCAAATAGAAGTATGAGACCGGCAAAGAAGACGCTAATAAATATATAGACAGCACCGCCAAAACTACATTCCCAAAAGTGTTAAATTTCGGAACTAGAATCAAGGTGAAAAACCTCGATTTATAATAAAATCTTTTACTTACTTTTAAAGTACTATGAAAAGCACTGCTTACTTTTTTATCTCTATGACAGCAATTGTCATCACTCTTATCTATGGTAAAAACCTATTGATCCCTTTTGTGTTTGCCTTATTACTTTGGTTCATTGTCCGTAAGATTAGACAAGGTTTGGATAAAGTAAAATTTATCGCTGAATATTTCCCCCTATGGATAAAAAGCTTAATCCCATCCTTGTTACTTATCACGATTTTGGCTTTTATATCGAAAATATTAATGACAAATATTAACGAATTAGCAAAATCACATCTATTATATGAAGGAAACATAGAACATATGATTGCCCAATTCAATGAGCGCTTTCAGATCAATTTAGTCGATTATTTAAAAAGCCAAACCGGTACTTTCGATTTTGGAATGGTCTTAAAGCAAATCTTTAAGTCATTATCGGATTTACTAAGTAATACATTCATCATCATTATTTATGCGCTTTTCATTTTTTTAGAGGAGGCGAATTTTCAACAAAAACTCAAATCTGTATTTAACAATAAAGCTCAATTTGAAAAAATAAATGATGTACTCGAAAAAATTGAAAAATCTGTAACAAGTTATATTGGGTTAAAAACTTTGGTGAGCTTTATAACAGGGCTAGGGAGCTATATAGCCTTGCTATTTATAGGAATTGATGCTCCTGTTTTTTGGGCTTTTCTGATCTTTTTATTGAACTACATCCCTACCATCGGTTCCTTAATTGGAACACTCTTCCCGGCATTCTTTTGTCTTTTACAATTTGGAGATTTGTCAAGTTTTTTAATGGTTTTAGGAGTCGTAGGCACCCTTCAGGTTATTGTAGGAAACTTGTTAGAACCTAAGCTTATGGGAAACACACTGAACATAAGTTCATTTGTCGCCATTTTTGCCTTGTCTTTCTGGGGAACTCTTTGGGGAATAACAGGAATGCTTTTAAGTGTTCCAATAACGGTGATTATGGTGATCATATTTTCACATTTCTCTAGCACTAGACCAGTAGCCATCATGCTCTCTGAAAAAGGGAATATTTAAACTCATTCAAGACCACTATTTTCCAAAAACAACGCCCATTTCTATAGAAATAGTTCTATTGAATATTTTGTAATCTTCATCGTTAAAGGCGTCAATGTTATTGAGGCCAAAATCATAAACAACCTCTAGGAAAACCTTATTCCATTGAAAACCAATTCCAGGTGTAAAACCAAAATCTAAATAATTATAACCATCGCCATCCCTACCAAATTGGATAATCTCACTATTATAGTCATTCAAATCAATAGTTGTAAAAGGATTACTGTAGAAGTACATCTGCTCCTCAGTTGACCTCCCAGAAACCCCTACACTAACATAGGGGCCAATCAATGCATAAAATGCGCCGAGTTCACCAATCTCTAAACGATACTTAAACATCGGGGTGAATTGAATATAATCCAAGCGTGTTTTAGATTGTATTTTAGAGTATTCAGAAAAGACTTGATTACCGATTGTATATTCATTTGAGATTTCCGATTTGTATTCAAAGCCTTTTGCCGAATACCCCACACAAAGTCTCAACCCCATACTTTCATTAAAGTCAAGATTATAATAAATACCCGCATGTAAAGACGTTATAGAATTATAGTTGTCATAATAGCCGTTGTTATCAGGGTCGAAAAAATGTAAATTAGAAAGATTCACCCCACCACCAATACCCAATGCTTGACTGAATACGCATGAATTAAGCAACGAAATGATTGTAAATGAAATCGAGAATAGATGACTGCCGGATAATTTCATTAGAAATAAAGTTAAAGTAACGAATTTAGAACTTTTCACGATTGAACTAATCTAAAAACCGGATATTCTAGGAGAATGAACTTTGTTGTAAATTGAACTCATGAAACATATAGTCGTATTAAGTGGGGCTGGAATGAGCGCAGAAAGTGGCCTGAAAACCTTTAGAGATAGTAATGGGCTTTGGGAGGGACATGATGTGATGGAGGTCGCTTCTCCCGAAGGGTTCTCAAAAAATCCAGCATTGGTTTTAGAATTCTATAACCAACGTCGCCGACAATTACTTGAAGTTAAACCGAACAGTGCCCATTTCGCTTTGTCTGCATTCGAAAAAAATCACAAAGTGTCCATTGTTACCCAAAATGTTGATGACCTTCATGAAAGGGCTGGTAGCACTTCTGTTTTACACCTTCATGGTGAACTATTCAAAGTTCGAAGTACACAATTTCAATCAGATGTTCAGTATTGGAAAAAAGACCTAAATATCGGTGACCAATGTCAAAAAGGATACCAACTTCGTCCCCATATCATATGGTTTGGTGAAGCAGTGCCTCTATTACAAAAAGCTATTTCAATATGTGAAGATGCGGATATCATCATTATTATAGGGACTTCAATGCAAGTGTATCCCGCTGCTCGCTTGATTCATTATGCAAAACCAAGTGCCAAGGTATATTACATCGACCCCAAGCCAGCAGAGATCAACAATGCTCAAGTCACAGTAATTGCAGAATCTGCAACTACAGGTATAAAGAAAATAAATATAGATTGAAGAAAGTGGGCTATACTGGATTCGAACCAGTGACTTCCACCCTGTCAAGGTGACACTCTAAACCAACTGAGTTAATAGCCCCTAAAATTTAAGAATCCGCCTCTTCGTCGTTTTTATTCAACTTAGTGCCGACAAAAGTTCCTGAAATAATTTGATTTTGAAATTCTCTCATTCCTCCTGGGGAATGTGGCATTAGAATAGAGGAGTTTTTGGAATTTGCACCGATATCCTTTATGGTATCAAAATATTGAGTCATCAAAACAAACTGCATTATTTCTTCATGAGTTACTGAGTCCAATGACTTTTTAAAATCTTCTACAGATTCTTTGAAACCTCTAACAATCTCAAGACGTTGTTGAGCTATACCTTCACCAGAAAGTCTCTTAGACTCTGCCTCAGCCTCGGCTTGTTTAATAATCATGATTTTCTTCGCCTCACCATCTTCATGAGCCGCTTCACGGTCTCTTTTGGCTGCATTGATTCTGTTCATCGAATCTTTTACTTTAGAATCTGGGTCAATATCAGTAATTAGTGCTTTGATGATTTTATACCCATATTCGGCCATGCTTTGAGAAATGTTATTCTGTACCGCGATTGCGATATCCTCTTTTTTCGCAAATACATCATCTAATTCTAGCTTAGGTACCTCTGCTCTTACATCATCAAAAACATAGGATGCAATTTGGTTCTTGGCATTTTCTAGAGAATAGTAAGCCTCCTTAACGAATTCCTTTCGGACCATATATTGAACTGAAACCTGAAGGTTAACGAAAACGTTATCCAAGGTTTTTGTTTCAATGGTGACATCAAGCTGCTGAACACGTAAATTGACTAAGGCTGCCTTATTATCAATAAAAGGAATCAAGAGAGACAGACCAGATGTACGAACAGATTGAAATTTTCCAAAGCGCTCAATTACGGCAGCTGAGGCTTCTTTAACAATTAAGAAGGTTTTTAAAAGAAGAAGTAAAGCAACAACCGCTAATACTAACGGTAAAATAGGAAAGTTCATGTTTTTTTTATTGAATGGTTAATTTCTTTTCGAGCTCCTCCAAATAGTGACGGAATTGCTTATCCGTTTCTGAAAGATTCACAACGGTTCTACAGGCATGTAATACAGTCGCGTGGTCTTTACCCCCACAGTGTGCTCCGATATTAGCCAATGATGATTTGGTCATTTTCTTAGAGAAGTACATTGATATCTGACGCGCTTGAACAACTTCACGCTTTCTTGTTTTAGACTTCAACATTTCAATTGGAAGATCAAAATAGTCACAGACAACTTTCTGGATATATTCTATAGAGACTTCTCTTGCGGTGCTGCGAACAAATTTATCGACCATTTGCTTAGCCAAGTCTAAAGTGATCGCTTTTTTCGTAAGCGAAGCTTGTGCCAAAAGTGTATTTAATGCACCTTCAATTTCTCTGACATTTGTATTTATAGAGTATGCCAAGTATTCAACAACCTCTTTTGGAAGCTCAATACCGCTACCGTACATTTTCTTTTGAAGAATTGCGATTCTCGTTTCAAGATCTGGAGTGCCTAGATCAGCTGAAAGTCCCCATTTAAAACGAGACAACAAGCGCTGCTCCATTCCCTGCATTTCAACAGGTGCTTTGTCCGATGTCAGTACAATTTGCTTTCCGTTTTGATGCAAGTGATTGAATATCGAAAAGAAAACGTCTTGTGTACGTTCCTTTCCAGCAAAAAACTGAACATCATCAATAATCAACACGTCAATCATTTGATAAAAGTGAACGAAATCATTTGTTGATTGGTTCTTAATTGCATCTATAAACTGATGTGCAAACTTTTCAGATTGAACGTAAAGGACTGTTTTGTTAGGGTAATTTTCTTTAACCGAAATTCCAATAGAGTGTGCTAAGTGAGTTTTACCCAAGCCAACACCACCATAAATCAATAATGGATTAAAGGCTGTACCACCAGGTTTGTTAGAAACAGCAAAGCCAGATGCTCTAGCCAATCGATTATATTCCCCTTCAATAAAGTTTTCAAAGGTGAAAGCGGGAATCAAGTTAGATTCAATATTCAACTTTTTAAGACCTGGAATCACAAACGGGTTTCTTATCTGCTTTTCATGGCCACTAATAGGAACATTAACAGGTGAGTTTTTTAAAGACGTTGAACTATGAGCTGGGATCTTTACAGTGTAAGGATTAGAGGATTTGTTATTGTTTTCCATAACAATGCTGTATTCCAAACTTCCTTCAGTACCTAATTGTTTTTTGACAACCTTTCGAAGAAGCGTTATATAGTTTTCTTCCAACCATTCGTAAAAAAAATAAGAAGGTACTTGAATCGTTAAAACATTATTTTCTAATTTGACCGGGATAATCGGCTCAAACCAAGTTTTAAACGCTTGCAATGAAATATTGTCTTTTATTACTTTTAGACAGGAATCCCATGCACCTTCGTGGTTTTTACTCATAGTGAAAAAATTAATAATTTGATCTTAAATAACGCATGTGAAATGCAGTTTTTCACACACTTTTTGCATAGTACAAATGTTCTCATAAAAAAGTTAAAAAAAAACCACTAGGGGTATTGACTTTGTTAAATGTTTTCTTATGGGAAAACGCTTATGAGAAAAGTAATAGTTTAGCTTCCCTAAAGTAATATTATTTTAGCTTTATTAATAGGAAAATGAAAGGAAAAAACAAACATGTAACACAAATACGAGTGAGATATGGAGAAACTGACCAAATGGGCTTCTGTTATTACGGCAATTATGCCCAATTTCTAGAAGTTGCTCGTGTTGAATTACTTAGGAGCAAAGGTGTTTCCTATAAAATGCTCGAAGAGGAGGGGGTCCTCTTGCCCGTTAGGACTTTTTCTATTAAATATATTTCTCCATCCAAATACGATGACTTGCTAAAAATTGAAACAGAAATTTCAAAACTAGAATCATCAAGAATAGAGTTTACTTATCAAATAAGAAACGAAAAAAAAGATCTAATAGCAACTGCCGTTACAGAACTCGTTTTTTTAGATTCAGGAACGATGAAACCGATCAATGCCCCAGAAAAAATCCAGACGCTTGTTTGAATAATTCCTTAATTTAAAAGAAATAAAAAATGAGTGAAGTGAATGCCCCTTTCCAAATATTCAAGCCTAAAATCACGAAAGCACCTTTTTTACTAAGCATACCTCATTGTGGGACTTCTTTTCCTAATGAAATAAAAGACAATTACAATGCGAATTTAATTTCCTCACCTGATGACACGGATTGGTATTTAGAAACACTTTATGATTTCGCTGAAGAGCTGGGAGTAACAGTAATCAAAGCGGTTTACTCGAGATGGGTCATCGATTTAAATAGAACACCCCAGAATCAATCCCTCTATAATGATGGACGAATTATAACTTCCCTGTGCCCTACCACAACTTTTCTTGGAGAAAAACTCTATAAAAAAGATGCATACCAGCCTAATTCACTAGAAATTGAGAGGCGACTTGAGAACTACTATTGGCCTTATCACCATAAAATAGATGCCTTAATTGATGAATTAAAAAGTGAATTTGGTCAAGTTGTTTTTTGGGATGCACATTCTATTCGTAGAAATGTACAAACGATTCAAAGAGACAACTTCCCAGACCTCATCCTGGGTAACAATGACCAAAAAACAGCTTCACAACCCATTATAGACCTCTGTTTAAAATCATTAGGAAGTCAGAATTTTGAATTGAAACACAATACACCGTTCAAAGGCGGCTATATAACACGGTCAAAAGGCGAACCAGAGGCGAATATCCATGCCCTACAGCTAGAAATGTGTAAAGATCTTTACATGTCAAACAAGGAAATGACCTATGACGCGAAGAAAGCGGTTGAAATCAAATCCTTACTCAAGACTACTTTTCAAAATTTAATCACTCACCTAAATGAATGAATTTTCTTTTAAAGGCATTTTACAAGCAGACGGCTGGCGTGAAAATGTAACCATTACGACAAATACTGATGGGGAAATCATCGATATTGTGGACGCCCAAAATCATTCAACATGTAATGGGTATGCCCTACCCGGCTTTCAGAATGCCCACTCGCATGCCTTTCAATATGCAATGGCTGGATTAGCTGAATTGCATTCTACAAATAAAAAACGCAACGATTTCTGGAGTTGGAGACAATCTATGTATGCCTTAGCACTTTCCTTAGAACCAGAACAAATGGAAGCGATTGCCGCCATGCTTTACCAAGAAATGCTTCGACATGGATACACACATGTCGCTGAGTTTCATTATGTTCATCATGATAAAAATGGTCGCCATTATTCAAATAAAGCAGCATTGAGTGAACGAATTGCTCGTGCCGCACATAAAGCAGGGATAAAGCTCACTATTATTCCTATTTACTATGAACAAGGGGGATTTGGAAAGCCTGCCCAGAATGAACAAAAAAGGTTTCTTTCAAAATCTATTGATGACTATTTGGACTTATTTGAAGCGGTTCAAAAAATGTCAAAAAACTATTCATCGTGTGATGTCGGATTAGGGATCCATTCCATGAGAGGTGTAAGCCTTGAGAACATTATTAAAACAAGTCATTATAAAAAAAGGGATACTCCATTTCATATTCACATTTCTGAACAGCTTCAAGAAGTTAAAGATTGTTTTGAATACACAGGTTTAAGACCTGCGGAGTGGCTCGACAAAAACATCAATTTAAATTCAGATTTTCACTTGGTTCATGCAACACATTTAACACCTAACGAGATTACTTCAATCGCAAAAAGTAAGGCAAATGTCGTTTTATGTCCTTCTACTGAAAGTAACCTGGGAGACGGAATATTCCCGATGGCTTCGTTTTTAAATCAAGGAGGAAGTTGGTCAATTGGAACAGACAGTCACATTGGGCTAAACCCTTTTGAAGAATTGCGAATTTTAGATTATGGACAACGATTGACTACACATAGTAGAAATACATTTGGCAATGAATACTCTGGTAACAATGGAGCCCTCGCTATCCAAAGCGCACTTGTTAATGGGCGTAAAGCGATGGGGAAAACCCAAAAAGAATTTTTCAAAATTGGCTCATCCTTTGATGCTCTAGTTATTACAGACCAACACCCCATGATTCAAGTCACCGGAAAACAACACTTAACAAACACTATAGTATATGCATCTGACCAGACTATGGTCATGGGGACGATTGTAAATGGAGATTGGAAAATCAAAGACAACAAAGCTCCAAATAAATCAATTGAAAAGAATTTTATTTCTACGATGATGGAACTTTCGAGTAGAATTTAAAGTTTTGCGACATCCTATTTTTGAAATCGGTTTTTCTTTACTAACTTATAAGTAATGCTTCAAAAAATAATACTTGTTCGAGATTTCTTCCCTTTTGTGCTTCTAAAAGCACAAATTAAATACAACTTTTTCGGGCTCATGTATTGGGCTTTACTTTTTACGATTCTTTTTGAAATATTCGGTGCGTCATTCGGTGTTCCCTTCCTGTTTTACTCCCCAGAATATCTAGGAGAGGTTGGCCTATGGTCCTTTGCTTTATTAGGTTTTTCAGTCGGCGGGTTTTCAATGGCATTCAATGTCTATAGTTATATTAAACTCGGTCCTAGATTTCCATTTTTAGTTGTTGTATCCACCCCATTTTTCAGATTTTGCATCAATAATTTTTTAATCCCACTTGCATACATCTTGATCTATCTTATTAAGATGTCGAAATTCCAATTATACGAAGAGTTCGCCTCTACTAGTGATGTGATGATCTACAATGCTTCCTTTATTATTGGCTTCTTTTTATTCGTCTTTTTAAGTATTCTCTATTTCTTCCCATTAAGAACGAATAAGGATGCTGATGATACTATTTCAGAATCGAATCCGATATCGACAATAACAAGCAAAGGCTTTGGTCAGAAATGGTACAATTATTTTAGAGAGAAAAGAACGCGGC
Organism: Flavobacteriales bacterium UBA952; assembly: GCA_905182495.1. GTDB lineage: Bacteria > Bacteroidota > Bacteroidia > Flavobacteriales_D > Crocinitomicaceae > UBA952. The sequence continues at coordinate 9,465 of CAJJBU010000007.1, forward strand.
CTATTTACTACCTGGGAAAGAAGTTTAAATTATACAAAAGTCGAAGTGTTGCACACCTGGACAAAGCTGTTGTAGAAAGCGTATTTTCTAAAACCCGAATTAATGCATTCATTTTTGAAGTCTTAACAATCACAGCCTTTCTTAGCTTAAGCTTTTTTAGACATCTTAATTGTTTGAGGTCCCTGCTGCGATGAGTATTTTAATGTTGTTGACCATTTTATCAATGGTTATTGGAGCCTTAAATTCGTGGTTTCACAGATGGACCTATCCTCTTGTTTTTCTTGTGGTCATTGTAATGTCCATTCTTTCTTCAAAAGTCGGTCTCTTTCGTTATACGAGCTATGCTTTAGGATTAGATTATTCAAAGAAAAGCATCGTGAATTATAGCCCTGAAAACATTAAAGAAAACCATAAATTATTTGGAGCTCATACCTCATCAGATGAGAGAATTATTGAAATCTTAGATAATTGGAAAACAAGAACAGGAGAAGAAAAACCTAAGCTAGTTATCCTCAACACATCGGGAGGAGGATTGCGAAGTGCTCTTTGGACATTCACTGTGCTTTCCAATGCTGATGAGGCTCTAGACTTTAAACTCAGCAAGCATTTACAAATGATTACAGGTGCATCGGGAGGCATGGTTGGAGCAGCCTATTTTAGAGAAATAAATCTTCGGAAAAAGTTAAAAACACTGCGTGGAGATAATGCTTTTTTTAAAACGAGATTAAGTAGAGACTTACTCAATAGGTTATCGTTTTCAGCCTCGACAAGTGACCTCTTTATGCGATACAAAAAAATAAAATATAACGGGAAATTTTATACACAAGAAAGAGGAAGTGAATTTGAAACTGAACTCCACCAGAATCTTCAAAATTATTTAGAACATCCTTTGGGCTACTATGAAAAATATGAGAAACAGAGTTTAATTCCTATTATGATTTTTAGCCCTACCATCGTAAACGACGGTAGAAGATTGCTCATTTCTTCTCAAAACTTAAGCTTTATGATTGGGGATAACGAAAAAACGACCTTTGAAAATATTGATTTTCAGTCTTTTTTCAGAAACAATAATCCACAAGGAATTCGTTTTTCCTCCGTGTTAAGAGCCAACGCGACCTTCCCGATGATTATGCCCATGATGGGCATGCCTACAAAACCGGAAATTCAATTAATGGATGCCGGTATTAGGGATAATTACGGAGGAAAAGTATCCGTAGACTACTTGTTTTCATTAAGTGATTGGATTATTAAAAACACCTCTGGTGTTGTTATCGTGGAGATTCGTGACACCAAAAGAATCATGAGTAATGAAGTCTACAAAGAGGTGTCATTGATAGATAAATTATCTCTTCCGTTCGGGAATTTATTAACCAACTTTACCCGCACCCAAGATTTAGACCAAGAACAATTAATTAAAATGTGTGAAAGCAGCTTTAAATTCCCTGTTGACAAAATCACGTTTAACCTGAGAGAGGACTTTAATGAAAGAATCTCACTTTCCTGGCACCTCACAAAAAGAGAAAAGCAAAAAATTGAAGCTGCATTTACAAGTCAGGAAAATCAAATGTCATTAAACAAGCTGAATCAATTGATTTCGAATAAATAAAAAAGGAGGCCGAAGCCTCCTTGATTTTATTAACCTGTAGCAAAGTTAATTTAAACACATCTTTCTTTAACGGAATAAAATCTAAATGGTTTCATACTTGAATTAACATTTTAGCATTGATAAACTATTTATTTACATTCATATCCATTCATTAGCATGAATATATTTGTTCTATGAGTACGGCGATTCCTTCCATATCAGCTCTTGTCAAATTAATAGACGACCCTGACGAAGATATTTTTCTTCACGTCAGGGATGAAATCGTGAAATACGGGAGCAAGGCGATACCCTATCTTGAGAAATCTTGGGAGGAAGACTATTACGGCTTGGTGTTCCAAAGTAGAATTGAGAATATTATCCATGACATTCAATTTGAGGAAGTAAAAAGTAACCTGGAAGAATGGAGTAATTGTCCAGAAAAGGAGCTTTTAGAAGGCGCTATTATCGTGGCAAAGTATCAATATCCGGGTTTAGATGAAGAATCAATCAGAAGTTTTATTCAAACCATAAAGCAAGATATTTGGCTAGAACTTAATGACCACCTTACTGCTTATGAACAAGTGAAGGTCTTTAATCGCATTTTTTTTAAGTCACATAAATTTCATGGCGACAATAAGAACTATCATTCACCTGTCAATTCCTATATCAACACAGTACTTGAAAGTAAAAAAGGAAACCCTTTAAGCCTTTGTTTGATTTATAGTATTATTGCCCAATCATTAGACCTACCTATTTATGGCGTAAACTTACCCAACCATTTCGTATTGGCTTATATTGATGAAAGAGGGTCTGGAGCCATGATCAATCAAGAAAATGAATTTGGTGTGCTTTGTTATATCAATGCATTTTCTAATGGTGTAATTTTCAACACAAGTGAAATAAAGCAATTTCTAGATGAATTAAAACTCCCGCACAACCGTGAGTATTTTGAACCCTGTTCTAATTCAGCTATTATTAAAAGGATGTTAACCAACTTGATTTCTTCTTTCCAGCGTGTCGGGAATTCAGAGAAAGTTGAGGAATTAATACTTCTTAGAAACATCATACAAGGCAATTAATTCCAAAGGATTAGGATTCGTATATTTGGGGCATGAATTACAAACATACCGTAGAAGAGCGATTTATAAAATATGCTAAAATAGATACCACAGCTGACCCCAATTCATCGTCTTTCCCTTCATCAGATAAACAAAAAGACCTCGCTAGAGTTTTGGTTCAAGAACTGGAAGAAATCGGTGCAAAAGATGTTGAAATGGATAAATGGGGCTATGTCTTCGCTACGATACCATCAAATTCTTCAAAGTCAAACATTCCTAAAATATGCTTCTGTTCACATATGGACACAGCGCCCGATTGCAGCGGAACCAACGTGAAACCAATTATTCATAGAAAATACAAAGGCAATCCCATAATCCTTCCTGACGATGAAACACAAATTTTAAGCGTCGATAAGCATCCTTATTTAAAAGGAAAAATAGGTGATGATATTATAACAGCCAGCGGTGAAACACTTTTAGGCGCTGATGACAAAGCTGGTATAGCCATCATTATGGATTTTGCAAAATATATACTTGAGCATCCGGAAGTAAAGCATGGTGACATCCGAATTCTATTCACGCCTGATGAAGAAATAGGTAAAGGGGTAGACCATTTAGATATGGATAAACTAAATGCTGATTTTGGGTATACTTTAGATGGCGGGCCAGAGGGCTATATCGAAGATGAATCTTTTTCCGCAGATGCTTTAAAGGTTCGCATTCAGGGACTCAGTGCACATCCGGGATATGCCAAAAACAAAATGGTCAATGCCATTAAAATGGCATCCTTACTTATTAATTCTCTACCAAAAGATAGATTAACTCCAGAAACGACCGAGCACCGAGAAGGGTTTATTCATCCCTTATCTATTGAGGGAGGGTTAGAAAGTGCTACTGTAGAATTCATTATACGCGACCATGATACTTCAAAACTGTCTACCTATGAGGATCTTATTGCAAGTACTATGAAATCGATTGCTGAAGACCATCCTGGCATCGAATATAACATTGAAATCTCTGAGCAATACCGAAACATGAAAGAAATACTCGTGAAGTTTCCTCAAGTTTGCCAATATGCAGGTGACGCAATGCGAAATGCGGGTATTCAACCTGTTTTCGATCTCATCCGAGGAGGTACGGATGGTTCAAGAATGTCATTCATGGGTATGCCATGTCCAAATATATTTACAGGAGAAATGGCTATTCATTCAAGACAAGAATATGTAGTAGTTCAGGACATGGAAAAATCCGTGCGCACATTAATTGAATTGATACAAATATGGGAGCAGAATCATGAATGAAAAACTGATCATTAAAGAAATTGAAAATAGGGTCTTTCAACCTGTTTATTTTCTTCATGGAGAAGAACCTTACTTTATTGACCTTATATCTGACGCCCTCATAAAAAGTGTACTACCCGATCACGAAAAAGGATTTAATCAAAGTATTCTGTATGGGAAGAATACGGACTTAATGGTTCTCCTGAACGAAATAAAGTCTTTCCCTATGGGGAGTGAAAAGAGACTTGTCGTATTAAAAGAGGCTCAAGATTTCAAGAAAATAGAAGAACTCTGCTCCTACTTCACAAATCCAAATCCAACGACGATTTTTGTAATTTGCTTCAAGTATAAAAAATACGACTCAAGAAAAAAATCATTAAAGCTAATTGCTAAAAATGGGTTTGTTTTTTTATCTGAAAAGGTGAAAGAATATCAGCTAAACGAATGGATAGAGCGTTACGTTTCAAGCCAAGGGTATGTTCTTAATTCTAAGGCCACGATGCTTTTGAATGAATTTTTAGGGAATGACCTAGGTCGTATAGTTAAGGAAATAGAAAAGTTAGGTGTGATCTATGCGAAGGGAACTCAAATTACGGAGAAGCACATTGAGGAAAATATTGGCCTTTCAAAAGACTATAATCTATTTGAACTCACCAACGCCGTTGCGGCTCAAGATATTTCTAAAGCTTATAGAATCATTCATTATTTTGAAAGAAACCCAAAGGCCGTTCATCTTACACAGGTGACCTCCTCATTATTTACTTTTTTTTCAAATGTTTTAAAAATTCATTTTCTAAAATTTACTGCGAGGGAGGCGATAGCCAAAGAGCTTCGGGTTCATCCCTTTGTCGCCGGTGAGTTAAGTAAAGCAAAATCGAAATTTAGCCCAAAAAAAATTGCATCTAATATGGAAATCCTCCAGGAATATGATTTGAAATCAAAGGGATATGGCAATACAAGTTCAAGCCAAGCAGATTTAATGAAGGAATTGATTTTCAAATTATTGAATCCATGATTTTTTATGCGCCAACATGTTCATTAAACGATCAGGAATGCACCCTCTCGGAAATTGAATCGAAGCATTGTATCAAAGTATTACGCCAACAAATCGGCTCTATAATTGAATTGGTAAACGGAAACGGAGGGCGATTCACTTGTAAAATAATTGATGACCATTTTAAGAAGTGTAAAGTTCAGATTATTAAAAAAGACCAATTTCCGAAAAGAGAAAAACAGTTACACATTGCTATGGCTATTCCAAAAAGCAGTGAGCGCTTAGAATGGTTTTTAGAGAAAGCAACTGAACTCGGCTTAACAAAATTATCTTTATTGAATTGTGCAAATAGTGAACGTAGAACTGCCAATGAAAAAAGACTTGAAAAGATTGCCGTATCGGCTCTGAAACAGTCAAAAAGGTATTACCTACCCCAAATAATCTCACCTGTCAGTTACATCGAATTCATACAGAATCACCCAAAAGGATATATCGCTCATTGTTACGATTCTGAAAAAATGCATGCGAAAAACATAAGTGTACTGGAGCCCATATTAATAGGTCCTGAAGGCGATTTTTCTGAACTTGAAGTAGCCGAGGCTATAAAAAAAGGGTACATCAGTATCGACTTAAGTAAGAACCGACTTAGAACAGAAACCGCAGCCTTGACAGGGGTATTTTATTTAAGTGACCTATAGCGGAAAATCTCAAAACCATGCTTATGTTTATCGTCAACTCCATGGCTAAAGACAGATTCTTTTGACCAGCGATTTTCATCAAATTCAGGGAAAAAGGTGTCCGCATCATAGTCTCCATCAATATAAGTGATTAACATTTCATCTACGAGCTCTTGATCGAGTGCCAATTTATAAATTTCACCTCCACCAATAATAAAAACTACTTTATCGCTTTGATTCTCGTAGGCATTCAAGGCATCACTCAAAGAATTAAAGACACGGCATCCATTTGCTGTAAAACTAGCATTCCGAGTAAGGATAACATTTTCTCGATTGGGAAGAGGGCGGTACTTTTCTGGAATAGAATCATAATTCTTACGACCCATCACAACAATTTGATTTTCCGTTGAGGTCTTAAAAAAATTCATGTCCTTAGGCAAATGCCACATGAGGTCATTGTTCTTGCCAATACCACGGCTACGGTCCATTGCGACGATTAAAGAAACCTTCATTATATGGCTACTGCCGCTTTAATATGTGGATGTGGATCATAATTGAGTAATTCAAAATCCTCGAACTTAAAATCAAACAGGTCTTTCACATCAGGATTTATTTTCAGGGTTGGAAGCTCACGGAAATCTCTCTGTAATTGCAGTCTTGCTTGATCCAAATGATTCGAATAAAGATGCGCATCACCTAGGGTGTGAACAAAATCACCTAACTCTAAATCACATACTTGGGCAACCATCATCGTTAAAAGGGCATAGGATGCAATATTAAACGGTACACCTAAAAAGGTGTCAGCACTTCGCTGATAGAGCTGACAACTCAGCTTGTTATCAGCTACATAAAACTGAAAAAAGGCATGACAAGGCGGTAAAGCCATCCCTGGAATTTCAGCAACATTCCAAGCCGAAACGATAATTCTTCGAGAATCGGGTGTATCCTTAATTTGTTGAATAATCTGCTTTATTTGGTCTATTTTTTCTCCATTACGCGCCGGCCAGCTTCTCCACTGTGAACCGTAAACGGGACCTAAATCTCCATTCTCATCGGCCCATTCATCCCAAATAGACACCTTGTTTTCTTTTAAATACTTAATGTTCGTGTCTCCTTTTAAAAACCAAAGTAATTCATGAATAATAGAACGTAAATGCAGCTTTTTTGTGGTTAAACATGGGAAACCTTCATTTAAATCATAACGCATTTGATAACCAAAAACAGAAATTGTCCCTGTACCCGTGCGGTCTTCTTTTGTCACGCCCTTCTCAAGAATGTGCTTAAGCAAATCATGGTATTGTCTCATACCTCAAAAGTAAAATTTATAACGGCAAAATAAACAAGGATAGCCATGATTTTTTAACAAGTTAATAACTATCGAATGACAAAGAAATATGTTAATTTTAGTTTCATGAAAACCCCATTAATCTTTCTTTTATTATTTCTTTCGGTTTCGATTTCAGCTCAAATTAAAAAAAAGGATTTGGGAACATATACTGGGATCATTGAGGCTTACAAGCTCAATAATGGCGTAAAACTCATCATGGTCAAACAAAGCGATGTCCGAGTTTCTATAGACAAAACCATCTTAACTTTACAAATTGGTCAACAAGAATATAAATCCGAGTATGAAGTAAGTAAAGAATCTAAAAGGGTATATAGGATCACCTCAAATCTCGAATATTCAGATATTCAAGAATCATTTGTGCTATACGGGAAAGAAAAAAAGCTGCTTCGAAAAGGGATTTTCCCGCAACCTGATTCAAAATTAGTGAAACAATCTAAACAGGAAGTTTTATAGTAAAAGTAGTTCCCTCGCCAGGAATACTCTTAAGAGAAATCTTGCCTTTGTGTGCCTCAATAATCATTTTTACATAATAAAGACCTAGACCAAATCCTTTTACGTTATGTACATTACCGGTAGGCACTCGATAAAACTTTTCAAATATAGACTTTTGATGCTCTTTACTGATGCCCAACCCTTTATCTGAAAATTCGATAAGCATAACTGAAGAAATTATAGAAGTAGTTATTGAAATCTGAATAGGTCCTTCACTATATTTTACCGCATTATCAGATAAATTGTGTAGTACATTTGTAATGTGAACGGGGTCCGCCAATAGAACATGAGACTCTGTTGTTAAATCCAAATCAATACGGCTACTTTTATCCATTTGAAAAACCTCAAAATTGTCTTTTAGCTGTAGAATCAGCTCTCTTAAATCAAAAGGTTCTTTGTTTAAAATCAATTCATTCTTATCTAACTTAGCCACATTCAAAACACGCTCTACTTGCTGCTCTAGACGTTTATTTTCATCAAAAATAATTCCAGCGTATTTTCTTATTTGACCCTGGCTAGAATCCGCAATTTGTAATAACATTTCAGAGGACAAGCTTATGGTTGAAATCGGAGTTTTAAGCTCATGGGTCATATTATTAATAAAATCATTTTTAACCTCTGAAACCTTTTTTTGACGAAAAATAATCACCAAACTATAAAGAAAGAAAAACGTCACTAGCAAAACAATAATCCCAATATATATCCAAGGTGAAATAAACTGCACAGGTGCAATTGGCTTGGCGGCAACATTAGGGAAAAACACTGTGAAATAATGCCCATCATTTTTGATGGTTACATTCACAGAGGTGACCCCTTCCTGATCTAATGAATCAGGCTCGTATAAAGAGGTTTTAGAAAATCTAATTAAATTACCATATACAATAGAGTCTGTAAAACAGTCATAAATACCATATACAAAATCTTGGTTGATATTTTGGGCATAGAACGACTTCTTTAATAGAGTTTCAAGGTAAAAGGGTTGTAGTTCCTCATTAATATCTACCATGAACCTATTGGATCGAATTTGTTTCACTGCACCATATAATTCTGTGCTATCAGCTAAGTTGGTATTGATCTGCTCTAAAACATTTCGCAAAGCGACATGACTCTGCTCAGAAAACTCTTTGATATTAAGACTATCCTCTTTCTTTTGGATAGCAATATTGGTACTCTGAAGTTCCATGGTTTTTCGCACCCAAACCAATTGTACAACAAGAATACTTGCAATGGATAAAACACCAAAAAGAACTAACGTATTAAGAGAATAACGACCCATAGGTGTTTGTCTTATTCGATAAATATATGAAATTCATAGCTTTAGAATCCTTTCACTCCATTTACTGTGGTATACTTCAAGATATTCTTTTTATCTGGATGTATCCTTGCAAAAGCAGACTGCACGGCTATTGTTCCCTCGTGAAACCCACACAAAATTAGCTTCAACTTATTTGTATATGTATTCACATCGCCAACGGCATATATCCCAGGAATGTTTGTGGAATAATCCAGTGTATCGACCTTTATCGCGTTTTTCTCTATCTCCAGCCCCCAATCTCCCATAGGTCCTAAAGTCGGCTTTAATCCAAACAAAGGGATAAAATGATCTGTATTTTCAATCAATTCACCATCTCTTTGATGGGAAATAGTGACATTTTCCAAATGAGAAAATCCGTTCAAGCCTATTACCTCAGCTTCCGTCACCAATTTGATGACACCTCTTTCCGCCAAATCAATGACTTTTTGAACAGAATCCAAATGGCCCCGAAAAGAACTACTTCGATGCACTAAGACCACCTCTTTTGCTATTTTCTTTTCTGCTAAAAAGATAGACCAATCAAGAGCAGAGTCTCCCCCACCCGCAATCACACATTTTTTACCCCGATAAAACTCCGGGTCCTTAATAATGTATTCGACGCCTTTATCTTCAAAATCACCAATATTTGATATTGGAGGTTTTCTTGGCTGAAAGACACCTAGACCTCCGGCAATAATGACAACTGAAGCTGCATGCTGGGTTCCTTTTGTGGTCGTGACCACAAACCCGCCATCGTTTTGTTCTTCTATAGAAACAGCAGCCTCTCCTAGGGTAAATCCAGGTTTAAAGGGCTCGGCTTGAAGCATCAGATTTTCTATCAAATCACCAGCTAAAATAGTTGGGAATCCAGGGATATCATAAATAGGCTTTTTGGGATAAATCTCTGCGCATTGACCGCCTGGAACTGGAAGTGAATCTATCAAATGACATTTTAACTTTAAAAGCCCTGCCTCAAAAACGGTAAACAATCCAACTGGACCTGCACCAATTATCAGTATATCTGTCTTAATCATAGGCTAATTCAAAGTCGAGACAAAATTAATCAAATCTATGCAAATAGGCTATTTAATTTAAATCCCAAGGTGGGGTATTAAAATGTTGGTTTCTCAGGCTTGTTATCTAAAATAGCTTCTATTTTCTCCATAACATTGGCATCGAGTCGATTCAATTCAACCAAAGAAGATAAGTTCTCTTCCAATTGAGATAATTTTGAAGCACCCAGAATCACCGTACTAACGTGCTCGTTTTTCAGGCACCACGCCAAACTCATTTTAGGCAATGACAGACCAAGCTCTTTAGCCAAGTCGTCCAAAGACCTAACCTTATTAATTTTCTCTTCCGTTAGATTTTTTTCTCTTAGCCACTCTAACCCTTCGACTCCAAGTCTCGTATTTTTAGGGAATTTGGATAAATATTTATCTGATAATAGACCACTTGCTAAAGGAGACCAAATCGTAGTCCCTAAACCCACAGTTTTGTATAACTGATCAAATTCAACCTCAACCTTTTGACGCGCGAACATATTGTATTCCGGCTGCTCAACAACAGGGCCAATTAGATGATTCTGTTTTGCGAACATATGAGCTTCCATTATTTCTTGAGCACTCCACTCGGAAGTACCCCAATACAAAATTTTACCTTGCACAATCAAATTATGCATGGTCCATACTGTTTCCTCTATAGAAGTTTGTTTATCAGGGCGGTGACAAAAATACAAATCTAAATAGTCGACTTGAAGCCTATTTAACGCCTGGTGACAGGCCTCAACAACATGTTTTCGATTCAAACCTTTTTGAGTTGGTAGCTGCCCACCTGTTCCAAAAAAAACTTTACTGCTCACAACATAGCTATCACGAGACCAGTTACTTTTCTTAAGAATTTTACCCATGACCGTTTCACTTTGGCCTCTCGCATAGATTTCCGCATTATCAAAGAAATTCACTCCTTCGTTATAGGCATAATGCATTAAACTTTCTGACACCTTGTCATCTACCAGTTTGCCGAAAGTTAGCCAAGAACCTAGAGATAGTCTACTTACCTGTAATCCGGATTTACCTAATCTTTTATACTCCATTTTTAAATATCTATTTTTTATTATTAATTAGTTTCCCCATTTTAGATTAAGGTCATTAGGTTGAACATCCTCCATCACAAACACTAGCGTAAAGAACGCAATGCCCTTTTCTTTTGCTGGCTTTTGATCACACCATTAGCGATAACAACAAGTATAATCAATAGTGATCCAGAATAAAAATTTGCACCCAACTGCTCATGCTCGTTTAGAATGAAAATGGCCAAAACGATGGTGTAAACCGGCTCTAAATTGATGCTCAAAGAAACCGTAAATGCACCCAATCGTTTCACAATATCTATAGTCACAAGAAAGGCAAAAGAGGTGCATACAATCGCTAGAAACAAGAGCCAATAGACATCAGACATCGTCATTACAAACATTGAAGCATCCAATTTATGGGTGATACTGAGAAACGCCGTCAAACCTAAAAACCCCATGGCAAGCTCATACATACTAATATGGGTAGAAGGCATTTCTTCAACAAGACGGGCATTACTAACAGCAAACAATGCGGCTAAAAAAGCAGAAATACCCCCTGCCAACAATGCCCAATATTCATCTGGCGAAAAATCACCGGAGACAAAGTAAATCCCCCCAACCACAACGAGACCAAGAAGGAATTCAATCCAAGAGAACTTCTTTTTCATGATTATTGGTTCAAGCCAAGCCACATGTAGCGTTGTTGTTGATAGGCATAAAATGCCCAATGAAGCCGTTGACAACTGGATTGAGGTATAGAATGTAACCCAATGTGCCGCAACCACAAAACCTACTAAAGTCACTTTTAATAGCTGTGCTCTATTGATTAATAATGATGCTTTCTTGAAAATTAAGTACAGAAAAATGACGAAAGACGCTATACCTACTCTATACCAAACAATGTATAAAGCCTCAAGGTCAATGAGTTTGCCCAAAATCCCTGTAAAACCCCACAAGAAAATAATGAAGTGTAAAAGAAGATGATACTTGTATTTAGAAAACACGAACTACTTCATTTTTATCCATTTGGCAATGGACTCTTCGTTTAACCTGACATAATTCGAATCGCCTTCTTTTGATGCTGATTTCATAGACAATTGTGCAGAGGTAATGGCTTCCTTGTATCTTCCATTTGCGGCAAACAATTCAGCTTGTACTCGGGTCATCCAATACGCAGATACACCTCGCATATCAACAGCCTTATTAATCCAAACCAATGCTTTTTCATGGTCAATATCCTCATTCAAATAATATTTTGCAGCTCTGTAGTAGTCAGAAGACGTTGGCCCTGACATCAATTCATCAATACTCTTAACGACTTGCTTTTTAGTCATTAATTGAAATGGAAAGCTAAGTTTAACTCGGCCCCATGAAATTGAAAAATTTGCACCAGCCGTATTAAGGTCTTCAATCTCAATAGTCAAAGTTTGCACTGCTGTTTTTAGAGGTTTTACTTTTGATTTTAATCTAAGTGCAACTTTTGATTCATCCCACTTGTCAGGTGTTCCCCAATTGGTTGATTCCGTATAAAAGACGAGCTCCCAACTTTCTTTACCTGGGATTGTAAATAATGCATAGGTACCTTTAGACAAGGTGTCTGAATTAAAATAAATTTCTTGTGAAACCTCTATCGTTGTATTCTTATTCGCGCCTAAACGCCAGACCTCGTTATAAGGGACAACATTACCAAATATGACTCGACCCCGCATCGAAGGTCTAGAATAGGATATCGAAACATCCGTGAGCCCAACAGTTTGTTTAAAATCACATTCCGGACTCAGTTGCGGTGTTTGAACTTGTGCATCCGCCTGAAAAGTAAAGGAAGACAAACAAAAAGTTAAGGTAAAAAGTAGCGTATTAAATTTCATTTTTTTTAGATTTAACAGTTGAAATAATGTAATTGTTTTAACAAATGTAAGACCAATAGCATAGATATTAACATTGTAGTATGGTAAAAAAAATAAAATACACTCATATCCCAAACCCAAATAATTAAATTTAGATGTATAACCCATGTGCTATGGAAGATTTTGGAGATAACAAACAAGAATTAGACGAGGAATTAGATCGATTCATTACTTTATTAAATCAATTACTTCCTCATTATCACTCTCTGCTAAAGAAGGATACACTAGACAATGCCGAATTGAATCGACTAGGTGAAATCGAACATTACCTAATTGGGGTGAACTCCAAAATCATGGAAATTAAAGGCAAGCTTGAACAAGATCTTTTTGGGCGCACACTTGATACCTATTATAGGTTAAAGGATGAGGCTTATGGTGGTGATCCATATTCAAAATTAAAACTTGAAAAAATGAGAGATACGTTTGCTGAATCATTAAAAGCAGGAGAGCTTATCAACTTTAATTAGCCTATACCTCTTTAGATTATACTAATTTTACAGCATGGAAACAGGTGGTAACAAACGAATTCTTGTTGTTGGTGGTGGAAGCTGGGCAACTGCACTGATAAAAATTTTGAGTCAAGGACAAACTTCTCTCTCCTGGTGGATGAGAGATGAGAGTGCTATCGAACACCTTAATGCACATTCTCATCATCCTAAATACCTGCAATCAGCAGAGTTCAACACTTCAAAAATCAATATCTCATCACATCTCGAAACTCTTATTTCTGAATGTGAAATACTGATTATTGCTGTTCCATCTGCATTCGTCCATAAGACCTTCGAATCAATACCTAATGCATTACTTAAAAACAAAATCATTTTCTCTGCACTAAAAGGTATGATTCCTGAAATGAAAGCCATTCCAGCTCGTTATTTTCATAAAACATTTGATATACCCTACGAAAACATTGGTATAATCTGCGGTCCATGTCATGCCGAAGAGGTTGCAATGGAAAGGCTATCGTATTTAACTATCGCTTGCTCAGACCTCTCTAAAGCACAAGAAATGGCTAATATTTTAGCTTGTCGATATATTAAGACATCCGTTTCCGACGACCTATTTGGCACTGAGTTTTCAGCGATTCTAAAAAATGTATATGCCCTCGCAACAGGTATTAGCGCTGGTCTTGGTTATGGAGATAACTTTCAGGCGGTATTAATTTCTAATTCTATTCGTGAAATTGAAATATTTATTGATGCATTGCACCCTATTCACCGCGACACCAAAACAAGCGCCTATTTAGGAGACCTATTGGTCACCGCTTATTCAAAATTCTCAAGAAATAGAACCTTTGGGTTTATGATTGGAAAGGGGTATTCCGTCAAAACTGCGCAATTAGAAATGAATATGGTCGCTGAAGGTTATTACGCCGTGAATTCCCTTTATCAAATAAAGAATGAATTCAAGGTTGAGATGCCTATATTAGAATGTGTTTATAGTATCTTATATGAAAACAAATCCCCTAAAAACAAATTAAATATTCTAACAGATCAATTAGATTAATTCCGTAGAATGAACGATTCAATTTTAGTTTTCAAATTTGGAGGAGCTTCCGTTAAGAATAGTGAAGCTGTTCAAAATGCAATAGAAATATTAAAACTATTCCCTAATGAAAAGATTCTGATTGTTGTTTCCGCTATGGGGAAAACCACCAATCATTTAGAGCATCTATTTGATTTATTTTGGGAGCAAGATAAAGTCTCTTTTTTATCTAAAGCAAATGAGCTCAAGAAATACCATACAGATATCATAAATGAACTTTTTAGCACTTCCATTCGGCAGGAAATACTTTCGAATGTAACAACTATCTTTGAGGATATCACTAGGTTTTATGATAAGAAGTGCGGCAAAAACAAGAGTGAACTTTATGATTCATTTGTTTCATACGGCGAGATTTTGTCTAGCTTGATTCTTCAAAAGTATATTCACAATCAACTAAATGAAAGTGCTTGGGCTGATTCACGTGAATTAATCAGAACAGACGCCAACTTTCAAAAAGCAAATGTTAACTGGGAGAAAACCATTCATAATATAAATGTCATTTGTCAACCTCAATTGAAAAAGCATAATATCATAGTGACACAGGGTTTTATTGGAGCGAACTCAAAAGGAGAAACCACAACACTAGGTAGAGAAGGATCTGATTACAGCGCAGGGATTTTTGCACATGCACTGGAAGCCAAATCAGTGACTATCTGGAAAGATGTCCCCGGAATGTTAAATGCAGATCCAAAATTCTTTAAAGACACAATTAAATTGGATAAAATCTCATTTAAAGAAGCGATAGAGCTATCGTATTATGGCGCAAGTGTTATTCATCCGAAAACGCTAAAGCCTTTGCAAAACAAAGGAATACCTCTTTTTGTGAAATCTTTTACAGAGCCATTAGAATCTGGGACAAAAATTGATGTTGACACATCTAATGACCGTGATATTCCATCATTTATTTTTAAAAAGAATCAAGTGCTGTTTTCGATAACCCCTAAAGACTTTTCTTTTTTAATTGAAGCGAATCTTAGCGCTATTTTTTTAAAACTTTCAGAAGCAAAAGCTGAAATTAATATTATGCAAAATTCCGCTTTGAGTTTTTCATTTTTAGTTAATGAGAATCAAGATAAAGTTAAAGCAATCATTCGCATACTCAGTCCTACATTCCATGTAAAATATAATTCAAGCGTAGAACTAGTGACTGTAAGGCACTATAATCAGAAAACAAATGACTTTGTTTGTAAAGGAAAAACAATTCTATTGGAACAACGAACGAGAACGACTGCTCGATTTGTGCTTATCTAATCCTTTAAAATACCTTTTAAGAGGTATTTCTGTTCTGTATAGATAGCATTACCTTTGCTCTATCATGCAAACTAATTTATCACATTGCGCGGTTGGGGAAAAAATAGAAATTATCTCCATAGAAGATGATTTCATCGCAACCAAACTTATCGAGATGGGGGTTACTGAAAAACTGCAGACAAAAGTAGTTTTGATAGCACCTCTCGGCGATCCAATTGCCATTGATATTAATGGTTTCATACTGTCAATAAGAAAAGCTGAAGCTCGTAAGATTTTAGTGAAAAAGTTGGCCAAAAGCCAAAACTCCAATATAACCTAAATGAAAGTCGCGCTGTTAGGCAATCCAAATACGGGGAAAAGCTCCATATTTAATCTTCTAACGGGATTGAGGCAGCAAGTCGGCAATTTTCCCGGCGTCACGGTAGAAAAAAAGTCAGGTTTTTTCATGGACGGCAAAGAAAGAATTGACATTATCGATTTTCCCGGGACCTATAGCTTGACGCCCAGAAGTATTGACGAAGCCGTAGTTTCAAGTGTTTTACGAGACAAAACGAGTAAGGATTATCCTGACCAAATCATAGCCGTAGTTGATGCCTCGAGACTTGAAAATAATTTATTTCTTTTTACCCAATTGTATGACTTCCAATTACCCATGGTATTGGTCCTAAACATGTGGGATTTGGCGAAAAAACAAGGAATCAGCATTGACCTCAAGGCATTAGAATTAGAATTTCCAGATATTTCAATTGTAACGACTACTGCCCGTGTCGGATTGGGCAAAGAACGGATCACGGAAGCCTTGAAAAAACCTAAACCCAGAAGTGGCAGGGTATTCACCCCCCAAGAAGGAGAACAAAACGATGAGAAAACGGAAAAATCAAATAGGCAGTCCGCTATAAAAAGAAAAGAGAAAATTTCGGCGCTCATCGCATCTGCTCAAACGACCAACAAGAAAGCAGATCGAAAACTACTAGATCGGTTCTTCGTGCACCCTGTTTCAGGCTATTTGTTCTTTCTATTTGTTCTACTTGTCATGTTTCAATCGATTTTCTCGTTTGCAACCTACCCTATGGAATTGATTGAAGGTGCTTTTGGTTTCTTAGCACAATGGTCATCTCACAGCATGCCAACAGGCGTACTTAACGACTTGATTTGCCAAGGGATTATACCTGGTATAGGAGGTGTGCTTATTTTTGTACCCCAAATCGCACTGCTCTTTTTCTTTATTGGAATACTCGAGGAAACGGGTTATTTATCGAGAGTTGTTTTCATCATGGACAGAATCATGCGGCCTTTAGGATTGAATGGAAAAAGTGTAGTTCCGTTAATGTCTAGTCTAGCGTGTGCGATACCTGGAGTAATGTCAGCAAGAACTATAGGAGACTGGAAGGAGAGGCTGATTACGATCTTAATTGCGCCGCTCATGAGTTGCAGTGCTCGAATACCAGTTTATACGCTTTTAATTGCCTTGGTGATCCCTGAAGGCTATATTTTCGGCTTTATCAATATTCAAGGATTTGTCTTATTTGGGTTATACCTTTTAGGTATTATAGGTGCATTACTCACAGCTTTTGTTCTTAAATTATTAATCAAGAATAAGTCCAAAGGGTTTATGCTTCTTGAATTACCGAACTTGAAACCACCAAGATGGGGCAATGTAATCTATTCTGTTTTAGAAAAAGTAAAAGTTTTCCTTCTAGATGTTGGAAAAATAATTGTTGCCATTTCAATCTTACTTTGGTTTCTGGCAAGCTACGGGCCAGGTACAAAAATGGAGGATGCGAAAAACAACTCCATGCAATCCCAAGAGTTCATAGACGCTTCAAATAATGCCAAAGCCAGTATAAAATCAGCTGCAGGACTCGAGAATTCTTATATCGGACATCTTGGTAAGTTTATTGAACCCGTCATCAAGCCATTGGGATATGATTGGAAGATAGGAATCTCTCTTTTGACCTCCTTTGCTGCGCGCGAAGTATTTGTCGGTTCCTTATCTACCATATATGCAGTGCAGGCAGACGGAGATAACTCAAAAAGTTTATTACAGTCTATGAAAAATGAAAAAAGACCAGATGGAACACCCACTTATACCCTTGCCTCAGGAATGTCATTAATGGTCTTTTATGTATTTGCAATGCAATGCATGTCAACATTAGCGGTAGTAAAAAGAGAAACCCAATCATGGAAATGGCCCATTTTTCAGCTCGTTTTCATGGGAGTAATGGCTTATGTCTTTTCTTGGTTAACCTATTTGGCATTGGTATAAGTATAAACTATATTTAACATATGATTCAAGAATTATTTGTCTTCATGCTTTTGACAGTAGCATTGGTTTTCTTAATAAGAAGGTTATTTCGCCGTTTCAGAAAAGACAAAGCATCTTGTGAGAGCTGTGCCTTCCACAAAGCACAAAGCACCACGTAATTCCTATTGTTAATGTTCTGTTAATTATTTTTCAAGAACAAGGTATCTTCGTACTTTAGTCTCATAAATTAATTAACCATGAAGAAATTACTTATCCTATCTATCTTGTTCATCGGAGCTATCGCAATGAACATCAATGTTCAAACTGAAATTAAATCAGGTGCGAAAATCGAATTCACAAAAGAAGTTCACGACTACGGAAACATTAAATATAATGGTGATCCATATTGTAGTTTTGAATTCAAGAACACTGGAAACGAGCCATTAATCATTTCAAATTCTAAAGGTTCATGTGGTTGTACTGTTCCAACTTGGCCAAAAGAGCCAATTGCTCCAGGAGCTACAGGTTCAATCAAAGTGAAATACGATACGAAAAGACCAGGCCCGATTAACAAGAGTGTGACGATAACTTCAAATGCAGTAAATGCATCAACAAAGGTTCTTAGAATCAAAGGTGAAGTAGGTCAAGCTCCTAAAAGTGGTGCTCCAGTTAATAGTTCAGGTGCTCCCGCAAAAATGTAAGTTGAGAAGTACATTACTTTTAATAATCTTATTTAAAACCGCCCTTGTCTTTGGACAAGTGGCGGTTTTTTCAGTAAAGTATAAGACAATAAAATTCCCTAATACAGCCGAGGGAGAGGTGCTAAAGTTTAGCTACGAAATTAAAAACAATGGCAAGTCAGCATTAGAGATATATTCATCCGAAACAGAATGTTCTTGCACTGAGGTTACCCTACCTTCTGAAAAAATACTTCCTGGAGAATTCGCAACAATAAAAGTCGTTTTTGACACAAAAGGGAAATACTATTTTCAAAACCGTATGATCTATCTGAATACAAATACAAGAAAAGGGAAGGAGCTATTGCGTTTTAAAGTATTTGTAGAACCTGATCCTGAACGTGTTTTTCCGAAAGACCCTTAATTGCACTTCAAGACTTTTACAACTTGCTTCTCATTACCGGAATCGAAATGAATGAAATACACTCCGTTTGCACTATGGATGTATATATCAGAAACCCAACCATCTAAAGTTTCAATTTCCTCTGATTTAAAAGGTATCCTCTTGCCTTTTAGGTCTTCAATATATAAACTAAAATCATCCGCTAAATAACCGCGGATTCTCAGTTTTATTTCATTAGAAAATGGATTTGGGTACGCCTCAAGACTCAACACATCACTTATCTTTGGTGCGCATATGGCTTCGCTAATCAATGCAACAAATTCATCCGGAGCTACAACTCGAATGCCTTCGTTCAATAAGGAACGAACCAGTAACAAGCTATCTACAGAATTAGACCATGCATGTACCGCAATTAATGAGTAACCATCTGTTGAATAAGGGTCTTTTACTTCATCATTTAGTTTACTTGCTAAGCTTTCACAACTTTCAAAACCACCCCAAAGGTTATACTTTGCTGAAATCACAGGTTTCAAGGCATAACAATCCATTTTACCTTGCATTTTACTATAATTAGAGTAGTCATAATAGAACAGGCCATCAACGCTTTCTTGTTTTAAATATGAATGAAAAAGGGGTTCATCGTAGGCATTTCCTAAAATATTTACTATCGATAAATCAGATTTTTCTAGATACGAATTCATCAATGCACATGATGACTCAAGAGCCGGGTAAAGCTCAGGGAAATGGTATGTATGCCCCGAAGGACCGGCAACAAAATAATCTTTACCCGAGGCTGTCGATGCAGCCATATCATAAAGCTTTGCCATTACTGTTGGTGCAATTTCAGAAAGTGCTGGAGGAATTGTCCACCCAATATCCATTAAACCTCTATTCTCACTCCCAAACCAACGGCTATCCTCTGCAAACAAGTTCAACATCCATTGTACATTGTCGCCGTCAGACATAAGAAAACAAACCGTGTGCGTATTTTCCTCTATAGAAGACTGCTGGGTAGAAACTTGCTGGGTAGTTTCTGCGTTAAAATTGGTTAAGGTCGATATATTGAATCCCCAATCTGCAGGATGCACACCGATGGAATAAGCCGAAGCTTTTGCTATGGTTTGATACTCATCATCTCCCCAACCATAGAGAATCGAATTAGAGGCCATTCTTGAGAAGGCATTCTCCGTTGTTGTGCTATGAATGTCATCATAAAAATGTAAAGCATGGCTAAAAATAGAATAGTCTCCTAAAAACAAAGACTTATCCTCCCTTTGATAGGTCACAATCATATCGCTGAGGTATTCGCTATAATTATCGATTACCCATTGTTCATCTTTATCTCTAACGTCCATAATCATGGGGAATCCATACTGCTCTACCAAGGGCTGAAGATCGGTTGTTACAGCTAAAGCATTGAGAGGGCCACATAAAGAATTTGCTACATTGCTGGAATTATCATTTAAATTACACAGAATATAACCCTGAACATGACTAGGAACAAGTGTCAAAACGGAATCGATACTACCATCCATTTCAGAGGATACAAAAACGTTATAATTATCTTCTAGATCTTGAATCCAAATTGCGCTTCCACTTCCCTTATCACGATAGATTTTTGGTTCTATTTTGGCACAAAGACCTTGAATACTTTGAAGCAATAGTAACTCATCATGGGTGAATAAATCATCATTAAAAACATATAAGGTGTCGGACTGAGAGGTGCTTGGATAAGGGCTGTTTTCTACGCGATCAATTAATGACTGTGCAAATAACTGTGGTCCAAATTGACAGCATAAAATAGAGACAATAATTAATCTAAGCAACAATTTTATTTTAGTTTCAAAAAAAGTTCTTCAATGCGAAAAGAAAATATTCATGTCCATTACTTTGCGTAATTCACCGCTCTTTTCTCTCTAATTACAGTAATTCGAACTTGACCTGGATAAGTCATTTCAGTTTGAATCTTTTCAGAAATCTGGAAAGAAAGCTCCTCAGATCTCGCATCAGAAACACGATCCGCCTCAACCATAACCCTCAGCTCTCTGCCGGCTTGAATAGCATAGGCACTAGCCACACCGTCAAAAGCCAAAGCTAATGATTCAAGGTCCTTTATACGTTTGACATAAGCTTCAACGATTTCTCTTCGCGCTCCTGGTCTTGCACCTGATACAGCATCACAAACCTGAACAAGAGGAGAATAAAGTGTCGTCATTTCGATTTCGTCATGATGGGCTCCAATTGCATTCAATACATCCGGTTTTTCACCATATTTTTCAGCAATTTTCATTCCTAGAATTGCGTGAGGCAATTCTGGCTCATCCTCAGGCACTTTTCCAATATCATGAAGTAAACCTGCCCGTTTTGCGATTTTAGGATTAATACCTAGCTCAGAAGCCATTGTTGCACATAAATTTGCAACCTCGCGTGAATGCTGAAGGAGATTCTGCCCATATGAGGAACGGTACTTCATTCGTCCTACCATCTTGACGAGTTCTGGGTGCAGCCCATGAATTCCTAAATCTATACATGTTCTTTTTCCAGTTTCGGCAATTTCTTCATCAAGCTGCTTTCTTGTTTTAGCGACAATTTCCTCTACTCGTGCAGGATGGATTCGGCCATCCGTTACCAATTGATGAAGTGATAATCTCGCAATCTCTCTCCTTACAGGGTCAAAACAGGAAAGCATAATTGCTTCGGGTGTATCGTCAACAATTATTTCCACACCTGTAGCCGCTTCTAAAGCTCTAATGTTTCGTCCTTCTCGGCCAATGATTCGACCTTTAACTTCATCAGATTCAATATTGAAGACGGATACCGCATTCTCAATGGCTTGTTCTGTAGCTACGCGTTGAATACACTGAATTACAATCTTACGCGCTTCTTTATTGGCATTTAATTTTGCCTCTTCCGTTATTTCTTTGATATGAATCATTGCAGCCGTTTTAGCCTCATCTTTCAAAGCCTCCATTAGCGCATTTTTGGCATCTTCTGCTGACAGGCCGCTGATCTTGGATAATTCACTCACTCGTTGTTCTTGGGTCTTATCCAATTCTTTCATACGAACCTCAATTCCTCGAAATTTGGCATCAAAATCAGATCGGGTTTTTTCAATCTGTTTTTCCTTCCGGCCTAAATCAGAAATCTGTTGCTCCAGCTTATTCTCTTTTGCCTTTGCTCTGTCTTCAGTTGATTGAATTCGGCGCTCTCTTTCTTTGATTTTGGTTTCATGCTCTTGCTTCAGTGATAAAAACCGCTCTTTGGCTTGAAACATTTTGTCTTTCTTAATCGATTCCGCTTTAGATTCGGCTTCTCTAATGAGATTTTCGGCCTTGCTTTTCAGCATTATGCGTTGAACAACAAGTCCTAGAGCTACTCCAGCGATAAGGGCTCCTACGATATATACAATTTCCATACTTACACAATTAAAGTTAATAATCGTGTTACCGGTTGCTAAGAGATTTTGTTGGCATCATCGATCTGCTGGCAAAGCTCCTCAAGTGCTTTGTCTATTTGACCAAGGTTATTTGATGACTCTTCTTTTGAACTTACTGAAGATTTTTGATGGGCTTCTTTTTTCATTATCAGCTGAAGGGCCGTCATTGCTATTAAATCCTGAGGGTCATTTACAGCATAATTCTTCTTTAAACTATCAATCGCATTATTTATACTATCCACAGCAGTCGAAACGCTTTCCTGTTCGTTCTCTTCAACGGTCAAAGGATAGGTTCTACCTGCTATATTTACTTTCAAGGATATTTTAGCCATTATTCGTTTTTAAGCTCATCTATACAGATTTCAATTTCTCTAACTAGTGTATCTATCTCCTTGTTCTTTTCATCCAAGTTTTTTGAGGCAGACGCGGTAACATTATTTTTCGTAGCCGTTATGGTGGCGTTCAACTCTGCATTATGTTTCGCACTTAAATCAACGATTTCTTTTTCCTTCTTATCCATCTCGGATGTAAGAATTTCGTTTTCCAATTTAAGATCTGAAAATTTCTGAAGAAGCACCTTTACTTTTCCCGAAATTTCAGCAATGCGACGTTGAATTTGATCATCCATAGCAATCTACTTTGATACAAAGTTAAGATTGTAAGCAAATTTTAAAAGACAATAACGATTTAATTTCAAAAAAAATAGCCAACAAAGAAATTTAAGTGTTAACACCAAATTCTTTCAGGTACAATGGATTGCATTCTGAGAGCGCAGTAAAAGAATGGTTTCTGAATTTTTCGAATGCCAATTGTATCTGGCCAAGTGCGCTTACATGAAGGTTTATGTCAAAAATAACACCTCGGTCTTGCCAAAGTTCACTGAGCTTTTCAGCACCATCGCCAAAATAAATAAATGGGTCATTCTCTTTGAATGTGTTTGGATCTACGACTACCGCGGCAAGTTGATGAATTACCTCGTCATCACAATCTATCATTTTTGAATAAACCTCCATTCGTCTAGCATCTAACATAGCGCATAAATTCGCTTCAGGATATTGTTCACGTCCTAATGTAAGTAAGCTATCAAGTGTAGGAATGGAAATAATCGGTATTCCAAGTCCAAAACACAATCCTTTCGCTGTGGACAATCCTATACGCAAACCAGTATAAGAACCAGGACCAATACTCACTGAAACAGCATTAAGGTCTTTCAAACATCTATTTGCAATTTGCATTACTTCTTCTATAAAAATCGTCAAAAATTCGCCATGAATATATCCGTCAGGTTCTTTTTCTATTAAAGCCAATTTTCGCCCTGAATCCGATACAGCAACTGAGCAAATTTTGGTTGAGGTTTCAATATGTAAGATTAATTCACCCACTATTCTGGTATCTCAAATTTAAAGCCCACACCATGAAGATTTGAAATAATAATCCTCGGGTCATCACTGAAATATTTCCTAAGCTTGGTAATAAAAACATCTAGACTTCTTCCTACGAAATAGTCATCTTGGCCCCAAACTCCTTTTAAAATAATCTCTCTAGAAATAACTTGATTTTTATGTTTATATAAAAGCTTAAGTATCTGTGCTTCTTTTTTTGTTAACGTTTTTGGGTGGTCTTTAAGCGATAGAATTTGATTCTCTGTGTCATAGGTATAACTGCCTATTACATAAACGAGTTCTTCTTTTTTCTTAGGTTCTATAAGCACTCTTTTAAGTAAGGCCTTGACCCTTAATTGAAATTCCTGAATGCTAAAAGGTTTTGTAAGATAATCATCAGCTCCCATTTCAAATCCTTTGATTTTATCCTCAGTCATTGATTTTGCCGTTAAAAATAAAATAGGAATATCAGTATTCACTTTTCTAATATCTTGAGCCAAAGAGAAACCATCCAACTTGGGAAGCATCACGTCTAAGATACACAAGTTGAAATCACATTCATTAAATTTAACTAAGCCCTCAACACCATCCTCTGCGCATACCACTTCGTAGTTTGCAGATTTGAGATGATCCGAAATCACCACACCTAGGTTTACATCATCTTCGACCAATAAAATCTTGATTTTCATAGAGTAAAATTACAAAAAAAGAGCTCATTTATAGGGCTCTATTACTAAATAACCTATGTAAGCACATTCTCAGTCGAAAGTGCAAAATGAACATTTCTACTCAGGGTTTCTATCATGTAAAACACGTCTATTACATCTGAAAACCAACCCCTCACATTCTAAACTTAAAAAGGTAAAATTTAAAAAGCATGCAGGACGACTATAGCCTTAAGTATAAATTAAGAATTATATTTGTTACATGAGCAATAAATCAATCCTGGTCGTTGATGATGACGAAGACATCAGAAGTCTTTTAACCTATAATATTGATAAAGCAGGATATGATGTTGATGCCGCATCCAATGGCGTTGAATGCCTTGAAAAAATTAAAAAAAATAAGCCCAATTTAATTCTAATGGATGTCATGATGCCTGAGATGGATGGGCTAGAGGTTTGTGAGCAAATAAAATCGAACCCTACTAATTCTGACATACTCATCTGTTTTTTAACCGCTCGCGGCGAAGATTACAGTCAAATCGCTGCTCTCGAAGCAGGAGGAGATGATTACGTAACAAAGCCTATTAAACCAAAAGTGCTACTAAGCAGAATCAATGCCTTACTGAGAAGAACCGGAAATAATAGCTCACCTCTTCTACAAGCGAGTATTCGTATTGATTATAATAAATATATCGTTTATAAAAATGGTGATGAAATTTTATTACCCAAAAAAGAATTTGAATTAATTTCATTATTGGCATCAAAACCTTGCCATGTTTTTAGAAGAAGTGAAATACTAAATGCAGTCTGGGGCACTGATATCATCGTTGGAGACAGAACCATAGACGTGCATATAAGAAAACTTAGACGCAAGCTAGGAGAAGAATGTATTGCAACAGTCAAAGGAGTCGGATACAAATTGATTCAATAATTATATAAGTAAAAAAACACTGCCTAAAAAAGCAGTGTTTAGTGTGATTGAGTTATAGTCTTAGTGTTACTTTGACGTTACATGATTTCATAAAGTTGCATCGGACATAAAACTTTCTTAATAATCATCTCCAGACACTATTTTTAATAGCTTGATCTATCTCATTATTTATTCCATAAAAAAACACTGCTCAAAAAGCAGTGTTTTGAGTGATTGAGATATAGTCTTAGTGATAAGAAGACTTCATTCGGTTTCACTAAGATGTACGGGACACAAAACATTCATTACAAGCTTCTCTCTTCAAAATGTAAAGAGATCGATAAGCCTACTATTTATTCCATAAAAAAAACACTGCTTAGAAAAGCAGTGTTTTGAATGTTTGAGTTGTTGAGTATAAAGTCTTAGCACAATCATGACGTTACTCCAAATATAAAAGTTGCACCCATCACAAAAAAAACCTAAAAATTAGTCACTTCGCAAACCATTAGAAAGTCCATGCGCTCATTATTTATTCCATAAAAAAAACACTGCTTAAAAAAGCAGTGTTTAAAAAGTTTGAGTACTTGAGTTTAGAGTCTTAGTGTTATTATGACGAAATTTAATTCCATAAAGTTGCATCACTTATAAATAATTATTTTGTGATCAAATTTTAAAAAAATTAGGGCAAAAAAAACACTCCTCGAAAGCAGTGTTTAATTTTATATTGAGTTATAGTATTAGCATAATAAAGACGAAGTACTAAATCTAAAAGTTGCATAAGGTGGTCTCGATTTAAAAAAGTCTAAGAAAACTCGCAAGTAAAATGAGATTTGTTGTAAAACCAAAAACACCGCTCGTTTGCGGTGTTTTCAATGATAAGAGTAAAAATGTTTTAAGTTTCATAAAAGAGACGCATCTTCATTTATAAAAGTTGCATTGAAAAAATAAAAGATTTTAAAACATAGATAATAACTACTTTTAGTTCATGAAAAATGTTTGCTTTTTTACTCTTTTATTAATGACGTTTTCTGTGAACAGTCAAAAGAAGACGCCTAAAATCATAATAGGTATTGTCATTGATCAAATGTGTTATGATTACCTATACCGGTTTCAAAATAATTTTTCCGAAAATGGATTTAAAAAATTAATGAGTAGAGGAAGCCATTTAAAAGACATGCAATACAATTACATACCCACCTACACTGGACCCGGGCATGCATCTATTTACACAGGGACAACACCTAAAAACCATGGCATTATTGCCAATGCTTGGATTGAAGAATCCTCTAAAAGCATTGTTAATTGCGTTGGAGACCCTTCTGTTGAGGGGATTCAAAGTAGCCAACTGTATGGTAAATCATCTCCACATAGACTAAATACAACAACGATAACCGACCAACTAAAAGACAAGCACAAAGAGTCTAAGGTAATATCGATATCCATAAAAGACCGTGGGGCCATATTGCCCGGAGGATTCAAAAGCGATGGGAGTTATTGGTTCGATTACGGTAATGGTCAATTCATCACCAGTAGTTACTATAAAACTGAAATGCCCAAATGGGTGAAAAAATTTAATGCAAAAAACAATGCGCTAAGTTATGCTCAAGTTTGGAATCCCCTTTTGGTGAAAAACAGCTACAGCTCGGAAGATGCTAGCCCCTATGAAAAAGTCATAAATGGCAAAAGCGCTGCCGTTTTTCCTTATGATATAAAAAAGTTATGTGACTTAAGTCAAAGCTTTGAACCTTTTACGATGTCGCCTTTTGCAAATAACTTATTAACTGATTTAGCGATTACCGCTCTCAAAAAAGAAAAACTAGGCCAAGATGAATTCCCTGACATGTTGTGTATTAGCTATTCTTCAACAGATATTGCCGGACATGTCTTTGGTCCTGACTCTAAGGAAATTGAGGATATGTATTACAGATTGGATATCGAATTGGGGCGTCTTTTAAACCACTTAGAAAAATCATTTGGTCAAGATGGTTTTGTATTATTTCTTACTGCCGATCATGGTGTCGCAACGGTGCCTCAAAAAAGAGTAGATGAAGGCTTGAGTGGAGGCTATGTTTTTATTGACAAAGTCGTACCAAGACCTCCGCAAAAGAAGTAATACTTTATTTGGCGTCGATTTTATTTTAGGTGAAAACAATTTAAACATCTATTTAAACCAAGGGGTGTTGAATTCTATCCTTCCTAAAGTTTCCAAGAACTTATTAATGACACAATTAGAAGAGCAGCTTTCAAAAGTCAAAGGAATAAAGACGACAAGAAGAGGCGAATCATTGCAATCAAAAAGTAAGAATGAAGACAAATGGGACCGTTTACTTGCTAATGGTTTTGACCCAAACAGAAGCGGTGACCTCCTGATTGTATTAGAGTCGGGGTATTTACCGAAATCCAGTATCGACTTGCACCATGCCCAAGGGACCTCGCATGGGTCTGGTTATGATTACGACACGCATGTGCCGTGTATCTGGTATGGAGCTGGGATCAAAAGTCAGGAAGTCCTTGAGTCCACAAACATTACTGATATAGCACCGACACTTCGCGAAATATTAAACCTACCTAAAACGGGTCAAATGACCGGCAAACCAATTGATGCCATTCTGAATCATTAAGCACATAAGCATGGATAATCAAAAAATCTTCTTAGACCATTTGGGGCAGACAACTACGCACCCGCTTCTTATAGAAGTAGACCATGCAGATGGGATCTACATATTCGATAAGAAAGGAAAGAAGTACATGGACATGATTGCCGGGATTGCAGTAAGTAGCTTGGGTCACGGGAATCAAAGAATTAAGGACGCTCTCAAAAAACAAATTGACAAACACCTCCATGTGATGGTATATGGGGAATTTGTTCAAGAATCTCAAGTTCAACTTTCCATTAACTTAAGAAAACTGCTTCCCGAAAAACTCGATGGCCTTTATATTGTAAACTCAGGTACAGAGGCTATTGAAGCTGCCATTAAATTATGCAAAGCACACACAGGAAGAAAAGAGCTTGTCTCCTTTAAAGGGGCTTACCATGGGAGCACAAACGGCGCTTTGAGTATCTCAAGTAACGAAAAAAGAAAGGAAAATTTCAGACCCTTATTACCTAATATTGAATTTATTGAGCTCAATAATATAAATAGCCTTGAATCCATTACAACAAGAACTGCGGGCGTATTTATGGAGACCATACAAGGGGATGCAGGCGTTCAGATTCCAACGCTTAATTTTATGCAAAAACTGCGTAAAAAATGTGACGAAACCGGAGCGTTATTGGTTTTAGACGAAATTCAATGTGGCCTTGGTCGAACTGGAAAAAACTTTGCTTTTGAGCATTTCAATATTGTTCCAGATCTACTTACCTTAGGGAAATCATTAGGTGGAGGATTGCCTATAGGCGCATTAATCGCACCGCAAAAAACATTAGCAACATTTAGTACCAATCCAGAGCTTGGCCACATTACGACTTTTGGCGGCCACCCATTGACTGCAGCGGCTTCGGCAGAATTTTGCGCTATTCTAAAAGGTGATATTGATTTAGAAGATTCAATATCAATCTATGAAAGAGGTGAGGCTTTAAAGTCTCATTGTGAATCAAAATTAGAGAAAGCTAAAATGAAGGTTGATAAAATTATTACTCAGAGTAGTCGCTAATTGCTTAGAAAGGGGGTTGATCTTATTTTGGTTCCTATCTCACCCCAACAGTTTTCGACTGTCGCCCCCCTTAACAATTACCGAATCTGAAATTATTAAGGCAGGAAAGATCATCTGCAAAGCGATAGACGAAAGTATTTAAGATTATTGGAGCTTCACAAGATGGTATTCTTTATTTTTGCAACTACATTATATACTAAATGAAGGTTACAGATTATTTAAAAGACGCTAAACAAACTTTGTTTTCATTTGAAATACTCCCCCCGTTAAAAGGAAAAAGTATACAATCCATTTATAATGGTATTGACCCTTTAATGGAATTCAAACCGAAATTTGTAAACGTAACCTACCACAGAGAAGAATACATTTATAAGGAACAAGAAAACGGATTATTGGAAAAAGTGTCTATTCGAAAAAGACCGGGAACCGTTGGGATTTGCGCTGCAATTATGGCCAAATACAAGATTGATGCTGTTCCACATTTAATTTGCGGGGGATTTAGTAAAGAAGAAACAGAAAACGCTTTGATTGACCTTCAATTTCTAGGAATTGACAATGTTCTTGCACTCCGTGGAGACTCGATAAAAACGGAGTCCTCATTTCGCCCCCATACAAAAGGACACCAATATGCATCTGAATTAATTGATCAGATTGATGACATGAACCATGGTAAATATTGCGTTGACGATATCAAAATGGAACCTACTGATTTTTGCATCGGTGCGGCTGGCTATCCAGAGAAACATTTTGAGGCCATGAATTTAAAAACAGACCTCATTCATTTAAAACAAAAAGTAGATGCCGGAGCGGCATATATTGTCACTCAAATGTTTTTTGACAATAAAAAATATTTCGACTTTGTTAAATCCTGTAGAGATTTCGGGATCAATGTCCCCATCATACCTGGTCTCAAACCAATAAAAACTTTAAATCACATTTCGTTTCTACCTAAATTCTTCCATATCGATTATCCAGAAGAATTATCAACGGAATTACTCAAATGTAAAACAAATAAAGATGTTGAAACTGTAGGTATTGAATGGGGAATTCAGCAATCCAAAGAACTTTTTTCTCAAAATGTTCCCTGCATTCATTATTACACCATGTCAAATTCAGATGCTGTAAAAGCTATCGCAAGTAACCTATTTTAAATGAAAAATTATTTCCTTCTATTCCTATTCCTTTCCTGCTTTGGTTTTACGCAAGCGCAAACAGATTCCAAAGCCAAAACATTAGTGATTGGTCAATTTGACCGACCTGAAGAGCGTTATGCAATAGAGGTTGCCGTTACTGATTTGTTTTCAAAGAATGGCATCCCTGCTGTTCCATCATTAAATGTAATCAAGCAAGGTGCAAACCCTTCTATTCTGGCTACAGACAGCATCCAGGAGATCCTAAATAGCATGGGAATCACAAGCTTTGCTATTGTAAATGTTCGGGGCTATGATCGAAGATTTAAAATAAGTGAAAAAGAAACTCCTTTGAGCGAGGTGCTTATGAGAACAAGTATTTATCATGTCTATAGAGAAGAGGCTACATCAGTTAGCTTTGAATTCATTTTATTCAAGGAAAACAAGATTTATTATAGAGATATCTTAAAGTGCGGTAACGTTTCCGATAGAGATTCTGTAATAAAAAGGATACGTAAAAAGCTTCCAAAAAGAATTTCAAAAAAGTGGCCTAAGAATTAGAAATTTCCTGAACGGAATTTTTTATCAAAGTTCATTTCACTTGGATCTCCATATGCACCGCATTTTGGTACACGTTCAAAAAGCTTAATAAACTTTATTTTAAATAAAATAGGCCAATATTGTGAAGAGAACCAATCCCATTTTGCATGAGGACCTTTCCATTCATGAATACCAATAAGCGGTAATTCTAGAGTGGGAATCATCATCCATGCCCGATTAAAACGAACACCTAAACCAAGGCTATAATGAAGTTGAAGGTTGTTTTGACTTTGGAAAACTTGATCTAAAGGATGCTGTGAAAAGCCATCCTCATAAAGACGATCACCGTCGTTGGGCCTAAATTCATAATTAAAACCAATGGCATTATCAATGAAATGCTTCCTAGCCTTGTCTATCTTTTTCTTACCAATATAGATTAAGGAATGAGCGGAAACTCTTGCAGAAAAAAGACCAAGTGTAAAGGTTCCTGTTCCATTTGAGTTGGAAATCGAAACGCCAGCAGCATCCAATAAATCTATTTTCGTAGATTCTTCGCCAGCAAAAACCTTATAACCTAAACCCCAATCAAAATAATCAATGATTCTGCTTTTTTTCAAAAACTTAATTGGAATACCCTTCCATTTAGGAAAGTGTGCAAACCCCAACTCTGCTGCATACCTTGTTTTTCCGGAAGGATTGACAATATAAGATTCTCGATCCCCAGTTATTAGGGCATTTTGACCATCGACTTCTTGACCAGGGAATAAGTAAGTTGCTGCTAATGAAAACTGAATACCATCATTAACCACAACAATGTAATCATTACCCCTTGACGCTTTTTTAAAGCCCCCCTGACTCAGGGTTGAAAAACCAATACTTATTATAACAAGAAGAAGTCCATATTTCATATTTCGAATTTAAAGGATTTACTCTCTTTAGCGATTAAATCCATAACCTCATCGCTATCCCAATGTTTATCGATATCAGGAAACTGCATTACACGTTCCATAATACCATCTTGTATCTTTCCTTGTTTGTAGGCGACGCTGTAAGGAATTGTGCTAAAGGTCACTTGAGAATATAACGGCAACCACTTTTTAGGATACATTTTGGTATACTTTGCCTCTATTTTCTTTCGCAAAAGAAAATTCTCATCAGCAACATAATCACGCATTTCGTAATAGTTATCCAATGAAAGATCTTGTAGGGCATCCCCGTCAGGCTTTCGCGTTTCATTATATTCTTTAAATACAGCATCCCAATCTTCATTATGCTTAATCATAAGATCATTCAGAACCGTACAATCTTCAAATCCTGAATTCATGCCTTGGCCATAGAATGGCACAGTAGCGTGTGCTGAGTCTCCCATCAAGGCAACTTTCCCATGCGTCCAAGGATAGCAGCGTATAATCGCCAAAGAAGCTAAAGGATGGTCTTCCCATGCCTCTCCAACATTCGGCATCATTTTATGGAAATCAGGGAATACAACCCTGAAAAATTCATCAACATCGTCTTTAGTTTTGAGCTTATCAAAAGAGTACTTATGATTTTCGTGGGGCATGAATAATGTACATGTAAACGAACCATCTTCATTTGCTAAAGCAATCATCATAAAACGACCTCTTGGCCAAATGTGCAAGGCATTTTTATCCATTACATAGTCTCCATTTGGAGCAGCCGGAAGCAGTACCTCTCGATATCCATCTTCAATAAAACGTTGACTAAAATTAAAACGAGGTAGTTTTTGCATTGAATTGTAACGAGTAGCTGAAAAAGCACCGTCTGCAGCAAAAATCAAATCAGATTTAACCTCAAATTCTTCATTAGTCTCTGTATTCCGAATAAAGGAAATAGAATTCTCAAAATCTACTTTGTAGCATTCATGATGGTAATGAATGGTTGCTTTGCCTTTTTTTTCAGCAATATCCATCATACGTGCATTTATATGACCTCTGGAAACTGAATAAATAGCTTGCCCTTCTTCACCATAAGGTTGATAGGTCAGCTCTCCTGAATCTGCATGCATTACCCTTCCATACATTGGAATTGCTATTTCACGAACCGAATCTCCGACCCCAACATCGTCAAGAGCTTTCCAACCCCTGACAGAAAGCGCTAAGTTAATAGACTTTCCCGCTGCGATATCCGCTTTTCGTATATCTGACCTTCTTTCAAAAATAGTTACTGAATACCCTGCTCTAGAAAGATAAACTGCCCATAAAGAACCGACAAGTCCTGCACCTATTATTGTTGCGTTTTTTTGATTTGAATTCATTATTATTTTCTCCAGTGTTTTGAATAGGAAGACTCAAAATAGGTAGTCTTGAACCTGCCTTTGTTTCGTTTGTTGTGGTAAGCAATTAAAATTCTCCAAACTAGAATACCAATGATTAAAATACAAATCGTTTGCGCAGAAATATTAATATAGTCTCTGACAATAGAAATGTCTCCAGTGTATTTAACTTGAATAAGTTCTTGACCCGTCATATAGATAAGTTAAACACGAATGTAATGAGTTTGTTGTCACGACATTTAAGATAAAACGAAGAATTATTCACATTAACTATTTAGTAGTTGGGTCAATAAACAATAAATTTCGTTTAATACCCTTAAACTTCGCTCTCTTTAAAGGACTTCGTTTCAACAGCTCCCTATAGGTTTCCTCATTCAGATCCATCCAATCCTTCTTTGTGAAATCTAACAACTTTGGATTTTGAAACCGCTCCTCCTTATGAGGTTTTGAAAAGCGATTCCAGGGACAAACATCCTGACAAACATCACAGCCAAAAGCCCAATTATCCATTTTGCCTTTAAACTCATTAGGGAGAAGCTCATCTTTTAACTCTATAGTTAGATAGGATATGCATTTTGAGCCATCCACAACATAGGGGGCAACAATAGCCTCCGTTGGACAATCATCAATACATTTTGTGCAAGTTCCGCAATAATCTTTCATTGGGCCGTCCTGTTCAAAATCTAAATCAGTTATCAATTCAGCAATAAAGAAAAAACTACCTTCTTTGGGATGAATCAAATTTGAGTTTTTCCCAATCCAACCAAGCCCCGCTTTAGAAGCCCATGCCTTATCCATAACAGGTGCTGAATCCACAAAAGCCCTTCCTTCTACCTCGCCTACAAGGTCTTTAATGAAGGAAAATAGTTCGACCAAACGCTCTTTCACCAGATAATGATAGTCCTCGCCATACGCATATTTAGAGATTTTAGGCGCCTCTACGTCTAACTGTTTGTGATCTGTAGCATAATTAAATAACAATGAAATAACAGACTTTGCTCCAGGAACAAGTTTGCTTGGATCCAATCTTTTATCAAAATGATTTTCCATGTAGGACATCTTACCCTGATGGTTATTTTTTAACCAATTTTCGAGTCTAGGAGCTTCATCTTCGAGAAAACCTGCCTTTGAAAATCCACAGTAGAAAAATCCTAATTCTTGAGCCTTAGCTAAAATTTGATTTTTATACTTTGTCGCATCCATCTAAAAGAAACCTCCTTGGCTAAATCCCATGTCTATTCCCAGATGCTTGTATGATTTCTCCGTTGCCTTTCTCCCTCTTGGCGTGCGCATTAAAAAACCTTCTTGAATTAAAAATGGCTCATAGACCTCCTCGATAGTACCTGCATTCTCGCCTATTGCAGTTGCAATAGTGGTTAGACCAACTGGGCCGCCACTAAATTTCTCGACAATTGCTTTTAGTATGCGAATATCCATTTCATCGAGGCCATTGGCATCGACATTTAATGCCTTTAGGGCAATTTCGGTGATCGCTTCATCAATTTTACCATTTCCTTTGATTTGGGCAAAGTCCCTAACCCTACGCAAAAGCGCATTAGCTATTCTTGGAGTACCTCTGCTCCTACTCGCTATCTTCAAGGCAGCATCAAAATCGATTTCTATCTCCAATAAACCAGCCGATCGCTGAATTATGGACGTCAACGTTTCTGAATCGTAATATTCTAAGCGAGAATTAATACCAAACCGGGCTCTTAACGGACTTGTTAAAAGGCCTGATCGTGTTGTTGCGCCAATTAGAGTAAATGGATTTAACGTTATTTGAACCGTTCTTGCATTGGGGCCTGAATCAATCATGATATCTATGACATAGTCTTCCATTGCAGAATATAAATACTCTTCTACAACTGGGCTTAAACGGTGTATCTCGTCAATAAACAAAACATCCCCCGCCCCTAAGTTGGTTAATAACCCGGCTAAATCTCCTGGTTTATCCAAAACTGGTCCACTAGTAACTTTGAAGCCAACGGCCATCTCATTGGCAATAATATTGGCTAAGGTCGTCTTACCTAATCCCGGAGGGCCATGAAGCAAGACATGATCTAAGGGCTCCTTTCGAAGTGTAGCAGCCTGCACGAAAACCTCTAGATTTTCTACAATACTTGGTTGACCAGCAAAATCAATTAATTTTTGCGGACGTAATACCTTGTCAAATTCCTTTTCGAAATTATTTTCGGCCTCTTCTTGATAGTCAAATGAATCTTCCAACTGCTGTCTTTATAACAAATTTACAAAAGCAATTGACACCAAACCTATAATCAAAAAAGGAAAAATTAATAGCCCGGCTGAATGAACTGAAGCATCAATGCCATATCCTCAAACATGTAATCTGCAACACTTAACCGAGGCTCCTTTAGATGGGTCTTTTCTGGAATGCAAACAACCTTCATTTTAGCTGCCATCCCTGAGATAACTCCATTCAAGGAATCTTCAATAACGAGACATTTATTTGGATGTACAGAAAGCTGTTTTGCCGTCTTTAGATAAACAGCAGGATGAGGTTTGCCGTAAGTCTCAAATTCGGCAGAATGTACGACATCAAAATATTGACTGATTTTCAAACCATTCAGCACTGCTTCAAGTAATCGATTTGGTGAAGAAGTGGCGAGTCCTATTTTCATAGGCTTGCTTTTAAGAAATGTCAGCATTTCATAAACGCCTTTCAAGGGGTTAGGATCGTTACTGACCAACTCAATCATCCTATTAATAATGTCGTTTTCCACAAGTTTTATATCCTCTATCCCTAAGTTTTGATCCTGATTCCAATGGCTAATGACCTCATCTATCCTTAGACCTACGGTTTTTTGAAAATCACTTTTTGCCAGCTTACAACCTAGTTCAGAAAAAACTGTTTCCATTGCAATCTTCCACATCGGTTCGGAGTCAATAAGAATACCATCCATATCAAAAATGACAGCTTCAAACTCACTTAATTTTAATTCCATTTTAGTCTTTTTAAATGTTGTTTGCCAAGCATACTTTTTTCGGAGCCCACCCAAATAAAACCTAACTTATCATAACATATAGACTCGCGTTGTTTTAGTCGCAAAAAGGACTTCTTTTTAATTAAGACCAGCTCATTTTCATTCCAATCGTATTCAAATACTTTTTTATAAGTCAATAAAAACAAGCTGCCCTCAAAATAATCCGCACCGGTAATGGAGCTTCTCAGCCAATTATTACCTGCTATTTTTATTTTTTGAATGCATTCTAACTTAGTACTGCCTTCGCCTAGAACAATCTTATATACTTTGCATACCCCATCATAAGGTTGGGTCCTGTTCTTTGAAAAGAGATAAAGACTCCCCTCTATAAACGCCATGGCTTCCACATCAAAATTTAATTCTGAATCAGCTATTTTCAGTTTGCTTCGATCCGGATAAAAATAACTTAAACGTTCCGCGACAATAGAATCCTTAAATTCTCCTCCGAAAATAGGAATGCGATAAATACATACATCATCTCTCTTATTTCCGTTGTCACCAAAATCTCCTACATACAATGTGTTTTGACCATCATAGGCAATATCTTCCCAGTCTACGTTTGAGGCACCTATTAAGAAGGTGCGTTTCAACAATTCCCCGTTTCCATTTAAAAAATATAAATAAGGACCGTCTCCACTATCGTTATGGGCTACAAATAAGTTTTCTTCAAGCTTCTCTAATCCGGAGATTTCAGCTAGTTTGGTATCTAAACGCACTTTTTTTTGACTGGAAACAATCGGGCTATAAAACAACATTACAAACAAGAATAACCGCATCATTTACGAATCAAGACGATAATCGTTTCTATTCTTCGATCTGTGACTTCCTCTACGATAAATCGAAAACCATCAATATCGAGTCTTGCATTTTTTTCTGGAATATTAGCCGTTTCATTTAGAATCAAACCTCCAAGCGTTTCATAGGCATCAGATTCAGGAATGTTGAGCTGATAGAGCTCATTAATATAGTCGATTTCAACACGTGCAGAAAAACGAAAATGTGTGTCAGAAATGCGTTCTTCGATGGAATCATCTCGATCATGCTCATCCTCTATCTCACCAAAAATTTCCTCAATAACATCTTCAAGTGTAACCATGCCTGCAGTCCCCCCATATTCATCAGAAACGATCGCTATGTTACCTGATTGTTCTGTAAACTTTGATAATAGTTCCTCCCCAGTAGTAACGGAAGGCACAAAGTTAATCGGTAATAATATCTGCTTTATTGAAGTTGGAGACTTGAAAAGATCATATGAATGAACATAGCCAATGATATTATCAATCGAATCCCGATAAATAATCACTTTAGAGAGTCCTCGGGCTATAAATAACTGCATCACAGTATCTAAAGAATCATCAATATCAACCGCAATAATATCAGTCCTAGGTATCATACAGTCTCTGGCTTTCACATTGGAAAAATCAAGCGCATTCTTAAGGAGGTTCATGTCCTCAGAGGAAACCTCCTCACCATCCATTCTTTCTGAAAGGTCATCTACGAAATCTTCAAGATCTACTTTCGAGAATACTTTTTGATTTACTTTTTGATCGTAACCAAATGTTTTTAAGATTACCCAACTAATCGCCAAAATCACATGGGTAGGCACATATAGAAGAATATATAATACAAACAAAGGGAAGGTACCAATTTTAAGGAAACGATTTGGATTGAACTGAACAAGGCTCTTGGGAATAAATTCTGCCGCAACAAGAACTAGCAAGGTCGAAATCAATGTTTGCAACAGCAATAATCCTGCATCAGATTCTATTCCCCAATTTGTGAATATGGGACCAAGTATTTTTGCTGCTGAGATCCCGTAAACAACTAATGAAATGTTGTTGCCAAGTAAAATAAAAGCAATGATCTTTGATTCATTTCGATAAAAAATACCTTGCAACTTACTTATAATGGTCCCCTTGCTTTTATCTACCTCTATTTTCAAACGATTAGATGCCAAGAAAGCAATCTCCATCGCCGAAAAAAAAGCCGAAAAAATCAAGGCAATGAAAAGGAAACAAACTGCGTTGAACATAGTGTGCAACAATGTAAGAATTATTTGATTAAATCAAAGCCGATATCCTTGCGGTAATTCATACCATCAAAGCTTATTTTTTCAATTGACTCATAGGATTTCTTAATAGCAACTTCAATGTTTTTACCGTAGGAAGTTACTGCCAAAACACGCCCCCCAGAAGTAACAGATGAAGGACCATCAGAAGTCGTTCCTGCATGAAAACAAAGACTATCTACCACGCTATTGAGGCCATATATTTGCTTGCCTTTTTTGTGCGAAAGAGGATAACCTCCGGAAACCAGCATGACCGTAGCAGCACTTTTGTCATAGAACTGTATATCTCGTTCCGAAAGCGTATTTGTAGCAATTCCTTCAAAAAGATCTAATATATCGGATTTGAGTCGAGGTAAGACAACCTCTGTTTCAGGATCCCCCAAACGACAATTATATTCTATAACATATGGATCTCCTTTGACATTAATCAATCCAAAGAAAATAAATCCTTTATAGATAATACCTTCTGATTTAAGGCCCTTGGTTGTAGGTACAATGACTTGATTATGAACCTTGTCCATAAAGGCCGCATCGGCAAAAGGAACAGGACTAATAGCCCCCATTCCACCAGTATTCAAGCCGGTATCTCCCTCACCAATACGTTTGTAATCTTTTGCTTCCGGAAGTAACTTAAAGGATTGACCATCAGTAATTACAAAAACGGAAACCTCTCTTCCATCGAGAAATTGCTCTATGACGACTTTTGTACTTGCATCTCCGAACTTTGAATCTTTCAACATACTAGTCAACTCCCGCTCTGCTTCTTGTAAATCATGAAGAATGAGAACTCCTTTCCCAGCAGCAAGTCCATCTGCTTTGAGTACATATGGTGCATTCATAGCCCTTAAATAAGAAATTCCTTTTTCAAGAGTTTCCTTGGTAAATGTTCCATATTTAGCCGTTGGAATATTATGCCTTTTCATAAATGCCTTGGCAAAATCCTTACTCCCCTCTAATTGAGCACCCTCAGCATCAGGGCCAATGATTGGAATTTTAGACAATAAAGAATCATTATAAAAAAAATCGGCAATCCCATTCACTAGTGGCTCTTCTGGCCCCACAACAACCAAATCGATTGCATTACCAACGACAAATTCTTTCACCTTTTCAAAGTCATTTGGATCAATGGCTACATTCTTTCCATGCTTGCGAGTTCCCGAGTTTCCCGGAGCGATATACAATTCATCAAGAATAGAGCTTTGGGCCATCTTCCATGCTAATGCATGCTCGCGTCCACCTGAACCTAAAAGTAAAATTTTCATTAACAGTATTTTAATAGGGATTCAAATAACTTAGCACCATCGCTGTTGTTTAAAATCGGATCTGAAGATCGTTCAGGGTGTGGCATCATTCCGAATACATTTTTTGCTGTATTGGTAACACCTGCAATATTTAATAGGGATCCGTTAGGATTGTGTTCCATTGAATCTAAACCATTCGAATCACAATATTTGAAAAGGATTTGGTCATTTTGTTCTAGTTCACTAATGGTTTCATCAGCGGCGTGATAGCGTCCTTCACCATGGGCTATTGGGACAGAGTAAGCTACTGAATGGTCTAAACCTTTTGTAATAGCGGCATTATTTGAAATGGGTTTTAAATGTACATTTTTACATATAAATTTTTGATTGTTGTTGTGCAACAAGGCCCCATCTAGTAAACCTGTTTCTGTTAACATTTGAAATCCGTTACAGATTCCCAATACATAAGCTCCTTTTTTTGCGTGAGCCACCACGTCATCCATAATCGGCGAAAATTTTGCAATCGCACCTGAACGCAAATAATCTCCAAAAGAAAACCCTCCAGGCAAGACCACCATGTCTACTCCTTTTAAATCTCTTTCTTTATGCCAAAGAGAAACGACTTCTTGATTTAATACTTTTTCAAGAATATAAATCATATCCTGATCACAGTTTGAACCCGGGAATGTAACAACACCAAATTTCATCTCAACTATCTTTAGATTGCAAAATTAAACAATTATAGATTTTGAACCCATTAGAAGATGAAAAACTTCATAACAGAAAATGTAAGTAGCAGATAAAAAGCACCGCTCGTTGACATACCCAATGACTGACTGCGAAATGCGAAGGGAAGAAGCAAACATAAAGGCAACAGTAAGAGACTAAAAAAATCAATGTGTTGAAAACTTAATACATAAAAGACTGAAAATAGTAGAAAACAAAGGAAAAGACAAAGCAGCATTTGAAACTGTCTTTTCGTACGAATTGAACTCTCATTCCATTGACCTAAAAAGGTAGAAAATCCAATAATGCTTGAAACACTTATTATACCTAATAAAGCAAACGAGTCTCCTTTAAGAACATCCTTTTTTTCGGGAAGAGCCGCCTGCAGAGACGGTACGTAGTCAAAAATATAATTAGCCGAAAAATAATAGATTAATGGCAACGAAGCAGCAATTATTCCAATAAAAACATCCCGAACTTCAAGCGGTCTAATTAGCCGTATTAAAACAAAAACAATTGGTATCGCTGGTAAAAACACAGGTAAAAACGTAGCCATTAATCCAGCTAGAAATAACGTATTAAAAACACCTGATTTTCTTATGTCATTTTGAGTCATATCAAAAAGCTGCCGTAACATTAAGGCTAAAAGCGTATGCGAAATAATGACACCACTTAGGACGTATGAGCATTCAAAAAAGCTCATTAAAACAACATAACAAGGCGCTATAAGATAGGTTATGCGATCAAAAAAATTAGACCGATTAAATACAACATTAAGAATAACCGAATTTAGTAAAACCAAGCCACCTGCCACCCAGCTCGTATTTATTTTAATTCCCGTAAAAAAAATAGTCCATAATCCAATATCTAAATCCGAACTGAGATAAAACCGATTGGAATAATTGAGAAAGTGAAACAAGAAAAGAAAAACTGGAAGGAGCAGTAAGACGATCGTTCTGTTTCCTGAAAATAACTTTAACACCTAGTGAATTTTAAATGCATGGGGAAAGTAGGTAATTATTAGGATTAAACTTAAATAAAGCTATAAAAATAATTCATTTTATTCTGATTTCTCATCGCTACAACGCTAAAAATGATATCTTTGGGCGACTAATTTCTTTTCATTTCAAACCATATTTTATGGCAAAGCCAAAAAACAAATTTTCAGACCAAGAACTAGGAGAATTCAAAGAATTAATTCTAGGTAAACTAAAAGAAGCTAAAGAAGATTATAGCCTATTGATTGGGTCATTATCTCATAACGACGATCATGGCACAAATGATACGGGAAGAACATTCAACATGATGGAGGACGGCTCAGAGACCTTGTCAAGGGAAGAGCTTGCTCAGTTAGCTGCTCGACAAGAGAAGTTTATCAATAATCTGCAGGCAGCCTTAGTTCGAATAGAAAATAAAACTTATGGAATATGCAGAGTTAACGGTACTTTGATTCGCAAAGAACGCTTGCGTCTCGTGCCACATGCCACAATGAGTATTGATGCAAAAAATGCACAAAACAAATAAGTGAAAAGGCAAGTTGCTGTTCTTCTTGGTTTCATTATCAGTTTTATTATCATTGACCAACTGATTAAATTCGGTATTAAAACAAATTTTGTCGAAGGACAAAGTCAACCGCTTATTGGAAATTGGTTTGTTTTGAATTACATTGAAAACCCCGGTATGGCTTTTGGAACTACCTTTGGCAGCTCAATATGGGCCAAACTCAGCCTGAGTATTTTTCGAATCATCGCTATTACAGGAATCGGAATCTATCTATGGAGAGAATGTAAGAAAGGGGCTAAAATGGAATACCTCATCGCGGTTTCCTTAATCTTTATTGGAGCATTAGGAAACCTGATGGATTCAATGTTTTATGATTTCATCTTTTCATTTGACCCCTGCAACTATTACAACTATATGGAAGGGACCGGCAACTTTGAAACTTGTGTGCAACAAATACATGGTCAAGAATTCTCAAGATCTGTAGAAGTAAGGCATCATGGTTTTTTATTAGGGAACGTTGTAGATATGTTTCAATTTAATGTCCGTTGGCCCGATGCTGTTCCTTACTTAGGGGGTAAACAAGTGTTTCCTGCGATATGGAATTTTGCTGATGCTTGCATCACGACAGGTGTCGGTTTAATTCTGACTAGGAATCGAAGCTATTTCTCTAAAGGTTCAATTACTCAGAAAAGCTAAAAGTTCCACTTCATATTACGATCATCAAGAATTGCAAATGAAATTTTCCAATCTGCTCTAAGATCAGACTTATTACCATTGGACAAAACGCCATATATTCCGATTCGCAATCTTCGTCTTGAAAGCTTAAAGTTACGCTCTAACCCTGCCAAAACCTCATAATGCTGCCATTGATGTTCTCGAACATAAAGGGCACCAGCGCCTAGGACCAAACCTATTCTGGTTTTTTTCATGAAAGGGATTTTATTAATGATGGCGCCATTGTCATGATGTACAAAATGCGCCTCCAACGACAAGTCATTCGTCCGCAATAGCGTGTCCAAACCCTGGAAAGAATAAAGAGGATTAGAAAACCAGAGAGGATCACTTCTTCTCTGAAATTTATAATCGGGATCACGTAACACTTTTGCGCTTAAGAATTTACCTCCCGATATCCTATACTTAGAGGTGCCGATTGTACCGATCTTAAATGTTTGTTCAATACTGGCCTGTAGGTAATGGTGGTTAATATCACTTCCGAAAAGATCAGGGACACCAAATTCATAATTAACGCTAAACGTGGGCCAAGCAGAACCAAGAATCACCTTTCGATAAGGTTCTCTCATGTATTTTTGCCTCGGAACAAACCACATATCTATATCTCCAATTAATGCCTGATAGGTCTTAAAGTCGGCAGGCTGATTGTTGGGCAATACATCATCAACAAATTCAACGAATTGATAGCCTTCTAAACTACGCCTTTCACAAAACTCTCCACCCAAGCTCATATAGAATCCGTTAAAAACCTCATACTCAATTGATGAGTTTAGCTGGGTCGCTTCAATGAAGTTTTCTCTTTTATAGATTTGGGAAATTGCGTCATAGCCCCTGATGACATCGAAGTCATGATTTAATGAAACCCTAAACCTTCCTTGTCTAAATGGGTCAAATTTATATTTCCACCAAGTATCTCCTTTAATATCATTATTTAATAATCCCATGGAGATTTGAGTATAGGAATCGAGGGTACGCTCATCTTTCCACTTTTTAAAAAAATCAAAATTTGGAGAGATCCTTGGGCCAGCGATATAAATCGGACGGATCAGGGTTGCTAAAGAGCCAATAGTCCATTGCTGTCTTTTATCTCTGTTTCTATGATCAATGCCAAACCAGAGGACTTTAAGAATAGTTACTTTGTTAAATACTTGATCTACACTATCTCTATATTCTTTTCGGTTTTTAAAATCCCGAATACTGTCCTTTTTAATAATGAATTCAATCTCCTCTTGGGTTAATTCATCTCCCCGACGCCCAATCCAAAAAGAAGAATCTTTCTCATAAGCTTCCTTTTCAGTGACCGCCAATTCCCTATCAAAGAATTTTTTTGAAAATTCTGGGTTAAAATTATAATCAGTAAAAATGGCAGTGGTTCTGCAAATAGAGGTTTCGCTTTTATTTTTCACTCCATAATCTAAAACTTGTTTTGAAAGAACACATAAAGAATCACCTGGGTGCTCATAGCTCTGTTGAATCGTG
The DNA here is from genome assembly GCA_905182495.1 of Flavobacteriales bacterium UBA952. GTDB lineage: Bacteria > Bacteroidota > Bacteroidia > Flavobacteriales_D > Crocinitomicaceae > UBA952. The sequence continues at coordinate 53,056 of CAJJBU010000007.1, forward strand.
AAATAATCATAAAAGAGAAGATTCCCCTTTTTCATGGTCAACTCTAACTTCTGAACCAACCATAAAGAGTCAATAACCCAAATAAATCCTTCTAATGTACTTGTAGCAGATGCTCTGGGTTGAATTCGGATTTTAGAAATTTGACGCCCATTTTCCTCATACTGATCAACCAATCTGTATTTATACGATAAAATCCCAGGTATGGATATCGGTGAGCTTATTGGGTTCTGATGCAGATCATTTAAGCGCAGCAAATTTTCAAAGAAATTAAAATTAGATTTAACAGTTGTTTTATAATATAGGTTTCGATCTTTGCCTCTAAGTGTATAAGCATTCCTGAGCTCTTTAACCTTGTCTCTAGGTGCATAATTCCTTTGGATTTGAACCTCTAATAAATTCATTGTGTCTTGACCGCTATCTTCATCCATCATCAAATCTCCTGGATCTTCGGACCTTTCTTTTTTGGAAATAATTTTTTCCTTAGCCTTGATATAAACATTTACTTTATGGGGGTAATTCCAAAAATTAATCTCATCCCTTTTTGCGACCACGCGCTTCATGATATCTCGACCGGGATTGGTTCTCTTCGCGGCTACATTTACCGCATCAATGTCCTGTATTTTACTTGGGAAAATCTGAATGTCCTTGACTAGGTTTTTGTCATTAATGGATAAATAACTTTCACGTGTCTCGAACCCTGTTGAACTAAACACCAAAAAATACTCACCTCTAGGTAGACTTATTTGATAGCGACCATTTATATCTGCTACAGTCCTTTGAGAAGGTGAGTTTTTTACAAAAACTTTTGCAAAAGGAATCGGCGTTTGATGTTCATCATACACGGAACCATCAACAAAATATTGCGCATTTATATCTTCGAAGCCAAAGATCAAAAAGGAAATGAGTAAAACTAAACTTGAACTCGATATGGCTGAAATTCTAAACAATTAGAAGGATTATTGTTGGTTATTACGATCTGTTGCTTCTTTGTTTTTCATGAATTCAAGATGTTTTTCCATTCGGTTCATCATCCATGTTTTGAAAAAATACATACCTACAGCTAATAACACTATTGAATAATAAAACACCCATGTCTCATAACCATCCGTAAAACATTTTACGGTTATAAAAACAAATAAGACAATGGCAAAAACGAGCCAAAACATTTTCATTAATTTATTATACGTATTCATTTTTCTTTATTTACGTTCATATTTCCTGTTGGTTCTAGAATTTCAAAGAAGCTAAAGTCTTGTTTAGTAACTAACCCCTTACCCAAAAGCACCTCCTTTGGAGAGCTGATCAAAACATTCCTATTGGTTCGGATCGTGCTGTCTTTTTTGTTCCAAATTAAATACTCGGTTTCTAAAAGTTGTTCTTTGTCATAATTCAATAAGCGAACAGAATCTTCTACAATCACGATTCCTTCATCATGGTCAAAGGTACCCCGAAGGGCTGTCAGTGTAGATACTTTTTCGCCTCGTTTGTTATAAAAATCAACTCTTAAAAACTTTTTAAATTTCGTAATGTGCTTAGGGTTGTGATATGTTTCTGAAACCCGTGCATATAAATTCACTTTTGTATATCCAGAATCATTATGAAACATATCCAGATTCTCGGTATACTCATCAGGAGCGTTCTCAAAATGAGTTATTCGCTGCACCTCATCTGAATTGTTTTCACAAGAAGATAAAATCCCCATTAAAATGAAACAAATGGAAATAATTACTTGAGGCATGAAATCGTGGTTACTTAATGTCTACAGTCACTCCCCAACATGAAAGGGTCACTTGTGTAGGACTGTTATTGCTAAAAATCTCATCGGATGATGGGCAATTCGCTTTAAAGTTTTCAGCTGCACTAGATGCGCCAGCCTTCGTTGCAAGCTGCGCAGCATAATAATAATTACATTTTCGATCGAAAGTGCTTGACCCACAAGTTTCCCATAGCTTTGCAACACAATTTGCCGCAACCAATAAGGCTTTAGATCGGTTTTCACCCCCCATTGTCATTGCGGTATTGTATGCCGATTTATAACTCTTCAAATTGCTGTACTGAATTTCCAATATATTTAATAGTATCGCTCCTTTTAAGGTATCATTATCAGCCATTTCTAGAGCCGTTCGATATACACCCATTGATTCTGTATATTTCTTCTTGACCATTAATAGATCAGCCTTTGCTAAAACCGCATCGACTGAATTGTCTATAGAAATAATAGTATCAATCAACATCGCATACGCATCACTCTCCGTGCAGCCTTTTTCTTTCAACAAGCCCAAAAAGTTAGTTACCGCCTTTTTCTTTTTTGATTTCTCCTGAGGCAAATCACTCATAAACCCCAAAAGGTCAGGTAAAATATCATCACAGGTACGAACAACTACATTAAAATACCCCGTCATCGACGCTTGTGTACGCGCCTTGAATCCTTCTTTTTCAATCTTACGAGATAAAGAAAAATAGTCTGTAATCATTCGTTTCTTGTAGACATCCTTTTGAGCATCTTTCGCCTTCGTATAGAGCGTATAAAGGTTGTAGTAATAATAACTAAGCTGGGCATCCTTAAATTTATTTCCCTCCAAAAAAGCTACTGTAAACAAGGAATCTGCTTGAACACGATTCGGCAATGTAGACTGGAGTATATAAAGCGCTCTTTTTGAAGCATCCTTTGAATCAAGAAACCCCTTCTGTTCTGCACGATCGTATGCCGCAATTAAAGTATCTATATATAATTTCTTAACCGCTTTGTCTTTTTCTGTCGCAACAGCATTTCGCAATGTCTGAATCATATTGCCATACTTTTTAGCATCATAATCCCCACAAATACTTTCTCCTTTTAGGTAATACATGGATGCCCTTGCATAGTCTTTTAATTGAAGCTCCTGCCCAACAAATAATTGCATTCTTTTACACTCTCTTTCTCCAAGGGAATCCATTTGACCAAAAGTCAATGAAATCATAAAAACAAATCCCAGTCCTAATCCAATCTTCTTCATGTCTCTTTAATCTAATTTTCTTTTTCTAAACCACTTTTCAAAATTGGAAGGTGAAAATACCACACCAAATTTAAATCCTATATACTGCTCTTCAATATCAGCTTCTTGACCTGTTCCTTTTTGACCTAAAACAAAAGCCAAATTCAGAGAAGATAAAGACATTTGAGCCAGTATAGGAATGCCAATTCCAAATGTCGTGCCACGATCGGTATAAGAAATTCCATTTGAGGAAAAGGGAAGCATCCTTTGGAAGTAACCAATTCTATAATTTAATTTTTCAAGCATTTTCAAAGTTGCTACATTTTCAAATAATCTAGTTTCAGGAGAGTAGCTCATTCCGAAGCAAAGAGCAGATGAAGCACCAACAGACCACGCCTCGCTGCCCTCATAAGAAGAAACAACACCTTGATTTGACTTGTAAGAAGCTGCAAAGGTTATGTTTGGCCTTCTGGTCGTTGTTTTCCGTTTCGTTTCTTTCAGGTAGTATTTGTACTTGAATCCAATCTCATAAGAAGTCAAAGCCCGAATAGACCCTTCTGAATTCAAGGAGAAAATAGTATCGAAAATAGATGGTGAATTAATATTTGCAGAGGTATATAGACTATTTTCAAGAGTACTATTGAAGTTTTGTGCCGGATCTAGTGTAAATCCAATAAGCAAGGAATGTCTTTCAGCTATTGTTTGTTCAAAATGTGCCGCTAATTGGTAATGGAAGGCTGACAATCTCGTTATATCAGATGATAATCCACCTTGGCCTGAATCACCAGTGATAAGCTCACTGCGACGTTCATTCGTCACAAAGCCAAATAAATACGCTGCATTAACTCCTATGGACAAATGACTTCTTTTGGTAGCGATCGGTGCAAAACCAAACCCTAGAAAAGCATCCTGAATATTTCCATTTCCAGAATAAGTATATCGAATGGAATCTAAACCAGTAAATAAAGACTGACTAAACTCATAGCCCATGCTAGCATATGGCTTAAGTCCGAAGGCTAAACCACTACGTTTGGTCGTTTTAAATGCCAAGGAAAAATGATCGATCAATGTTGCAGTTCGGAATTCAGAAACACCCTGCTGCTCATAAAACGAAAAGCGAGATTCTATACCAAGAGACATTAATGTATTTCCTTTACTCAATCGCGAATACGAAGACGGGTTAAAGAAATTAACATTGGTAGAGTCAATCCAAACACTATTTACATTTCCTAAGGCCGATGTAATGGCATTAGAACCCGTATTGGTCTCTCCAATTCCATAGGAAGACAAGGGATGGGTTGTCGTCACTTGGGCAAATGACACATTTATTAAAAACCCTAAAGCAAAAGTTAAACTATAACGCATGTATTTTATATATTTCAACAATTCCTTCGAGTGTCAAATTTTTGTTTGCAAAGATGTTACTTTTTTGAGGGAAATCAAAATAAGAAGCGTCTCCTCCTGTAAGAAAAATCTGAAGCTCATCAAAGTCCCTTTCATAACGCGAAATCATGCCTTGTATTTCATGGGTCATTCCATTGATGACACCGGAATGAATGGATGCATTCGTGTTTTCTCCAATTAAGGAGACCTTATCTTTAAATGTAAGAAGTGGTAGCTTACTTGTGTAATGGTTGAGAGACCTATACCTCATGTCGATGCCCGGAGCAATCGAACCCCCATGATAAAATCCATCCGCAGACAAAAAATCAAATTTCACACAGGTGCCTATATCTATAATCAAGTTGTTTTTTCCTGAAGAATGGAGTTTTGCGGCAGCCACATTACACAATCGATCTATACCAACAGTATCCATTGAGGTGTATAAACTTCTAAAAGGCAGTCTTGATTTGGAAGTAACCTGATGAACAGAAGCCACGTTTAATTTTAGTGAGCTCCTATCTTCCGTTCCTAATACCGATGCCAAAACAACATGTCGGCCTTTCACAAATTCTAGTGCTTCACCCCAAGTTTTTACCCGGTGAACGATACCCATTTCCTGGTTTTCGACCAAAGCTACTTTTATGGAAGTATTGCCTGCATCGACTATTAAGTAAGACTTTTTTGCTTCCAACATGGCACAAAGATACAAGTAACCCTATATTTTTGAAAAGATTATTTGCATTCTAAACTAAAATATTCATATTTTTGCCTCCGCTTAAGGCTGGTACCTTAGCTCAGTTGGTAGAGCAATGGACTGAAAATCCATGTGTCCCTGGTTCGATTCCTGGAGGTACCACAACTTAAACCTAAAACCCTTGACAGTCGTTAGATTCGTCAAGGGTTTTTTAGTTCCCCTCGGTATGATTAACTGACGTCTTTTTTTATTTCAAACCTATTTACACATAAAGAATGTATATTTGGAATCTTCATTTATACACTTACAAAACTCAAATGAAATCTTTATTTCCCCTTTTCCTTTTCGGATTATTGATTGTTAAAAATACACAAGCCCAAAATAGCGAACAGTTATTGACTGATTTTTACTTTGATAGCAGTCTGCCCTTATTGGACTCAAGCGGATTTAACTATACAGCAGATTATACCCTTTCAAGTTCTTCATGGGCTATAGATAGTTTTCCTGAAAGTGTTGTTTTCCAAAAGCAGCTGAGTTATGAAAACACATTAGACCCAAGTACTTCTTATGATATAAGGATCGGTAAAGGAGGACAATTATATTCTTTCCGTGGTGTATTTGGAGAGTCTGTTCCTCCTCAATGGGTCAATCCAAATTGGGTACAGCCCTCTTATGGCGGAGGTCACTCCTATGCGCCCTGGGTTGATGAGGTTTGGCAGCTGGTAAGTGTAGACGGAAGTATTCACAACCCACCTGATTCCTCCTATTTCATACATCAGGCCGGCGTTTATTTAAAAACACCATCCCAAACCCAGCCCTTTTATTCGCCTATTCTCGCTGAATATTTTGATCCTGATGACCAATCATATAGTGTCGTCAATTGGGGGCAGCAGGCACATACAGAAGATCTTCAGAATATCAATCATGATGCGGGGCTCTTGTATTACACCAAGTACACAAATAAAGGCAAAGGAATTATTCAGGTCGATAACATGATCTATAATTTTGGACAGGACAACATGAATTTTTTAAATGTTCCTTGGGGAGGCGTTCGAAACTCTTCGTTAGATCATTTTTTCATTTCAACGCCGACACATGATTATAATTTAACGACAGGTTTATATGGCCAAACGCCCGTGATCCAGACAGCAAGCACCGGTGGATGGGTGGCTTGGTCAAATGAGATCAACGGAAATTCGGCTACATTGGGAATGGCACATCCAACAACGACCAATACCTATGGCAATAAATTCAGATATGGTGATGCTGGAAATCTATCCAATGCAAACAACCTGAGAGACTATCATGTCTTTGAAATGATTAGACAACCCACTGGCAACCAACTTGGTTTTGGTAAATCGATGAGCTTTCGATATTTCTATGTCTTGGGTGCTTCTGTTGATTCTGTTAAAAATACGATTGTGCAATATGATTTGATCTCTCACGGGTTAGATACGGCCTATGTCGCCAACATCTATGACGTAGATTCTTTAAGATATAGCTTCGCGTATTCTACACAAAGCTTGTCTGCCTCAGTTACGGGTTCGGAAAGTGGGTTGTTACTGCGGACAAGTCCCTTTTCCGACAGCTACCCCCTATTCAAAATAAGCTCAAACGAAAGTGTTGATGCACTTAGCTCTAATCCATACTATTTTTCTGAATTTGCTTATGACGGAACGACGACGGCAATCAAACTACTCGGGTTTTTAGACAGCCCTACCCATATCACAGTGATTCAGGATACAATTTGTAAGGGTGAAGACTTTTCATTTTCAGACGGGACAGTTTTTAACAATCTTCTTGAGGATACTTCCTATATCAGTTCTTTGTCTTCAAGTCAACTCGATTGGGACAGCCTGGTCATTCAGAACCTTGTTGTTCTTCCTGTTCATGATGAAATAGACCTACAAGAGGCCTGTGCTTCTTATATCTGGATGGATGGAGTGAACTATACTGAATCTACAAACACACCGACTGTCGTTCTTTCAAATCAGTTTGGATGCGATAGCACGGTAACGCTTGATTTAACGATACATGATGTTGATGTGCAAATAACACAAATAGATGATATTACCCTGCAATCCAATACATCTAACGCACAATACCAGTGGCTAGATTGCGACAATACTTTCGAAGCAATCAATGGAGAAACGAATCAAAGTTTTGCTGCCACATACAACAGTAATTTTGCGGTAATTGTGACGGAAAACAATTGTTCTGATACCTCACTGTGTATTCAAATCAGTACCGTGGGAATTCAAAACAATATTTATAGTGTTATAAACGTCTATCCCAATCCAACGGCAAACCTCATCACCATTCAATCAGAAAATATAATGAACAACAAGTTCAAGATTTCGGATCAAAAAGGACGCGCTGTACTTATGGGACGACTCAAAGTGAATAATACTGAGGTCTCGCTTGAAACACTCTCAAAAGGGATTTACACAATCCAAGTAGAGGGGAACTATAAACCCGTAGTGATTGTGAAGGAATAGAAGATTTAGAATTAGATATTCCATAAATCCCCTCAGTACTGACCAACTTTTTTTATGCCCAAACGACACTGTATATACTAATTACAAGTTGGTTCAATAGTTTATCTTTTGTAACAATTATTCCTAAACTGATTATTCTATATAATCAGAATGTCATCTAAAACAGAATTCATAGAAATGAGACAATTTAAAATCACGCTAAGCATCATTTATGTAATCTATGCTGTATTTATGATGTCTATTTCCCGATTTGGGATGGAACTGTACCTAAATAATATCGGCACCCTTTTCCTGTTAACATTGATGTTACTTGATATTCGCAAGAACATACTGAGTAAGAAAGGGTTTTTGGGTCTCTGGGGATTCTCGGTGTTGCATTCCATTGGTGCCACCTGGTTGTACTCTTTTGTCCCCTATAATGATTGGATGACTGCTTTATTTGATTTCGACATGGATGCCTTTTTTGGCTTCACTAGAAATCACTATGACCGATTGGTTCATTTTTCTTTTGGTATTCTTTTGATGGCGGCCACCAAAGATCTCATCATGCACAACTATAAATTCAATTTGAAACAGGCTTTACTTGTGGCCTTTTTAAGTATTCAGACTTTCAGCATGATTTATGAGCTTTTTGAATGGGGAATCTCTCTAACATTTTCTGACGGTATGGCCGATAGTTACAATGGACAGCAGGGAGACGTTTGGGATGCGCATAAAGATATGGGGCTCGCTATGTTCGGGTCATTGATTACATGGTTTTTTTTAAGACTCGATAGAAATAGTAACAAATAGCAACCGAAAAAAGACCCTCAGTTTCCTGAAGGTCTTTTAGGTATTGAAAAAAGAAGAGAGCTCTTATTCTCAAAGTTAAAAGATTAAAAAAAATGTCTTCGTGAAATTGTTTCTGTTGTAAAAATGTTAAGTTGGATATGATTACGAGACATTTAATTGTAAATCTTTATTTCATAATTCTTTTTAATTTGTCATTCTTGCTGTAACAAATTTACTTCAACCCTAAAGCTTTAACACAATAAAAAATGTTGTCTACTGACAAAATACAAGGTAAGACGCAGGCCTGTCTGCGTGTTTTTTTGTAGTGTCGAAAAAAAAAGGCCCACGTGAATGGGCCGATCTTGCTTTGACTATTAACTTAAACTATTAACTAATTCTTGTTATTTATCCTATTCATTTGAACGACAAATGAAGCTTGGAAATGATTCTGAAATTGGAATAAGGATTGCTGCACCAATAATTGGACCCCAAACAGATTGGGTATATTGATTCCGAATCAATAAAAACAGCGCCTCCTTCATGTATTAAAAATGACGCTACATGCGAAAGTATTAGACCAAAGAGGAACACAAGGCAAAAAAGGAGGCTATCTGTTTTCATTTGTTGTTGTTTGTTACTGGGTCAAATGTAATACGATCTCTAGGAGATGTTTCATACAGAATAGAGGAACAAATAAATTTAAGAGAAAGGGGTTAGCTCATTCTAAGTAGTATTACTTAGTGCCCAAGCATGCCTAAAATAATGCTTACATAAAAAAAAGGCCCTAGGGCCTTTTTTACTAAACTATAAACTAAACTATAAACTAAAGTTTTAACTAATAACTCTTAATTTTCTTGAACCTAAAAGTTCATTCTTCCTAAAGAACCTTACGATATAAACTCCTTCATTCAAGTCATGAACAGCAATTCCTTTTTGCTCCTCTGCTATATCAATGTCTTTTACCCAACCTGATTCAGAATGAATCAATTGAATCAACGTAACATCTGCCCAGTCCGGCCAAGTTATTTTCACTTTTCCCGTCAAGGTTGGGTTTGGAAAAATTACTGCCTTAAAATCACCTTGGCTTCCAGGATTCACAACATCACTAAAAGATGATGTCTTTAAATCATCAAAATTTACGTTCTCTTGAGATTGAATACTTTGACCAAAAAGTTGACCTGTCATTAATAGTGCTGCGCCGAATAAAAAATTTGTAATTGTTGTTTTCATTTTGTGTTTTTTAAATTGTTTGTTTGTTTGTTGCCACAAAGGTGCAACCTCTTTAGCTACACCAAAGTGAAATTCAGTTATGTTGAAATTAAAATAAACCATTGTACACAAAGAGAGATAAGTATTACCACGTATAGCAGGATAGGTGTGTCAAAGGAAGATACGGGAAACAGAACAGTATAAACGACTAAAAAACAAAGTCTTAAATATAAAAACTACCTAGTTGAATGAAAAAAAATTACTGATTGAAGAGATCTCTCAAATCCATATGTAAGGAAGACATACGCTCTTTATAGGTAGACGCCATTTGCTCCGTAATATGGGGAGACTCAAGCAGCCGTTCATAAGCCTTACGAATCGCTGCTGTATCACGTACTTCAATATTAAAATCAAGAATCGCCGCGTTCTTCTCTAGAATTAAAACCAAATTTGAAAAATCTGGATAATGCTCCGCTATAGTATCACCATAGGACAATGCTTTATCATATGCACCTGAATCGTCATATAACTGTTGCACATCGGCAAGGCAAAAAGCAGCAAGGCTATCGGATGGGAATCGCCTATAAAACTCCAAATTCAAATTAATCAGTGCTATTCTTGCTACTGAAAGGTTCGTTTTATACTTGACCACATCCTCCACATCATAACTACGGAGGATGCTGGCAGGGAGGGAATACAGACCAATTAAAGAGTCATTTAAAAGTTTTATCTCATTAACCAAAGACATCTTTGTTACAACTGTCTTCTTGTTTTTTTTATCACTTGGATTTGAAGCACAAGCAGAAATAAAACATAAGAGTATAATACTAGTAAACAGGTTTTTCATTTTTTCGTCTTTTTAGGAAATCGCATCTTATAATCGATTTCAATTTCTCCATTTGTAATGTTATTCAACTTTTTCTGTAACAACTTACGTTTTAGTGGACTTAAATAGTCCGTAAACAACACGCCTTCTATATGGTCATATTCGTGCTGAAAAATTCGCGCTGCATAACCTGCATATTTCTCCTCTTTAAATTCCCAGTTTTCATCATAGTATGAAACCGTAATTTCAGGTTTGCGAATTACACTTTCCCTAATTTTGGGAATAGATAGACAGCCTTCATGAAAAGGCCATTCCTTTCCCGTTTCATCTTCAATAATAGGGTTAATGAAAACTTTTTTAAAATCTGATATACCGTCTGCCAAAGGATCTTCATCTTCGCCTTCATCTTCTGAGAATGGACTGCCATCAACGATGAACAAGCGAATGTTTTTACCAATCTGTGGCGCTGCTAAGCCAACCCCCTTAGCTGCATACATCGTTTCAAACATATCTTTTACTAGCTGTTTTATATCCCCATTAACGGCTTCAACTTCTTTTGCAACAGTCCTTAACTTTTTATGGTCGCCATAGGCTACAATGGGTAAAATCATCTTACGGTTTTGTGCAAAATTAATGTTTTAGGCTAACACTTCGAATTTAAATAATCTTGAAGAATAATTGTTGCACTAAGCTTGTCAATACTACCTTTTACTCTTCGTTTCTTTTTAGAGGTGATTTGAATAAGGGTTTGTTGCGCTATTTTTGAGGTCATTCTTTCATCAAAGAACGCAATGGTTAACATGGGAAACTGATTTTCTAAGGCTTTCTTAAAAAGGCGAACATTTGGAGTGATATCTGTATCCTTTCCGTTTAAACCTAGCGGATAACCAAGTACTAAGACTTCAATCGACTCCTTTTTCACAATGTCAATTAAAAAATCCATTAGGCCTTGAGAAGCTACTGCCGTTAACGGGGTCGCTATAATTCCTAATTCATCAGATATCGAAATACCAGTTCTTTTTAAACCAAAATCAATTCCAATTGCTTTACCCATAAGACAAATGTAGTTAATTGATAAACACACCTGTTTTTACACTATATAACTTTAAATAGTTTCCAAAGTAAATTAATTATTTATCTTTGCGCCGTGAATCCAAAACAATTAGACCTTATAGAACGTGCAGGACTCGTCTTCATGAAACTTGGGGTACGAAGTGTTACCATGGATGACATCGCTAACCATCTGGGTATTTCTAAAAAAACACTCTACAATCACTTTAACGATAAGAGCCACCTCGTGCGAGAAATAATAAGTCTTAGAATTGAAAAGGATCAATCAATTGTAAAATCTTTTGCCGAAAATTCAACCAATGCTATTGACGAATTACTTCAAATGTCAAAATTTGTTATTGGCACGCTAAGTTCAATTAACCCTACCGTGTTTCATGATTTGAAGAAAAGTCATCCTGACGCATGGCAGATTACCGTCAAGCATCGGTGGGATTTTGTATACAATCAATTCATCATCAACTTGCAGAGAGGCATCAAGGAAGGGCTGTATAGAAAAGATATACATCAAGAAATATATGCAAGGCTTCACGTGGTTAATGTCGATGCGATCATTGAAGGGACCGTTTTTCCATGGCCCGAATTTAAGTTTGAATCCGTTTTTCTGGAAACGTGCCGAATTCACATTAGAGCAATAGCCAATGAAAAAGGGCTAGAGTACTTTAAAACACATTTATTAAATACCGACAAATGAAATCCATTTTAACTGTTCTTATCATTACTCATCTATTTCTATCATTTGGTCAAAGAAACAGTACTTTTAGCCTACTTGAAGCAAAGGAGTATGCGTTGAAAAATCATTTAAAAATCGCAAACTCCGATTTAGAATACAACAAGGCCATTCATCAAAAAAAGCAATACCTGGCAGCCGGAATGCCCGAAGCAAATATCATGGGTTCCTTTAACCAGTATTTAAATTTGCCCGTACAAGTACTACCGGCATCATTTATAAACCCGAATGCACCCGAAGATCAAGTGATTGCCTTTAGAGCAGGGACCGAATTCAGCTCAGGTGCAAGTTTACAAGTCAACCAGTTGTTATTTGATGGTTCTTATTTTGTTGGTATTGAAGCTTCGAAACTTTTAATCAATTTACAGAACATTCAAAAATCGAGATCTAGAGAAGACGTCCTATTCTCAGTAATTGAGGCTTATCACATTGCTGCTGTGGCTCAAGTAAATCTTGCCTTTGCTGACTCGATTTATCAGCTAACATCCACACTTGAAAATAAACAACAAAAATTCTTAGACTTAGGTCTCTTGGAACAAGAAGAGTTGGACCAAATGAGGTATGCTGTTTTAAGTGCAAAGAATGTATATGAAAATGCAGAATTGCAATACAAGAACACCCTAGCACTTTTAAAGTATTCTATGAATTTTCCGCAAGATTCTAGTATCCAAATGTCAAACGATATGCAAGACCTTGATCTACAAGCCAGCCAAATTGCACTGGGCTCAATTGAAGACAACTCTTTACTGCCCTTACTTCAAACTCAAATACAATTGTCGGCCTGTAACGTCAAAAATAAAAAAGCGGGGTTTTTACCTTCAATTTCAGCTTATTTTCAGCAAAGTTATAATGCTTACCGAACGTCTTTTGATTTTTTCCAAGACAAGCCATGGTATTCTCAAACAAATTGGGGGCTACAAATGAAAATTCCCGTTTTTTCTAGTGGCAAAGGAACAGCGGTCCTCAAGCAGTCTCAAATTCAATTACTGCAAGATGAAAATAACTTTCAAATGACGAAGCATGGTTTAAAGCTTCAAGAAGCTCAATTAAAGAACAACCTTGAGGTTTCTATTAAAAAAAGAGCACTACAAGAAGAAAACATTCTACTTGCTGAAAAAATTTATAAAAACGCACTTTCAAAAGAAAAAATAGGCAATGGAAACAATGTCGTTGTAACACAAAAATTGAATCAAGTAATGATTGCTCAAGCTGAATACACGGCAAGCCTAATTGCAATATATCGAACTAAAATTGAACTAGATAAACTTTATAATAAATTGAATTTAAACTAAAACATTGATGAAAAAAACAATCATTTTCGGAACACTATTTTTAACAATGTTGAGCTGTGGTTCTGATGAAAAGAAAGAAGCAAAAAAGCCCAAAGCAACTGTCATTTTACCCTTGATAAAAGCAGCTAAGGCTGAAAAAACAAGTTTTACCCACAAAATTTCAATTCAAGGAAATGTTGAAAGCAGCCAGGACATTCTATTAAATTCTGAAATGTCAGGAATGATTAAGGAGGTTAAGATTGCAGCAGGAGACAAGGTCAGTATGGGACAGGTTCTATTGGTTATGGACGCTTCCATTCTTTCAGCAAATATTTCTGAGCTTGAAACTCAACTAGAATTTGCTATTTATTTGCTTGACAAACAAGTGGAATTATTCAATCAAAACTTAGGTTCTGAATTTGATAAAAAAAGCGCTGAAAATCAGGTCAACTCATTAACGGCAAAGCTCAACACACTTAATATTCAAAAGTCAAAAATGATGGTCACCGCGCCCTTTGATGGAACGATAGACCAGGTCTTTGCTAAAAGAGGTCAATTAGCCTCTCCACAAATGCCCCTAATGAGATTAGTGAATACAGATGATACAGAGGTCATTGCCTCTGTATCAGAAAAGCATTTCAAGAATATAAAAAAAGGAACACTGATTAAGGTTAGTTTTCCAAATTATGATCTTGATCCGATAATGACCAAAGTGAGTAGTATCGGGAGCTATATAGAACCCACAAATCGAACGTTTTCTCTTCGCTCCAAAGTGCACAACACCATGGGACTAATGCCCAACATGCTTGCAGAGTTAGAAATCACAGATTTCAAGGTGGATTCTGGATTGGTTGTTCCATCTAGAAGTATTCTTAAAAATTCTAATAACAAAGATTACTTATGGGTTTTACTACCCGTGAGCGATAAGACTTACAACGTTAAGCAAGTCTTTATAAGTAAGTTGAAAATGTATGATGGTAAGGCTTTGATTGAAGAAAATGAGGAGATTCCTAATGGTTCTCTAATCATTGAAGGTGGCGCAAGAGGCATTACCAATAAGGATTTAGTTCGCATCAAATAAGACAATAGACATGAGTAAATCGAAAGGCTTTGGCCTTACCACCTTATCCGTCAAAAACACAAAGACCGTATTCTTAATCGCTATTGTCATTGTAATCGGCGGTATGTTAGCCTACCAATCCATGCCAAAAGAAAATTTTCCGGAATTGAAGATTCCAGAAATCTATATAGGTATTGCAAAACCAGGATCGTCTCCCAAATACATGTCTGAAAAAATATCTCAGGCGATCGAAAAGGAAGTTGGAGGAATCAAACTGGTAGATGAAATCAATTCAAATTCTGTAAATGGATATACAACTATTCGTGTGAAATTTGATTTTAAGATGCCTGTGGATGAAGCTTTAGGAAAAGTCAAAGATGCTGTTGACCAAGCCCGTACCAAAAGTGACTTCCCAAAGCTACCCACTGAACCAAATATTTTTGAGCTCGACCCCTCTAAAATGCCAATATTAAATATCAACTTAAGGTCAGAAAATGCTTCCGTTTTAAAAGAAGTTTCAGAAAAACTTGAGAAGCAATTAGAAGATCTTCCTGAAATAAGTGAAGTCGATATTCGCGGTTTACCACTTCAAGAAATGAGGATAGAGGTTGACCCCATCAAATCCCAAGCCGTCAATGTAACCCTAGATGATATTCAAAATGCTGTAAGCGCTGAAAACCAAACCATACCAGGGGGGGAATTGCTTATGAACGGTGTAAGAAAAACTATACGAATTGAAGGAGAATACAAAAGTGCAACGGAATTAAAAAGAACTGTCGTCAAGCAAGATGAATTTCTCCCTGTTTACCTTGAAGACGTTGCCGAAGTCTTTTTTGGCAATGCTGACACGACCTCCTTTGCTAGAGAATTTGGAACAGCTGTAGTGATGCTAGACATCAAGAAGCAAGGCGGAGAAAACTTACTCGTCGCTTCCGATAAAATAAACGAAATCATTGCTGAATCTAGAGCCAATGGAGCCATACCCAAAAGTGTAGATGTCTCCTTGACCAATGACCAATCCAATGTCACAAGAGACATGGTGTCTAACCTTGAAAACTCCATCATCCTTGGGATTATACTCGTGGTAGGTGTATTGTTGTTCTTTCTAGGTTTGCGAAATGCCTTGTTTGTTGGTGTGGCTATTCCTCTTTCCATGCTCATGTCTTTTCTTATTCTAAACTCTATGGGAATCACCCTTAATGTGATGGTGCTTTTCTCTCTAGTGCTCGCACTTGGAATGCTTGTCGATAATGGCATTGTCATTGTCGAGAATATTTATAGATATATGGATGAGGGGCACTCTCCCTACACGAGTGTGGTAGAAGGAGTTGGCGAAGTTGCTTGGCCTATCATATCCTCTACGGCAACTACTGTAGCGGCCTTTATCCCATTGGCATTATGGCCAGGAATCATTGGTGAATTCATGAAATTCTTGCCAATGACCTTAATGATTGTCTTGGCCTCATCCCTATTTGTTGCCCTTGTCATTAATCCGGTGCTTGCAGTAACCTATATGAAAGTAACCCGAAACCAACCGAAAAAGAAAAAAGTGGTGATCACCTCACTGATTTTTACGATGCTCGGGATTTTCTTCATTCTCTTTGGTTGGGTAACTTTAGGAAATTTCGTTGCCTTCGCAGGAATATTGATTTTGATCAATTTATTTTTATTTATGCCGGGAACGGAAATCTTTCAAAACAAGTTTCTTCCGCGCTTAGAAAGGGTATATGAAAGGTTCCTTCGTTTCGCAATCAAAGGAAAGCGTCCTATAATATTTCTCGGTAGTACCATATTACTTCTTTTCTTTTCTCTAGGTTTATTTGCGATTTTTCCACCAAAGGTTGAATTCTTCCCAAACAATGAGCCTCAATATGTGAATATCTTCATATCACATCCTATTGGAACAGATATCCAGGTGACCAATGAGACCACTTTAATTATTGAAGATGATTTGAACAAAATTCTAAATGAATACATGGATGCCGATGACACAACAGGAATTCCTCAAGACGAGCGCCTAATAAAGTCTATTATTTCTCAAGTTGGTGAAGGAACCAGTGATCCGGCCCAAGGTGTGACTATGGGGAATACTCCACATAAATCAAGAATAACTGTCAATTTTTGTGAGTTTCAACATAGACAGAATACAAAAACATCTGATATATTAAAGAAAATACAGTCTGGATTAAAAGGTAAATACAATGCTGATATAGAAATTACGGCTTCGAAAAATGAATCTGGCCCTCCTCAAGGAGCCCCAATAAATATCGAAATCACCGGAAGGGGCGAGTACAAAGAATTAATTGCCGAAGCAGATGCAATCAAGACCTACCTTGACCGTAAGGGTATCAATGGGGTTGAAAAGTTAAAGCTAGATGTGGATGCAAATCGACCAGAAATTCCAATAAAAGTTGATCGCGATCAAATTCGGAAGCTAAATGCATCGACATACAAGGTTGGAATGGCGATTAGAAAATCACTACTTGGACAAGAGGTATCAACTTATACTATTGATGAAGAATCTCATGACATTGTGGTCCGCTTTGATGGTGATAACAGAAATGACTTTAATGCCTTATTGGACCAGAGACTGATTTTCAGAAATAACAAAGGGAAGCTAATGAATATACCCATTCGTTCTGTAATTGAAACACCGGAGGAAAGCACAAGTTATTCGGCCGTGGTTCGCAAGGATCAGATCCCTTTGGTAACGATCACATCGAATGTTACAGAGGGCTTTAATGCAAATGAGGTCGTGAAGCAACTGAAGGAAGAAATGAAAGTATATGAGAAGAAAAATACGCTTCCCAATAATATAAATTATCGCTTTGCTGGTCAACAAGATGAGCAAGCAAAAGAGATGGCCTTTTTAAGTAGAGCACTCATGGTTGCACTATTCTTAGTTTTGCTCATTATCGTATCACAATTCAATTCCTATTCTGCTCCGACCGTCATTCTGTTAACGGTATTGCTATCCTTGATTGGTGTATTCCTAGGCCTTGTGATTTCCGGGCAGAACTTCGTTGTTATTATGACGATGATTGGAATTATATCCCTTGCAGGAGTCGTTGTAAATAATGCGATTGTACTTATCGATTATACCAATTCCTTACGGAAAAGGAAAAGGGATGAAAAGGGACTATTAGACAATGAATTACTGAGTGATTCTGATTTATTAGAATGTACCATTCAAGGTGGTAAAACAAGACTCCGTCCTGTATTGCTAACCGCGATCACTACTATTTTGGGATTGATCCCTTTGGCTATTGGTTTTAATATCGATTTCGCTGGTTTATTTGCATCCTATGAACCAAATATATTTTTAGGTGGGGACAACAATATGTTTTTTGCACCCATGGCATGGACAATAATATATGGCCTTACTTTTGCGACGTTCTTGACTTTAGTTATTTTGCCTTCCGTTTACCTTTTGACTTATAAATTCAAGGTTTGGTTTTATAGAATTTTGCGCTGGGAAATTAAAAGTAACTTTTAAGATTTGAAGACGTTTAAACTTAACATGAATTGGTTCTACTATTTCTCACTTCTTATACTCTTGGCGGGGTGTTCTACAGACGATCAGCATAATGATTCTCCTGAAATCGAAGAAGATCTGTTTTTTAGGAGTGATTTTTCTGATGGCGCGCTCTTTTTCGACTTAAAAGATAGCATTCAACGCAATGAGAATTTGAATGAAATCTCAAGCCTCGAATACACCAGTAATTTTGGGGAGTTCCTGAAGGCCAAAGCTAAAATAGATGCGGATGGAGTGGTGCACATGTTAGTGCTTGACAGAGAATTTGAAAACCAGTTAAAAAAAGATTCTTTTTATTACCGTAACGGTCTAAAACGTATTTCCATTGAATCTTCATCACAATTTAACGAGTCAGAGAGTTATTTTTCTCAAACGATTTCCTTTTATTCAGATTCAGGCACTATCCTTTATTCAGGCATTAGAACAGCTACGGATTTGGACACATTGGAAGAACTCTCCTATACTAAAATTCAAGACACGGAATTAAAAGATGGCCTTACCCTTCGATTGCTCAAAAGCACAGCTCCATTTCAGACGGCCTTTTTAGGGACAGCTTATTCGAAGGAACAAGAAAAATTGTTTCTGATCGTTGGGAATCCAGACAGGTCATATACGTCAACATTGGCAATTGAGGAAAAAACCGTTTTCATAAACGAATTAATTAAAAATGAAGATCGGTATATGGGCGTGCCGCTAGATATAGATTTCGCACAGACCAAACTGACCGATGGGTTCACCTATCAAACACTACTGAGTGCTAAAGTTTTACCCACTCAAGAATAAATTATGTTAAAAAATTAAACTTTCAACCATTCTATACGTCTTAAAAAACGTAGGTACCTATTAAAAGATATAACCATGTTAAAAAAACTACTTCTTTCTCTATCATTCCTGTCTCTATTGACCTTAACCTATGCGCAAAGTATGAAGGTTACGGGCCAAGTATTTGACACAACAGGTAGCATTGCACTAGAGAAGGTTTCTGTCATTGCAGTGAGGTTAAAAGACTCCTTACTTTTAAAGAAAACACGGACAGATCAAAACGGAATGTTCGAATTAACAGGATTCTCTCCGGATACCTTTAATTTATTAATCGAATACCCTGGTCTTGATGAGAAGTCTTATTATATCTTCGGTCATAGTGAAAATTCAGAAATTGATATCCCATCAATTAAACTAAATCCAAAATCTCAAGAGCTAGATGAAGTGGTCATTTTCGCCAATAAGAATCCTATATTTTTTAGAGGTGACACCTTAGTTTATGTTGCTGACTCATTTAAAGTAGCAGAAAACGCTGTAGTAGAAGACCTTTTAAAGAAATTACCCGGCATCAAAGTTGATGAAAATGGAGCGATTACTTCGCAAGGACAAGAAATTGAACAAGTTTTAGTGGATGGTGACGAATTTTTTGGTTCTGACCCCACAATTGCTACAAAAAACTTAGGTGCCAAAGGAATTGAAACCGTTGAGGTTTATGAAAAAGAGCGGGAAGGGGCTTCTATTGGTGATGACGACAAAATGCAGGTTCTAGATCTTAGATTGAAGGATGATGCGAAAAAAGGATATTTCGGAAAAATAACTGGAGCCTCAGATTTTAGTCTATTTGAAGACAACGCATTTTATGAGGGAGAGTTTCTATATAATAACTTCAACAAAAAACGTAAAATATCTGTTTTTGCACTTACCTCCAATACACCGAAATCTAACATAGGTTTTGGGGATGCTTCGAAATTTGGCTTGGATAATGAAAGAAGTGGAAATTGGTGGAACGGAACAACACAGCAAAACACAAGTGGAATACCAAGAACATTAAAGTCCGGTATTTATTATTCAGATCGAATAGGAAAAACGGGGAAGATCAACATCAACTACTCCTACTATGAAGAGCAATTAAATGCAGAATCAAGAAGCCGATCAAGTTATTTTCTTCAAGATACGACCTACAGCACTATTGATTCAGTAAACTTGAATGAAAAAAGCAAATCTCACCGCATAAATCTCTCCTATAAAACGGACCTGGATTCCCTTACAACCTTAGAGATCAAACCGAGCATTCGCTTTGACGAGGCGACTTCAGAAACTTTAACGAAAAATGAATTTTTAGGTGAGGACCTAATCAGGTCATTACAATCCACAATCGGCAGCTCAAATGACTCCAAAGGAATGTCAAGTACTTCTGAATTTAGAATTGTTCGAAAATTCAAAAAACCCAAAAGGGAGTTAAAAGCAGAGTATGTTCTTCGAACCCAAGACAATGAAACCAAGAGTGATCTTGAAAATTCATCTTCATACTATTTGCCTAACGAATACACAGAGCAGAACGTACAAGATAAATTAAATGAAAATAGTTACGTGAATCAATCGAGTAAATTGACCTACACAGAGCCACTTTCTAAAAAATTCAGATTGCAGCTTGAGTATTTGTTCCAAAACAACAAATCCTCTCAAGAAATTAATACGACCGATCGCTTAAGTACCCTTCAGGTCGATACTTTATCGAATAATTTTGATAATCTGAGAATACAACACCGCGGAACCGCTGTACTAAGCTATGAAATCTACAAACATCTTATACAAGCAGGTATTGGGTTTAGAAATATTGCTATCGATAATCAAAACCTAGTTACCGACAATTTAATAGAACAAGACATCAACAATTTTTTACCACAATTTAGATACCAATACAAACCTTCAAGAGCGAAGCGATTTAATTTCAGGTACAATACGCAATCTCAGCAACCCTCAATGAATAACCTCCAACCTGTGCAGAATAATACGAATCCTAATGCAATTCAAGTTGGTAACCCTGATTTAGAACCAAACTACGTTCATTCACTCCGTATTAATTTCAACTCTTGGCAAGCACTATCGGGACGTTATATATGGACGGGTTTAACAGCTTCTTATATCGATAATGCCTTTGCAAATTCAACAACATATGATGATTATGGGAGAACCATCTCTCAAACCATAAATGTTGATGGCAATATGTTTACGAATCTATACGCCGGAGCGGGCTTTCCTATTCTCAATCGAAAGATCGAGTTTGAGCCCAATTTAAATGCGAGCTATAGCAAAAACACGAACTTCATTGAAAACCAAGAAAACATTACAGAGAACATGTCTCTTTCTGGAGGCTTAGGAATTCAATTTAATTTTGACTCCTTAGAGTTTAACCTTGAAAATAAGTATGCTTACGTCAACCCCGTTTCTTCTTTATCCGCATTTTCAAACCAGCCCTACAGTACGCAAACATACACCGCGAGCATTGAATGGAGAATAAAAGGTGGTTTCCAACTTAAAGCCAAAGCAAATTACGCCATTAATACAGGCCGAGCATTTGGTTTCGATAGAAATATTCTTCTGCTTGATGCTGAAATAAGTAAAAGCTTTTTCAAAACCCAAAATCTCATTTTATCATTTAATGGTAATGATTTACTGAACCAAAACATCAACCTACTTCGTGAGGTCAATGGAAACGTTATAACGGACAACTTTACGCAAGTGATTTCCAGATATTTTTTGATGAGACTTACATATAAATTCAATAATAATAAAACAAAAGAAGATGACTTTAAAGGTTGGCATTAAGAGTATTGGGACAATCGTTTTCTTTGTCACGTTCTGTGGTTCCTCACTTTTCGGACAATACCATAGTTCGGGAAAAATCACTTTTGAGAGAAAGACAAATCTTTTAAAGCGCTACAATGACGCACGAATGAAGCGATTTGTCACAGAGGAAAATAAAATAAAAATTGACAAATTCGAGTTGCTTTTTAATGATACTTCCTCCGTATTCAGGCCCATATTAGAAGTTGAAGAAGGCAGAATGGGCTGGATGACAACGAAAAATTATTATTACCAATATTTGCAGGAAAACACACAATTCACGATTCTGGGTCTATTTGGACAAAATGTTTACGTTAAAGATTCATTGCCCACTCGGTCATGGAAAATCACCAATAGCAAAAGAAACATTGGGGGATATGAATGCAGAAAAGCCATTTATGAAAAGAATGACAGTACGCGTATTTATGCGTGGTATGCATCTGAACTAACAACTTCAATTGGCCCAGAGGGCTATTGCGGACTCCCTGGTGTTATACTCGGCTTAGCTACAGAGGATGGTGGTATTGTCTATTTCGCCAAAAAAATTGAGTTTGTGAATCCAACTGAGGAAGAACTGCGACCTGATTTTGGGAAGAATGATGTCTTTACACTTGAACAGCTCAAAGTGAAGATTGAAAAAGATTATGGCAATACGCCTTGGGGCAAAAAAATGTTTGACGATCTCTTTCGTTGGCTATAAGATACACCCCTTGTTTATCCCTATGTCAAAGTAAATCTTTAATTTTACCTTTCTCCGAGAACTAATTTTTATGTGGCAAGGAATTGCAAATTTTATTTTACGAAATCGCTTCCTAATCGTTGGAGCCATTACGCTCATTACTGTTCTGTTTGGCTATTCAGCGCTAACAAACCTGAAATTAGACAACAAGTATGGGATTGTTCTTCCAAAGGACTCCCCTACTACGACCAATTACAATAAGTTTAAAGAATTATTCGGCGCCGATGGACATGTCCTTATACTGGCGATCAAGACAGACTCACTTTATACGGAAAGTCGTTTTAAAAAATGGAAGCAGCTTGGAGATTCGATTCTCAAATTCAAAGGAGTAGAATCTGTCACTTCTGAAGCTACATTAATCTCCCTCAAGAATGACAAAGAGAAAAAAGAATTTGTATTCGAACGGATTTTTGAGGAAGATGACACCCTATTTCAGAAAAAGAAAATTGAAGTCATAAAGGAAGAAGTCAGAACGAATCCGTTTTATAGGGGATTACTATATAGTGATAGCGGGAATGTTTCTCTTATGATGATTGCTATGTCTGAGTCCACACTTGGGGACCAACAAAAATCTAAAGTCGTACTTGAAATAGAAGAATTAGCCAATTCTTATGAGGGTGCGTTTGGGCCCTTACACTTTGCGGGATTACCTCACTTAAGAGTTGTCATTGCAACACGTATTGAAAATGAAATGTTCCTTTTCATCATGGCATCAATGCTGGTGACAGGCATCCTGCTCTACCTATTCTTTCGATCATTACGAGTTGTAGCCATCTGCCTTACAGTAGTCGGTATCGCTGTGATTTGGGCCCTTGGAAGCATTGGACTAATGGGCTTTGACCTAACAATTTTGATGGCTCTTATTCCTCCATTAATGATTGTTATTGGAATACCCAATTGTGTGTTTTTAATGACAAAGTTTCACCAAGAAGTTAAAGAGCATGGTAATAAAGTAAAGGCCCTTTCTCGAGTAATCCAAAAGATAGGAACCGCAACTTTATTAACGAATTTCACTACAGCACTTGGCTTTATGACCTTTGCGTTCACGAATTCTACTAAGCTTATGGAATTTGGAATCGCCGCATCGATTAACATCATGCTTGTCTTTATCATTTCTATCTGTATACTCCCTATCTTCTCTTCATTCTCCAAGAGACCAAAGTCAAGACATTTAAGGCACCTTGACCGAAAAGTAGCTTCAGGTATGCTCGACTTTATTGTCTATACAACTGAACACAAACGTCATTGGATTTATATAAGCACGGTGCTTTTAATAGTCGTTAGTTTCATGGGGATTTCAAAGATGGAAGCAACTGGTAATTTGACTGGTGACATACCCGATAGCGACCCGATTAGTAAAGATATTCGATTTTTAGAAAAACACTTTGGGGGTTCTATACCCTTTGAAATGATGATTCATTACAATGACAAAGATCTTTTCAATTTCAAGGAGATGAACTCTAAAAGAATCAATAATACCTTGAATAAACTAGCGCGTATTGATGAGATTCAAGAGACCTTAAAAAAAGATAGCTTATTTTCAAAGACGATCTCAATTGTGGATTTCATTAAGGCATTAAACATGGCTTACTACTCCAATGACACGTCAAAATACAAGCTGAGAATTAAGCAAGTTGGGATGGCGAAAACCTCTAGCAGGAGGCAGGCGGAATATTTTACTAAATTATTTCAGGGCGACATCTATAGCAGTGGGTTTTCAATAAAGGAAGTTTTAGATACCCATTCACAACATATTAGGATAAGAAGTCAAATGAAAGATTTAGGGTCCTATGACGTTGTTCAAAAAGTCAATCAACTTAAAGTCAAGGTTACGGACATATTGAATCCAAATAAAAAACAAATTGATCACTTTTATTCCATGGTCGATAGATCGGTAGATGAAAATGACTCCACGAATATTGATTACATAGACTCCATATTTATTTTAGATCAAACGATTAAAAGATCAGTAATCGATTTATTGGCTGGAGATAGCGTAGCTTTAAAGAATAAACTCTATGAAGATAAAGAGTTTCTGTATCACGCTATGGATTCATTAGGCTTGCATAAATTATTAGCCGATGCCATTGATAAAGAATCTTTTCAAGTCACATTTACCGGTACTTCAGTTGTTGCCGCTGAAGGAACCCGTTATTTAGTAAAGAACCTTATAACTAGTTTGATTTTTGCAATTATATCAATCGGAATATTAATGGCCTTATTATTTAGATCATGGAGAATGGTCATTATATCAATGGTGCCAAACATTATCCCCCTGTTATTTACAGGAGGGATTATGGGATGGTTTGGTATTCCTTTAAAGCCCTCAACGCTTTTGGTTTTTAGTGTCGCTTTTGGGATCTCGGTTGATGATACAATTCATTACTTAGCGAAATACCGTCAAGAGTTGAAAAATAACGAATGGGATTTAAAAGCGTGTATAAATAATTCAACGAGAGAAGCTGGCCTTGGGATGTTCTACACCTCCATTGTTCTGTTTTCAGGGTTTTCTGTTTTTACTTTCTCTCAATTTGGTGGCACACAAGCCCTAGGACTCCTTGTTTCTATAACCTTACTTGTTGCGATGCTAACGAATCTGATGGTCTTGCCTTCGCTTCTTTTATCCTTGGATAGGTTAATTACCACAAAGTCTTTTAAAGAGCCCTATTTCGAAGCATACGATAATGAAGCTGAAGTTGAATGGAATGAACTTTCTGTTAAAAAAGAGGAAATAGCTAACCCCAAGAAAAGCGAATAATCATGAAAGGAATCATACTTGCCGGAGGCTCTGGAACGCGTCTTCACCCACTTACTCTCGCTGTAAGTAAACAACTTATGCCCATATTCGATAAGCCGATGATATATTATCCTATATCTATCCTAATGAGCGCTGGAATAAAGGAAATATTAATCATCTCCACCCCCCATGACCTGCCGAATTTTGAGAAATTACTAGGCAATGGGGATCGATACGGGTGCTCTTTTGAATATGCCGTTCAAGAAGTCCCTAATGGCCTAGCACAAGCATTTATAATTGGTGAAGATTTCATTGGTGATGATAAGGTATCTCTAATCCTCGGGGATAATATTTTTCACGGTGGCGGATTGGATAAACTTCTTAAAGAGCATAATAACCCGGATGGAGGAGTCATCTATGCTTATCATGTAAAAGACCCTGAACGATATGGTGTTGTTAATTTTGACAAACATATGAACGCCCTGTCCATTGAAGAAAAACCCGAAAATCCTAAATCTAACTTTGCCGTCCCCGGTCTCTATTTTTATGACAATTCGGTCATTGAAATAGCAAAAACGATCAAACCGTCTGCTCGGGGTGAATATGAAATAAGTGATGTGAATGCAGAGTATCTTCGAAGAGGCAAATTGAAAGTTGCTGTTCTTGATAGAGGCACCGCATGGCTCGATACGGGAACCTTTACCTCTTTGATGCAAGCTTCTCAATTTGTTCAAGTGGTAGAAGAAAGACAAGGCCTTAAAATCGGTTGTATTGAAGAAATTGCCTTTAATAATGGTTTTATTTCTAAAGATGAATTAAGAGCATTAGCCAAGCCGCTAGAAAAAAGTGGTTATGGTGCTTATTTATTGGAATTACTTGAGGATTAATGGACTTCTTAAAAGAATACAGTGAAAATATAGATCGAGAGCTACGGTCTTTAGCTATACCTGAATCACCTTCAAACCTTTATGACCCCCTGCGTTACTTCTTTACGATGGGAGGGAAACGTATCAGACCTATTCTAACTTTGTTGGCAGCAGAAAAATTTGGCTCAAAAAATCATGAAGCGATGCCTGCTGCATTAGCCATTGAGATTTTTCATAATTTTTCTCTTATTCATGATGACATTATGGATGAAGCACCGGTTAGAAGAGGTAAAGAAACAGTCCACAAAAAGTGGGACACAAATATTGCGATACTTTCTGGAGATGTTTTACTCATTAAAGCTTATCAACAGCTCAATACCTATCCGGAGAACATCCTCAAAGAATTACACACCGTCTTTAATAAAACAGCTATTGAAGTTTGCGAGGGCCAACAAATGGACATGGATTTTGAAAATATTTCAACCATTTCAAGGAGTAACTATCTTGAGATGATCAAACTTAAGACTTCTGTTCTTTTAGGTTGTGCGCTAAAAATAGGGGCAATAATTGCTGGAGCGAATCAAACAGAGCAACAACAATTATACGATTACGGAATTAATATGGGAATTGCATTTCAGATTCAAGATGATTTACTTGACCTCTATGGAGACCCCTCCTTAGTTGGGAAACAAGTTGGAGGAGATATTATAGCGAATAAAAACACCTTACTCATGATTTTGGCAAAGGAAGACGCGAATTCAGACCAGCTAAATCGCATTAATGAATTAACAAAGGAATTAAATAGCGAGGCTAAAATCCAAGGTGTTCTTACGCTATTTGAACAATTAAACGTAAATGATAAATGTGCTAAACTCATGAATTCGTACTATGATTCTGCACAAGGCCACCTGAATAACATTGAGTCAAAATCCAATAAATCAGCACTTTGGAGACTCACAAACGCCTTGCAGCATCGAGCTTATTAATGGAGCCTTTTATTTCTTGAAACAAGATTAATTCCCTATATTTGTAATTCAAATTAAAATTTATTTATAATGAAGAAAATCTACAGTTTTATTCTATGCCTGTCTGTTTTTGGATCTCTTAGTGCTCAAAAAAATATTGATGCCACAGAGTACGTATCTAAACAAGACAATTTTTCACAAAAAATTAAGCCATCGGCTCAAAATCAAATCAAAGGAGCACTTCTTTGGGAAAATGATTTTTCAGATGCTCTAACTTGGACTGTTTCAATAGACGGTTCTAATCCAGCAGGTTGGGAATTCTCAACAGATCCTAGTGTTATTCCAGTAGGTGCGCTTTCTCCTTTTGCTTCAACTTCTGCAGCGAATGGTTTTCTTTTCGTTAACTCAGATGCAAACAATAGCTCTGACTTCGACGGGGATCCAATCATAACAACATGTACGAATGTTACACCAATTGATCTTTCAGCCTCTCCATTTGTCAAGCTTACACTAGAGCACAACTACAGATGGTGGCAAGATACTAGAGGTGTAAGAGTTTCAGGTGATAACGGTGCTACTTGGACCGATTACCAATTAACTTGTGGTGCAGATGACCCAGGAAACTGTATTGGCTGTGAAGCTACTGACAACTATCCTGGCGATCAAAACACGGCCAATCCTGAAGTATCTAGCGTTGACATCTCTGCAACTGCAGGTGGTATGTCTCAGGTTCTTATTCAAGTTTACTACAATGACAACGATTATTGGGGATGGTATTGGGCTGTTGACGACATCAGAATCAACGAAATTGATGCGTTTGACGCTGATCTAGTTGATGTAATTGCTGGTTCTACGGGATACTGGCAAGAAGTATTACCTTATTTTCAAGTACCAGCTGCACAAGTAGCTCCTATCGAATTCAAAGGTGTTGTTAAAAACGTAGGTGTTGATGACGTCAATGCAACATTTATGGCTACGTACACCGGAGTATACGATGGCGTTTCTGACCCGATGTTGCTTAGCCAAGGAGTTCAAGATACTTTGACATGTTTGACGACTTTAACACCTCCAGCGAGTAATGCGACACATACCATAGAGTATATGGTTACTACTACCGAAGTTGAAGAAGATGAATTAAACAACGTTGCAGCTAGCTATACTTTTGAAGTGAATGACTTCATCTACGCAAGAGATGCAGGTACTTCTACAGGTGGAACTTACAACGCAGGAAATGAATATGAGTCAGGGAATATCTTTGACATCTACAGTGATGCAACCATTTATGGTATTGATGTTGTTATTGATGCACAATCAGTTGAAGGTGCTGAGGTACGTGCAAAACTTTATAGCATTGACGATGCAACCGGTGACTTTGTATTTGTTACTGAATCTGACATTACGTTGATTAACGCTGAAGATCTAGGAAATACGAAATCTTTCATTTTACAATCAGCGTCCATGCTAATGACCGGACAATCTTATCTTGTTGTTGTTGCCACTTATGGTGACGGTGGTGTAAGTAATGATGTGGTCGTAGCAACTGCAGGTATTTCTTCACCTAATACTTCATATTACTATGATGGTACGGATGCTACGTGGTACTACTCCACTTCGACTCCGATGGTAAGAATGAATTTCAACCCCAATTTAGCCAGTATTGAAGAAACTACGAACAATTCTTTCGAGGTATATCCTAATCCAGCGAGTGACGTTGTGAACATTAAGTTCAACGATGCTACCAACGCTGCAATTAGTGTATTGAACCTTGCAGGTAAAGAAGTAATGACTTCTACTGTAAACGGAACACAAACTTCTTTCTCAACGAGTAGTTTGACTAACGGTGTTTACTTAATTAAAGTAAGCAACGGAACTGATGTTCAAATCACTAAAGTTATTGTTAGAAAATAACTTTCTAAACCATAAAGAAACCGCTCCAAATGGAGCGGTTTTTTTTATGCCCTAAATTTTTAATTATCTCAAAAGGAAGGAAAGAGTTCTTTCCAAAAATTCTTTTGGCGCCTCTGCATGCACCCAATGCCCCGCATTAGAAATAGTTTCGATCTCACAATCTAAAAAGACACTTTCAATCTCTTCGTGGTCTTCCTCTAATATATAATTTGAGAGCGCTCCCTTAATAAATAAAGTAGGATGTACAACCTCTGTTTTTGGTAATGCCGATAGTATTAAATCCATATTAGACTCCAAAACTTTAATATTCATTCTCCATGCGAGCTTACCTTTCTCAATCCAATATAAATTCTTTAGTAAAAATTGACGAACCCTATCTTGCGGAATTCTATCAATCAAATAGTTACTCACTTGACTTCTTGCGCTAATTTGATCCAACGGAACATCATGAATCGCCTGAATAAGCTCTTGATGATGCATTGGATAGGATTTTACCCCCATATCAACGACAACCAATTTAACAATTCGTTGGGGATGTTTTTGGACAAGATGCATGGCGACTTTACCTCCCATTGAATGACCAATAACATGAACTTGATTGATGCGTAGGGAATCTAATGTTTCAATGACGTCCTCTGCCATCTTTTCATATGTATGCGCTTCATCCCAAGCAGAACGCCCGTGATTTCGCAAATCAACGACGATTACCTTATAGTAATTCGATAAGTCCTTGGCCTGCGAATTCCAATTGTCAGAAAATCCAAACAAGCCATGTAAGATGACTATTGGTTTTCCAACTCCTAATTCTTTATATTTTAATAGCAAGGGAAGAAGTTAAGACGGGTTTTGAAATGGCTCTGATTTGGTATCACCCACAGTAAATTGTCCATTATTTACTTTTTCCACCTCGGCATAAATGTTCTTTTCATTTTGTTTCTTTGAGTTGTAGAAAACGGTAACGATCTGCTCTTCGCGACTTTCGTCAAAATCAATGACAACTCGATTAACACCGTTCAATTCTTTAAGCCCTTTGCGTATTGCCCCGCCACATCCCATCTTACAGACCAGGCCATTCACCTTCGCCACGCACTGGTAATCTGAAACCGCATTTTCACTTGTTACTTCAATGTTTTTCTGAACAGATGCATTTTTCGTTGCACCTTCATTACAAGCCGTTCCTATCAATAGGGTAAGTAGAATTATAAATTTCATTTTTTTCTGTAAAATTAGTAAATATACCTCCAGGTATTCAGTTTATTTTATTTCAGACATTCATCTGTTCTATGTAAATACTATTTTTCAATATCGGCCTTTTAAACCATCATTTACTTGAAGACTAAGCAATAAAGCTCCTTGCTTCACATTGAATTTTATAGTACATTTGAAAAAACATTCTTATGAAATATCGTTTCTTCCTTTCCTTGATGGTTCTATTCCTAATAAGCTCTTGCAATAAATATAGCGAAGGACCTGCTTTTTCTTTATTAACTAGGAATGCAAGGATTTCCAATGATTGGACTCTTCAGAGTTACACAAAAGATGGTACCGCTTTATTTGATGTGAATGCAGAAGAACAAAATCTTTCAATTGAAAAAGATGGAACATATTCTAGAACTACGATTTCAACGACACTTGGACAGCTTCAATCCCTGACTTCACATGGCACATGGTCTTTTGAAAACTCTCAAGCCAATGTTAACTTTATGGAAAGTGGTGACTTATTAGGGGTTACATATGAAATAATTCTTCTCAAGAATAAAACGCTAAAAATCCGTCAAACTGATTTCAATAACGCGGTCTATGACTGGACGTTTATCGCTGACTAAATAAATCGAGCGTCTATCTCCATTACCTTATTGCATTGCTCACAAGTTCGTTTCTCCTCAGAAGCATAAAAAGATTTAAACCGGGGTATAAAATCATTTTCAATATTGTTCAACGGGAATTTATATTCATGTAATAGCCCATTGCAATCATCACAGAACCACATTAAACCGTCTATTAAATCTGTTCCTTTACGTACTTTTTCAATTACTAATCCAACCGTATTTTCTCCACGGATTGGCGAATGCGGAATATTAGCAGGAAGCAAAAACATTTCTCCTTCCCGAATTATTATGGATCGCGACTTTCCATTTTCTTGTATTTTAACAGTGATCTCACCTTCGATTTGATAGAAGAGCTCCTCACTCTCATTATAATGGTAATCCTTACGTGCATTGGGGCCGCCTACGATCATAACAATAAAATCTCCTGCCTCTATGTATAAATTCTTATTGCCTACAGGAGGTTTTAAAATTGACCGATTATCATTGATCCATTGCTGCAGGTTGAAAGGCTCCATCATAAATTAAATATTTAAAATAAAGATAAGGAAAATTGCTTTTTGATTTCTTGAAGGAAAAGAAAAGAATATTTTGAATTTATTTAACGATGTGCTTAACGGTCTGATAATTATTCAAATCATTAAATACGGAGATGAAATAAACTCCAGGCTCCATTGTTTGATTAACACCAAAAATATTCACCCCCTTGGAAGCCAAAAGATGCTGACTCATCACAAGATCACCACGAGCTCCTATTATCTTCAAGGTAATATCTTGTTCCGCTTCAGCAGAATAAAAAACCTCAAATTGACCGTTGTCACTTGGACTTGGATAGGTGTAGAATGAGTTGTCAGCATTCCCAATACAATCTGTGCTGATTATTTTGGTTTCAAAAACTTCTACCGTACCATCAATATCTACTTGCGTCAACCTGTAGTAGTTCATACTATTATGGGGATAATCCATAAAGGAATAAGGAATCAAATCATTACTAAAACCAGCTGAAGGAATCTGTACCAATTCATCCCAATTTTGGCCATCTATAGATCTATCTACGATGAAATAAGCACTATTGTACTCAGATGCTGTTTGCCAATTAAGAGCTACAGCCCCGTCGATGCAATTTCCTGAAAATGAAAGTAATTCAACAGGCAAAGGTGCAGTCCCTCCTCCTGTACCGAAGAAGCTAAAGCCATTTGTAATTGATGTTATTGTAAAATTATCACTGGTTCCTGTTGATGAAACAGCAGGTAATCCTGTCCAAACCACATGATTTAAACCCGGGACATTTGAACCTGAAGATTTAATAATTCTTGAGGTGGAGACATCGTCAATATCAAGAATATTATTCATATGGAGTGTCATCGTGTAATTGACATTACAAATGCTAGATGTATAATCACTATTTGATGGTACGATTTCCCAATATCCAAAACTGCTGATATTATATATAGTTACACCATCGACCGTTAAAGGAATCCCATTGGTTAATGCACCGCCACCACCTGCTTGAGCCGTACCCGTCTTGTATGCAATAGTCAATGACTGGTTTATTCCAGGAGTTCCGATGTTGAAATTAATTAACGCATCTCTTAAATAGGTTGCCGTACCTATTGGAAAGAATTTCTCGCCAAGGGTGTTTTCAAAATATCTTTTGAGCTTACCAGTTACCGTACCTGAGTTATACACGATTGAACCTGAGTTGAAACTGCCACTACCTATAGTAAGTATGTAATTGTCGTTTACAATATTCCCTCCGGCCATATCAAGTTCATTAGTGACTTGAACATCATCAGTCAATATAACAGAGTTGGCTCCATTAAAAATCCTCATGTCATATAGGACATTCGCACCATCGCCTGAGAGCGTTTGATCAGCACTTCCAACAAAGCTCAATTCACTACCAGATTGACCTAGAAGATCCCCATTATTTACGATATTTCCTGTGATACCGACCACTCCGGATAGATAAGCCTTGGCGCCCACTCCAATAGTCAATGCTTTAATATCAGATTCTGCAATAATTTTATGATAGTTACTCACGCATAATCCTGCCACTGTATTTGAGAGTACATAAACATGGTCATTAGCCCCAGGTATTTCACTTGTCGATATTTCCCAACGTGCACTATTCCGTTTATACCAATTTTCAGCAGTATTATGGTCCTGACTCTGTAAACCTCCCCAAAGCCAAGAATCGACAGCAGCAATACTATCATCGGCAATCTCACTTGCAATACTTGTCGTAATTGGTTGGTTTAATTGAATAGTTGCAGGAGAGGCGGCCCCGTCACAAATACCAGCATTAACATTTGATGTCCATGTTATATTAAACTCTTCGTTAACTGGGGTTTGCGCTGTATATGAATTAACAGGCGCACTAGAAAAGTCATTGAGAATTCCAACGACACCTGAAGACTCAGACCAATCGCCAGTACCTGTTAATGCATCGACAACAACCGGAAATGTAAACTTCCCGCATGTTGAACTGTCTACAAGAGGAGATGCGGAAGTAATTTGAGGCTCTGAAATAATCTCTACCGCATAATCCTCAATTTCTCCCCACGTCATATCATCACAAGCCGTGGGATAGGTGCTACTTGAAGGGGAAGATTGATCAGAAGCGACCACCCGCATTTTTACCATTCCAACCACTGCATCGATTGGTACAGTAACCTGCTGTGGCGCATTTGATGCCCCATCAGTCACATTCGTCGCATACCCTAAAACATATGCCTCAGTAGCTTCCTCATAACTATCATTATTGTTCCAGTCAATCCAAGCCTTTGCTAAAACTGGATAATTCCCAGCGGTATTCACTCTTGATGACAAGGTGTAGGTTGCCCCACGACAGACAATCGTTGTATCTAATGCGACACCTGTCGCTACCGTATTTCCACTTGAAGAATTATTAATATCATTGAAGGTCACATTTGTCAAACCAGCGGGGTCTGGAATTAGGATATTTGAAACACCTAAAGCTGAACAATCAGGAGGCGTGAATGTAATCGTTAGCGCATACGTGCCATATATTCTATAAGAACCGATGGGAGACGGCTGAATAGCAAATAAGCGAATTTGGAATCCTTGGTTAGGATCTTCGCCATTAAAAGCATCTGTAGTAATTACAGTCACTGGATTTCCAGACCCACCAACACCAGGTGTAGCATTTGTCGTCGAGTTCGCCAGCCCTCTAATTAAAGGTGTAATTTGCGCACTGTTTAATGCCAATGTCGTATAAGACTTAAACCCCGTTGAAAGCTGCCCTGGCGTCCGATTGCTAATACACATATCACCAAGTGTGGACGTAATGGTCAACTCTAGCTCATCTATGGTCGAACCAGATGGGGCCTGCAAATAAGTGTTAATATTTTGAAAAAGAGGTTTCCCTACAGGAGCCGTTTGATCCCAAATTATTTTTGATGAGCTTGGCGTTGTTATTAAATCAGGGTCAACGACAATAGGAAATACTCTTTCTGAACTCCTTAGCCAGGATAATTTGACCTTCGTATTTAAAATCACTTCATTTCCAACTTGTAAAATATCAAAGAAAATTAAATCAGAATCTTCGAAAATATTTTGACCAGATTGACTATCATCTGACAATAAAGGTTGGTCATAAGACGCTTTTACGACGCCTTGTCGATCATAAAACGCAACTGAATTTCCCTCAATTTTAGCGACCCAATCATTAGGTATTTGAATAGTCTCTTCAAACACCAAGTACTCAGACTCTTGAGGGAATTGTTCTAAAAAATCTCCGTCCAGAATAACATAATCCGCCTTCCTTCTACCATTTTGAATTTCTATAGAAAGATTAATAGATTCATATACATTGTTGAATATTGCCTTATCATTAGCGAATTCTATTGAGGATTGACTCATATTAGTCATGTCTGACGCTATACCATTTAATTCAACGTACATTTTAGGGTTTAGCATATCCCTAATAATTTCATTATTATCGAATTCAGAAAGCAAACCATCACTAATTTCGGTAGGTAAAAAGCTTTTAAAAGAATTCGTAGCATTCACAAAAGGAAAATTCAAATGCCTTCCAGAAATATTATCGGTAATCTTTAAGTCAATTGGATAATAGGATGACTCCTTTAAATAATTAATCGGATAAGAAAAAACATTACCTGTAAAAGTGCCATCCGGATTGGCTACAGTAGTAGAATAAGCTGTTCTCTTGCTAGGGATATCCTTGGAGTCATTAGCACGACCATGAATTCCGAGTGACGCTTTCTGCGCATAGGTAAAGGAACCCAACAGTATTATTGGAAAAAACAAGCATAACTTTACAAAATTAATTGTAAAAGTATCTTTAAAGAAATTCATTCTTTAATTGAGTTTTAGTTTTAGTCTTTTTTAGAACTAAAAATCGAGTTAGAAACGTAGTCAAGAGCTTACCTTATAAGCTTCAGCAGCGCTCTTATTTCTTAAATCAATTTTTAATTCTAAGCCTAAACAATCAAGATCGTTTAAGTCGAGTACTGCAAATGTAATGAATTATTTTTTCTATTAAACAGTAATTTTTTCAACACGACTGAACAACTACTAGACCTTATTTTAAATAAAAAAAGCCTCTGCAAAACTGCAGAGGCTTTCATTAAATTTATTGATCTACTACCTAATACTGTGTTTGACGACAGTTGTAGAACGAAGGCCATTTTCTATACTGATATAATATATACCAGGAGCTAGGTCCTCTTGAATTACGTACATGTTAATTCCAGAATTGACCTGTATTGACTTCATAAACACCTTGTTTCCTTTAGTGTCGATAATATTCAAACTCGCAGCACCTTCCAATTCTGAATTGTTCATGATTACCTGGAAGCTTCCTGAACTAGGGTTCGGGAATACGGAGAAGTAACCTGTCGCAGCGGATTGGCAATTTGCATTGATAATCAAATTATCATAGGTCACTGAAGCACCGTCCACATCATTTTGAGTTAGGCGGTAGTAATTGTCACCTCCTAAAGCATGCATGTGCGTATAAGAATAACTAATTAATTCTGTGCTAAATCCTGCCGCTGGTTCTGTATGGATTGTATTCCATATGACGCCATCTCTAGAATACTCAACTTCGAAATCTTCACTATTGTTCTCCGATGCAGTCTCCCATAATAGATCAACAATACCATCATTACAGTTTGCATTAAAGGAAACCAACTCGACAGGTAATGCATTATCATCATCGGTACCCGCTCCAAAGAAGCTGAAACCAGTTCCAGAAGCAGTAACAATATAGTCACCATCTGAAGATCCAGAAATAGATCCATGGACTAATGCTTCCCAACCAGTATGATTTGGACCTGCACTCTTGATCACCCTTACCTTGGATCGATCCATATTTGTTACATTGTCAGCACCTGTCAAGTTATTACAGTGTATGGAAACATTATATCCTTTCGCGTTAATAGGCGCAGAATAGCTATCTCCTAATGATGACGAACCAGGAACAATCTCCCAATAACCTTCATCGTCATAGTTCTGAATCAATTGACCATCTGATGTCGTGAGTGGAAGCCCTGTGTACAAATCAGCACCATTATCCTGTGGAGCCCCTGTATTGTAGGATGCTGTGAGGTACTGGTTTGAACCAGGTGCGCTTGTGAAATCAACCGCAACATCTCTCAATACAGATGATGTACCTACTGGGAAAAATTTAGACCCTGTAGCATTTGCAAAGTATCTTCTCAGCTGACCTGTAACAATTCCTGAGGTATGGTTTAATGTACCAACTCCTGATGAAGATCCTATCGTTAAAATATTCCCTCCTATGTTACCTGAAATCATATTTAAAGTTCCACCAACATTAATAGGCGTACTCATTATCAAATCACCTCCGGACTTGTTCACATTCAGGTTGTCAAGGTTTACTTCATTTCCTGAAACGGTTTGATCATTGAGTCCATTCAAAGTTAAGGTACTCGAACCTGGAGTGATTGTACCATCATTCACCAAATCACCTGAGATTGATAATGAACCTCCAAGATTAAGACTTGCGCCACTTGCTACCATCAGGTCAGTCATTGAAGCTCCTTCAACAGATAGCGCATAGTTACTTGAACTAACACATTGACCCGCGACATTATTGGCCATTATATAAACCTTGTCTGATGACGATGGTGTCTCGGCTGTCTGCCGCATCCAGTTAGAACCATCATTTTTATACCAGTTTGTAGGATCTGACCAACTATCACTTGATAAACCTCCCCACAACCAACATTGCGTATCGATTCCATATGCATCAATAGTTGTAGTTACAGGCTGTTCAAATATAGCATCGATTGAAGTAGTTTCACCGTCACAAGCACCACCGTTAGTGTTTGTCCATGTTAAGGTTAAAGTTGTTCCAAAGGTATTCGTAGTAAATGTCGTTGATACATCAGTAACCGATCCGAAGAGTCCACCATTAAGAGTCGTTGTCCAAGCTCCTGAACCAGCGCTAACTCCATTAACCTGAACATCAATCGTAACCTCTCCACATGTACCAGTTCCAGTTGTAAATGATATACTGTTTTCAATTTGTGCATTCTCATCAATGGTTGCCGTAGCAGATACATTTTGTGTCGTTGCTGCTTGTGCAGTACAAACTATATCACCTGAAACCGAACCAGCACTCTGACCCGCAATGATTCTCGCATATACCGTAGTTGAAGACACTGTACCATCTGTAGTTGTTAGGTTTACAGTGCTAGCATATGTTGCATTATCTAAAGAAAGTTCTAATCCTGAAGGTGCAGTCACTAGTATTCCACTGTATCCTGCTACTGATGTAGCTGCAGTGTTATCATTATTCGCAATATATAAACCTTCAACCGTGAATGTTTCACTTGAAGAAGCCTCACCACTTTCACAAACTTGAAGTGAATTTGAAATTGTTGACACTGTAATCACAGGTCTAATTACTGTAATATTAAAGTCTGCTGCTGCATTATCAGAACAACTACCTGAACCTGTTGCAACATAGCGTATTATTAATGGATTGTCAACATTAGATCCAATATTATCAGTCCATATTGCAGGGTTGGTATTGCTCTGCCACGGGGCACTGAATGAAGAACCACCATCCCAACTATATTGCCAGTAAAAGTCGTCACCAAAGGCATCTGTAGGCGCAGTCCAACTAACCGTACTATTGACAGTCATATTTCCTCCGTCGGCAATTAAGCCTCCATCGGAAGTTGACGTAGAAATCTCAGCAGTACCGCCATAACATGTCAACCAATCGACAGCAACAGCATCGGAGTATGCGGCATTAGATCCACAAGCAGCTTTCGCTCGAACATACAATGTTTGACCTGGATTAACTCCTGACATGCCTACACCCCAGTTGTATGGATTCGCACCACCACCAAAGTTTTCAGCCCAAGTTCCTGTTGTACCTTGCCACTGATATTCAAAACTACTAAATGTACCTGTAGCATTCGCTGATGTGTAATTCCAGTAAATATCACTTCCTGCCTGAATCACTTGCTGTGTAGACGCGTAAGTCGTTTCTCCATCCACTGAGGCCTCAACAGTTCCAGCAGAAACTGCATTCACAGTCGTTGTAATTCCAGTACTCGTTACCTCATTAACCGTTTGACATGTATTGTCAGCGGTTACAGTTACAGTGACTTCATCAGCATTGACGAGAGTCGTCGTTGTAAATGTCGAAGCAGTTTCACCTGATACAGGCGAACCACCAATATTCCATACATATGTTGGGTTACCAGCATCAACAGCAGTTGCTGTAAATGTTACTGCATCTCCAGAACATATTTCGTTGTCTCCATCACTAGAAGCAATTGTAACTGTTGGCGTATACAATGGATTCACTGTTGCTGTAACGTCATCCGTTGCAACACATCCAAACCCGTCAGTTACAGTTAATGTATAAACCGTAGTTGTTGAAGCAGAACTTGTTGGCTCCATCAGTGAAGCATCATCCAATCCTGTCGAAGGACTCCAAGAGTATGTATACGTTGGCGCTGACCCTGGAATAGTTGAGGATACATCTCCGTATACACCATTGTCCAAAAGGTTAACTGAGGCGTCATAAAGCCCCCAAGAAATTTCACTATTGTAGCTTCCCGAGTTCCAATTAAATCCTATTGTGGCTCCATTTGGTGCATCGAAGAACCAAGACTCGCCAGACGCTACAACAGCCACACCAGTTAAAACAGTTACGCCGTTCACTGATATATCCACAGAAGCTCCATCCCATCCATCGTTATATTGATCTAAGCCATAAAACTCATAAGTATTATTTTGTGAATTCGAAGTTTGGCTCAACGTTGTAGGTGTGCCATCACAGAAGGTTACATCATCGTATACCACAGTGTAAACATCACAAACAACATTAACCGTGATGGTAGAAGCATCAGGACATGTTGTCCCTCCTACTGTATAGGTAATGTCGGCTGTTCCTGCTATAACTCCTGTTACAACACCTGTAGAAATATCTACTGTAGCAACACTAGCATCACTCGATGTCCACTCTCCACCTGCTGTTCCATCGGAAGATATCGTTGTCGTTCCTCCTGGAGCAATAGTCTGTGTTCCCGATAAAGTACCGGCAGAGGGATTCACGACGGTTACTACTACATCATCTGTACCCGTACAACCTAACGTATTAGAAATAGTAACTGTATAAGTCTCCGTTGTTGTATTCGAGGCTGCTGGTGAAGCGCTCGTTGCATCATCTAGGTCAGTTGATGGTGACCATGAGTAAGTGAAAGTCGCATTAGAATAAGAAGTTGTTCCACCATTTGTATCGTCATGAACACCAGAAGATAATTCAGCACCTGTTGGATCAGTAATGTCCCAACTAATTTCGCCGAGCCAAGATCCAGTAGTCCAAGATAAAGTGATAACCGAACCAACTCCTGCAGAGAAAGTAGTTGAACCATCTGCTCCTGAAATACCAAAACCTGAAACAACCTCTGTACCATCAACAGAAATACTAGCCGTCGCACTTCCCCAACCGTCGCCATAGCTATCGGCTCCATTAAACGTATAGGTGTATGATTCGCCTGGATCAGCGACTGATCCAGTTAAAGTTGATGACGCAGCAGAGCAATGCTGAACATCATCATAGGCTACAGTTAGGTTGTAAGTACAAGTAATCGTAATAGCCGCACTTGAAGTTTGACCACCACAAGCAGTAGATGTGGTATATGTAATGTTTGCAGCTCCGGCTGTTACGCCTGTAACTACTCCAGTAGAGGCATCTACTGTAGCCACAGCAGTATTGTCCGAAGACCAAGAGCCTCCTGCTGTTCCTGTAGAGCTCGCCGTCGAGGTTTCACCAATGTTAACGCTTGAAGATGTCAATGAAACAGATCCAGCTTCACAAGCAATGGTTAATTCTATTGTATTTGAAAAACTTTGTCCACTACATTCAGGCGTAGTATATGTTATTGTCACTGTTCCTGCTGAAACACCAGTAACTACTCCCGTTGATGCATCAACAGTCGCAACTGAGGCATCACCAGTGGTGAATATACATACATAGT
>CAJJBU010000008.1 GCA_905182495.1 Flavobacteriales bacterium UBA952
TGATGGTGTAATGACTGATGGTGGCATGCTCTTCTCTGCGAAAGGCGATGAAATGAAAAAATTCAACACTAAAGACGGTATGGGCATCTTAAAACTAAGGGATTCTTCAATTGAAGTTGGAATTATATCCTCAGGATTTTCAGCAGAGATTGTAAACAAGCGCGCGGAAATGTTGGGTATAAAGAATTGTTACGTAGGACGTGAATCCAAGATGGATATACTCAATGGCTGGATGAAAGACAAAGGTTTAAAAGCCGATGAGGTAGCTATGATTGGAGACGATATTAATGACCTTGAAATCATGAAAAGCATTGGACTCTCTGCTTGCCCATCCGATGCTGTTAATGAGATCAAAAGTATTGCACAAGTTATCCTTAAGCATAAAGGTGGCGAGGGTTGTGTAAGAGAATTTATAGAAAACTACCTAAAAATCTGACAAGCGCATGAAAATAGGGATCATTAAAGAAGGGAAAATTCCACCAGATTTTAGAGTTGCTTTAACACCAAAGCAATGCAAAGCAATTGTTGACACATACCCCAATGTCGAAGTCTTTATACAACGAAGCCCGATACGTACTTATTCTGATGATGCGTATCAAGAAGAAGGATTGACACTAGTTGATGAGCTGAGTCACTGCGACGTTATTATAGGTGTAAAAGAAGTGAACCTAAAAGACTTGATTCCTAATAAGACATTCATGTTCTTTTCACATACCTTCAAGCAGCAATCTTACAATAGGGTTTTACTTGAAGAAATATTGAAGAAAAATATCCGCCTTATTGATTATGAGGTCATCAAAGACACACGTAATGTCAGATTGATTGGCTTTGGTCGTTACGCAGGGATTGTAGGTTGTTATAACGGATTGTTAGGTTATGGGGAGAAAACTAAAAGATACCACCTAAAACCAGCGAATGTAATGTGAGGACAAAAAGGAAGTTGAATCAGAATTGAAAAAGGTAGTGCTGCCCAAAAACTTCAAAATGGTACTGACTGGATTTGGCCGTGTAGGTCATGGTGCTAGAGAAATCATGAAGCTACTGCCGATTAAAGAGCTTGGACATGAAGCCTACTTGCAAGAGAATCATGACAAACCCGTATTTACCCATCTAGAAGTTGAACATTATTTTGTTAAAAAAGATGGAACGGACTTCATTCGTAGAGAATTTTATAAGCAACCCGAACTCTATGATCGAGGCTTTCAAAAATATGTGCCTGAAACAGACATGTATATCCCTTGTCATTATTGGAGCAGTCGTTCGCCTAAAATATTAACCCAAGCAGATCTTGCGGCAGATAATAATAGAATTTCTGTAGTGGCAGATATCTCATGTGACATCGCAGACCCTATCGCTTCTACTTTACGTCCCTCAAAAGTGGCCAATCCGATATATGGCTACGATCCTAAAACAGGACAGGAGGTTGACTATAATACCCCCAATGCAATTGCGGTTATGGCCGTTGATAATTTACCCTGTGAATTGCCGAAAGATGCTTCTGAGGATTTCGGTAACGAATTGATTAAGCATGTTTTACCTGCACTTATTGGTGACGACCCCACTCGAATTATTGAAAGAGCAAGTCAAACAGATTTAAATGGCTCGCTTATGCCTGACTTTGCCTATCTTGAAGATTACGTAAAGGGACTGTAATAAAAAGTTGAAATACTTTAAGTTTTTTATACTTTTAAGGTGTGAGTATCAAAGGAGATAAAAAGGTTATCCGAGGTTGGGTGATGTACGATTGGGCTAACTCAGTGTACAGCCTTGTTATTTCATCAGCCATATTCCCTATTTTTTATGAAGCACAAACAACTTCTGTTTATGCAAAAAAAGTAGGTCTATCGTCAGATCTTATAGACTCAAATGACGTGACCGTATCTTTTTTCGGATACGACGTATCTCCAAGTGTGTTGTATTCTATGGTGATCTCAATTTCCTTTGTTTTTGTGAGCATTCTCTCCCCTATTCTTTCT
The DNA here is from genome assembly GCA_905182495.1 of Flavobacteriales bacterium UBA952. GTDB lineage: Bacteria > Bacteroidota > Bacteroidia > Flavobacteriales_D > Crocinitomicaceae > UBA952. Next base: position 1,977 of record CAJJBU010000008.1, read on the forward strand.
GGGATCGCAGATTATACCGGAAATAAAAAGGGCTTTCTAAAGTTCTTCTGTTACTTCGGTGCTTTTTTCTGTATGACCTTGTTTTTCTTTGACCCAAATTATATGGAGTTAAGTATGTTATCGGTTATGTTCGCCTCGATCGGATTTTGGAGTAGTCTCGTCTTTTACAATGCTTTTTTACCCGAAATCGCACCACTTGAAGACCAAGACTCAATTTCAGCAAGAGGTTTTATTATGGGCTACATCGGCAGTATTATATTGCTCGTCGCTTGCCTTGCGATGATCATGGGCATTGGTACACATTTAACAAAATACAGTTTTATTCTCGTGGGTATATGGTGGGTTGTTTTTGCACAACGAACCTACCGCGTTTTACCAAGCAATCCTTTTAAAAAGAAACCCGAACCAGATTACATTTGGAAAGGTTTTAGAGAATTGAAAATTGTCTATAAAGAATTCATGCAAACGACACGACTTAAAAAGTACTTATACGCCTTCTTTTTTTTCAACTCTGGAGTACAGACGGTCATGCTTTTAGCCACTATATTTGCGAGTAAAGCTATCGAGTGGCCTGAAGGAGAAGGCACAACAGGATTGATTTTAGCGATACTTTTAATACAAATATTGGCTGCTATTGGCGCCAAACTTATGTCGAGCGTCTCACTTAAAATTGGGAATATCTCGACATTAAAAATCTCTGTTTTCATTTGGATTCTATTATGTGTAGGAGCATATATAATTCGTACACCAAATGAATTTTACATTATGGCTTCTGGTGTCGGACTCGTTATGGGAGGGATTCAATCTATTGCCCGTTCGACTTATTCCAAGTACTTACCTGAAACCACTGACCACGCCAGCTATTTCTCATTCTATGATGTTTCTGAAAAAGTTGGCATTGTCCTTGGAACCGCCTTCTTCGCCCTCACCGAGTATTACTTTGATGATATCCGTTATTCTGTGATTTCAATCGCAAGTTTTTTCGTAATCGGACTCTATTATTTATTCAAAGTACCAAAGGAAGAAACAATTATTCCCGACAAACAATAACACATGAAAGCACTCATTGAAAAAGCTTGGGCTGATAGATCTTTATTACAGCAAAAAGAAACCGTTGAAGCCATTGAAGCTGTCATCGAAAAAATTGACAAAGGCACACTTAGAGTCGCTGAGCCTAATGGAAAAGAGTGGGTCGTCAACGAATGGGTCAAGAAAGCTGTAGTCATGTATTTCCCTATCCGGCAGATGGAAACCATTGAGGTCGGACCTTTTGAATTCCATGATAAAATGGCCCTCAAAAAAAATTATAAAGAACTTGGTGTCCGTGTCGTCCCTCATGCGATTGCTCGCTATGGGGCGTATATAGCATCAGGAGTTATTATGATGCCTTCCTACATAAATATTGGAGCTTATGTCGATTCGGGAACCATGGTTGACACTTGGGCTACTGTTGGTAGCTGTGCTCAGATTGGTAAAAACGTGCATTTAAGCGGAGGCGTTGGCATAGGCGGCGTATTAGAACCTTTGCAAGCTGCTCCTGTTATTATAGAAGATGGGGCCTTTATTGGATCACGTTGTATCGTCGTTGAAGGTGTTCGAGTAGGCAAAGAAGCTGTGCTTGGTGCAAATGTTGTCCTTACGAAATCGACAAAAATCATTGATGTTACTGGAAATGATCCCAAAGAAATTCGAGGCTACGTACCCGAACGCAGCGTTGTCATTCCCGGAACCTATACAAAAACCTTTCCTGCAGGGGACTTTCAAGTACCATGTGCCCTAATCATAGGGCAGCGAAAAGCATCTACGGATCTAAAAACATCTCTCAATGATGCCCTCAGAACACATAATGTTGCAGTTTAATCCTATAGAAATCTTCTAAAAAAATATAACGGAAATAAACGCAATACGTTTAGCCCGCCAATTTTAAATAAATCACAGGCAAAAGCCCCATTTAAAAGAGGACGAAATGACCCCGAAGTGACGGTTAAACAACTCTTTAAATGACTTCTCTACTATTTGAATTATATTTGATTATAAACTCAGGAAATAAACGTATTACGTTTAGCCCCTCGTTATAGGCAATTTTAATAGAATGCATAATTCAGAGCTTCAAGAAACATTAAAATCACTCTTTCCAGATTTAGAAGAAGAATCTCTGAATGCCCTTATGGAACATTCTTCGTATTTGAAATATGACAAGGGTACAAAATTGATTTTGGAAGGCAAGAGACATGGTTATTTCTACTTAATCTTAAATGGAGGGGTCAAATCGTACTATTTAAAAGATCACGAGAAGTATGCATGTGGTTCGCATTCGAAAAGGAAGCGATAGGAACAATCACAACATATGAAGGTTTGCTATCCAAAGAAACCGTTGAATTATTGCAAGACTCTGAATTGATCAGATTCGAAATTGAAAAAATAAAAGAACTTTCGCGAACAGATATATCTATTATTCACCTGCTAAATAATCTTATAATAGAACATACTCTATGCATTGAAGAAAGACTTTATCAGTTACAGTTCATGTCCAGCAAAGAACGCTATAAAGTACTTCTTGAAACGACTCCTGAAATATTACAAACAGTATCACTAACTGATATAGCTTCCTATTTGGGGATTTATAGAGAAACTTTGAGTCGAATAAGGTCAGAACTATGATTTTGTGACATATGTCAAGTGAATTCAATTTTTAAACAATTAATATTGTTCTTTACTAGTCCTTAAATAAAGCATTATGAAAAAACATATAAAAATAACATCCCTAGTTTCTCTAGTCTCTATCATTCTCGCAATGTTAGTTATGTCATGCAAAAAAGATGAAACTCCACCCCCAATGCCGCTGCCCGCTGGCTCAGAAAATACCGAAACTGAGTTTCAAGGAAATGTAATTATTGTGGGGGCCGGAGCTGCTGGATTAGCTGCTGCAAAAAAGCTAGAAGAAGAAGGTGTTAGTTATCAAATATTAGAAGCAACTGATAAGCTTGGTGGTAGAATCCAGAAAGATGAAACCTTTGCAGATTTTCCTATCGATTTGGGTGCTGAGTGGATTCATGAAGATAAATCAATTCTAAACTATTTAATAAATCAGCCAGGAAACGAGCCATATGTTGAAACGATTTTATATCAGCCAATGAATGTGAAAGAAGTAGTCGGGAATAATATTTCTCAAATTTCAAATCAAGATATGGTAGATTATTATGCAGATTATATTACAGAATATAAATTTAAAAGTACTACTTGGTATGATTTCATTAATGAGAATTTTGCTCAACAAGTAGAGCAAAATATTATCTATAACTCTAAAGTTACAATTATAGACTATACAGGAAATCAAGTCGTATTAACGACAGAGAATGGTATAGAATACCAAGTAGACAAAGTCATTTTAACAGTTTCCCTTGGTGTACTTAGATCTAATGCCATTACTTTTATCCCTTCCTTACCTGCAAAAAAGATTGCGGCTATAGAAGATGTTGAATATTTATCTGGGTTTAAATTGTTTATGAAGTTCTCTAATCAATTTTATCCAGATGTCATTACATGTGAAACAAGTAGTGGAGAAAAAACATTTTATGATGTCGCATACGGAAAGGAATCACAAGATCATGTTTTAGGATTATTATCTACTGGTATTTCAGCGGAAGAATATTATTTATTAGCTAATTCAGATTCAATTGTGAATGCTGTAATTCAAGAGTTAGATGGTTATTTTAATGGACTTGCCTCTCAGAATTATTTAGGGTCATATATATATGAAGATTGGGGTCAACAAACATATACACAAGGAACTTGGACGTCTGATTTTCAAGCTGCTTCCCAAGATCTAATTGCTCCACTTGATGATAAAGTCTATTTTGCTGGAGAAAGTTATAGTACTCATGGTATAATTCCTATTCAAGGTTTTTATATTATTCGTGGATCTGTTCAAAGTGCTATAATATCAAAGGCTATGAAGCTGTTGATAGCTTATTGGAGTAGAATATCTTTACCTGAGACTAACTGGCTATGGAACAATGTCTACAGGCAATAGCGGTTTGGGTGTAATCTCAAACCGTTTTTGCATTTAATTACGTATTTTGCTTCCCGAAACCTAAGACTGCATTGAAATCCGCTACGACTCTTAGCCTAAACGTTATAGCCCATGAAATAGTATGATGAAAAACACAATATTACTGTTAACGCTTATCACAAGTTTATTTGCTTCGTGTCAGATGAGCAATAGCAAAAGTGTTTACAAGGCAATTTTTGACACTTCACTCAAAGATTACAACACGATTGAATCTGAAATTGGACATTACATAGAAACAGATAATGTTCAAATGCATTACATAACATTTGGGAATGCTGAAAACACACCGTTAATTTGGATTCATGGCACGGGAAGTTCTTCGTGGGAAATGTTGAATTTCAGAGATTCTTTAGAACAATTAAATTTGTACGTTATCAGTATTGATTATTATGGTCATGGACAAACACCAATGCCAAAAACTGAGAAATCTATTTATCACATTGCCGACGATATTAAGTTTCTAATGGACAATTTGAGTATTAGCAAAGCGATTATTGGTGGTTGGTCTCGAGGTGGATATGTAGCGACAGCATTTTATGATGCTTACCCTGAAAATGTGCTCGGAATAATGCTTGTGGATGGAGGGTCAGCAAATGCCTTGGTGCCTAGATATCAAATGGATCGTGATACGCTCAGAGCTAAATACAAGGATGCCCAAGTTCCCGAAGATTTATTGTTAACCTATGACTCCAAATTTGAAGCATTTTGTGCTTTAGCGGACACAACCAATTTGGAAAGTCAAGCATGGATTTTAGATGGTTTAAAAATTGGGCTAAATGGAAAATGGGGCTATACTTCCGACGTTTGGAAATCTGTAGCAAATGAATCTGTTCAATCAATGTTGTCGGCAGTTGAATCACCAACTTTAGCTCCACTTATGGCATCTTCAACTTACCTCATGGAACCATTGGTTATTTATCGGAATTTGGACGTGCCTCTTGTAATAATTGATCCTATAACAGACAATGAAACATGGCAAAACTATACTCCTGAAAATTCAAAATTGAAGAATTTACACCCAGAACTCGTAAATCATCGAATTTATGAAGAAACCCAACATCACGCGCATTTTGAAAGACCCGATCAATTTCTGATAGATTTGAAAATGTTGATTAATCAAATAAATGAAGGGCTATAACACAACCTAAGAAAACATAGCCGCCCCTACGGGGACGGCAACGTTTCTTAGCTTTAGCCGTTATAAATAATTCAAGAATGCTATAACAAATAGTATGAAACAATCGTCATACAGTTAATAATAAAATTAAGAACAATGAAAAAAATATTATTATCCACTTTAACAACACTTCTTCTGCTAACAGGTTGCAGTACAATAAAGACAATTAAATTAATGAAAAGTGGAGAAGTTGAACAAGAAGAATTTAATGTTAAAATCCCTTTTGAATATCGTTTAGGTCTGATTATTTTGAAAGTAGATATTGCTGGAAAAGAATATGATTTTGTTCTTGATACCGGAGCTCCTAGTGTTATTTCTAAAGAATTAGCCAAAAAGTTAGATTTAAGCAATATTACTGAACAAAAAGTAGGAGATAGTCAAGGTGAAGATTCCAACTTGGGCTTCACTACAATTGAAAAGTTAAGTATCAGTGATATTAACTTTTTGAATACTGGAGCCGTTATAGCCGATTTAAATCAATCACAGGAGGTTCGCTGTTTAAAAATAGACGGTTTTATTGGATCAAACCTAATGAGGAAAGCAATTTGGAAATTCGATTACCAAAATCAAATAATCACAATAACCAATTCAATCGAATCCTTAAATATTCCAAAATCAACTAATAAAATACCTTTTTTTACAGAACTTACAGGAACGCCAATTATAGATATCCTATTAAATAATATAACAGAAAAGAACGTTACCGTTGACTTAGGTTCAAATGGGGATATTTCATTATCGCGAAAAACTTTTGATAGATTAATGAAAAATAATCCCTCGATTCCACAAACATATAGTTTTGGTAATTCAACTTCAGGGCTTTACGGACTCGGTAAAGCAGATAGTACCTTCTATCTCAAAGTTCCCTCTATTTCATTTGGAGACATCTCACTTGATAGCACCATTGTCCAATTTACCTCTGAATCAGCTTCAACTATTGGTACTGAGTTATTTAAAAATTATGACCTAATAATAAATTGGTTTACCAAAGAAATTATTTTGATCAATCAAACAAAATATAATAATTCAACTTTATCTTCTTTCGGTTTTTCTTTTTCGAATCAAGAGAGTAAATTAACAGTAAGTGAGATTTATGAAAATATGGAAGACTTAAAAGTTGGTGACCAAATTTTAAGTATGGATGGAACCAATTATAAAGAATTAATCCCTGAACAATGGTGTGAAATAGTTGAAAATGGACTTTTAAAAGATAAAGAAGAAATTAGCATTACCATTCTAAGAAATAATAAAGAATTTACCTTTTCATTAAAAGAAATGAAACTGATTTAAAAATAAAATACTGCTAACACGGTATATAGCAAATAGGGCGTTCGATGTTTTATGGAAGTTCAGAACTATTTACCTACACCGCCAAATCGTTGTATTTGGCTTTTAAGAATGAATAAATTAAAACCAAAATACAACGTTTTGGCTCAGTGCAATCTTGAAAAGTTATTGCTTTCTACTGCCCTACTTGCCATATACATCAACGTTGTATGCAATTAATAATGAAAAAATTAATTTTTATAATACCCCTTTTTTTCATTTGCTGTAATGAGCAAACAGAACCTAAGGTTTTTGAAGAATCCAATTTAATTGCTTCTAAAACTAAAACCTATTCTTATAAAGATTTAGAGTTTTTAAACAACGAGAAAAATATAGTTAAAAACACCCCTTTATATAATAGATTCAAAGATAATGACAGCATAAGCATTAAGTGGGAATTAAGAAATGATTTAAATAAAATAAATGATTTTCATAAACTTGATTCCATATCTTTTAATTATTCAAACGGTAAATTAATTATAAATCACATCTTTTTTTCTCAAGGAAATTGTTTAGACTTTTTCCCAATATTCAAAATAAATTCAACTACTATATCAATAAACACACCTGTTGTAATTGAAATAGATCCTGTCGAATATTTTAAATCAAATTCTGAAATAGATGAATCAGTATCAGACGGATGTGAATTAGCATCTGTTGTTGAAACAAGTGTATCGTTACTAATAGATAATAATTATAGAACTAAAGAAATGTTTTATAACAGTAAAAAAATTAAATAAAAGCATACGATAATGTGTAAATTGCATAATAACGCAACGTCAGCTTTTATTAAAAAATAATTTTCAATTATTAGACCTCGAATGGAACCTACCAAGCTTAAAAAAGTTATTCAAGGCATTCCCAAGGCAGAACTTCACCTGCACATAGAAGGAAGCTTTGAACCCGAACTCATGTTCGAAATCGCAAACAGAAACAACATCTCTTTGGCCTACGACTCCGTCGAGTCTTTGAAAAAAGCCTATAAGTTTAATAATCTTCAAGAATTTTTAGACATCTATTATATAGGTGCTCAAGTACTCATTCACGAGAGAGATTTTTACGACCTCACGTGGGCATACTTAAAAAAAGTACACGGTCAAAATGTTGTTCATGTAGAGGTCTTTTTTGACCCTCAAACGCATACCGATCGAGGCGTTCCTTTTGATGTTGTCATTAAAGGCATATACCGAGCCCTTGAAAAAGCAAAGTCTGAATTTAACATGACTTACAAGCTGATAATGTCTTACTTGAGGCATTTAAATGAGGAGGGAGCTTTTAAAACGCTTGAATCTTCAATGCCCTATAAGGATTGGATTGATGGGGTAGGATTGGATTCTTCCGAGCTAGGAAACCCCCCAAGCAAGTTTTTAAATGTATTTAAAGCATCTGCCGAGCAAGGATACAAATTGGCTGCTCATGCCGGGGAAGAAGGCCCTGTAGAATATATCTGGGAAGCGATTAACCTTCTAAACGTAGATAGAATTGACCACGGAAATCGTTGTCTAGATGATGAAAAATTGGTGCAGGTTCTCATTGAAAAAAACATGGGCTTGACCTTATGTCCTTTGAGTAATTTAGAGCTCAAGGTCATTCAAAAAATGGAGGATCATCCTATTTTAAAAATGCTCGAGAAAGGATTATTAGCAACCATTCATTCAGATGACCCAGCTTATTTTGGGGGTTATATGAATGAGAATTATTATGAAACAGCGAAGGCCTTAAACTTAAAGGAAGAACATTTGAAGCAATTGGCCATCAATGCTTTTGAAGCAAGCTGGTTGAACTCCGATCAGAAAAAAAAGCACATTTCTTATGTAAAAACCTATTTCAATTCCCTGAGCTATTAATCGGAAATTGAATTTGAATGACAATGACAATGACCTCATAATAGGTGTGTTAAAAAAAAAGGGATTCACAAAGGGAAAACAAAGATGTATCTTTATCTCTATATTAGAGATCATTAGAAAAACAAAACTGAATGAAAAAAGATAGACGTCAATTTCTAAAAAACACTTCCTTGATGGCATTGGCTACTGTAACTATACCTAGTCTAGTGAGGGCTGAATTAATTTCAGAAAGTGCAAGCCAACCTCCCGTAAGTTGCGATGAAACAACCCAGGATTATTATGGGCAAGGGCCTTTTTATTCGACTAATGCACCTTTAATTATAAATAATCAACTTGCATTAGCAGATGAACTTGGGACTAGATTTATCATAAGTGGACGGGTGCATAACCTTGACTGCACGGAATATATTGAGGGCGCTATTATTGACATTTGGCATGCCAATGATGCTGGTGCATACGACAACACAGGTTTCAATCTCAGAGGCAAAACAACGAGTAATAGTCAAGGGTTTTATTTGTTCGAAACAATATATCCTGGAAAATATTTAAATGGTAGTGCATATCGACCAGCTCACATTCATTTTAAAATCACCCCTCCGGGTTTCCCTATTCTCACTACACAACTTTATTTTCAAGGTGATTCAGATATCCCATCAGATGCCGCAGCGTCTATATCAAGTGGGACATATGAAGCAACCCATCGCATTGTACCCGTAACAACGAATAGTTTGGGCCAAAAAGAAGCAACCTGGGACATTGTTATTGATGGCAGCGGTAATCCTGTTGGAATTGAAGAAATGCGGGCAACTATGGGTATGATTTACAAAATATATCCAAACCCATTTTCAGATTTTATTCAAATAAATTATGGTGTTTTTCGGGAAGCTAAAGTTAGCATTCAAGTATTTGACATTCAAGGGAACCTAGTTGCGAATTTGCAAGAATTAAACCTTACGCCTGAGAAATATACAGCAGAATGGCATCCAGATTCCAATATTCGTTCTGGTCATTACTTTATAGCATTAAAAATAAATGATGTCCAAGTTCATTATTTGAAAGTTATAAAAGAGAATTAGCCTGATAAATTGAGGGAAATGAAAATGTCCTTTATCGGTTTGAGACCAAAACCAAAAATGTCCAACAACCTGTATCGCCCATAAATGCCCTGCAAAATACTTAGGAAAGCGAAGACTAAACATTAAATATTGCAATGAATACCTTAAAAGGTTTTATGAATATTATTTAACAAAATAAGATACCTGCAGAATGACCGTCTATAAATGAAGTTTAGCCTTAACCCCATTGATAAAGAAAAAGTTAATCACATTAACCACAATGAAATGAAAATATAGTAGTAACTTTGCATTATATTTAAAATAATAATTATGAGTAACGGAACAGTAAAGTTTTTTAACAACGCAAAAGGGTTTGGATTCATTACACCTGACGATGGTGGTAAAGATGTATTTGCACATCAAAATGGATTAATCGATGAAATCAACGAAGGAGATAAAGTAAGCTATGATGTTGAGGAAAGTCCAAAAGGCTTGAACGCAATAAATGTAAAAGTAGATTAGTCTATCTTTAAACATATTTTATGGAAAAGCCTATCAAAATTGATAGGCTTTTTTATTTATAAAACTATTTGAAAAGAAACAAAAGCACGTCTAAGAAAACTTTCATCAAAACTAAATAAATAGTTTCGACCTAGATTTTTTATTTTGCGAAATAGACTTTAAATTTGTCTTCTAATTATTTAATACAACATAGCATGCAACTGTGGAACAAATTAAATAAGGAGGAACTGGAAGTGCAGCTAAGAGACATTGGTCACCAATACATGACCCTTTCTTTTTATCAGTATGCTCAAATTCCAAACCCTCACTTATTCCGAGACCATCTCTTTTTAATGTGGTCAAAATTGGAGGTCGTAGGCAGGACCTATGTCGCAAATGAGGGAATCAATGCCCAAATTGCCGTCCCCACAAAGAATATCAGCGAATTTAGAGAAGAACTATATCAAATTAAATTTTTAAATGGTATCCGTTTAAATTTTGCCGTGGATGAATCGGAGGCTGAATTTGCCTTTCTGAAACTCAAGATCAAGGTAAGAGATAAAATACTAGCCGATGGCTTGAATGACAAAACCTTTGACGTAACAGAAAAAGGCAAGCACCTCAACGCTGAAGAATTTAATACGCTTACAAATGACCCTGAAACTTTATTAATTGATTTCCGAAATCACTACGAGTCAGAAGTGGGTTATTTTAAGGGGGCTGTCCGTCCTGATGTAGATACCTTTAGGGATTCATTACCTCTTATCGAAAAAGAAATATTAAAAGGAAATGAAGATAAGAATATCGTGATGTACTGCACAGGAGGTATTCGTTGCGAAAAAGCATCTGCTTGGTTCAAGCATAGAGGATTCCAAAACGTGCATCAGCTTGAAGGCGGTATTATAAAATATGCACGCGATGTTATAGAACAAGGAATTGAAAATAAATTCAAAGGAAAAAACTTTGTCTTTGATGAAAGACGTGGAGAGCGCATTACAGATGAAATTATAGCTGTTTGCCATCTATGTGGCGATCCTGCCGACACACATACAAATTGCTTAAACAGTGCATGCCACTTGCTTTTTATACAATGTGAAACCTGTAAGGAGAAGCTAGACAATTGTTGCTCAAAAAAATGCCAAGACATTTCTCATTTATCCATCGAAGAACAGAAAGAGCTTAGAAAAGGATTAAACAACAGCAACCAGATTTTCAAAAAAGGAAGAGCCAATCACTTGACCTATAAAAACAAGGATTAAAACCTATATATTTACTAAAAATTAAATTAAACCCCTTATGTTTTTAGCAATTGACTGGACGGCAAGTCCCGAAATCATTGAAGGATGGAAGACTCCCAATCTCTATGGTCTTCTATTCGTTTGTGGATTGGTCCTCGGGTATTTCGTTGTAAAGCGAATGTTCAAAAAAGAAGGAATTAGCGATGAAATTCTTGACAAACTAGTGATGTTTATGGTCTTGGGTACGATTGTGGGTGCGAGATTAGGTCATGTTCTATTTTATGGCCCTTATTTCGATGAGGTTGTTGATGGGCGAATGGTGGAAGGTTACTTTTCACACCCGCTTGAAATCCTTAAGGTTTGGCAAGGCGGATTGGCTAGTCATGGAGCCGCAATAGCAATTTTAATAGGGCTTTATGTTTTCTCTAAGAAGACCGTAAATAAACCTTTTATATGGATCTTGGATCGAATCGCTGCCCCTACTGCAATAGGCGCTGGTTTCATTAGACTAGGGAATCTCGTGAATCATGAAATCGTGGGACACCCTACTGATGTTCCTTGGGCGTTCAAATTTCATAATTATTGGAACAGTACTTTAAAAGATTTTGACCCTACTCCGAGACATCCAGCTCAGCTTTATGAGGCTATTTGCTATTTTATCGCCTTTGGTATTCTTATGTTCCTGTTTTGGAATAAAGAAGCTTGGAGAAAACCTGGATTTATGTTTGGGAGTTTTTTGATTTTAATTTTCGGATCAAGGTTAATTGTTGAATTTTTCAAAGTAGGACAAACAGCCCGAGATGAGGTGCTTATTTTAAATACAGGACAGCTTCTAAGCATCCCTTTTATAATGGTAGGGATCGTGCTGATATACAAGGCAATAGGAAAGAATAAAAAAGAGACCAAGATCAATGAAAAAATAAACACTTAGTGTCTCTTAAACAGTTAGTAGAAATTTAGAAATTCCTTTATATATTTGTTAAATAAATTTCATGTCTTATGGCAGTAAAAACCAAAGAAGCGAAAGCTTCCACAACGAAAGAAAATGTGAAGCCAAAGTTTTCAAAAAAAACTTATGTCAAGTGGTATAAAGATATGCTCCTGATTAGAAAGTTTGAAGAAAAAACAGGACAGCTCTATATCCAACAGAAATTTGGTGGATTTTGTCATCTTTACATAGGTCAAGAAGCAATTGTAGCGGGCACTGCTAGTGCATGCGAATCAGGCGACAAGCACATGACTGCTTATAGAGACCACGGACATCCTATTGCTCTAGGAACTGATCCAAGAATTTTAATGGCCGAATTATACGGAAGAAGCACAGGTTGCTCCAAAGGAAAAGGTGGATCCATGCACTTTTTCGATAAATCAAAGAATTTTATGGGTGGCCACGGTATTGTTGGCGCTCAAATAGCTATGGGTACAGGTGTTGCCTTCGCTGAACAATATAAAGGCACTAAAAATGTAGCTTTTGTATCTATGGGTGATGGAGCTGTACGACAAGGAGCACTTCACGAAACCTTTAATATGGCTATGATCTGGAAACTTCCTGTCATTTTCATCATTGAAAACAACAATTATGCAATGGGTACCTCGGTGAAGCGAACTACCAACGTTACAGACCTCTCTAAAATTGGTTTATCCTATGATATGCCTTCAAAGGTTGTCAATGGAATGTTACCAGAATCGGTTCATGATGCTATAGATGAAGCATGCAATAGAGCAAGAAACGGAAACGGCCCTACCCTGCTTGACATTAGAACATATCGTTATAAAGGTCATTCCATGTCTGACCCTCAGAAATATAGATCTAAAGAAGAAGTGACAGAATGGATTGAGCAAGACCCAATACTTCATGTACTCAATGTTATTAAAGATAATAAATGGCTTAAAGATTCTGAGATTACTGAAATTGATGACTGGGTCAAAAATGAAGTTAAAGAATCAGTTGAGTTCGCTGAAAACTCACCATACCCTGAGGGGAAAGAATTATACGAGGATGTATATATGCAAAAAGATTATCCTTACATTAAAGAAAATTAATTAAAAGAAACGCATCATGGCGGAAATAGTATACATGCCTAAACTAAGTGACACCATGACCGAAGGTGTTGTTGCTGCATGGAATAAGAAAGTTGGAGAAGACGTTAAGGAAGGAGAAATTCTTGCTGAAATCGAAACAGATAAGGCAACCATGGAGTTTGAATCCTTCTATGATGGGGTTCTATTGCACATAGGCGTTGCGGTTGGCGATGCTGCACCCATAAATTCAATTCTTGCTATTATTGGTTCAAAAGATGAAGATGTGGCTGCTATTTTAAGTAGTGCAAGCACACCTGAAGCGGCAGAACCACAAAAAGAAGAAAAGGAAGCTGCTGCTCCGGTTGTTGTAAGCGATCCGGCACCCGTGCCTGCTGCTACTGCACCCGCGCCTGTCGCATCCTCAAGTGAAAAAATATTTGCTTCGCCCTTAGCTAAAAAATTGGCAGGTGAAAAAGGAATAAACCTTAATGACTTCTGGAATAAGGTGAAAACGGAAGAATCGTTAAAAGAGATATTGACCATTATATACCCTTTACACCAGCTGAGAACGCTGCGCCATCAGCACATTTCTCGAATGCACCTGCAGGAACGGAATCTTATACCGACGAAACGGTAAGCCAAATGCGTAAGACAATTGCGCGAAGATTGGCTGATAGTAAATTTACAGCCCCTCATTTCTATCTTACGCTAGACATTGACATGGACAATGCTATTGCAGCAAGAAAGTCAATGAACGCAATGGATGGCGTCAAAGTATCCTTTAATGATATGGTTGTTAAATCAGTTGCGCATTCTTTAAAAAAGAACCCAAATGTAAATAGCGCATGGATGGGTGATTTCATCAGGCGTAACGCACATGTACATATCGGTGTAGCAGTTGCTGTTGAAGATGGTCTTCTTGTTCCAGTTGTTAAATTTGCTGACACCAAAGGTTTGATGCAAATTTCTGCTGAAGTAAAAGACTTTGCTCAAAAAGCTAAAAACAAAAAATTACAGCCTAGTGACTGGGAAGGAAATACCTTTACAATTTCTAATTTAGGAATGTTCGGGATTGAATCATTCACAGCCATTGTAAACCCCCCAGACAGTTGTATTTTAGCTATCGGTGGGATCAAACAAGTACCCGTTGTGAAAAATGGAGTTGTGGTTCCTGGTAACGTCATGAAAGTGACCTTATCTTGCGATCACCGTGTTGTAGATGGGGCTACGGGTTCTTCTTTCTTACAGGATTTCAAGCAATTTCTTGAAAACCCTGTATCAATGCTCTTATAACTTTTGCTTATTTTTTAGTCTTTCCAATCGTAAAATAATAGTATATTAGTTGTGTAGTCTAAGCTCTACAACTAAACTATTTTTATGAAAATTATCGTTACTCAAACTCTATGGGCATTTTGTGCCTTTTTCATTATAAATTCGAATACTATTTTATCCCAAGCCTCTATTGAGGTGAGACTGGTGAGTGTATCAGTTGGGTCAAATATTGACTGTGATGGATTTCTCTTAGGTAGCTCTGACTATGCTTTTGAATACGAGGCCTCTGACAACACTTTAGGTTACTCGAACAATAACCCTGTCGCCTTCGGTCTAACAGGTGGTTTTAATTTTCAAAACAACAATAACAATAATGGCCCCTGGAGCAACAGTCCCAATGATCTTTTTTTTAATCACCTCTACGCTTGCCCATCAGATATCCCGTCACAAATTAATATTTCTTGGCAGGCCTACGAAAATGATGACCCTTTTTTTAATTGGGATTTAACTGGTGCTTTTTCAGACTTAGAGACTGGTGTTCAGAACGTAAGCATACCTGTTCCAGCAGGTCCCGGATCAACGGGTAATGTGACATTCACCGCGAATGGATCAGGAGGAGGTTGCGGAACACAAAACTACACGATAGTCTTTGAGGTGAGTGTCATTGCTGCGACAGGGATTACTTTACTCCCTGACAATATATGTGATGCGCTTTCTGTCAATACCAATACTTCTTATAACGTAGCCGTATGTTCAAGCGGTACGCTTGAAGCTGGAGAACCTCGGGCAGGAGATGTTGATGCGACAAACTCATCTTCATGGTTTAAGTTTGTTGCACCTGGCAGTGGATCAGTAGAAATTACTACAGACCTCGGTGGAACAGAAATCGGCACCTATTTTCAATTGTATCATGCAGCAGATGGGCAAGACTGTACTTCGGGGTTACAACCAATTACTGGAACTTTAATCAAAGACAAATTTCAATACCTATCACACATTGAATTCGCTGACGGTACGGACCTTTTAGGAATAGATCCAGAAGCCGAATTGACCTTTGACTCTTGTGATCCTTTTCCTTTTATCAGTTATACAAAACTGATCTCAGGAGAAACCTATTATGTCCAATTGGCTTCTGATGGAAATGATCAGTCAGGACTCGTAGAATTACGTGTGAATGATGTTGGCGGAAGCTCTGGAAGCGGAGACGATATCCCTTGTCAATCCTCAAATGTAATTATAGGAAACACGGCAATCAGTTCCTTAAGCGGAGACACCCCATCTACAACTATTGATTTTGGTTGCGCATTTGATAGTGGAAATGACAAAGGAGAAACAGGTGCGCCAACAGGTGGTACTAATCCTAATAATTTTCATGCCTATGACTATGATCACGTTGGTGCAAACAATGGCGTTATAAATGAGAGTATTTGGCTGAACTTTACGGCACCCAATTCTGGCAGACTTGTTTTTGAAGCAGATTACCAAAGTGTTCTTTTTGGAGAAAACAATGCCTTATTCGGCTTTGATAAAAGATTTTCTCCGGGAACCCCCGCGGATTACTCATGTGCCAATCTTGAATTTATGGCCCAAGATGAAGGAGGCGTAAATGGATTTTTCGGAGGAGATGAAAGTGCCGTTATTTCTACTTACTGTTTGGAACCAGGTTACAATTACTACGGTATGATCGACCCTTCCAATAACCTTACTCCTTTCAATAGTCAAGAGATTGGCGGCTGGGTTCATGACCCAAGTTTAGACGACCCATCATTTAATTCTCCTGGAAATGACATTCTATGTATAGCCCTTCAGGATACACTTTATGAGGTTCCCGTTATATTGACAGGCACTGACCCTACCTTTCAGGCTGTATCAGGAAGTAATGTCCTGGCTTGTCAAGAGTTCTTAGCAGGAGAGCCTGACGCATCTACAGATCCATCAAATTGCGCACAACAAACAGTTTGGCATTACTTTACAGCACCTCCATCGGGAGCGGTGGAAATAAGTATTCGTGCCTATGTTGGTTTGGATTCAGTACGGTACAATATATTTGAATTGTTAAATGGTACAGATTGTTATGGCGGTCTACAACCCGCAACTTATACCCAAGATGGAACTCAAGGCACAGCTCTAATTACACCCGTTATTCAAGGAAGTGCAGGTTTCGAAGGGAACCAAGAATCGGCATGTTGTATGACACCCGGTACTCTTTATGCCATACAGATTGACGGTGGCTATCCAGGAGATGAGGGGCAATATATCATTGAATACATTCAAGAGGTTGAAAGTGATGCTGGAGATCCGGAAATCACTATGTCCACAGGAGAGGTCCTTCAATACACAGATTTAGATACGACATTTGTGTGCTTTGGAGATAGCTACACCCCAAGTGTTATGCTTAATGGAATCGGTGAATCTACAGCCAGTTTCCCTGATTGCCTAACACCCGGTTTCGTTGTTCATGACCAAATAATAGTGCCTACTCCCGTTTCCGGATCAGGTTTTGAAACATCAATAGTCGAATCCATGATTGGGTCAGGCAGTTTCACTAATGATTCTGATGGTTCAGGCACACTGGGCAATCCGATTTTCAATGGTGTTTACTATCTCTCACCTGCAGCTGACTTAATTGGGGATTGGGGACAATTCTCTTGTATTACATCCACAGCTTCAGATGGTCAGCCCGTAGTTTACCTTCAAGAACTATTTCCTTTTTACGCCTATGATGATGCGACTTGTACAGTAACGTTCATAGCAGATGGAGGACTTAATGCTTTCTATGGCACCCCTTATGACTTTACGATTACTAGCCCTCTAGGTAATATTGTGGAACAAGGCCAGGTAAGCCCTGGCGCTGGATATACATTTTTATCACCCTCCGCTGGGTTTTACACAGTGGACATTACAGATGGTGCTTGCTCTGTGAGCTTTAGTTATGATGCTTCTAATTGTGGAAATCCTTGTGAACCTACAACAAACAATATTGACCTTGCGATCTGCGAGGGAGAAACAGCATTCTTGGAGGGCAATGATCAAACAGATGCTGGAATTTTTACCGACATTTTTGTTACGCCGCAAGGATGTGACAGCACTGTGGTAACGACACTGTCTTTTCTTGAGCCTACTGAAAGCCTCAATGAATATACTATTTGTACGGGTAGTTCTATTCTAGTAGGCAGTAGCACTTATAATGCTGAAGGGGTTTATATTGATACGCTATTGAACAGCAACGGATGTGACAGCGTTGTTACCTCTACTCTATTCTTGTTACCCGAAATAACAGCAAGTGATGAGGCAACTATTTGCATGGGAGGTAGCTATACCTATAATGGAACAGTTATCGGTGAAGAGGGTGTCTATATTGAAACTTTTACGACAGCGACCGGTTGTGATTCCACAGTATATTTATCGCTATTTGTTACCGAACCACCCATCGGTTATGAGGCACAAACGATTTGCATAGGTGAAAGTTATGATTTTGGAGGAACCTTAATTGCCGAGAGTGGTATTTATTATGATACCACAAGTGCTATGGACGGCTGCGATTCTATTGTTAGATTAGAATTATCAGCTGTTGATTGCTCAATTGATCTACAAATCAGTAATATACTTACGCCAAACGGTGATATGCAAAATGACACATGGAAGGTCAATGACCCTCCTCAAATTATGGGCTGTAATGTCAAAATATTTAACCGCTGGGGACAATTGGTATACGAAACTAATGATTACAACAATACGTGGGCAGGAACCAAAGACAGCGAAGAACTTCCAGATGGTGTTTATTACTATGCCATCACCTGCACCGATAAAGAGTTTACCGGTGCTATCAATTTATTAAGACTGAAAAAATAAGAAACCATGAATAAGATCATTTCACTCAGCATCTGTTTTATCTCGTTGGTTTCTTATAGCCAACAGACACCACAACGAAATCTATACGGCTTCAATAAATATGCGATCAATCCTGCATATGCTGGAGCCAATGCTTGCACAGAAATTAATTTCTCGCACCTTAACCAATGGGTAAGAGTCGATGGCGCACCATTGACCAGTATGTTAAGTGTAAATGGCTTGGTTGGCAAATCGTTAGGCCTTGGAGGACAAATACTCGTCGATCAAATTGGAATGATTCAACAGATATCTGCTATGGGATCTGCATCCTATGGATTTGATATCGCAAAAGAACATCACTTGAGAATTGGTGCTTCTTTCGGATACAACCAATATCAAATTGACGCTTCAAATGCCATTGCCTTTGACAATGCGGATCCCATAATTAATGGTGGCGCGCAATCTGGAGGAACAATCAATACGAATATCGGTCTTCTTTACCAATGGAAAAATATTGAAATGAGTTTGGGTTCACAACAACTCATTCAATCCACGAGTAATATATCGCTTGCCGGAGTTGATGGTTATGGTTTGCGAAGACACCTCAATGGTTATCTTGCCTATAATCAAAAAATTGGAAGCGATTGGATGCTAACCCCTTCCCTCTTTGCAAAAGGTACTAATAACGGATACCAATTAGATCTTAATGCAGATGCGAGGTTCAAGAATTTCATTTTTGGAGGACTGGGATACAGAACATCTGTTGGAATCATTGCACGTGCAGGAATTCAAGTTCAAGATTTGTTCTTTATAGGTTACGCCTATGAAACACCTATGAGTAACATAGCATCGTACAGTTCGGGATCCCATGAAGTCTTTGTTGGAATTAAGTTCTGCCGCAAGAAAAAAGAAATAAAAGAAGAATTAAAAATTGTAGCAACGCCTATCGTACCTGCAGATACAACTGAATTCATTGAAGAAACAGTAGCGATCATTCCACCATCAATTGATACTATTTTTGTTACTAGAATTGATACCGTTTATATTCAAGCAGCTGTTCAAGAAATAGTCGAAGTATCAGAAGTGAAGGAAGTTAAAGAAGTGAAATCCTTTATACCTATCGATAAAGACATTCTATTTGAATTCGATAAGTCCATTGTTAAGCGGACCTCATTTGGCGAACTAGAATCGATTGTGAATATATTGAATTCAAAACAAGATCTCAAGATTTCTTTGAAAGGACATACGGATGCTCAGGGGTCTGATTCTTACAACATCCAACTCTCTAAAAACCGTGTTTCTGCTGTACAGGATTTCTTAAAGTCGAATGGTATAAGTACGGACCGAATTATCATTGAAGCACTTGGCGAAAAGGTTCCCGTAGCGAATAATTCTTCATTAGAAGGTCGACAGTTAAATAGGCGTGTTGAGGTCCGTTTTATTGAAAAATAAAATAAGTATTCTAAATTCACACTGCTATTTTGTACAAAAATAAAAAGATAGGATTCCTTATTTAAATTTTGGTATCAAACGCATTTGAGAAAACTCAATAGTATTGATCCCATAAACTTCAACTTCCATTTTTCCTTCTCAACGAGTGGAGAAAAAAAGCTCAAATTAAAATTAAATAATTTGAACGGATTGTTTCTCCTTATGCGTGAAGTACTATTTTCTTTGCAATCAAGGAATCAACATAAAATAGCTACAGATTATTTAATAATACTGACAATACCTGATAGGTTTTGGAATCCTGGGTCTTGGAAATCAATTAAATAATAATAAGAGCCAATTGGCATTATTTTACCTTCAAAAGTACCATCCCATGGATTCGAAGCATAAGCTCCTCTATTAGACTTATAAAGTAAATTCCCCAGTCTATTGTATACGCTCACTTCATTATTGGAATGAATGATATCGATCCATTCAATTTGCCAAGAATCATTTGTATTGTCGCCATCAGGTGTAAATGCTGTAGGGATTATAATATCGCAGGCTTGTATCGTTATAGAGGCAAGTTGAGCTGATCCTTGACAATCGTTTTCAGTCAGAGTTATGTAAAACTGAGACTCACCAATAATTTCATTTGGGGTAAACGTTTGCTGAGATGAAAGCAATATTGTTAAATCAACATCCTCGTACCAATTATAAATTCCAAACCCACTAGAACCCTCTGCAACTAAAGGAGAAATTATTTCCCCCGTACAATAGGTATCTTCCCCAGTTATACTTGGAGCAGAAGGCAAATCATATACCGCTATCGTTTGTGTCAAGTCAATGGAATTACTGCAATTCACATCCGAGATTTCCGTAATTTGATAAATGCCCGGGTATTTCCTAACGCTATATTCGCACTTGAAAACTCGAGACTCAACAGGTTTCCGTTCAAAGTATAAAACAGCGTATAACTACTACCGCCACTAGCTTCTAACAATAATTCATCGATTAAATCTCCATCGCAATAAACACCGCCACCTGAAAATAAAATAACTTCAGGAAGCTCATGAATCGTTACTTCAAAGCTAAATTCGTCTGAACAAGAATTTATACTGTCAAAAACAAAAATAGTAGCAGACTCGACAACAAGATCATTAGGACTCAAAGCAACTCCTTGGGCATCCAACTCAAAGTAATAAGCCGCTGAACTCGAAATGTTCACACCTGTTATTTCAGGTAAAATAAACTCAGTACAGGCTACTTGATCAGCAATAACATCCAAAAACGGTTTAGGTAAAGCCTCTAAGATGAACGTAGTATCTTTTTCGCATCCATTACCATCAGTAATCACAACATTATAAATGCCTGCCTCAAGACCTAAAGCGATAGAATCTGTTTGGCTTAGTGTTGCGGCATCCCATTGATAAATATAATCAGGTATACTTTCTGGAAATACAGTAATACTTCCATTCGCATCACCCTCACATGGTTGAACAAGTGTGTAAGTCAATAAAATATCTGCTGCCGATGCCTCAAATGCACCAATATCAGCAATACCCGCCCTTGGAAAACCTCGTTGGTCTTCACTTGGCGCTAAAACATCTTCTGCGACGTTTGATGCTGGACCAGGAGGGCATGATGGGATTGCATGTGTGAAGGTGCTTCCTCCATTATTAGATAGTGCACCCAACAATGGATCCATTGCCAACAGATCACCTACAATTGACCCCGTAAACGTCGCTCCACCGATAGCTCCAATTAAATTATGGCCATTAGAAGAAGAAAAAATACCGAATAAATCTTCATCAATCGTAAGTCCCAAAGGGGTATCATTAACGATATCATTAACCGTGATATTATTGCTTACAATTGTGTTACTGATGTCAACCATTCCAGATCGATTAAAGATTCCACCTCCATAGCCTTCTCCATCAGTACCCCCCGCACCGTAACCCATCAATGGATTGGAAAACCTTCCCTCTCCACCTATTGACTGATTAAAAGCTATCGTACTATTTACAGAGGTCAGGTTTCCTCCATTATTAAAGACTCCCCCTCCAAGACCTGCACCTGCACCACCACCGCCGCCCGAAGAGCAGCAAGGACCAGAACCTTGCCCCCCGGCAAAACCACCTAAGCCTCCCGCACCAGAAGAACCTCCGCCAGACTTAGCCCCGCGGCCTCCTCCTCCTGCACCAAAACCGCCGCCCCCTCCTATTCCTCCAAAACCAGCAGAACTACCGCCGCCACCGCCACCTGAAAAATCTCCTGAAGCATTTCCTCCTGCACCACCATTTGTAGCGCCTCCTGCACCACCATTTATTCCGGCACCAGCATTTCCTGCCATATTGAAATTACCTCCATTACCCGAACCTCCCGAATAACTTCCACCAATTGCTGTGTTTCCAGAAATAGTAACGTTAATTAAATCAATAGTGCCTGTAGCTGAATTAAAAACACCTCCTCCAAGACCTGGAGTGCTTCCGCCACCACCACCACCATTTGAGCCGTTGGTTCCACGACCACCCCTAGCCGTATTGTTAAATACACTAGTCCTGTTGCATTGAAGTAATCCTTCATTTGCAATACCCCCACCAAACCCGCCGTCCGTAGCACCACCTTGAATCAATTCACAAGCGTTATTTGAAATATGGATATCACTTAGGCTTAGAGATCCTTGATTAAAAACCCCTCCACCATTTCCAGGGTTGGCATAGCCCTCCTCAATGGTTAAAAACGACAACGAAACGTTATTACCAGGCAGCACATGAAATACACGGTCAAGGCTATCACCATTGATAAATGTACTTAGGGCAGAAACACCTATAATTGTGATGTCCGCATTTAAATCCAGATCCCCTGTAAGTGCGCTGTTTTCATTCATTCCTGAAATTGAAATAGTATATATACCAGCAGACAATAGTATTTCATGCATACCCCCAACAGCATTTGATTCCATAACCGCCGCACGAAGAGAACAAGCACCTGAAGCATCGGCACATATTCCATCTCCTAGAGTAGCATCTTCCGTGTCCATGAAACTGGTAACATTGAAATCTTGTGCATAAACCTGACCTATTCCTATCAAACATATTGAAAGGAGAATTCCTTTTATATTGTTCATTTGTATATCATTATTATAATAATTAAAAAGTACTAAAACACCCTAGCGTATTTCAATTAATCTAAAGAAAACATGACGTTGAATATGAGTTTTCGTTGGTTTTAGCGTACGTTAAATTTAATGAAAAAACTTGAATTATTCTATTTGGTATTTAGGCAATGTAAGACAGGGACTTGTTTCTTTATAGTAAAGCTTTAAGTCCTTTATTCAAAATCTATCCTTATCTTAGCGCATATAGAATTCCAACCTACTATTCCATGGTGCTTTCAGCGAAATAAATTAGGGAGTTTCAAAACCTTTTTGTAGAAAGCGACACCGAATAAAACCATAGGAAAAACAACAGATTTTAAAGAAATATTCTATTAAAAATATGCTGCCTACGCTAGTTGATCGGCTGAGCTTATTAACAAATCGCCCAAGAATAAATTGATAGTCAAGGGCTCAATAATGAATAGTCAATTATGAATTGACTTAAAATAAAAAAAATGGATACAAATATTAATTTAGCCGTGCTTATTGATGGAGATAACATTCCGTCTGCACAAGTCAAAGAAATGATGGAAGAAATCGCCAAATATGGCAAACCATCAATTAAAAGAATCTACGGAGATTGGACCAAACCTCATTTGTCAAAATGGAAAAATTTATTGCTCGAAAATGCAATCACCCCGATTCAGCAATATGGATATACTACGGGGAAAAACGCAACAGACTCTGCGATGATTATCGATGCGATGGACATACTATATTCAGGCAAAGTAAATGGTTTCTGCCTTGTATCTAGTGATAGTGATTTTACAAGGTTGGCTACCCGACTTCGAGAAGCAGGTATGCAGGTCATTGGAATAGGGGAAAAGAAGACACCGAACCCATTTATTGTGGCTTGCGATAAATTTATATATATCGAGATTCTAAAGTCTAAGGCAAGTCATTCAGGAAACACGAAGGAGAAAAATCAAGAAAAAGAAACTATTGATGCGATTACCAAAAAGGAAATTCAGCTAATCAGCACAACGATAGCAGATGTTTCTGACGATGATGGATGGGCTTTTTTAGGAGATGTCGGTGGACTTTTGGTGAAAAAACAACCCAACTTTGACTCTCGTAACTTTGGCTTCGACAAGCTTACCCCTTTGATCAAATCTATTGGGGAATTTGAGGTTGAGCAAAGGGAAAATTCGAAAAGCAGACACAAATTGATTTATGTTAGAATAATAGAGAAAAAAACAAGCCGTAAAAAATAATTGTAATTAATCATTGTTGAACAAGAACGGAATCAATTGTTACGAATGTAAAACTAGTCTTTGTTCATAGAATGAATATCATTGTGCCTTTCCTCAATATCATCTTTTACACGTTGGATACTCTTGGCTAAAATGGCAAGCTGCGGTCGTTTTTTAATGGCGAGCCATTTCCAACTGTCTTGCTCATAATCAATCGCCCTAGCCACATGATAAAGGTTATAAAACTTATAATCTAATAACCATTTCTGAGCATGGGCATTTCCTTCACAACCATTAATCATGGCCATCAAATGCGCATAACCATTGTCCATCAGCCAGGCCCGAGACTCTTCCTTGAGACGAATTGCATAGGTCGTATGAACAAGCTCTTCGTAACCATTATCAACCAACCATTGCTGAAGGTCTTTATTCCCATCTACAGCTTTTGCCCATGCCAAAATAACCATATTCGAATACTGAATGGGGCGCAACGGGACCTTGTTTTCCGGCTCCTTTTTCTCGGCTTTTGGCTTTGACTTTTTATTTCTTTTAAAAAAACCCGCCATTACCCAAAGAATATATAAGAAACTACAATGGCAGCAACAATACCAACAAAATCAGCAAATAAACCTGCAGTTGCAGCATACCTCGTTTTTTTGATCCCTACGGAACCAAAGTATACCGCTAAAACATAAAAAGTGGTCTCAGTGCTTCCTTGCATCGTTGCAGCTATGCGCTCTTGAAGAGAACCAATCCCGAAGTTTGTCATCACCTCAACATAGGCACCTCTCGCTCCGCTCCCACTTAAGGGTTTCATAAATGCAACAGGCAATGCATCAACCCACTCTGTAACTGTTAATCCCGCAGCTAAAACCAACCACCTAACACCTTCTAGAATACCTTCCAAAGCGCCTGAGGCTCTAAATAATGCTATGGCACAAAGCATGGCGATTAAGTAAGGAATAATACCAATTGCGACATTGAACCCTCCCTTTGCCCCCTCAATAAATGATTCATAAACATTGACTTTTTTTCTTATCGCCATTAAAATAAAGGACAAAATAATTCCAAACATAATACCACCACCCACAACGACCGATACAGCCTCACCCTGAGAAGGGTTTTTTATAACATAATATAGCATTAGACCAATAAGAAGAGAAAGTATCCCTATATAAGAGATAATGGTCCCGTTAAGAAGGTTGATCCGCTGCCGAATAGCCACAAAAATAAGACCAGCAAGCGAGGCTATAAAGGTTGAAATCAATATGGGCAAAAATATCTCTGTTGGTGAATCGGCACCAGAACGCAAAGCAAATATAGATATTGGAATAATGGTTAAACCCGAGGTATTCAAAACTAAAAACATAATTTGCGAATTTGAAGCCCTGTCCTTTTCTGGGTTCAGTTCTTGAAGCTCTTTCATGGCCTTTAAACCGAGAGGAGTAGCCGCATTATCCAAGCCTAACATATTTGCACTAAAATTCATCATCATAGATCCTATGGCCGGATGGTTCTTTGGTATTTCCGGAAACAACTTAGAAAACAATGGTGCTACCGCCTTGGTTAGCTTTGAAATCGCACCCCCGTTTTCACCGATCCGCATTATGCCTAACCAAAGACACATCGCTCCCGTTAAATACAAAGAGAGTTCAAATCCTACTTTAGCAGAGGATGAAAGACTATCAATCATATCCTTCATGACACCATAATCACCCATTACAATGGTTTTAAAGAAACCAAGCGAAATAGCGATCACAAACATCCCAAAAAAGATCCTATTCAATACCATACTACTAATTTCGAATTAATTTATGAATAGAGGTGTATCATCATAAAAATCTATCAACAGCATGATTTTAATCAAAGACATAAAGGACCTATCGGCATCTATTATGAATTGTGTGCTTTTCATTACATTTGAATTATGAAAAATAGACTCAAGCTCCCCCTCTATCTATTTATTTTTTGTAGTGGAACATTATTTTCTCAGCAGTTCATGAGTAAAGCAGACCTTCACGATTTAAAAGAAATAGAACGAACTTTTGACGCATCACATTCCGTTGATTTAATCAGGAATAAATTTGCAATCCATGATCACCTTGGTACACCTTGTCTTTCCCTTGTGGCTAAAACTAAAAACAACTTCTCCAAAAACCAAATTGAAGCTTATGGCGGCTCAGTGCATCTAACCGTTAATGGATTAGCAACGTTCAACATGCCACTTGCACGAATACATGAAATCAAAAATTTAGAACATCTCGAATTTGCTTCTATCGCAAGAAAACTAAAACCCTGTCTAGACAAAGCAGTTATAGACACCCACGCCGACTCTGTACATTTAGGGTTAGGGAACTTACCCGAAGGTTATGACGGTGAGAATGTACTCATTGGTGTTACGGATTGGGGCTTTGATTATAGCTCACCTGTATTTTATGATACTTTATTGCAACAAACTAGAATTTTAGCCGCTTGGGATCAATATAAATTAAGTGGTCCATCACCGGAAAGTTTCTCCTATGGAACAGAATTTAATACACCGTCAGATTTGATTCAGGCAGGCAGTGATACCGCCAATATTTATAGCTATTCTACACATGGAACCCACGTGGCTTCAATCGCAGGAGGAAGTGGAGCAGGGACGTCTTATCGTGGCATTGCGCCTGGTGCTCAATTTTTATTCGTTACTTTTTTAGTTGATGAAGGCGCTGTGCTTGACGCTTGGGAATGGATGTATCAAAAGTCGATTGAAGAAGGAAAAAGATTGGTTATTAATATGAGTTGGGGGCTATATCACCTTGGGTCATTAGATGGTAATTCTGTATTAAGCTCCGCAATTTCCGCATACACAGACCTTGGGGTTGTTTTTGTTAATTCTGGTGGAAACAACGGCAATGTCAATTTTCATCTTAAACATTCCTTTTCAGGTGATACCATTTCTTCAAGAATTCAATTTTACTCCTATGCAGCCAACACTAATATGTGGGGTCAAAGCATACATAGCTGGGGCGAGGTTGGTTCTTCATTTTCAAATGCCTTGGAAATTAAAAATTCAGGAGGACAAGTTGTGGCCCATAGCCCATATTATTCAACAACAGAAACTCAAACATATGTGGATAGCTTTCTTGTAGTGGATCTGGATACAATTTGGTATAACATATCTGCCGAAGATAGCCACCCATTAAATGGTCGTTCACAAATGCGTTTAAGGGTTAAATGTACTAGCAGCGCACTACGCGTTATGTTCAAGTCCGCCGCAGTAACAGGACTCGTTCACAATTGGAATGTCACAGAATTGACTAATGATGTTGGCAATTGGGGAATGCCATTCTCGTCATTTGGAACTGGATCTCTCAATGGTGACAAGGAAAATGGCATAAGCGAACCTTCCTGTTCAGATGATGTAATCAGTGTTGCCGCCTATGCAACGGGGTGGACTACACCAACAGGAGTTTCTACAGGTGGAGCCATGGCCTCATTTTCTAGTCAAGGACCAAGATATGATGGTGTGATGAAACCAGATATTGCAGCACCGGGTGTATCCATAGGCTCAGCTATCTCGTCTTATACAGATGCCTCATATTCTTCGGTTGAGAGTATTGAATTCAATACCCGTACTTATCATTTTGCAAAACTATCAGGCACCTCAATGGCATCACCAATGGTAGCTGGAGTGGCTGCTCTATTGCTTGATGCTAAACCTGACCTTAGTGCAGCCGATGTCAAGGAAATTCTTCTCCTAACGGCCAGGGAGGATAATAAAACTGGTGTTTTACCCGAAGAAGGAGATCCCAAATGGGGACATGGTAAGGTTGATGCTATGGCGGCCATAAGAGAAGCTTTAGATTTAAACATGAAAGAAATGACCTCAATTTCATCTTTCAAAGTATATCCCAATCCGGTATCAAATATTCTCTTCATAGAAGAACTCCTAGATGTTGATACGCAAATCTCCGTCACTGATTTTACCGGAAAAAACATAAATGTTGACATTACAAATGGAACGATCGACTGCAGTCATCTAACATCTGGAATGTATAATCTAGCTTTTCAACATAAAGGAATTGAACAACAGATCACATTCATTAAAAAATAAAATGATCCAGAAACTATCTCGCGGTGAGCTACTGATCATTCAACAATTAGCTCATGAAATATGGCCCATTTGCTTTAAGGAAATGATCAGTAAAGAACAAATTGATTATATGCTTGATTGGATGTATAGCACTAATCAGCTTGAGGAAAACTTCGACAAAGGACATGAATTCATCGTATTGAAGGCAGGAGATGAAAATATTGGTTTTGCCTCCTTTGAAATAAAAACGACTAAAGAAAATATTAGATTACACAAGCTATACGTAAATCCTAATAAACACAACAAGGGTTCCGGAAGAAAGTTGCTTTATCGTATAATTGAAACAGGCATAAATCATAATTGTAAATCACTTGATTTATTTGTTAATAGAACCAACCCTGCTGTTTCATTCTATAAAAAACTTGGTTTTAAAATCGTTGAATCCATAGATTTAGAAATTGGAAATGCTTACTACATGAACGATTATAGAATGAAAATCGAAATTTAACTGTATTATGCGTGCATAATACTTTTAGTTTTTATATATTTGAAGTAAATCAATCTATAATAAACAACTATGAGTGCCAATCAACCCATAAAAGGTGGTGAATTCATCATCAGAAATACAGAACCAAAAGACATATTTACTCCAGAAGAGTTTAGCGAGGAACACAACATGATTGCTCAAATGTGTGATGATTTCATAGCTCAAGAAATTCTACCACATCTAGACAGAATCGATAGTTTAGAAGAAGGACTAATGCCCTCCTTATTGAAAAAAGCCGGAGAGCTTGGACTCTTAGGCCTTTCGATACCTGAAGAATTTGGTGGCATGGGGGTTGATTTTAAAACAACCTTACTTGCTACAGAACATTTAGGTTTAGGTTTCTCATTTTCTGTTGCCTATGGTGCCCATACCGGAATTGGAACCCTACCTCTACTCTACTACGGCAACGATGCTCAAAAGCAAAAATATGTTTCCAAATTAACATCCGGAGAATGGACCGCTGCTTATTGTCTTACGGAACCCAGTTCTGGATCAGATGCCAATTCAGGAAAAACAAAAGCGGATTTATCTGAGGATGGAAGCCATTATACCATTAATGGTCAAAAAATGTGGATCACAAATGGTGGCTTCGCAAACCTATTTACAGTATTTGCAAAAATTGAGGACGACAAAAACCTAACCGCTTTTTTAATTGAAGCAGATAGCGAAGGAATAACCTTGAACCCTGAAGAGAAAAAAATGGGAATTAAAGGATCCTCTACAAGACAAGTTTTCTTCAACAATGTAAAAGTTCCCGTTGGAAACATGTTGTCAGAAAGGGAAAACGGATTTAAAATCGCCTTAAATATCCTGAATATTGGAAGAATTAAATTAGGAGCTGCTGTCATGGGCGGCGCTAAAGGCGGTATTGATGAATCTGTTAAATACGCCATTGATAGAGAACAATTTGGAAGGTCAATCTCTAAATATGGTGCGATTCGATTTAAACTAGCCGAACAGGTTATTCAAACCTACGTCGTTGAATCAGCAACTTATCGTGCAGGTCAAAACATTGATGATGCGATTAAAGGATTAATGGAATCCGGAATGGATAAATCGCAAGCCACACTTAAAGGGATTGAATTATTTGCTCCTGAATGCGCCATTATTAAAGTTGCTGGCTCAGAATGCTTAGATTATGTTGTCGACGAAGCGGTTCAAATATTTGGAGGAATGGGATATTCTGCTGAATCAACAGTCGAAAGAGCCTATAGAGATTCTAGAATTAATAGAATATTTGAAGGAACCAACGAGATTAACAGAATGTTGACAGTTGACATGGTACTCAGAAGAGCTATGAAGGGAGAATTAGACCTTATGGGACCCGCAATGAAAGTAGCTGGCGAACTGATGAGCATCCCTGAAATAAAAGAGCCATCGAGCACCCCGCTTGGAGATGAGGGAATTATGTTGGAGGGATTCAAAAAAACGATCCTAATGGTAGCTGGTTCTGCAGTACAAAAACTTATGCAAACATTAGCAAAGGAACAAGAGGTCCTTATGAACATTGCAGACCTATCAATTTGGACATACCTAGCTGAATCGGTTTACCTTCGTGTTCAGAAAAAAATTGATACCCAAGGTGCTGAAGCCTGCGAGCACGATATTGCTATTGTCCAGACCTACTTCTATGATATTGCAGATAAAATCGCAAAATCAGCTAAAGATGCTATTCAATCCTTTGCCGAAGGTGATGAAGCGGAAATGATGCTTATGGGACTAAAAGATTTACAAAGACACATGAGTTCAATCCAAAAGCCTCTAGACAGAAGATTGCACAAAAACTAATTAATGATGGGAAATACAATTTTTAATAATTGAAATAATTCGAGTATAAAAGAGCCTCCACGAGGCTCTTTTTTTTATGTACCTTCGTTTCAATAATATTTTCAGCCATCTGACCATGAGAATAAACGGACACGGACATATTTTACCTGAACCCAATCAAATCCCTCAATTCATGAAGGATAAAAAATTGTTTTGGATTGACGATGATAAAAAATTTATGCGTCAGGGAAATTGGACACGCCCCATTACTGACCCCAGTTTTTTTCTAAAAGAAAAGCTAGTTTGGATGGATCAATATAACATTGATCATGCAGTCATGCTCAATCTTTCTCAAATCTATTGTAATGGATGGAAGCGTCAAGATGCAAAAGATGCTATCCTATGGCAGAACGATTTTAACGCAGGAGTACAACAAGAACACCCAGATAAGTTTACCAGCGGATTCGTAGTTCAACCACTATATATGGAGGACGCGCTTAAAGAAATAGAACGATGTGTCACACAATTAGGTCTCAAACTACTTTGTTTACCCACTCATTTCTTAAATGCAGAAAATGAATGGACTTCAATCGCAGACAAATCCGTTTTCCCGATTTATGAATTGGCCAATAAATACAATTTAGCGATAGAAATTCATCCCTATGACGGTGAGAAAATAGTAAATCTAAAGGACCAATACTGGAGGTTTCATTTGGTATGGATGATGGCGCAATGTGCCGATACACTTCACCTTTACACTTTAAACGATATCCCTAATAAATTCCCAAATGTCCGAACCTGTTTCGCGCATGGATGCATGTTAGGTATTGCCAATTACGGCAGAAGACTACAGGGATTTGATGGTCGACCTGATTTATTTGAAGATGTAGAAAATCCAAGAGCTTCTTTGGGGCATAAAAATTTATTTTTTGACACCCTTGTTCATGATTCATACACTTTAGAATTACTGAAACGGAGAGTTGGTGTGTCTCAACTCGTTGCTGGTCTTGACGACCCGTATCCTCTAGGCGAAATGGAAGGTGTTGGGAGTTCTTTTCCCGGCAGAGTTATAGATTTCGCTGTAGAAGTTGATATCTTAACGCAACGCGAAGCTAATGAAATCTGGAGGGACAATGTCCTGATGTGGCTAGGTTAATAAGCAATCAATAAAGGCTATACTATGCACCTAATCAATCTCATAATTCAGACGCATTGTTATGCTTGCAGTCTTGCGCTTGGATGAAGTATTAAAACTCCCCCCCCAAGAATATTCATCACTAGAATTTTCAGCCGTAATTTGAAAGACGCCCATACTCGCATATGTTAATTTACCGAGACTCCCCCCACCATGGTTTGCAATGGTTTCCGCCCGATTTTTCGCATCCTTAGTTGCAGCTTCAATCATTTTTATTTTGAGAGCTGCCAATTTAGTGTAGTAATATTGTGGCGAATATGAATTTAACTCAATTCCTGCATCAATTAATTTTGAGACCTCTCTCGATGTTCTTTCGACCATATCTACTGATTTTGATTGAACTTCAAAAGACTGATTCAATTCATAACCCCTAAAAATATTTTCTTTAAAATTCCCATTTTCATCATAAATTCGGTCATACTTTTTATCAATATCTGCGGCATCAAACACGATTTCATTATCTAAAATACCTTGTGTTTTTAGGTATTCTTTTACTCTTTCAATGTCATTATTCAAATCAGCGTATGCCTCCTTTAGGTCCAATGAATTACTTGAAAAACTAGCACGCCAAACGATTAAATCCGAATCAAAGGATTGCTGCCCCAATCCTTTAACAGTTACAGAAGGGTCTGATTTCCCTCTTGTTAAATATGAGGTCCCTAGAATATAACCCGTTATAATAACGGCTACCGCAATGAATACGGTTGGAACTAACTTTTTTATAAATTTCATAACTAAATATATATATTAATATGGATTTACCCTAAAAAAACAAAAATGAACTGACTTGGTTACAGTTTATCAGATACCCAATAAAAACAAAACATTCCAGGTAAAACAGAAATAATAACATTCAAAATTAATAAGCCATAATTTGCTTGATTATACAATTGAAAGTTTTCAAATGAAAAAGTGCTAAAAGTGCTAAACCCACCACAAAGACCAATGATAGCAAACGGATAAATCCAATCATCCTTCAATTCCTTTGTCCAAAAATAAAGAATCAAGGTAAAGATAATACACGCAGATATATTTGAAATTAAAGTAGCCAATGGAAAATTAAAATTCCATCTAGAAAAAAACTTTCCAATTCCGAAGCGGAACATGCTTCCAATCCCACCACCTATAAAGACTAAAAGATAATTCATGAAACCTGTACTTTTCTTAAAAGTAGGAAATGTAAAACAACTTGAGCCAATCCCCAACCCAAAATAGCCCCACAAAGTACATCACTCAAATAATGAACACCGAGGTATACCCTGCTGTAAATAACAAAAATAGCAATCGTCAATAAAAGAATCTTTACCCACATTTGATCTAAAAGCGTCAAAAGTAAAGTCAGGATTCCGAAATAATTAGCGGCATGAGAAGAAACAAATCCATATTTTCCTCCCCTATAAAATGTCCCATCTATATATTGGTGAAGATGAAGCTGGTCTTTCAAGAATAAATTATGAGAAGGCCTATAGCGCTCAAAGACTTCTTTGAATGCATGCACAGAAAGCTGGTCTGTCAAAACAATAGTTAGAACGATGGCTGCCAAAATCCAAACTATTTGTCTCGAACTGTACTTTTTAATCAAGAAAAAAATGGAAAAAGGTAAAAGGATTAACAGCATCCACGGCCCCGACAAAAACCACATAAAAGAATCCAAAAAACTAGAATTCATGTGATTAATCGCTAAAAGCAAATACCGATCAATCGATTCTAATTCATCAATCATTCTGCAATAAATTCCAGATTTCATCTTTTAATTCAAGCAATCCTGTTTGGGCTACAGCTGAAATAAAAGAATATTTCACTCCTTTAAGATTGGCGTCAATCTCAAGCCTAAGCTCATCCTCAAGTTCTTGATCAAGCAGATCTGACTTGGTAATTGCTAAAATGGAATCCTTATGTAAGAGTTCTGGGTTATATGCCTTTAACTCAGATTTTAAAATTTTGTATTCCTTGGCGATATCATCTGTATCTGCTGGCACCATAAATAGTAAAAGTGAATTTCGCTCAATGTGACGTAAGAACCTATAACCTAGCCCCTTGCCCTCAGAAGCCCCTTCAATAATTCCGGGAATATCTGCCATCACAAAAGACCTATGATCGCGATAGGACACAATCCCTAAATTAGGCCTTATGGTCGTAAAAGGGTAATCACCTATTTCAGGCTTGGCTGCCGAAACCACAGATAAAAGCGTGCTTTTTCCTGCATTTGGAAAACCAACCAAACCAACATCTGCCAAAATTTTAAGTTCGAGCACTTTCCACCCCTCCAAACCCAATTCACCTGGCTGAGCATGTCTTGGAGCTTGATGTGTAGATGATTTAAAGTGAGAATTCCCCATTCCTCCACGGCCTCCTTTTTGCAGTATTTTCTCTTCCCCATCTTCGGTGATTTCGAATAGGATCTCTTCTGTTTCTTCATCCCTAACGATCGTTCCTAGAGGTACATCTATATACGAATCATGTCCTTGAGCACCCGTTTTTAAATTACTTGAGCCATGTACTCCATGTTCAGCTTTAATATGTCTTTTAAATTTGAGATGTAATAATGTCCAATAATTGGAGTTTCCTCTAAGATATATGGTACCACCTTTACCTCCATCACCACCATCAGGACCACCCCGGGGGACAAATTTCTCACGTCGGAAATGCGTTGATCCACCACCACCATTACCCGATTTTACATGAATTTTTACGTAATCAACAAAATTATCGGAAGCCATTAAACAATATTAAATAGCGTTTATTGAAACAAACAGACGTTCTGTAATTTCATCAACACTGCCCATTCCCGCTATGGCAATTAATTTGTCTTGCTTTTCATAGAAAGACTTTACGGGAGCAGTTTCCTTATTGTAAACTGCAATTCTATTATCAATGATATCTGGATCTGCATCATCTGCTCGACCACTCACCCCAGCTCTATTCAGCAATCTTTTCTTTAATTCGTCTTCATCTACCTCTAAGGAAAGCATGACGGTAATAGAAGTGTGAATAGAAGACAAAAACTCGTCTAAAGCTTGAGCCTGAGCATTTGTGCGGGGAAAGCCATCAAAAATGAATCCTTTGGGCTCATCGTGCTTAAGAACTTCTGCTCTCAACAAATCGATGGTAACGCTATCGGGCACTAGTTGGCCCTTGTTCATAAAACTTTTAGCGAGTACGCCTAATTCTGTTTCCCTCTTAATATTGGATCTAAAAATATCTCCAGTAGACAAATGAACAAGACCATACTTGTCAATCAATCGTTCCGATTGTGTGCCTTTACCTGCCCCAGGAGGGCCAAATAACACAATATTCAACATAATTTATTCCTTTAATTGATATAATTCACTTAAGTTTCTTCCAGACTCATCGTAATCAAGTCCATATCCTACAACAAATTTATTAGGAATTTCGAATCCGACATACTTTGGAGGTGTATTACCTTTAAATTCACTCTTTTTAAAGAGAAGTGTGCATATTTCTAATGACGCCGGATTTTTTGATTTAAAAATTTCGTCAATTTTTAAAAGCGTTGTTCCCGTATCAACAATATCTTCAAGAATAATAACGTGGCGGCCTTCGACCGAATTTTTAAGGCCTATAATTTCTTTTACTTTACCTGTACTCGCCATTCCTTCATAGGACGACACCTTAATAAAAGAAATTTCCAGAGACAAATCTAGCGCTTTCATAAGGTCTGATGTAAACATAAATGCTCCGTTTAAAACACTTACAAATAGTACTTTTCGAGAAGCATAGTCCCGTTCTAAATCTTCGGCAAGGTGCTTTACCCTTAGCGCAATTTCATCCGCATTTAAATACGGAGAAAAAGTTTTATCCAGAAGTCTTAATTCACTCATCATAGAAGCTGCAAATGTACAATTTTAAGCATGAAGATGAAAATAATTTGATTAGAGACGTATCTTTGTAGTATGAAAAACAATTGGAACGCTAAAGATTTCAAAATTGGTGTATTGGGAGGCGGTCAACTCGGCAGAATGTTAATTCAAGAGGCTATTGACCTAGACATCCATTTACACATGATGGATCCAGATCCAAACGCACCCTGTTCTCTCATAGCACACTCATTTACCTGCGGCTCTATTACCGACTATGAATCGGTTATGAATTTTGGTCAGGATAAGAATCTTATTACCGTTGAAATTGAAAACGTTAATATTGAAGCCTTAGAAGAGTTAGAGAAAAAAGGAGTCGAAGTATACCCGCAACCTAGTGTTTTAAAAATAATTAAAGACAAAGGGTTGCAAAAAAACTTTTATCTCGAAAACAAAATTCCAACTGCAAAATTCAAGCTTTATCATAATGCCATTGAGCTTACTAAAGATGAAATCAAATACCCCATTATTCAGAAGGTGAGAACTGGAGGTTATGACGGAAAAGGCGTTCAGATCCTGAAGACTTCTGACGGCTCTTTTGATGCGCCGAATCTTTGCGAAGAATTGGTGGATTTTGAAAAAGAACTTTCCATCATTGTCGCACGAAATAAAAATGGCCAAATAAAATGTTTTCCAGCTGTAGAATGTGACTTTAACCCTGAAGCCAATTTGGTGGAATACTTATTCTCACCTGCTGACATATCAAAAGAAATTGAAGAAAAAGCAAGCACTATTGCAGCAGATTTAATTTTAAAATTGGACATGATTGGTCTTCTTGCTGTAGAATTTTTTCTTTGTAAAGATGGCGGACTCTTGGTTAATGAAGCAGCACCAAGGCCTCATAATAGTGGACATCATACCATAGAATGTTGTGGTACCTCACAGTATGCCCAGCATCTCAGATCAATCTTGAATCTCCCCTTAGGAGAAACGAAACTGATCCAACCCGGTGCAATGATTAATTTATTGGGTGAAAAGGGATTTACAGGTCCTGTAATCTATGATGGATTAGACCGAATTCTAGAACTACCTGGCGTTCATCCTCACCTTTATGGAAAAAGCGAAACAAAACCTTTTCGAAAAATGGGACATATAACCATTACGGGAGAAGACTTAATCCAAGTCAAAGCTATTGCTGACCTGGTCAAAGTAGAAATAAAAATTAAGGCATAAAAAAAGCCACCGAAGTGGCTTTAAATTGTGATTAGTTCTGCTTATTCTACAACAAAACGTTTCATTTTGCTTTCTGTTTCATTCGTGTAAGAAACCGCATAAACTCCTGGTGCATAATCAGAAATATCTATCGTGTATTTCCAACTTCCTGAATTTGAATTGATTTCAATTTCATTCATCACTTGTCCTTGAGCATTATAAACAATCATATTACTGGACGCTACTTTTACCGTCGTTAGGATGATGTTTAAATCAGCTGAAGCTGGATTAGGATATACTTTTAGAGCATCATCAATTTGATAATCAAAACCTCCAAACAATCCCAAATTAGGACCGACTTCGAAACCGTTAGACACCGCTTCAGCTATTGTAGTAGAACCTGCATTGTCAATTCTCCCATCAGGTGAAATAAGCAAACCAACAATATGCATGTTGTTTTCATCCCAATCTGCAGGAAGCGTAAAAGAATAATTACTAATGACACTTTCTCCTGCATTCACAGTTGCCGGAAAGAAAATAGAAGAACCTTCAAAACTAGGCGCGATAGATCTTGCAACATGGTCATAAACCATCTGAGCTGCAGGAACCGAACTTGGCAGAGATTCATAACCGCCCATAACTCCATTTCCACCGCCAGCATAGGCATTAGATTGATTGTAACTAGCATCTGTTCCTGTGACCCCATCCTCTGTCAAAGCACAAGCTAATTTATAAGAATTCGTAACCGATTGCGAGAATGTAGATTTTACAGAAACGTCTAAAACACGAGACACAGGATCCCAAGTTGCTCCGTTCATAATTACACCCGTAGGCTCAGTTAAAAGTCGGTCAAGAAAATCTGCATTCATTGCTGAAGGGTCTACATCTGCACCTCTATCAACAACAGCGCTTGGATAACCACCAATCATTGTTCCTATACCTGCATCATAAACAACATCGGTCATAGGATCGCCATTGTGAACTGCGATACCTATCCAATAATCAGAATATTGTTCTTGAAAAAGATCCATGTAAACCGCACCTCTTGGACACCACTGACACCAAGTACCTGTGGCTTCCTCTCCAACAACAATTTTACCTGCTGCAGGAACAATTGGGTCTATACTGATCACTTTAGAATCATCGGTTGGGTCATCATCTCCCGCCCCATTCACATTTGAGATTGAAACCGTCAAATCATTATTTCCTAAAACAGGCGTCAACTGAGTAGCAAATGTATGCTCATAAGTATCGAGAGAAACCAGGTTAAGACCCGTTATACTTTCGGTAAGGTCTACACCATTATAATTATAGGTCAAGTCAAAAGAATTGATGTCTAATACACCTAAATTTCTTGCTGTGGCAACTACATCGTAACTCAAACCAGCAATTCCAGAAATTTGATTAATAAATGACACACCGCCATTTAATCCCGGTAAATTTGCAGGTAGGTGCGTGTAGCTAATATCATCAACATAAAATCCTGAAATACCATTCCCTCCCTGACCAGCAGGGTTTACAGGAAACAAATCAAGAATACCTATTTGACCTGTAGGATTTGAAAAAGAACCTTGAGAAACATTGTCAATAAAAAGTTCCCATACATTTGAGGTCAAGTCCATATCTACACGAAGGTTAAACCATTGTGCACTCGGATAGTTGGCATTAATATATGGCGTCCCCTGATTAGATAGCTTTAAGGTGCCATCCTGTAGCATATAACAGTCCAATGCCCAAACTTGAGCTACGACTAGGGTTCCTTGAAGATTAAAATAGGCGCCTTTCCCTGCCTCTACATAGAAATTAGCCTCAAAAGAAAAATTTCCAGAATTGTATACCTGATCAAAGGGCAAGACAACATCTGCCGGTCCTCCGTTAGCAGCGGTAGATTCAAAATAAATAGCATTTGAACCACTACTCGCATTGGCATCGGTAATCGTAACATCCTCTGCTCCTCCTTCTGTTCCACTCCAAGTCGTCCAATCTGGCGAGTTCGTACCTAAATAGGATCCTGAAGTATAGGATTCAAAATCATCTGAGAAAGTTTGTGTAAACGATACAGAACATATGCATCCCATCATAAAAAGTAAAAGTGTTTTTTTCATTGTAATTGTTTTAGAGTTAAAATAACCTTGTTAAACGGAGTATAAACCGTTTTAAAATAAAGAGTCGTCTAATATCGTGTTTTTTTACGAAAAAACATTAGGAGTGAACAAATCATTCAATATGGTTGTTTGAAGGGATTTTTTAGTAAATTCGGATTCAAATATTAAAACTAGATTATGTCAGAAACAGTTAAAGAAGGACACCCAAAAGGACTTTCGTCCTTATTTTTCACAGAAATGTGGGAGCGTTTTAGTTATTATGGAATGCGCGCGTTATTAACGATTTTCCTTACTGCAGAATTAGCAACCGGCGGGTTCGGGATGAACCGAACCGATTCTTTGGCAATATATGGTTTGTTCACAGCCTTAGTTTACTTAACGCCAATCATTGGAGGTTGGTTTGCTGACAATTTAATTGGTCAAAGAAAATCAATATATATCGGTGGAATCACAATGGCTATAGGTCAGTTTTTATTGGCAGCTAGTTCATCTGCCGCTATCATTTCTGATATTGATAGTCGACTCAGCATATTTTACCTTGGTCTAGGCGTTTTAATTTTAGGAAATGGCTTTTTCAAACCTAATATTTCTACCATAGTAGGAGATCTATACGAAAATGATGACCCCAGAAAAGATTCTGGATTCACTATTTTCTATATGGGGATTAATATCGGTGGGTGGATTATCACCCTTCATTGCAGGAACTTTAGGAGAGAAAGTGGGATGGCCATATGGGTTCTTATCTGCCGGTATTGGAATGTTAATTGGTGTGATTTGGTTCTATTGGAGAAGAAATACATTAGGAACACTTGGCCTACCACCAGGTGCTGCGGATAAAGGAAGAACTTCTCTAATTATAAAAGACTGGAGGGATATTCTTTTTTATTCAGGAGCTAACTTATTAATCGTATTCTTAGTTATGAATTTCTGGGGTGCGACTGGCGCCCTCGTCCATACGATCACCTCATGGACGATTGGAATTGCAGGTAGCGGATTCTTGGCCTACTCTATATTTAAAGGGACTTCTGGAAATACAGAATGGAGCAGGGTTCTTGTAATTATCGTACTCGCCTTTTTTAACATCGTATTCTGGGCGGGATTTGAGCAAGCTGGGGGTACATTCAACCTATTCGCAGCTGATAACACAGACCGATTTGTAGGTGGGTTTGAAATACCTGTAACATGGTTTCAAAACATCAACCCTATTGCGATTGTTACCTTAGCCCCTATATTTTCGTTAATCTGGTTTAAACTATCGAAAAGTAATCTCAACCCAAGAACTCCAATAAAATTCGCAATGGCGATGTTTATTGGTGCTATTGCATTCTACATTATGTCCATAGCACAGGATATGGTAACTGAAGGTGGAGAAGGAACATTAATTAGCCCAATGTGGTTGGTTGTCGTTTATGTATTGCTCACTATTGGAGAGTTAATGTTGTCACCAATTGGATTGTCTATGGTTACAAAACTATCTCCACGAAAAATAACTTCTGTGATGATGGGCGTTTGGATGGCTAGTTTTGCTCTAGGTAACTATTTGGCAGCAACGTTAGAGAGTATCCTCGAGACTTATGAATTTGACTTGTATCCATTTATTGCGATGCTTATGATGATCTCAGGTGTATGTTTGCTTATACTAACACCTATATTGAATAAATTCATGAAGGGAATTCATTAAATGCATTCTTAAATTCATTTAAAGGCTGCCTTGTGCAGCCTTTTTTAATACAACGTTTTACACCTTAATAATTGCACTCCTATGAAAAAAACAATCGGATTCTTGGCCTTTATTCTATTTGGACTCATAACCACCATCTATAGCCAAACCAAGGTCGAAACGGCCAACGCCATTAACAACAACGTTGCCAACAAAACGATTTCATTTGATGCATTAGAAGGTATATTCTATGCCTCTGAAGACCCTAATTTAAAAATCACTTTCGAAGAAATGCATGACTATGCTATTTATTTCGATGGAGAAGACACCGAACTTTTATCCAACACAGATATTTTCTTAAAAGATCTACACCGTGGAGACCACACTATTACTTTGAAGCAAATAAGCAGCGCTAAAGAGCTCAGCAAATCCTTTAAGGTGAAAGCCGCTCGACCATGGATCTCAAATGACGCAACAGTTTTTGGACTCCTAATGATTGTCTTGTTCTTTGTTTTTAAAACATCTAGTAGCAAACGGTCCTATTTTAAGAAGTTTTATAAAATTGTACCTGCACTTTTGTTATGTTACTTCATTCCTGCAGGGCTTAACTCCTTCGGCGTGATATCCTCAGAAGAATCAAACCTTTATTTTATCGCATCAAGATACCTATTGCCAGCTAGTTTAATTTTACTGTGCTTGAGTATTGACATCCCTGCAATCAAGAGGTTAGGATCAAAAGCAATCATTATGTTTTTTGCAGCGACACTAGGTATTGTACTGGGGGGGCCTTTTGCGCTATGGATCGTTTCCATTGCTGCCCCTGAAGTGCTTAATGATGAAATATGGCGTGGGTTATCTACAGTAGCGGGCTCATGGATTGGTGGTGGCGCAAACCAGACTGCGATGAAGGAAATTTATGGCGCTAGCGACCAAATGTTTTCAGCGATGATTGTTGTCGATGTATTTGTCGCTAATCTATTTATGTCCGTGCTCTTATTCGGCACAGGATTCAATAAGAAATTGAATCGTTTTTTCAAAGCCGATGACAGCGCTATTGAAAACCTGAAATCTAAAATGGAGAAATTTCAAGCAAGTGTTACAAAGGTCACCACGTTTAATGACCTTATCTATATGCTGGGTATAACCTTCTTCTGTGTTGGATTGTCGCACTTAGGAGCAGATTATATAGGGCCATGGATTACGGGACTCTTAGACGGAATGGGAAATCAAACAGCAGCTCGATTGATGGTTTCTTTCGGGAATGGCTTCTTTTGGCTTGTTGTTTTATCTACCTTATTCGGAGTAGGGCTTTCCTTTACAAAATATAGAGAATTTGAAGGTGTAGGCGCATCAAAAATGGGGAGCCTATTTCTTTACGTCTTGGTGGCTACAATTGGCATGAAAATGGATATAATGGAGCTCATTGCCAACTGGGGGGTCTTCAAGTTTTTACTATCCATTGGGTTAATCTGGATATCCGTTCACGCCTTATTCTTGTTTGTGGTTGCAAAAATAATTCGGGCACCTTTCTTTTATGTTGCCGTTGGAAGTCAAGCAAATGTAGGAGGAGCAGCCTCAGCGCCAATTGTCGCTAGTGCTTTTAGCCCTTCCCTTGCTCCTGTTGGCGTTTTATTAGCCGTGCTAGGATATGCCGTGGGTACTTTTGGAGCGATTTTATGTACGATTATGATGCAAGCTTTATCTGTTTAACGTAACGTTTTAATTAAAGGAACCGATTCTCTTACTAACTAAGGATTCAACTTTTTGACAAAACTGTTGTGGACGGAAGGTTCTCCATTCTAGTTCATCAAGCTCCCCACCCATTACAAAATAATGGTCAAGGTTTGCCGAAATAAATTCTTCTTTTACATGTTCATGAAAATTAACCGTTGCGATCCATCCATCCTCAACATCATCAAACCACTCATCGTAATAGCATTCATCTGAAGAATGAAAATTAAGAACATTCTCTCCAATTAATATAAACTTATCTATCCCCTGGCTTAATATCGGTTCGATCACATCTCTTTTAAGCAACATGATATCATTTTCAATAGCGTCATTCCATTCCCCAATAAATTCCAAAACAGCAAAACCAGAATCATAATCCACAAACAATATTTTAACAAAAAGTGTAGGTGATCCGAAGAAGTCCCACTGCGGATGAATTAAGAAATTATAAATGCGATTCGAATACTCAAATTCACTGTACTCTCTTTCATAAAACGGGGAATGTGAATCCTCAGAAGCCACGTAGTATCCTCTCCAATTATAATACGGTTCAATGAAATGCATATTCAAATTTAATCAAGTGATTTGACTTTTTCTTATTAATTTTGATGAACTTCTAAATCTCACATTATATGCGCAAAGGTGTCTCTATTATGTTTTTCTCCCTTTTACTTTTATCCTGTTCAAGCGATAATGAAGAAAAGGATGCGTTGAAATCTAAAATTTCTTCACAAAAAGATGCTGTCGCCTTTTTATCCAATCAAGATGCGCTCATTGCTTTTGGGGCAATACAGATGGACCTTTTATTAAAAAAAATTATTACAGATTCTAAATTGGGGGCATCAGGCTTGATTCCACGAAATATGATTGATGATTATATAGATTGTATAGATACGAAATCACCTATCTATTATGCTGTTAGGGATTCAAAACAAAGTAATGGCATCCCAGATATCATTGTGTTTGGGAAAATAATTGATGCTGATGCACTAATTAATACAATCAAATTAGACGCGCCTTTCCTCAAACTTGAAAAAGAAGGAGAAGTTCAATACTTAGTTGAGGGCGAATTAAAAATAGGGATCAATGACCAGTATTTCGTAGCACTTATAAATGGTCAAGAATCAAAAAAAAATTCCAAACGAAAACTAAACACAATTTTAAAAGAGCTTAACGGAAAGGGACAGAATAAAGTCATCGACGACGTTCTTAGCAATGCTAAAGATTTTACTTTCGCCTTTAACAGTGCCGAACTCAGTAAATTTTCAGCAGAAACAATAGGGACGCCTATACTTCAAATAAATGACAAGCTCAATACATTAGCAGCAATGCACCTCTCATTCGAGAAAGGCGCAATCAAAATAGTAGCGGAAAGTCACCCTTCTGAAGAAATAGAAAGTTGGAATCTCTTTAAGAAAGACAGTAAGCCACTTTTACCAACATTGGGTTCAGGTAGTCCCGTGGGCGCATTTGCTATAAATATGAATGTTGACGAATATGAACGACTACAAAAAGCCTATTTCCCACTGGGTATGGCTAACTCAATCCAAGAGTCAGGGCTAGAGAAGGAGCTCCTGAATTACATCCCGGATAACCTTGCCGTTATTGAAGCCCTCATTAAAAAAGAAGGAATTACAAGTTTTATTAATGGAGAATTCGGCGCAGCGATTTATGCAGATGACGGGATTCATAGTGAATACAGCTTACATCTTGGCATCGGTCCTTCTTTACGCCCAATGCTTGCCGATGAGCTGGATTATTACAAAAACATATTCTATAAATTCGATCTTGACGACAAAAAACTAGCAATTTATTCTTCGGAAAATAATGGACCACAATCTCAGGAAACCCCCCTAACTATACCTAAGCAATTCAGTTCATTTGGAACCTATCCAATGTCTGGTTTTATGGACTTAGAAAGGATTCCTTCAGACGATATGATACCGGATTATGCGGAACCGTTTATGGAACTGTTGAGTAATTGTATATTTAATGCCTCTATGAAAGAAGGATCGATTGTTCTCAATATGAAGAATAAAGAAATTAATTCTTTAACCCAAATATGCAACCAAATTCCCAAATTAATTATGGGTTCAATTCTTCAATAAGAAATATGGGTAAAGATAAATTATGGCGTTTTTCAGAAGTTAAACGATTTCCAAATGTCATCGAATCACCTTTAATGGAGCCCTTTGCTCAAAAAGGAAAATGGAAACAAGAGATTTTCAAAAACAACAAACCTATCGTTCTGGAATTGGGATGTGGTAAAGGAGAATACGCAGTAGGACTAGGAAAACTCTACCCAGATAAAAACTTTATAGGAATTGATATAAAAGGAAATAGAATATACATTGGGGCAAAGGAGGCTATCGAAAACAAGATGGATAATGTCATGTTCCTACGCACTAGGATTGACTTTATAG
The DNA here is from genome assembly GCA_905182495.1 of Flavobacteriales bacterium UBA952. Taxonomy (GTDB): domain Bacteria; phylum Bacteroidota; class Bacteroidia; order Flavobacteriales_D; family Crocinitomicaceae; genus UBA952. The sequence continues at coordinate 46,632 of CAJJBU010000008.1, forward strand.
AAAGCTTTTTTGAGCAGGACGAAATAGATGAAATTTGGCTCACTTTTTCTGACCCTCAACCCAAGAAACCCAGAAAAAGACTCACGTCCCCTCTTTTCATAAGTCGATACCGTAAGTTTTTAAAGAAAAAAGGCATGGTGCATGTCAAAACCGATAGCGACATCCTTTTTGAGTATACTGAGGAAGAGATCAAATTGCAAGGATATCATTGTCATCAATTAACTTGGGATCTATATGGCGACTTTCATGACAAACTCGATGACTCACAAAAAGAACTATTCAAAATAAAAACACATTACGAAGAATTATTCGCGAGTAAAGGATCGGTAATTAAGTATTGTTCATTTGAAATATAATTACTTGTCTAACACCTTAGGTATTCTAAAGTAATCTGAGTCCTTCTTAGGTGCATTTAACAAGGCCATGTCTTTTGTCAATGTTTGCTCAGCAATGTCTTCTCTCAAAACATTAAGCTCATCATTCATAAATATCAGCGGCTCCACATTGTCAGTATCTAATTCAGAAAGTTTATCGATAAAACCAATTATCTTCTCCAAATCACCTTTAATGGCCTCTAATTCAACACCTTTAAATTCAAGGCGTGAAAGGTGGGCTATATGTTGAACTAAATCGTCGGTAATTTTCACAATACAAAGTTAAGCATTTCCTTGATTGGAATACAAACCTGGATACTCCTTTCTTAGGGGTGCCTCAACCCGTTCAAAGCACAGGTTTTTAAGTTCCGTAAAACTCATCCGGTCTACCTCTTCTTTAGAAATGGCTGGCCCCACATAAAACCTAGATACACCCGGGCGTGCTGGACCAAAAAACATAGTTGGATCTGAGAAAAGCAAGTGATTTGTAGTAAAAGTAATCGGCACAATGGGCACCTTAGCTTCCTTGGCGATTTTGAAAGCGCCATTTTTAAAAGGCAGCACCTTAGGAATGTTTTCTGAGGGGATTGTTCCTTCCGGAAAAATAACCAGAGACCATCCTTCTTTTATCGCCTCAATGGCCAGTGCATAAGACAAACCGACTTTTTTTCTGTCAAAGCGGTAGACAGGAATATTTAAGTTTTTGAAATAGGTTCGAATAATGGGGTAATTCAAGATCTCACTCTTTCCCAGAAAAACAAAAGCATTTTTTGGAAGCATGGAGTACATAAAGAAAATATCCAAATAAGAAGTGTGGTTGGCAACGATTACAAAAGGCCCATCTGGCATTTTAGAACGGTCTACACACCGAACAACATAAAAACAAAATATGCGCATCATCCAGCTCCAAATCACGAAAAGCCTGAAGCTATACTTCTTCCATGATTTCTTTAACAAAACCACTCTCAAAAATGGATACATGAGAATCGCAAAAAAAGAGAATACCAAAAAGATGTATATCTTCCACAAATTCCGCAACAATCCTAACAGAAACTTCATCACGAAGAAAATTAAGAAAAAGAATTGGAAATCAAAGGAAATATATTTTCTACTTTTACATAAATACTTATGGCAAGAATATTAACAGGAATACAGAGCACAGGGACAACTCATCTAGGAAATCTTTTAGGGGCGATTATACCCGCAATTAACCTAGCAAAAGACGCAAGTAATGAATCCTTTTTGTTTATAGCTGATCTGCATTCCCTGACTCAGGTTAAAAATGCCGATGAACTTAAGGAAAACACCTACAAAACAGCAGCGGCTTGGTTGGCCTGTGGCCTCGACCCCGCGAAAACCGTATTCTACCGCCAAAGCGATATCGCTGAGGTAACAGAGCTAATGTGGCACCTCCTTTGTTTTTACCCTTATAAGCGCTTAACTCTAGCGCACTCATTTAAGGATAAGGCAGACCGTCTTGACGATGTTAATGGCGGCTTGTTCACCTATCCCATGTTAATGGCAGCAGACATACTCCTATATGATGCTGAGATTGTTCCGGTAGGGAAAGACCAAAAGCAGCATATTGAAATGACTAGAGATGTAGCTACTAAATTCAACCTCCAATTGGGAGAAACCTTTGTGATCCCCGAAGAATCTATAGCTGAAGATACGATGTTAATTCCTGGCACTGACGGACATAAGATGAGCAAATCAAGAAACAACCTCATCGACATCTTCCTTCCCGAGAAAAAGCTTCGCAAACAGATTATGTCCATTATATCAAACAGCGAGGCACTCGAAGAACCTAAAAAACCGGACAACTGCAATATATTTGCCCTGTATTCAATCTTAGCTGAACCAGCGGCTATAGATGAAATGAGAGGCCTCTACGAAAAAGGAGGCTATGGATATGGCCATGCCAAGCAGGCGCTTTACGAGCTGATCCTTGATAAATTCGAATCGGAACGAACTCTTTTCAAGCATCTTATTGAAAATAGAAATGAAATTGATGAGGCACTTTCCATAGGTGCTGCTAAAGCCAAAAAGATAGCTCAAACCGTCTTGCAGCGTGTTCGTAAAAAAGCAGGGTACGCAAAGACTTAAGTCACGTTGTTATGACTGATACTTCGCTGTCGTGAGCATTTGTGCCTACCTAACGTGAATGTTCTTTTCCCCTGATGCTTCGTACTTCTCCCCTGAACTCTTTTACGCCAACGCTTCCAGCTGCTGTTTTTTAATTCCGTTCTCATGAGTATTATAACTTCTTTTTCACTCAAAGAAAATTGGTGTAAGATCGCATCAAAAGGAGTTCGATCTTCCCAAGCCATCTCAATTACCCTATCGATTTCCCATTCTTCCATATCAGTAAAACAAAAGTTTATTTAAAAATGTTTAAAGCGTGTGAAAACATTAAAAAAAGAAAACTTCCCCAGCAAAATCTGCAAGTGCTGTCATAAAGAATTCAATTGGAGAAAAAAATGGAAGCGGTGCTGGAATGAAGTTATCTACTGCAGCGAACGCTGCCGGAGATCAAAGAAGGCTATCGAATAACCGGGCAGTTGTTTCCTTTACCTAAGCGAAAAGTAAGCATTGCTCCTGCATATACATACCAATCTTTATTCGTGGAGTTACCACGTTTCCCGAAGGTGGAGCCATCCAAGCTTCTATTTGCAAGAGCTACAGCATCTGCTCCATTAATTGATTCGAGTAATTCAGGGGCCATATAAGTATCCGCCCCCACGTCATCCAGATAGTCGGTAAAGGTTTTTCGTATGGCTATATCCAAATTAAAGGAACAAAATTTTCCTAAAGAGACTTTAACACCTAACCCCAGTGGCACGCAAAGCTGGTACTTATTATAGGTCCGAGTACCAGAAGCATTATTCTGTCCCTCGGTACCAATATTCTGCAATGCAATCATTTCACCATTATACTCTGTTTTGGGATTCATTTGAAAAACCCCAATTTGGGTAATCATATATGCCGTACCGATGTAGCGCCTATTGCCAAATTGAAAAGGCATATAATGGAACTCAAAACCACCTGCAATTTCTGCAATATGTGTTTTGAAGTTTAAATTTCGATTCAAAGTTAAGTCTTGAGTTGCATCCTTATCATCGGCAGCCACATTGCCATATGTCGCATTAAAGCGTAGCGTCAATCTAGAATGAACATTAAAACGGTAAACAAGACTACCGGCAAGTTTACTCTTATAAAAGGGTTTAAATTGGTTTAAGTCTCCAATATAGAACATGGTTCCAGCATGAAATCCAATCTCAGAACGAGAGAAAAAGTTGGGTTGTTGGGCACGCAATTGCGTAGCCAAAAATAACATTAGATAAAAAATATAACTAGTTCTCACAATTAACTAACGATTCAGAACCTATATTATTACGGTTCAGTCGCAATAAATTTAGTTTTTTTGAGATCGTTTACGGTCCATTTCTTTCAGATAAACTTTACGAATACGCAATTTCTGAGGCGTAACCTCCACATACTCATCTCTCTGTATGTACTCTAAACATTCTTCAAGGCTAAATAATCTTGGCGGTATAATTCGAACCTTTGCATCAGTACCAGACTTACGCATGTTCGTCAATTGCTTTGTTTTTGTAACGTTAACAACGAGGTCACTTGCACGGCTATTTTCGCCAATTACTTGTCCTTCATAAATACTTTCTCCTGGCGAGATGAAGAAGGTTCCACGTTCTTGTAAGTTATTCAATGAGAAAGGTATTGAAGTTCCTAATTCCATTGAGATTAACGAACCATTTAATCTTCCTGGAATATCTCCTTTGTATGGCTGATAATCAACAAAACGGTGCGTCATGATCGCTTCTCCTGCCGTTGCCGTTAATAAGTAGTTTCTCAACCCGATAATTCCACGTGATGGAATCGAGAATTCAATCGTCATACGATCTCCTTTTGGCACCATATTCGTCATTTCACCTTTACGTTTCGTAACGGCATCTACGGCTGTTCCGCTATGTACTTCAGGAAGATCAATTGTCAATTCCTCCATCGGTTCGCATTTCTTACCGTCAATTTCTTTTATCAGCACTTGTGGCTGACCTACTTGAAGCTCGTATCCTTCACGACGCATGGTCTCAATAAGCACAGATAAGTGCATGACACCACGTCCAAATACCAACCACTTGTCTGCTTTATCGGTCTTTGCCACACGCAAAGCAAGATTCTTCTCCAACTCCTTGTCTAATCGTTCAGAAATATGACGAGAAGTTACGAACTTGCCTTCTTTTCCAAAAAATGGCGAATCGTTAATTGAGAACATCATACTCATCGTAGGTTCATCTATCGATATTGTTGGGAGTGGATCCGGATTTTCAACATCACAGATTGAATCTCCAATCTCAAATCCTTCCAATCCCGTAATCGCACAAATATCACCTGGTTGAACCGAATCAACTTTCAAACGATTCGTTCCTTCGTATACAAATACATCTTTAATCTTATGTTTTTCCTTAGAACCGTCTCTTTTCGAAAGAATGATCGGCATGTTTGACTTAATGACACCTCTGTGCAATCGACCAATAGCAATACGCCCAACAAATGAAGAAAAATCTAAAGACGTAATTAACATCTGGGTATTTCCTTCTTGGATTACTTTCGGCGGAAAATGTGAAAGAATCATTTCAAAAAGTGGTTCAATCGTAGTGGTTGGTTTTTTCCAATCATCAGACATCCAATTGTTCTTTGCAGAACCATATGCTGTTGGGAAATCTAATTGTTCTTCCGTTGCATCCAAATCGAACATCAGGTCAAATACTTTCTCATGAACCTCATCAGGTGTACAGTTATCTTTATCTACTTTGTTTACCACAACGATTGGTTTCAATCCAAGCGCAAGTGCTTTTCCAAGAACGAATCTCGTCTGTGGCATCGGGCCTTCAAAAGCATCAACTAACAAACAAACACCGTCTGCCATGTTTAGGACTCTCTCTACCTCTCCACCGAAATCGGCGTGACCAGGAGTGTCAATAATATTAATCTTAGTTCCCTTATAGGTTACAGATACATTCTTAGAAGTAATCGTGATACCACGTTCTCGTTCTAAATCATTACTATCCATGATCAGCTCACCTTTTGGTCGGTTTCTTTCGTCTTTGACTTCACCAAGCTCTATCATTTTATCTACCAACGTCGTCTTGCCGTGGTCAACGTGCGCTATAATCGCAATATTCCTTATTTCCATTAAAATTTTATTGAATTAACGTCCTCTATGTCTTGGTTTATCTGAACCCGATCTGCGATCAGAACTCCCACTTCTATCTCCTGCACTATCTGATCTTCGGCCATCTCGTCCTGTTCTACCACTGCGAAAGTTACTGCCTCCAGATGATCTTCTGAACTCGCCTCCACCTGAACGACGTTGGCCTCCGCCTCCGCCTCCACCTGAACGACGCTGGCTTCCACCACCCACCACCACCTGAACGACCTTGACCACTACCACCTCCGTTTTGAGTATTGGTCACCTCGACAGAAAGCTTTGTGCCTTCAAATTCAGTTCCATTAACACTTTTCAGAATACGCTCCGTATGCGCCTCATCGACATCGAAAAATGCATAAGAAGTCATAATGTCAATACGTCCTATACCCGAAGAATCAATTCCAGCCGCATCACAGACAACGCGCAATAAACCACCTGGGTTAAGCCCGTCACGTTTTCCTGCACTTAAGAAGAAACGAGTTTTACCTTCATCTCTTGCTCTAGCACCTTTATCCGTTCGGTCTCTATCTCTTCCTGAATCTTGCTTTGCTCGTTGGTTCACATCTCCAGCGCGGTCGTAATATTCTATAAATTGATTGAATTCAGCAGAAACAAACTTTTTGATAATTTCTGTTTTATCCATGTCTTCAAAAGAAGCTAAAATTTGAGGCATAAACTTCTCAATATCTTTCTCCTTAATCTGTATATCTATTGTTTTCTGAATAAGCTTCATCAATTGAATCTCACAAATCTCCTCTGCATTTGGTATTTTACCTTGTGCAAATGCTTTGCTCATTTGCTTCTCAATAGCCTTTATCTTATAATTTTCTTTTGGGCTAATTAAAACTAATGATTGTCCTTTTTTTCCAGCTCGCGCCGTTCTACCACTTCTGTGTGTGTAGTTTTCTGTATCATCAGGAAGGTTATAGTTGATAACATGTGTAATGTCATCTACATCAATACCTCTTGCAGCAACATCAGTAGCAACTAAAATCTGAAGTTCTTTGCTTCTGAATCGTGCCATAACACGATCTCTCATGGGTTGTGTCAAATCACCGTGTAAAGGTTCAGCATTATAGCCATCGCGTCCTAATTTCTCTGCAACTGTAGCCGTTTCATGTTTTGTCCGACAAAAGATCAATCCGTATATATTTGGATGAAAATCAATGAGTCGTTTTACAGCCTCATAACGATCTCTCTCCTTGACCACATAATATATGTGCTCAATATTCTCATTACTTTGATTTTTATGACCTATAGAAACTTCCAAAGGATCTGTCATATAGGTTTTAGCAATTCTCTCTACATCTTTTGGCATTGTAGCAGAAAAAAGCCAAACGTTTTTTGTTTCTGGTGTTGTCTCTAGAATAGAGTCTATGTCTTCCTTGAAACCCATATTCAGCATCTCATCTGCCTCATCCAAAACAACACATTGAACATCAGACAATTGCAATGCTCTTCTTTTGATTAAATCTAAAAGTCTACCCGGTGTGGCAACCACAATGGCGACTCATCTTTTTATTTGGGACATACACAGCGGTAATTTTTAATCCTTTTGTATATTTTGCGTATGTCTGCATGTCTTTTGCAATCTGAAGGCAAAGCTCTCTTGTAGGGCATAAAATTATAGCTTGGGGTAATTTTCTTGCTATTAATTCTATTTATTAAAGGCAAGCCAAAGGCTGCCGTTTTCCCCGTTCCTGTCTGTGCTAACCCAACGAAATCACAATCGTCTTTCATTAGGTAGGGAATTGCTTTTTCTTGGATAGGAGTCGGTGCTTCAAAACCCAATTCTTTTAACGACTTAAGCACCTCTTCTCTCAATCCCAGCTCTTCAAATGTCATTCCTGTATTTTTAATTTGGGTGCAAAGGTACGTATAAATGAGTGCTTATACGATTATTCCACCTTTATTTGCTTGTATTACAGATATTAGCACCCAAAATAGGTGCTTACAAGTGAAGTTTTTCTATTTTTGAACAAAATTTTCAAATGGATTTAAAGGAAATCATATCAATTACCGGAAGACCGGGCTTATTCAAAGTGGTAGCGCAAGGAAAAAACAATGTGATCGTAGAGTCAATTGTTGACAAAAAAAGATTTCCGGCACATGCCTCTGACCGTATTTCAACACTGGCAGACATCAGCATCTACACAACTGATGAAGATGCGAAACTTCTTGACGTACTGGCATCGTTTCATGATCATTATGAAGGGAAAGCATGTCCATCACACAAGGAAGACCTACCCCAACTAGAAGGACTTCTAAAAAAAATACTGCCTAATTACGATCAAGAACGCGTGTACAAATCTGATCTACGTAAAATATTCCAATGGTACAACATCCTTATCAATGCTGGGATCAAAATCAAGGAAAACGTAAAAAAAGAGGAAGTTAGCGAAGAAAAGGAAGTGAAAAAAGTAGCTCCTAAAAAAGCAGCTCCTAAAAAGGCGATTTCTAAAGGTAACGCTGGAAAGCCTTCCTCTGCAAAAAAATCAGGAACTACCAAAATGGCTTCTCAACGCGGGAAATAAATTTAGCTTAACATCATGAAGAAATATCGTCGCACCTTTGTAGACGACCCATTGGTCATTGATTCATTTGAATCCATTGAGAGGTACTTAATTGAACTTTTAGAAAGGAAACTTGATTCCCTAGAAGCCCTTAAAAAATGGTTAAAAGACAAAAGTGAGCTCGAAGCCGTCATCGAAGAAGAAATGGCTTGGCGCTATATACGTATGTCAATTGACACCACAAACGATAGCTTTCAAAAGGCCTACACCTTTTTTGTAACGGAGATACAACCGAAGCTAGCACCTATTGATGATCAGTTGAACAAACATTTCATGGGGGCTTCTTTTCTTTCAGAACTAGAAAAAGACCCTGCCTATGCCATTCATATTAGAAGTGTCAAAAGTCAACTTGAACTTTACCGAGAAGAAAATATTCCGATACAGGCATACCTGAGCGAAAAGACGCAAGAATATGGTGCTATTAGTGCAGCGCAAAGTATTGAACACAACGGTGCTCAACTTACGATGCAAAAAGCAGCAATCTTACTGAAAGAACAGGATGAGTCATTGCGTAAAGTTGTTTTTGAAAAAATGGCAACGCGAAAACATCAAGATGACAAAGCACTCAATGAACTTTATTCTGAACTTGTTAAAAAGCGAACTGAATTGGCGATCAATGCGGGCTTTGAAAATTATAGCGACTATAAGTTTAAACAGATGGGGCGCTTTGATTATACCAAAGAGTCTTGTTTTGATTTCCATGAAGCTGTTGAAACACACATTGTGCCTCTGGTTAAAAAAATCAATGAAGCCAAGCTTGAAAAAATGTCTAAGGATAAATTCAAACCTTGGGATACAGCGGTAGATCCAGAAGGCAAGGCCCCCTTAAAGCCTTTCAAAACAGGTAAAGAAATGCTTGATGGGACCGTTGATGTTTTCAATAAAATTAAGCCAGAGTTTGCCGATTTTCTTAAGACAATGGAAAAAATGGAGCACCTAGACCTGGAGTCAAAACCAGGAAAAGCACCGGGCGGTTACAACTACCCACTATACGAAACTGGCGCACCTTTCATCTTCATGAATTCCGTTGGTTCTCAAAATGACTTGACCACAATGATTCATGAGGGAGGACATGCGGTTCATTCTTTTTTAACCCACGAACTTGAATTGACTGCCTTCAAAAACTTTCCCTCTGAAATCGCAGAACTAGCATCTATGTCAATGGAATTGCTAATACGTATGGATTAGCTGGGACGACGTTCTATTCTGACGATAAGGACGATTGCAATGAGAGCCAAAAAAGAGCAGCTTCAAGCAACTTTAACGATCCTGCCTTGGATTGCGCAGGTTGATGCCTTCCAGCATTGGGTATATGAAAACCATAACCACACGACAGAAGAAAGAACGGCCTACTGGATGGAACTTAACAAGAGGTTTGGGACAGGTCTTACAGATTGGAAGGGCTACGAAAATACGCTTGCTTCGTCATGGCAACGTCAACTGCATCTATTTGAGGTGCCCTTTTATTATATTGAATATGGTATTGCACAGCTCGGCGCCATTGGTATATGGAAGAACAGCAAAGAGAATTACTCCGAAGCCGTTAGCAAATATAGACATGCGCTTTCTCTTGGATATACAAAGCCAATGCCTGAAGTCTATGCGCAAGCAGGAATTGATTTTAAGTTCTCAAGCACACATATTTGCGCACTTGCACAATTTATTGAGTCAGAACTCGAAAAGCTAGATGCATAAATGGCATTGTTTTATTAAAAATCTATTTATATTTGCACCCGAAATGGCGAGATAGCTCAGTTGGTTAGAGCGCAGGATTCATAACCCTGAGGTCCGGAGTTCAACTCTCCGTCTCGCTACTTAATCTACCGTAACTAAAGGTCTTAAGCGCTTGCTTAAGACCTTTTTTTTCATGGAAATGTATGAACTATGTTTTCCCTATTCTAGAATTTCAATAGACAAAAAAAAGGCCCTCATTTCTGAAGGCCTTTATTAGATTACTTTTTTCTATTCGAAGTCTATTTAGAAACTCTCTCCCTTAGGCGAATATGTGATTTCCCAACCTTCAGCATCCACTGGGGATTGCTCAAACTCAATATACCCAACTAATTTCTTACCTGGTCTGATTTCATTTTGGGATATAATCGGTTCTTTACCTTGGGTAAAATCCTGAGAATAATCCTTACCATTATTATCACTTAGTTTAAAGTCATAAGGAGATACTGTAAGTGCCTCTTCCGTATTATTAATAATCTGAACTTTTACCGAACGAATTAACATTCCTTCTTCGGCCTTGTCATAATACCCGAGCTTCGTGTCTTCTGCGATCTCTAGAAATGTTACACTTAAACCTGTCTCGGTTTCAATGACCTCATTGGGTAAAAAATCCCTTTTAACCTTTGGCTTAGCTGGTTCTTCAACCACTTCTACTTTTCCCTCGCTTTTTGGTGCACTTTCAGCTTGTTCTTCTTTTACAGGTTCTTCTCCCCCTCCACAGCTCATCAATAGCGGGAAAACTATCATTAGATAAAATAGATTTTTCATAATTTTTTTTTTGAATCGTAAACTCAACTAATCAATAGACAAAAAAAAGCGCCCCAAATGAGACGCTTTTAAATTATAAAGAGAAGGGTTTAATGCTCACCACAATGAACCGTATAAACTACACTATCCACAACATAGCCGATATTTTCTAGGTCTTCAGCAGCATCGCCACAGTATTCACCTTCTAATTCTACTTCTTCCCCATTTGGGCCGTCATAATGACATTCGTAGCACTCTTCTTTATTGCAAGCTACACTTGCGATTAGCAGCGTGGCTGCGAAAAAAAACTTGATTTTCATAGGTTATAATTTATTTTATTATTGAGTTATATATTAAATAATACACCCAAGATATCGGGTGCATTTAGGTTTCTAAAGCGTTTAATGCTCACCACAGTGAACCGTATAAACTACGCTATCCACTACATAGCCTATATTTTCTAGGTCTTCAGCAGCATCGCCACAGTATTCACCTTCCAATTCTACTTCTTCCCCATTTGGGCCGTCATAATGACATTCGTAACACTCTTCTTTATTGCAAGCTACACTTGCGATTAACAGCATGGCTGCGAAAAAAAACTTGATTTTCATAGGTTATAATTTATTTTATTATTGAGTTACATATTAAATAATACACCCAAAATATAGGGTGCATTTAGGTTTCTAAAGCGTTTAATGCTCACCGCAGTGAACCGTATAAACTACACTATCCACAACATAGCCGATATTTTCTAGGTCTTCAGCAGCATCGCCACAGTATTCACCTTCTAATTCTACTTCTTCCCCATTTGGGCCGTCATAATGACATTCGTAGCACTCTTCTTTATTGCAAGCTACACTTGCGATTAGCAGCATGGCTGCGAAAAAAAACTTAGTTTTCATAGGTTTTAATTTATTTGATTAATTGATTGTTTACTTATTTGACACTTTTCCTTTTATATTCCACTTAAGATTTAGATAAAGACTTCTTCCTGGCTCCATTAAACCAAGGGTTTTAAGACTAGACATATGGTTGATATAGCTTGTATTAAGTGCATTTCTCACACCGAAAGACAGCTGAACAGGCCAATTCCCATCCCATTTCATTTGACATCCTAGCTGAAGAAGATGGTATGGATCCGTTGCAGTCTCTAAGGGCCCAATACGGTCCTGATTGAAAAAATAATTGTGTTGAACGATGACTGAGGCAAAACCAAGTGCTTTTTTCTTGGAAAGTTCAATACGCACATTCGAGCGCAATCTCGCTTGAGGCATAAAATACAAGTCTTCTCCCTCTTGCACCAAACCTAACTCTCGACCGAAGGTATTGGAATAACCCACTTCAAAATGCAAACGATGTGCAAAATGCGGATGGTAGTGCACTCGTGTTTCCAGACCATAAAGCAATACTCTCTCTTTTGCAGTGTATTTGTATACTTCCATACCGTCAATTATAGAGTCGACTTGAGCCAGCTGGATATACCCTGAAGCCACTGTAGTATAGGGGTTTACCATTAAAGAAAAGTGCTCATTAGAAAACTCATAATTCACATCAAGCTGTACAAAACGCTCAGAGCCTAAATTGCGATCTCCAAGCTCATACCTTACTGCACCATGATGTACACCATCACTTAAGAGCTCGGATAAATGAGGCGCTCTTGAACCCGAGGAAACATGCATCGAAAGGTCTTTTACAGACGAACCCTTCCATTGTTTACGTAGACCTATTGCAGCATTCAGGTTTGAATAATCGCCATTAAAATCGGTGCTGCGCACCGCTCTATGATCAAAACGAACGACAGCATTCAGTTTTACACCCTTCAAATCATATGAAAGAGAGCTATAAAATCCCAAATCGTATTGATCAGAATCTTTAATCAAACGTTCCTCCGCAGTAAGACCATTTTCATTGCTCTCAAGGATGCCCTGTATTCCGGAAAGCAATTGAAGTTTTTTGGTCGGTTTCCAATGATGCCTTGCCTGGACCGAGCTCGAATTCAGATACATGTCTATGGCCGGTGTATAATTTTTTTCACCGAATTCCGCCAAGTTGTTGTAACCATGGTTCACGAAAAACTCCATTTTATTTTTGGAATTGACAAAATAAGTGGCTTTAAGGTTTCCAAAATGGTTCTGTATCTTTTGGTATGGCAATGATTTGGTTCGGTCTTGGTAATCTATCATAAATGATTCCGCAACAGGATTTGCATCGTGCGTATGCCCCGGAATACCAACCCTAGAATTCGAATACAAGTAGTTAAGCTCTAAATTCCACTTTCCGGAATTGTAACCGAGTTTGAACTTCGCACCCATATCTTTCATTCGAGAATCACTCAAATAACTTCCATTAGGAAGCATATAGTCGGCGTAACTCGAAAAGATACCTGCAGCACTCAATCGTAACTTTTCACCTGATTGCTTATATACCATAGAATTCTGAGTACCCAAACTAACCGTTTCAAATTGTGAATTCATTTCAACCGAATACGAATTCTGTGGTGCAAAGGAACCATCCTTCAGGTATAAAAGCCCACCCGTAGCATCACCTGTATAAATTAAGGACATAGGGCCTTTGATGACCTCTGCACTCTCCATGCCTGCCTGAGAGATTCCCAGTCCATGGTCCCCTCCCCATTGCTGGTTATTGATGCGCATCCCGTTTAGAAAGGTTACCACACGCATTCCTTGCATTCCTCTAATAACAGGTTTTGCATTCAGTGGACCGTATGAGGCCATTTGCACCCCATCTATCTGTGTCAGCGCTTCTGTAATCGTCTGCGGTGAGATCACACTCAATCGGTCCAAATTGATATAATCGGTCTTCTGCGTCATACTTCCTTGAAGTTCTCGGCGCTCTACACGAACCATAACCTCTTCCATGTTGTGAGGGTCAGGCTGGAGTACAAGCTCAATAAATTCACAGCATGCGATAGAAATAATTTGAGTTTCATAGGTCGCTAAACTAACTTGGAGCAAAAGATTTTCTGGCCAATCACCTTCCAACTTAAACTTACCATCTACATCAGAATAGGTAGCAACTTGAAGATCTTTCAGCACTATTTTGGCTCCTGGAATAGGTTTGTTTTTTAAGGCGTCGGTAACCACTCCGGAAAGCTGCTGTGCAAAGCATATAGATCCTGACATAAACAGGATAAAACAAGAAATTTTATTCATTATTTATTTTTATTTGTTACGTACTTTTAATTAACTAAAGTGTAACAAACAAGGGGGCCCCCTTAACTGAATATTCTGAGCAGAACCTATTGAAATAGCAAATGGTTCCTTAACCAAAGGACAAACCAGAGAAACTACAGGCACTGTAATTAGGGCATAGTTCGGTGTGTCTAGAGAGTGAAAAGAATAAGAACATAAATCACAATCAGCTGCCTCAAAAGCAAGTCCATCATGCTGACCTGAATGAGAATCACGATCATGTTGATGGTCCTCATGCAGAACTTGAGCACATTCATGTACCATCGAACGAGGAATATGGATCAACACCATACCTAGCAAAATAGAATACAACAGAAAATGTCTCATGAATTGCAAATTTACGAGCAATAATTCAATAATGCAAGTCAGTTGCATTTATAATTCATGAAGTATAAATATTCATTTGCATTTTGACAATAATAATCTCCCATTATTTCCCTTGCTAATTGATTCAATTTCGTTTATTTTAGTAAAAATTCAAGTTTCATGAAAAACACCCTTTCCGGATTATTTTTGTTTACTGTCTTTTTCTTTCATTCTCAACTAGAACTTTCAAGAAACGTAATCGGGACCTCAGGACAGGCCACTTCTGGAACAAATATGCAGATGAGTTACACCATTGGTGAGCCTTTTACCGCAACGCTTCAAAACAATAGCATACACACATTAGGATTTCAACAACCTGATGCCCTACCCGCCTCAGAGCTTCCTTTCGCAGTTCCAGGTGGGCTTTCTCCAAATGGAGATTTAGTGAATGACAATTGGCTGCCGATCGGTTTTGAAAATTACCCAGAGGCAACAGTCAAAGTATTTGACCGCTGGGGACAAGAAGTCTTTTATGCAACTTCTAAAATGGCACCTTGGGATGGTACACTTGGTGGGAATGCGCTACCTACTGCAGATTATTACTACATCATCGATTTGGGTGATGGACAAAAGTTCAATGGCGTGGTGACGCTGAAAAGATAAGAACGTTGAAAGGTAGAAATATGAAAAATTCGATTTTAGCATTAGTATTCATGAGCTTGGCGTATGGATTTAATGCACAACAGTTGCCCATGTACAGTCAATTCTTCTGGAACGACTTTGTCATCAACCCAGCCTACACCGGAGTGACTAATACCAATCGCGTACAGCTCGGTTATAGAAATCAATGGTCTGGATTCAATGGAGCTCCGTCAACATATACTTTAGGAGGTCACACCCTACTCAAAAACAAAAAAATGGGATTGGGAGGCATGCTCTTTATGGATGACACTGGTGGCGCCGTCCAACAAATGGGCCTTATGCTCAACTATAATTACATCCTCAAGCTAAATGAAAGTTCAAGTCTCGCCATGGCTGTTTCAGGGGTCATTAATCAATACAGCTATGATGGTTCGAGCATCCAAAACATAGACCCCGACCCGACTTTGAGCGGTAGTAACAAACAGTTGGCACCGGACATGAGCTTTGGCTTATTGTATTCAATGAATGATAAACTTAGAATTGGATTAGGAATTAACCAATTAATCCAAAGTCGTCTGTCAAAACTAGACGACCTTGGAACCTTGAACCTAGGAGAAAATAGGCTGATACGTCACTACAATCTCAGCACCTCCTATTCATTTGAGATTTCTGAGAAATTCGATTTGGATCCTTATTTTTTATTGCGAAGTACATTTATCAATGCCCCTCAATTTGAAATAGGAGCCAAAGGAACCATGAACGAACAGTTTTTCTTTGGGCTCAGCTACAGACACACGGAATCAGTCATTGCCATGCTCGGAATTAATTTCAAGAACACCGTACTTGCCTATAGCTATGACTATAGCACCACAGATATTGGATCGTATTCTAATGGCTCACATGAGGTTTTACTCGCCTACCAATTCAATAGGCCGGAAATGATTGTTGAACCTAAAAAAGAAGAAAAACCAGACCGCGACGGAGATGGTATTTTAGACAAAGATGACTTGTGTCCTGATGTAAAAGGATTGGTTGAATTTAAAGGTTGTCCCGATACAGATGGTGATGGTCTTTTTGATAAAATTGATGATTGTCCGAAAACCTTTGGGCCAAAAGAAAACAATGGTTGTCCTTACCCAGATACTGATAAAGACGGATTACTAGATAAAGACGATGACTGCCCTTCCATAGCAGGACCACTTGAGAACAACGGTTGTCCTTACAAGGATACTGATGGAGATGGATTGTTGGATAAAGACGATGAATGCCCGCAGACCCCTGGTCCTATTGAAAACAAAGGATGTCCAATCATTGAAAAAGAAGAACAAGAAGTTTTAAACACAGCCTTCAGTAATCTTGAATTTGAAACGGGACTTGATGTTATTAAAAAAGCTTCAAAGCCTTCATTGATGGAGCTTGCTAATACGCTAAAGAAAAAGCCGGACTGGAAAATTCAGGTAACAGGCCACACGGATAACGTGGGGGACGATGACGTCAATATGGTTCTTTCAAAGAAACGCGCTGAAGCCGTTAAAAACTTCTTGGGTACTGAAGGAATTGACAAAAGGCGTGTCAAAACACTATACTTCGGAGAAACGAAACCTCTGTCAGATAACAATACGCCTTCAGGAAGACAGAAAAACCGACGTGTAGAGTTCAAGATTATTTTTGATTGATCTTTTTAATATTAATAATAACGTATTATTTGATTTAAGAATGTTTTTTTTATATTTAGGAAACCATTAAACTTAAATTAAATGAAAAAATTTGCGCTACTATTAACTGCCGCGTTTTCAATGACGCTGATTCTGGACTCGTGTTCAGTTCAAAAAAGATACCACAGAAAAGGATTCACCGTGAACTGGAACAACGGTTCGGTAAACATGAAGAAAAACCGAAAGGTTGTTCACGCTGAAACGATTCAAGAAGAGGCTATCGTTTCGAATTCTAAAAATAAGAAGACGCTTACTAAAAACTATGAGGCTCCTATCTCGATGGATGTAGCATCAGCATCAGAAGCAATATCCGCTCCTGAAATATTTAATGAAACGTCTGTCGTCAGGGAAAGTCAGCTGCATCTTGATCAAACAGCAACTATAGTCACTTCAGCCAAAACACTGAATAAAGAAGACGTAAAGTCCACAAAGAAAGCCGTAAAAAAAATCATTAAAGCTGTCAAAAAGAATCAAAATCAGCAAGATTCTAAAACAGAAACAATCATTTATCTTTTACTGATTCTTTTAGTGCCTTTTGGAACGACCATTTCCATGTACCTCTACGAAGGCTCTTGGACGAATCGTGTGACTGCCAATCTATTGTTGACACTTTTGTGTGGATTACCAGGATTAATTCATGCATTGGTTGTAATTTTTGGAAATAAATAAAGTATTGAAAACTTTTTTTAAAATGCTTCTAGCCTTTGCGCTAGGAGCATTTGTTTTTTTATTCTACCTACCTGTTGATTATTTTGACACTGGTAAAAGTATGTGTGCTTCCGTATGGCTTTTTGACCTGGAATGCCTCGGATGTGGAATTACTCGAGGAATCATGCACTTGATGCATTTCGATTTTATTGGTGCATGGGAATTTAACAAGCTCTCTTTTCTTGTTTTACCCATAGGTATTTTACTGTGGGTACATTTATTCGGAATGTTGATTGGGCAGTCTTATTTTTCTTTTTTCAAAAGATTCTACTAAATAATTCACTATCAAGCACTTATATGTCGTGCCTAAAAGCATAGGCGCTTTAAAAAATTAAATTACTTTTTTATTGAGTTTTAAGGCATCTTTAAGGACAGCTATACGTCTTTACAACACTCACCTTACTACAAAACAGAACAATGCGCTACTCTCTCATCTTCTGTGTGTCCTTGCTTGTTGGCTTTTTTATTATACCGGCAACAGCACAGAAACAATTGTCAAAGATTGGAACTGACTTTAATCAGCCATCTGCAAAAAAAATAGACGAATCAATTCGATGCTATACCATGGAAATGGATGCCATCAGAAGAAATCAAAACAATCAGCTTCCTTCACTTCAACAACAAGAAGTTCTATTCCAAAAACTCCTTAGAGATTATAAAAACGGGAAATCCGGTAAAGGAGAGAATATAAATAAAGCAACCCTTCTTACTATCCCATGTATTTTTCACATTATTACTGATGGTGCTGGCGCAGAAGATATATCCGCAGCACAAGTACAAGCGCAGGTCAATCAATTAAATATTGATTTTCGAAATTTAGCGGGTTCAAATGATCCTGCAGCAGCAGATGTTGAAATAGAATTTTGCCTAGCCATCCTAGATCCTTCAGATAATTTATTACCCGAACAAGGAATCAATAGAGTGACCGCATATGGTGAAGGACCTTTTAATACTGGATTTATTGACGCAACTATCAAACCAGGTACTTTCTGGAACCCTGATGAATATATGAATGTTTGGGTTGCAGACATTACTGGAGGTATTTTGGGTTACGCCCAGTTTCCAAGCAATTCTGGTTTAGGGGGACTAAACGCAAACGGGGGCGCTGCTAGTACAGATGGAGTTGTGCATCTATACTCCACCATTGGCTCTGTAGCAAACCCATTTCCAGGTGGGGCACCATACAACCTAGGTCGAACAATGACCCATGAGGTTGGTCATTGGTTAGGTCTACGCCATATATGGGGTGATGCTAATTGTGGCAATGATTTTTGTGGTGACACTCCCCAATCACAAACCTCTAATTTTGGATGTCCAAACCTGACAACCTGTGACGGAAATCAAGACATGGTTGAAAACTACATGGACTATACCAACGATGCTTGTATGGACATCTTTACAGCCGACCAAAAAGACCGCATACGAACCGTCATGCTGAATTCGCCCAGAAGAGCACTATTGCCTTTATCTGAAAAATGTGGCCTGCCTCAGCCGACCATTAGCTTTGTAAATCCTGATGGAGGAACAATAAATGAAGGAGTAAATTGTGATTTCATTGACATACCTTTAGAATTAGAAATCTCCCTTCCCGCTACTGAAGATGCAACCGTAACTTTTACTTTGGGAGGAAATACTACGGCTACGCAAGGAGTCGATTTTGACATCACCCCATCAAGTATTTTGTTTCCCGGAAATAGTACGATAAACCAAACCTTTGTCATTACCATATACAATGATGCAATCCTTGAAAACAATGAGATTATAGAACTCCAAATTAATGTCACCACAATTGGAGACGCCGTAGTTTCAAATACACAAGGTATTTACACCTTAACAATATTAGATGCTAATTTTGTTGCAGCTAATATCCTTTTCGAAAATTTTGAAGGTGGTGCTCTCGGGAATTTCACAGCGCAGGGTGCTGCAGGTTCTGATTTGTTCCAAAATGGAAATACAAATAATGCGTCTAGCCAGTTTTGGATTATTGAACCTACAAACACGACACAGTTTGCCTTCACAAACGATGATGCCTGTGATTGCGATAAATCCAACGACTTTCTTACTTCACCCGTTTTTAGTCTTGTAGGGTATACCGGAAATGTTTTTCTGACATTTGACCATGCATTTGCCGCAGAAACCTATGAAACTGCTGAAGTTCAAATTAATACGGGGGCCGGATGGAATCCGATATCTACGTTAACGAATACTAGTGTGAACAACGCGAACACGCTAACAACACCATGGGTTAATGGAAATTCTCTAGATCTAACAGTTTATGTAGGTCAAGCAAATGTACAAATTCGATTTACTTATAATGATGGCGGACAGTGGGCTTATGGACTGGCTATAGATAATATTAGAATCTATACCGATTCCCCACTTTTAAGCACCAATCTATCAGGCATAGATACGCAGTCCTCTTGTAGTTCCTATACTTGGCTTGACGGAAACACTTATACGACTTCAAATAATTCAGCCACCTACACCATAGTTGCTGGTGCATCCAATGGATGTGACTCTTTGGTCACCTTGAATTTAATGCTCAACAATGCGTCGATTGGAACGGATGTGCTTGCTTCTTGTACGCCAATTACTTGGATTGATGGAAACACTTATACTGTTTCAAACAACACGGCAACATTCAACATCATTGGTGGAGCTGCTAGCGCTTGTGATTCTATCGTCACATTGGACTTAACTATTAATAGCCCAACTACGGGAACGGATGTGCTTTCTTCTTGTACGCCCATTACTTGGATTGATGGAAACACATACACGACTTCAAACAACACGGCAACCTTCAACATCATTGGTGGAGCTGCAAGCGGTTGTGATTCTATCGTCACATTGGACTTAACTATTAATAGCCCAACTACGGGAACGGATGTGCTTTCTTCTTGTACGCCAATTACTTGGATTGATGGAAACACTTATACTGTTTCAAACAACACGGCAACATTCAACATCATTGGTGGAGCTGCTAGCGCTTGTGATTCTATCGTCACATTGGACTTAACTATTAATAGCCCAACTACGGGAACGGATGTGCTTTCTTCTTGTACGCCCATTACTTGGATTGATGGAAACACTTATACGACTTCAAATAATACGGCAACCTTCAACATCATTGGTGGAGCTGCTAGCGCTTGTGATTCTTTGGTGACTTTGGATTTAACGATTGGTAGTTCTGTGAACGGAACGGATGTGCTTTCTTCTTGCACCCCCATTACTTGGATTGATGGAAACACATACACGACTTCAAACAACACGGCAACATTCAACATCATTGGTGGAGCTGCTAGCGCTTGTGATTCTATCGTCACATTGGACTTAACCATTAATAGCCCAACTACGGGAACGGATGTGCTTTCTTCTTGCACCCCCATTACTTGGATTGATGGAAACACTTATACGACTTCAAATAATACGGCAACCTTCAACATCCTTGATGGAGCTACAAGTGGTTGTGATTCTTTGGTGACTTTGGATTTAACGATTGGTAGTTCTGTCAACGGAACGGATGTGCTTGCTTCTTGTACGCCTTTTACTTGGATTGATGGAAACACATACACGACTTCAAACAACACGGCAACATTCAACATCATTGGTGGAGCTGCAAGCGGTTGTGATTCTATCGTCACATTGGACTTAACCATTAATAGCCCAACTACGGGAACGGATGTGCTTTCTTCTTGCACCCCCATTACTTGGATTGATGGAAACACATACACGACTTCAAACAACACGGCAACATTCAACATTGTTGGCGGAGCTGCTAAGCGGTTGTGATTCTATCGTCACATTGGACTTAACCATTAATAGCCCAACTACGGGAACGGATGTGCTTTCTTCTTGTACGCCCATTACTTGGATTGATGGAAACACTTATACGACTTCAAATAATACGGCAACCTTCAACATCCTTGATGGAGCTACAAGTGGTTGTGATTCTTTGGTGACTTTGGATTTAACGATTGGTAGTTCTGTGAACGGAACGGATGTGCTTGCTTCTTGTACGCCAATTACTTGGATTGATGGAAACACATACACGACTTCAAACAACACGGCAACATTCAACATTGTTGGCGGAGCTGCTAGCGCTTGTGATTCTATCGTCACATTGGACTTAACCATTAATAGCCCAACTACGGGAACGGATGTGCTTTCTTCTTGTACGCCCATTACTTGGATTGATGGAAACACTTATACGACTTCAAATAATACGGCAACCTTCAACATCCTTGATGGAGCTACAAGTGGTTGTGATTCTTTGGTGACTTTGGATTTAACGATTGGTAGTTCTGTGAACGGAACGGATGTGCTTTCTTCTTGTACGCCCATTACTTGGATTGATGGAAACACATACACGACTTCAAACAACACGGCAACATTCAACATCATTGGTGGAGCTGCAAGCGGTTGTGACTCGATAGCAACATTAGACCTAACCATTAACAATACCGTTTTAGGTACGGACACCCAAGTCGCATGCGAATCATATATATGGATTGATGGAAACACATACACGACTTCAAACAACACGGCAATCTTCAACATCATTGGTGGAGCTGCTAGCGCTTGTGATTCTATCGTCACATTGGACTTAACCATTAATAGCCCAACTACGGGAACGGATGTGCTTTCTTCTTGTACGCCCATTACTTGGATTGATGGAAACACTTATACGACTTCAAATAATACGGCAACCTTCAACATCCTTGATGGAGCTACAAGTGGTTGTGATTCTTTGGTGACTTTGGATTTAACGATTGGTAGTTCTGTCAACGGAACGGATGTGCTTGCTTCTTGTACGCCTTTTACTTGGATTGATGGAAACACATACACGACTTCAAACAACACGGCAACATTCAACATCATTGGTGGAGCTGCAAGCGGTTGTGACTCGATAGCAACATTAGACCTAACCATTAACAATACCGTTTTAGGTACGGACACCCAAGTCGCATGCGAATCATATATATGGATTGATGGAATTACGTATACGGCAAGTAACAACGTTGCTACCTTCAACATTGCGAACGGTGCTGCAAACGGTTGTGATTCTATTGTCACTTTAGATTTAACGATAAATTCAAGCAGCAGCATGGTTCTCACGGAAACATTTGACTCAGGTACAATTACTGGAGCAAATGCTCCTGTTCTTTATGGAAACGGAGGAAGTGATTTTAATCAGTCCTATCCAATAAGCGGAACATTTTTCGGATGGTTCAATGTTCAAAATGGTATCGGAGATGTAGACATTTACGAGCGTAATCTAACGAACCTTACTGTTGGATGTACCGTCACATTGTCTGTTTGGGTGAGAAGTACAATTCCTATATCAGACATTACGATGACCTTAACTGATGATAATGGTTCAATCACAAGCTTACTGAACCCAACCCTAAGTGGATCCTGGCAGCTTGTCACTATGACTACAACCGTTACTACAAATGGGTTAAACTTCTTAGTTCATTACAACAGTACAGGTGGAAATGGATTAGATGTAATGATGGAGGACCTAACGATCACGCAAGAATGCGGTATCAATGCTGTAATTAACCCGGTGAATGACCAATGCTTGGGTACTAACATTTTTACGTTTGACGGAAGTTCTTCGATTTCTTCTGCAGGAGTCTCATCTTATTCTTGGGATTTCGGAGATGCCAGCGCACTGAGTAGTGCCCCTAACCCAATTCATACATATCTTTTAGCAGGAGCTTACGATGTCATTTTAAACATTTCTGATGGTGCTTGTTTAGATGATACGACCATTACCGTTAATGTGTATGCTAGCCCAATTGCAGATGCACCACTCGATATCGTAGCTTGTGACTTCTATGCCTTAACACCATTATCTGGGGGGAGTTATTATAGCATGACTAATGGCGCCGGAATCAATTATAATATCGGAGACAATATAACGACATCTCAATCGATGTATGTTTTTGCAGAATCGAATACAATTCCAAATTGTATAGATGAAAACACATTTATGATTACTATCAATGATTCTCAATCAAATATTGATTCGCATATTAGTTGTGGACCTTTTACTTGGGTTGACGGCATCACTTATACTACCAGTAATAATATAGCAAACTATACCTATACCAATGGAACTTCCTTAGGGTGTGACTCTACTGTTACTTTAGATTTGACTATTAATACTCCAGCAACAGGAACAGATGTCATTGCGTCCTGTGCACCCATTACATGGATTGATGGGAATACATACACGACTAGCAACAATACAAGTACTTTCAATCTTGCCGGTGGCGCAACAAATGGATGTGATTCTCTTGTTTCATTGGACCTCACTATAAGTAATGAAGTAAATGGCGTAGATAATCAAATTGCTTGCGCTTCATTTACTTGGATAGATGGAATTACATACACCCAGAGTAATAATTTAGCCACATTTACTTATACCGGCGGAGCAGTTGCAGGTTGTGATTCTATAGTTACTTTAAATCTAACGGTAAATAACCCTGTCATAACAACAGATGTGCAGACATCATGTGATTCTTATACTTGGATTGATGGCAACACCTATACGGAAGATAACAATACCGCTTCTTACACCTATTCTGGAGCAGCAGCGAATACTTGCGACTCAATAGTAAATTTAAACTTGACTATAACTTATACCGCCTCTGGAACAGATTTTCAAACAGCCTGCGATAGTTATACGTGGATTGATGGAAACACATATACAGCCAGTAACAATTCAGCAACGATGAACATAAACGGTGGTGCAACAAATGGTTGCGACTCAATTGTAACACTAAACCTTATTATAAATAACTCAGTAACTTCAATAGATTCACAAAGCGCATGTATTACCTTCAACTGGATCGACGGCAATACTTATACGCAAAGTAATAATACTGCTACATTTATAATTAGCGGGGGAACAATAAATGGATGTGACTCCACGGTAACATTAAACCTAACGATAAATAGCCTAACTACACTTGACCCTGGTCCAGACATTTCAGTCTGCGAAGGACAAAGTGTTACACCTATGGCCCAAGGGGCAAACACCTATTCATGGGATTTAGGTCTCAACAATGGCATTTCATTTATCCCAAATCTTGGCACTACGGAATACACAGTAACGGGAACAGATATTAATGGATGTCAAAGCGATGCGAGTATGATCGTAAATGTCAACTCACAGCCTAGTCTTGACATAACAAGTATAGATCCATTATGTGCAGGCGATGCTTCAGGAGAAATAAATTTAGAGATTAGCGATGGTACGGAACCATTCACCACATTATGGAGCAATGACAGTAACCTAAATAACCAACAGAATTTGTTTGCCGGAACATTTACTGTTCTTGTTACGGATGATGAAGGTTGCAACGAAGAGGGCATCGTAATACTTTCTAACCCTATTGAACCATGTTATGAATTACCAGATGTCTATTTCTATGTGCCTAATAGCTTCACACCTGATGCAGATGAGCACAATCAAAATTGGTTTATTGTACTGTCAGGAGTAAATGAACAAACCTTTACCTTAAACCTATACAACAGATGGGGTGAACTCATATGGGAATCACATGACATCTCTGCAAAATGGGATGGTACCTACAGAGGAAACTCTGTACCCAATGGAACTTATACTTGGCAAATTGAATATACCAGATTAAATGATGGTAAAAGAATATTTGAAACGGGTCACTTAAACGTTTTACGATAAGCACTATGCAAAACTAAACGAGCCTCGTTTGTAAGAAAGTGAATTAAATAATCTAGAGTAAATGTTTATCAGAGAAAGTGAGATTCGTCTCACTTTTTTATTTCAACTCAATTATTTCAATTGACATATTGTTCATTTCAATACGCGCACCCACCTTTCGATTCACAAGTGCTTTAGCCATTGGTGAATTTCCAGAAATACACAAAACATCGATCTTATTAAAGATCAATTTCCCAAGAGGCAATCCAATAAAAATCCAACCTATACTTGTTAAAACCAAACTCCCAAACGTAATAACCTTTGAATGTGTCGTATTCTTAAGTGTGATAAACAAGCCATCCATTGCCATTTGATTTTGAAGATTTTGAGCGGCTTTATTTCTTTCTTGCTGCATTAACTCTCGTGATGTATCATGCTTGTCACCTGCCGTACTTTGAGACTCGGAATCTACAGACTCCTGAACCTCATCGAGTATTCTTGAAGCTTCCGAGATTCGACTGCGGATGGCTTGATGTAATTCCTCGAGCAAATCTTCTTTACAAATACCTTCCTTCATAGAATATGATTAAAATAAAATCGGCTTAGACTTTTAGTGTTGTGCGAAAATAGTACTTTCAATGCATATTTAATTGTATGAGAGTTATTCCTTTTTTTTTCTTTTTAATAAGTTTTATAGCTTTTAACCAAAGTTCTATGTCTCTTCTATTTATAGGAGATATTATGGGACATGGGAGTCAAATAAAAGCGGCATTTGATGATCAGAAAAGGAGCCACAACTACGATGCGGTATTCACACATTTGAACAAAACCATTTCCAAGGCTGACTTTGCAATAGCAAATCTTGAAGTCACATTAGCCGGCCCTCCATATAGTGGCTACCCACAATTCTCATCTCCTGACGCTTTGGCTGAGGCATGCAAAACAAGTGGTATCGACGTCCTGGTTACCTCAAACAACCATTCTTGCGACCGAGGAGGTAAAGGAATCAAAAGAACCATTGAGGTGCTAGACCGGCTTCAGATCCCTCACAATGGCACCTACTACAATCCGATTGATCGAAAACTAAGAAACCTCCTTATTCTTCGTAAAGAAGATCTAAGGATAGGTCTACTCAACTATACATACGGCACAAACGGACTGAAAGCACCAAACCCCACAAGCGTCAATTATATTGATACCAATCAAATATTGTTGGATATTGAACAAAGTAGAAAAGAAACACTTGACGGCTTAATTGCCGTAGTGCATTGGGGAAAAGAATACCAAACCTCCCCAAGTCAATATCAAAAATCCGTTGCCAAGTTTTTGTTCCGTAATGGGATCAATATTATCATCGGTAGCCATCCACATGTCCTTCAGAAAGTAGAATGGCACCAAGAATCAGATCAACTAGTCGCATATTCACTAGGTAACTTTGTGTCTAACCAAGCAAGTATCAATACCGATGGGGGAATGATGTTGGAGATTGAAATTGAAAAGAACAGTGACGGCTTAAAAATTAAAAATGCGGGTTACCACCTCATATGGGTCAACAAGCCAACAAGGTTAAACAAACAACTATTTGAGGTACTCCCATGCTCAAGCTACCCGGCAATAAAACAAATCAAGAACCCCGCTCATCTAGAAAAAATGAAAGTCTTTGTAAAAAATGCCCGAAAAATCATGTCTTCGAATAGGAATGTTTTAGAGATTAATCCAGCCCGAATCAAGAAATAGAGAAATCTCTACGAACACACTTCTCGACAATAGCCGCACTGCTTAATGCCAATGGAATCCCACCTCCAGGATGCACCGTTACACCGGCAAAATATAGACCTTTGATTTTTGAAGAAAAATTGGGATGACGATAAAATGAAGACATCATCGTATTTGAGGCATTACCATAAATCGAACCATTTTTCCCTGAATACATCTGCTCTATCATGACCGGATCAACATTCTCCTCTTCCCCAATCAATGGTTCAATGTCTACTTTGAGAAGTCGCTTAAGTTTATTAAGGATGTTTTTTCGGAGCCGCTGTTTTTGGGATACCCAATCTTGCCCTGCATCAATAGGTGCATTCACCATTACAAACCAATTCTCACAACCGTCCGGCGCATCATTCTTTTCAACCTTAGAGGATATATGGACATATATAGTTGGATCATCAATAAGCGTTTGTTTATTAAATAAATGATCGAATTCACTTTCATAAGTATTTGAAAAAAAGATATTATGAACATCTAAATTATCAAACGTTTTTTGAATCCCCCAATAGAAGACAACGGCTGAGGTAGATTTTTCTTGATTCAAAATTTTGACGGGCCCCTTCAACCCAGGCAAGAGCTTATCATAAGTAAAGTGAACATCCATGTTACTGGTGACCAAATCGCAAACTATTTTATTAGTTGAAGTCTCTATCCCTTCAACGCGACCAGATGAATACAAAATCTTCTCTACCCGCTTATTAAAGTGAAAACGAACCCCCAATTCAAGTGCTTTTTGGTATACAGCATCACTAATAGCGACCATACCACCTTTCGGCATGTATGGACCAACATTTAACTCTAAATGAGCTATAATATTAAACATCCCTGGACTTTTGAAAGGATTACTACCGTTATATGTCGCAAAACGATTAAATATCTGTGTCGTTTTGGGGTTTTTGAAACTTTGACGATTTACCGTGTTCATAGAGGAAAACAATCCATAAAAAGGAATTCTAGTTATGGCTTTAAAAACCTTTCTATTCAGCCACTGCATTATTCTATGTAAGGAGGCTTTGATAAATACGGGGTAAACAGCTTTGTAGTTCAATTCAAAGCGCCTCAAGAGCTTTTCAACATTCTTTTGATCTTCACCTAACTCTTCACTTAAACACGCCGCGACGGCCTCCGTTCCTGTTGGCAATTTGATACGCTTTCCATCCTCAAAAAAATAACAACACGAATTAGGGAGCTTATGGTAATCAAAATCGATATCTGAAGCTTTGACTATAGACAATAGCTCATCCACTAAATGAGGCTCTGTAAAAATAGAAGGACCTCTATCAAAACGATAAGGTCCAATATTCTTAGAATTTATTTTTCCACCATAAAAAGAATTCTGTTCAAAAACCTCAGTCTCAAAACCTAAAGATGCCAAACGGACAGCGGATGCCATCCCTCCTATTCCCGAACCTATAACAATTGCTTTCATCTATGGCCAATTTAACAAATACAGGACTATTTTGGTTCAATAAAACAGAAATTACTCATAAAATTGACCGAATTATATAAAAACAATGCGTAACAATGACATTAACACGCTGTTTTACTAGGAATTTAGGTGGGTTTATTAACAAAACACGTCACTTATCAACATTTTCGGTATATTTTACCCCCCAAACCGCCACTGCCATTGATATTCGGATATATTTGTTGTGATAAATATTTATTAATTATTTAAAACAACCCATTATGAACAAAGCAGAATTAATTGACGCGATGGCAAGTGACGCTGGATTATCTAAAGCTGACGCTAAGAAAGCATTAGATGCATTTGTAGGCGCAACGACTGGTGCATTGAAAAAAGGAGACCGTATTTCTTTAGTAGGATTTGGTTCTTTTTCTATTACTAGAAGAGCAGCTAGAGCTGGACGTAACCCTAAGACTGGTGCGGTTATCCAAATCCAAGCTAAAAACACAGTGAAATTTAAAGCAGGTGCTGACTTATCGTCAAGCGTTAACTAAGAATTTTCTAGATTTTTGAAAGGCCATCAAGTATTGATGGCTTTTTTTATGGGCTTAAGTAGCAGATTGCTTTTTGATGACTCTCCAAAATAAAGCAGGTAAAAACCTTTTCAAGGTTACCGCTTTAATCTCTCGATTCCCAATCAAAACCTCTCTTTTCTTAGTAGATAATGCGTTTAACAACTGTGAAACACATTCTTCTACGGGCATTCCTTTTTCTTGATTATGATCCATCTGCCCATGTTTTTGTCCATCTGAACCCACAGCATTTGAAGATATAGGCGTATTAATTTTTCCGGGACAGGCAATCGTAACGGCAATTCCGTTTTCTTCTTCCTCTAAAGCAAGAGATTCATAATAACCATGAAGGGCATGCTTAGAAGCGCTATAGCTCGATCTTAAAAAGAATCCAAACTTGCCAGCAATACTACTAATGACTAAAATTTGACCTTTACTTTTCCGAAGCTCTGGGAGCACAACCCTCGTCAAAAGCACATTTCCGAAAAAATTCACCTCCATAATTTTTCTGACAACAGTTTCAGTAGAATCTGCCGCCGTACCACGTTGACTAACACCCCCATTTTGAATGAGATAATCAACACAACCGTATTGAGCGATCACTTGGTTAAGCGCGCTTTCAAAGTCACTAGACCTTGTCAGATCCAAAGGTAAAACCAAATGTTCTTTACTATTTGGAAGCCCCTCTTTTAGGGCTTGAAGAAGTTCCTCTTTACGAGAAGAAAGGACCAACTTTGCTCCCAGCTCGGCAAGTTGAATACTAAGCTCCTTCCCTATCCCTGAACTTGCACCAGTCAGCCACACAACTTTATCCTTAAATAGATTTTGATCACGCATAAAACAAAGATACAAAACAAATAAACGTTCATTCAGTCTAGATTCCTTACCTTTATACCAAGATACACTATGAGTAAAGACGCAATACAAAAGCATTTCAACGAAGCCGCTGAGGTTTTGAACAAATTCAACAACGAAGCCAATATTTCCGCAATTGATAAAGCGCTTCAGGTAATGGTTGATGCTTTGAAAAATGGGCACAAAATCTTGAGCTGTGGCAATGGTGGTTCTATGTGTGATGCGATGCACTTCGCTGAAGAGCTTAGTGGACGATTTAGAAACGATCGCAAAGCTCTTGCCGCTATTTCCATTTCAGACCCAAGCCATATTTCTTGTGTAGCAAACGATTATGGATTTGAATTTATCTTTTCAAGATATGTAGAAGCCATCGGTAACAAGGGTGACGTATTGCTTGGGATTTCAACTTCTGGAAATTCAAAAAATGTGATTTTAGCTTTTGAAGCCGCGAAAAAAAAAGGTTTAAAAACAGTAGCATTAACGGGAAAGACAGGTGGTATTCTAGCTGGTATTGCTGATTTAGAAATCCGGGCACCTCAGACCGAATATGCAGATCGAGCGCAAGAAATTCACATTAAAGTCATTCATGCTTTAATTGATGGCATAGAAAAAGAACTTAAGCTGACTTAGCCTCTGCCCTCTTTATCGCTTCCATCTCTTCTTTTGAAAATCTTCGAATTCGTATATTTAAAAATCCATAAATCATGGTCATAATAGGACTAATCAAGTTGAAAAAGCAGAACATCCAATAACTTCCCGTGGCAACTCCGAGCACGCCAGCATGATACGCACCACACGTATTCCAAGGAATTAAAGGTGAAGTTACCGTACCAGAATCTTCTAAAGTTCTACTTAAATTCTCTGGCTTTAAACCCCTGTCTTCGAACTCTTTAGAAAACATTCTACCAGGCACGACAATAGCCAAATACTGATCCGAAGTTGTCGCATTAAAAAAGATGCATGTCCCTGCCGTTTTAGCAATCAAGGAGCCTGCCGACTCTATTTTACTAATAAAGCTTGATGTGATTTTCTTGAGCATGCCTGTCACTTCCATAGCGCCTCCAAAGCACATAGAACAAACGACCAAATAAATTGTATTGAACATCCCGTACATACCACTTGTGGACAATAAATCATTGACATCCTGACTACCTGTTTCGATACTTGAATCAAATAAAACAGTATTAAAAAACACTTTAGTAGAAGAAAAGAAAAAATTATCTGAAATTCCCGATAATTGATTCACAATATTCGGTTGTGCAATAAAAGCCGCAAGCAAACCTGCAACCGTACCAAGAATAAGAGCAGGAAGGGCTTTTAATTTCATGATAATTGCAGCAATTACCACAGCAGGAACCAAAAACAACCAAGGTGTAATTACAAAAGTCTGACCCAAGGTCTTTTGCATATTAACAATTCCGGCTATATCCATTTTTGTATTCATGGACAGTCCCATACACAAAAATATAATTAGGGTGATGATGAGGGTGGGAACCGTAGTATACATCATATATCGAATATGGGTAAATAGATCTGTTCCCGCCATTGCAGGCGCTAAGTTTGTAGTGTCGGACAAGGGGGACATCTTATCACCAAAATAGGCACCTGAAATAATTGCTCCAGCAACCATACCTTCTGAGATGCCCATCACTTTTCCGATACCTAGTAAAGCGATACCAACTGTTGCGATAGTACTCCATGAGCTACCTGTTGCCAAAGCAACGATCGCACAGATTACACAAGTGGCCATAAGGAAGAAGCTTGGGTCTAATAAATCAAGACCATAGTAAATCATCGTTGGAACAACTCCCGAAATCATCCAAGCGCCGCTTAAGGCACCAATAACGAGGAGTATAAGAATAGCGCCAAAAGCTGATTTTAGGCTTTTAAACATTCCTTTAAAAACAGCCTTTAAAGAGAAGCCCTGTCTCATTCCTATTACAGTAGCCACTATAGCCCCAATAAGGAGAGAAATCTGATTAGGCCCACTGGTAGCATCTTCAAAGACAAAGCCATTAAAAACAAGCAAAGCGATTAAAACAATTATTGGAATAAAAGATTCACTAAAGTTCGGTTGCCTAGTGTTTTCCGTCATATACTTAATGTTTGAACCAAAAATACATATAATATTTAATGGTCTTTCGAACCCTCTTTGCCTTCATCTGTTAATTTTGTAATATGAATGAATCCATAGTCATTAAAGGAGCACGTGTTCACAATCTAAAAAACATAGATGTGGAAATACCCCACGGCTCTTTTACGGTGATTACAGGTGTTTCTGGTTCAGGAAAGACTTCATTGGCTTTTGATACTTTATTTGCAGAAGGACAAAGACGTTTTATCGAAAGCATGTCTTCCTATGCAAGGCAATTTTTAGGCAAGCTTGACAAACCAGACATGGATTCTATGAAAGGGATCGCCCCCTCTATTGCTATTCAACAAAAAGTAAGCTCCAATAATCCACGTTCGACGATTGGCACAACGACGGAAATCTATGATTATCTAAAATTACTTTTTGCCCGGACAGGTATTACCTATGATCCGAACACCAATGAACCGGTAACAAAGCATACCACTAGTGATGTTATCGCCTATCTTAAAAGCTTGGCTTCCGATCAAAAAGTCGCCATCCTATCTCCGCTAACAAACCCAAATGAAAATAAAATACAACTACTTCATAAACAGGGTTTTAAAAGAATTTATATAAATAATAAGTTTATAAATATTTCGGATTACAAATTCGTGAAAAAAGACCAACCTCACCTCGTTATTGACCGCATTGTTTGTGACTTTACTGAAGAAAGTAATTTAGGGCGTTGTGCTGATTCAATAGATATGTCATTTGACGAAGGGGATGGTTACTGCGTAGTCTTAAATCCTACATCAAATCAAATAACGACTTTTTCTAAAAGGTTTGAATCTAGTGGACTTTCATTTCAGGAGCCTAACGTTCATTTCTTTGCATTCAACAATCCGTTTGGCGCATGTAAAACTTGCGAAGGTTTTGGTAAGATTTTAGGAATTGATGAAAAACTCGTGATTCCCAACAGTGCATTGAGCGTCTATGAAGGCGCAATTGCACCTTGGCGGGGAGAAGTCATGGGTAAATTTCTAAACAAACTGATTTATGCCGCTGATTCATTCGATTTCCCTATACATCGACCAGTTCATGATCTAACACCTGAGCAATACGAGCTGCTTTGGATTGGCAATAAGCATTTCATGGGGCTGCACGACTTCTTCAAGGATATCGAAAGGCAAACCTATAAAATTCAGTATCGCGTTATGCTTTCAAGATACCGGGGAAGAACGACCTGCCATGAATGCCAAGGAACCCGGCTTCGTGGAGATGCAGCCTATGTGAAAATAGATGGGAAATCAATACAAGAACTGGTTTTAATGCCGGTAAGTCGAAGCCTTTCCTTTTTCAAAAATTTAGAAGACAACTTTAACGATACGAGTATCAGCAAAAGAATCTTGCCTGAGATTACCAATAGACTATGTTATCTATGTGAAGTTGGGCTTGGCTACCTTACACTTAACAGACAATCAAACACCTTATCGGGTGGGGAATCGCAAAGAATACACTTAGCAACATCTTTAGGAAGCTCACTTGTTGGCTCGATATACATTTTAGATGAGCCATCCATAGGATTACACCCCAAAGACACCGAAAACCTCATAGGCGTCCTTAAACGACTTCAAGAATTAGGCAATACGGTCATTGTTGTAGAGCATGAAGAAGAAATAATGAGAGCCGCGGATCGAATTATCGATATCGGACCTAAAGCAGGTGTTTTCGGTGGAGAGATCATTTTCAATGGCACATTTAAAGAACTTTACAAATCAAAAAATAGCTTAACCGCAGCCTATTTAACAGGCAAGGAACGCATTCCTATACCTGAAAAGCGGCGTAAATGGAAAAATAAAATAAGGATTGAGGGAGCCAAACAGTTCAATTTAAAAAACATAAATGTTGACATCCCGCTCAACTGCCTTACCTGTGTGACGGGTGTTTCTGGCTCGGGAAAATCATCTTTAATTGGAGACATTCTATACCCTGCGCTACGAAAGACAAAAGGAATCAGCAATGATCCGCAAGGGGAATATTCAAATATTACAGGTGATCTAAATTCGATTCAGAACATTGAATTCATAGATCAAAACCCAATAGGAAAATCCTCAAGAAGTAATCCTGTTACCTATGTGAAAGCATTTGATGAAATACGTGATTTATACTCTAGACAAAAGCTTGCTCAAATAAGGGGATACAAACCTGGATTCTTCTCATTCAATGTGCAAGGCGGAAGGTGTGAAGATTGCGAGGGTGAGGGAACAATCACAGTGGGGATGCAATTCATGGCTGATGTTCATTTAGAATGCGAGACCTGTCATGGAAAGCGGTATAAAACAGAAACACTTGACGTACAATACAGAGGCAAGTCTATATTTGACCTACTTGAGACCAGCCTTGAGGATGCGCTTTCCTTTTTCAGTGAAAATTCCGAACGGTTGGAATCCAAAATACTTAAAAAAATTCAACCACTAGTTGATGTTGGACTAGGCTATCTAAAACTAGGACAGGCTTCAAGTACGATGAGCGGTGGCGAAGCCCAGCGCATCAAGCTAGCTTCATTTTTAGCCAAAGGCAATAAACTAGGCTCAACCTTATTCATCTTCGACGAACCCACCACAGGATTGCATTTTTATGACATTGAAAAACTGCTCCTAGCCTTTAATGCTTTGATCTATCAAGGACATAGCATACTCGTGATAGAACACAACACAGAGGTTTTTAAATGCGCTGATCATATTATTGATTTAGGACCAGAAGGGGGTGAAAATGGCGGCTATATTCTATTTGAAGGAACACCTGAAGCTCTTTTAAAGGAATCTAAAAATGAAACCGCCCGTTTCTTAAGAAAAACATTTCAAGTCGATTAATGCAAAGCAATGCTTATTTTTGAGCGCAATGAAGAAACAAATTACAATTGCCATTGATGGATTTTCTGCCTGTGGAAAAAGCACTTTAGCCAAAGCACTAGCAGCGAAGCTAGGATACTCCTTTATCGATTCAGGCGCGATGTATAGAGGAGCGGCACTATTCTTCTACAGGTTAGGCTATGTATCCGATAAGCATCTCAACGAAGAGGCAATACAAAAATCCATGCAAGACCTGAAGCTGCGTTTTAAAATTAGCGGCAGCAAAAATTGTCTATTCCTAGGAGACGAAAACATAGATAACGAAATAAGAGAGGCCCATGTTGCAGGGATCGTTTCCAAGGTCGCTACCATCAAAGCGATTCGTATTCAATTGGTGAAACAGCAACAAGAAATGGGTGCTAATGGTGCAATTGTAATGGACGGAAGAGACATCGGCTCTGTCGTATTCCCCAATGCAGAGCTTAAGCTATTTCTTACTGCGAATCCTGAAATTCGAGCCCAAAGAAGATTTGCTGAATTACAAGGCAAAGGAATACCTCAATCAATGGAGGACGTAAAATCAAACCTTACCCAAAGAGACCATGTAGATTCAACGCGTGAAGAAAGTCCTCTTATTCAGGTTGAGGATGCAATTGTTTTAGACAACAGTGAACTATCCAAATCAGAGCAGTTACAATGGGTTCTAGAACTTGTTAATAAAAGAAGAGAAAGCGTCTAGGCTATTTGCCCCCCTAACCTAAAATAGACTTCGAGAACTTTTATACAAAGTAAATCCTCAAAATCATTATTTTGAAATCTTGCCACATGCTTGTGCGCATTTTCAATGATTTTCTCGGCCTCTTTTATATGATTTGCGTAATAATTGATCTTGTCTTCTAAGTCACTGTAATCTTCAGCAAGCTCGACATAATGAACTCCAGGGGCTAGAACGCCCTCCATAAACCAAGTCTCATACATTGGTTTAGGCATAAAACATAAAGAATTCGAGGACATGGCCCACTTTAAATTGGTAGCGACATCATTACCCTCGGGACAAAAAACAAACTTGTATTGCAACTGGTTAGAAACGGAAAGATAGTCTTTCTGCCATGGCCCCCTTTCCTTTGTCTTGTTTGTTTGACCAACATTACAATGCGGATTATTCCAAAATTCTTGAACAAACTCTTTTCTTAACGCCTTATATGCCCCGCCACGCCATACCAATTGATCTTTCTTTTCAGAAAATGAAACCGTATCATCAACCCATGTAAAATGTCTCTTTTTATTGAGCTTAAACAAAACAGAATTCGCATTTGCACCATGAATAGGTCTCGCCTTGATTAAGGTGGGAAAAGGATTCACATTTGTATCATCACCGAACTTATAAACAAAGCGAGCCTGACCCGGGAAATAGCGCAAAAAATCTTTTAAATCTAGATAATAGTCGGTGCCTCTCGTTCTTTTAAAGTCTTTTATGGCAACACCGTGAGAAGGTATCTCAAAGTTTTGATTGATTTTCAGATAGTAATTGAGTCTATAATTCAACTCCTCTTGATCGCAATGCTTTTCAAATTCCAAAAGACGCTCATAATTGCGTTCAAAAAAAGCATTTGGAAGTGCATTGTATCCAAATCGTTTGATATAATAGAATAATTTAAATGCCATTTATTTGTTAATACTTCAATTAAATCAGAAAGAATAAGCTTACCAACATCGTCTAGAGCGTATACCCTATCGATGAGAAGACAATGTATTAATTACATTCCAACGCCGTGCCCCTCTCTATAATAAGTGGGATGTACGGCCCCTTCACCATCAATCCAATCAATTACGGCATTTCCACATTTGAATTCGGGGTATTGAATTTATTCTCTTGTTAATTCCTCTAATATCTATTTTCTCTATCAGGGTCCTTTACACTCAATTCTGCAACTCGAAACATGACCCAAATTATCTGATTTTTTTTTAATTTTTACAATTGTACTTAATGTTCAGTTTAAGTCCATATTCATTAAGCGTTATACATTGTTACACAACCTTATTTTTGATTCAACATTTCTTTTATCCCTCCTAATGAACTTAGAACACCCGTTGCTTCAAATGGCATATAAATAGTCTTGTTATCTTTTCCTGAAACCATTTTTTGTAGAGTCTCAATGTATTTTGTTGCAATTAAATAATTAATTGGGTCTCCATTTTTTGTGTTAATTGCATTAGTTACTAGCTTTATAGCCTCCGCTTCTGCTTCTGCAGTTAGTATTCTTGCTTGCGCATGCCCCTCTGCTTTCAGTATGTCCGATTTTTTTTCCCCTTCTGCTTTTGTGACTTCACTTTCTTTAATCCCTTCTGCTTCTAAAATCTTTGCACTTTTTTGTCCTTCAGCCTCTAAGACGGATGCTCTTCTATCCCTTTCTGCTCTCATTTGCTTTTCCATTGCTTGCATAATGTCTGCTGGAGGGGAAATATCCTGTAGTTCAACTCTGTTAACTTTAACCCCCCATTTATTCGTAGCATCATCAAGTATTGAACGTAGTTTTGTGTTAATGGTGTCTCTGGAACTTAATGATTGATCTAATTCAAGTTCACCGATTACATTTCTTAATGTTGTTTGAGTCAGTTTCTCTATTGCATCAGGTAAATTCTCAATTTCATAGACCGCTTTAACAGGATCCATTATTTGAAAGTAGAGTAATGCATTAATTTGAATATTAACATTATCCTTTGTAATAACATTTTGCTTTGGAAAATCATAAACCGTTTCTCTTAAATCAATTTTTGATTTCTGTTTAAAACGAATTTGCTTTTGTTCATCTAGACTTTCTACGATATATCGCCAGGTTATGTCTCTAGGTTTGTCTATCACTGGCCAAATAATATTTATTCCTGAATTTAATGTCCGACTATATTTTCCAAGTCTTTCAATAATCACAACTTCTGATTGTTGCACAATTTTAAATCCTGATATTGCAAAAATTAATACAAAAACTGCAATTGCTCCTGCGATAATAATTAGTCCCATAATAATTTATTTTAAAGGTTTAACGAATAATATAATGCTTTCAATTGCAACAACTTTTATAGTTGTCCCAACTTTTATAATTTCATTATTTTTTGTTGAGGCCTTCCAATCATCCCCATCAATTTTCACTCTTCCAGTATTTTCAAAATGATTAATCTCTTGAGTGACTGACCCAGTCCTGTCTATTAGCGCATCTATGTTTGTTTTCTCGTTGTTTTCTCGATATCCATATTTGGTGATTATTGGCCTAATCAGAAAATAAGTTAACGCAACACCAAAGGCGAATAAAAGGATCTGCCAATTTGTTTCTAGTCCTAAATAGCTTCCTACTGATGCGGATAGAAGCCCTATACCAATTGAGCCTGAAATAAAACCTGTAGTAAATATTTCAAGAATAAATGCAACTATTCCAATTGTCACTAAAATATGCCATTGATCCATTTTATTTATGTTTTATTTTTTTAGTGAAGTAAAACTTAAAACTAAAGATACCACTTTATTCCCCATTATGAAGCCCTTTAGGCTGGGCTATAGGAGTAGGGCTTATTTGATAAGTGTGATATGTCCTGTCAGTTGAAAGGTTCTTTGGTCATACCATCTGAAGTTAATTTTCCAGGTATAGATGCCATCCTGACAAAGCTGCCCTCCATTATGTGTCGCATCCCAACCCTGACTGATATCTGTGGTCTCGAACACACGCTCTCCCCAACGGTTATAGATATCTAAATTATAGCGCTTCACATTACCTGGGCTTGAGTAAACAGGGATCCATAGATCATTTACATTGTTTCCATCAGGCGTGAATGTGTTTGGCGCATACAAGAAAGGGTCGTTAAAAAAGATGACCATTCCTTGTGTGGTGTCGGTGCATCCTTCATCTGTAAGAGCAAGGAGGTTAACATAGAAGGTATCGACGATATTTGGGCTATAGGTATAAACACCAGGCTCAAACCCTAGAAAATCCTGTTCAGACTCTCCCATATTCCACACATAGGTATCACCACCATCAGATTCATTGCTAATATTTGTTGTCGGCACATCTGGGAACAGATAAACCGGATCGATATTCATTGCTGCTGTTGGAGTTTGGTACACCGTAATAAAGTCATTATAGGTCACATCGTTGAAGCAGCCATTGTCATCGTAAGCAGTCAAAGAAACCGAATAAAGCCCTCCTGTTTCATAGCTATTGAATACGTTTTCACAACCATTGAAGGTGTTTCCATTTCCAAAATCCCACTCACAGTCCGCCGTAGCATTGGAGGTATTGGTGAACTGAACCACCAAAGGACTACATCCTGATAAGACATCCACATCTAATGAAATCTGAAGTTCAGGAGGCTCATCAAGAAAAATCTCTATTGAAGTAAAGCAACCTAAGGTATCGAGTATTTCAGCACTAAAGTTTCCTGTCTCCAAAGAATCAATACCAATGGTAGTATCGCTGGTATTCCATAAATAAGTATAAGGTGCTGTTCCGCCAACGGGAATGAGGGTCAACTCGCCGTTACTGTATTCAAAGCACGAAGGTAAAACTTCGTCATAGGTCACCGTCAGTGGTGCCTCTGGTTGGGTTACCGTAGCTGTTTCTTGATAAACACAGTTGTTGGAATCAATGACATTCAAGACATAGTCTCCCGTTAATAGAGAATCTATAAAGAGCGTCGTGTCTACAATTGGTAAATCCCAATTCCATTGGTAAGGAAGCGTTCCTCCACTGATCTCTGTCAGGACATCCCCTGTAGAATCCCCAAAGCAGGAAACATTAAGAATTGTGAAATCTATATCAAGTGGCGCATCAGGTTGGGTCAGCAACACCGAGAGGGTATCTGAGCAAAGCAAAGAATCTGTCACCAATACCGCATAAGGTCCAAAAGGAATGTCTGCTAAGTCTTCTGTAGCAAAAGCACCACTGTTCCAATCAAACACATATCCAGTCGAAGCCGGGGTTCCACCACTCACAGTCAAATCAACTGCGCCCGTCGCATCTCCAAAGCAAAGAATGTCTACCTGCGTGGCACTCAAGGCGATTGGGGCCAAGGGTTGGTCAATAAATACACTCAAGGAATCCACACACTGATTGGTGTCGGTTACAACCACCTGATAGGTTCCTGTAACCAAGGAGTCAACATCTTGTAAGGTATCTCCTGTATTCCATACATAGCTGTATGCAGGTGTTCCACCCGTAACGTTCAAATCTATAGACCCTGTCGTATCTCCAAAACAGAATACGTTAATAGAGTCCATACTTAAGGTTAATGGTGCAAGAGGTTCTGTGACAGTTACAGGGTATAGTGTCACACAGCTATTACTATCTGTAATCACGACCTCATAAGTTCCTGCAATCAGGCTATCTATATCCTGAAGCGTATCTAGGTTGCTCCACAAGTATTGGTAAGGTGCCGTGGCTTCACTTACCGTCAAGTCAATCCATCCATCACTACCACCAAAGCAATTTACATTGGAAACGGTGTCTTGAATGACCAAGAGCGTTGGTGATACAATCACGGTATCTATGACAAATACACAGGCATTTGAATCTGTAACCGTTAAAAGATAAGGTCCCACTGCAAGGCTGTCAATATATGCTGTAATGGAATCGTTAGACCATAAATAGGAATAAGGCAGGACTCCTCCACTGATTGTGGCATCGATTGTTGCTAAAGAATCTCCAAAGCAAATGTTGTCTGTGACCTCCAAAGCACCTGATAATGGTGCTAGGGGTTCGTTGATCGTGGTACTCGTAACAAAGAAACATCCGTTGGTATCCGTTACTATAACTGTGTAGGTTCCTGCAGGTAAAGAATCTACCACTGTTGTTGTATCTGCAGTACCCGTATCCCATAGGTAAGAATAGGCTTCTACACCTCCTTGGGCAACCACAGAAACGGTTCCCGTACTATCGCCATGACAAAGTACATCTATGGAGTCTGCTTGGGCAGTCAATAATGTTGGTTCCGTTACGGTAACCGTAATGGTATCCATACACAACAGAGAGTCTGTGACCACAACCGAGTAGTCTCCAGCAATAAGGCTATCGATAAATAAGGAATCCTCAGTATTGGACCACAAGTAAGTATAAGGTGCCGTCCCTCCTGTAGCAGTGACTGTTGCCGTTCCATTATCTTCTGAGAAACAGATCACAGGTGTCATCTCCACGCTCAAGCTAAGGGGTGCGTTTGGTTGAGTAAGCGTCATGCTTAGACTCGTCGTACAACCTTTGAAATCTTGCACATCAACGGTATAGGTTCCAATAAAGAGATCGGTGAGGTCCTCAGAAAGTGCAGCATTACTCCAAACGTAGCTGTAGCTTCCGTTACCTCCCACGACCGTGAGGTCGATAAAGCCATCATTGCCACCAAAACATGAGATGTTAGAAGAATCTGCAGTTACTGAAATTGGTGCCAAAGGCTCGTTAATGGTAAGTGTAACACTTGCTGTACACAAATTCTCATCGGTTAGCAATAAGGTATAGTCTCCAGCTATCAAAGAATCTAAATCTTGTGTCGTAGAATCATTAGACCACTGATAGGTGTAAGGCGAAACGCCACCTGCGGGGGTCAAATCTATAGCCCCATCAGCATCACCAAAACAGGTCGCATCTATTAGGTCAGAACCCAAAACCAAAGCAAGGGGTTCATTGACGATATAGGTGTTCGTATCGGTACATAAGTTCTCGTCCGTAATCACAAGGGTATAGCTTCCAGCAAAGATCGAATCAATATCTTCTTCGACGCTGCCATTGTCCCAAGCATAAGTATATGGAGAAGTCCCTCCCAATGTCGTTACCTGAATCGCTCCAGTGGAATCTCCGTGGCAGGCCACAGTTGTGATTGAATCTGTAGCGGATAATGACGCCAAAGGTTCCTGAATGGAATCCAATATTAAAAGTGAACAACCCAGTGTATCAACCACCAATAGATCATAAGTACCAATAACTAAATCTATGATATCCGACGTCTCCTCAGTATTAGACCATAAATAAGTATAAGGCGCTGTTCCTCCACTCACTGCACTTTCAATAGAACCTGTTGAAGAGCCAAAGCAATCCACATCTGTTACATCAAGCGAAGCAAACAAGGGGGCACTCGGTTGGGTCACTGGAGATTCAATCGTGAAAGCACAAGCATTGGTATCCATGACTGTAATGGAGTAATTCCCAAATGGGACACCTACAAGATCTTCTATGGTATCTGTGGTACTCCATAGATAAGTATAAGGAGATGTACCTCCTGTTACCGTAGCATCTATAGACCCTGTTGAATCACCGAAGCAAGAAACATCTGTCACTAAAAGTGTGACTTCTAAAGATGCGGCAGGCTGGGTGATTTCAATCGTAATAACTTCTGTACAATTCAGCGTGTCAGTTACCGTCAAAGTATAGGTACCAAAAGGTATGGCTGTAAGATCTTCTGTTGTTGTACTCGTATTCCATAGATAGGTATAAGGAGCTGTACCACCAGCGACTGTGATATCTATACTTCCTGACGTATTACCGAAGCAATCGACATTAATATGAGTCTCTGAAATACTTAAAGGAGCTAAAGGTTGGTTTATAAAACCTGAGATAAAACTCTCACAGAAGTTGCCATCTTGAACGATTACAAAGTAATTACCCGTCACCAATCCTGAAATATCTTCGGTAGTTTCTGTATTTGACCAATCAAAGCTATAAGGAAAAGCACCTCCAGTAACCGTGAGGTCTATAGCGCCATCACTACCCTCAAAGCAAGACACATCCGTTTCAATAACTGACAAGACCATCGTGTTACTTGGGTCTAAAATCTCAATTGTGATACTATCAATACAAGCTTGGCCATCCGTTACCTGAGCGATGTAAACACCAGGAACGAGATCTAGAATATCTTCAGTAAGCTGATTATTGTTCCAAAAATAGCTATAATCAAGTGTACCTCCAGCAACCGTTAGGTCAATCGTCCCTTGGTCTCCACCAATACACAATGCATCCGTATGGGTCTCCGAAAGCGTTAAGGGACCTAAAGGTTCCGACAAACTCATGCCCCGTACTTCTTGACAACCATTACTATCGGTAACAACAACATCATAATCCCCAGCAGGAATATTAGAAAGGTCTTCTGTCACACTGCCATTAGACCATAGATAGGTAAATGGAGAAACACCACCACTAACCGTTAAATCAATAGAGCCTGTCGCATCACCAAAACACAATATATCAACATGGGAGTCATTTAAAAATAGAGCTTCAGGTTGCTGAATTGAATCTACAACAAGAAGAGAACAACCTAATGAATCAGATACCAATAGCTCATAAGTGCCAATCAACACATTAACGATACCAGCAGTGCTTTCTGTATTCGACCACAAATAGGAATAAGGTGCTGTTCCTCCATTTACGGTGCTTTCAATAGACCCTGTTGAAGCTCCAAAGCAATCCACATCTATGACTTCAAGTGAAGTAAACAAGGAGTCACTCGGCTGGGTCACCGGAGATTCAATCGTGAAAGTACAAGCATTGGTATCCGTCACCGTAATAGAATAAGTACCTATCGATAATCCTGTAAGGTCTTCCGTGGTGTCTGTAGTATTCCATAGATAAGTGTAAGGGAATGTTCCTCCTGATACAGAAGCGTCTATAGCTCCTGTTGAATCACCAAAGCAAGAAACATCTGTCGCTAAAAGAGTCGCCTCTAAAGGCCCTGTAGGTTGGGTGATTTCAATAGCAATAACTTCTGTACAATTCAGGGTGTCAGTTACCGTGAGTGAGTAGCTTCCAAAAGTAAGGCCTGTAAGGTCTGCAAATGTAGAGCCTGTATTCCATAAATAGCTATATGGCGCTGTACCACCAGCGA
This sequence comes from Flavobacteriales bacterium UBA952, assembly GCA_905182495.1. GTDB lineage: Bacteria > Bacteroidota > Bacteroidia > Flavobacteriales_D > Crocinitomicaceae > UBA952. The sequence goes on from CAJJBU010000008.1 coordinate 89,938, forward strand.
CTGAAATATCTATACTTCCTGTGGCATTTCCGAAGCAATCGACATTAATATGAACCTCTGAAATACTTAAAGGAGCTAAAGGTTCTTGAATGGAATCTAATATTAAAAGTGAACAACCCAGTGAATCAACTACCAATAAATCATAAGTACCAATAAATAAATCCAAGATACCCGACGTCATCTCTGTATTAGACCACAAATAGGTATAAGGCGCCGTACCTCCACTCACTGTGCTTTCAATAGATCCTGTTGAAATCCCAAAGCAATCTACGTCTGTTACTTCAAGTGAAGCAAACAAGGAGTCACTCGGTTGGGTCACTGGAGATTCAATCGTGAAAGCACAAGCATTGGTATCCGTTACTATAATGGAGTAATTCCCAAACGGGATACCCGAAAGGTCTTCTGTGGTGTCTGTGGTACTCCATAAATAAGTATAAGGAAATGTACCTCCTGTTACCGTGGCATCTATCGCCCCGGTTGAATCAGCGTAGCAAGAAACATCTGTCACTAAAAGTGTGACTTCTAAAGGCGCGGCAGGCTGGGTGATTTCAATCGTAATAACTTCTGTACAATTCAGCGTGTCAGTTACCGCCAAAGTATAGGTGCCAAAAGGCATGCCTGTAAGATCTTCCGTTGTTGAACTCGTATTCCATAGATAGGTATAAGGAGCTGTACCACCAGCGACTGTGATATCGATACTCCCATTCGTATTGCCGAAGCAATCAACATTAATATGAGTCTCTGAAATACTTAAAGGAGCTAAAGGCTCGGTAATGGTTGCCGTAAGCGTATCTGTACAGCCATTTAAATCGGTAACCAGGACACTATAGTCCCCTGCGCTTAGGGAATCAATATCTTCGTCATCCTCTAAATTGGACCAGATAATAGTATAGTCAGGGATACCACCAGAGACTGTTAAGTCAACCGTGCCATCAGCACCTCCGAAACACGAAACAGCCACAAAAACCTCACTTAGCTCAAGAGGAGTCGGCTCTAATATAGTAACAGCGGAAATAACCTCACATCCATTGGTATCAATAACCAAAGCACTGTAAGTACCCACAGCCAAAGAATCTGAAATATCAGAAGTATCTCCATTGGACCAAAGCACTTCATAAGGACTCGTTCCTCCTGAATACGTCACTTGAGCCAAACCATTACTGTCAGCAAAGCAGCTTACATTAAAGCCATTGAAATCTGTAAGGATCGTGGTGCTTGAAACCAAAGCGGTTGGTTCTGTAATATTAAAAGTATCAATCGTGATACAGGTAAAAGCATCCTGGGTATTAAGAATATATTCTCCTGGTGCTAGATTTGCTATACTATCAACTGAAGCCGAATTGTGATCCGCCTAATGGATTGCCACCATAGATTTCAAACGTAAGCTCACCGTCATCATCACCAAAACAAGTGACATCGGTACTGGTATTCACTATAGAAATAGAAGGGGATGGATAACTACGGTTGTAAAGGTATCTATAAGGCAATCTAGGCCATCAAAAGTAATTTGAACGTTATAATCTCCCGAATCAACAAGAGAAACATCCGGTATTGAAACATCTGAACCTGAGCCAGAAAAACCATTAGGACCGGACCAACTATAGTTCGCTAAAGCAGAAAATGTAGCTGTCAAATCAAGTGTCTCAGTTTCACACAATGGGTCATTATAGACTACAGCGGGAGGCGAACACCCAGAAACATCTATAAGCAATGCATTACTTGCTGTCAAAGGGCAGCCATTAGCATCTAATAAATCCGAAGCTCCATCATTTCCATATTCATTTTGGGAAATATCTCCAGTTCCAAAAATATAAGCAACATGTTCCAATGTAGAATCGCATTGAAACATCAAACAATCATCGACAACAGTTACTCTGAACTTAATGACAGTACTATCTGAGCCTTCAGGGCTTGCAATGACCTCCCCTCCAGTAATTCCATCAGCACCTGTACCAACTCTGACTTTAATAGAATTTGTAACAAGATCATATTCTGCTTGATCCCCATCTGGAATATCAGTTTTAGATCCAGAATTTGGTCCATAAACTATTGAAATTGAATTAGGGATATATTGTGTTCTGGGGTCAAGTGTATCGACAACAAAGGTATTTAAAGACAAATCAGAACCAATGTTCTTTCCCACCAAGGTATACTCTAATTCATCACCGGGCTCGACAAGACCATTATTTAAATCATCTATATACACAGAAGCCCTCAAATCTGGTTCATAAATATCGATGACAGAAGTCAACACGCGACATAAAATATTCTCGTTTGATGTTGCAACACGAATAGTAGCTGAACTCGAGTTGTTTCCAATGTAATTAAAGCTTGAATTGTCAGGGATATAGATTGCCGCATCATAACCTAAATTATTGTTATAACTCGGGATTCGGAAAGGAGTCACCACAGCGTCATAAGAGATGGTACTGTTAAAACAATTATTAACGTTGTGGAGTGCATCAGATATGGCCTGAAAGGTTCCTGAACCACCATTAAAAGAGAGACCATCCCCTGATGCTCCGCGATCACCTTCATGCGCAATCACGCCCAATTCAAATGACACAGGACCTGCGAGTGGTGTGTTAAAACCAGATATTGGTATATCTAGAGACGTACCATTACTAACAGCAGCAAAACCATCAAAAACGGTTAAATTTCGCATCGACTCATATATATTCTTGTAAACAACAACAATTGACCATCCACCAAATACATTAAAAGCATTGGTCCTAGCGACAACATTCGCAACTGTGAAGCGCGCTTTGATACCTGCGGATTGAACGATGGAAGTAATATCTTTAAAGCAATGATAGCTCGGATGGCTAATACCCATTACATCTTCTGTTTCTTCTGCAACCAGATCAATATATGCATCAGAATTTACACCTAATTTGACTTGGTCTCTATTTGAATAACCTTGAGTACCCGTACTAATTTCGGCACTCCAATAAAGACCTGCCCACAAAACTTCACTACAATTTTCTAGATTCAAGCTGTCACTTGAGGACATAAAAGTCGTTGGAACTGCATCAAAGTCAATATAGTTCATATTAAAGCTCTCATTGGAGCCATTTCCATTTGGAGGCATTTGCGCCTGAGCATTAGAACAAGTGCCTGATCCTGTACACGAAATAGCAACATTTGAGAGGAACCGTATCCCTCCCTTTTGGGCATTCTGGTATCTAAGTTCGAAGGGATCAAAAATCTGAGCATGAGACTGAGTAGAATGTGCTATATAAAGAAATAGCAAGAGAGCCAATATCAAATTGGTACTCACGACAAAATACATTCTAGATTTACACAACACAGTTTATTTAAAAAATTTCTATAACCTTTTAGACGTCTTTTTTATCTAAAAGTTGCTAAAGTAAGAAAAACGATAACCAAATAAGAATGGGGGGGGCATAACGTTTGAGCTAACCTTCATTTTCATGTAGTATGCCAAAAAAATATTGGATTCAAACAAAGAGTGCTCTAACGATAGTTCTGTCTAATAGAGATATGTATAATCGTAATTGAAACAAGTCTTTAGGTGAAAAAATCAAAACAAAGTCATCTGATCGTTTTCATCGTCATTTTCTCTCTCTTTTTTATCACTTAAATCCCACTCAATTGTTTTAGAATCTTCATCCACATCTGTTTTTTGATCTTTAGGCGCAGAAGTAGGAGGCAAATCGTCTTTAGTCCGAGTAGTTTTCTTTACTTCTGTTTTCGATATTTTTTCTTTCTTCGATTTTACTTTTGCCGTTTTTTCTTTGTGGAGCTTTACTTTTACTTCAGTAAGCACTTCCTTTTTAGGCTTGGTCGTTTCAACTTGAATTGCTCCCACTGTGCTTACAAGTTCAGCATCAGAAACGGGCTCATTGGACTGCGGAATATCCTCAACGGTATTATCTGGCCAAGGTTCAGCTCCTACACCTATTTCATGACTCAACATAACCTCCTTAACTTTAAGTTTGGTAAGCTGATTGCCTTGTGCCTTCATCCCTTTTACGTCAATAAAAGAACTTAAGTCCATTAGGGTATCAGGAAGATTTTTGGTGCTCTTCAAGTGCTTATTGTAAATAATACGGATCTCAGGTTTAAATGCAGTTGACACCACGTCTAAGCAAGAGCCCTCTGTTTCACTTATAAATAACACTCTTTTGTTATTGTTAATCTCACATTCAAAACGCTTGACATAATGAAGGTCTTTATCGCCATCATAATAAACTGCAGATACCGCGTGAGAGGGATTCCATTTCTCAAGATGAATCAAGTCATCTTCGAAACGCGTAGAAAGGTTAAAATCACTTAACCTATACTCACCATTGGAATAAAGTGATAAGATGCGATCCTCTCCTTTGAATTCACCAATGAATCTGCCTCTTTCCTCATCATTGAGTCGCGCTACAATATCATCAAACCAAATTTTCCGAGCAGCAAGCGTAGAGCCACCTGTTTCTTTTAAGAGAACCTTTTGAACGATATCCTTTGTGACCCGATTCCCAGTCGATTTTCTTCCCTTTATAAGAAGTTCACCCAAATCCACATCAAACTTCAAACGCTTTAAATGGGGACGTGATCTCAATACAACAGTAACAATCTCTCGCTCTCCATTCGGATTTGCTGAGAAATAAAGAACCTTCGATCCCTTATTCCCTTTCGTTAGGTCATACTCTGTGTCGCGCGTAATTGAATTGACATAAAACCTTTTCATCATTGTAGGACCGCCACTACCATCAGAATACATGACATTGTAGATGGTTCTTTTATCTCCTTTTTTCCAGACATTTGCATAGATTAGATCTTTGCCCACAAACTTCTTGTCCGTAACTCTAGTTATCATCATTTTACCGGTGGAAAAGAAGCATATAATATGATCTAGCTCTGAGCAATCATTGACAGCTTGAAGCTTCAGGTATTTGGTGTTTGGTATACCATTTATCATAATCTACATAAAGTTTTTTATTAGCTATCAATCTATGTCGCACTAATGTTTTCAAAAGTTTTGACCTCAGTTTTACGTTCTTTTCCTTCCCCAAATTGTTTTTTTAGGTTTTTAAAATAGTCGATTGAATACTCAATGAGATTCGCCAAATGATCCTTAACTTCTTTGATTTGACTTTCAATTTTCACGAGATTATCATCTGCCTTTGAGCTATCAAACCTTGTGATTCGAATCATAGGGATTTGTGTTAACCTATGTAAATCCTCATCCGTTATCTCACGAATAAATTGCTTTTTAAAGGGCTTAAAGCTATCGTGCAGGTAGGCATACAGCGATTCTTTATCAGAATACTTCTTGAAATCGATATACATCTCCTTTTGAATAAATATCTTTTCAAGAGTCGCAAAATGCCATTGACCATTGAGCTCATCAAGACGGATTTCAAGCTCACGCTTTAATAAAAATACAGTTTGATCTGTGTTAGACTTTAATATTTCGGAAACCCCAAGAAAAACAGGCCTATCTCCATCTATTATCGAAGAATTAGGAGAAATTGACACTTCACAATCCGTAAAGGCATAAAGCGCATCAATTGTTTTATCAGGAGAAACACCAGGAGCTATATGAATGATTATTTCCGCAGAAGAAGAAGTGTTGTCCTCTATTTTTTTGATTTTGATCTTCCCCTTATCATTGGCTTTAAGAATCGAATCAATCAATGAGCTTGTAGAAGTACCAAATGGAATTTCGTGTATAATCAGCGTTTTCGTGTCTTCTTTTCTGATTCTCCCTCGAACACGTACGCGCCCCCCTCTCTTTCCATCATTATAATTAGAGAAGTCAGCCATTCCCCCAATCGGGAAATCTGGATAAAACTCAACCTTTTTACCTTTCAAATGATTGATCGAATTATCAATCAGTTCAATAAAATTATGAGGCAATATCTTACATGCCATCCCTACCGCAATACCTTCAGCCCCTTGAGCCAATAGCAGAATTTACTTCATTGGTAAATTATTGGTCTCTTTATTCCGTCCATCGTAACTCGAAAGCCAATTCGTAGTTTTTGAATTAAAGGCGACATGTAAGGCGAATTTGGACAAACGTGCTTCAATATACCTAGGGGCCGCTGCCCCATCTCCAGTAAGTGTATTTCCCCAGTTACCCTGACAATCAATTAAAAGGTCTTTTTGACCTAACTGAACCAATGCATCTCCAATCGAAGCGTCACCATGAGGGTGGTATTTCATTGTATTACCAATGATGTTGGCGACCTTATTATACCTACCATCTTCCATCTCTTTCATGGAATGGAGAATTCTTCGTTGCACCGGCTTCAAGCCATCAGCCAAACCAGGAACAGCCCGCTCTAAAATCACATAGCTTGCGTAATCTAAAAACCAACTTTCGTAAAGACCACTAACAGGAATAACACGCTCATCAAGTTCCTTACTTTCAAAAGGATTATGTTGCTCTTCATTCTGTTCGCTTTCTGGCTTCTCGTCTGACATAAAACTTATGCTATTTCTTTTTCTGGTTCAACTTTATTTAAATCTTCTGGTTCGTCTTTTTCTACACGCAGGTTGTCAATAATAAACTCTTGACGCTGCGGTGTATTCTTACCCATGAAATAAGATAATATAGAATCGATTGATGTGTCTTGAGATAACAGCACTGGCTCTAAGCGTATATCCTCCCCTATAAAATGAACAAACTCGTCTGGCGAAATCTCTCCTAGACCTTTAAACCGAGTTATTTCAGCATTTTTACCAATTTCTTCCATGGCACTTTTTCTTTCCTCTTCAGAATAACAATACAAGGTTTTCTTCTTATTCCTTACCCTAAATAAAGGAGTTTGTAATACATAGACATGGTTCTTTTTAACCAAATCTGGGAAAAACTGTAGAAAAAAGGTCAGCAGAAGCATGCGAATGTGCATTCCGTCAACATCAGCATCAGTAGCAATAACAACCTTATTATAGCGCAAGTCTTCAAGGTCATCCTCTATATTTAATGCGGCCTGAATCAAATTAAATTCTTCGTTTTCATAAACCACTTTCTTGGTCAAACCATAGCAATTCAAAGGCTTTCCTTTTAATGAAAAAACAGCCTGAGTCCCAACATCCCTTGACTTTGTGATCGAACCACTCGCAGAATCTCCCTCTGTTATAAATAAGGTAGTCTCCTCCCTTCTATCGTTTTTCAGGTCATTTAAATGCACACGACAATCTCTGAGTTTTTTATTGTGCAAGTTTGACTTTTTAGAACGTTCTCTAGCAATTTTTCTAATGCCTGCCAACTCTTTACGTTCCTTTTCTGATTGCTTTATTTTTATTTCAATAGTTTGGGCTACCTCAGGATTCTTATGTAAATAATTATCGAGCTTGTCTTTTAAGAAATCATTTATGAATGCACGCATGGACTTTCCTCCAGGCTCTATTTCTTGTGACCCTAATTTTGTTTTCGTCTGCGACTCAAAAATAGGTTCGATAACTTTAACTGCAATGGCAGCGACAATGGACTGGCGTATATCTGAAGACTCGTAGTTTTTACTATAGAAATCTTTTATCACTTTACTTACAGATTCTCTAAAAGCGCTCTGATGCGTTCCTCCTTGCGTCGTATGCTGGCCGTTAACGAAAGAATAATAGTCTTCCCCGTAAGTTTTTCCGTGGGTAAAAGCAACCTCTATATCATCTCCTTCAAGATGGATAATTGGGTAAAGTGGATCTCCATCCATATTATTTTCCAAAAGGTCTTTTAGACCATCTTTGGATTGAAATTTATTTCCATTGAAATAAATAGATAAGTTTCTATTGAGGTAGCAATAGTTCCACAGCATCTTATCAATGTAGTGGGTCTTGAATGCATACTTCTTGAAAATTTGATCATCAGGAGTAAATTCAACATAGGTTCCATTGGGCTCATCAGTAGTCTCAATAGGAAAATCTTTGACCAACTCTCCTCGGCTAAACGAAGCTCTTTTTAGCTGGCCTTCTCGCACCGCGTAGACAGAAAAATGAGATGATAAAGCATTAACGGCTTTCGTACCAACACCATTCAATCCAACAGATTTCTTAAAAGCCTTAGAGTCGTATTTACCTCCAGTATTCATTTTTGAAACAACGTCAACAACTTTCCCGAGTGGAATGCCTCGTCCATAATCTCTAACAGTAACCAAACCATCTTTGATGCGTAAGTCTACCTTTTTGCCATTACCCATGACAAACTCATCAATACAATTGTCAACAACTTCTTTAACCAAAAGATATATGCCATCATCGGCTGCAGCTCCATCCCCAAGCTTTCCTATATACATTCCAGGACGAAGTCGGATGTGTTCTTTCCAATCTAAGGAGCGAATATTGTCTTCTGTATATTGATTTTCAGACATAGTATAGCGATTGCATCGTGGTGTATAACAAATATAATAGGTATATGCCTTGTTAAAACAAGTGAAAAAATAGAATTATGAACGTAGGAACGTTGAAAATGAAAAAGAACTAAGATTCTAGCTTTTTTCGCCAAGCATCATTTAGGGAAATAATTAGCTTTCTGGCAACTGCATTTGAAAAAGTTTTCGTGCGGTAACCTCCAATCCAATTGATTCCTTTAATCGCATTCGTTATAAAAACCTCATCGGCGGCCAGTAGGTTTTGTGGTAAAATAGAACACTCATAGACTTTGATGCCATTTTGCAATGCCATATTAATCACCTGCATCCTCATCGTCCCTGCCAAACACCCTTCTTCTAGACCAGGTGTATATAACACCCCGTTACTCACAACAAAAACATTGCTTGAAGAGGTCTCTAGTATGTTTCCTCTATCATTGCTTAAAAAGAGATCATCAAGCCCTTTTTCTTTGGCTGATAGGGCTGCCATAACATATTGTAAACAGGACTTCGTCTTGAAATTAGACAAGAAGTTCTTCTGCAATTTAATATCTGAATAAATATCAACCTCAAGACCTTTCGCGTTTAACTCGAAATAATTGGACCCATACTCTTCAACTTCAATATAAAAATTAGCTTCATTCGAAGTAGGTAAATAAGTACCACCGGTTGCTCTATCGATAGACAATCTACATTTGCCCCCTTTTAAAAGATTAGATTTCTGAACCAACTCGCCGATGCGCTCTTCAAAAAACTCAGTCGTGTAATAGCTCGGTACTCTGATCTGCAAAACCTCTGCGCCTCCTATAAGACGGGCGACATGATTTTCAACATTAATCGGTTTCCCACTTACAATCCGAATGGTTTCAAAGACTCCATCACCATATAGGTGCGCTCTATTCCCTGGGAGAATAGTTGGAGAAGAGTTTGGTAAAATATTACCGTTATTGTTGATATATAAAACACCCATATTATAAAAAGAGAGCTAAAAATTCAATTCCTTTATTGCTATCAATCAATAATACAAATAAAATTCCAAACAATGCACCTCCCAAATGGGCATCGTGGGCAATTCCGGAACCTCCGCGTTTCATTGAATAATATTCATAGAGTAAATACAATGGACCTAAGACATATGCTTTAATAGGAATAGGGATAAACATTAAGTAAAGCTCAAGCTCAGGCTGCCATAACATCGCACCGAAAATTACAGAAGAAACTGCTCCTGACGCACCAAGAGATCTGTATAATGCGTTTTCGGAATTCCTGTAAAAAGGCCACAGTGTGGCGACAACTCCCCCACCAAAATATAAGGCAATAAAATAATAGTTCGCAGACAGCCCAAATTCATAAGTCCACTGCGTCTCCAAAAAACTACCTAAAAAATAAAGGGAGAACATATTAAAGCAGAGATGTCCCCAATCTCCATGAACAAAAATATGAGACATAATTCTGTAATACTCATTGTTGTATTTAACCCTGTAAGGCATATACATGCTCTTTTCTTTAAATAAATCGTTAGAAAACCCTTGGTAAGAGATTAAAACAGTGAGACCAATAATGATGAAAGTAATACTGAACATTTAATAAATTAGAGATTAAAGGTAGATAATAATGAATGACCACACACCAAATGAATGTCACTGTCATTAAAAGTGATTAAATTTGTTAAAAAAAGAATGATTGTATCGCCCTCAATATTATCGTGTGATTTTGGAAATGTAGAACGCGACACCAAAATGCTTGACGCCTCAGAAGCGGATTGGCTTCATATTGATGTCATGGATGGTGTATTCGCTCCGAATATTTCTTTCGGATTCCCGATACTAAAAAGTGTTAACCAGCACACAGACAAAATACTTGATGTACATTTAATGATTGTCAACCCAGATCATTTCATTAAAGAATTTGTTGATGCAGGAGCCGATATCATTACCGTTCACTTCGAAGCGTGTACGCATCTCCACCGAAGTATTCAACTCATCAAAAGTTTTGGTATCAAGGCAGGAGTCGCTCTTAACCCCCATACACCTGTAAGTGTCCTCGAAGAGGTTATTCATGATCTTGACCTTGTATTAATCATGTCTGTTAACCCAGGATTCGGAGGGGAAAAATTCATTGAATCCAGTGTGGCTAAGGTTAAAAAATTAAAGACACTAATTGAGGAAAACAATGCATCAGTTATCATAGAAGTTGATGGCGGCGTGAATATAGAAACAGGGAAAAAATTAAGCGAAGCCGGAGCAGATGCTCTTGTTGCTGGTAGCTATGTTTTTAAATCCGAAAACCCAAGCGAAACGATTGCTAGCTTAAAAAAGCTTTGAGCGTAACTCTTTCAATTCTTAATCGTTCTAAGATACGATGCGTTTAATCATTCCAATATTAATCACGGTATTACTTCAGACAGCGGCTGTATTTGGACAACCCATGCTTGAAAAAGAGGAAATTGAGCTTAATAAATCGCTACTCAAATTTAGACAAGCATTGACTGCAGAAGAGATGGATTTAGAAAATGAGAAATTCAAAAATAAATTAAATGATTTTCTAAAATTAACTGATGCCTTCACCTACAAATTCGAGCACTTAGAATCCATAGCTATTTTAGACAGCCCTGATGGAAAAATCAGAATCTTAAATTGGAACATTGAATACCCAGACATGTCCTATTCCTACGGCGGTTTTGTAATGATTAATGATAAAAACAAGATCAGAATCGTTGAACTCCGTGATAAGGTTGATGCTTACGAAAGCAAACCTGTAACATCATTAAATTTCACAGAATGGTATGGTGCGCTCTACTATAAAATCATCCCATTTGAAAATGGAAAGAAAACAGAGTACCTTCTACTAGGTTGGGATGGAGGCACAGCAGGTAGTAATTTTAAAATTCTAGACGTTCTGGTTCTAGGAAAAAAAAGCGTTCGTTTTGGAAGTCCTGTTTTTGTTTCCAACGGAAAAATTCAAAAACGAATTATATTTGAATATTCAAATCGAGCAGTAATGAACATGCGATTTGAAGATAAATATGGAAGGATTGTTATGGACCACCTTTCACCCGAGGCCCCCTCAATGGAAGGGCTTTACTCCTATTATGTACCTGATTTCTCTTACGATGCCTACACCTACAATGGTGCATATTGGGAACTAATCGAGGATGTTATTGCAGTAAATTCACCAGAATTGGCACCGAAAAGTTTTATACAAATGAATCCAAGAACGGGGAAACTCGAGCGAAAGAGATTGAAAAAAGATTGGATCAATCCTACGAGTGAAAAGAAACAAGTTGGAGATATAGGCCATGTCGCTAGAACTCCCGAAAACAGATTGAAAGAAGAAAAAACTCCCGAAATGTTAGACAAAAAAACAATTCGGAAAATGAAGAGATCCTACAGGAAAGACCCTACTGGTCTTTCTGTGACCACAGGGAAATACAAAAGTAGAAAGAACCGTCAAAACAAATAACAATGCAGCTAGGACTAATAAATACATTAACCATTGACCGCTTTACCCCTCCCGGCGCTTTTTTGGAAGACGAGCAAGGAAATGAGGTCCTGCTTCCTCAAAAATATTTACTAGACTCCTATGAAGTGGGACAGAAAGTTGACGTGTTTGTTTTCAAAGACTCAATGCAACGAATCGTATGTACCACGGAGGAGCCTTTCCTACTGATTAGGAGGTTTTAAATATCTTCGGGTGACCCAAGTGCAGCCAATTGGAGCTTTTGTTGATTGGGGACTTAGATAAAAACCTACTGGTTCCTTTCAGCGAGCAACTATATAGACTCGATGAAGAAGAGTATTACCTCTTTGTTTTAAGATACGATGTTCAAACAGACCGCCTTTTTGGAAGCATGCGTGTTAAAAAATCGCTATTACCTTGTAAAGAAGAATTAGACGGTGAAGAAGTTGAACTCTTGATTTGTGAACAGAATGACCTAGGGAATAAGCGTCATCGTAAATAACAAATATGATGGAATGATTTTTGATTCCAACATCATTGCACACATTGAACCAGGAGAGGAGCGAAAAGGATATGTAGAAAAGGTAAGAACTGATGGCAAGCTTGATATACGCCTTGAGGCAACGAGCTACGTAAAGTATGATTTGGCGGAAGAAAAGATACTAGGCTTACTTCGAGAAAAAGGAGGAACTTATGCTTCTGTGACAAGTCTCCCACCAGACTTAATCAATGCGGAACTTGGAATGAGTAAAAGAACCTTTAAACAAGCCATAGGAAAGCTTTACAAGTACAAAAGAATCAAACTTCAACAAGGATTCGATTGAGCTCTTAAAAAATAACTAACTCCGCTATTTTGGATGGTAATGCCTTACAGCATTGGTAGCAATAAGTATTCTTATCCAAGGTCATCTTTTTTCTTTCCTGCCGCGCATACATTTCCATCTGATCTGTAAAATGTTACTTGAGACTCTGCGGGAATTCCCATAAGGCAATACCGTTTCAATCTCAACGCCATCCTCCGAGTATTGAAGAATCATAATATAAGATTCACCGTGAACGGGCTTAGCCTGTTCCTTTTTCAAATGGCGTACTCGTCATCGCAGCAATCATATCCGTCAATCCAGGAACCGCCAACTCTCTTATTACCCCTGTGGTGCACTTGATAATCTTTCAAGCTGAATATCCAGTCTGCCAAAATGCTTTTTCAAATGCTTCTTCGTTGCCTTTAGCGCCTGCTCCATGCGCTCTGTTTCACCCAATCCTTTGCTTCCTAAGTTCTAGGAAATTATTATAATAAATCGCCCATTGCGCAGCGCCACACTTGTCGTATCACCCCGCTTGTCCCAATCTTGAATGAGACTAATCAACACTTTATAATTTGGGTATGCTGCTCGATTAGCACCAAAAACAATATTTGCACCAGAAGGAGTCCAAATCGAATCAGGATACTGAATATCATACTTAATCCTATAAAAGTCGTCCATACTTAAGGTTTCTTGATTTTTCATCAAGTCAACAAACCTTGCACTTCGGTTATTTTCTGACTCTTTAAAACCCAACTGAAGCTGCCTAAAGTCTTCTTCCTTTAAGTTGTCCAATTCGTGTGCGCTATTAAAAGGAGTATTGTTTGTATTAAAAAGATAACCATGCTCAGGGTCTAATAATTTCGGTAAATCCTCATAGGCATGGTATCCAGTGTTTATTAAGGCTCGTGGACTCCCCTCGCATGAGCCCATTGAACCTCTTCCCTCCCAATGGTCTTTTTTGAATACGTCCATTGTTCATCCAAAATATATGATCTTCCCGATCCGCATAAACCACATTAAATCTAGGTACCGACATCATTTTTAAAGCCGTTTTAAATTCAGACCAATTTCTTGCCTTTCCCATGTGATACCATTCATCGACAGATGAAATGTTTTCAAACGCATTAGAATAAAAGGCAAAATATCCTTTTTTGTTTTTAATAACAGGACCAAAAGCACTCCAAATTAATTTCTTCTTCACCTTTAATTGAGAGCCCAATTTTCGTCTTCACCTTAAGCTTCACTGATGACTCTTCAAAAAGAACCCACTCGCCATCTAGCCAATACTCATGACTTGTTTTTAGGGATTTACACGCAGTTCATAGACATCAATCAAGTCAGGATAATTGTAAGTGTGTGTCCAACCCAAATGTTCATTGGTTCCGATCATCGGAAATGGAGCCCCTGGAAACAAGCCTCCTAAAATATTCCAACCTTCATTTGAGCTAAGATGGGCCTCATACCAAGAAAACGGCCCCTCCAATGGTTGGTGTGTATTTACATTCAAAACGGTCTTGTTATGTTCCATGATTTTCCTGCTAAATGCAAAAGCATTTGAACCAATCGTTTTCTTTTCCATTTCCACTTCTTCGACCGTACTCACTTTATTACCGATGAGTTCCCCTAAAATATCTCCCGTATCTGAGAAAAAATGGATGATCAGATTATATCCCGTCAAGTAATCCATGACAGACATAGGAAAACTATGCTTCACCAAAACCTCCTCGGGGTGTGCTTTAGCATAGGCATTAATCCCTGCTACATACCCTTCAATGACTTTAATAACTTCCGTTGACAAATCTTTCTTATGGGCGCTTGCGGTTTCTCGGCAACGCAGTAATTCCACTAGGTAATCCATAATACCACTCCCTCTTTACCTCCAGTGCATCCCCATCAATCCTTTAGACGGTAAAAAAGTATTTTGAATCGTTTCAAAATCATCTTCTGCATGCGCCCAAGCCAGATCCATAAGCTGCCTCTTGATCCGTATTCCCATAGATATGTGGCACTCCATATGAATCGCGATAAATATCAATTTGATCTATATTAATTTGAGCAATGGTCAAAAGACTGCAGGATCAGAAAGAAAATCAACAAATACGTTTTCATTTTTTTTATTAGAATAACGCAAAGGTCTTCAAAAAGTTGTTCGAAAATATTCTTTCAGGAAATAAAAACAATTTCAAATCACCCAAGTTGTTGCAGTCCTTGGAAAAACATATATTTGCCCATATTTTAACCTATGGCAAATACTTCAGATATTAAGAACGGTGTGTGTATCAAGCACAGCGGAAAACTTTTTCAAATCATCGAGTTTCAACATGTGAAACCAGGTAAAGGACCGGCATTTGTCGTACAAAATGAGACAAATCGAATC